>JAYRJE010000003.1:0-523046 GCA_041906465.1 Candidatus Didemnitutus sp. | reverse complement strand
TGGCGGCCGACCAAATCGCTGCTCACTTACCTGTCATCCCTCTGAAAATTATGCTGCGCGCGGTCGCTACAGCGCAGGGGAGAAGTCGTCATCGCGCTCACATATTTAGTTCGCAACATAATGCGCCGTATGTCGCGCGCGACATACGGCGCACGCGCGGCGTTACTGGGTCGAGGCGATGTCTGAATCGCCGCGGGCGGTGAACTTGGTGCTGCGCCTGATCGGCGAACTTTATCTGCGCGAACGCGAGTGGGACGCAGCCAACGTCGGCTCGACTCGTGCCGCGCTGCGCCAGGAACACTTTGCTCGACCGTTGCGTTGGTTGCGACGGCTCGCGATCGGCCTGCGATCGCGCCATCTGCCGCGATCGCTCGTCGGCAAAGCCTGCTCGTATCTGCTCGATAACTGGGAGCCGCTCACCGCGCATCTGCGCCACAGCCAGAGTCGCCTCGACAACAACCTCGTCGAAAACGCGATCCGCCCCTCGGCCATCGGAAAAAAGAACTGGCTGTTCATCGGCCACCCCGACGCCGGCCAGCGCTCCGCCATCATCTACTCGATCGTCGTCTCGTGCCAGCGGCACGGGAAGGATCCGCTCGCTTATCTGCGCGACGTGCTCACGCGCCTTCCACGGATGACCAATCAGGACGACATCGCGGCGCTCACGCCCGCTCGTTGGTCGCTCTGATAAACACGGCAACTACGAGACCTGCTCGTAGGCACTAGCCGTTATCTCCAACAGAACCTCTGCCAGAGTAGTGGCTACTATGAACCGTCAAGGGGGACGGCCGTCGGACACATACGCCTAGCTGTGAGTCGTCAGGATGTTGTCCTCCAGATTGAGCCTGACGATGGGTGGTTTGCGTTGTAGCGAACGGTGAGGTCGGAGCCGGTTGTATCTTTGCAGTCACGGAGGCAGTGTGGTGGTGCTGACCTATCCCCGAGCGTTGAAGTGGTTTGAGTGATAAATCCGGGTGTAATACCAAACCGACACCCGACATGAAGAAGCACCACACCGAGGAGTAGATCCTCGGGATCTTGAAGGGAGCGGAGCTGGGCAAACCGTTGTCCGATCTCCTGCGCCAGCACGGCATCGCCAGCGGCACGTTTTATCGGTGGAAGAGTCGCCACGGCGGAGTCGAGTCGAGCCAGCTGGCGCGGCTGCGTCAACTGGAGCGTGAGAACAACGAGCTGAAGAAGATCGTGGCCGACCAGGCCCTCGACATTCGGATGCTCAAGGCCGTGAACTCGAAAAATTGGTGAGGCCCGCCGCTCGGCGCGCCGCCGCGGATTATCTCCAGGAGAGTTATCCGGTGAGCGGCGCCAGAGTGTGCGGGCTGCTGCACTTGGCCGTGAGCAGCTACTACTACCAGCCCCACGGCCGACGCGACGAAGCGTCGGTGCGCTCCGCCTCGCGGCGACACGCCGAGGTGTGGAGGCGCTGGGGCTATCGACGTTAGCTCGTGCTGCTGCGCCGCGGAGGCATCCAGGATAACCACAAGCGGGTTTACCGGCTGTATCGCGAGGAGCGTCTGCAAGTGCGCCAACGTCGGCGACGCACGCAGCGCCTCGGGCGTGGCAGCGAGCCGCCGGTGGCACCGCAACGTCCCAACGAGCGGTGGAGCGTCGACTTCGTGCATGATCGGATGGTGCGCGGCCGTTCACTGCGGTTGCTCACCGTGCATGACGACTACACCCGCGAGTGTCTGTGGATCGAGGCCGACACCTCGCTGTCAGGCCCGCGCGTCGCACGCGTGCTCGACTTCGTCACCACGCTGCGCGGCAAACCCACGATCCTGATCACGGACAACGGACCCGAGTTCGCCGGCCTAGCGCTGGAGCGCTGGGCGCACGAGCACGCCGTCCATCATCGCTTCATCACACCAGGCAAGCCGTCGCAAAACGGCTATATCGAAAGCTTCAACGGCAAGCTCCGCGACGAATGCTATCAACGACCACTTAAAACTGACCCAGTAACGACCAGTTAATTTTGACCCACCCGTGTAGCGTTGGAGGTGGATTGCGCTGGCGGGGTCCGGGCGGAGCGAAGCGAAGCCCGGAGCCCGCCAGCGCGAGTGAACGAGCCTCCCGCGCGTTCGGTTTGGTCAAGTTAACTCACGTTGGGCTAACCTCGCGGCCCGTTCCCCGGAGGTGCCCATGCTTACCTTGGATCAGTTCATGGATATCCGATTCCTTCACCGGCAAGGGCACTCCGTCAGGGAGATCGCTCGTTTGTCCGGTCACTCCCGCAACACTGTTCGTCGGATGTTGCGTGCCGAGCACTCGCCGCGGCCCACGCCGCGTTCACGTCCGACCGCCATCGATGGCTTCAAAGACTACCTGCAACAGCGTTGGACCGAGCACCAACTCTCCGCCGTGCGTCTCCATCAGGAGATCATCGCACAGGGCTACGGCGGAGGCATGCGTTCGGTGCGACGATTTATCGCGAAGCTTAGGTCGGCCCATCAGGTCAGCCGCAAGCTCACCGTGCGCTTCGAGACCCCTCCCGGCGAACAGGCGCAGGCCGACTGGGCCGAGGTCGGTCGCTACCCTCAGCCCGACGGTCGCGTGATCCGCGTCTACGCCTTCGTGATGGTGCTGGGCTACTCGCGTTGTCTCTACGTCGAGTTCACCCGCTCGATGCGCGTCGATGCCCTCATCCGCTGTCATCAAAACGCCTTCGCCTTCTTCGGCGGCTGGCCGCGCCGCATCCTCTACGACAACATGCGCCAGGTGGTCGTGCGTTCCGATCGCGTCAACCCGCGCTTCGCCGACTTCGCCCGTTACCACGGCTTCGAGGTCAAGCGGCACCGGCCCTATCGACCGCGCACGAAGGGCAAGGTCGAGCGGATGGTCCACTATGTGAAGGACAACTTCCTCAAGGCGCGCTCGTTCACCGGCCTGGCGGAGATCAACGCGGCCGGCCGCCACTGGCTGGGTTCGGTCGCCAACGTGCGGGTCCACGCCACCACTCAGGCCCGGCCCTGCGATTTGCTTTTGGACGAGAAGCTCACGCCAGTGGCCGGCATCGTGCCGTATCAACTCTCCGAGAGCACGCAGCGCACCGTCGGCGTCGAGGCCCTGGTCCGCTTCGAAGGCAGCGACTACTCCGTGCCCGCCGGTTTGGTCGGCGCCCGGGTCTATGTCGAAGCATCCGCCACCAAGATCCTCATCCGCACCAAGGATCTGATTGTCGCCGAACACGAGCGGGCCAGCACTCGCGGCGCGAAGATCGAAGCCCCACGCCATGTGCGTGAGCGCTGGCAACGCTCGCTCCAGACCCGGATCGAGCCCAGCGCTCCGCTCTGTCACATCGACTTCTCGCCGGAAGTGCAGGTCCGACCCTTGAGTCACTACGCGGAGGTGGTGCCATGAGTGCAGCCTACGAACAACTCGCCCTTGAGGCGCTCGTGCAACTCGACGCCACCACCGCCGCCGGCCAACTCGATCAGGTCGCCCAGCAGGCGGCGGCCAAGGAGTGGTCCTACACGCACTTCCTCGGTCGCTTGCTCGAGCCGGAGTTGGCGGCGCGGCGCCAACGCGTCATCGACACCAACCTGCGCTTCGCCGGCTTCCCCTGGATCAAGCGACTCGCCGACTTCGACTTCTCGTTCCAGCCCTCGATCGATCGCACGCTCATCGAGGAGCTGGCCACGGGACGGTTCCTGCACGACGGCCGCAATGTCGTCTTCCTGGGACCACCCGGCGTCGGCAAAACTCATCTGGCGATCGGCCTAGGCATGGTCGCCGCCGAGACGGGCCATCGGCTCACCTTCCTCTCGGCCTTGGAACTGGCGCGACGGATGAACACCGCCTTCGCCCAGAACCGATTGCCGCACTACCTCAAGACGCTCACCACTCCGCGACTGCTCATCATCGACGAGGTCGGCTATCTCGGCCTGGACGCCCAACAGGCATCGATGCTCTTCCAAGTCATCTGCTCACGCTACGAGAAGCAGGCCGCCACCATCATCACCTCCAACAAGCCCTTCTCCGAGTGGGGCCATGTCTTCGCCGGCGATCCCGTCATGGCTTCCGCCGCTCTCGACCGGCTCCTGCACCGCGCCACCGTCGTCAACATCAAGGGCGACTCCTACCGCTTGAAGGAAAAGCGCCAAGCCGGCCTCTTCTCCGGCGCCGCCGCCCTCGATCCCACCAAAGGAGGTGCCACCACCAAAACCAAGTGACCCGCTTCTCTCTTCCGGGGTGGGTCAATTTTATCTGGTCGAAAGTGGGTCAAATACTCGTGGTCGTTGACACGGCAGATTGCCGAGGCAGACCAGATCGCTGCGCCCAGCACTGGTGATCCCCACCAAGGCGTGCAAGGGTCCGAGCAAATCGAGCGAGAGTTGCAGTTTCACTGCCGCGTCGGTCCCGGTCCAGTTGGCCCACGGGCACTGCGCAAGACTCGGATTGATCTACGTCGAATCCAAAGCGTAGACCGGCCCGTCGAGATCGAGTTCACTCGGTTCTTCTCGATAGAGCCGGCGGACGCGACCTATCAGCTTACGGGCAACTTCCTGAAGGCACGCTCGTTCACCGGCCTGGCGGAGATCAACGCTGCCGAACGCCATTGGCGGGGTTCGGTCGCCAACGTGCGGGTTCACGCCACCCCTCAGGCCCGGCCCTGCGATTTGCTTCTGGAAGAGAAGCTCATGGCGGTGGCCGGCATCGTGGCTCCGACCGCACCGTTCGCTACGACGCAAGCCACCTGTCTCAAGCCCAATCTACCGAGCAATGTTCTGACGACCCACACCTTGAGCGCCGATCTCAGTTTATTGAGTCAATGTCTCTCGTGCACACCCTGCCTGCTTACTCGAAGAACACTGCACCGGCACTCACACCCGCGGGCTGGGCTTCTCCGGTATATTTGGCCCAAGGCCCGGACGTCTTGAGACATCCCAAAACCGCCATTCGAAGGAGCAAGATGTGGCTCGCACCGAATCGCACGGACACGACATACCTCAATTTTGATAGGCTTTAACCTAAACACAAAGCGATATTCGTAAATTTTTACTTACTTTTACAAAATGGACGCCCGTTAGAAACAATGTCATTGTCACCGACAGCAAACTACTTTTGAACGCTGCGCTACTCTCCGCAACTAACCATAGCCGACCTAACTCAACCAAGGCACACGCTTGGACCTAAAACAGATTAAGCTAATCATAGACCTCATGAAGCGCTCGGACCTTACCGAGTTCGAGGTGGAGGAACAGGGCTTCAAAATTAAGATAAAGCGCAACTCCGGTGAGCCTATGCTCGTGGGCGCGCCTGCAGCTTACTCCGCACACCCATTCCCGGTTGCCAGCGCGCCTGAAGCGGCCAAGCCGGCGGTGTCACCCGCGACAGCCACGACGACATCTGCGGGCGGCGACGAGGTGGGCTTTGCTTACGTCAAATCGCCGATGGTCGGGACGTTTTATCGTTCCCCTTCTCCGGATAGCCCCCCGTTCGTCGACGCGAACAGCAAAATTGAGGAAAAATCTGTGGTGTGCATCATCGAAGCGATGAAGATCATGAACGAGATCCAAGCCGAAGTGAAAGGCACCATCGTTGAAGTGCTGGTCGAGAACGGCCAACCGGTCGAATACGGGCAACGTCTCTTCAAAGTGAAGGCCAGCTAAGCGCGCCTTCCTCGAAATCCAGCCGGGCAGAGTCCTGTCCGGCTTCATTTTTTCCGCCCTTCCAATGATTCAAAAGGTCCTCATCGCCAACCGCGGTGAAATCGCCCTTCGCGTGATTCGCGCCTGCCGCGAACTCGGCATCAAGACGCTCGCCGTCTACTCCGAAGCCGATGTCCAATCACTCCACGTCCAGCTCGCGGACGAAGCCATCTGCATCGGCGGTCCGAAGAGTGCCGACAGCTATCTCCGCGCCGATCGCATCATAAGCGCGGCAGAAATCGCCGACGTCGACGCTATCCATCCTGGCTACGGATTTTTATCTGAGAACGCGAAATTCGCTGAACAGTGCGAGTCGTGCAACATCAAGTTCATCGGCCCTAAATCCAAGAGTATCCGCATCATGGGCGATAAGGCGATTGCGAAGGACACGGTTCGCAAGGCCGGTGTCCCCACGGTGCCCGGCTCCGATGGGCCGGTCGAATCCGAGTCGGAAGCGGTTAAAGTCGCCCGGAAGATTGGCTACCCAGTCATCATCAAAGCTGTCGCCGGCGGCGGCGGCCGCGGCATGCGCATCGCCCACAACGACGTTTCCTTCGCCAAGGAATACCACGTCGCCCGCGCCGAAGCGGAGAAAGCCTTCGGCAACGGAGCCGTCTACATCGAGAAATACATCCAAAATCCGCGCCACATCGAGTTTCAGATCCTCGCCGATAGTCACGGGAAGGTCCTGCACTTGGGTGAGCGCGATTGTTCGGTGCAACGCCGCCACCAAAAGCTCATCGAAGAGGCCCCTTCACCGTTTTTGACGGCAGATCTCCGCAAAAAGATGGGCAAGGCGGCAGTCCGCGCCGCCGAATCAGCCGAATATCAGAACGCCGGCACCATCGAGTTCCTCGTCGATCCGAAGGGCAATTTCTACTTCATCGAGATGAACACGCGCATTCAGGTCGAACATCCCGTCACCGAAGAAGTGACAGGCATCGACCTGATTAAGCAACAGATCCGCGTGGCAAACGGCGAGAAACTCGACTTCGACCAAAGCGACATCAGGTGGACCAAGCACGCCATCGAATGCCGGATCAATGCCGAAGATCCCGGGCGCAATTTCGCGCCTTCGCCAGGCACGATTTCGCTCTACTACGCGCCCGGCGGCAACGGCGTTCGCGTCGACTCACACGTCTACAGCGGCTATGCCATCCCGCCGTATTACGACTCGATGATCGGCAAACTCATCTGCTTCGGAGAGACGCGCAAAGTCGCTCTCCAACGCTCCTATCGCGCCCTCTCCGAATACCTTGTTCGCGGCATCAAGACCACGATTCCGCTCCACAAGGCGATCATGAGCGACCCGACCTTTATCGAAGGCAAAGCCACCACCGCCTACATGGAAGACTTCATGGCACGCACGCCACCCGATCTCTTCTGAGTTCGCCAAACCGGCCCAATCCCGCTTCAAACCGCGTCACCCGACGCGGTTTTTTCATGCCTCGCTCCGTCGTTTTCTGGCTCACGCTCCTCTTTTTCGCCGTCTTGGTGGCGGCGAAGTTCGATCGCTCATCGTGCTTCACTTCGTTGCTCCGTTTTGGGGAGCCTTGGGCAACCCGACGCGTGCCTGCCGCCCAATCATTGCCCCTAGCCGTGACACCCTTGTCGACAGGCTACGACGGCCAATTCTACGCCCAGATCGCCTTGTCGCCGTCGCTCCGCGATCCCGCGCTCGACACGGCCCTCGATGCTCCCGTCTACCGCGCCAGACGCATTTTGGGGCCGTTTCTGGCGTATTGCGCGGGTTTCGGACGTCCGTGGCTGGTCCTCAACGCCTTCGCCCTCCTCAACGTCGCATGCTGGCTCGGTTTCGCATGGCTGCTCTGGCGCGAAATCGACGATGTTTCCAGAGTTGGAACCGCCCGCTGGCTTGCCTGCGTGTTGTCGCTCGGCGTGCTCGATAGCGTCCGTCAGTCGCTGGTCGATCTTCCTGCCCTGCTCCTCCTGCTTATCGCAGTGAGGCAATCTCGCCGCGACACCGCGTCCACTGTCTCCACCACCGCGCTGGCGCTGGCCAACCTCACCAAGGAAACGAGCCTCGTCGCCTCCCTCGCCCTCCTCGGCGGGACGCGCTCCGGCCGGCTTCGCCCCCTTCTCGTCCTCGCCATTTGCGCTATCCCACTCGCTATCTGGGCTGGCTACGTCGCCGGGCGGTTTCCGGAGACGCCAATAACAACCGGCAGCGGCAACTTCACCTGGCCGATCCTCGGCGCCGCGGCTCAGCTCGCCGATTCCACCCGCGAAGTCGCCTCAGGCAACTTCGAGTCGCGCCACACCTTCGCCCTCCTTGGCATCCTCGGACTCGGACTTCAAGCGGGCGTGCTGTGGCGCCACCGCGCCCCCGACCACCCCTGGTGGCGAATCGGCGCCGCCTACAGCGTCCTCCTGCTGTTCCTCGGACCGTGGGTGTGGTCGGGCTACTGGGCCGCCTGTCGGGCCGTCCTTCCGCTCACAGTGGCCTTTAACCTCCTGCTCCCTCCCAGCCGCACGTTTTGGCCGCTACTTATTCTCGGCAACCTCACCGCCTTCCACGCTGTCTGGCGCTTTCTCTAGACTCATGCGTAAATTCCTCTCAGTCGCCCTCTCCTGCATTCTCGCCAGTTCCGCGTTGGCCGCGGACACCGCCACCACACTCGCTCTCGAGCGCCTCGCCACGCTTCTGTTCGGTTCCTTTTCTTCCGCGGATCAAGCACTTGCAGACAAAACCTACCGTCACGCCACCTGGCACGCGGCCCGCATCTGGGAAGATCGTTCCGACGGCCCATGGCTTTACGTGGAGCAAGCACTCGCCGTTGCGCCCGACCAACCCTACCGACAGCGCGTTTTTCAAATCGTCGCGGCGAATGAAGGCTCCCTGGAAGTCCGCGTGTTCGCTCTCGACGACCCGATCAAAGCCACCGGCGCTTGGCGCAAAACCGTTCCCCTCTCCGAATTCACGCCGAATCAGCTGACGTTCAACGAGGGTTGCACCCTCTCCTTTCGCGCCATGCCCGACGGGGCGTTCGTCGGCTCAACCCACGGCGAGGGCTGTCCCAGCGATCTCCGCGGCGCCACACACGCCACGACCGAGGCCACTGTGACGTCCGAGAAAATCGTCTGGTGGGAGCGCGGCTTCAACGCCTCGGGACGCCAAGTCTGGGGCTCCGCCACCGGCGGCTACGTGTTCAAACGCGTGGTCGGCTCCTAAGCGGCTCTCACGACCGCACGAGCACGACGTCGCTCCACTCGCCCATCACGCGCGAGTCGACGCGCCAGCCGGGCGCGGCCGCCGCAAACGCCGCGCGCACTTCCTCGCGCTCGCGCTCGAGAATGCCGCTCAGCACCAGCCAGCCGCCCGGAGCCACCGCGCCGAGCAACTCGCCCGTGAATCGCACCAGCACGTCCGATTGGATGTTCGCCATCACGAGGCCCGCCGGCGCGTGTTTCCAACCACTGGCCAGATCGCCCACGAAAAACTCCACGCGCCCGCTCAATTGATTCAGCGCCGCGTTTTCCTCGCTCACGCGGATCGCTTCCGGATCGTTGTCGAAGCCGCTCACCTCGCAAAAGCCGAGCAACGCCGCCGACAAAGCCAGGATGCCCGAACCGCATCCCGCATCGATCACGCGCGCCGCCGTCCCCTTCTCCGCCGCAAACGCCACCAATCGCTCCGCCACGAGCCGCGTCGTCTCGTGATTGCCCGTGCCAAACGCCATGCCGGGATCGAGCCACAGCACCTTTTCGCCCGCGGGGGCGCGGAACGTCTCGCGCTCCCACACCGGGACCCAGTGCAACGGACCGAACGACGAAGCCTTGAAGTGCGCCTTGTAGCTGTCTTTCCAATCGGCGTCGGGCAGTTCGCGAACATCCGCGTCACCTTTGAGCCAATCCTCCTCGATTATCGACACGAGCACCTTCCAAGTCGCCTCCGCCTGCTCGCGCGACTCGAAATACCCCGTCAACCACGCGCGCCCGCTCGGCTTGTCCTCGAGCACCATCAAGCGCTGCTCCTCGCGCTCCGCGAGCAAGTCCTCAATCTGCGGCACGGCACCGAGCGCCACCTCGATTTTGAACTCATGCACCGCGGGACGCGCAGCCGCGGTAAATTTTTCACTCATCTGCGCAATGACCGCTGGCAACAGCTGGTGCTCCGCCGCATGAACTTTTTCCGCCAGCGTCTCGAGGGTCTCGCCTGGTGCGATCGGCACGCGCGACTGCGCGATGATCTCGCCGCCATCGACCTCGATCGTGACGTGATGCACCGTGCAGCCCGTTTCAGCCACGCCCGCCCGCAGCGCCTGGCCAATGCCGTCGAGCCCCGGAAACCGCGGCAGCAAACTCGGGTGCAAATTGATGATCCTGCCCGCAAACGCGTTCAGAAAACCGGGCTTCAGCACGCGCATGAAACCCGCCAGCACCACGAGATCCGGAGCGCACCCGCGCACCGCGGCGATGAACCGCCCCTCCCCCGCCCCCTCGAGCTTCGTCTTGAACGGCGCCGGATCGACGAACGTCGCTGGCACGCCGAAGCGCGCCCCGAGCGCGAGAATGCCGGCGTCGGGTTTATCCGAGAAAATATGCACGACCTGCGCGCAGCCGAGCCGGCCCGCACGCTGCGCCTGCAGAATGGCTTCCGCGTTGCTTCCCTTTCCTGAGCCAAGTATCACGACACGCATCACGCTCATGGAGGCGGAAAGCGCCGCCCCTGCACAACGTTAATTTCATGAAGTCTTCCTTGCTTGCCCTGCTCGCCGCAATGGCAGTCCTCGGAGCGGAGGCCGCACCTCCGGCCACGGAGGGACCGACCGTGAAACTCGAACCGCTGAAGGTGCACGACGACCCGATCAACTGCTTCGGCTTCGATCTCAAAATCTACTACGACAGGAAAACGGACCGCGTGACGCGCATCCTTTTCGGCGAAATCCTGCCGGAATCGTCCGCCGCGAGACTCGACTTGCAGACCGGCGACGAAATCAAAGCGATCAACGGCCGGCCCGTGACCGATTTCCCTTCCCGCATCACGATCGATACGGAACTCGGAAAACTCTTCCTCGCCCGCCGACCGGGCGAAAAGCTCGATCTGGCCGTGATCCGCCACCGGCCGGCGACGGTCACCGTCACGGCCGGATTCGTAACCCCGCGGAGCCGACCCTAGATTTCACCCGCGGCTTTGATCTTCGCAATCAGGTTGGTCGTGCTGAAACCGGCGAGAAACGGCATGAATTCAATCTTCGCCCCGCCCGCCTGCAGCGCGGCGCGCTCCTCCGCATCGAGTTTCTCCAACGTGTAGTCGCCCGCCTTCACGTAAACGTCCGGGCGCAGCGCCACGATCTCCCGGGTCAGGCGCTTCTCGCGGAAAACGACCACCGCGTCCACACACGCCAGTGCCGCGAGCGCATAGGCCCGCTCGGTCTCGGTCTGCACCGGCCGCAGCGGACCCTTGAGTTGCTTCACGCTCGCATCCGCATTGAGCGCGATGAAGAGCGCATCGCCCCGCGCCCGCGCCTGCTGCAAATAAAACAGGTGGCCGGTGTGGAGCAGATCGAACACGCCGTTCGTCAACACCACACGCTTTCCCGCAATGCGAAGACGCTCGCGCAAAGCCACGGCGTCGGGCAGCGAAAGCAGTTTGGGATTCGGCAACTGATCGGCAGGCGAACTCACGCCGCGAGCACACACGGCAGCGGCGCGGAAGTAAACTCTGCTGTAGCGACGGTTTGTGACCGCCAGGGATCGCCCGCCGCCCTTCGTCGTCGGTCACCGGCCGCCGCTAAAAAAGCGGGCGCTTCAGCTGCCGGCCGGATACAGGCAATCGATCTCGATCTTCTCGCCGCAGGAGCAGGTGACGATGAGGCGCACGATCTTGTCGCCTTCCTTGACCGTCTCGACGTGCGGCCCCGACGGAGCCGGCCGGACGAGTCCTTGCGGACCATGCGCGTGCGGCTTGGGCTGGGTCTTCAACGGCGGGGCGTCGTGAGCTTTCTTGCCGAGGAGAAAGGGTTTCATGGGTGAGAGGCGGCCGGGGCACTCGGCACCGGAGCGCGTAAATCTGCGAGCTTCTTTTCGCGGGTTTTCGAAGTGAGCGTGAGGCTGAGCGTGATGCGCTGATTGGCGTCGGCCGTCGCCGGCTGCCCGTCGAGCGGACGCGTGTCGGCGTAGCCGGTGACCCGATCGATCAGCTTCGCGTCGACCGCATAATAAACCAACAGACGGCGTGCCGCGTTCGCGCGGTCGGCCGACAGCTCCCACAGGCCGTAGTCCTCTTTCTTGAGTTCAAGGCCCGCTTTGGTGTGTCCATCGATCGTGACGCGGAATTGGTGGCGATCGATCGTCCAGGCAATGCTCTGCATGACGAACTTGCCCCACTCCGTGAGTTCGGCGGACTCGCCTTCGAAAAGCGGCCGCTTCGCGCGGTCGAACAGCGTGAGTCGCAACCCATCGGAGGTCACCTGCACGTCCACGGGCTTTTGCTCGAGATTTTCGTCGAGGTGCAAGAGCCGGTAGAAATCTGCCGCGACGGAATTCAGGAAGGTGAGCTTGATCTGCTTGTCCTTGTCCGGGGCCTGTTCCTTGCCGGCGCTCTCGTCCTCCTTCTTCGATTCGCTGCTGCTGTTCTGATTGTCCTTGTTGAAGGGCATGATGCCGGAGTGGTCCTGCATCGGAGAACTGAACGGATTCTGAAAATAGCGGGAGGTCGCGAGGAGGATCTTTTTGTCCTGCGCGGAAATCCAGAGCACCATGAACAGCGCCATCATCGCGGTGACGAAGTCCGCGTAAGCCACCTTCCATGCCCCACCGCCACCGCCGCCGGCTGCCATGGCTTACTTTCCCGTGCCGAGGCTCTTCACCGCGGCTTCGAGCTCGTCGGCGCCGGGCTGGACGTTGCTGTCGAGGGAGCGGCGCGCGACCTCGACGGCGGTGAGGGGCGCGAGGCCCTTCGCAAAACCGGCCACCGCCTGCATGATGCACTTCAGCGCGAGCTGGTCGGCGGCGTCGTTGAACTTGATGCGGTTCGCCAGCGGATTCACGAAACCGTAGGCGACGAAAATGCCGAGCAACGTGCCCGTGAGCGCGGCGGCGACGCGTTCGCCGACGACTTCGGGGCCGTCCGCGATCGCGGCCATCGTGTTGATGATGCCGAGCACCGCCGCGACGATGCCGATGCCGGGCAGCGAATCGCCGACGAGCGTCAGAATGTGCACCGGATGCTCCGCTTCCTCTTTTTTCGCGACGAGCTCCGCCGTCATCAGACTCTCGAGCTGGTCGGGCTTGATCTTGCCATCGATGACCGGCTTCAGGCCGTTGCAGAGAAACTGGAGGCGCTCGTGGTGATTCGCGAGCGACGGGTATTTTTGGAAAATGCTGCTCTTGCTCGGATCCATCACGTGCTCTTCGAGCGCGATGAGACCGTTGCGGCGACCGGTCATGAACAGTTCGTAGAGCAACTTCAACAGGTCGAAATAGTCCTGCTTGCCGGGCGCCTTGCCTTTGATCGTCCCCTGGACCTTGTGAATGATCTCCTTCAACACGTGGCCCGGGCTGGCGATGATGAGCACCCCCGCCGCCACGCCGAGGATCACCACGAACTCCGACACGTGCAGCAACACCATCGGCTGTCCGCCGGCCAGCATGAAGCCGCCGATCGTGGACGCGAAGACGATGAGAGCACCGATGAGGACGAGCATGAAGAGATCCGAAGGGCGGCGCGTCTCAGCGATTGCGGGCGCGACCGAGGAATGCCCGCAGCCCGAGGATGGTCTGCGAGTGGATTTGGCAAATGCGCGACTCCGTCAGGCCAAAAACCGCGGCGATTTCGGCCAGGCGCATGTTTTCGAAGTAATACATGGCAAGTATCTTCCTGGGAACATCGGGCAATTCGGCCATCCGTTGAGTGAGAAGTTGCAAAAGTTCCTGCTTCTCCAGGGTGTCGCGGCCGGTCGTATCGTGCTCGTCGGCCAGAAGCTCGTGCAGCGAAGCCCCTTCGGACTCCTCGCCCTCGGCGTGCTGGTCGAGCGCGATGAACGTCACGGGGCGCGCCTCGTCGAGCCACTTGGCGTATTCCGCGTGGCTGAGGCCGAGGGCCTCGCAAATCTCGTTCTCGGTCGCCGTGCGGCCGAGCTTTTGCTCGAGCTCGTTGATCGACTCCTTGAGCTTGCGCGCGCGGGCGCGCGTGCGACGCGGGCACCAGTCCATGCGGCGGAGTTCGTCGAGCACGGCGCCGCGGATGCGCATGGCGGCGTAGCCGGCAAAGGTGTGGCCCTGTTCCGGGTCGTATTTGCGCACGGCGGCGATGAGGCCCGTCACGCCCACACTGTAGAGATCGTCCGCATCGATGTGCGGCGGCAGCGTGAGCTTGATGCGGTCCACGACATTGCGGACCAACGGGAGGAAACGCTCGATAAGATCCTTCTCATCGACAGCGCCCGATGTCCCCGCGTAAGCGCGCCAGGCGGCGGTCGCGGGGGCGTTAGGGGTGGCATCCGTGCCGCGGGCGAGTGCAGCGGCGTGTTTCATGACTTCAGCGAGGAGAGTTCCGGCTTGGCCTTGGCGACCTCGGCGGCGGCGGCCCGTTGCCGGGCGACCATGGTTTCACGCAAGCCGCCGAGCAAAACGCTCCACAGCCAGCGAAAGAGCAGCGCGCCGATGAGACATCCAACGGCGCCATCAAAGAAAATTCGGTCGGGCCCTCGGCCCATGTAGAGTGCGGTGCCCGCGGCGAGCGCGAACCCCAGCAGACCTCCCAGTAAGAAAACGTAACGCATGGAAATTAAGCGGCGGTGTTGAGCACGGCGGGCGCAGCGGCATCGGTTTCGTCATCGTCCGCCGTCACAGCGGAGGACCGCGGCGCGCTCGCTTCGGCCGCCGGCATCGTGCGGCGCGCGACGGCGTCGGCGGCGTCGGTCTCGAGATCGCTCGTCAGCGACGGACCCGTGGCGAGGAACAACGGCTCCAGATCGCCATCAAGCAGGTAATCCCACAGGCGCCCCCACTGCGAAACCTCGTCGAGGTGCGTGAACACCACATGCGTCGCCCCGAGTTCGCGGCCGGCGGCGTAAGCGGCGCGCAGCGTCGCGTGATCGTAGGCGGCGTTCAGCACGAGCACGCGCTCGGTAATCTTCTCGGCGTCGAGGAAACGCGCCACGGCGGCGTTCTCGGCCGGATTGCGCAGCGAAAGGCCGGGCAAATCGAAATAAACAAACGCGTTCTCGGTCGCCGGCTCGGTCGACGCGGGGAAATGCGCCAGCGGCACGCCGAGCGCTTCGCAGAACACCGGCAGCTGGCCGGGCGAATTCGGACGATCGAACTCGGCCGTGACGACGTGGCCGATGCGCGCCCGGCGAAAAACTTCCGCGGAAAGCCATTTGCACAGCGCCGTCGTGCGACCGACGCCGGGCGTGCCGAGAAAGGCCGCGCGGCTGAGCGGCGCGCGGGCGGGACGTTGTGCGGCGAGTTCGCGGAGGTGAGTGCCGACTTCGACGAGCGCGCGATGCAACGGCAGCTCTTCGAGGCGGCGCCATTCGGACGAACGCTCAAGACGCGCGAGTAGCGATTCGGAGAAGCCGGAGCGGCGCAGCAGCTCGGGCAAAGTCATCTTCGGCGCGCGGATCATCGAGCGCGGCGCGCGCACGCGGCCGGCGGCGACGGATTCGTTCGCGGCGCCAAGTTCGCTCAAGACGGCTTTCGGCTCCTCGACCGGCGCGGGCTCCGGGGCCGGCTCGGGCGCGATGATCTGCGCAATCACTTCGAGCTTCGGCGACGAGAACAGCCCGAGCACGCCGCCGGTGTCGACGTTGCGCACCGAGAGCACGCGCGCATTTTCGCCGAGCTGTTCGCGGATGACGCGCGCGGCGTCTTCGGCGCTCTTCACGACGAAGCGGTAGCAGGAACCGGCGGGAACTTGAGAAGCAGAAGACATGGCGGAATCAGGCAGCGGCCTTCAGGGCATCGTTGCGGAGCAAGTGAGCGGGTGCGGTGATGATGCCGGCATTCTCGATCTCGGTGGACGACGGCAGCTCCTGGAACGAAAGCACCGTGAGACGCGGGAACGACGGTTCGAGGAAACGCTTGAGCGGGAGGCGCGTCTCGGTGGAGACGACGAGCACGGTCGGCAGACCCTTGAGCGTGAGTTCGTTCGTGCGGCGGCTGAGCTCCTCGAGGAGGTGGCGGCCGGTCGCCGGATCGAGCGCGAGGCCGACGTCGGTCGGCGAACGATGCACCTTGGTCGCAAGCACCTGCTCGAAACGCGGGTCGAGGGTGAGCGCCTTGACCGAGCCGGGCTTCGCCTCGTATTCCGGCACGAAGTAGAGGCCGAGGCGCCGGCGGACGAGTTCGCTGAGATCGTCCGGATTCTTCGAGAGCGGCGCGAAATCGGCGATGCCTTCGAGAATGAGCGGGAGATTGAGGATTGCGATGTTCTCGCGGAGGAGATTCTGGAGGACGCGCTGAATGACGCCGAGGTTGACGAGGTCCGGCAGCAGCTCGGCGATGAGCGCGCTGTGCGTCGTCTTGAGGTGATCGACGAGCGCCTGGACGTCCTGGCGGCCGAGCAGGTGATGCGCCTGGCCCTTGAGCGTCTCGGAGAGGTGCGTGATGAGCACGGACGACGGATCGACGACGGTGAAATTGTTCAACTCGGCGGTCTTGCGCTCGCTGTCGTCGATCCACACGGCGTCGAGATTGAAGACCGGCTCGCGCGTCGGCATGCCGCGGAGGCGGACGGAGCTGCCGGTGACGTTCATCGCCATGAAGCGGCCGGGCATCAGCGTGCCCTTCGCGACGGTCTTTCCCCGCAGGAGGAAGCGGTAGTCGTTGGCCTCGAGTTCGAGGTTGTCGCGGACGGAAATCGGCGGGACGACGATGCCCTTTTCGCGCGCGAGCGTCTTGCGCACCCCGGTGACGCGAGCGAGCAGATCGCCGCCGACCTTGGCGTCGGCCAACGAGAGCAGACCGTAGCCGATCTCGATCGCGAACACGTCGACGTCGATGAGCTTGCGAACATCCTCCGTTTTACCGGGAGAGGCCGCCGCGCCGCTGTCGGGAGCGGCACCGGCTTCGCCGGGCTTGCCGCCCGTGCCGGCCTTGCCGCCGGCTTTCGTGGCCGAGGCGGCGCCGGCGGTTGCGACGGTGCCATCGGCATCGAGCACCTTCAGGGTCTTCGCCATGAAGCCGGCGAGGATCGCCAGGCTCGCGAACGGAATCGTCGGCATGCCCGGCATCAACGCGAACACACCCATGCAGCCCGCGGCGATCGCGAGTGCACGTGGATACTTGAAGAGCTGCCCGGTAACCTGCGTGCCGAGGTTGTTGTTGTCCGAAGCGCGCGTGACGAGAAGACCGGCGCCGATGGAGATGATCAGCGCGGGGATCTGCGAAACGAGACCGTCACCGATGGAGAGCAGCGTGAACTTCTGCAGCGACTCGCCGAGCGAGAGTCCCATCTGGAACACGCCGATGGCGAACCCGCCGAGAACGTTGACGAGCGTGATGAGGATGCCGGCGACGGCGTCGCCGCGCACGAACTTCGAGGCGCCGTCCATCGCGCCGTAGAAATCCGCCTCTTTCTGAACCTTCAGGCGGCGCGCGGTGGCTTGCGCTTCGTCGATGATGCCGGCGTTCAGCTCGGCATCGATCGCCATCTGTTTACCGGGGAGCGCATCGAGCGTGAAGCGCGCGCTGACTTCGGCGATGCGGCCCGCGCCCTTCGTGATGACCACAAAGTTGATCACGACGAGAATGATGAACACCACCGCGCCGACGACGTAGTTGCCCTGAATGACGAAGTGACCGAAGCCATCGATGATCTCGCCGGCGTAGCCGTGGCCGAGGATCTGGCGCGTCGAGCTGATGTTCAGCGCGAGCCGGAACAGCGTCAGCACGAGGAGCATCGTCGGGAAGCCCGAGAACTCCGGCGGATCCTTCACGTAAACGATCGCCAGCAGCACCAGCAGCGACAGCCCGATGTTCAGCGCCAGCAGCAGGTCGATCAGGAACGGCGGCACCGGCAGCACGAGCAGCAGCACCGTGCCGAACAACGCGAACGTGAACAGCAGGTCCGCGCGCTGGAGCAGCTTCGTGATGTGGGCGTTGGAGGAAACGGGCATGGCTTAGGCGGCGTTTGCTCCCGCTGTCAGGCGGCGCGTCTTGAGCTGGTGGAAATAGTAGCGGTGCGTGCGGTAAACGACCGCGAGGATCTCGGCCACGGCCTGATAAAGCTCCGGCGGGATCGACTCGCCGACCTTGCCCATCGCGAAGAGCAGGCGCGCGACCGGCTTGTTCTCGACCATCGGCACGCCGTTCTCCGCCGCGAGCGCCTTGATGCGCTGGGCGAAGCGATTCTCGCCTTTGGCCAGGACGACCGGCGCCTTGTCGATGCCGCGCTCGTATTTCAGCGCGACGGCGAAGTGCGTCGGGTTCGTCACGACGACATCGGCGGTCGCGACGGCTTCGAGCATCTGCTTCTGCATCAGGCGACGGGCCATGCGGCGCATCGCGCCTTTCACGTGCTGATCGCCTTCGGAGTTCTTGGCCTCATCCTTCACTTCCTGCCGCGTCATCATCATGTCGCGGTGCATCTTGAATTTTTCCCAGCCGTAGCTGAGCGCCGCGATCACGCCGAGGGAGAGCAACAGGCGCCCGAAGAAAGCCGTCGAAGCCTCGCGCAAGAAGGTGCCGAGATACGCCGCTTCGACGGGCGCGGTGAACAGCGGATCTTCGAGCAGCGACCGCGCCCCGAGGTAAAGCGCGTAGCCGATCGCCACGAGCTTCAGCAGATCAAGACCGCTGCGCACCCAGGTGGCCTTGGAAAACAGGCGCATGAATCCCTCCACCGGATTCAACTGCTCGAACTTCGGCGCGAACGCCTTCGGCGAAATGCGGAAGCCGCTTTGCAGCCCGCCCGCGAGCATCGCGGCGCCCGCGCAAGCGAGCAACACCGGCAGCACGACCTTGCCGCAGGTCATCAAGACATTGCCCAGCAGCAACGGGAACGTGTCCGTGTTCACCTGCATCAGCCGGAAATTCGTGAACATCCCCACCGTGTATTCCGCGACATCGTTGGCGCTCTGCCGCAACGTGAACGCAAGGGCCCCCAGCGCCGCCGTGAGCGTGAAAACGACCGTGAGCTCCTGGCTCTTCGCGAACTGACCCTTTTCCGCGGCCTCGCTGAGGCGCTTCTCGGTCGGTTGCTCGGTTTTTTGGTCGTTGTCGGTTTCTGCCATCGTGGCGGGTGTGTGGGCCCCGTTTGAGCAACGCTGATGCCAAGGGGCTGACACCATACGCTAGCAATTCCCCTCCAACGTTTTAAATTTATTCTATGCCCCTTCTCGAGACCGCTCGCCCCTCTCGTCTCCCGGAGCCAAAACTTAAGGCAAATTTTGCCTCATTTCGCACCCGGGACGTTCCCGGGCCACGCGCCGTTCAACGCGCTGGCAGGATCTGGAGCATCTGCAGCGGCACGTCAGAAAACTCCACGTAAAGATACCGCCCGATCAAGGCGCCCGCGCTCGCCAGCAATCCCAGCCCCATGATCGCGCGCAACGAAAAGCTCAGGATGAAGACCTGCATCTTCGGCACCGCACGCCCCAGCACCGAAAACGCGAGCGTGATCAGGAAGTTCAACGCAATGAACGGCGCGGCAATCCGCAGCCCCAGCTCGATCACGTGCCCCGTATCGCGGATCAACTCGTCCCCCGCCCCGCTCGCCAGCATCGGATGGCCCGGCGCCGCGAGCACGAAGCTTTTGGCGAAGGCGCCGAGCACCAGCAGATGCGCGCCGAACAGGAAGAACAGCGCCGTCGCCAGCACCGAGAGGAAACCCGCCACCACCTCCGAGCTGATCTCCGGCGTGCCGAAGCCCGGCGTGCCCGCGAGACCGATTTCCGACGAAATCAACCGCCCGGCCATCTCGATCGCCGCAAACGCCATGCGACCGACAAACCCCAGCGCCAGCCCCAAGGCCACTTCCCCCGCGCTCGCACCCACGAGCCCCCAGATGTCCACCGGCACACGCGCCGGCGGCACCAATCCGGTGATCAGCGTCGCAATGCACATCGCCATCGCCGCACGCACGATGACCGGCGGCGGGCGTCCGCCCATCGACGGCAGCAAGATGATGACGCCCAGCCCGCGCAGGAACACCATCATCCAGGTGAGCAGGTAAGCGATGCTCACAAGTCGTTTCCCTTAATGCGCCAGCGCCGGCATCTTCGCGAACACCGCGAGCGTGAACTCCATCAGGCTGCGCAACAGCCACGGCGCCAGCAGCACCGCGAGGCCGGCCATCGCCACCAGTTTCGGCGCAAAGGTCAGCGTGTTTTCCTGCATCGAGGTGATCGATTGGAACAAGCTCGCGATCAGGCCCACGACGAGCAGCAGCCCGAGGAACGGCGCCACAATGTAGAGCGCGAACAGCACGGTGGATTTGAACAGGTCGATGGCGAGTTCGGGATTCATGCGAGGGAGACACTCCGCTGGGTCAGACGGTGAAGCTCTGGACGAGGGACTTCACGATCAAGTGCCAGCCGTCCACGAGGACGAACAACAGCAGCTTGAACGGCAGCGACACGACGTTCGGCGGCATCATCATCATGCCGAGGCCCATCAGCGTCGAAGACACGAGAAAATCGATGATCAGAAACGGCAGAAAGAGCAGGAATCCCATCTGGAACGCCGTCTGAAGCTCGCTGATCACGAACGCCGGAATCACGACGCGCAGCGGCAGATCCTTCACCGCCGTCGGACCGTAGCCACCGAGTTCGAGGAAGTATTCCAGGTCGCGCGTGCGCGTCTGCTTCAGCATGAAATCCCGCAGCGGCGCCGCACCGCGCTCGAGGGCTTCGTTCGACGTGATCTGGTTGTCCAGATACGGACGCAACGCCTCGGTGTTCACGCGATCGAACGTCGGGCCCATGATGAAAAACGTCAGGAAGAGCGACAGACCCACGATGATTTGATTCGACGGCGCACTCGGCACGCCCAGCGCCGTGCGCACAAAACCGAGCACGATCACGATGCGCGTGAAGCTCGTCATCAGCAGCACCAGCGACGGCGCGACCGACAGCAGCGTCATCATCAACACGATCTGCACCGCGACGCTCAATTGTGCCGGTTTTTCGGCGCCCTCGAGATTGATGGTGAAACGCAGCGGATCCGTCGCAGGCGACGCCGGTGTGTTGGCGGCGCTCGGCGCGGGCGCGGCCTGCAGCAGGCCGTTGGAGGGCGTCAGCGTCGACGACTGTGCGGCCGGGGCGGCCGGCGTCTGCGCCCCCGCGAGGAGCGGCAGCAAGCCGAGTGCGAGGCCGACGAAAAGGTGGGCGATCCGGCGCATGATCATCGTTGCACGCCGCGTCAGGCGTCCGGGGTGCGCTCGCCCTGATCGAGCGGCGCGAGCAGCGAGATGCTGCCGGGGCAAACGCCGAGGAGGAACTTCCTCCCGTCGTAGTCGGCGACGACGAGATACTGCCGGTTTCCGAGCGAGCGGCTCTCGGCGACGGTGAGCTTGCGCGCTTCGCGCCCGGCAATGCCGCCGGGCGTGCGCCGCTGGCGCCACAGCATCCAGCCGCCCGCCGCGGCCGCGCCCGCGGCCAGGACGATCAGAAGATAATTCGCATCGCCGGACTTCGTCTGGGAAGTCGCCGGAGCGTCCGCGGGCGCGGCACTGCGCGGGTGGATGATTTCGGAGTCTTTCGGCTTCTCCTGCGCGACGGCCGCACCGGCCGCAAACGCGCCGACCAAAGCAAAAATCCGCGCGCCATGGCGGGCGCGGGAAAGGAAAGAGCAAGCGGCGGTTTTCATCGGCATCCGTGCGCGTGAGACCGGCGCTCAGCCTTTCGGGCTGCCGACGAGCTCGGTGATCTTGATGCCGAAGTTGTCCTCGACCACGACCACTTCGCCGTAGGCGACGAGCTTGTCGTTGACGTAGAGGCCGACGGGGTCGCTCGCGTGCTGCATGAGTTGCACGACGGAGCCGGGGGAAAGTTCGAGGACGTCGCGCATCGGCAGCAGGCAGGAGCCGAGCTGCACGGTGACCTTCACCTTGACGTCCAAAACGATATCAAGAGCTTTTTCTTCCATCAGATTTGCCATGGGAAAGTTCCTCCGCGTTGACCGGGATCTTTTTCGTGAGCTGCACGGCCACGCGATCGGTGTCGAGACCGACGGTGCCGATGAACTTGGGCGAGCCGTTCAACAAGATGCGCGTCTGCTGCACGAGGTCGGCCGGCATCTCGATCACATCGCCGACGCGCAGGCTGCTGACTTCGCGCAGGGTGAGTTCAAAGGCCTCCCACTCGGCGCGCACCGGCATCGAGATGTGATCGTAGGCCTTCTGCCAGGACGCGCGCTTCTCCACCGTGGTGACGGCGGAGTCCTTCTGGCGGCGCGCCTGCATTTTTTTCACCAGCGGCTCGATCGTGTAGTAAGGGACGCCGAGCTGCATCTGCTCGGAGCAGTCGCCAAAATTGATCTCGAGGGTGAGCGCGAGGACGATCGCGTCCTTCGGCGAGGTCTGGAGAAACCGGCCGTTGTTTTCATGGCCGACGATGAGCGGCCGGAGGTCCTGCTCGCTCTTCCATTGACCGCACCACTCTTCGAGGATGATGACGATCACGTCTTCGAGCAGCGCCACCTCGATCTCGGTGAGATAGCGCTCGGCCTTCACGGAATGGCCGCGTCCGCCGAGCAGGCGGTCCGCGATCGTGAGCGCGAGGCGCGGGTTGATGTCGAGGACACCGACGCCGATGAGCGGCTCGGCCTTGAAGAGACAGATGTGCGTCGGGCTCGGGAGTGACTCGGTGAACTTGGAGTAAGTCACGGTCGTCAGCTGCGCCATCTTCACACCGAACTCCATGCGCAGAAACAGCGAAAGCCGCGCGCTGAGGTAGCGGATGAAATCCTCGTGCAGCAGGCGCAGGCGGCGCAGTTCGATTTCCGAGAGGAAGACCGGATTGCGGAAGTCGTAGGCCTCGACCTTGCTGACCGCCTTGGCATCGCCGCGTTTGCCGTCCGCCCGGATGAGCAGCGCCTTCGGGGCGGTGTCGGCCGTGGTCTGCGCGAGCAGTTTGTCGATCTCGGATTGATCGAGAAACTCGCTGACGGATTTCTGGGTGTCGTCGGCCATTTTCAGAGGACGGAGGACGGAGGATGGAGGACCGACGACGGAATACGGCGCACAAGAACCGGGAAAGCCGTGGTCTTCTGCCCTCTGCCCTCCGTAATCTGTCCTCTGTCCTCGGTAATCATTGGATCACGAAGTCCGAGAAATAGACCTGGTCGACGAGGCGCTTGCCGAGCGCCTGGTTGTAGGCGGCGACGAGCTTTTCGCGCAGGACATTCTTGGAGCCGGGCTCCTCGAGGTCCGCGAGCGTGAGCGAAGACAGGACGTTGAGCGTGATGTCGGTGAGCTTCGCCTTCTGGGTCTCGAAGGTATTGCGCACGTTCTTCCCGCCGACGCCGGTGACGATGAAGCTCGTTTTGAGGTAGCGCGTGCCCATCGTGCCGGCGAGATTCACGACCACGTTCGTGAACTCGTAATTGGGGCCACCGGTCGCTTCCTTGCCTTCTTTGCCGCCGTGGCCGCCTTTGGCGTCCTTTTCGGATTCCGCTTCCTCCGGCTCTTCGGCCGCGGCGGCGGCGTGGTCGGTCTTCGCGTGCGGATCGACCGCCGGCAGGGCGAGCTTCGCCTGGAGGCGCGGCAGGAGAACGTATTCCGCCACGCCGAACGTCGCCGCGGGGGCGAGAATGATCGCCGCGATCGCAGGCAGCCACGCTTTGAAACCACCGGATTTCGCTTTCGCGGCCGGCGCTTCGACCGGGGCGGCGGTGCCGCCCGCGGACGCGGTGTCCTTGGCTTCTTTGGCGTCTTTTTTCTCGGCCATGGCGACGGGGCGCTAACGCGTTAGCTGCGCTTCAGGTTGACGATGTCCTCGAGCACGGTGTCGGAGACCGTGATGAGGCGGGAGCCGGCCTGGAAGGAGCGCTGCGTGGTGATCAGGTCGGAGAACTGGCCCGTGAGGTCGACGTTCGAGGATTCGAGCGTGCCGGACTGCACGTTGCCGAGACCGTCGGAACCCGGGTCGTTGTTGCCGGCGAGAATGCCGCCGCCCACGGGGCCCGCGGCCTCGAGGGACGAGTAGAGATTGTTGCCCTCGCGCGTGAGCGCCGAGGTGTCGTTGAAATTCTGCAGCTGGAACTTGTTCGTCGTCGCGGAAGTGCCGTCCGAGTAGAACTCGACGAGATTGCCCTGGCGGTCGATCGAGATGGACTGCAGCTCGGCGCCGGCGGGGTTGTTCTGGCCGACGCGGATGTCGCCGAGCGCCGTGGGCGGCACGGCACCCGTGAGGCCGCGCACCCGGAGACCGCCCTGCGTGACGATGTAGCCGTTGTCGTCGACGCGGAACGAACCGTCGCGCGTCGCGTAGGTGTTGCCGCTGGTGGCGTCCTGCACGATGAAGAAGCCGCGGCCCGAGATGCCGAGGTCAGTCGTCACGCCCGTGCTGGCGAGCGCGCCTTGCGTGAAATTGGTGGAAATGCTCGCGAGCTGCACGCCGGTGCCGATCTGGAGGCCGGGTTGGCTCGAGGCGGTGCCGTTGGACGGAGCGGAGCCGCGCAGCGTGTTGGAGAAACTCTCGGCGAAGGTCGCTTGGGAGGATTTGTAGCCGGTCGTGTTGATGTTGGCGATGTTGTTGCCGATGACTTCGAGGCCCTTGCTGAACGTGCGCAGGGCGCTGACGCCGGAGGTGAGAGTGCCGATGAGTGCCATGGTGGTATTGGGTGTGTTTTAAGTTTGGTTTAGGCTGCGGTGCCGTCCGTTGCGGTGCTGCTCTGCTGCGTTACGGTAGGTTCGATCCGTCGAACCGAGGAAAGGGGATAGGACTTGTCGCCGATGGTGAGCGAGACGCCCTCCGCGGCATCGTTGTCGAGCGCGGTGACAACGCCGGTGATGGATTTGCCGTCGGCATCCTCGACCGTGACCGTGCGCCCGAGGTAGCTGTTGCCCATCAGCAACTGCTGGTCGGCACGGAGCGCGGTGATTTGCGAGGCCATCGTCTTGTTCTGCTCGAGGGCGGAGAACTGGGCCATTTGCGCAATGAACGCCGTGTCTTCCATCGGCTTCATCGGGTCTTGGTTCTGAAACTGCGTCGCGAGCAACTTCATGAAATCGTCGGAGCCGAGCACCTTGGTGGTCTTGCGCGCGACGCCGCCGGTCGAGTTGTAGAGGTCGGAGTAGCCGGCAGTGGTGGTGGAGGTGGCGCTGGTGACAGGCATGGGAATCAGGCGACGGCGGACAGGTGAACGGACGTGGGCAGCACCGCGGCGGCGATCGTCGACGCAGCCCCGCCCTCGCGCGGTTGAAACGGCGTCGAACGCGACACGCTGCCGAAGAACTCGGCGGCAGCGCGGGACTGCGAATGCTGCTGTTGTTGTTGCTGCTGCTGCGCCGCGGATTGGCCGGGCGACTGCTGCTGCTGTTGTTGGGCGAAAGAATTCGTGCCGCCCTGCGACGACGACGCGGCCGAAACGACCGGCTCGAGGTAGCGCATCGCACTCTCGGGTTGGGCGGCGACCGCCTTCCACTCCTGCTGGAGCGCGGCGCGCAATTCCGGCGAATCGGTGCGAAACTCGGTGTGCACCACGCCATCGCGGAGCGCGACGCGGACCGCGAGGTCCTCGTGGCCAATCTTGAACTTCAGCTGCACGCTGGGCACGGGCTGGAGTTTCGAAATCGCCTGCGCCTCGACCACGTTCGTCACCGTCTCCACCGCGCGACGCGCCACCGAGGCGGCGACGAGCTGCGGCATGGGCTCGGCACCCGGCGCGCCCGCAGCTTGCGGAGCGGCGGCCATCGTCGACACGAGCGCCGGCACCGTCGCAGGGACGGCGGTCATCGGGTCGTGTGGGGTGAGAAGCATGGTCGGCGTCATTTCAGCAACGCCGATGCCAGCCTCCGACGGAGCAGTGGTAAACTGTTGCCCATCGCTGCTTAAAAAGTTTTTTCCAAAACGTCTTTCATTCTCCGGCGCGGCGCCGATTCCCGCGCGCGGCAGAGCGGCAGAATTTTCCGCCATCGCGCTGGCCGGCGCATGCGGGGCCGCGAACCGCCGAACAACATCGGCATCACCCGACGCCATCCGGAATTCGCCCGGCCGCGCCAGCGCGACGACCGCGCCATCTTTCAATTCGACACTAGCCATCGCCGTGACGACGGGCGTTGCGCGGGACTCGCCCGCCCGCGCCGTTGAAAAATCGCCTTCGCCGGAGCCTGCGCCGGGCCCGAGGATCGCCCGCGATTCGCGCCGGGGCGTGGAAGCCGGCGGCACTGTCGGCATCACCGCGGCTTGGGCTTGGGCGGGAATATTCCGACCCGGATCGTCTGCCAGGGACGCTGCGGCGAGGGTTTCATCGAGTGGGACCGGCGGCTGGCCCGGCAACGTCAATGTGATCGTGGCGCGCGGCGCCGCGGGCCATGGCGCGGAGCCGTCGTTGCCGCCATTCTGCTCGGTGACCGCGAGTGCCGGCACCTGCGCGTTCGATGGCTGCTCGCCGGCGGCCATCGGAGCTCCCGCCACCGGCGGCGGATCGAACGCGACGACGACTGGCGTGAGCAAGGCGACGATCGCTTCCAAGGTCGCACGGTCCGGGACGACAGAGTCGGCTTTCACGACATCGACGGGCCGGGCAACCTCGTTCGCCGCCTCGGCCGGCACCGCCGCAACGACGCCATGCGCGGATTCCAGCGCGAGACCGCGGGCATCCGTCGGGAGCGACGCCGCGCGCGACATCGGCGTCGCGGTGATGGTCGCGGGCGTCGCCGTCGGCCGCACAACCGGCTTCGCTTCGAGTGCGTTTGCGACCGGCGCGGTCGCGGGCGGGCTGGCCGGCGGGAGCGGGGTCGCGATCGAAGACGCTGTCGAGGCGTCGCCGCCGAGCAATGCGCCAAAATCTGCCGGAAGCACGGCACTGCCGGCCGTCGGTGCGGTGAGCCCCTCGGCGAGCGCAGCACTGCCGGCCGCCGGCACGGTGGCGCCGGGGAAAATTTCGTTGGAGGACGTGGTGGGAAGGGAAGTCGTCATGTCAGGCTTCCCTCCGTGGAATACGTGCGCGCCGTCCGTGGCGCACGAGGTGAGGAACAGGTCAGCTCGCGGCGGGCTTGTTCGATTTCATCAGGCGAAGTTTTTCGGAAAGCACGGCAACGCGGCGCGCGAGGGTGCCGTCGACGGCGGCGGTGCGGCTCATCTCCTCGAAGATCGGCGACACGGTGTCGGGCTTCATCAGCGAGAGGATTTTCACGGCGGTGTTGTCGTCGAGTTCCTTGATGATCGCGACGGCCGCGCGCGGCGTGAGATTACCGTAGGTGGTGGCGAGCGTCTTGAGATTCTTCGCTTCGTCGGCGTTGATCTCGATGACCCGCTGCGAAATTTCCTTCCGCATGCGCTCCAGTTCGGCGCGCACCTTGTCGAGTTCCTGCTGCTCGGCATTCAGGCGCGCGGCGCGGAGATCGAGCTGCTCGGCGTGTTTGCGCAGGCGCTCCTTCTCCCCTTTCAACTCGGAGGCGAGGTTGTCGATCTCGATGGTCCAGAAGTCCCAGCCTTGCGCCTTCTGTTGCTTCGCCGCGGAGACGCGCACCGCGAGCGCATGCGTCACGAGCACATCGGCGGCGCGCCAGAACCAGCCGAGGCCGGCGGCGAGGCCGAAGATCAGGCCGAGCGTGGCCACGAACGCGGGATTTTGAGCAAGCTTGGTCATGTGAGAACAGGGCGGCGGGCCGCGCGGAAGCCGGCGAAATCATCCATCGCCGCTTGATCCTCGACCAGCGAGGCGGCGCGATGGAGGGCGCGGGCCTTTTCTTCGAGTTTGTTGACGACCTTCAGTTCGCGCGAGGCGGTGAGATAGTCGGCGCGACGCTTCTGCATCGCATCGCGCGCCTCGATCACCTGGCGCTCGATCTTCAACTGTTCGTCACACTCGGCGCGATAAGAGCGGAAAAGCGACGCCGCTTCGGCGGCGAGAAACGTGCCCCCGCGTCCGTCGAACAGCACCTGCGCCAGCTCGGCCACCCGTGCGCGCGTGGCGGACAGCCGCTCCTCGGCTTGGACGTAGGCATGGACCGAGGCGGCGAACGCCTCGCGAGCGCGCAGCTCTTTGTGCGCGCGGATGACGGCCACGGGCCGCAGAGGGAAACGGAAACGTTTCATGGCACGAGGATCTTGCTGAGCAGTTTGAAGGACTCCGCGCGGGGCGTGTGCTCATGCACGCGTTGGCGGAGGAAATTGCGGAGCGGCTCGTGCAGCGTGATCGCCAGGTCGAGCGCCGCGTTCGCGCCCTTCTGGTAGGCGCCGATGGAAATCAGGTCCTCGTTCTTGCGGTAGAGCGCGAGATGCTCGCGCGCCTTCGCGGCGAGTTCGACTTCCTCGGGCGAACAGACGTCGCGCGTCAGACGGCTGACCGACTCCAACACGTCGACGGCCGGATAATGATTGAAATGTGCGAGCGAGCGCGAGAGCACCAAGTGGCCGTCGAGAATACCGCGCACCGCGTCGGCGACGGGTTCGTTCATGTCGTCGCCTTCGACGAGCACGGTGTAGAGCGCCGTAATCGCACCGGACTCACCGGCGCCGGAGCGCTCGAGCAAGCGCGGAAGCAAAGCGAAGACCGACGGCGTGTAGCCGCGCGTCGCCGGCGGCTCGCCGATGGCGAGGCCGATCTCGCGCTGGGCCATCGCGAAACGCGTCACCGAATCCATCATCAGCATCACGTTCTTGCCCTGGTCGCGATATGCCTCGGCAATCGCGGTGGCGGTGAACGCCGCGCGCAGACGCAGCGGCGCAGGCGTGTCGGAGGTCGCAACCACGACGACGGAGCGCTTTAGACCCTCGGGACCGAGGTCCTTTTCGAGAAACTCGCGGACTTCGCGACCACGCTCACCCACGAGCGCGATGACGACCACGTCGGCCGAGCAGCCGCGGGCGATCATGCCGAGCAAAGTGGACTTACCGACGCCGGAGCCGGCGAAGATGCCGAGGCGCTGACCGCGGCCGATGGGGGTGAAAGTATCGAGCACCCGCACGCCCGTCGTGAGCGGTTCCTTGATGCGCTGACGGCGCAGCGGATGCGGCGGCGTGTTGTCATGCTCGGCCCGATCGACCGGCAGCAGGCCGAGATCGTCGAACGGTCGGCCGAGCGCGTCGAGCACGCGACCGAGCAATTCGCCATCGGGGCGCGGGAGCGGCGGACGGTCGGCCGCGGCAACTTCGCAGCCCACGTGCAGACCGGACATGTCACCGAGCGGCATGAGCAGCACACGATGCTCGCGGAAACCGACGACTTCCGCGCGCACTTCGAAATCGGTGCGCGGCGAGCGCACGAGGCAGAGTTCGCCGAGGCCGACGTTCGGGCCTTCGGACTCGATGATGAGACCCGCCACACCGGTGACCGCGCCGACGCGTTGCACCGCCGGCAGGTGTTTCACCTGCGTGCGGAGCACATCGATGAGCGGCGCGACGGTGGCGTTCATGCGCAGTCGTCCTCCTCGAGCGTCATATCGCCGATGAGCTGACAAACCTCTGCGCCGTAGCGCGTGTTCTCCGCCTGAAGTTCGTTGTCATCTGACAGGTGACAAACCCGTTCGCCTCGCGAGCAGCTGCCGGTCGGCGAGTAACCTAATAGGTTACCCGTGGCGAGACTCACTGGCTCGACTTCACTCTGAAGCGCGTGGAACGGGTAACCTATTAGGTTACTCGCCGCGGGGAAATGTTCGCGGGGGATCATGCGCCGGTGAGGGAGTGGCTGAGGGCGGCGAGCTTGGTTTGCTGGCGCGCGTCGGTGAGGCCGAAGCGGGAGCGGACCAGACAGTCGCCGGGGTTGAGCGTGCCGTCGGTGCGGACGCGGAGACCGGGATAAAGCTGCATCCAGTCGGGATTCAGCGCCGTGAGCAGCGCAGCGTCACGCGGACAGAGCGCGAGCTCCAGGCCTTCGCGTTCGGGGAAAAGCTGTTCGAGTGCTTCGCGGCAGAGGCGCTCGATCGTCTCGACGGGCGGCTCGTAACCGGCGAGCAGCCGGTGCGCGATATCCACCGCCAGACCGGGGAGCGCGTCGCGGAGCTGGGACACCAGCGCAGGCTCGAGCGTGGCGAGTTTCTTCAACACGCCGTCGCTGAGCTGCTCGATGTCATGGCGAAACTCGACCATCTGCTGGTCCGCGGCCGCGCGGGCGGAATCGACGCCTTTGCGGTAAGCCTCCTCGCACTTCGCCGCGACCTCCGCCTCGGTATACACGCGCCCCTGGCCCGGCAGCACAGCGGCGGCGAGCGGGCGATCGAAGGCGATGAGCTTGGTGTAACCCACGGTCAGGATTTCCGATTTTCGATGGCTGAGGCTCTGCGAGCCGGACGCGATTTTCGATTGGCCAACGGGGCGTCGCGGCGGACGGACCGGGAAACCACGGGACGGACAGCCGGAGCGGCAGTCGCGACGACGCTGAACTCGAAGCTGCGCATAATGGCGCGGAGCGGTTCGGCGGCGGTGTGGGCGACGGAAGCGTTCATGGGCGTCAGGCGACGAGCGCTTGTGACTCGGAATCCAGGGAGATCTGGCCTTCCTCTTCGAGGCGGCGGACGGCCTGGATGATTACGTCCTGCGCGGCTTCGACGTCCTTGAGGCGGACGGGCCCGAGGAGTTCGATTTCCTCCTTGAGGCCTTCGGCGGCGCGTTTGGAGAGACCGGCGTAGATTTTTTCGCGCAACGCCTCGGACGCGGATTTCATCGAGATCGCGAGATTGCCGGAGTCGACTTCGCGCAACACGCGTTGCAGGTCGGCGGAGGCGAGGCGGTTGAGGTCCTCGAAGCTGAAGAGCTTCTTGCGGATCGCGGCGCCGAGCGTCGCGTTGCGCTCTTCGATGCGCGCGAGGAGGTTCTTCGACATTTCCTTGTCGAGCGAGTTGAGCAGGCCGGCGACCGCGCGGACGCCACCGCTGCGGTGGAAAGCGGGACGGACCTTCGTGTCGAAATGCTTGCCGAGCGAGCGCACGATCTTGCCAACAAGATCGAGCGAGGTGGACTCGATCGTCCCCAGGCGCTCGACGACTTCTTCGCGCAGATCGGGACTGAGCAACGCAAAGACTTCGGCGGATTTCGCCGGTTCGAGATAGGAGAGAACGAACGAGATCGTCTGCGGCTGCTCGTGCTTGATCAGGTTGAAAATCTGGCGGCCTTCCATCTCCGCGATGTCGCTGATGACCTCGACGGAGCTGCCCGCGACGGGGCCGACGCGGCCGATGATCGACTGGGCCTTGTAGTCGCCCTTCGCGATTTCGAGCGTGCGCTGGGCGAACGGCAGGCCGCCGAGCGCGGAGCCGACGCTGGAGGCGACGATCTGGCTGAACTCCTCCATCGCCTGCTTCTGCGTCGCTTCGGGGATCATCGGGAACGTCGACATCTCGCGGCAGAGCAGCTCGATCTCGGCATCGTCGAACTGCTTCAGCACTTCGGCGGCAGCCTCGGGACCGATGCAGATCAGAAACACGGCGAGCTTCTGCTGGCGATTGAGCTTGGTGAAATCGATGTCGGCCATGGCGGGGTCAGAGGACGGAGGACAGAGAGCGGAGGACGGCGAGCTGAGGGCGTGACACGGAGCCGCGCGCGGCCCGGACGACGCGGGCGCGGCCGCGCACCTGCAAACGCGCGCCGTGCGGCCGGTGAGGACGCACGGAAGACGCAGCGTTGGTGGTGGATTTGCTCACGGGATCAGTTCTTCGCCGGCGGCGTGGCGACCCAGTCGCGGAGCGCGGTGCCGATGTTGGCGGGCTTCTGGCGGATGAGCTGGTTGAGCATGTCCGGCGTGATGGCGGAGCCGTTCTGCAGCTGGCGCGCGGCGAGATCGGGTGGCATGGCGAAGACTTCGACCGGAACGGTCTCGGGCTTCTGCTTGGAGAGGAGGCGGAGGAACACGAGCAGCGCGATCGCGGCGCCGGCGACGGCGGCCCAGCGCGAGGCGACTTCGATCCAGCCCTGCACGCGCGTCTCGCTCTGGATGGCTTCGACGGTTTGCGAGATCGGCTCGGCGGCGAACGGCATTTCCTGGAGCGCCACGATCGAGTCGAGTTCCTGGCCGGGCGCGGCTTTCAGGCCGAGGGCGTTGACGACGACCTGGCGGAGGGCGTTCAGCTCTTCGGGCGTGCGCTTTTGCTGGGTGGGTTGCGTGCCGACGGGCGAACCGGCGGGCGGCGGCACCATGCGCGGGGCGATCATCACGGACGCGGTCACGTTTTTGATCGTGCCGGGATTGCGCGTGATGTTCGTCGTGGTGCGGTTGATCTCGTAAGCGGTGGTGCGGTTCTTGCGCGACTGCTCGGTGGTGTTGACCGGCTTGGCGGCTTCGGCGGCGACGGCTTTTTCCGGGACGTTCGCGCTCACGCCGGTCGCGCCGCCATTGGTGCGCGTTTCGGAGGAGTTGGAATTGTCCTCGGTGATCGTCTGCGAGCGGACCACCTGGCCGTCCGGGTCGAATTTTTCCTGCAATTGCGTCGTGGCTTCCGTGTCGATGTCGGCGGAGACGCGGACCACGGCGGCGCCGGGACCGATGACGGCGGAGAGCATCGTCTCGACTTTGCGCGAGAGGTAATCCTCGACCTGCTGCTTGTAGCGCATCTGCGAGGAGGCGTTGCCGAGCGTGGGGTCCTGCTTGAGTTCTTCGGAGAGCACGCGGCCGCGGTTGTCGACGACGGCGACCTGGTCGGGCGTGAGGCCCTGGACGGCGTTGGCGACGAGGTGGCGGATGGCGTTGACCTGATCGGTCTCGAGGCGGGTGCCGCCCATGTCGACGAAGACGGAGGCCGTCGAGCGCACGCCCTGCTCGGTGAGGAGGAGGCGGTTTTCCGGTTGCACGATCATCACGCGCGCGGCGCGGACGCCTTGGAGCTGCGTGATGGTGCGAGCGAGCTCGCCTTGGATCGCGCGGAGGTAATTGGTGCGCTGGACGAAGTCCGAGAGGCCGAACTGGCCTTTGTCGAAGATCTCAAAGCCGACGCCGTCGCCGCTCGGGAGTCCCTTCGCCGCGAGGTCCATGCGAAGCTTGTAGACTTGATCGGCCGGCACCTGCACGGCGGTGCCGCCGGCGGAGACTTGGTAAGGAATGTTGCGCGTCTGGAGGTCGCTGATGATCGCGGTGGCGTCCTTCTCGGCCAGACGCGCGTAGAGCAGCTGATAATCGGGGCGGCGCGACCAGAGCACGAGGGCGATCATGCCGCCGATGACGGCGACGGTGGCGACGATGAGCGAGACGCGCTGGTTGAGGCCAAGCTGTTGCCAGAGGGCGAGCAGGGAGGCGGCGAAGTTTTTCATGCGGCGTTAGGCGCGAGCGCGGGCGGAAAGGGCGGAAGGGAGAAAGAGAAAGATTACGAGAAGGAGAACGATGGCGGTGCGGCGCGGCGGCTCACACCTGCATGCGCATCAGCTCCTGGTAGGATTCGACGAGCTTGTTGCGCACCTCGACCATGAGGCTGAAGGCGACGCCGGCTTCCTGCATCGCGATGACGGATTGGTGCAGCTGGTCGGTTTCGCCGAGGAGGACTTTTTGCGTGAGCTGATTGGCCTCGGCCTGCTTGGTGCCGACGGTGTCGACGAGGCCGCCGATCATGTCGGCGAAGCCGTTGGCCTGCGGCGCGGCGGTGCGCATGCCGTCGGGCAGCGTGGCCAGCGCGGCCGAGGTGGCCTGCTTCTCGCGCAGCGCATCGGCGCGCGCCATGGCCTGGGGAACGAGGGAGGAGTAAACGGAGCCGACGGGCGACATGGGATTACTTGCCGATCTCGAGCGTCTTCATCGCGAGGTTGCGCGAGTTTTTGACGACGGAGAGGTTGGCCTCGTAGGCGCGGGACGCCGTGATGAGGTCGACCATTTCGTAGGCGAGGTTGACGTTGGGCATCGTGACGAGGCCGTCTTCGCCGGCGTCGGGATGCTGGGGGTTGTAAACTTGCTGGCCGGGCGTCTTGTCGTTGGTGACGCCGCCGACGCGAACCGTGGTGAGCGAGGCGCCGCCGGTGCGCTTCACGAGCTCGGTTTCAAAAGATACGATCTGGCGCTTGTAGGCGCCGCCGTCGGCCGTGCGCGTCGTCTGGGCGTTGGCGATGTTTTGCGCGACGATATCGAGGCGCATCTTCTGCGCCGCGAGAGCGCCGGAGGTAACGTCGATGCCGGGGATGAGATTCATGGTTCAGCAGGGGGTCAGACGGAGCGGCCGGTGATGGCGAGCTTCAGCTGCTTGATGTTCCGGGAGACGATCTCGGTGAGGTATTCGTATTCCGCGGCGTTCTTGTTCATCGCGAGGAGTTCGTGCTCGATCTCGACGGTGTTACCGTCGGGGCGCACGGTGCGCGCATGGATGTCCTCGACGAGCTTCGGCTTCAGGTCCGAAACGCGGGAGACTTCGCCGTTCTGAAAGCTGGCCTTCAACTTGTCCGCGAAGTCCGTGCCGACGTCCAAGCGGCGGTAACCCGGCGTCTCGGCATTGGCGATGTTCGCCGCGATCGCCTCCTGGCGCAGCGCCGCTGCATCGAGGAGTTTTCGGGCCATCTGGTAAGTGCCGGACTGGAATACGGGGTCGACCATGCCACCTGCGTAAACACGGCGCGTGCCAGTGCGCACCGCGCCCACCCAAGCCACGCTAGTTCAGCGAAATAAACAAAATCTCCCCGTTCGCCGCGGCCCCGCCCGCGGACGAGTGAGACCCCGCCGGCAGAATTTTCCGCTTTGGGCGCCCCGCGGGAAGATTTCGGCCGTCACGGCTTCAGGTCGGCCGTTTTGCGCCGATGTTTGGGGGCAATGCCTCATGAGGGACAGTGAGTTCGATTTCATCCGCACACTCGTTTACGAGCACAGCCGCATTCAACTCGGCCCCGACAAACGGGAGCTGGTCGCGGCCCGGCTCGGCAAGCGCCTGCGCGCCACAAAAACCGACACCATCGGCCATTACTGCGAGTTGCTGAAGGCCGGCGACGCCGAGGATGAGCTCGCGCACCTGATCGACGCCATCTCGACGAACCACACGTTCTTCTTCCGCGAGAACGCGCACTTCGACTTCCTGCGTCAGCACATCGTCCCCGAGATGCTCGCCCGCCACCGCGCCGAACGCTGGTCGCAATTTTACGTGTGGAGCGCCGCCTGCTCCTCCGGCGAGGAGCCCTACTCCATCGCCATGACCCTCAACGAAGCCCTCCCGCGCACCTCCGGCTGGAATTGGCGCATCGAGGGCACCGACATCTCGCACCGCATCCTCGCCAAGGCGCGCAACGGCATCTACCGCGACGACGTCGTCGCCAAGCTCCCGCAATCGACGATCAAATCCTACTTCCAGCGCGGCATCGGCCCCCAGGAAGGCAACTACCGCGTGCGCGCCGAGCTCCGCTCGATGGTGTCGTATCACCACCTCAATCTGCTCGAGGGCGAGCCGCCCTTCCGCGAGCCGTTCCAAGTGATCTTCTGCCGCAACGTGATGATCTATTTCGACCGGCCCACGCAGGAGGAGCTCGTCCAGAAACTCACTCGCCGCCTCGTGCCGGGTGGTTATTTGCTCGTGGGCCACAGCGAAAGCCTCACCGGCATCAAGCACTCCCTCCAGCTCGTGAAGCCCGCGATCTATCGCCGCCCGGTTAATCCTTGAAATGTCGACGTCGAAAAAAGTCCGCGTCCTGATCGTCGACGACTCCGCCGTCGTCCGCAAACTCGCGAGCGAGGCCCTCGCCGCCGATCCGGAGATCGAGGTCGTCGGCACCGCGATCGATCCCTACATGGCGCGCGACAAGCTCAAGGAGCTCTCGCCCGACGTCATCACCCTCGACCTCGAAATGCCGCGCATGGACGGACTCACGTTCCTGCGCCTGCTGATGGAGCGTCGGCCGATGCCGGTCGTCGTGATGAGCTCGCTCACGCAACGCGGCTCCGAATACGCCCTCGAGGCCCTGCGCCTCGGCGCCGTCGATTTTCTCGGCAAACCCAGCGGCTCGTTCTCGTTCGGCCACCTCGGCCCGCAACTCGTCGCCAAGGTCAAGACCGCCGCCCTCGCGCGCGTCCGCCCGATCGCCCCGGCGACCGACACCGCCCCCATCGCCCACGCCGCGTCCACGCCTGCCTCGGCGGCGCCCGCCTCGAGGCCTGCGTTCGCCTCGCCCCCGGCGAACACGTCGACCCCGCCGTTCCGCTATGTGCCCGGTCTGACACCCGCAGTCGCGAAAACCGGCATCGATCAGGCGCGCCTCCGCCAACTCGATCCGCGCGCCATCATTCTCCTCGGCGCTTCGACCGGCGGCACCGAGGCGCTGCGCGACGTGTTGACCAAGCTCCCCGGCGACCTGCCCGGCATCGCGATCGTCCAACACATCCCCGCAACCTTCTCCAAAGCCTTCGCCGATCGTCTGAACAGCCTCTGCCAACTTGAAGTGCGCGAAGCGGTCGACGGCGAACGCCTCACGCCCGGCCTCGCACTGATCGCCCCCGGTAACTTCCACATGCTGCTCCAGTGGGGCGGCGACGGCTACCGCGTGCGCGTGACCGACGGCCCGCCCGTCTGGCACCAACGCCCCGCCGTCGACCTGTTGTTCAAATCCGCCGCCGACTGCGGCGCCGCTCCGCACGCCATCGCCGGCATTCTCACCGGCATGGGCAAGGACGGCGCCGAAGGCTTGAAGAAACTCCGCGACAAAGGCGCCACCACGTTCGCGCAGGACGAAGCCTCATGCGTCGTCTACGGCATGCCCAAGGCCGCCTGGGAAAGCGGCGCCGCGCAAATCCAGGTGCCGCTCGACCGCATCGCACCCTATATCGTCGGCCGCGCCGAAACCGCCCTGCGCCCCACCCCTGCCGCCGCCATCAGCGGCTGAGCCATGAGCACGCCTGCCAACCAATCCCCCTCCATCCTGATCGTCGACGACGAACCGATCGTCCTCGGCGCGCTCAAGGAAACGCTCGAACGCGAGAAATACCAGGTCGTCTCCTGCTCGAGCCCGATCAAGGCGCTCACCATTCTCGAGGAACGCGACTTCGCCGTCATCATTTCCGACCAGAAAATGCCGGAGATGCTCGGCCTTGATTTTCTCATCGAGAGCCGGCGCCTCCGCCCGCACGCCTCGCGCATCCTCATCACCGCCGTCCTCTCGCTCCCGACGATCGTCGACGCGATCAACAAGGGCGAAATTTTCCGCTTCGTCGCGAAACCGTGGCTGCGCGAGGAACTCCTCGCCACCGTCCGCAACGCCATCCAGCGCCACGACCTCGTCACGCACAACGAAGCGCTCATGGCCCAGACCCAGCAGCTCAACGCGCAGCTGATGGTCGCCAACGGTGAACTCGAGAAGCAGGTCGCCGCCCTCGAGCAAAAACGCCAGAGCCTCGACGCGGCCAACAAGGAGCTCGCCTCGCGCTACGAGAACTCCGTCGAACTCTGCCGCCGCATCCTCACCGCCTACGACCCCACACTCGGCGGTCAGGCCAAAGCCCTCGTCGAGTTCGCCTCGAAGATGGCCGAGAATGGCCCGTTCACCGAGACCGAGAAGCACGCGCTGAAATCCGCCTCCTGGCTCTGCGACCTCGGCCTCATCGGCGTCTCGCGCGAACTGTTGCGCTCCTTCCGCACCAATCCCGCGCAGCTCACCGAGCGCGAGCGCGCCACGCTGCACAATCACCCGATCTACAGCCAGACGCTCGCCGCCCTCGTCGACCCGCGCCCCGAAGTCGGCGAAGTCATCCGGGCGCACCACGAGAATTTCGACGGCTCCGGCTTCCCCGACGGCATCGCCGCCAAGTTGATTCCCTGGCCCGCGCGCTGCCTCGCCGTCGCCGTCGGCTTCGTCGAATCCACCGCGCCGAAACAAGCCACGATCGACGCCATCCTCGCGCGCTCCGGCACGAAATACGACCCCGAGGCCGTGCGGCTTTTCCTCAAGGTCACGCAGCTCGTCCATCTGCCGCGCCAAGTCCGCGAAATCCTCCTCGACGAACTCGAGCCCGGCATGGTGCTCGCGACCGGCATCTACAGCCCGCACGGCCTGTTGTTGATCGGCGAAGGCCAGGCGCTCGGCCCGGCCACGATCGCGAAGATCCGCGACCACAACACGATCGCCCCCATCTCGCAGCGTCTGCTGGTTTACAGCTGAGCGCGCTGTAAACTGCGCGCCCTCGCCCGGCCGCACGCCTCCCCGTGGCAGCCGACGTAAGGCGGCGGTTTCGTTTTGGCCCGCCCGCGGGTCTCGGAGTGCGCTTTTTTCACCACTTGCGCCCGGACCACACGCGTTTTCATGCCGCTCATTAGCGCCCCTCACGGGGGCCGAAGGGCCACTGCACCCCGCCGCCGCGTCTTTGACTTCGTTGCCGCACGACGCACCATGCACGGCGCATGTCGCCCGTCGCAGCCTCCGCCGAACAAGTCTTCCGCGTGCGCGGACTCACCAAGGTCTACGGCGAAGGCGCCGCGCAGGTCCGCGCGCTCTCCGGCGTCGATCTTGACCTGCGCGCCGGCGAACTCGTCGTGCTGCTCGGCCCGTCCGGCTCCGGCAAAACCACGCTGCTCAACCAGCTCGGCGGCCTCGACATCCCGACCGCCGGCGAACTCCGCTACCGCGACATCGACCTCACCCACGCCACCGAGGAGCGCCTCACGCTCTATCGCCGCGAGTCCGTCGGCTTCATTTTCCAGTTCTACAACCTCATCCCAAGCCTCACCGCGCGCGAAAACGTCGCCCTGATCACCGAGATCGCCGCACACCCCCTCGCACCCGAGACGGCACTCGAGATGGTCGGACTCGGCGCGCGCATGGACCACTTCCCCGCGCAGCTCTCCGGCGGCGAACAACAACGCGTCGCCATCGCCCGCGCCATCGCCAAGCGTCCCGAAGTTCTCCTCTGCGACGAACCCACCGGCGCCCTCGACGTGAAGACTGGCATCGTCGTCCTCGAGGCCATCGAGCGCGTGAACCGCGAACTCGGCACGCTCACTGTCGTCATCACCCACAACGCCGTCATGGCCGACATGGCCGACCGCGTGATCCACTTCATGGACGGCAAAGTCCTCGACGAACGCCGCAACGCCACGCGCGCCGCGCCCTCCACGCTGCGCTGGTGATCAACAATGCCCCTTCCTCGTTCTCGTTCTCTTAATCTTTCTCGTTCTCTCGGTCTCGTAATACCGCACTCAGGCCAAGGCAGAGAGAAGGATTAAGATTACGATTAAGAGAACGATTCCCGACCCATCCTCCGTCCTCAGTCCTCAGTCCACCCCGTCCTCCGTGATCAGCCACCTCGACCGCAAACTCCTCCGCGACCTCCGCCGCCTCAAGGGCCAGGCCGCCGCAGTGACGGTCGTCATGGCGTGCGGTCTCGCGATGCTCATCATGGCGCGCAGCCTCATTGCGTCGCTCGACGGCACACGCGCCGAGTATTACCAGACCAACCGCTTCGCCGAAATCTTCGGTTCCCTCAAACGCGCACCGAACTACCTCGCGTCGCGCATCGCCGCGATTCCCGGCGTCGCCTCCGTCCAGACCGACATCGCCGTCCAGGTCACGCTCGACCTGCCCTCGCTCGACGAACCTGCGAGCGGTCTCGTGCGGTCGCTCCCCGACTACGCCGAGCCCGAGCTCAACCGCCTCTTTCTCCGCCGTGGCCGCTGGCTCTCGCCCGGCGCACGCGGCGAAGTGCTCGTCGGCGAAGCGTTCGCCGATGCCAACAAACTCCAGCCCGGCGACACGCTCGCGATGCTGCTCAACGGCCGCCGCCAGGAATTCCGCATCGCCGGCATCGTCCTCTCGCCGGAATACATCTTCGAATCGCGCCCCGGCGCCGCGCTGCCCGACAACCGCACCTACGGCATCTTCTGGATGCCTTACAAGGAAGTCGCCACCGCCTGGGATCTCTACGGCGCCTTCAACCACGTGTCGCTGACGCTCGAGCCGGGCGCAACCGCCGCGCCCGTCATCGCCGAACTCGATGCGCTCCTGAAACCCTACGGCGGCCGCGGCGCTTACAGCCGCAAGGACCACGCCTCGCACATCCGCGTGACCGACGAGATCCGGGTGCTCGCGATCCTCTCCATCGGTTTTCCGGCCGTGTTCCTCAGCGTCGCCGCGTTCATGACGAACTCCGTGCTGACGCGCCTGCTCGCCCTCCAACGCGAACAAATCGCGATCCTGAAAGCCTTCGGCTTCACCAACCGGCAGATCGTCGTTCACTACTTGAAGTTCGCCGCCGTCATCGTCGTCGGCGGCACCGTGCTTGGCGCACTCGGAGGCATCGCCCTCGGCGAAAAACTCGTGCGGATGTATACCCTGTTCTTCCGCTTCCCGTCGCTCGATTTCCGGCTCGACCAACCCGCGGTCGCGATCGCGCTCTCGGTCGGTCTCTTCGCCGTCATCGCCGGCGTCTTCAGCGCGGTGCGTCGCGCCGCCAAGCTCCCGCCCGCCGAGGCGATGCGCCCCGAGCCGCCCGCCAGCTACCGTCCGTCGCTGCTGGAGCGCATCGGCATCGGCCGGTGGTTCAGCACCTCCTCGCGCATTGCCGTGCGCAACATCGAGCGCCGCCCGATCCAGGCGCTCTTCACCGTCGCCGGCCTCGCGCTCGCCACCGCGCTCCTGATTCTCCCGAACACCTTCAAGGCCGGCATCGCCGACGTGCTCGATTTCCAGTGGGACGTCGTGCAACGCCAGGACATCAACCTCGGCCTCACCGAGCCCTCGAGCGTGCGCACGCTGCACGAGTTCGAGCGCCTGCCCGGCGTGATCGACGCCGAGCCGACGCGCATGGCCGCCGTCCGCATCCATTTCAACGGCCGCAGTCGTCAGATCGGCCTGCGCAGCCTCGAAATCGGCGGCCGGCACAACCGCGCGGTCGATGTGCGGGGCAAGGAAATCACGCCGCCCGCCGACGGCCTGATCGTCTCCGCGAAACTCGCGGAGGTTCTCGGCGCCCATCCCGGCGACGAGCTCATTGTCGAGGCGCTCGAGGGCAAACGCCCGATCCGCCCCGTGAAACTCGTCGCCCTCGCCGAGGATTTCACCGGCATCGCCGCCTACATGGAGCGTCGCGCCGTGAATCGTTTTCTCGAGGAAGGCGACGTCATCACCGGCGCGACCCTCACGCTCGATACCGCGCGGCGCGACGAGTTTCTCCGCGCGCTCAAGGGCATCCCGCGCGTCAGCGCCGTCGCGATCAAGGAATCGATGCGCCAGGCCTTTCGCGAAACCACCGCACAAAGCATGGGCCTGATCCAGACGATCTACCTCACGTTCGCCGTCATCGTCGCCTTCGGTGTCATCTACAACAACGCCCGCATCTCCCTCGCCGAACGCGCCCGCGAACTCGCCACGCTGCGCGTCATCGGCCTCACGCAGCGCGAGGTCGGCGCCATCATCGTCATCGAACTTGCGATCCTCGCCGCCGCCGCGCTGCCGCTCGGCTTGCTCATGGGCACGGGCCTCGCCACCGGCATCATCCAATCCGTCAACACCGAAACCGTGCGCCTGCCGCTCGTGTTCACCAGCTACACCTACACGTTCGCGATCCTCGTCGTCATCATCGCCTCGTCGCTCTCCGCCCTCGTCGTCCTCCGCAAACTCAAGCAGCTCGACCTGATCGGCGTCCTCAAAGCTCCCGAATGATCTTTCCACCATGAACCCTGCCTCCCCTTCCACTCCGGCGAAACGTCCCGCGCGACGCTGGCTGCCCTACGTGATCGGCGCCGCCGTGCTCGCGCTGATCGTGCTCGGCCTGCGCCCGAAGCCGGCGCAAGTCGAGACCGCGCGCGCCGCCTACGGCCCGCTCCGCGCCACCGTGAGCGAGGAAGGCAAGACGCGCATCAAGCAACGCTACGTCGTCGCCGCGCCCGTCACCGGTCAATTGCGCCGCATCCCCTTCAAGCCCGGCGCTGAGATCACGGCCAACGCGACCGTCGTCGCCACGATTGATCCTTTGCCTGCCTCGCCGCTCGACGCCCGCAACCGCGCCCTCGCCGCCGCCCGCCGCGAGTCTGCACGCACCATGCTTGAGAAGAGCCGCACCGCGCACCAACTCGCGCAAAGCGAACTGCGCCGCATCGAACAGATGTTCGCCGCCAAGACCATCTCCCCGCAGGACCTCGAAAGCGCGCAGCTGCGTGAAACCACCGCCGCGCGCGAAGTCGCCTCCGCCGAAGGCGCGCTCGCGCAGGCGGAAGCCGAGTTGGCCGAGTTCGTTCCCGCCGGCAAAACCTCCGCCAGCACCGTCGAGGTCCGCTCGCCCGTCAGCGGCCGCGTGCTGCGTGTGTTCCAGGAGAGCGAGCGCGCCGTCACCTCCGGCACGCCACTGGTAGAAATCGGCGACCCGTCCGATCTCGAAGTCGTCGTGGAAATGCTGTCGCGGGACGGCGCCGCGATTTCCGCCGGCGCTCCCGCGCTGCTTGAGCAATGGGGCGGCCCTGCCCCGCTCGAGGGCCGCGTGCGTCTCGTCGAGCCCGCCGCCTTCACCAAAATCTCCGCGCTCGGCGTCGAGGAACAGCGGGTGAACGTCGTCGTCGACATCACAACGCCCCTCGAACAGCGCCGCTCACTCGGGGACAATTTCCGCGTCGAAGCTCGCGTGATCACGTGGGAAGACGCCCGCGCGCTGAAGGTCCCCTCCTCGAGTCTGTTCCGTCGCGGCAACGACTGGGCCGCGTTCGTCGTCCGCAACGGCGTCGCGCAACTCGTCTCCGTGAAGACCGGCCGCAGCTCCGGCGCCGAGACGCAGGTGCTCGACGGCCTCAGGGAAGGCGACGAAGTCATTCTCTACCCCGGCGACCGCATCCAAGACGGCCAGCGCGTCGCCCCCATGCAGGTGGCGCATTAACCCAGCGCCCCACCCAAACCCCGCAACCGACGTCGCCCAGCTTTTTCTGAATATGGCGTATTACGCCATATTTTGCCACCACGCCTCTGAAAATCGTCTCAGCAATTTTATGGCGTAATACGCCAGAAAGCCCGGCACACGTTGCGCGCATGCCGGCGCGACCCGACCTGCTCGCTCGAGGCCGAAATAATTCGTCAACCACGCCACGCGTCGACCCTGCCGCAACAATTGGCTGGCGCACCACCAAGCGCGGGCCTTTATCGGCGGCATGAATCTCGTCGACGCTCGCACGCTTTTGGTCGCCGCTCTCGGTCGCATGAACGTCGCTTACGGCGAGACGGTCTTCAACGAATGGGTGCTCGTCTCGCTGCGCGCCGATCGCAATGCCATCCTCGCCTACGAGGGACCGCGGCCGGAGAAATACAAACAGCACTTCACCCTCGATCTCGCCTCGATGCTGAGGGAACTCGCCGGCCAGAAGCTCGGCGTCGGCGACTTTGCCTTCGCGGCCGACGCCGCCGGCACGCACTACGACGCCTGCATCCGCCTCGGCGAAGCCAGCTACCTTTTCTGCAATCACACCACGCGCACCATGGCGCAGATCCGCCAGAGCGCGCACTGGCTCAACGCGCAGAAACACTGGGTCGAGCTCGCCGCACGCTTCGCCACCGATCCGCTGGAGTGAGGTTGGGCGCGAACTCCGTTCCGCGCCGTCGTCGGCAACAAGTGAGCCGGCCTCGGCGGCGCCTGCCCGCTCTCGCGTGACTCACCCGACGCTTGCCCGCGCCGCGAGCGTCCGCCATCAACCGCCCGTGGCTCACACTCTCGCCTTCCTCGGTTCCGGTCGCCTCGCCTCCGCCATCGTCCGCGGCCTGCTCGCCCGCCGGATCTACGCCTCGGGCGACATCGCCTGCACGTCCAAGTCCGGCGTCTCCGCTCAAAAACTCGCCGCCGAAACCGGCATCGCGTGTGAGCCCGACCTCCCGCGCCTGCTGGCTCCGGCCGACATCGTCATCGTTGCCTTCAAGCCGCAATCGCTCGCCGCCGCTGACCCGCAGCTCGCCGAGCTGACCGCCGGCAAACTCGTGATCTCCCTCCTGGCCGGCAAACGCCTCGCGCGCCTGACCCAAGCCTTCCCCCGCGCGCGCAATCTCGTGCGCACGATGCCCAACACGCCCGCCGCCATCGGCGCCGGCATCACCGCTTACTGCGCCCAGACACCGCTCGCCGACGCCGACCGCGCGAACCTCGAGCGCGTCCTCGGCGCGCTCGGCGATTTCCTCGCCCTCGACGAGAAACACTTCGATGCCGTCACCGCCGTGGGCGGCAGCGGGCCGGGCTTCGTTTTCGAATTCCTCGGCGCCCTGCGCGATGGCGGCATCGCCGCGGGCTTGCCGCCCGCGGTCGCACAACGCCTCGCCACGCAAACCGCGCTTGGTTCGTTGCAACTGCTCGCCCACACCGGCGCCACGCCCGAAGCGCTGCGCGACCAAGTCGTCTCGCCCAACGGCACCACCTTCGCCGGCCTCCAGGTGTTCGCGAACGCGCACTTCCGCGATCTCGTGCGCGACGCCATTCTCGCCGCCAGCCGCCGCGCCGATGAACTGTCGCGGGATTGAAGCGTAGCGCAGGCTTCCAGCCAGCCCCCAGCCGCCGAGCCGGACGAGCGCCCTCGCTACGCCGAGCCCGATTTTTCCGTCTGGCCTCCGTCCTCCGTCCTCCGTCTTCTGTCCTCCGTCATGTCCTCTCCGCTCTCAGGTCGCATCCTCGTCACCGGTGGCGCCGGTTTCATCGGCAGTGCGCTCGTCTGGGCGCTCAACCAGCGCGGGCTCACCGACATCGTCGTCACCGATGTGCTCGGCTCCGACGAGAAGTGGAAGAATCTCGTTCCGCTGAAATTCGCCGACTACGTCGAGGCCGGTGACTTCCGCGCGCGCCTCGCCGTGAACGAGAAGACCTTCGGTCGGTTCACCAGTGTCTTTCACCTCGGCGCCAACTCGGCGACGACCGAGAAGAACGCGTCGCACCTCATCGACAATAATTTCAACTACACGAAAGAGCTCGCCGCCTGGGCCCTCGCACACGACGCGCGGTTCATCTACGCATCCTCGGCCGCCACTTACGGCGATGGCGAGCGCGGCATGGACGACAAGTCCGACGATCTCGCTGCGCTGCGACCGCTGAACATGTATGGCTACTCGAAGCACCTCTTCGATCTCCATGCCCAGCGCCAAGGCTGGCTGAAGCGCATTGTCGGCGTGAAGTATTTCAACGTCTACGGCCCGAACGAGGACCATAAGGCCGACATGCGCTCGCTCGTGAACAAGGCCTTCGGCCAGATCACTGCGACCGGCAAACTGAAGCTCTTCAAGAGCGAGCGGCCCGACTTCAAGGACGGCGAGCAGAAGCGCGACTTCCTCTACGTGAAGGACGCCGTGGAGATGACGCTCCACTTCGCTGAGAGGAATCCCACCGCGGCCGGGCTCTACAACCTCGGCTCCGGCGAGGCCAACACGTGGCTCGCCCTCGCAGAGGCCATTTTCTCGGCCATGGGCCGCGCACCGCAAATCGAGTTCATCGACCTGCCCGAGAACCTGCGGGGCAAATACCAATACTTCACCCAAGCCGACACTTCGAAGCTGCGCAACACCGGCTACGAGCGTCCGATGACGCCGCTGCGCGACGCCGTGCGCGACTACGTGCAGAATTACCTCACGCCCGGCAAAAAGCTCGGCGAGTGACGCGACCGGTTGCTCCGCGCACGAACAACCAGATGGAACGCGTTGACCGCAACGCGTTCAAGAACTCACGTCGCGAGTCGCCCGCTCGAGCGCGTTGTGGTCAACGCACTCCACCGGACGAGCTCGCCCCACTCGGCGCCGCACTCGCCGGCGCGGCGCCGCTCCTGAACTCCACCGAAAGCAGCGGCCAATCGTCCGGCACCTTGAAAAGATCGGCCGTCACCTGGGTCGAGTCGCCTTCCATCTTGGAAAGCAGCATCAGATACAACGTCTTCTCGCCGACTTTCGTCTCGATGCGGTGCGGCTGCGGCGAGCCCTTCACGTCGCGGAAGTCGTCGAAGAACGTGTCCACCGTTGCCCGACGCTCAGCGACCACGCGGAACACACTCCTCTTTACCATCTCGGCGCTCTCGGCATCGAGCCACACGAACGAGACGTCACCCTCGCTATTCATCACGAGCAGCTTTCGCGCGGCGCGTCCGTTGATCCGGTCCTCACCCGCATAATCCACCGAGTAACCCTTGAGCGCGAAGTCGACCAGCGGGCCGTCAAAGTCGGCGTTCGCGATGAAGTCCTTGCGCTCGCCCGCCGTCATGCGCATCGGCCGGCCATTCTCCACCTGGCTGTGATAGATCACCGGTTCGTGCCGGCCGTCGTAAACTTGCGTCACCTTGCGCTGCCCAAACGAGCTCTCGACCCGCAACCGATTCGGCCGCTCCGCCCACATCCGCACATCGATGACTTCGCCGGCGATGAGCGTGCGGCCCTCGGCGTAAAGCGAGCGCAACTCGCGGTATTTGGCGCCAGCGCGCTGCGCATGCTGCCGCGCGATCTCGTGGCCCACGTCGTCTGCCCGGGCCAGCGGCACAACCAGCAGAAAGACGACGGCGAGGAAGGAGCGAAGCATGCGCGCATCGTGCGAGTCCGGCGCGGGGCGTCCATCCCGTTCCGCACGCAAGCGGCTTGCCGTCGCCCCGACCACCTGCACACTGCCGCGCATGGAATTCGGATGGTGGGAAACCGACGAGGACGGCCGGAAGTGGAACATCAGTGTCCGCTTCCACGCTGGACATGTCGTCTTCAGCAAAAAGACCGGCCACCACACCGGTTGGACCGATTTTGAAGGCAACGACGAGCAATGGGAGCGCTTGTTCAAGGAGGCGGAAAAGCGCCTGCCGCGCCGCCTCATGAGCCAGAAAGAGTTCGTCCGCCTCAAGGCGTGCCGGCCGCACTGAGTCAGCCGGTTGCCTCTGAAACGGCGGTCTGTGACCGCCGGTAGTTTTCACGCAGCGAACGACCGGCGGTTACAGAGCGCCGCTACAACCGCGCCCGCACCTGCGGCCATAGAAATACTAACGACGCCGCAAACTCCTGCGGCCGCTGCGCCACCCAACGATCGATCGCCGCCGTCGTGCACCACTCGCCGCGCTGGATCTCCGCCGCGTTCAGTCGAAACGGTCCCTCGCCGTCCGCGCGGTAAATCCAGACAAATTCCTCTCCCGTCTCCGGCCGCGCTTCGACCTTGAAGAGCCGCTGCGGCGTCTCGGCGGGCGTCCAGCCGAGCTCCTCCTCGAGCTCACGGAGCACCGTCGCGTCGTAGTCGTCCCCCGCACCGACATGCCCGGCGCAGGATGAGTTCCAGAGTCCCGGAAACGTGTCCTTCGACCGCGAGCGTTGGTGGAGGAACACCTCGCCGGCGCGATTCACGACGAAGATGTGCACCGCGCGATGCCGCAGGCCGCGCGCATGCACCTCGCCCCGCGGCGCCTGTCCGATGACGCGGTCCGCCTCATCGACCACATCGAACAATTCGCTGAGATCCTGACCCATGCGACTCACGTTGACGCCCCGCCCGCCGCGGTCAACGCGGGTCCGCGCTGCCACCGGCAGCCCCAGCCCGTTTGTAACGTATTACGTTACAAATCCCCATCGGCCGCGCAGAAACTCCACCAACCGAATCGCGCGTTTCCCCAATGGTCGCCGCGCCCTTCCCCATGGTTGCCGCGCGCGCATTGCGGCTTCAGCGCAGCGCGGCGTCCTCGCGCGTGCGAGCGCCGGCATTCCGCCGCGCGCTTTCCGACACCAACAACACATGATCCCAGAACGCATCCGCACTGCGCAGGCGGCGTGCCGCCGGCTTTATTGCCTCGGCTTCGCTGCCCTGCTGTCCGCGCCGGGCTTCGTCTCCGCGCAAACCGCCACTCCCGCTCCCGACGCCACCAAGGACGAGACCCTCAAACTCGACAGGTTCGTCGTCACCGGCTCGCTCATCCCCATCGCGGCCGACACGCCCGCCGTGCCCGTCACGGTGATGACCGCAGCCGACATCGCCAACACCGGCCTGAACAACGACCTCACCGACGTCCTGAAAAAGGCCAATCCGTTCTTCTTCGGCCGCGGCAATCTCGGCGAGGACAACGGCAACACCCGCGCCAATGCCACCAACGGCGCCTCCACAGTGTCGCTGCGCAACCGCTCCACGCTCGTCCTGATCAACGGCCGGCGCGCCGCGATCTCGCCCGTCGCCGCGACCGGCGGCGGCGCGTTCGTCGACGTGTCGCTCATCCCCGTCGCCGCGGTCGAACGCATCGAAGTCCTCGGCGACGGCGCCTCCGCAACCTACGGCTCGGATGCCGTCTCCGGCGTCGTGAACGTCATCCTGAAAACCAACTTCCGCGGCGTCGAAGTCGGCGGCAACTACAGCTGGTCGCCCGATGCCGGCAACCGCGCGACGCGGCGCGCTTACGCGACGTTCGGCGTCGGCAACGATCGCACGCAGGCGACCGTCTCCGCCGAATGGCGCAGCTCCGATCCGCTCTACCAATACGAGCGGCCGTGGGCGCAGAACCTGTTCCGCACCGGCACCTACGCCGGCGTCATCACCGCCGACAGCGGCAACACGTTCTATTACCTGAACCCGAACCGCAACGCCCCGCCGCAGAACACCGATCTCTCGATCGCCGATCTCGTCGCACAAGGCATCTACTCCGGCCCCTACGACGGCAATCAGATCCTCAACTTCTTCGACCTCTCGCTGAAGTCGACGATGGCCATCAAGACCAATCGCCGCAGCGGCACGATTGCCGTCGACCACAAGCTGAACGACCACGTCAGCGCATTTGCCGACATCCTCGCGACCTCGAGCTACACGTGGAGCTCGCTGAACGCCCAGCCGGTTTCCGGCAACGTCGCCGCCGACAACCCGAACAATCCGTTCAACGTGAGCGTCCAAGCACGCAACCGTTTCATCGCCTTCCCGCGTTTGCGCGAAGGCGATGCGCTCGGTCTGCGCGGCGTTTTCGGCCTGCGCGGCACGATCGCCGACTCCTGGAAATGGGAAGCGGCCGTGAACGTGAACCGCAGCACGCAGCACCTCACCCAGTTCAACCTGATCGACACAAACGCCTATAACACCGCCGTGTTGAACCTCACTTACAACCCGTTCGCCCGCGTGCAGGCGCCCGGCGTGATCGAGGGCATGCTCGGCAACGGCTATCAGGATTACGTCAGCCAGCTCATCAGCTGGGACCTCCGCGCCTCCGGCGAGATCTTCACGCTGCCCGCCGGAGCAGTTCAGCTCGGCCTCGGCGTCGAGACGCGCACCGAGCGCACCTCGATGAACAACGACCGCAACGACCGACTCGGTCTGTGGCTGCAAGGCACGCCGACGCAGCCGTTCGCCGGTAAGCAAAGTGTCGACGCGGGCTCTGCCGAGTTGCGCGTGCCGGTCTTCGGCGGGAGCTTCACGGCCCCCGGCGCCAAGGTCCTCGAGTTCACGCTCGCAGCCCGCAAGGAGCTTTACAGCACCACCACCGATCCGCTCGTGCCGAAGTATTCGCTGCGCTGGATGCCGTTCGACGACGAGCTCGTCTTCCGCGCCACCTACGGCGAGTCGTTCACCGCGCCCACACTGTTCTCGTTGATGGGCCCCTCGAATTCCGGTTTCACCAACTCGTTCGCGCTCGACCGCTACGACGCCGCCGGCAATCCCATCGGCCGCACCGCCAATCGCCAGTATCGCTCGACGGGCGGTTCGAATCCGGCCCTCGTGCCGTCGCAATCGCGCAGCTGGACCACGGGCTTCGTCTGGTCGCCGCGTAAGGTGAAGGGCCTCACCCTCAGCCTCGACTGGTTCAACATCGATGAGCGCGATCTCGTCGGCACGATCCCGATCACGACGCTCCTGCAGTCCGTCGAGCGTTTCGGTCCCGCCTCGCCCTACGCCAGCATGGTGCGCCTCGGCACCAGCGTCGCCGGCGAGCCGCACTTCGCGGACGGCGCGCCCATCACCGCGCCCGGACAGGTCACCGCCGGCGCGAGCGACGCCGTCTGGGTCACCAATCCCGCCCGCAACATCGCCGGCAACTGGCAGGACGGCGCCGATCTGCGCCTTGACTACGTTTACGACACCCGCACCTGGGGGCGCTTCAACGCCAGCATCGCTGGCACCTACATCCACCGCTACGTGCAGCAATCGCTGCCCACGACCGATCCAGTGGACTTCTCCGGCACGTTCAACGGCACCAGCACGTTTCCGCGCTGGCGCACCTTCACGTCGCTCGATTGGAACCTTCACGACTGGACCATCGGCGCGTCGCAGACCTTCATCCCCGAAGTCACCGACATGGGCTCGCCGGGCACGCCGAAGGTCGACTCCTACGACAGCTACGATTTCCGCGCGACCTACGCCTTCCGCAGCTGGAGCAATCGCTGGCTCCAGGGCCTGCGCCTCACCGTGGGCGTGAACAACGTCTTCAGTGCCGACCCACCGTTCATCGGCAGCGAGCAGGACCAATTCCACGATATCAACACCTACGACATGTTCGGTCGCACATTCTTCGTCTCAGCGAGCTACAAGTTCTGAGCCCGTCGCCACGCCGCACTCGGAAAACACGAAGGCCGGACGCGAGTCCGGCCTTCTTTTGCGTGAAGCGAGAGCGTGCAACCTAGCGCACACTCCGCCAGTGCGTCACCGCCGCGATCACCGGTCCGACCGCCGTGATGTGCGCGACGAAAACCGGAATCCAGTTCGGCGGCGGAAACGTTTGATGCGGCAGACGGGTCAGTGGCAGCGCCACCAACTGCATGAACACGTAGACCAGCGCGCCGAACAGCACTCCGCCCGCGAACCAGTGCTGCCGCACCAATTTCGAAACTCGATGGACGACGAAGAACACCGCCGCCGCCGTCAGCGCGATGCCGGTGTGCAGCGCGAGCCCGAGTAACATCGTGGACACCCCGCCCGTGTAGGTCGCCTTGCCGAGCACACTGAACGCGATGCCCTGCAGCATGTGAACCGGACTGCCGCCCTTGATCAGCACCAGCACGATAATGTAACTGATGTCCGTCACGGCGCAGACCAGACCAGCCGGCAGCACGACAGCCGCAACTTCGGCGATAGAGAGTCGAGGAAGATTCGAAGTCATGGAGTGAACAATCACGGCGGGCGCCGCGCGTTCCAGCCCGCCGCGGTGAGCATGGCCAGAAGAACGACGAGCGACTCGGAAAACGGTGATCGCCGAAGCGAGGTAGGTGGCGCGCTGGCGCGCAACTTGCCCGATCCGATGCCGCGACCAACGTGGCGTGCAAGCGCACCACCTACGTTTCACTGCTCACGCCATCGCCGGGTGCTTTACTCGATCGAGATTACGCCGGAAGGCCGGACCGATCAGCAGCGTCGTGCCGTCATCCAGTCGCGCGGCCTGCGTGCACGACGACGTCGCGACGATGCGCTCAAGACAGGCGATGTTGATCAGCGTGGATTTGTGGATGCGCACGAACTGCGTCGGGTGCAGCAGCTGCTCCACGCGCTTCATCGGCATGCGGATCATCAGGCGGCGGTCGTGCAGATGCAGGTTGATGTAGTCGCCCTGGCTTTCGACCCAGCGCAGATCGCGCTGCTTTACGAAGTGCAGCTCCCCGTCGACTTTGACCGCCAGGCGGGCGTTCTCGTAGCTGGGCGCCGCCGGCTCGACGCCGGGCGGCGTCCCGGCCTGTTGCTGAAGCTGCGCCGCCAGGGCGCGAAGCGCGTTCTCCGCGGCTGAAAAATTGCCGTGCTGGATGCGGTGCTTCACCCGGTCGATCGCGCGATGAAAGCGCGCATCGGTGAACGGCTTCACAAGGTAATCGACTGCGTGGTAATCGAAGGCGCTCAGCGCGTGGTTGTCGTGCGCGGTGACGAACACGACCTCCGGACGCTCGCCCGCCGGCAAGGCGTTGAGAACGTCGAGTCCAGTCCTGCCCGGCATCTGCACGTCGAGCAGCAACAGGCGGGGACGCAAGGCGCGGATCTGTTCGAGGGTTTGGTGGCCGTCCATGGCTTCGCCGACCAGTTCGAGTTCCTCGTCGTTCAGCACAAGCTGGCGCAGGATGCGCCGGGCAGGCTTCTCGTCGTCGGCAATAAGCGTGGAGATTTTGTTCATGCAGTGACAGCGGACGGCGCGCCAGACGGCGCACGAACCGGAAAACGGATCGTGACGCGCGAGACGCCGCCTTGGTTGAAGGCACAATCGAAACGCAGCGTGCTCCCGAAGGTGCGCTCCAGTCGCGAACGCGTGGAGCCCAGCCCGACGCCCCGGCCGCGCGCAGTCGATTCGGCAAACTCGGAGGCGTCGTTCGTCACCTCGATCTCGAGAAAGCCGCCGTCTCGCCGAGCGACGAGCGTGAGCGTGCCGGGATTGCGCCGCTGGGCGATGCCGTGACGCACGGCGTTCTCGACGATCGGCTGGAGAATCAGCGTCGGCACCCTCACGTCGAGGCAGTCGTCGTCGATGAGGAACCGCACGATCAGCCGCTCTTCGAGACGGAGTTTCTCGATCGCGAGGTAAGCCTGCGCGTAATCGAGTTCGCGCCAGAGCTCGATCTCGGGCTTGCCGGCGTGCTCCATCAGCTGCCGCAGGAGCGCCGAGAGCTGCGTGATCGCATCGACGGCCTTGTCGTTCTCGCGCTCGCGAATGAGCGCGGCGATGGCGTTGTGGGCGTTGAAGAGAAAGTGCGGCTGGATTTGCTGGCGCAACGCCGCGAGCTCGGCTTGCGCGAGCTGGACCCGCAGCCTTTCCGCCCGGCGCTCATCGTCTCGCCGCTGCGCCATCAGATCGGTGATGTAGCCGACGGCGACGAGCAGGGCGTAGAGGTAGAGATCGATCAGGCTGCGCGCATCGAGTTGCGTGAGGACGAACGAGGGCGACTTGTCCTCCGGGCGGAAATACCCGAACGCGAAATAAATCGTCCAGAGCCGGACCAGGTTGCCGAAGGTGAAGATCGTCAGTGCCGCGAGCGTGTGCAGGCCAAACCGCACCGCGATCTGCGGGTGATTCGCCGCCAGATAGCGGCGCAGCCAGAACACGCCCGGTGTCAGCGCGGCCCAGATCCAGGCGCGCACCAGCTGCGCCGCAATCGTGTAGCCGTGGCCCCGCAGGGTGGTCGGCAGCCGGTCGAACCCGCTGACATACGTCTGGATGACCAGCAGCACGCCCACGATCGTCCAGATGCCAAACACCGTCCGCCAAGCCACGGGCGGCGCGGAAGGATCGGGAAAGGAGCGCGAGGCAGCGCGCATGCGAGGCACGGTGGACAGGAGGAGAAAGGAGTCAACGCGACCGTCGACCGCCGCGCCGACCGCCTCGACCTCGCAGCGACGATCATTGGGAAAATTGCGACGACCATTGTCCCGACGGCCCTATCGTTCCGCCCCACGCCGTCGTCCTCCGCTTCTCGCCCCCGCCAAACCGGTTTGTAACATAATACGTTACAAACCGTCTGGACGCCTGGGGTCGGACGGGCGCCGGAAGTTTGATTTGAGTTTCGGCGGAGTTCGTGTGTTTCGTGGAAGTTTCCCACTTTCCACTCATGGCCAAAATCGAAGTCAGCCAAGTCGCCGAGATCCTCAAGAAGCACAAGCTCGAGCCCGAACTCCTGCGCGAGATCGTGGAGGCGATGAACGAGGTCACGCAGCCCGCCGCCGACGAGGACATCAAGCCGCCGCCGCCCAAGAAGCAGTTCGTCATTCTTCTCTCCGACCCGGAGGGCAAGCTGCCCGAGAAGGACATGGTCGGCTGGGTCGTGCAGATCCCGGAGAACGCCAGCCCCTTCTCGACAACCGACCGCATTTTCAAGGGCGCCTACGATTTCAACGCCTCGAAGCGCGGCCGCATGCTGCCGGTGAAATCCGTCGGCGAGGCCCTCGAGAGCGCCAGCGCGAAGTATTTCAAGGAGTCCGAACTCTGGATCAAAACGAAGCTCCCCGTTAGCGCAATAGCGATCAAGCAACTCCAACTGCCCAAAGAGGGGAAATTCGAGACCGAACGAGTCAGGCGTTAATCCGATTGACATTAGTTATGGCAAGTAACTCCATTCAACCATGGCCACCGTGGTTGAAATTGAGTTAACACGGGGAGGCGGAAAAGAAACATGCAGGTGGGTGCCCGTGGTCGTCGCGGGGGACTCAATCGAACAGACGATCCTACGGTTCCTTCTCCATCTTGCCGAAGAGAAACAAGCGAGCTCTTCGACACTCCACAGATACGCCTTGGCACTCTCGCGTTTTCACGGGTACCACGAAAAGTTCGGCGCACAAGAAAGCGGTCGCGACCTACTCTCCGGCTTCTGGGCCGCACTAAGAGGCAGAAAACCTGGGATCGCGTGGCCGGAGACGACGCTGAAAACCGCCAAAAACCAGTTTCAGGCACTTAATCAGTTCACTGACTGGCTCGTTACCCAACCCGACGTCCGAGCCCTACATCCGAATCCGAGCGTCATCCAGCCCCTCGACTGGTGGACACAGCTGACGGCAATTGAAGCACGACAGAGAACATCGCTGCTACCGCAACTGATCTCCCGTACACACGCGGGCCGGGGCATTCGTATCAGTCGGGAATTCGAACCGTACCGCAGCGAACAACGAAGGATCGGGAGCGAAAGTGCAGTTGGGAAAGCGCCTCAAAAGGTCATGGGACTGGAAAACTTAACCAAGCTGATTCATTTTGAGACGAGTCCCCGAAACCTGATTATCTGGCTGCTATTAGGAGGCGCTGGGCTGCGGATTTCAGAGGCGCTCCAGATGTTCGTCTCCGACGTCTCATACGATCATGACCAACGTGTCGCACGGGTAGTTTTGGCGGACCCACTATACGGAGCAGTCTATCACAATGGAACTCGCTATACACGCCAAGGATTTCTCAAGGAAATATACAACCTACGGCCCAGAGAACTCGACAAACGGTCGCGGCGCGTTGGATGGAAAGGTATCGATATCGATTCAATGCGCGATAGGAGCACGGAAGCCGTGTTCCTCTTTCCCGACCTGTTTGGCAAACTCTTTTGGAATGCGCACCTCAAATACGCAAAAGAACGCGCAAGAATCGGAAGCCATCATCCGTACTATTTAGTAAATCTTCGGAAGTCAGTCGGTGAACCGATGACCCGGAGCAACATTTCTCAAATTCTCGAGGCATCGTGTGAAAAATTGGGCATCACCTCTGCGACTAACCCACACTCCCTCCGGCATACCTACGGCTCCACCCTAAAGAACGAGATGGGAATTCCGGCGCAAATCGTGCAACGCCTCATGCGCCATCGCCACCCATCAAGCACAGCGATTTATACGGCCCCTTCCCAAGCAGCGATTCGTTGTGCTCTGCAGAATGCTGAAAAATCCCTAAGAGAAGCCCGATCGAACCTCGCAGACCTCTCGCTCTTCAACTTCCCCCCCGACGGAGCCTAATGCCCTCCTCCTCTGCCCCCAAAAGCGCTCCCGTCTCGAGCTGTCTGCGCGCGAAATCCGCAATTCCGGGCCGCGAGCTGCTATTAAATCCGCACACACGAGATTATATTCTACTCCGCCCTCCGCGATGTCGTCAAGTCGAGCGATTTTGGGATGCCAGTCCCAGGCAGCCGATGCCCCCTATGTCGCTTTCGAATTTGGGGTCCCGCTTTCTTGCCCGGCCTTGTGCTTGAGCACAACACATTGCTCTATGCTGTTCGCGCTGCGGGGCTCCGTCAGCTTGAGATTCGAAAATCCGCAGAAACAGCGGAAGCTGCGGGCCAATCAGGTAAGGCAAGCATTCTCCGCGATGAGGACGAGGAACTCGAGAGGCAAATCGATCTAGACCTACACCAACTCCTCCGACTCGGGGAAATGATTAACCAAGCGATCGAAAAGCTGAATAGCGATACGGCTTCAAGCGCTGGAACGCTGATGATTAGAGAGAGTCGAGCGAAAATCGGTGCGCAGATTGAGTCCGTTTCCGATTTTGACCAAGAGAAAGCGATCCTCGATCTCGCCAGCGTGGTCGAATGCTCGAAGAGTGTGATCCCTTCTCAAATAATGCATCGCATGCAGAATCGCATCGTTGGTGTTTTGGTACGTAACGGAGTCAATCCGTATATTGCGGCCCTAAAGTCCGAAGATGCGCAGAAAGCTACACTAGAGCTAGCCGGACTTATTCAGAAATTCATACCCGACGCCAAACAGCGCGAGGACTTCGTTGAAGGCAAGTTCGGCCTCGATGCGATTCCGGCGCTCGAACAAGCTCTTCGATCCGCCGAGCAATTGGCGCTAGAATCTGGCGAGTTACTGCAGCGCGGCCCAACCGATGCTATTGATCGAAAGTTGTTGAGATGAGCTCGAATCTAAACGGGCAACAGAAAGCTCAACTCACGGCCGGGAAGCTAGAAGCGTGGCTTGAGCTCAATGAACACCGAATACCCAGATTAGGTGATGGAAAAGTTAACAAGAGCGCGCTTGCGCGCATTGTTGGTTTTGACCGCCAAGCATTCACAACAAATCCGAAAGTTCAGCAACTCCTCGCCCTTCACGACCAGCCGCGCAAGAACGATACTACTATCCCGATTTCAACCGACTTTATCCCACTTTTGAAGCAGCGCGATGAAGAGATTCAGCGATTAAGAGCACTGGTTGGGCGCCGAGAAGTCGAGATCGCAGAACTGCGCAACCGCGTGCGCGCCGCTGACCACTTCGTCGCTCAACACGAAGCAATGGTCGCAACCATGAGGCACATTAAGCCGCGAGCACTCGATGGCGCCGCACCCGAATAAAATATTTCTGGTTGAATCAGTCCTTTTCTACGCGCCTGACGGGATCGCTGTGTTTCGCGGTAAAGGACAGGGAAGAGCTTCAGATGCACCCGGAGGTGGTTGCATGGCTCGAGCAGCAAAACGTCAGCCCGAAAATCGGCCTGAAATTGCTGAGCATCTATGGCTCAGAAACCGTCAGCGCTGTTCGCGCCAATCCATACTGCTTGTTACCCTTTTTGTCGTTCGCTGAAGTTGATCGATTTGCAGTTAACAATTGCGGAGTCGCAAAAGACGATGAGCGGCGGGCTGTGGCGGTAGTTGAAAATACTCTTTTCGACGAACTTGATAGGGCTGGGAACACAGCGCTCCTTCGCCGGACGCTTGAGCGCCGGGTGAACTCAAGCGGTGCCGCTACCAGTTGCGTCGATAGCGCGCTACGACAAGGCGTTGTCTTCCAAGTGGGAGACTGGGTGCAATCATATCCATGCTGTTTCATGGAGCGCGCGCTCGAACAATGGACGAGGCGACAGCTTGCTAAACCCGCTCCAGCAGATTTACCGCTAACGCAAATAGACACGGGAGAGGCACTGAAGCTTACTGAGGAACAATCTCGCGCAATTCATCTGTCGCTCACAAGTGCATTGCACTGCGTCAACGGCGGCGCAGGCGTTGGAAAGACAACAGTATTAAGGGAAATCGCTCGGCGTCTAAATCGCTCGAACACGACGCCATTCTTCGTTGCCCTTTCAGGTAAGCCAATCAGGAAGGTGCTCGTGTTTACCGCTTTCGCAGACACCGCGCGATATTTGCACGAAAACCTTTCCACTTGGGCTCGCAAAGACCTGAAGATCCACTCGGCGTTGATCTGCGGCGACGGCGGCAATGTCTGCGACATCGGACGGAGTGATTTCGATGACATCCTCACCAATTTCGCGCCCATTGCTAAGCGCCGTGCTGACCAGCTCGCTGCATTTCCAGAGCAGAAACTGGAGATCGATCTACTCATCGCGACCGATTGCATCAGCGAAGGTCAAAATCTTCAGGACTGCGACCTACTCGTGAACTACGACATTCACTGGAACCCGGTTCGAATTATTCAACGGTTTGGCCGTATCGATCGTATCGGGTCACGAAACGACGCCGTCTACCTAGTGAACTTCTGGCCGGTCGCCGACTTGGATCGCTACCTCGGAGTCAAACACCGGGTCGAGGCTCGCATGGCGCTAGTGGACCTCGCCGCTACGCAAACGGATAATCTCCTCGATACAACGCAGCTCGAAGAGCTGATCAAAGATGACCTCCTCTTTCGCGATCGACAACTCAAACGCCTTAAGGACGAAGTACTAGACCTCGAAGACATGGATGATTCCGTTTCCCTAACGGATTTTTCCCTCGATGAATTTCGGCAGGACCTCATCAACTTTCTCCGCGCTCACCAAGAAGCAATGCAGAGCGCTCCAATCGGACTGTACGCCGTGGTTCCGCCTACTCCCGGCATCCCAATGGCGCAGCCGGGAGTAATCTACTGTCTTCGACAAAAAGACGCCGGGGAATCAACCAGGAACGAGCGAATCAACCCGCTACAACCTTACTACCTCGCCTACGTGCAGGACAGCGGAGAAGTCCGACTCGCTTTTACCCAAGCCAAAACTGCACTCAACCTTTTCCGAGAACTGGCGCTCGGAAAAAAGGAGCCCTACGATCAGCTATGCCGCCTTTTTGATAAGCACACTGAACAGGGTAGCAACATGCACCAGTACAGTAACCTCCTCGCTAACGTAATTCGAAACCTATCGGGAACCTTTCAACAAAAGCTCGCGAGCGGTATTCAAAGCAGCCGGTCGTTTGTGCTCCCTGCCACCTCAGAGCAACCAACTGAAGGTGCCCAGTTCGAACTTATTACTTGGTTGGTGATTCTGAATGACGCAACGGGAACGGCCGCCCGCTAAACGCCTCTCGCCACTCTGTCCGCCACATGCCCATCAACACCCCCCGCGAAGATATTAAGCGAGCGCTTGCCGCATTCAGCAATCAACCGTTCGCATCGGCTGCGGTTAAACTCTTCCACGCTCTAGGCTACCGGAGCGAACGCCGCCTGAAATTTAACTCGCTCGACGAATTCTTCACAGCCTTTGATCCCGGACAAGAGAAAGTCCGCGCCGCTGGTGCTGCAACGCGCGACTGGCAGAGCCTCCCCCTGCTCCTTCAGATTACCGACGCGGAAATTGCTGCCGCATCTAGTGGCAACATCAACCCCGCACCGGGGGAATTTGAGGGCAAACACATCATCTCCGCGACCACGAACGTGGTGATGAGGAGAACCGCAAACAATTCGTCATCCGGTTGCTTTGCCGGACCCTATTTTGCTGGTTCCTGAAGGAGCGTCGGCTCATAGATGCGAGCCTCTTGGAACTACAAGACGCTGCAGGTCGTCCTGTGGTTCTCTTCGAGCGTCCTCCAGATCAAACTGCAGAGCAATTCGGCGAGGGTAATCACTACTATAGGGGAATCCTGCAAAATGTCTTCTTCAATTGCCTCAACACACCGATGGCGGCGCGCCGTCGCGCAGCTCCACACCCTCGGGAAGATCGCACGGTCCGTGATCCGTCGCTGAAGAAACTCGCTTATCGCGGAAAGAATTATCTTCCTCGCGACTTCGATTACTCGCGATTCGACCGCATTCCGTAACTCCGACCAACGAGCTATGCGTCCGTGTCACAAACGGCGTTATCGCGTTCGTGGAATTCACGCCGTCTCCTCTTGTCATGCCTGCGATGGCGGATCGCGTATGGGGAATTGACGTGGATGACGCCGCCGCCGCCGCTGCGCTTTCAGATGCGATGTGGGCGGCGCACCGCGCGCAACTAGTTGAGACATTGCGCTAGGCGTGTCTCTCGTGCGACGCGAACGCACGAGGTAAAATCAGCGTTGCGCAAGTGGCTGGTTTTTCCGTTTCGATCGCCGTAGCCGTAAGCTCTCAGCCGTCTGCAACAGCTTGTGTCGGCGATATCGGGTGGCTCAAAAATCGAACGCCGTCTGCGGATTGGAACCAGCAACCGCCTGGTTCCAGAACTCTTGGCCGAGAGGGTGCCCAGTTGGCGGCGCAGCCGATCGGCGGTCGGTTCATTGAAGCTGGAACACTAAGGCTCGAACCGAGCGTCGAGACCAAGGCAAAACGGCTTAAGCTTTTTGACCTGAATGCCGATAGGAGTAACACATACTCCACCTAAGCTGCTATCCAATAGCGCACTCACTCATACAAGTATGCCGAAACTCCGCATCCTCCCGGTCGCCGTCGTGAAGACCGACAACATTCTGCCGAAGGACGAGTTCAAGGTGGAGAAGGTGGACCGCCGGAAGAAGGACATCGCCGCGGACGAGGAGTAAGCGCGGCGCCGCGTCGGGCTGAGCCAGCATGCAACCGCTGCGCCTGGAGCACTCGGCTCCTGACGAGCCGTCGGGCGCAGAAACCTATACCACGTTCGCGGCAGGGCAGGAGCCGCGCCCTCCACCTAAACCGTCGCGCCGTCGGCGACACGCAGCACCGCAAACAACCCGGGCACTTCCCCGCGCGTTTCGTTCGCCGTGACCGCGAGCCAGCCCGCATAGCCATCCTCGAGCACCGCCGTCGGATAGCCCCGCGCAGCGAGGCGCCACGCCAGCAGGTAAGGCGTGTTCGCGGCAGAATCGTCGCCGTAGAAAACATTCACCCGATCGCGCCGGAAACGCCGACAGCGCACCAGTTGCTCAGGAGCGAGAGGCGTGGCTCCGTCCACGTGCCCGTCCTCAAAAGCGTCCATGCCGCGCACGTCGAACACCCGCCAATCGTCATTCGCAAAAGCGAGCCCCGAGCGCAGATCCGCCGCCGCAATCCGCAGCGCCGAACGGCGCGCCAGCAAAACGTGCGCTTCGGGACGTGGAGTGATCAGCATGGCGGGCGGCGGCGATTAAAGCGCAAATGCCCGCCTGCGCGCAGTAGGATCGCGCCTACCGGCGATTTCCCGGCCCGGGGCGACCGTCACGCGCCTTCCCTCAACGCAAACCCGCCGCACGCGGATCGAGGCCGCGCGCCTTCAATGCGGCGGCGACGGCTTCGAGGTCGAGTTGCGCGCCCGGTTTCACGCCGCGCTCCTTGAACCAGCCCTGGTTGACCTCGAGCGCAAACTTCAGCTCGCGCGAGCGCGAAGCGACCGAGCGTTCGTCGCGCGGATACAGCGGGTAAATTTCGCGCAACACGCCCTGCGCATCAATGTAGCCGATGTCGAGCGGCACGACCGTGTTCCGCATCCAGAAGGCCATCGGCTGAGAGCGCGTGAACACGAACAGCATGCCTTCGTCGCGCCCGAGCGACTGGCGGAACATCAGCCCGCGCTCCTGTTCGGCGGGCAGTGCTGCGATCTGCATCTTCACGACCTGGTCGCCGATCTTGATGGGAAAATAGTCGTTCACAGTCTTGGGCGCGGCCTCCGCGTCGGCTTTGCCGCCGCAGGCAGTGAGAGCGCCGAGCGCGAATGCACACGAGAGAACAGAGAGGGCGAGGCGGGAAAACATTTTTGCGTTTTGCTCGGCTTCATGGCTAGACACAGCGCCTTAAAACTCAACCCCCGTTCCACCTTGGCCCAGCTCCCGCCTCCCCTGCTCTACACCGACACCCACGCGAGCGCCGACATGCTCTATTTCGGCCAAGTCGAAGTGCACGACCCGTTCGTGGCGTTCGGTGCCCGCGGCAAGAAATACACCGTGCAAGGTGCGCTCGAGTTCGGTCGCGTGAAGAAAACCAGCGCGTTCGACGTCGTCCTCTCCCGCGAGGAATGGCTCGATGCCGCCCGCAAGAAATACGGTCCGCGCGCCGGCATCGCCGAAATGATCCTCTGTCTCGCGCGGCATTTTAAGCAGCGCGCGTTTCGCATCGCGGATGACTTTCCGGCATCGCTCTACGTGAAGCTCACGCAGGCCGGCCTGCGCCTGCAATTCGCCGACGGCCTGCTTTTCCCCGAGCGCGAAATCAAAACCGATCGCGAAGCCGCCGCCATCCGCGAAGGCAATCGCCTCAGCGCCGTCGGCTTCACGACCGCCGAAAAAGTTCTCCGCGCCGCCCGCATCAAAGGCCGCCACCTGATCTACCAAGGCCAGCCGCTCACGTCCGAGCGCCTGCGCTTCCTCATCGACGTCGCGATCAAGGAGGCCGGCGGCGAGGCACGCGACACGATCGTCGCCGGCGGCGACCAGGCGTGCGACCCGCACGAGCGCGGCCACGGCCCGCTCCGGCCGCACGAGCTCATCATCCTCGACATCTTCCCGCGCCACGTTGCCAGCGGCTACTACGGCGACATGACCCGCACCTACCTGAAAGGCCGCCCGCGCGAAGTGCAGCGCCGGATGGTCGCGACGGTCTATGACGCAATGCGCCAGGCCATCGGGTGCATCCGCGCCGGCGTCGACGGGCGCGACGTGCACCAAGGCGTCGTGGAGTATTTCCAGAGCGAAGGCTACGCGACCACCCGCGGCGCCAACGGCGCGACGGGATTCTTCCACGGCACCGGCCACGGCCTCGGCCTCGCGGTGCACGACCCCGGCTGCCGGCTCGGCGCCGTCTCCTCGATCTTGAAGAAAGGCGCCGTCATCACGGTCGAGCCAGGCCTGTATTATCCGGGCCTCGGCGGCTGCCGCTGGGAGGACGTCGTGCAAGTCACCGCCACCGGCGCAAAATTGCTCTCGCGTCACCCTTACAACTGGGAGATTCGCTAAGTTTCCCCGATGAAGTCCCTGCTCAAAAAGATCTCCAAACTCCACGTCCTGGTGATCGGCGACGTCATGCTCGACCACTACGTCTGGGGCGATGCCTCGCGCATTTCCCCGGAAGCGCCCGTGCCGGTCGTCGATATCGACCGCGACACCTACAGCGCCGGTGGCGCCGCCAACGTGGCACTCAACCTCGCCTCGCTCGGCGCCAAGGCCACGCTCGCGGGCTTCTTTGGCCGCGACGACGCCGGCAAACGCCTGCAAGGCATCCTCGAGACCAAAAAAATCGCCACGATCCCGACGCCCGGCACCGGCTCGACCATCGTGAAGACGCGCGTGCTCGTCCGCCGCCAGCAGCTCTGCCGCCTCGATCGCGAATCCCCGCAGCACGACTACGCCGTCGACTCCGGCAAAATCGAGGCGACCTTCGAGAAGGCGATCCGCAAGTGCGACGCCGTCATTCTCTCCGACTACGCGAAGGGTCTGCTCACGGACGAACTCGTCGCCAAGGTCACCGCGATCGCTCGCGAACACGGCAAGCTCGTCGCCATCGACCCGAAGCCGCGCCGCAAGCTCCGTTTCCACCAGCCCGACCTCATCACGCCCAACCGCAAGGAGGCGCTGCAACTCGCCGGCGTCGAACTCGAGCCGCACCAGCCCTTCCCCGCCGCCGAGGTCTGCGCCCGCATCTACGAGCAATACCGCCCGAAGCACCTCGTCATCACGCTCAGCGAGGACGGCATGCTCCTGTCGCACAACGGCAAGGCCGGCCGCGTCATCCCGACCGCCGCGCGCGAAGTGTTCGACGTCTCCGGCGCCGGCGACACGTCCATCGCCGCCCTGACGCTCGCGCTGGCCGCCGGATCAGTGCTTGAGGAAGCCGCGCAATTTGCCAACGCCGCGGCCGGCGTCGTCGTCGGCAAGCTCGGCACCGCCACCGTCTCGCCGGAGGAACTCCTCCAGCACGTCGCCGAGGAGAAGTGAAAAGGCCGGCTTCAGCCGGCCCCCGATTTGGCCGAAAGCGCTGCGCACTGAACGATTTTTGATTCTCGATTTTCGATTTCAGAAAACACATCGCACCCACCCTCGCGTTGAGCCGGCTGCCGATGAGCGAAGCGCAGAATCCATACCCGCAGGGGCGGCATAATCCGCAAAGTCACCGCTAGTCACCACGCCCCTTTGGAAATCCAAAATCCAAAATCCGAAATCGAAAATCCGGCGGCCACCGGCCGGCGCGCGCTCTTCCTCGATCGCGACGGCACCATCATCCACGACCGCGACTACCTCGCGGATCCGGCCGGTGTCGAACTGGTCCCCGGCGCCGCCGCGGCGCTGCACCGCGCTCGCGAGCTGGGCTATCTGCTTTTCCTCTTCACGAACCAGTCCGGCATCGGCCGCGGCTATCACACGATCGAGCACACGCACCGCTGCAACGCACGCATGGAGGAGCTCCTCGCGTTGCCCGCACCTGCCTTCGCCGGCATCTGCATTGCGCCGGAAGCGCCCGATCAACCCTCGCTCTATCGCAAGCCGTCGCCGCGCTTCATCCTCGAGATGATCGCACAGCACGGCCTCGATCCCGCGCAATGCTGGATGATCGGCGATCGCGAGAGCGACATCGACGCCGGTCTGGCCGCCGGCATTCGCTCCGCCGCCGTGTGCACCGGCAAATACGATGCGGCCGCGTGGGCGCCACGGCTGCATCCGGGCGTGCCGCTGTTTGCCGATCTGGCCGCCTTCGTGACGTCGCTCGAGCATCACGGTGCGGCTTGAGTGGCCGCAGCCCGCCGAAGCTGTCCCGCGCCCGGCTCCCGTTTCCCGCCGCGGATCGAGTCCCCGCCGCCGGACCATTCAGAAACCAGTCGTGTTCACGCAGGAGAATATGGCGTAATACGCCAGATTGGCCGGAACGCGCCGCACCGTCCACCGTCGGCGGCGAAGAGCCCTTTTCCTTTTCCCGAGGGAAATTCCGGGGCGAGGCACGACCCACCGCTTCCGGGGGAACGCCGTCTGCGGGGTTTGCGGGTATAAACAAGATCTGGCGTAATACGCCAGATTGGCCGGAATCCCATGGTCGACGGGAGCTGGCGGCTTGCGCTCGGCGCTGCTCATCTTTGAGTCGCGGCATGCCGGAGCTCGCCGAAGTCGAATTCTACCGCCGGCGCTGGGCCGTCGGACATGGCGCGAAGATCGCACGCGTGCTCGTTCACGACCGAGCGAAAGTCTTTCGCGGCAGCAATCCGGCAGAGATCGTCCGCGCGCTGACCGGCGCCACGCTGCTCGATTCGGAAGCGGCCGCGAAACAGATACTCTTCCGCTTCACCGGCATGAACTGGCTCGGGGTGCATCTCGGGATGAGCGGAGAACTGCGCGTCGAGTCGCTCGCCTACGCGCCGACCAAGCACGACCACCTCGTGCTCGTGCAGCGCGAGCGCCAGCTGGTGTTCAATGACCCGCGCATGTTCGGCGCGGCATTGTTCCATCACGGGAAATCGGCGCCTGCCTGGTGGACGCGCATCGCGCCACCGATCCTCTCCGCCGCCTTCACTGTCGGCGCCGTGCGCGACTTCCTCGCTCGTCGTCGACGCGCGCCGATCAAGGCGGTGCTGCTGATGCAGGAGCGTTTTCCGGGAATCGGCAACTGGATGGCGGATGAAATCCTCTGGCGCGCTCGCCTCGCGCCCGCGCGTGCGACCGGTTCGCTCGGGGGAACGGAGACGCGCGCCCTGCAGCGCGAATGCCGCGCGGTTTGTCGCGGCGCGCTGCGCTACAATGCCGGCGTCGGCGGCAAGCTTCCGGCCGAGCTGAACGAGTTCATGCCCGACTCGTGGCTGTTCAACCACCGCTGGGAAAAAGGCGGACACTGTCCACGATGCGCCACGCCACTGCGGCACGCGACCGTGGGCGGCCGAACGAGCTGCTGGTGCCCGCGATGCCAAAGGTAGGGCCCTCCGCGCGCAAGGCTCCGACCCCAGGAGCGAAATCCGCGTCGCTCGCAGCTGCGGTTTACCACGGATAGAATGGATCGAGACCGATAAAATGGAGAGGCATCCCGAGCGGCATCGGCTGAGCGCGAGCCCGTCCGCGTCACCCGCGGTGAACCGAATCAGCCCGCGACACCCTCGCTTTCGCCGTCGGAGACATTGGTGAGCCCCCCCTGCGGCGTCCGACCCGAGTTCGGCGTGGACGCGCGCGCGTGCGGTGGCTTCCCTTTCCACATGGCTTCAGGCAAACAACGTCTCGATGAACTGCTCGTAGCGCGTGGGCTCTGCGCTTCGCGCTCGCAGGCGAAGGCGTTGATCATGTCCGGACGCGTGCGCCACGGCACGGAGCGCCTGGACAAACCGGGCAAGGAGTTCCCGAACGACTTCGAGATCACGATCGACCAACCGCCGCGCTTCGTGAGCCGCGGCGGCGAGAAGCTCGCCGCCTATCTCGAAAAATTTCCGGTCGAGCTGCATGGTGCGCACGTGCTCGACGTCGGCGCGTCGACCGGCGGGTTTACCGACTGCGCACTGCAAGCCGGGGCAGCTTCCGCGACGTGCGTCGACGTCGGCACCGGGCAACTGCACGACAAAATCCGCCGCGATCCGCGTGTGACTTCGCTGGAGAAAACCAACGCCCGCCATCTCGCGCCGGGCGCGCTGCCGCGCACGAACTACGACGCGGTCGTGATGGATCTGTCGTTCATTTCGCTCAAAAGCGTGCTGCCGGCGGTGTGGCCGTTCCTGCGGTCCGGCGGCACGCTGATCGCGCTCGTGAAGCCGCAATTCGAAGCCGGCAAGGCCGAGGTCGATCGCGGCCAAGGGGTCATTCGCGACGACACCGTGCGCGCGCGTGTGATGGCCGAGGTGCGCGAGTTCGCATTGCGCGAGCTGCCCGGCGCGAACGGGCACGGCGAGATGGAGTGTCCGATCCACGGCGCGGACGGGAATCGCGAGTATCTCCTGGGTTTGCGGAAATCCGATTAAACGCACTTACGACGCGGGGCGTGGTGAGATTGCTGTTTTCAAGACCACCGCGCCCGCGTTAGCGTCGCGGCGCAATGACACCCCTCCGCCGCATCGCCTTCGTCGTGAATCCGGATCGCCCCGGCGCCGCCGAACTCGGCGCGGAGTTGGAGAAAATCGCCGGCAAAGCGGGCGTCCGCCGCACGGAGCTCAACCAAGGCCGCAAGCTCCCGCGCGGCTACTTCAAAGGCTGCGACGCCGTGTGCGTCGTCGGCGGCGACGGCACGCTGCTCGGGGTCGTGCGTGCCGCAATGCGCGAAGGCATTCCGATCATCGGCGTCAATCGCGGCAGCCTCGGCTTCCTCACCACGTATTCGGCCGAGGAGGCCCGCGCGCACTTCCCGGCCATCATCAAGGGCGACTACCGCATCGCGCGCCGCGCGCTGCTGGATTGCCGCGCCGGCCCGGGACACCACGACATCGCGCTGAACGACGTGCTGATCAAGAACGAGGTCAACTCGCGCCTCGTGCGCCTGGAGGTGTTCGCCGACGACGAACTCGTCACGGATTACTACTGCGACGGCATCATCTTCTCCACGCCGACGGGCTCGACCGCCTACAATCTCGCGGCTGGCGGACCCATCATGCACCCGGGCGTCCAGGCGATCGCGATGACGCCGATCTGCCCGCATACGCTCAGCAACCGCACGATCATCTTCCGTGACCGCGTGAAGCTGCGCATCGTGAATCGCACGGAAGACGCGCGCCTGCTGGTCGCGATGGACGGCCAGCGCAACTCGCTCGTGACGGGCGGCTCGATTGAAATCTCCCTCGCCTCGCGGCGCATCGCGCTCGTGCAACCGCGGAGCTACTCGCACTTCTCGGTCATGCGGACGAAGCTCAAGTGGAGCGGCGGGCTGGCGGAGAAGAAGTAAGGCGTCTGGCGTGACGCAGGCTTCCGCCTAGCGCGAGCGATTGGCCGCAAGGTGGGCTGCACGCTGGCCGCACCACTTGTCCGCTCCACGCCGAAGTTGCCCGCAAGCGGGCAACCTACACTCGTCCGAACAGCGGGATCGGCGAAAACGGCGCAACGATTCCGTCGTAGCAGCCGGCGTAAGTCGGTTGAGGAACGCTCTCATCCGGGCCAGCCGACTTACGTCGGCTGCTACGACGGACCGGAGCTCGCCTCATGGGCGCGAAAAAGCCCCGGCGTGCACCGGGGCTCGGAATCATCGCGCGCGAAATTCGCGGCAGAGCGCACTCAGTTTTGCTTCTCGGCCTTCTTCGCTTCGCGTTCGGCCTTCTTGGCTTCCTTGGCGGCCTGCTTCTCGGCTTTGGCCTTCTCCTTGTCGGCTTTTTCGGCCTCGGCCTCGGTCTTGTCGACTTTGCCGTCCTTGTTCGTGTCGTATTTTTCCAGGCGCGCCTTCTTCTCGGCTTCGCGCTTGGCGTCCTTATCGGCCTTCAGTTGGGCCGACTCGGCCTCGTCGAGTTTGCCGTCGTTGTTCGCGTCGTATTTTTTCAGATCGGCTTTGCTCGGGCCCTTTTCCTTGGGCTCGGGTTTGGGATCGTCGGCGAACGCAACGGTGCAAGTGAACGCCAGCGTAGCACACGCGGCGGCGAGGTAGCGGGGTAACGGGGTCTTCATAAAGCGCGCGCAGGCTGGCAGGAGGGTCCGCCGCTCGCAAGCAGGCAGGCGCCCTCCTTTTGGCGCGTTTTCAGGGCTTGACGACCAGCTGCACCCGCAGGGCCGGCGTGAAATACCGCCGCGCAAACGCCTGCAAATCGGCCAGCGTCACGGCATCGATGTGCGCATCGTAGTTGCGCCAATCGTTCGCGGGCAGACCGGTCACGACGTTGAGTGCCGCTTGGAGCGCGCGCGCCGAATTCGTCTGCAGGCCCATGCGCTTGCCGGCCTTGAGCCGCGTCTGGCAACGGCGCAACTCGTCCGCCACGACGCCGCCCTGCTGGACGCGTGCGATCTCGAGCGCGAACTCTTCGAGCACCTCACCGTGCCGCTCGGGGCTGGTGCCGGCGTAGAAGTAGAACATGGAGTCGTGCCGGCCGACGACGCGGCTCGAGCGCACGAAATACGCGAGGCTTTTCTGTTCGCGCACCCGCTCGAAGAGATTCGACGACATGCCGCTGAACAACTCCTCCGCGACCTCGGCCACGTAATAGTCGGGCGCGAGCAGGCCGGGACCGGGGAACGCCTGGAACACGATCGCCTGCTGGCGCGGCTGGCTTTCGACAAACTCGCCCGCGCTCACGCGCCAGGTGGCGTTCGGGTAACTCGCCGCGCCCTTCGGCAACCGGGCGAGGAAGGCCTTCAACTTCGGCGCGAGTTGCTTCGCCTCGAAGTCGCCCGCCACCGCCAGCACGGCGTTGGAGGCCACGCAAAGCTTCGCGTGCAGCGCTTTCAGGTCAGCCGGCGCGATGGCTTTGAGGCCGACCTCCGTGCCGATGCTTTCGACGGCGAACGGGTGAGGGCCGAAGAATTTTTCGCGCAGCTTCTTTCGGCCGACGCTGACGGGGTCGTCCATCGACTCGCGCAGGCTCGCGAGCGCGCCCTCCCGCTCGATCTCCAGCCGATCGGCCTTGAACGCCGGCGTGAGCGCCGCGTCGGCAATCAACTCCAGTGCGAGCGCCGCATCCCCGGGCAGCACCTCGGCGTAGAGGCCGAAGCTGTTGTTGCCGGAGAAATCGTTGAAGGTGCCGCCGACTTCCTCGATCGCCTGCGCGACTTGTTCCGCGGTGCGCTTCTTCGTGTCTTTGGCGAGCAGCGTGGACATCAGCGCGCACACGCCGCGGCGGTCCGCCGGCTCAAACATCGGCCCCCCGGCGAAGGCGAGGCGCAGGTGCAGGTTCGGCAGGCGGCGGTTCGACTGGAGGAGCAGGCGCGCGCCGTTGGGGAGCTTGATTTCCTCGAAGTCGAGCGACGTCGCGGCGGCCTCGCCGAGGCTCGGCCCTCCAGCGGTGGCGAGCGACTTGGGATTGCTCGAGACGACGGTGAGCTTTTGCGGAACGAGATACTTTTTCAGCACGCGCTGGAGGTCGGCGGGCTTGAGCGCGACGAGGCGTTCGAAGTAGCGGCGCGTGTAGTCGATGTCGCCCACGACGACTTCGGCGGATCCGAGACGCGACGCCTGGCCGGACATGGTTTTGCGCATGTTCACCTCGGCGGTCACGGCTTGACGGACGGCCTTGGCGAGCGCGCGGGGGCTGATGCCTTTGTGCGCAACGCGGTCGATCTCGCGCAACACGAGCGCCTCCGCGGCGGCGCGTTTGTCGGCGTCGGCGAGGAACGAAACGTAGAACAAGCCGCTGGTGCCCGGGCTCCACGTCATCGCGTCGATGGTGTGCACGAGGCGGGCTTTTTCGCGGGCACTTTGCCAGAGCAACGAACTGTCGCCGTGGCCGAGCACCATCGCGAGCATGTCCAGCGCCGGCATGTCCTCGTGGGCGAGGCCGGGAATCTGCCAACCGAGACCGGCGCGCGAAACTTGGACGTCTTCGAAGAGGTGCTGGTCACGGCGGGAGAGTTGCGGGGTCTCGTCGGGCACGAGCACAGGCGCAAGACGGCGGCGGGCGACGGCGCCGAAGTGTTGCTCGATCGCCGCGCGGGTGGCGGAGGGGTCGAAATCGCCGACGATGACGACGACGAGGTTGTTGGGCGCATAGCGCTCGCGGTAGTAGCTCACGAGATCGTCGCGCGTGTTGGCGGCGAAGACATCCCGGTGGCCGATGATCGGCTGCCGATACGGGTGCGTGCGGTAGGCGGTTTCGAAGAGTGCCTGACCGAGGCGCTGGTCGGGGTCGTCGAGGCACATGTCGATCTCGCGCAGGATGACGTCTTTCTCCTTCGTGACTTCCTCTGCGGGGAGCGTGGAGTGCAGCGTGGCGTCGGCGAGCAGATCAACCGCGACCGCGGTGTGCTCGGCGGGGATATCGATGTAGTAAACGGTGCGGTCGAACGTCGTGTAGGCGTTGATGTAACCGCCGTGGGCCTGGACGGTGGCGGAGATGTCACGGCCGGCGCGGCGCTCGGTGCCTTTGAAGAGCATGTGCTCGAGGTAGTGCGAAAGGCCCGCGCCGAGGTGCGCGCCCTCGTGGATGCTGCCGGTCTTCACCCAGACTTGGACCGAGGCGACCGGGGCGGCGGTGTCGCGCTTCAGGAGCACGGTCAGGCCGTTGGGCAGGACGTAGCGCTCGATGGATTCGCGCCAGAGTGATTCGAGGAGCGCGAGGTCGCGCGAGCGGTAAGAGGTTTTCTGCGGCATGAAAAAAGAAGGAGGAGGATGACGGCGCGAACCGCAGCTCGTGGGGGACGACTCGCCCTACCCTTGCGGTGACGGAAGGCGGCTCAGCTCGCGCTGCCGAGCGAGGCGCGGCGGTGGCGGGACTTCGTCGGCGCGAAGGGTTTCACGAACGCCTCGTCGAAATCGTAGATGTCCGCGAAGTCCTCGCGGCGGTCGTTTTCGGTCTTCGAAAATACGTTGTATTCGATGAGATTGAACACGATGTCGCCGATGTCGCGACAGCGCGTGATGCCCCAGCGGTTGAGCACGGTCTTTGCGAGCGGGCCAAATTGATCGAGCGCGTAGTCGCGCACGCCGGTCAGCAACTCCGGGCCGGTCACGTGCTGCGAACGCGCGGTGCGTTCGGGGGCGCGCTTTTTCATCTCCTTCACCGTGTGGTCGAGCGCCTGGCGGACGAAGGTATAGGCCTTGCGATCAAAACGCGGGTCCTCCTTGCAGATGAGTTCGACGACTGCGCTGAATTCCAAGTCTTGCATCAATGGATTGCGGGACAGCTAGCACAGGGCCAACCGCTTCGCAACCAGCGTGTCGCGGAGGTCCCCGGCCGCCCGTATCCGGCTGAAAATTCAGGCCACGGCCGGCCAAGTCCGGCCATGCCGGACAGAGGCCCGGATTTTCTCGGATTATCCCGTAAAGCCCCTCGCCAAGGTGCCCGAATCTCGCAAAGTGACCGCGTTTGTTCTCTGCCTCATGATCGCAGCCACCCAATCCAACCATCCGCTCGCCGGCGTCACCCCCGCCAAACCGATCGATCCGTTGACCGAAGCCGTCACCCGCATGCGCCAAGCGGGCATGCGCATCACGAAACCACGCGTGGCGTTGATCGAGGCCCTGGCGCCCCGGACCGTCCCGGTCGCCATCGAAACGCTGCATCATGACTTGAGCGCCATGTCGTGCGACTTGGTGACGGTCTACCGCTGCCTCGCCGCGTTTGAGAGAATCGGCATCGTGCGGCGCAGTTTTCAACACAACGGCACGAGCATGTATGAACTCGTGCTCACCGCCGCGCCCAAGCACTACCACATCGTGTGCAAGCGCTGTGGCGGCACGGAGCCGGTCGACTACTTCCCCATCGAGGGCGTCGAGCGCGTGCTGCGCGATCGCGGCTACGCGGAACTGACGCACCTCGTCGAATTCTTCGGCGTGTGCCCGAGCTGCCAGCAACAGGCCGCCGGCAACCGGATGACGGCGCCGGCAGATGCGCCACCGCGCGTCGAGGCGTAATCGCCCGGCCTGGGGCCGCAAGTTCGAGCGCGACCAAGCGGTCGCGCTTTTTGTTGGCGGGCTCGCGAGCGGCGGGACCACACGCGACGCATCGGGCGACTGCCGGACCGACCGGGGCGCGGAAATCCGCCCGCACAACGACGGCACACGGACCGTGCGCCGGTGGTCGGGAGGGGTTCAACTCAACCAGGAGATTCCCATGTCCATCCTCGCTACCATTCTCATCGGTCTCGTCGTCGGCATCGTCGCGAAACTGCTCATGCCAGGCGACGATCCGGGCGGCATCATCATGACCCTCTTGCTGGGTATCGCCGGCGCGTTTATCGCCGGTTGGATCGGTCGCGCCGCCGGCTGGTATGCGGAAGGCGAACCGGTCGGCTTCATTGCGTCGGTGCTCGGGTCGATTCTGTTGCTCGTGCTGTATCGCGCGGCGTTCGGGCGGCGGCGCCGGCTGCATTGAGCCACGATGCGTCGGTAGGTGGCGCGCAAGGGCACAACTCCCCCGTGACCGCAGGAGTGGCGCGCGAGCGCGCCACCTACAACGCTTCGGGCGGCTCGGCGTAGCGCCGGCTTCCTGCCGGTATCGACGCTCGTTGCAGGCTGGAGGTCTGCGCTTCTGGGCAAAAAGAAGACCGCCGTCGGTTGCACGCGACGGCGGTCTTGTAGTAACGAACGGGTGTTCTAGTGGTTTTGCCCGTCGTAGGGGGTGCCGCGCGACAGGAGGTAGTCGCGCCTACTTTGGAGCTGAAATTACTGTTGGAGCAGGGACAGGACGCTCTTGGGCGTCTGGTTGGCTTGCGCGAGCATGGCGGTGCCGGATTGGACCAGGATGCTGTATTTCGCGTATTGGGTCGATTCCTCGGCCACATCCACGTCGCGGATGCGCGAGATGGCGGCGCCAAGGTTCTCGTATTCGACCTGCAGAGTTTTGGCCGCGAGTTCGAGACGCGATTGCGAGGCACCCAACGAAGCGCGCTCGGTGGCGACGTCTTGGATGGCCGCGGTGATCTTGCCGATCGCGTCGGTGTCGGTGACCGCGAGGGCGTAGACGCCGGAGCCGTTTTGATCGATGATGTCGAGCATGGCGTCGTCGCGGAGATTGGACTCCGGGATGGTCATGTCCTGGCCGACCGCCTGACCGATGGTGACGGTGAGGCCGGTGGCGTTGGCACCGAACAGGGTGATGCCGTTGAAGGCGCCGAGCGGCGTGCTGATGTCGGCGGTGCCACCGATCTCCGCGGTCGTGCCGCCGATGGTTTCGCGCAGCTGATCCTGGAGGGCGTTGAACTCTTCCTGGTAGAGGGAGACGTCCGCGGAGTTCTTCGTCACGTCCTTCGCGAGGATCGCGAGTTCGGACATGCGCGAAAGGATCTTCGTCATGCCGGACATGAAGCCGTCGGCCGTCTGCACGTAGGAGATGGCGTTCTGGACGTTGGTGGTGGCGGCCTTCACGCGCTTGTTTTGCGCGTCGAGCTTTTCGGAGACGGCGAGACCGGCGGCGTCGTCGGACGGGTTGACGATCTTGGTGCCGGAGGAGAGGCGCGTGAGGGAACGCCCGAGCATTTCCTGCGAAGCAGTGAGGTTGCGGGCGGCGGCGATGGCTTGGATGTTGGTGTTGATGACGCTCATGGCGGGTGGTGGTTTGGGTTAAGCCGCGTTGACCTTGACCGCGGGTTTGGCGGCGAGGGTCGGGGCGGGTTGTTTGCCACCATCCATGGCGGACGACTGAACGGGACCGTGATCCTTGGTCCGGTTGATTTTTGGAAGGGAGGGGAGCGCGGGCGCGCCGGCGGGGCCGTGCGTGGGCTTGACGACGGCGGCTTGGTTCGTGGCGGCGATGGCGGTCTGCACTTCCTTGCGGAAAATGGGGACCTCGCGCGGGGCGATGATGCCGATCTTCACGACGTCACCGTCGATCCGGTTGATGCGGATCTCGATGCCGTCGCCGATGACGATCGCCTCGTTGGTCTTGCGGGAGAGGACGAGCATGGGAGTTTCCTCAGGCGGTCGCGGCGGCGGCGGGTGTGCTCTCGACGAGCGGGTGATGCGCGGAGTAGCGCGAGTAGTTGGAAATGACGAGCTGGCGGCCGATCTTGGTGCGGCGGTTCACCAGGATGGGCCCGATGAGATTGACCTTCGCCTCGAGCGGGCGCTGCTGTTCGAGCGTGACGACATTGAGCACCATCGCCTCGGAGCTGTCGCGGAGGTCGAGCTGCGCAGCGTCGTCGTCGAACACCTCGGGCGTGTAGTCGGCGATGAGGCCGGCGGGCTCGATGACGACGAAGTGGACGGTGTCTTTGCCGTTGCTGAGCTTCATCCAGAGGAACGGCAGGTGGTCGGGCAGATAGAGGAGTTCGGCCTGCGTGTAGTCGCGGAAGCCGATGATGCCCTGCGGCAACGTGAAACGGTTGGCGACCGGCTGGTCGATTTCGGCGGAAGGCGTTTCGAGGATGACTTTCATGGGGAGGCGGAGGGCGGCGGTTTACTTGAGATAATCGAGGAGTGAGAGGCGCATGATGTTCGACGCGGACTGGAGCGCGGCCTGATACGCCACCTGCGTCTGGTTGAGCTTCACGATGGCGGACGGCAGATCGCCGTCGGCTTCGGCGGAAACGAGTTTTTCGAGATTCTCGGCGCGCTCTTTCTGCTGCGTCTGATTGACCTCGATGCGCATTTGCACGGCGCCGTGTTCGGACAACGAGTCAACGAGCACGTCCTCGCTGGCGAGGAGATTGGCCTGCGTGGATTGGATGGTCGCCGTGTTGCCGGCGCGCAAGGCATCGCGCAGCGAGACGAGGTGATTGACGAAGTCGCCAATGCCGGTGTTGGTCGCGCCGGTGCTGCCGGGGGCGATGCTGGACGACTCGGAGAGTGCGATCGCGGATTGCGCGGTGTTGCCGTTGTAGGTGACCGCGGACACCTCGCCGCTCGCGTTGCGCGTGGCGGTGAACGGCGGCGCGTCGACGGCCGTGCCGGCGAAGATGTAGTCGTTACGGAACCGCGTGTTGCCGAGCTGGACGGCTTGCTCGATGAGCTGGTCGATTTCCGCCGCGTAAGCGTTGAGCGCATCCGGTGACATCGCACCGGCACCGAGCGTGCCGATCTCGGTCGCGCGATCGGAGAGCTTTTTGATCTGCTGGAGGCCGGAGAAAGACGCCTGGCTGATTTCGAGCGCGCGATCGGCGTTGCGCTGGAACTGTTCGATGGAGCGGCGTTCGCTCTCGAGATTGATCACGCGGCTGACCGCGGCCGGATCGTCCTCCGGATTGGTGATGCGCTGCCCGCTCGCCACCGTCGACTGCAACCGCGCCTGCTGCGATCCGAGGTTTTGGATCTGGCGGACGATGTTGTCGGAGACGGTGCTGGAGGCGATACGCATGGCTAGAAGTCGAGATCGATGGGAACGGCGGGCCAGTCGAACATCAGGTCGAGGAAAGAGAAGGGGCGGAAGAGCGTGACGGGCATGGGAGAAGCGCGGCGAAGGTTGAGCGGGAAACGCTCCACCCACTCACCGGGACTCCGGCAACCCAAGCGAAATTGGTATTTTTACGGCTCATTTGTTAACGCCCGAGACGGTTGACGACGGTGTCGAGCAACTCGTCGACGACGGAGAAGACGCGCGAAGAGGCTTGGAACGCGCGTTGGAAGCGCACGAGGTCGGCCATCTCCTCGTCGAGGGACACGCCGCTCACGCTGTCGCGCTGCGATTTCACGAGGTTGGCGATGTTGGTCTGGTCCTCGACGCGGGAGTTCGCGCTGGCGAGCGCCTGGCCGAGATTCGAGACGGAGCGAGAGAAGAACTGGCTCATCGTGCCGTCGATGGCGTCGCCGCTGCCGGTCGAGAAGCTCTGGCTGGCGATCGCCGCGACGTCGAGGGCGATGGAGTTGTCGCCGGCGGCGCCACTGCCGGCGCGCAGCGTCGTGGCGGTGAGACCGGCCTGCACGGAGATCGTGGCGGCGGTCGTGCCGGCGGCGTTGAAGAAATTGCCGCCCGCGATCGACGTCGGGTTGTAGGCCGCGTTGACCGAGGTGACGAACTGCTGCGCGAGCGCGTCGAGGCTGTCGCGGAGTTCCTGCACGGCGCCGTCGCGGGCGCTGAGCTGGCCGTAAATTTTGCCGGAGGAGAAAACGAGGGTCGTCGCGGACGCACCACCGGTGATGTCGGTGCCGTTGAAGGCGATGGGGCCGAGCACCGCGGCCTTGTCGACGAGGATGACGTCGGCGTTGCTGGCGTCCTTCATCACGACCTGGATCTGGCCATCGGTCGAGTTGCGCGCTTCGATGGGCAGCTTGGCGGCGAGTTCTTCGAGCTTGGCCTGGCGCTGGTCGCGCAGGTCGATCGCCGTGCCGGGCGCGCCGACTTCGATGCGGCCGATCTGGGCGTTGAGGTCGGCGATGGTCGTGAGCAGGCGGTTCACATCGTCGACGTCGGTCGCGATGGAGGTGTCGACGTCGGCCTGCACCTGGGCGAGGCGCGCGTCGGTCTGCTGGAAGCGGTCCGTGAGGATTGCGGCCTTTTGCAGCAGGGTCTGGCGCTCGCCGATGTCGGTCGGGCGGGCGGCAAAGCTTTGGAAGGCGTTGAAAAAATCGTCGATGGCCGCCGCGAGGCCGCCGGTCGAGGCGTTGGAGCTGGTGGCGGTGGCCGAGGCGGAGCGGTCGATGCTCTGGCCGAGGCCAGCCTGCGCGCGACCGAGAATGTCCTGTTCGGCTTCGAACGAGGCCTTGAGGGCGGTCTCGCGCATCACCTGGCGGTCGAGCAGCGAGTCGCGGAGCTGCTGCACCGCGAGCGCTTCGAGGCCGAGGCTCTTCGCGCCTTCAGCGGTGATGACCGTGCCGCGATCGCCGTAGATGACGCGCTGGCGGGCGTAGGCGGTGTTGTTGACGTTCGCGAGATTCTTGCCGGCAGTCTCGATGGCACGGCTGTGCGCGTTGAGCGCCTTGACCGAGGAACCGAGGGTGTTGAAGAGGCCGGACATGAATTTGGGATTTTGGATTCTCGATTTTCGATTGGCCGAAGGGCTACGCGGCCGGAGTGGAAATCGAGAGTTGTGGTTGGTTTTGGTTGCTGGTTCGGAAAATCGAAAATCGAGAATCCAAAATCGAAAACAAGCGTCAGCCGGCGACCTTGAAGGCGGGCTCGGGGCGGGCGCCGCTGAGCATCACGCGGCCCGTGGGTGCGTAGGTTTGCGTGAAGGCGTCGGGGCGGAGCTGGCGGAGCAGCTCCTGCTGCGCCTCGACGGTGCGGGCGAGCAGCGAGTGGTTGTGGCGCGAGGTGCGGCGCACGCGGTGAATGAGCACGTTGATCTCGGAGATCAGCGCCTCGAGCAGCGGGCGGACGTCGGTCGTGAAATGAGCGAGCAACGAACGCAGCGTGACCGTGGGCAGCTCGTTGTGCTCGATGGCGAACGCGGCCACGATCGCCTCGCGGTTGCGGCGGGACTCGTGGAGATTGCGGACCTGCGTCTCGATCTCGCCACTGAGGCGGAGGACGGCGTCCGGGTTGCGCGCGAAGAGGTAGCGTTGCTGTTCTTCGAACAGATGGAGGAGACCGCCGTAGTCGGCGATTTCCTGGCGGAGGGCATCCGCGACGATTTTCCACTCGGAATTCATGTTCAGGAGGCGGAGTCGGACGCGAAGGCGGCCGAGGTGCGGGGAGTGAGTTGTTGCTCGAGCACGCGGCCGAGACCGAGGCCGCCGGCGGACGAGAGTTGGTTGGAGAGGACGTCGGTGAGCAGGTAACCGTAGACGCTGCCGGACGGGCCGCCGTCCTTGCCGCCCATGATGCTGCCGACGCTTTCCTGGAGGAACTGGCGGAGCAGGATCGCCTCGAACTGGCCCGCGACGGCCTTCACCTGCTCGCTCTGCGGCAGGTTCTGCATCTTGCTCGGGTTCGACATCAGGCTGGCGACCTGAGCGGCGGAGGGTTGGGAGGAAACGGCGGCAACGTTCATGGCTCAGTTGATGACGAGTTCGGCCTGGAGGGCGCCGGAGCGTTTGAGCGATTGGAAAATGGCCATCATGTCGCGCGTGGAGACGCCGAGCGAATTCAGCGCGGCGGCGAGGCGCTCGACGGTCGGCGGCTCGTTGAGGACGGTGAAGCCGCCCTTGGTCTCGTTGACGTTCGTCTGCGTGCTTTGCACGCCCTGCGTCGTGCCGCCGCTGAACGCGCCGGGTTGCGAGACGCCCTGGTTGTTCGTGACGGTGATCGTGAGCGCGCCGTGCGCGATCGCGACGTGCGAGATGCGCACGGTGGATGTGGCGACGATGGTGCCGGTGCGCTCGTTGATGACGATGCGCGCCATCGTGTCGGGCTGGACTTCAACGGTGCCGAGATCGGCGAGGAACGCGACATCGCGACTGCGATACTCGGCGGGAACGCCGACCTGCACGGTGGCGGCGTCGGTGGCCATGGCGCGCGACTCGGGCCAGCGGGTGTTGATGGCATCGGCCATGCGCGCGGCGGAGGTGAAATCGGGATTGTGCAGCAGGAGGCGCAGCTTCTGGTCCTGCACGAATTGCGCGGGGATCTCGCGTTCGACGATGGCGCCGTTGGAAATCGTGCCGACCGTCGGGTGATTCTTCTGCACCGTGGCACCGCCCGCGCCGCCGGCGCCACCGAAGAAGCCGCCGATGGCGACCGGGCCTTGCGCGACGGCGTAGACGCGACCGTCGGCACCGATCATCGGTGTCTGGAGGAGCACGCCGCCTTGGAGAGTCTTGGCATCGCCCATCGAGGCGACGGTCACATCGATGCGCGCGCCGGGCTTCATGAACGCGGCGATGTCCGCCGTGATCATGACGGCGGCAACGTTCTTCGACTTGATGTCGGTGGCGGCGATAGAGATGCCGTAGCGCTGGAGCGTGTTGGAGACCGCCCGGAGCGTGGAGAGAGCATTCGAGTCGCCATCGCCCGCGAGACCGACGACGAGGCCGTAGCCGACGAGCTGGTTGTCCCGGCCGCCTTCGACGAGCGTGAGGTCCTTCACGCGCGCGGCGCGGGAAGCGGACGCGACGACGAAAACCGCCAGGGCGCAGGCGGCCGCGCGGCGGAAGAGAAGAGAGAAGGTGCGTCGTGCTGTGTTCATCCGTGATCCTCGGTGGACCGAAATTTCCAGTTACATCGCGTCAGAACGGGCGGAGTTTTTCGTAGAGTTTCGAGAGCCAGCCGCGCTTCTGCGCGTCCGTGAGCGTGCCTTCGGCGACGAACTCGACGCGGGCATCGGCGATGTTGGAGGAGAGAATGGTGTTGTCGGCCGCGATGTCGTCGGGGCGCACGAGGCCGTGGAGGACGACGTATTGCGTCTCACCCGAGAAGGTGACGACGCGCACGCCCTCGATCACGAGGTTGCCGTTGGGCATGACGTCGGTGACGAGCACGGCGGCGCGGCTGCTGAGCGACTGGTTGTTCACCGTCTGGCCGCCGCCGGAGTAATCGCCCTTGCCGTTGATGTTGGTCGCGGGGAGTTCGCCGTTGTGCGTGCCGAGCTTGCTGGCGGCGACGGAGAACATGAACTGCGTGACGGCGTCCTCGACGGTGGACTTGCGGGTGGAGGATTTGCTCTGCGTGTTCGTGGCGGCGACGCTCTCGATCACGACGATCGTGAGGATGTCGCCCGAGCGTCCGGCCTTGCGATCGGCGAACATGCCGCGCGGGCCGGCGTCGCTGCTCCAGAGCGAAGCCGCGCCCGCCTCGGCGAGGCCGAGCGCGAGGAGCGCGATCAGGGCGGCGGCGCGAGCCTTAGAAGCGGACTTGGACGCGGTTTTCATCGACGACAAACGCGGAGAAATCTTTCTTCGAATCGAGATTGCGGACGGTCACGACTTCGCCGTGCGCGCCGTTCTGCATCGCGAGGGCCTTCATCGTGAGGACGAGCTGGCCATCGGCGGCGGAGACTTCGACCATCTCGCCTTTTTTGACGAGCGGGCGGCGGGCGATATCGCGCCAGGTGAGGAGGCGGCCGGCTTGGACGCCGCGAACGAAATTGAAGGAGCGATCGCCGACGGCGGCGGGCAGCGCATCGCGCTCGCGGAGCAGATCGACACGGCGGGTCTCAAGCTGGGCGGCATCGAACGGCGTGTTGTTCACGAGCGGCTGGCGGGCGACCCAGGCGTCGCGCCAAAGCGCGGCGCGGAGCGTGAGCGTCGTCTCGCCGAGCGACTGGCCATCGGCGACGATGCGGCAGCGCAGGAGCATCGACGAGGCGGCGACGGAGGGATACTCGGTGACCTGGACCTGCCAGTCGCGGGCGACGCGCTCGGGCGACGACCACGGACGGAGAAACTCGAGCTGCAGGTCGCCTTCGAGATTGAAGTGAGCGCTGAGTTCGCGCGTGAGCGTCTGCACGAAATTTTCCTGCGTGAACGGCAGCGCCACGGCGGCGTCGGCGGCGAGGTTCGCCGGCGCTTCCGCGCGCACGAGGACGGCCGGAGCGAAGAGGAGCGCGAAACTGAGAGCGAGGTGACGCATGGCGATCAGCGCTTCATGTTGGCGACGTTTTGCAGCATCTCGTCGGACGACTGCACGGATTTGGAATTAATCTCGTAGGCGCGCTGGGCGACGATGAGCGCGACCATTTCCTCAACGATGTTGACGTTGGAGGCCTCGATGTAGCCTTGGATCGTGCGGCCGAAGCCGTTCTCGCCGGGGTTGCCCGTTTCGGGTGTGCCGGAGGCGCCGGTCTCCTCGTAGAGATTGCCGCCCATCGAGCGGAGGCCGGCGGGATTGGCGAAGCGCGTGAGCGTGAGGCGGAAATTCGTGGTGCCGGAGGAGCTTTGGACGGTGACCTGGCCGTCTTCGGAGATCGAGACGTTGGACCCGGCCGGGATCGTCTGCATGCCGCTGAGGATCGGCATGCCGTCGACGGTGACGACCTGCCCCTGCGCGTTGAGCTTGAACGAGCCGTCGCGCGTGTAGCCGATCGTGCCGTCGGGGCGTTGCACTTCGAAAAAGCCTTCGCCTTGGATCGCGATGTCGAGCTTCTCGCCGGTGTTGGTGAGCTGGCCTTGGGTGAAAACCTTGGAGGTCGCGGCGACGCGGGAGCCGTTGCCGACTTCGATGCCGGTGGGGACGAGGTTGCCGCCGCCGGAGTCGGAGCCGGACGCGCGCGGCTTCTGGTAGAGCAGGTCCTGGAACTCGATTTTGCTGCGCTTGAAGCCGGGCGTGTTCACGTTCGCGAGGTTGTTCGCGATCGTGTTGAGGTTCAGCTGCTGAGCCTCCATGCCGGTGGCGGCGGAGTAGAGCGAGAGGTTCATGCGCGGCGGGGTTGGAAATCCATCCGCATCACGACTGGGGCCGGCCCGGCCCCACACCGGGCGCGGCCATGCAGTCGTGATAGCGGTTGTCTATATGGGGAATTCATTGCGGCGGGGGATCAGCCGAGGGCCTGGAGGGTCTTCTCCATCTGCTGGTCGGCGGTGGTGATGATCTTCTGGTTCGCCTCGTAGGCGCGGCTGATGAGCACGAGGTCGACCATCTCGCGGAGCGGCTGGACGTTGCTCTGCTCGAGGTAACCTTGCATCAGCTCGGGCTCGGTGACGGCTTCCTTGCCGGCGTTCGGGCCGGCAACGAACATGCCGCCTGCGGTCGGCATCAGCGCGCCGGGGTTCGTGAAGCGTTGCACCGAAATTTTGCCCAGCGCCGTGGCGCCCTGGAAAATCGTGCCGTCGCGGTTGATCGTGATCGAGCCGCCGCCCGGGAGCATCGTGATCTGGTTGCCGCCCTCGGTCAGCACTGGGAGGCCGCCGGCGCCGACGAGCGTGCGCTCCGGCGTCATGCGGAACTCGCCGCTGCGGGTGTAGAGCTTCTGGCCGTTGGGGCCGTCCATCTCGAAGAAACCATCGCCTTGGATCGCGACATCGAGCTCGCGTCGCGTCGGCTGGGTTTCACCGGTCATGAAATTGATGCCGGTCGTCACGCGGGTGAAGAGCACCGAATGCTCGTTCTCCGGGCCGGCGTTCTTCGCGTCGGGGCGGATGTTCCATTTGCCGGCGACGTCCGTGGAGAACTGGACGGTGCGCTTACGGTAGCCGGTCGTCTGCGCAGACGTGATGTTCTGCGAGGTCGCGTCCTGCCAGCGTTCGAGGGCCGACATGGAGGAGGCGCTTTGATAGAGACCGATGTTCATCCGGCCGGCGAAAAAGCAACGCCGGTGCCAACGGTTTTTCGGCCGGCATTAGCCGCCGGAAGCCAACGAATTAAAAATTTATCCGAAAAAACGCCGGCCGGGCCCGCTCCCCCCTTTTCGGCGATTCCGGCAAACTTTGCCGCGGCGCGGAAAAATCTGCCCGGGCACGAAAAAGCCGCACCCAACCGGTGCGGCCTAATCATCGGCACACTTGGCGGCGCGGCTCAGAAAAACTTTTTCGCCTTGTCGAAAAAGCTCTTCGCCACCGGCTGATCGGCGTCGCCGCAGGCCTGCGCGAACTCCTCGAGCTTCTTGCGTTGTTCGCTGTTCAGCGAAGTCGGCACTTCGACTTGCACGCGGATGAGCTGGTCACCCTGCGCGCCGCCGCGCAGGTGCGGCATGCCGCGCCCCTTGAGGCGGAACGTCGTGTTGGATTGCGTGCCCGCTGGGATTTTCAGCGTCGCTTTGCCTTGGAGTGTCGGCACGGAGATCGTGCCGCCGAGCGTGGCGACGGTGAACTTGATCGGCACCTCCGTGAAGAGATCGTCGCCCTGCCGCTCGAAGATCTCGTGCTCCTTCACGTGCACGACGATGTAGAGATCGCCGGCCGGACCGCCCATCGTGCCCGCCTCGCCGTTGCCGACGGAACGGAGTTTCGAGCCGGTATCGACGCCGGGTGGGATGCGGACGTTGATCTTCGTCGTCTCCTGCACGCGGCCCTCGCCCTCGCACTTGGCGCACACGCGCTCGAAGCGCGCGCCGCTGCCGTGGCACGTCGGACACACCTGGCGCACGTGGAAGAACCCGCGCGACGTGGTCACCTGTCCTGCCCCGCGGCACGTCGGGCACGTCGTGCGCTTCGAGCCGGGCTCCGCGCCCGAGCCGTCGCAATGCGCGCACGCACCGAGGCGGCGGAAGGAAATTTCCTTCTCGATGCCGTGCGCGGCCTCCTCGAGCGTGATCTCGATGTCGTAGCGCAGATCGGAGCCGCGCGACGCGCCGCCCTGGCCCTGCCCGCCGTTGCCGCCACCAAAGAAGTCCTCGAAAATCCCCCCGCCCCCGCCTCCCCCGCCCTGTCCGAAAACTTCGCGGAAGATGTCGAACGGATCGTGGAAACCGCCGCCGCCGGGGAAGCCACCGCCGCGGGCGCCGCCGCCCATGCCTCCCTGCTGGAAGGCCGCGTGGCCGAACTGGTCGTAGGCCGCGCGCTTTTGCGGGTCTTTCAGCACCTCGTAGGCCTCGGAGACTTTCTTGAACATCTCCTCCGCCTCCTTGTTGCCCGGGTTTTTGTCCGGGTGATACTGCACGGCCTTCTTGCGGTAGGCCTTCTTGAGCTCCTCCTCGGAAGCGCCCTTCGCGACGCCGAGCAACTCGTAATAATCTTCCTTCTTCGCGGTCGCCATGGTCAGGCCTTCGTCTCGGGCTTAGCCGGGCCGCTCGACACGATGACCGAAGCCGGACGCAGCAGGCGCCCGTTCAACGAGTATCCGAGCCGCACCACGGAAATGACTTTCTCCTCCGGCACCTTTTCATCCGGCTGATGCGAAATGCAGTCGTGCTGGTGCGGATCGAACGCCGCGCCCGCCGGATTGATTTCCTTCAATCCGTGGCGACCGAGCGCGCCCTTGAATTGCTCCAGCACCATGCTGACGCCGTCGACGATCGACTTCGCGTCGCCGCTCTGCTGCTTTGCCGCGGCGAGGCCCAGGCCGAGGTTGTCGAGGATCGGAATGAGATCCTCCACGACGTTCGCGGCGGCAAACTGCCGCAGCTCGTCCTTCTCGCGCACGACGCGCTTGCGGAAATTCTCGAGATCCGCGATCGAGCGCAGGTAACGCTCCTGCGCGGCAGTGGCTTCGGCACGCGCCGCGGCAAGTTGCTCGTCGACTGACGGTGTGGGCGCGGGTGTCGTGGCCTCCGCTGCCTTGGCTCCTTCGGCAGGCTTCGTCGGGGCCGCGTCGGGCGTCGGCGGAGTGGTCGTGGGAGTGTCGGTTGGGCTGGTTTCGCTCATGCGGAACGGCGGAAAGTAGGCGCAGGTTTTACGGTTTTCAAGTGTGGCGGTGGGGCGGGTGCCGCAGGCGGCTCACGTCCGCACAAAATTTTCCGTGATCAACGCCACCGTGTCTTCGGCGGCGGTGAACGAGAGGCTCGCGGCGAACGGCAACAGGACATTCTCGCCGCGCGCGACGGCCGACTCCGCACCGCCGCTCTCGTTCATGGTGAGTCGTCCTTCGACCACCGAGAGCAGCCGCGGCTGCTCCCGCGCCGCGATCTCGAGCTTGGCGCCGCGCGCGAGCCGCACACGGCGAAGGCGAAACTCGGCGCAATCCGCCAGCACGTCGCCCGGCTCGCCGGCGCGCAACAGGCGCGGCGCCGGAGCGCGGTTGGCCGTGAGACAGGCGAGCGATTGCTCGACGTGCATCTGGCGCGGCTTGCCGTCAAGGCCGACGCGGCCCCAGTCATACACGCGGTAGGTCGTGTCCGAGTTCTGCTGGATCTCGAGGATGACGTTGCCGCCGTCGATGGCGTGCATGACGCCGCTGCGGATGAGAATCGAGTCGCCGGCGCGCGTGTCGTGGCGCCGCAGCAGCTTTTCCGCGGTGTTGTTGGCGAGCGCAGCGCGAAATTTCTCCGCGTCGACGCCGTCCACGAGCCCCGCCAGCACCCCCGCGCCCGGTTCGGCGCGCGCCACGAACCAGTTTTCCGTCTTCGGCTCGCCGCCGAGCGACAAGGCGATCTCCGCCGGCGGATGCACCTGCAGGCTGAGGCGCTCGCGGCAATCGAGCCACTTGACCAGAATCGGAAACACGCGCGTCCGCTCCCATTCCGGACCCATCACGCGTTCGGCGTCCGCCTCGATGACTTCGCGCAGCGTCTTGCCGTCGTATTCACCGCCACGCACGCGCGAGTTGGCCTCGGGGCGATCGACGATTTCCCAGCTTTCGCCGATCGGTTGGCCAGCGGGCAACACCCGACCGAGGTAGTCGGCGAGGGCGCGGCCGCCCCAGACGCGTTCCTGGAAAATGGGTTCAAAACGGAGGAAGGACATCGTCGAAAACAAGTGGTTGCTGCCTCGCGCGCGGAACGGGGAATTTACATTGACCCTCGTGCGCGCTAGACGTCTCTAAAGGCACCGAAATGGCCAAAGCTGCGAGCACAAATCCCAAGGACTCCAACCCGTCGTTCGAGGCACCGCGCCACCACCGTAATTGGGGCGGCTTCGTGCTTTGCGCGCTTTTGGGCCTGCTCGTGCTGGTCGCGATGGCGTTCTTTTCGCCGAGCCAGAACTACCTCGACCAAAGCGGCGGCCGCACCGAGGTGATCAACGGCAAACTGCAGCAGATCCCGATTCAACCGGCCGATAAAAATCCCGTCGGCGACGTCGGCGTGGTGCTGTCGGTATTCAGCTTCAAGTTTCTCGGCGGTGCGGCGTGGCTGATCCCGATTTTCCTGCTCTGGATGGCCTACACCTACCTGCGCAGCTCGCGGCACCTCACGGGCACGCGGTTGATCGCGATGTTCTTCTCGTTCGCCTCGGGCGCGCCGCTGCTCGCGATGCAGGGACTCGGGTTCATGAACCGCCAAGTCTACCCGTCCGGCCCGGGCGGCTGGCTGGGCAAGGCGCTCTACGATGGTTTCTTCGAGTCCACCTTCGGCGAATTCGGCTCGGTCGTGATTCTCGGCGGCATCTACGTCACGGCCATGGTGTTCATCTTCACGCGCGACATCGGCGCGGAGTTCGAGAAGCTGATGAACAACTTCGTCGAGTGGCGCAAAAAGCGCGCCGCGCTGGCCGCCGCTATCGCCGAAGAGCGCAAGAAACAGAGGGAAGAACTCGCGAAGCAAAAGGCGGCCGCAGCCGCAGCCGCTTCCGCAGCGCCGGCCCCCACGCGCACGGGCCCGGCGGCGCCGCCCCTGCAGCCTCCGAAGAAAGCCGTCGTGCCGAAATCCGAGGACCCGCTCGCCGAAGCGCCGAAGCCGGCCGCGCGCACGCCGCAACCGGATCCTGAGCCCGCCAAACCGGCCGCCGCGGCAAAAACCACCACCAAGCCCGCGCCGACCGCCACCGACACCAAGCCGCTCGCCGTCGCCGCCGCCGGCAAGATCGAGCTCAACATCGTCAAACCCGAGGAAACCAAGAAAGCCAAAGTCGTCCTCCCGCAAACCGACGACAAGACCTACGAGTTTCCCCCGCTCTCGCTCCTCAAGGAGCAGGTCAAAATCTCCGCCGCCGACTCCGAAGAAGAGCACCGCGCCAACGCCGAAAACCTCCTGCGCATCCTGAGCGAGTTCGGCGTCGAGGTCTCGCTCGGCGAAATCCACGTCGGCCCCGTCATCACGCGCTACGAAGTCGTCCCCGCCCCCGGCGTGCGCGTCGAAAAAATCTCCGGCCTCGACAAGAACATCGCCCTCGGCATGCGCGCGCAATCGGTCCGCATCCTCGCGCCGATTCCCGGCAAGGCCGCTGTCGGCGTCGAAGTGCCGAACCAAAAGCCCACGCCCGTCGGCATGCGCGAGATCCTCGAGAGCGAGGACTGGGCGCACGCCAAGGCGGAGTTGCCCATTGCGCTCGGCAAGGACGTCTCCGGCAAGCCGCTCGTTTCCGATCTGACCAAGATGCCGCACTTGCTCATCGCCGGCGCCACCGGCTCCGGCAAATCGGTGTGCATCAACTCCATCGTCGCCTCGATCCTCTACTCGAAGAGCCCGAAGGACGTGCGCCTCATCATGGTCGACCCGAAGGTCGTCGAGTTGAAGGTCTTCAATTCGCTGCCGCACATGCTCATTCCGGTCGTCACCGAGCCGAAGAAAGTGCCCGCCGCGCTCAAGTGGCTCCTCGGCGAAATGGAGCAGCGCTACCAGATTTTCGCGAAGGTCAACGTCCGCAACATCTCCGGCTTCAACAACCGCAAGAAGGACAAGCCCGCCGAGCTGCCGCCCGAACAGCAAGGCGAACTTGCCGGCGTCGCCCCGGACGACATCGAGATTCCCGACCGCCTGCCCTACATCGTCGCGATCGTCGACGAGCTCGCCGACCTCATGATGATCGCGCCGGCCGAGATCGAGACGAGCATCGCGCGCCTCGCGCAGCTCGCCCGCGCCGCCGGCATCCACCTCATCATCGCCACGCAACGTCCGTCGGTGAACGTCATCACCGGCGTCATCAAAGCCAACCTTCCCTCGCGCATCGCGTTCCAGGTCGCCTCGCAAGTCGACTCACGCACGATCCTCGACGGCAAGGGCGCCGAGACGCTGATCGGCCGCGGCGACATGCTCTTCACGCCCCCCGGCACCTCGCGGATCGTGCGCGCGCAAGGCGCGTTCGTCGCCGACGAGGAAGTCGCGGAGATTGTCGAGTTCCTCAAGAAGAACGGCCCGCCGCAGTATGCCCAATCCGTGCAGCAGCAGATCGATCGCGCCGCGCGCGAGGACGACGAGGACGGCGAAGGCGGCGAGTCCGACGGCGACTTGGGCGACGACGAGGATTTGTTCCGCCAGGCTTACGAGGTGCTCAAGTCCACTCGCCGCGCCTCCACCTCGATGATGCAACGCCGGCTCCGCATCGGCTACAACCGCGCCGCTCGTATCATGGACGTCATGGAAGACAAAGGCATCGTCGGTCCCGAGAACGGCTCGAGCCCGCGCGAAATTCTCGTCGACCTGGATACCTACGAACCGTGATGAACCACCGCCACGTCGTCGCTCACCGAAAGTAGGGCGACGAGTCCCTTCGCCGCCGGGAAGCGGCGGCGCTCCCGGTGCGGAGCGGAGTCCGCGCCCCACCCTCACGCCATTTTCACCAACGTTTTTGTCACAACGCCTTGTTTCGTGGTGACTTCTCCTGCTCAAAACTCTTACTGACCCTCTCATGCAGACGCTCGGCGAACGCCTCGAGGAAGCGCGCAAACGCAAAGGCCTCTCCATCCGCGAAGCCGCGGAGGCCACGAAAATTCGTGGCGATTATCTCCAGAAATTCGAAGCCAACGCCTTCGACTTCGACCTGCCCCCGCTCTACATCCGCGGCTTTCTGCGCACCTACGCGAAATATCTCGAGTTCGATCCCACGCGCGTCGTCTCCGAGTTCGATACGATGATGGCCGACGAAGGCCGCGCGCCGCGACGCGAGACACGCGAGAACTACGGCCGTGTCGAGATCGGCGGCGAGAACTCCGAGCCTGCCGCGCGCAGCAGCGGTGGTGGCGCCGGCGGCCTCGATCCGGTGATGCTGAAATACGCGCTTTTCGGCGGCGGCGCGCTCGTGCTGGTGGTGGTCGTGGTGTTGCTGATCAATGTTTTCTCCGGCCACGCTGAGCCGCGCCAGACCACACCGAAACAGACCGCGCAACCGGCTCCCACCTCCCCCGTGGGCACGGACGCGACCGGCGTCGCTCAAACCATCACGTTTACCGCGTCGGACGCCACGAGAATCAAGATCGTGCGCCTTCCCGATGAGGGTGTGGTTTTCGAAGGCTCGCTCGCACGGGGCGAGATGCGCACTTTCTCCAAGACGGGCGTCTGGCGTATCACCGTCGAAGACCGCACCAAGATTCGACTCGAAGTGAACGGACGAGCGATGGACATCCCGGTGCTGGAAAACGGCAACTACGGCCGCTTCCGCCTCGACTGAGCGACGCCAGCGGCGCCGCTCATGCACTCACGAAAAAGGCCGGCATCCGCCGGCCTGCACTATTTTCCGCCTCGGTGGGTGGGGCGGCGAGTTCCTTCGCCGCCGGGACCGCGGTGAGACCCGCGGAGCGGAGTCCGCACCCTACCTCACTTCTTCTTCCACGCCCCGCTCTCGTCCTGCACCCAGACGCCGGACTTCGCGTTCGCCGCGATTTGCTTCGCCCGCGCGCGACCGACGGAATCGGCCGTCGCGCCGGTCTGCTGCGCGATCAGCCCATAGACAGCTTCGCGATCGCGATTCTCGTCGGCGACGACTGAAGCCGCGTTGCCGGCGGCCTGGCGCACTTCGAGCAGGCCACGATTGTTTTCGCCGATGGCACCCTTGGACTTCAAATCGTCGATCTGCGGCAGCCGTTGCTCCATGCGCTGGCGGATGGCGCCCGCGCTCTGGGCGGAGACGGTGACGGTGAGCGCGCAGAGCGCGAGGCAGGCGGCAAAGATTCGGGCGATCATGGTTTTTTCTCCTCGTGAATGGTGGTGGTGGCGGACTTGGCGTCGAGGCCGCCGAAGAAGTCCTCCAGCGCGCGCTCGACCTTCACGTTGACGTCGACGGTGATGTGGATCGGCTTCACCTCGATCGGTTCGGTGCGGACGCTGAGGCATCCGCTCAACAGGAGCGGGACGGCGGCGACCGCGAGGAACAAGGGACGTTTCATGCAGGGAAAGGATGCGCGTATTCGACGCGTCGACGCGATGGAAAATTCAAAGCACTTAGTCACGGCGCGCCGCGCCCGGTTCCGCGGAGCGCGGACAGCTCGCCTGCTCCGATACGCATGCCGGCGGGAAGCCGGTGCTACTTTCCGCCGAAGCTCACGCGGTTGTTCAACCCGAGGTTCAACAAACTCTCGATGGGGCCGTTCACGTTGAGGTCGAGCGTCACGGGCGCCTTCACCTCCCGATCGACGGGCTCGCCGGCGAGGTGGATCGTCGCGGAGCGGCCCGCGGGCGCCTTCGGCGGGCGGATGTCGAGCCGCAACGCCGAGAGCTTCAAACGGAGCAAGCCCGCTTCGATTTTCTTCAACACGGCGTATTGCGCGCTGTTCGGTGCGGCGCCCCGCGTGAGCAGTCCTTCGGCATTGAACTTCACTTCGGCATACGCCCCGCGCTTCAACTCCAGCCAGCCGGTGCCGAGCCGGATGCCGCTGCCGTCGATGCGGAGCGGCACGCGCCCGTCCACCAGACCCGTCGCCTGCGCCGGCACGTCTTTCACCAACGCGAGCACCTGTTCGACCACCACGCCGTCGACGAGGAGCACGGCTTCGAGTTCGCTCAGATGCGGGAAAAACTTGAAGGGCTCCGCCGCCAGCTTGCCGCCGAACGCCTCGAGGGTCGCGCGCGGCACCGCGATGCGCTCCATCGTATCGAACGCCAGCAGCAGCTGGAGATTCGTGGCCTTGATTTCGCCCGCGCTGAGCGTCGCGACGCGCACCTCGCCGGGCTCGGAGACGAATTTATCGAGATCGGTAAAAGTGAACTTCGCGCTCACGCCCTCTGCGGTGATGTTCCGCTCTGGAAAAGCAAAACGCCCCTCCCGCAGCTCCACGTCGCCGGCGAGCGTCAATTTTCCGCCGGCGTAGCGACCCGTCGCACTCCCGCGCAACTGACCCGCCATTTCCCAACGCCCGCCGGGCAGCACGACCATTTGGCTGATGAATCCCTGCCAGCGACCGAGATCGAGTTCGGTGCCCGTCGCGCGGAACTGCACCGCACTCGCGGCGAGATCGAACTCGCCGTCGAGCTTGGTGGCAAAACCGGGCGCGGTCGCGCTCACGTTGCCCGTCCACCGCGAACCGCTCGTTTGCTTCGCCGCAAACTGCACGCGCACCTCCTCGTCGGATTGACCGGCTGCGCCGACCACGAGCACGCCGTCGACACTCACCTCCTCCACCGGCACCGACAGGGCGGAGGTCGGTTTCGCAGCCGGTCCGCCGCTATACGTCGCCCAGTTCCACGGGTTCGTGCCGGAACCATCGACGGACAAGGGAAGCTTGGCGCCCTCGATGCGCACCACCCCGAGAGATGGCGCCCACCAATGCGTGCGCTCGAGCGTCACCCGCTTCGCATCGAAGCGCTGCGTGCGCACCCGGAAACCGAGATTCGCCAGTTCGATCGCCCACGGCGACGACCGCGTCACGGCGAACGTCACGTCACCTGCCCCCGCCATCCGCAAGGCGGCGGCGATCGCCGCGCCGGTGATCGGCCGGCGCGCAAGCACGGTCACGGTCGCCGCGAAGACGAAAACGACGCCCACCCCAAGCAACCAGCGGCGAAGCGAACGAGCAGCGACAGCGGACATGCGACGAAAACTTGGTGAAGAGTGGCGCGTTGCCAATGGCGAAGGTAAGCAGCGCCAGCGTCTCGCCGGCTTTGGTCATGCAACGAGAGGCCCGCACTGCGCCCAACCAGCCGCCCGCAATGGAGGTGGCACGCCTGCCACGTCACCTGAGCGCCAGCCAATCGATCCCGACCGCAAAGCCCGGCGCGGAACGGAGTCCGCGCCCTACCTGATCTGGCCTTCGCCGCGGATGACGTATTTGTAGGTCGTCAGCTCCTCGAGGCCCATCGGTCCGCGCGCGTGCAAACGGTCGGTGCTGATGCCGATCTCGGCGCCGAAACCGAACTCGCCTCCATCCGTGAAACGCGTGCTCGCATTCCAGTAGACCGTCGCGCTGTCGACGCCGTTGAGAAATTTCTCCGCTGCCGCCGCATCCGCCGTCACGATCGCGTCGCTGTGGTGCGAGCCGTGCGACTCGATGTGCGCGATCGCGGCCTCCACGCTGTCGACGATCTTCACCGCGAGGATCAGATCGAGAAACTCCGTGCGAAAATCCTGCTCGGTCGCGCGCACGACGTGCGGCGCTTGCTCGCCACCAAGCAGCGCCAACGCGGCAGCGTCGACGCGCAATTGCACGCCCCGCTCACGCAGCGCGCGGCCGGCTGGCGCGAGGAACTGCGGCGCAATCGCGCGGTGGACGAGCAGCGTCTCGATGGCGTTGCACACGCCGGGGCGCTGACACTTCGCGTTCAGCGCGATCTGCTCCGCCATCGCGAGGTCCGCCGCCGCGTCGACGTAGAGCGCGCAGATGCCGTCGTAGTGCTTGATCACCGGCACGCGCGCATTGGCGACCACCGCCTCGATCAGGCCACGGCCCCCGCGCGGGATGATGAGATTCACGAATTCATCGAGCGCGGCGAGGAGCTTCACCGCGTCGCGATCGGCGACGGAGACGAGCTGCACCGCGTCCCCCGGCAAGCCAGCGGCGGCGAGGCCGCGGGCGAGCGCGGTGGCGAGCGCGCGATTCGTGCGCAACGACTCGGATCCGCCGCGGAGAATCACCGCGTTGCCCGCCTTCAGGCAGAGCGAGGCGGCGTCGCTGGTCACGTTCGGACGCGATTCGTAGATGATGCCGATGACGCCGATCGGCACCGCGACCTTGGTGAAGCGCGCGCCATTCGCGTGCGACCATTCGCGCAGGACGCGACCGACCGGATCCGGCAAATCGGCAACCGCGCGCACGCCCTCGGCCATCGCGGCAAGGCGCCTGTCGTCGATGCGGAGACGATCGAGCAGCGCCGTCGAAAGGCCGCTGCGCTCGCCGGCCGCGACATCGTCGGCATTGGCCGCGAGAATTCCGTCGCGGGCGGCGAGCAGCGCGTCCGCCATTGCCCGGAGCGCGCGATCTTTTTCGGCGCGCGACGCGAGCGCGAGCTTCGCCGCCGCCGCCCGGGCGCGGCGGCCCATTTCACGAATCTGTGCCGCGAGGTCGGTCACGATTACGAGCGTCGGGCGGGGAAGACGGTGCCGACGCGCTCGCCGGCCAGCGCCGCCTTGAGCAGGCCCGGCGTGCGGCCGTTGAGGATCTGCACGCGAACACCGCCGTGCGCGGCGATGCGCGCGGCTTGGAGCTTCGTGGTCATACCGCCGACCGAGAGACGGCCCTTCTCCTGGCGCACGAGACCGGTGACGCTCGCAATGTCGCGCACCTCGGGCACGACCTGGCCGCCCGCGTCGAGCACGCCGTCGACACTCGTGAGGAGAAACAGGCGATCGGCTTGGACAAGCAGCGCGACTTCGGCGGAGAGCCGGTCGTTGTCGCCGAAATTGAGTTCCTCCACGGCCACGGAGTCGTTCTCGTTGATGATCGGGACGACGTCGCCGCGCGCGAAGAGCTGCGCGAGGGTGTTGCGGGCGTTGGCGTAGCTGGTGCGGCTGTCGAGATCCCCGTGCGTGAGGAGCAGTTGCGCGACGGTCAGCCGATGCTTGGCGAACATGGCCGCGTAAAGCTGCATGAGGCGGGCCTGACCGACGGCGGCGCAGCCTTGCTTCGCCGCGAGATCCTTCGGGCGTTCGGCGAGTCCCAGCGCCGCCATGCCGGCGGCGACGGCGCCGGAGGAGACGATGAGGCACTCGTGGCCCGCGCGGACGAGCGCAGCCACTTCGGCGCTGAGGCGGGAAAATTGGCGGCGATCGAGCGCATTGCCCTTCGGATTCGTGAGAATGCCGGAGCCGAATTTGAGGATGATGCGTTGCGGACGCGCGGCCATGGGAGCGGGAAATTCACCGGGGCCGCCGCCTCCGGCAAGGGCGAAAGGTGGCATAGGCGGCGGCGTGAGCGTGAGGAGGGCCGGCAGAAGCCGACCCTACCTTCGGACTCGGCATACGTCGCTCGGTCGCTACGCTCCGCGGCGATCCGTGAAAACCCCGTCGCGAATCATTTTTCTTCTCTCGGCGCTCGCGTGGTTCATTGCGCCGGCGCTCGAGGCGCGCACGCGGCGCGCCCCGGTGAGCTTGCGGGATTTTTCCGCGCGGGTCGTGAAGGTGAAGGACGGCGACTCGCTCGAAGTGCAAAAGGGACCGGATGTCTATGAGGTTCGTCTTGCGCGGCTCGACGCGCCGGAACTCCACCAGGAACGGGGGGAACAGGCCAAGCAGTTCACGGAAATCAAGGTGCTCGGCGCCGAGGTGCGCATCACGGCAAAGACGCTCGACAGCTACGGCCGTCTGGTCGGCGATGTGACGTATCGCGGCGGGCGTTCGTTGAACGAGGACATCGTCGCGGCGGGCTGGGGCTGGTGGTATAAGCGGCTTTACCCGAAGGACCGCACGATGGAGATGCTCGAGCGCCGCGCCCGCGAGCAGAAGTTCGGCGTGTGGCAGGACAAGGCGCCGACGCCGCCGTGGCAGTGGCGAGCGAAGAACCGCAAGTGATCCGCCGCGCGCAAAACGGGATGAGGCGAAGGGCGGTTGAGCGCAACCGCCCCTATCCACGCGGCAGCGCGCGGTGGGTTACGCGACGGTGATCGGTTTGATTTTCCAGATCCTGTCGGCGTATTCGCCGATGGAGCGATCGCTGGAGAATTTGCCGACCCGCGCGGTGTTGAGGATCGCCATGCGCGCCCAGCGACGCTTGTCGCGGTAGGCGGCATCGACTTGAGCCTGCGCGTCGCTGTAGGCGCGGAAATCGGCGAGCACCATGTAAGGATCGCCGCCTTCGAGCATGCTGGCGCGGACCATCGCGGGAAGATTGGGCGATTCGCCGGGCACGAAGTAATCGGAACCGAGCCAGTCGAGCACGGCGCGGAGCTCTTCGTCGGCGTTGTAGAAGTCCCACGGGTTGTAACCTTTCGCGCGGAGAGCCTGCACTTGTTCCACGGTCATGCCGAAGATGAAGATGTTGTCGTCACCGACCTCCTCGCCGATCTCGACGTTGGCGCCATCGAGCGTGCCGATGGTGAGCGCGCCGTTGAGGGCGAGCTTCATGTTGCCGGTGCCGGAGGCTTCCTTGCCGGCGGTGGAGATTTGCTCGGAGAGGTCGGCCGCCGGGATGATGCGCGACGCGAGCGAGACGCGGTAGTTGGGCAGGAAAACGACTTTGAGTTTTCCGTTCACGCGCGGATCGTGATTCACGCGCGCGGCGACGGCGTTGATCGACTTGATGATCGCCTTGGCAAGGTCGTAACCGGGTGCGGCCTTGGCGGCGAAGACGAACACGCGCGGCACGATGTCGAGGTCGGGGTTCTGCACCAGGCGCCGGTAGAGCGCGAGGATGTGGAGCAGGTTCAGGTGCTGGCGCTTGTATTCGTGCAGGCGCTTGATCTGCACGTCGAAGAGCGCGTCGGGCGAGACGTCGACGCCGCAGTCGCGTTTGATGATCGTGGCGAGGTCGAGCTTGTTCAGGCGTTTGATGGCCATGAACTCGTCCTGGAACTTCGGGTCGTCGGCCCACTTCTCGAGCTTCTTGAGCTGGTCGAGGTCGCGCGGCCAGCCGTCACCGATTTTGGAATTGATGAGCGAGGAGAGCCGCGGGTTGCAGGCGCGGAGCCAGCGGCGCGGCGTGATGCCGTTGGTGACGTTGATGAACTTGCCCGGATAAAGCTCGTCGAATTCCGGGAAAAGTTGCGCGCGCAGGAGGCGCGTGTGGAGTTCGGCGACGCCGTTGACGGCGAACGAGCCGACGACCGAGAGGTTGGCCATGCGCACGTAACGCGAACCGCCCTCCTCGATGAGTGACACGACGCGTTTCTTCTCGTTGTCGCCCGGCCACTTCGTTTCGCACAGCGTCATGAGGTGCGCGTTGATCTCGTAGACGATGAGCAGATGACGCGGCAACACGCGCTGGAACAGCGGCACGCTCCAACGCTCGAGCGCCTCGGGCAGCAGCGTGTGATTCGTGTAGGCGAAAACCTTGGTCACGATGCTCCACGCGCGGTCGAACGCGATGCCTTCCTCGTCGAGGAGGATGCGCATGAGCTCGACGACGGCGAGGGCCGGGTGCGTGTCGTTGAGCTGGATCGCGACTTTGTCGGCGAAGTTGTCCCAGCCATTCGCTGCGTTCGAGAAATGCCGGCGGACGATGTCACGCAGCGAGCACGTCACGAAGAAATACTGCTGCACGAGGCGCAGTTCCTTGCCGTTCTCCGTCTTGTCGTTCGGATAAAGGACCTTCGAGATGGTCTCGCCATAGGCCTTCTCACGCACCGCCTCGATGTAGCCGCCTTCGTTGAAGGTTTTCAGGTCGAAATCCTCCGTGGCCTTCGAGGCCCAGAGGCGGAGGATGTTCACCGTCTTCGTGCCGTAGCCGACGACGGGAATGTCGAACGGGAAGCCGAGGATCGTCTTCGTGTCGACCCAGCGCCACTTGAAGTTGCCGAGGTCGTCGAAAATCTGCTCGCACCGGCCGAAGAGGCGGACGGGCTGCGTAAATTCCGGGCGCACCAGCTCCCACGGCGCGCCGTAGATGAGCCAGTTGTCCGGATGCTCGACCTGGTGGCCGTTAACGAATTCCTGGCGGAAAAGACCGAACTCGTAGTGGATACCGTAACCGACCGCCGGCAGATCCATCGTCGACATCGAATCGAGATAGCACGCCGCGAGACGACCGAGGCCGCCGTTGCCGAGGCCCATGTCTTCCTCCTGAGCCCGGATCACTTCAAAATCCTGACCGATGTCAGCGAGCGCCTCGATGAGCGGCTCGTGCAGGCCGAGGTTGATGAGATTATTAATCATCAGGCGGCCGATGAGATACTCCAGCGAGAGATAGTAGACGCGGCGAACGTTGCCGACGCGGTGTGCCTTGTAGGTATCGAGCCCGCGTTCGATCATGCGGTCACGGATCGCCGTCGCGGTGGCGATCCACCAATCGCGCCGGGTGGCGGACTCCGGCTCGCGGCCCATCTTGTATTTCAGGTAATGCAGGATGGACCGCTGCAAATTCGCCGCTTCCGGGCTGAGCGCTTTGCGGGCGGACTTGGACTTCGATTTGGCGGGAGTTGGCGCGGACATGGCGGGCGCATCCAACAGCTGAAGCGCGCAGCGGCGCAAGGCGCGATTCCTGCTGGGCGCGTGTCAGGACGGAATTTTCCGGAAGGACTAAGAAATCTCCGCACCCGCGGGCGGAGCTTTGCCGGACATCAGGGCGCGGCTCGACCGCGCCCGCAGCCGACGTCCGAAGCGGCGCGCGGGCGCGCGCAAGGCGCACCCCGCCAAAGACGGGGTGAATTCAGCGCTGAAATCGCCGGGCCAGCTCGCCGCGACTCAGCTCGAAGTGTGTCGGCCGGCCGGCCGGACTCGTGTGCGGCTGCACGCAGGCGAACAGCTGCGCCACGAGCGCAAGCGCATCCGCTTCGGAAACGGTCTCCGGCAGGCGCACGGCTTTCTGCGCGGCGAGGCGCGCAAATTCATCGTCGGCGAGGCGAGGGTTGCGTTCGTCCACGCGACCCTCGCGCATCAACGCGAGCACATCGCGCAGGAAACGCTCCGTGCCTTCGGGTTCGAGCCACGTCGGCACCGCCTCGACGCGAAAGAAATTACGCCCGAACTCCGCGACTTCGACTCCGTGACGCGCGAGCCATTTCAACTTATCGAGCAGCATCGCGCTCGCGACCGGGTCGAGCTCCACCGGCACGGCGAAGAGCAGGCGCTGGCTCTCCACGCGACCGTCGGCAAACTGCGCCTGCAAGCGCTCGAACCACACGCGCTCGTGCGCGGCGCGACGATCGACGACCACGAGGCCGGCCGGGGACTCAAAGAGCGCAAAATCACCGTGCGCCGTGCCGAGGAAACGCCAGCCCGCCAAGCGCGACGCGCCGGGCGGATTTGGGATTTTTGATTCTCGATTTTCGATTGGCTGCGACCTGGGCAGCGATGTCGGGGTCGGCGCCGGCGGAGCGGCGATCACTGAAATTGGAGGCGGGGCCATCAGCCCCGGGGGTTGAGGCGCCGACGCTGGCGCGACCGGCGGCGGCGGCGCGAACGTGCTGACCCGTTGCCACTCTGCGAGGCGCTCGACGCTGCGCGCGACGCCTTCGGGGCTCGGCGTTTCGACGACCGGCGTGCCGAGGCCAAATTCGCGCAGGCGCTGCAGCACGGTGCGGATGACGAAGCCGCGCACCTCCCCTTCGCTGCGGAAACGCACCTCGCGTTTCGCGGGATGAACGTTCACGTCGACCGCCATCGGGCTCATCTCGAGGAACAGCACGGCAACCGGATAACGCCCCTTCGGTAGCGACGTTGTGTAGGACTCGATCAGCGCGTAGTTCAGCGTGCGGCTGTCGACCGGACGATGGTTCACGAACGTGATCATCTCATGTCGTGCCGCGCGCGAGACGCCGGGTTTGCCGATCAGTCCGGTGAGGCGCAGTCCTTCGTCGCTCGCGTCGACCGTCAGCGCGTCCGCGGTGAATTGCCGGCCAAAGATCTCGGCCACGCGTTCCTCGAGCGTCGTGCACGCCGGCGACTGGAACAGCACCCGTCCGTCCTCGATCAGCGTGAATGCCGTCTGCGGACACGACAGCGCGTAGAGTCGCACGGTCTGGATGATGTGGGCGGACTCGGTGGCGTCGCTCTTGAGGAATTTGCGACGTGCCGGGACGGCGTTGAAAAGATGCGTGACGGTGATGCGCGTGCCCGGCGCGATGCCGCATTCGCGCACGTGCACGAGTTTGCCGCCGTTCACGAGCACCTCGGTGCCCGCCGGTGCGTCGGCGGGCCTCGTTTGCAGTTCAAATTTTGAAACGCTCGCGATCGACGGCAGCGCTTCACCGCGGAAGCCGAACGAGTGCAGCGAATCGAGATCGGCGGTTTCAACGATCTTGCTGGTCGCGTGACGCTCGAGCGAGAGCAGCGCATCGTCCTTCGACATGCCGCAGCCGTTGTCCTCGACGCGCATGTAGCTGCGCCCGCCGTGGCGGAACTCGACCTCGATGCGCGTGGCACCGGCGTCGAGCGAGTTCTCGACGAGTTCCTTGATCACCGCCGCCGGCCGCTCGATGACCTCGCCCGCCGCGATCTGGTTCGCGACGCGATCGGAGAGGACGCGGATGCGGGGCATGGGTGACGGAGTCGATCGAGCAGCGCGGCAGGAGCCGTTGTCCTCAACGGCCCTCGAACGTTAAGGGCGGTTGAGGGCAACCGCCCCTACCAAAGACCGGGCAAGGCGACATGTTGAATGCTCACCCGAGCAGCTTCTTCCAGCGCGCGAGCTGGCGTTTCACTTGTGCCGGGCCGGGCATGCCGGTGGCAGTGCGACGGGCCATGGCTTTTTCGAGCACGAAAGAGTCGGACCAATCCGGGCCGAACTTCGGGTGCACGGCGGCGACTTCCGCATTGGTGAGACGATCGAGCGGGACGCCTTTCTTCTCGGCCAGTTTCACGACGGCGCCGACGGCGTGGTGCGCCTCGCGGAAAGCAACACCGGCACGCACGAGATAGTCGGCGAGGTCCGTCGCGAGCAGCGCCGGATCGGCCACCGCGGTTGCACAGCGCTCCTGGTTGAAAGTCATCCCGGCGAACGTGCCCGCGAGCACTTCGAGGCAGAGCACGGTCTGATCGTGGCTGTCGAATACCGGCGGTTTGTCCTCTTGGAGATCGCGATTGTAGGTGAGCGGCAGGCCCTTCGTGAGCGTGAGGAGCGTGTGGAGATTGCCCTGCAAGCGCGCCGACTTGCCGCGGATCAGCTCCATCGAGTCGGGATTCTTCTTCTGCGGCATCAGGCTCGAGCCGGTGCAGAACGCGTCGGGCAGGTCGACGAATTTGAACTCGGCGCTCATCCAGAGAATCAGGTCCTCGGCCATGCGCGAGAGGTGCACGCCGACCAGGGCGCAGGCGGAGGCGAACTCGATGTAGAGGTCGCGGTCGCTGACTGCGTCCATGCTGTTCTGCGTGACGCGCGGGCGGCCCGCGTCGTCGATGAAGCCGAGTTGTTTTGCGGTGAACTCGCGGTCGATCGGCAGCGTCGTGCCCGCGATCGCGCCGGAACCCAACGGACACCAGTTGGCGTGATCCTGCACGACGACGAAACGCTCGGCGTCGCGCTGGAGCATCTCGAGGTAGGCGAAAAGGTGGTGCGCAACGAACACCGGCTGCGCGCGCTGGAGGTGCGTGTAGCCCGGGATCAGCACGGTCGGGTTCGCTTCGGCGACGGCGAGGATGGCGCGCTGCGCGGCGTCGATGCGCTGGATGATGTCGGTGCACGCGGCCTTGAAATAGAGCCGCATGTCGGTCGCGACCTGGTCGTTGCGGCTGCGCGCGGTGTGGAGCTTGGCGGCGGCCGGCTCGCGCTGCGTGAGTGCTTGCTCGATGTTCATGTGCACGTCTTCGAGCTGCGTGCTCCATTTGAACTTGCCCGCCTGAATTTCAGCGAGGATGGCATTGAGGCCCGCGTGAATCGCGTCGCGCTCCCTGGCAGTGAGGATGCCGACGTGCGCGAGCATGGCGCTGTGACCCTTGCTGCCTTGGATGTCGAACGGCGCGAGGCGCGCGTCGAAGGAGACCGACTCGCTGAACTTGAGCATCAGCTCGGCGGGACCCGCCGAGAACCGACCGCCCCACGTGGCTTGGGCTTTCTTTGCCATAGGAGAGCGAAGCAACTTCCCGCCGCCGGGCGTGGCAACGAGATTTTGGGGACCGTGCTTCGCATCCCTCCTGAACTGGAGGCGGGGTGACATGTCGCGAGTTCCGGTTTGCGACCGATGCGGTGGCGCGCATGGTGCGGGCATGCGTTTCGTTGCGCTGATTGCCGCCTGTCTGTTCGCCAGCCTGCCCATTCGCGCGGCAGAAGGGACGTTCACACGCACCACCGTTCCGGCGATGAAAACGTCGATCTACGTCGGCAGCGTCACGCTCACCACGGGCACGTTTGCGCGCAGTGGCGATCAGTGGTCGACGACCTACAACGCGAAGGTTTTCCCATGGTTTCCGTGGAGCGAGCACGGCGACATCACGATCACGGTGACAGACGCCGACCTCGCGCGGCTCGCGAAAGGCGAGACCGTCGCATTCACCGGCGACGCGAAGAATCACAAAGGCAAGCCGCGTAAAGTCACCGGCCGCGCGCAGCCGGCCAGCGATCACGCGGGCAAGATCAAGGTCCGCATCCACGTCGACGATGTGGAGCTGATCTTCAACGGCAGCTACGAACTGGCTCGCTGAGCCGCCTCAAACCGCTCGCGCCGCCGCGCCGCGACACCGGAAAGCCCGCCCCCGACAAAGTCACGTATTACGTGACTTTGTTCGGCGCCGCTCCGCGGGAAGGGGTGGTCTTCGGGGCCGACTGCGCCGGAGGGCGCGCGCTCACTTCGGCCAGTGGAATACGACGGGCGTATCGACTTCGGCGGCCAGGCTTTTCTTCACCGGGCACGCGAGCGCGGCGCGTTCGAGGATGCCCTCGGGATCCTTCGCCTTCGAGAACGGCATCCACACCTCCGTCGCGATCCGCACGATGCGACGCGGGGCGTCGGTGGACATTTCCTTCGCGACCTCCCACTTCACCCCCGGAATGTCGAGGCCGAGCCGGTTCTTCGCCGCGATGGCCATCGTTGTGACCATGCACGACCCGAGCGCGGCGCAAAACAGGTCCGTCGGAGAAAACGCCGCGCCGCGACCGTGGTTGTCCTTCGGGGCGTCGGTGTCGATCGTCTGGCCGGACGGGCCATGCGTGAGCTGGCAGTTGAGCCCGCCGAGATAGGTGCCGGTGCTTTTGACCATGCTGGGAGGGAACCACGAAAAACACGAAAGACACGAAAAAAGCCGCTCACGGGACGCGCGCGACGGCGGCGAGATCGCTGGTGCGTATCGCCACATGACCACGACGGCAACGGAGCGCCGCCCTCGAACTGCACACCACCGCTTGTGCCCGGAGCGCACAAGCGCAGGGACGATCACGCAAATTTCTTCAAACGCGCCGCCACATCGCCGCGCAGGCGATCGACGTAGCCGAGCGTGAACTGCTCCACGTCGAGGCGTGGGTCGTGCACGAGCGGCGTGAGGTCCATCGCCCAGGTGAGCGCGTTCGCTTGGTCGGTGGCGTGCGAGGTGAAGAACGTCGCGTTCGCGAGCCGGCGACCGGCGATGGCGAGGTCGTAACGCTTGCCGCCGGCGACCTGCGACTCGAACGCCCCGATCAGTTGCGCGGCGACCTCGGGCCGCGCCGAGTCATCGAGCACGGTCTTGTCGGCGTCGAGCAGCCAGTCGAGATTGCGCCACACTTCGCAGCCGAGCACCTGCCCCGGACGCCGCTCAGGCGGAAGCGCGCGCAGCGCGGCGAGACAGCGCCAGAAAACCGCGATGTGCGTGTCGTGCTTGTCGGCGGGATTGTGCAGGTAAACGACGCGCGGCGACATCGTCGCGAGCAGCGTGACAATGTCGTCCACGACGACGGATGTTTTCGCGTCCTTCACGACGCTGCTGGGGTGCGCGAGCTGAATTTGCGCGGCGTAGCGACCGATCTCCGCGGCACGGCGCTGCTCGTCGCGGCGCACGTGTTTCATCTCGTCGTCAGTCAAATTCGCAAAGCGGCCCGCGCGAGGGCTGCCCCCCCCATCGGTCACGACGACGCCGGTGAAGCCGGCGTCCTCGCGGCCGTAACACGCCGCGATGGCGCTGTGCGCCATGATCTCGATGTCGTCCTGATGCGCGGCCAGACAGAGGTGAGACGTCCGAGCGAGCGCGGCGAAGACCGGCTTGCCGTCGGGGATAAAGACGTCCGCGGCGGGTTGGTGGAACTTCATGGCGAAACGGAGAGCCACTCGATCTTCTCGGCGCGACCGGCAGCGTTGAACTCGACGATAGTGCCCGAGAGACGAACGTCGCCGCCGGCGACTTCGAAGCGGCGCGGCATGCCGTCGCGAAAGCGCGCGATCACGGCGTCGATGTCGCGCCCGAGCACGGACTCGTGCGGGCCGGTCATGCCGACGTCGCACTGGAAGGCGGTCTGCTTTTTCAGGAGCGAACAGTCCGCGGTCGCCACATGCGTGTGCGTGCCGAGCACGGCGGTGGCACGCCCGTCGAGAAACCATCCCATGGCCTGCTTTTCAGAAGTGGCTTCCGCATGGATTTCCACGAGCGCGCCGTCGAACTTGCCGGCGTTTTCGCTGAGCAGGCGCTCCGCGGTGTCGAAAGGGCAATCCACTTTGGGGCCCATGAAATTCCGACCGAGCACCGTGAAGACGAGCAGGCGGAAACCGTTTTTCTCGAGCAAGAGATGCGTGCGGCCGGGACAAATCGCGGGAAGATTCGCGGGGCGGCAAACGCGTTCGAAGCCGCCGATTTCGCCGTCCCAACCTTTTTGGTCCCACACGTGATCGCCGAGCGTGAGTGCGTCGCAACCGGCCTCGAGGAGGGCCTTCGCAAGCGGGCCGTTGATGCCGGCGCCGGCCGCGCAGTTCTCGGCGTTGGCGATGACGAAATCGAGCTGCCGCTCGGCGCGGAGCTGCGGCACGAGCGCGGCGACGGCGTCGCGGCCCGGGCGGCCGACGATGTCACCGATGAAGAGGAGCTTCATGCAGCGCGATCGCGGAGCTTACGGCGCGAGGTAGGCCGCGCCCCAGGCATTGCCGAGCGCGGTCGGGCTGAGGCGGACGCCTTTGCCGGTTTCGGTGTCGACGAGGAACAGGGCGCGATTCGTCGCGGTGCGGAACGTGCAGACAACGTGGCGACCATCGGCACACCACACCGGCTCGACGGCGTCGTAGGGCGCCTTCGAAACCTGCTTCCCTTTGCGTGCCGAAAAATCATAGACGGCGATCTGGTAGCCTTTGCCGACACCGGCGGTGAACACGATTTTGTTCGGATCGGCGCGGCTCCAATCGGGTTCGGCACAGTAGCGCGAGACTTCGGTGACGAGGCGGTTCATCTGGCCGCCGCCGGCCGGCATCACGTAAAGCTGCGGACCGCCCGCGGCGTCGGAGGTGAAGACGAGGCGCGAACCGTCGGGCGACCACGCGGGCGAGGCTTCGACGGATTGATTGTTGGTGAGACGCTTGATTTGGCGGCCCTGCGCGTTGCCGACGTAGATCTCGGGATTGCCTTCGCCGGAGAGGACCATCGCGACGCGCGAGCCATCGGGCGAGAAGCGGCCGCCACTATTGGTGCCCTTGAAGCTGACGAACGTGTCGAGCGTCCGCGTGCGAAGGTTGAGCAGGTAGATATCGGGGAAACCGGTGCGGTAGCTCGTGAAGATGATGCGGCTGCCGTCCGGCGACCAGCGCGGGCCGATGATGTTCTTGCCCTGCACGGGGTGACTCTGCACTTCGCCGAAGAAGAGGTCGCCGGTCATGATCGTTTGCTGACCGCCGCGATCGGTGACGAACGCAAGTTTGCCGGCAAAGAAGCCCGGCAGGCCGCTCGTCTTAGTGACGGCGAGATCGGCGGCTTTGAGCAGCGCGTTGCGTGCGCTCGAACCGGACACGGTCTGCGAGAAGATCGTGCTGCCGCGCTGCGAGACGGTGACGGTGACCTGGTTCGCGCCGGCGGCATCGAACTTCAGTGCGAACGCGCCGCCGCTGGCGACGAGGCGGTATTTGCCGTGAACGCCGAACGCCTGACGCGCGAGATTCTGCAATTCGGCCGTGCTGCCGGTGACGGTGATGGCGAAGGCGGTGTTATCGGCCGCGACGGTAATGTCGCCGACATCGCGGATGGGTTGGGCAAAAATCGGCGCCGCAAGCACGAGGCCGACGAGGAGAGCGAAAGTTTTCTGCATGAGAGTGAGACTGGCGTTAATGGTGAGACCGCGGACGGCTTTTGATTTTACTCCCGACCCTTTACGAACAACTTCAAAGCCTCTCGTTTTCCAAGCCATTTCATCGTCTCAAATCCACGTGAATTCCGACTCCATCAAGGAAGCGCTCAAGCAAGTGAAGTATCCGGGTTTCAGCCGCGACATCGTGTCGTTCGGGCTGGTGCGCGGCGCGGCGTTCGACGCGGGCACGGCGAAGGTGTCCGTGGCGATCACGACGTCCGACCCGAAAGTCCCGACGATGCTGAAGCAGGAAATCGAGAAATGTCTCCTGGCGCAGCCCGGCGTGAAGGACGTGATCGTCGAGCTCGCGGTCTCCGCCGCGAAGGCCGCGCCGAAGCCGGGCCAATCCAACCTTGGCGGCGGCACGGCGCCCGAAGGCATCAAGCACTCCGTCGCGATCGCGTCGGGCAAGGGCGGCGTGGGCAAATCGACTTTTGCGGTGAATCTCGCCTGCGCGCTCGCGCAAGTGTTGACCGAGCGCGGACGCGAAGGACGCGTGGGCTTGATGGATTGCGACATCTATGGGCCGAGCGTGCCGCTCATGATGGGCATCGAGGGACGACCAGAAATCGACGGCGAGTCGCTCGTGCCGCTCGAGCGCCACGGCGTGAAGGTGATGTCGATGGGTTTCCTCGTGGACGACAACACTCCCGTCGTCTGGCGCGGCCCGATGGTGATGAAAACCATCCAGCAATTCGTGCAGAACGTGAAGTGGGGTGAGCTCGACGTGCTGCTCGTCGACTTGCCGCCGGGCACGGGCGACGCGCAGCTCTCGCTCGTGCAAACGCTGCCGCTCGACGGCGCGGTGCTCGTCACCACGCCGCAGACCGCCGCCACGAACGTCGCGCGCAAGGGCGGCCTCATGTTCCAGAAGGTGAACGTGCCGCTGCTCGGCGTCGCGGAGAACATGAGCTGGTTCGAGGACGCAACCGGCAACCGTCAGGCGCTCTTCGGCGAAGGCGGCGGTGCGGCGACGGCAGAGTCACTGGGCACGGTGCTGCTGGGACAAGTTCCCTTGTTCCCCGAGATCCGCGCCGGTGGCGATTGCGGCCTGCCCGTGGTGGTAAATCAGCCGGACAGTAAACCGGCGCAGGTCTTCCGCTCGATCGCGGAAACGATGCTCGCGAAATTGAAGGTCTAGCCGGTTGACACGCGGCGAAGGCGAAATCTACGTTACCGTTCATGAAGGTCACCCGCGTGCAAATTCCCCGCTGCGTTTCGCAGTTGCCGGATTGCGCCTGAGCTGACGAATCGACGCACGATGCCCTCCCCCATCACCGAAAACAAAGGCAGCAAGGAGTTCGTCAAGCAGTCGAGCCTCTATCAGGAATTCCTCGCCGAGCGTGAGGAGATCCTGAAGCACAAGTGGATCGAATCGGAGCGGCTCGGTTATGATATCGGCTTCGAGCGCGCCCTGCTCGATTGGATTCGCAAGCACCGCGACGCATGGCGCGCGAACCGGCGCGCCCAGCTGGCCGCTCAAGGCGGCACCACGCCGCCTGTGCCGGCGCCACAACCCGCGGCGAAGAAATAGTCGAAAAGCAAAAGGCCGGTCGCGTGACCGGCCTTTGAAATTTGCAGAGGACGCCTCGCCTCGGTCCGCCTTCGCGAAGACTTCGGCGGGCAAGTAAAACCGACTGCGTCGACTTTACTTGATCTCCTTGTGCACCGTGTGGCGCTTCAGGTGCGGATTATACTTCTTCTTCTCGATGCGCTCGGTGACGGTCTTCTTGTTGCGCTTGGTGAGGTAGCGCGAGACGGGTTTGCCCTCTTTGCGGGCCTCAGTGCACTCCAGGATGACGGTTTCTTGCATGACTTAAATGGGTTGGAAGGGACGAGAGCAAAGCTCCGGCCCGGCAGTGCGCAATAGAAAACTTTTCGCGCGGGGCCATCGGCAGGCAGGGCGCGCACACCGCTCCGCGCCGCGTGTTTTCGACGGCGAAGGGACTCGCCGCCCTACCCCTCTGACAAACGCGGCTCGCTCAGGCGGTTACCTTCTTTTCCGTCAGCGGCATCATCACGCCGCGCCGGAACAGCGTCACCTGTCCCGTGCTGGAGGAGACCACGATCGCGATGCAATCGCATGCGACCGAAATCGCCGCCGCGGCCGCGTGGCGCGTGCCCAGACCGCTGGGCAGCGAGTGGGTGAAATCGGACGCTTGCAGCAAAGAGCCGGCGGTTTCCACCACACCATCGCCGCGAATGATGAACGCTCCGTCGACGGACGAAAACTCTTTGATCGTCTCATCCATAAACGGATTGAGGATGTTGCGATCCTCCTCCTTGTAGCCGTAAAACGGGTTGAGCACGAGCGGCTTGGAGGCCTTCTCGACCCGGTTGCTGTCGCCCACGACGAACAGGCAGCCGACCGGCCGGCCCTCGCGGCCCTCGACGGCGAGCTCCGTCGCGACGCCGATCACGCGCTCCAACACCTCTGGCTTCACGTCTTCGGGCAGCAGGTCCGCGTGGCCAGAAAGCAGCGTCTGAAATTCCTTCTCCACGTCGACCACGACAACCGTATCGAACTGATTCGAGCCCGCCATGCCGCCGACGCAACACAGGCGGTCGGAGAACGTGATCGTGCCACGCGTCAGGCCGACGAGCACCGCGCTGCGCAGCTGCGCGAGACGCTGGTTGGAAAACGAGCGCACCTGGATCGTGTCGGTGTAGCGCGCGGGGTGATCCTCGCCATCCGCCAGATTACGCGTGACGAGAAACGTCTTCAGGGAGGCCCCCCACTTCGGTGTTTCGAATCCGCTGGTGAAGGTGTCGCCGAAAACCATCAGGGCTTTGCTGCCCGTGGCGCGCGCGATCTTTTCCGCTTCCTTCAGCACGATGTGGCTGACGCGGTTGGCGGAAGTCGAAACCGGTTTTTGCGAGATGCCGCCGAAGCCAGCAAAGAGACGCTCGAACAGCGTGTCCAAGTCAGGCGCGTTGACGAGGCTGTCGACAAAGTCCTGCTCCTTGAGCAACCGCGCCAGCGAAGCGAGCACCTGCAGGTAGTCGCGCGCGCGCTCGTCAGCGATCAGCATGATCACGAGGCGCACCGGCTCGCTCTCCATCGCGCCATCGTAGCGGATGCCATAATGGCTGCGGCCGATGGCGATGACATAGCGACGGCCCATCTTGGCGCGCACGTGCGGGAGCGCGACGCCGAGGCCGAGGTAGGTCGTCATCGTGTTCTCGCGCCGCAGCAGCCCTTTCAGCAGCGCCCCCTTGTCGAGATCAGGGAAGCGATCGACCGTGAGATTGAGCAATTCCTCCAGCGCGCCCTCCATGTCGGCGCTGGCGAGGTCGACGACGCGACCGCGAGTGATGTATTTGTCTAGCCGCATGGATCAGCAGTGAGCGTGGCAGTGAAAGTGGAAAAGGCGGTCCAACCGGGCGAGGTCACTTTCATCCTCACCTTCACTCTCTCTTTATTTTTCCCACTCGAGCGCGCCCTTGCGCACCTCGTAGAAAAGTCCGAGCACGAGCACGCCGAGGAAAAACAGCATCGGCGCGAGAATCGCGATGTGGTTGGCGAGGAAATCGCGGTAGACGAACGCCCACGGAATGAGGAAAACGACCTCAATGTCGAAGAGGATGAAGAGCATCGCGGTGACGTAGAACTTCACCGAGAAACGCGTGTGCGTGCTGCCGTCGGAGTGGATGCCGCACTCGTAAGCCGAATCCTTGATCGCGTTTTTCTTGAAGCGCTGGCCGAAGAGATGGCTGGCAGCCACGACGCCGCCGGTGATGAGCGCGGCAAGCGTCACTTGGACGAGGATCGGCAAATAAGCGGCGGAAGACATCGCGGCGCTAGAGTTGCCGGGAGCGCGCCGGGTTCAAGGTGAAACTCCGGCCCGGACGCACTTCGCCCCCACCTCAAGCCGCTCTGCGTGCGGCCATTAAATGATTTGAACCGCGGCGCGCCGCGCGTGTCATTGGAGAGCGGGCCGCCCTACCCTGTTACCCTCATGAACACCGTTTTGATCGCCGTCGCCATGGTCGCGGCGGCTGCGTCCGCTTCGGCCGGACAGGTTTCGTCCGCGGATTCCGTTCGCGACACTCCGTTCCCCGAGCCGGCTTTCCCGAACGATATCCGCCTCCGCAGCCCGCACGGCGGTCTCCTGCCTCACCTCCAGCCACCGCCACCGGAGAACGACAGCCCGGCCAAGATCCAAGCGCCGGACCTGCGCGCGTTGCCGCCTCGCAAACTGGCGCCGCCTCCGGTGTTCGATCCGCGGCCCTTCACGCCCAGTGGCGACGGTCAGGTCTACGCACGGCACGGGAAACGCGGACCGCAGATCTTGCCCATGGCCCCCATGCCCATCGTCGAGGGAGTCGAAATCGACCCGAAAATGCCGATGAGGACGCCCGATCCGACCGTCGACTACAAGCTGCACGTCCTCGAGACGGCGCCGCCGGCGAAGGGCGACGCGAAAAAGTAGGGCCGGTCTTCGACCGGCCGCAATGGAGCCACGCGCGCGAGTATGGCGCGCGAGCAGGAACAACCAGACCGGTCAGAGATTGACCCTTCCCAGCGGCCCGACCTCGCCGCTTACGGCGTGATCGGCCGCACCGCCTCGCCGTCGATCTTGCGATTGCCGACGCCCAGCTGCACGGCGAAATCGAGCATGCGCGTCTGCTCTTCATCGATCGGACCGAAGCCGGTGCGCTTCCGCGCGGCATTCATCTTCTCGAGCATCAGCGAGTCGAGCAGCACCGGATCCGCGCTGGCCCACAAGCGCGGTTCGGAGACGGTGTAGAGCGAATTGAAATACGGACCGCCGATGAACTGGTAGAGCTGGAGGCTGACGAGCGTGAGCGCCCAGCCTTCGCGCAACTCCGGGATCGCCGCCATCTCCGCCACGGCCGCGGGCGCAGTCGCCGGACTCTTGAAGAAGCGGAATGTGTTCGAGGCATTCCAGAGGGTGGCGTTCACCAGCGCACCATTCACGCCGAGCACGGTATGGTCGGTGTAGACCGGCAGGTTGATCCAGAAATCGGCGTCGAGAAACAGCGGCGTGGCGAGGAAGCTCTTGCGATCCTCCTCGAGCGTCGACGAATTCTTGCCTTCGGCCGCAGCCTCGACCGCCCGCTCGTTCGTCACCGGATCGAAGCGCGCCGGGAGCGGACTGTCGTAGAACCAGGCCGGATCGTAGAACTTGCCTGACTCGAGCACGAACACTTGATGCCCCGGGAACGGCGAGATGCCGGTCGCAAACGACGGCAGGAAGCCCGTCAGGCGCAGGCGCAGCGGATTGAGGCCGACGAGGAAGATATTCTCGCGCTGGTAACCGCGCTTTTCGAGCGACTCGATGACGGCACGCACGAGCGGGAACGGCGTCGCGAGGCCCGGGCCGGAGTCCGCGTAGATTTTCAGGCCGACTTTTTTCTTTTTGCCCGGCGCGATCGGGTGGCCGTTCGTGCGCTCGAGTTGCTGGAAAACCTGCTCCACCGCGTAGCGATAAGCGGCGTCGCTGAAGTCCGGCAAACGCGCTTCCCAGACCGGCACTTGCGGCGCCGCGACCGGCTTAGCCGCGACGGGAGCCGGAGTCGGCGCCGCGCCATTTTCAGACTGCTGTGCGCGCGCGGGGACGACGCCAACGAGCGCGAGAGAGAGCGAGAGCAGCCGGAGGCCGCGAGCGGAGAACAAGGTCATGAAGTGGAGGAAGACGGTGGGACGCACCGGCCCGTTGCAAGAGCGGCGCACGTTGACAGACCGCCCGGGCGCGGAAAAGTTTAATCGCAGCCGCGAAACGCGACGCGTGTGACACACCGGCGGGGACGAAGCGGGGCCGGTGCGGGATGTAGCAGCCGGGCGTGAGACCTCCGGCCAGCCGGCTCAATGCGGTCCCATCCATGTGCCACCAAAACTCCCGACGGCATCGCCGACTATCCGAGCGGTTATAGCCGCGCGGTCGCAACCTGCGCTTCGGGTTTGAGCTTTTCGCGTTTTTCGTGGCCAACCCTCCGTCGCGCGAAACGCGGACTACGCCGCGATCGCACGAGTGGCGCGGCGAACGCGCCACCTGCTTCGCACCGCCTTTCTCCGCGTCGTCTTTGCGTCTCTTGCGCTTTCTGCGGCCCACCTTCCGGTCAGCTCGCACTTTTTCCTCGGCGCGACTCGGCGCACGGGTCTAGTGCTTCTCTCGCGTGCCCGTCATCAAAGCCAGCAGCCTGCGCGACCTGAAGCTCCGCGTGAACATCCACGACGTGGTGGCGCGCACGGTCGCCTTGCGCAAAGCCGGCGGCAATCGCTTCAAGGGCCTGTGCCCGTTTCACTCGGAGAAGACGCCGTCGTTTCACGTCACGACCGACAAAGGTTTCTACAAGTGTTTCGGCTGCGGCAAGGCGGGCGACATTCTCTCGTTCGTGATGGAGACCGAAGGCCTCCAGTTCACCGAAGCCGCCGAGACGCTCGCGAAACGCTTCGGCGTCGAACTCGAATACGAAGCCGGCTCCGGCGGGCCCACGCGCGAAGAGCGGTCGCTGCGCCAGGAAATCTTCGACATCCACGACGTCACCGCGGATTTTTATCGGCAGGCCTTCCTCGCGAACACGACGCCCGGCGCATGGATTCGCGATTACTGGACGAAGAACCGCAAGTTCACGCTCGAACTCGCCGACGAGTTCAAAATCGGCTTCGCACCCGTCGAGGATCGCGCGCTCGCCGAGGCGTTGATCAAAAAACAATTTTCCGGCGACGCGCTGCGCCAATGCGGCCTGTTCTTCGTGCGCGACGGCATGCCGGTCACGTCGGCGACGATGCGTCCGCGCTTCCGCGGGCGGTTGATGATCCCGATCCGCGATCACCAGGGCCGCGTCGTGGCCTTCACCGCACGCCAACTCGAGCTCACGCCGCAGGACGATCCGGCGCGCGAGGCGAAATACGTCAACTCGCCCGAGACGCCGATTTTCACGAAGAGCAACCTGCTGTTTAACCTCGACCGCGCGCGCACCGCCGTGGGCGACGGGCATCCGTTCGTGATGGTCGAGGGGCAGCTCGACGCGATGCGTTGTTGGAGTGTCGGCCTGAAAACCGCCGTTGCGCCGCAAGGCACGTCGATCACCGACGGACAGCTGCTCCTGATGCGCCGCTATCACTCGCAGGTGGAGTGCTTCTTCGACAGCGACGCCGCCGGCCAGAAAGCCGCGCTGCGTTTCCTGCCGCTCGCGTTGAAAGCCGGGATCGAGGCGCGCTTCCTCACGCTCACCGGCACGTCGAAGCTCGATCCCGACCTGTTGTTCCTCGAGCGCGGCCTCGCCGCTTACGACGAGGTGCGGAAGCAATCGGTCGGCGCGATGGAGTTCGCCGTGCGGTCCTTGCTACCAAACGTCGCCGCGGCCGGCGCCGAGCAGAAGGCGCGCGTCGCGCAGGAACTCTTCGCGATCATCGCGCAAGCGGAGAGCGAAGTCGCGCGCGCGGGTTTCGTCGCCGAGGTCGCGCAACTCCTGCGCCTTCCCGTCGCCGCGCTCGAGCGCGATTTGCGCGCGTTCACCGCCCGCCAAGCCGGCCGCGAGCGCTTCGCCGCCCCGAACGCACCAAACGGAAACGGCGACGGCCAAGGTGCCGCGAACGGCGCTTCCGCCGCGGCCGACGCGCACACGAAGGGCTCCGAAGAGCACCTGCTCTACATTTGCCTGCACCACGAGCCGCTGCTCGTCGCGATCTCGCACCAGCTGCCGCACGACTGGATCGATACCTCGACCCTCGCCGGCCGCCTGCTCGAACGCGTGCTCGCCGAGGCGCAGCTCAATGGCTGGCCCGGCCGCGAAGCGCTCGATCAACTCCTTGAAACAGAGGAAGAAAAGACACTTATCGCCAACCTTCTGTTCGAAAACCCCGGCGACGACGATCTGGTGAAGTTCGCCAACGAAGGCTTGCGGGCGCTGCAGCGGCGTTTCCTCGAGCCGCGCCAGAGGCAAATAGAACTTGAAATAGCCTCTCAGGGCACAAATGGTGACGCGCACTTATTTTCACTCTTGAAGCAACGCGCCGAAATCCTCCGACAGCTCCAAAATCCGCCGAAGCTCACGCTCGCTTCCTGAACGCTGTCACCGCGCCCCCAACTGCTTCGTCGTCACCTCGTTTCGAGACCGCTTAACCCTTTGCCCATGTCGCGCCAATCCAAGCACGAACCCGCCGCCAAGCCTTCCGCCAAAGCCAAAGAAGCTAACGCCAAGCCGACCGCCCACGGCCACGAGCCGAAGCACGCGCCCGCGAAGCCGGCCGACAAGCACCCCGCCGAAAAGCACGCGGAGAAACACGCCGAGAAGCACGCGGCCGAGCCCGTGAAGCCGGCCGCCGCGCAGCTCGCCGAAGTCGCCGACGCCGCGAAGGAATTCAAGGAGAAGGCGCTCGAGAACCTCTCCGGCGATCTCAACGACAAGATCCGCTACCTGATCCGCCTCTCGAAGGAGCAAGGCTACCTCACCTACGCGGACATCAACGAGGCGTTGCCCGAGTCCGTCGACAATCCCGAGGACATCGAGAACGTCATCTCCGTCCTCCAGAACCTTGAGATCGACATTCTCGATCCGCAGGAAGTCGAAGGCTACAAGGCCCGCCAGGAAGAGGCAGAAGAAGAAGAATCGCGCACGTCGAACAACGACATCCTCGACGACCCGGTGCGCATGTATCTCAAGCAGATGGGCCAGGTCCCGCTGCTGACGCGCGAGCAGGAAGTCGAAATTTCGAAGCGCATCGAGACCGCCGAGATGAACGCGCAAGCCGCGCTCTTCGCCATCGGCCCCGTCGGCAAATACCTCGCCGACCTCGGCGAGAAACTGCTTCAGCGCGCCGAGCGTTTCGACCGCCTCGTCATCGACAAGAAGATCGAGAGCCGCGAAGCCTACTTCAAAAACCTAGAGAAGCTCGTGCAGAGCACGCGCGAGAACGACGTCGCCGCCACCGAGGCGTGGCTCGACGCGCAGAAATCGCGCGACGAGAAGTCCCGCAAGAACGCGATGATCCGCTTCAAGAAGCGCGACAACGTGCTCAAGCAGAACTACGTCAAATTCTACTTCAAGCTGAAGGTCTTCGAAGACTTCCTCATCGAGTTCTCGCCGAAGATCGAAGAGATCGAGAAGTGCAACAACGACCTCGCGCGCGCCAAGCACCCGAAGTCGAAGAAGGACGCCTCGATCGACGTCAAAGCCGTCAACGCCCGCCTCCGCGAGCTCGAAGCCGAGCTGCGCATCACACCGGCGGACCTGATGGAAACGCTCAAGACCGGCCGGAAGCACATCCGCGAAGCGCACCAGGCGAAGACCGAGATGGTGGAGGCCAACCTCCGCCTCGTGATCTCGATCGCGAAGAAATACACGAACCGCGGCCTCTCCTTCCTCGACCTGATTCAGGAAGGCAACATGGGCCTCATGAAGGCGGTCGAGAAATTCGAATACCGCCGCGGCTACAAGTTCTCCACCTACGCCACGTGGTGGATCCGTCAGGCCATCACCCGCTCGATCGCCGACCAGGCGCGCACCATCCGCATCCCGGTCCACATGATCGAGACGCTGAACAAGGTGATGCAGGTCCAGAAGCAGCTCCTCCAGGAATTCGGCCACGAGCCGACGCCCGAGGAAGTCGCCGAGGAGATGAACCTGCCCGTCGAGCGCGTGCAGCAAATCATGAAGATGGCGCAGCAGCCCATCTCGCTCCAATCGCCCGTCGGCGACGGCGACGACACCAGCTTCGGCGACTTCATCGAAGACAAGTCCGCGGAGAACCCCTACGACATGACCGCCTTCTCGCTCCTGCGTGAGAAGATCATGGACGTCCTCGACTCGCTCACCGAGCGCGAGCGCCGCGTGCTCACGCTGCGTTTCGGCCTCGTCGACGGCTACAGCCGCACGCTCGAGGAAGTCGGCAAGCAATTCAAGGTCACCCGCGAGCGCATCCGCCAGATCGAGGCCAAGGCGCTCCGCAAGATGCGCCACCCGACGCGCATTCGCCAGCTGCACGGTTTCTTCGACGCCGAGCAGATCGACAATCCGCAGAACCTCCTCAAGAAGCCGCCGCAAATCCCGCCGCAGTTCATCAAGCAGGGTGGTCCGGGCGGCTCCGGCGGCTTCGGACGTCCCGGCGGTTCGCTCGGCGGCCTGCCGCCGTTCCTCGGCGGTTTCCCGCCGTCGTCGCACTAAACGCGCCGGTTTGCGCCTTTACTCATCTTCCCGGAAAAGTAGCCTCCGCTCACCATGTCCCACGTCACTCTCCCTCTCGCCGGCATCTTCGGCCTCGGTGGCACGGAACTGATCATCATCCTGATCATTATCCTGCTCCTGTTCGGCGGCGCCAAGCTCCCGCAGCTCGCCAAGGGCCTCGGCCAATCCGTGAAGGAGTTCAAGAAGGCCTCGAAGGACGGTGACGAAGAAGATGAGAAGAAACCCGCCGCGAAGACCGACGCGGCCAGCAACGACGCGAGCAAGCTCCGCAACAACTGAGCGAGCTTCGCCACGGTCGGATCCTTTTCCCAAGCGCGCCTACCCGGCGCGCTTTTTGTTTTATCGCGCCCCACGTAAGGTGGTCGCCGCCATCCCGTCGGCACCGTTTCACCTTCGCGGAAAATAGCGTGCGGCACCGATCTTCCTTCGGCGTCGCCGGGACGGCGTCGCCCACCTCAAGTCTTTGTGCACTTGCGGGCCGACCCCGCGAGTGCACCACCACGCCTCATGTCGTCTCTTCGCGCACCCACACCTTGAACGCCTTGATCTGATCCGGCGTGCCGAGCACGAGCACCTCGTCCTCCGCGAGGAGCTTTTCTTCACCGCTGGGATTAAGGATGCGCACACCGCCCCGATTCACACCCGCCACTTGCACGCCGACGCGGCGCGTCGGGGCGAGGTCCGCCAACGTGCGTCCGGCCAGTCCGCTCCCGGTCGGCACGGGCACCATTTCCATTCGCACATCGTCGAACGTCGACGCGACCGCCGCTCCCGTCGCTGCCAACAAAAACTCGCGGCACTCCGCGGTCTGCTTGGCGTCACCCAACAACAGGATCTTGTCGCGCGGATACAGCGCCGTCTGCGGCGAAGGATTGCCAATCATCACGCCCTGCCGCTCCACGCCGGCCACGGTGCATCCGAAGCGCTTGCGCAACGCGAGTTCGCCGATCGTGCGCCCACGCACGTCCGCCTGATCCGGCAACACGCATTCGTTGAGCTTGAGATGCCACTCACGATGCGAGGCGAGAAACGGCGCGGTCGTGCCCGTGAGTTTCGGGCCCTGTTCGACCAGGCGCTCCTGCAGTTCCAGCTCAAGGACGCTGTGCCAGTAACTCAGCTTCCGCCGCAGCAACAACGCCACCGCGACCAGCACCGCCACCACCACCAAGGGAAACCACCGCCCCAAACTGGCGATCGGCACGAGCGCGCTCAGCCACACGAACATCGCCACGAACAGCGCGACTTTCAGCCCGCCTTCCACGAACGTCCGCAATCGCAATCCCTGCGGATGTTCGCTCGTGGTGACCTCGGCAAAGATCATCGCGAGCGCCGAGGCGTTGCGCCAGATCGCCAGCAGCAGCGGCAACAGCGCGAGCGCCAGGAGCGCCCAGAAAATCACCCGTGGCGCGCCCGTGAACAGCGTTTCGTCCGGCAGGAATCGCTGCACGCCCGCGAACAGCGGATCAGCGAAAATCAGCATGCCCGTCACCAACAGCACCTCGAGGCCGATCTGAATCACGCGCTTGCGGCTGAGTTGCCACAACACGCTCCGCTTCTGCCGGGCCTGCAACCGCTCCAGCAGGCGGCCATGCTGATCCAGCCACGCCTTGAACCACTGCGGCTGCCGCGCATCGAGCCAGTCACTGATGCCCACGGAGCGCCGCGTCAGGATCGGTGCCGCGAACGCCGTCACCAGCGACAATCCCACCGCGAGCGCCCGAAAGCTTTCCGGAATGACACCCGCGCTCGTCCCGAGCTGCGCAATGATGAACGAAAACTCGCCGATCGGCGTCAGCATCAGGCCCACGCGCGCGGCTTCGCGCAGCTTGGCCCCCGTGACCAGCATGCCCGCCGTGCCGGCAAAAATGCGCACGCCCAACGCCAGCGCCGACGCCGCCAGCACCAACGCCCACGAAGCTCCGAGCAATCGCACATCGATCTGCATGCCGATCGACACGAAAAAGACCGCGCTGAACATGTCGCGCGCGCCCTCGAACACGCGATCGACCTGCGCGCGATGCGGCGTCTCCGCCACGATCGAGCCGAGGATAAACGCTCCCATTGCCAGCGAGTATCCCGCACGCTGCGCGATCAGCGCCAACCCGAGCATCAGCCCGGCCACCATCAGCGTCTGCAGCTCCTCGCTCGCCGACTCATTCAGCTTCCGCAGCAGCCACGGCACCGCCAGCAAACTCACGACGCCCGCCAACGCCACGAACGCGCCCATGATGCCGATCGTCTCGCCCAGCTTCGCCTCGCCCATCCCGCCGAGCAGCACCACCGAGTTGAGCAGCGCCAGCGAGATCACCGCCACCACGTCCTCGAGCACCGTGATGCCCATCGCCATCTGCCCCGACTTGTCGTGGTTCAGCCCGGTTTCCTGCAGCACCTTGCCGATGATCGCGGACGACGAGACGATGATCATCGCCGAGAAAAACACCGCTTCCTGACTGGAAAAACCGAGCAGCGGTGACCCCAGCCGCGACAAACTGTAGACAATCGAGGCCGTCACCCCCGTCGCGATCAGCAGCGACATTCCCAGCCGGCGCAGGCGGCGCAGGCTGAGCTTCATGCCGATGGAGAACATCAAAAACACGAGGCCGACCTGCGCCAACGTTTCGATGCGCGCCGCGTCGGTCACGAGCGAGAACGGCGGAGTGAACGGACCGATCACCATGCCCGCGGCCAGAAAGCCCACGATCACGGACAGCCCGATGCGGTGACACACCCAGCCGACCAATCCGGCTACGAGCATGACCACCGCGAGGTCTTGAATGAGGTTGATGCCTGACATTGCGAAAAGGGGCGCCACTCGCACGACGAACCGGGACAGCGGCGAGTCATCCGGCCGCGCACCCGCCCGAGAACTCTCGTCCGCGTCGTCGCGCGCCACGAATGCAGTCCGAAAAGTGCGCAATCCTCCCCCGCGTCAAGCACCGGCATCCATTTCGCCAAAAAATCCGCCGCCCACGGCGCCGTGCGCTCCGGCGCCCGGCACGCACAACGCGACTCGCGCCACAAACGCGATACCGCCCACGCCGCTGTCCCCGCAGCAACGTCCTGCCCTGGCAACAAACGCCGCCACCTCCGCGAAGCCCCCTCCGGAACCTCCACCCATCGCCCGCTCCCGCTCCGACGCATCGCTCCGCTGGCACCCCCGCCGCGACGCCGCGAGCGCAACCACACCAACGCCCAAGTTAACAACCGCGGGCCTTCGCGAGCCGTCGGCGCCGACTCAAATCACGCGCCGTCTAGTCCAAACCTCCGCCGCTCAACGGCTTTGGTTTTGACAATTTCGCTCGCGCGCGGCTTTGATTCGGAAACCCTGCTACCGCGACATGTTCAACCAACTGCTGGGACTATTTTCCAACGACATCGGCATCGACTTAGGCACCGCGAACACCCTCGTCTACGTGAAGGACAAGGGCATCGTGCTCCGTGAGCCGTCTGTCGTCGCGGTCCACACCGGCAGCCGCAAGGTCCTCGCCGTCGGCGACGAAGCGAAAAAGATGCTCGGCCGCACGCCGGGCAACATCACCGCCATCCGCCCCATGAAGGACGGTGTCATCGCCGACTTCGACATCACCGAGGCGATGCTGCGCTACTTCATCAAGAAGGTGCACAACAACTCGAAGGTCGTCTCGCCGCGCGTCGTCGTCGCGATTCCCTCGGGCATCACCGAAGTCGAAAAGCGCGCCGTGAAGGAGTCCGCCACGCACGCCGGCGCCCGCGAAGTCATCACGATCCTCGAGCCCATGGCCGCCGCGCTCGGCGTCGGCCTCCCCGTCGACGAACCCGCCGCGAACATGATCGTCGACATCGGCGGCGGCACCACGGAGATCGCGATCATCTCGCTCTCCGGCATCGTTTTTTCGAAATCCATCCGCGTCGCCGGTGACGAGCTCGACCTCGCCATCATCAACTACATGAAGCGCGCCTACAACCTGCTCATCGGCGAGCGCACGGCGGAAGAAATCAAGATGACCATCGGGTCGGCCTACCCGCTCGATCAGGAGCTCGCGATGGAAGTCAAGGGCCGCGACTCCGTCGCCGGTCTGCCCAAGACGATTCACATCACCTCGCAGGAAATTCGCGAAGCCCTCGCCGACACCATCGCCTCGATCGTCGAGGCCGTCCGCGCCGCCCTCGAACGCTGCCCGCCGGAACTTTCCGCCGACCTCGTCGACCGCGGCTTCGTGATGGCCGGCGGCGGCTCGCTCATCCGCGGCATCGACAAGCTTCTCTCGGAAAAGACCGGCCTGCCCGTCACTGTCTCGGACGACCCGCTCTCCGCCGTCGCGAACGGCACCGGCGTGTTCCTGAACAACATCGACGAGCTCTACCGCATCGCGTCGGATTTCTGATGCTTCCGCACGGTAGGGGCCGTTGCCCTCAACGGCCTTCCACCGAGGGCGCTTGAGGGCAAGCGCCCCTACCGGACCTCACCGCCGTGCAACACCAACGCTTCGATCAGGCCCGCCCGTTTGCCACGCTTGGCGTCGTGCTGCTCCTGTGGCTGCTTGTGCCGCTCGCAGTGAAGTCATTCACGCGCGTCACGTTCTTCGAGCTCCAGGCGCCGTTCGCCGCCGCGCAATCCTACGTCACCGATCTGCAGGAATTCTGGGCGCTGCGCTCGCGCCCGAAGAACGAGATCATCGAAGCCGGCCGCGACCTCGCTCGCCTCAACGCCGCCTACGAGCTGCGCCTCCAGGAAAACGAGCAGCTCCACGCCGAGATCCTGCGCCTCGAAAACCTCCTCAAGCTCCCGCCGCTCCCGGCCTACCGCTCTGAACCCGCGCGCGTCGCCAAGCGCGACTTCACTGCATGGTGGCAGCGTCTCGTCATCCGCAAAGGCCGCAATTACGGCATCCCCGTCGGCGCCCCCGTCGTGTTCGTCGGCGGCGTCGTCGGCCGCGTGGTCGAGGTGCACGCCTACACCGCCGTCGTCGATCTCGTGTCCAGCCCGACCTTCCGCATCGCGGCGAGCGCCGAGGGCGACAGCCGCCCGGTCTCCTACCAAGGCGGCGTGAACGACGCGTTTAAAACCCCGAGCGGCACCGTCGAGTTTGTCGCTCTGGATATTTCCGCCCGCGCCAACCAGCCGAAGCGCCTCGTCACCTCCGGTCTTGGCGGCGTGTTCCCCGCCGGGCTGACGATCGGCGAGATGATCCATCTGGAGCCTTCATCGGACGGCCTGTTTCAAACCGGCGACGTCCGCCTCGACGATCGCCTCGGCGCGCTCACCGAGGTGACCGTGCTCGTGCCCGTCACGTCGGACTCGCCGTGAGCGCCGTGCCCGCCGCATCGCTCCACCCTCGTGCCATTGTAGGGCGGGGTCTCCCGACCCCGCCGTGGCGCGAACCCGTTGCCACCTCCGCGGCGGGGTCAGGAGACCCCGCCCTAGATCCGACCCCGAGGCCTTCGCTCCGCCGATGAAAGCCTACGACATCCGCTGGCTGCTCGTCTTGCTCGCGAACCTCCTGCTCATCTGGCTCGCGGGTCTCGCCAACCACTACCTCGCGCCCTACGCGGTCTCGATCTACGTCTGCGGTCTGTTCGTTCCCTACGCCGCGCTGAAGCTCGACTACCGCCACGGCTTCCTCGCCACCGCGCTAAGCGGCCTCGCGTTCGATGCACTCACTGCGGCGCCGTTCGGCGCGCACCTCGTGTTGCTCGGCTTCGTGCACGCCGTGCTGCTCTACGGCCGCCGACGCTTCCCCCGTGACGAGCCGATCTTCGCCACGGTCGTCGCCTTGCTCGCGAACCTGTTCCTCATCCTTGCGCTCACGACGCTCGTCATCGGCGAAAACCCCCGCCCGGCCGGCGCCTGGCTGCGCGTCTTCGTCGACTTGATTGCCTCGCAACTCGTCATCGCGCTCGTCACGCCCTGGTTCATGGGCCTCAACGCCGCGCTGCTCGCTCGCGCCCGCCTCGATCCCGAGACCGGGCGGCGCGTGGAGCTTTGATTTTCGCGCGTCACGCGCTTTGTTGCCGTTGTGAGCTCCGCCCCAATCGAAACCCACGCCGCGCGCAACCCGCGCCTGCTCGCCTTCTACGGCGTTGTGGCGCTGCTCGTCCTCGTGCTCACCGCGGGCGTCGGTTACCAACAGCTTTTTCAAAGCTGGAAAAATTCCGAAGAGGAACGCCGCCAGAGCCAGCGCCGCATCATCATCCCCGGTCCGCGCGGCACGATCTTCGACCGCGAGGGCCGGCCGCTCGTCGAGAACCGCGCGCGTTTTTCCGTCGTGCTCAATCTCGCCGAACTGCGCGCCGAGTTCGCCGCCGAGTTCAGCAAGGTGGTGCAAAATTACCGCGCCCTCCCGAAAGCCGACCGCCCCTCCGCCAGCCAGGTCAACCAGATCGTCCGCATGGCGGTGGCCCAGCGCTTCCTCGATCAGGTCAACACCATTCTCGGCCGCCGCGAGCAGATCGACGCGCGCGACCTCAACCGCCACTTCTCCCAATCGCGCCTCCTGCCCTACACGCTCCTCGACGGCCTCACGTCCGAGGAATACGCGCGCCTCGTCGAGCGCCTGCCCGTCACTTCTCCACTCCAGGTCCAGGCCGCCAGCGTCCGCCATTACCCCTACGGCAGCGCCGCCGCGCACGTGCTCGGCTACGTCGGTGTCGACAACGACCCCGACCCGGAGGACTTCGGCGACGACGATCTTCTGACCTTCAAGATGAAGGGCTCCGTCGGTCGCGACGGTCTGGAAAAACAATTCGAGAGCACGCTGCAGGGCAAAGCGGGTGGCGCGATCTACCACGTCGATTACGCGGGCTACAAAATGCCCAAGCCGCTTCAAATGCGGACTCCCGTGCAGGGCCAGAGCCTCACGACCTCGCTCGACATCGATCTTCAGCTCGCCGCCGAGGAGGCCATCGGCGACCGCAAAGGCGCCGCTGTCGCCGTCGACATCCGCACTGGCGAGGTGCTGGTGATGGCCTCGAAGCCCGACTACGACCTCAACAAGTTTGTCCCGCGTCTTTCGTCCGCCTACGCCAAGGAGATCGAAGCCTCCGGCGCCTGGCTCAACCAGGCGATCAGTGGCGCCTACCCCGCCGGCTCGACCTTCAAGATCCTCACCACCATCGCCGCACTGCGGCGCGCGGCGATCGTGCCCGACCGGCCAATCATCTACTGCGACGGCATCATCAAGGTCGGCAACCGCAACTTTTACTGCGACAACGGCCACCAGCACCACGGCAACATCACTTTGTCGGAAGCCATCGCCCAGAGCTGCGACATTTACTACTACGAAGCCGGTCGCCTCACGACCGCGGACGGCATCGCGGAAGAGGCGCGACGCTTCGGATTCGGCAGAAAAACCGGCATCGAAGTTCCGGGAGAAACGACCCGCATGCTGGTTCCCGACCCCGCCTGGAAAAAACGCGAGCGCCCGTTGGAAGGACCTTGGTCGGGCGGCGACACCGCGAACTACTCCATTGGACAAGGCTTCCTGCTCGTCACGCCGCTGGAGATGGCCTGTTTCGTCGCCTCGGTCGCCCGCAACGAGACACTCACCGTCCCGACGATTCTGCATCGTCCGGACGCCCCGCGTCAGCGCGCGGAGCCCATCGGGCTGAGTGAGCATGAGCGCGAAGCCATCGTCGAAGGCATGGAAGGCACGACTACGCACGGCACCGCAAAGGTGCTCACCCAACTCGTGCCTTACCGCACCGGCGTCCGCATCGCCGGCAAGACGGGCACCGCGCAGAAACAGGTCACGATCGACGGCAAGACCGGTAATATCAACTACGCCTGGTTCATCTGCTTCGCTCCGGTGGAGAATCCGGAAATCGCCATCGCGGTGATGCTCGAAGGCGACACCATCGGCGAGACCTACGGCGGCGGTCTCAACGCCGGTCCCGTCGCGAATACGATCATCCGGAAGTATTGGGAAAAGAAAACCGCCCCGCCGGCGGCCGCAAAGCCTGACTTCCGCCTGAGGTAGGTAGGGCGGCGAGTCCCTTCGCCGCCGCTAATCCACGGCGCGGAACGGAGTCCGCGCCCTACCATGTCACTCCCGAAGCGAAAACCCCTCCCACACGAAACACCCGACTGGGTCAAATCCGGTGAGGTTTTCTTCGTCACCGTCTGCGCGGAATGTCGCGGCGTGAACTCGCTCACGCAACCGGTCGCGTCATCCGCGGTCTTCACCGCGACCGACCACTACCAGTTTCATCTGCGGTGGCATGTCCGCCTTCTCCTCTTGATGCCCGACCACCTCCACATGCTCGCAAGCTTTCCTCGCGCTGAGGAGATGCGACGCACCGTAACGTCGTGGAAACACTTTCTCTCGAAACAGCACGGCATCGCCTGGCAACGCGATTTTTTCGACCATCGCATTCGATCGCACGAAAGCCTCGACGAGAAAGCTCACTACATTCGGCAAAACCCCGTGCGTGCCGGCCTCGTCGCTGACGCCGGCACGTGGCCTTACGTCTGGGAGCCAAGGTAGGGCGGCGAGTCCCTTCGCCGCCGCAAACCCACGGCGCGGAACGGAGTCCGCGCCCTACCCGCGCATCACCCGTCGCGCGCGACGGAAAACCCCGCGCGGCTCGGGCCATGTTTCGCGTCGACCGTAGCGCAAGCGCTCCAACTCCGCGATCACGGCCGCGACCTCCACTTCCGCTGTTCGCGGCCCTCCGTCCTCGGTTCTCCGTCCTCTGAGGCGCAGCAGCGCCTTCCCCGCCTTCCGCCGCACCGGATCGAACGTTCCCGGATTGCGCCAGAGCCGCCAACGCCACCACAGCCATCGCCCCGCGCGTCCCGCCCCGATCAGCACGGCGACAACCAGCACCATTCCCGCAATCACGCGCAGCATCCGCGCCCAATTCCACGGACGCACCAGCCATGCCTTGAGCTGCTTCGCCCAGCTTTCGAGCCGCGCGCGCAACACATCGCCCGTGCTCGTCGTGGCGTTCTTCACGCTGTCCATCAGCTCGACCTGCTGTCGCGCATCGAAGCTCACGACCCGTCGATACCAGAGCACGCGCAAGCTATCGAGCCGCGCCGTCCAACTGCTGTCGCGCGCACGCTCCGTCACTTGCGCCACCGCACTCGTCGTTTCGCCCACGGCGCCGCCCGGCGTCGGATCCACGCGCATCCACGCGTCGGTGCCGTTGAAGATTTCGACCCACGCATGCGCATCCGAATTCCGCACCATCAGGTAATCTTCGAAGCCGTTTAGCGAGCCGCCACGAAAGCCGGCCACCACGCGCGCCGGATGCCCCGCCGCACGACACAGCACCGCGAGCGCCGAGGCGAAGTGCTCGCAAAAACCCGGCTCGTTGGAATCCAACCAGCGCACGATGTCGTCGCCCGCACCCCGCGGCATGCGCACCGACAACGAATACGCGTGCCGCTTCCGCAGCCACTCGGTCGCGCGCTCGGCGAATTGTGCCGGCTGCAACGCCGCGCCCCCGGTCACCTCGCGCACGACGCGCTGCAGCACCGCCTCGTTGTCCACGCCCGTCGGCCCCGCGAGCGTCGTGCGCGCATCATAGCGTTTGTCGCGCCGCATCGCCTCGTCGCCCCGCACCCAGCCATGCAGCAACGCCGCAAAACCCGCATCACGCACAATCGGCGCCAGCGAGATGCCCTCGATCTGGAACGCCGTCATGCTCATCGGCTCGTTCTGCAGCGCCACGAGCCGGTTCGGCGGACTCACCTGCACGGTCGCCGCATCGCGCAGCCGCAAGACCGCAAACGACCCCGGCAGCGGCAGATAACGGCTCACACCCGGCTCGACGTAGACCGTCCAGATGCCCGGCATCATCGCACCCGAGGTCCACACTCCGCCGCCGGCAACGACGCGCCGCACGCCCTGGCTCGCGCGCAGGTGCGCCTTCATCCAGCTCGAAACCCGAAAGCCCTGCGGCGTGTATTCGTCGAGCGTAACGAGGCGCCAGTAGAGATCGGCATTCGGCTTGGGCCCCGTCGGCAAATCGACGCGCAGCGCCACACTGTTGTCCTGCACGAGTTCGCTCACGTCGCCGAATCGCACCGTTTCCGAGAACCCGGTGCGGCTCTTGCGCGTGATGTATTTGTCCAAAAAGAAACTGCTCCCGATCTCAAACCGCGGAATGAGCAGGAACAACAGCGCCGAGATTCCCACGACGCCGACGAACAGCACGCTGCCGAACCCGAGCAAGCGCCAGTCCGCCACCGCCCGCAGCCGGGCCAGGAACGGCCGCCACGTCCCTCGCGCCCAGGCCGGCACTTCGCGCATTTCCTCCGGACGCATCACGCGCGGACCGGTGTCGACCATGTCGATCAGCGTCACGACAAACAGAAACCCGAGCGCGCACGCCGTGAACACCAGCAGCAGCGCCGCGAACTCCAGCGCCACCGTCAGCACGCCCGCCACGACGATCAGGAACAGCCCGAGCACGATCAGCTGGAGATCCTCGCGCTTGCGCCGATACGCCACCGCGCGATACAGCACGAGCAGCACCGCGAGCCGGATCAGCACCGGCAGCGTTTCGGTGCTGAAATAGAAATCCGCCGCCACCGCCGCGATGATTGCCGGCACCGCCAGGCGCCAAACCAGCGCCGGCACGCGCGCCGGCAATTGCGGCCACACGATGGCCGCGCCGATGACGGCGCTCGCCACCGCCACGAGCCCGAGCGCCTCGATGTCGAGGAAGAACACCGTCCACAGCGACACAAGCGCCAGCACGCCGCCGAGCAGCCACTTGAGCCGGCGCAGTTCGTCGAGGTTAAGCTGAGGCCGTGGGGACGCCATCGACATAGGCCGTGACACCGCGCGCTCCTTCCGGCGCGAACGTGATGAGGTTGCGGACCGCGCTGCGTGGCGCCGGCGCCCCACCTGTGCGTTGCTCCTTTGCAGGCGGAATGCCCGCGCCACCGACCGGCTCCGCCATTGCCAGCAAATCCAACACCGCCTCGACGTCGCGCACGCGCCGCGTGTCGATCCACCGGCCGTTCACGCCCACGCCGCGCAACCGTCCCTCGGCAAACAGGTCCTCCGCGAGCGTCGCCGCAAAGCTACACAACATCTCGAACTGCTCCGGCCGCACCCATAGCTCTGCCGGCGTTTCGATGCACAGTGCAAAGCCCTCGGGCGTTTCGGCCGCGAACTGCCGCACCATCAGCCGGCCGAGCCGCGCGCTTGCCTTCCAATGCACGAGTCGGTGCGAATCGCCCGTCTGGTAGCGCCGCAGCGCCAGCAAATCCTCGCCACTCCCGGCGCGCGCAGAGCGCTGCCCTTGCGTGCCGCCGGCCAACGCCAACCCGCCGCGCCACTGGTAATCCACCTGCGCCGGCCAGACCAGCACCGTGCGCCGCAGGCCCGTGCCCACGCTTTTCCGCAAAAAGCCGAAGGGGAAAAAAGAACCGACCGCCTCGAGGGCGAGCACCTGCTCGCCGCGTTTTTCCGGCTTGTGCACCCAGTCGAGCGTCCACTCCCCGCGCGGCTCAATCCGCTCGCGCAGGAAAACCCGGCCTCGCGTCACGGCCCGCTCGGCGGCGGCGAGCAATTCACGCACTTTCTTCTTCTTCAAATCCGGCTCCGGCTCCGATGCCTTCGCGCGCGGGTGCGTCGCGAGGTCGAACCACAGGCCGTAGGTCGGCAGCCAGCTCTTGGTGTTCTTCACCTCGACCGTAACGATCGTCTCGTGCCCCGCGCGCCACGCGCCCGGCGGTCGCACGCGCCAGCACACGCCCCGGAAGTTGAACCACGACAGCAGCCCGCTCAACAGCAGGCAGGCGAGCAACAGCGAGAGCGTGATGAACAGAATGTTACTCGCCGTGTTGTAGGCGGCGGTGCCGATCCCCATCGAAAGCCCGATCAGGAACACGCCCGGCACGGTGACGCCGATGCGATGGCGTTTCGCCGGAAAAACCAGCGCCCACACGAGCGCCTGCCACGAAAACACCCGCCGCTCGCGGTCGCGCGCGCCCGGGCCGTGCCACTCGGCCGCCGCTTCCCGGTAGGGGCGGTTGTCCTCAACCGCCCTTCCGTTGGCCAGCGACCAAGGGCCGTTGGGGACAACGGCCCCTACCTGTTCGCGTTCGGCCATTTTAGTCCTAATCGGGCGTCGCGATCGCGCCGACAATCCGCCGCAGCGCCGCGAGCACGGTGCGGCGTTCTTCGAGCGCATCGGATGTCTGCCGCGCCAACCCGAGGCGATGCGCGAAAACCGGACCGGCCATTTCCTGCACGTCGGTGGGAATCACGAAATCCCGTCCGAGCAACAGCGCCCGCGCTTGCGCCGCCGCGCGCAGCGCCAGCCCCCCGCGCACGCTCACGCCGGCCTTGAACTCCGTCTCGGTCCGCGTCGCGGTCACGATCTTCAGCAGATATTCGAGCACGCTGTCCTCGACAAAGACCTTCGCGGCGAGCGCCTGCAGTTTCAGCAGATCGGTGCGCGTCGCGACCGGATCGAGCGCAATGGCGTCGTAGCTGGTCTTCGCCGCGCGGAGGATGTCGAGTTCGTCGTTCGGCTGCGGATAGCCCATGTGCAGCCGCATGAGGAAGCGGTCCATCTGGCTCTCCGGCAGCGGAAACGTGCCCTCGTAGTCCACCGGATTCTGCGTCGCCACCACCATGAACGGCGCGCCGACGGCGTGCGCCGCACCGTCGACCGTGACCTTCGCGCGGTCCATCACCTCGAGCAGCGCGGACTGCGTTTTCGGCGTGGCGCGGTTGATTTCGTCGGCGAGCACGATGTTCGCGAACACCGGACCGGGCTTGAAAACGAACTCCTTCACCGTCTCGTCGTAGATCGACACGCCGGTGACGTCGCTCGGCAGCAAATCGCTGGTGAACTGGATGCGCGAGAACGTCGCGTCCATGGCGCGGGCCAGCGAGTAGGCCAGCGTCGTCTTGCCGACGCCGGGCAGGTCCTCGATCAGCAGATGGCCGCCCGCGAGCAGACAGACAAGCGTCTGGTCCACGACCTCATCCTTGCCGCGGATCGTCTGGCGCATGTTGGCTTTGAGACGGGCGAGCAGGTCGCGAGCGGAGGCGACCTCGGCGGCGGGAGCAAAGTCACTCATGCGCGCACCGTAGGGCGAACCACGACCGGCGCAAACGGTTTCCCCCGCCGTGCGTCCGTCCCGACAGAACTTCACGGCGCTTTCGCAGCGAGCGCGCCACCCGGGGTGCAAACAAGTTCTTACGCGCTCCGACGCGAAAAACGAAAGCCGCGCCGAGTTCGTCTCGGCGCGGCGCACCTAATCCCAAAAACGCTCAGCCGATCCGACGGCGACGGCGCCAGCTCACGAAGCCGAGCGCCGCGAGCCCGGCGAGCGCGGCGTAGGTCGACGGTTCCGGCACGGCGGAGGCAACATTCGTGGTGATGGCGAGGTCGGTGATCGTCAGGCTGGAAGTCGCGCTGGTCGTGCTGTAACGGTAACCGATCATCAAGCCATCGAACGGCCCGGTGAGAAACGTGGCGCCGGCGGCGGTGCCGCTGAGCGTGGCGAGGTTCGTGCCCGCGGTGCCATTGCCGTCGTAGAGGTTGGTGCTGACCGTGTAGGTGTTGGCGGCACTAAGCAGGATATTGTAGGTGAGCGTATAGATGCCGCCGTTGGTCAGCACATCGCCGGTCGCCGCGTCGGTGTTGGACGAAACCAAGTGGGTGCCCGCGGGGTAATTGTAGCCGCCGTCGCCGCTGTAGGAGAGCGACTGAGCTCCGTTCGTCAGGGTGCCGGTGGTCTGCGCCGCGCGCAACGTGAGCGCGCTCGAGCCGGCACTGTTGCCGGCGGCATTATCGGAGCGGATGACGGCGGAATAGCCCGTCCACCCGGCGGTGCCGCCGGTGGTGGCGGTGGTTTTGGTTTTATCGAGCCCGGTGTTCGTCAGGGTATTGAGTGGCTTCGAGCCGTTGCTGTTGTAGAGACCGAGGGCGAGCCAGGAACCACCCGAGGTGCCGGCGAGGATGTTGCTGTTGGCGGTGAAGACGGTCGTCACCGTGATGTAGTCGCCGACGTTGGACAGCGTGAGGCCCGCGTTGGAGAACGTGGTTTGCGCCTCCACGTAACCGGAGCTGGTGGACGGAAGCGTGAGACTCAGGCCGCTGCCGGAAACGGCCGACGAATTGGAGTTCTTCGAGGAGGCGATGTTCCAGTTGGTGGAAGACGCCGTGGGCGTGTAGGTCGCCTGGTTCAGGGTATCCGAACCGAAGGTGGTGTGAAACAGGGTCGATTGCGCGAACGAGGCCAACGGCAGCAAGGCCAGGCACGCGGCAACGCGGCGAACAGTAGTCTTCATGGGGAGCGAGGGGTGTGGGCGCTCCGCCAACAGCGGGCGCACGGGGTGTGAGCAAGCTTAGCAGCCGGGGCGCCGCACGTCATGTCGTGTGAATGCATGACGGCGGTGCGCGCGCCTCCGCGATGGCGCTAGGGCGTGGTGATCTTCAGGCGGAAGAAGACCCGGTCAGCCGACGCGCGCGGATAGGTCGCCGCGTAGGCGGAGACGCCGTTCGCCGTCGAAACGAGTGAGAGCGTCACACCGCTCGTGCTCCACGTGCCGAGATCGGTGGAGGCTTCGACTTCGTAGGTGACGTCACTGCGTGCGGCCGGGCGCGTGAAGGTGTAGATCCAATTGTCCGCATCCGTGCTCATCGTCGGCACCGCGGTCGTCGAGGCGACGTTCGGGTCGAGATCGAAGGCGTATTCGACGAGGTTCGTGAGACCATCAGCGTCGGGATCCGCGGAGTCGGCGGCGCTGCCGGTATTGGCGATCGTGCCGAAATGCGTCTGGCGCCACGATTGCCGGGGCGAGAGATCGACGGAGAGCGTGTAGGGCGAGGTGACGACGAAGCTGCCGTCGTCGAGGCCGAGCACGACGGTGTAGGCGCCTTCGATCGCGTCTTGCGCGTCGCCGAGCGTGAGCGTCGCGGAAGTCGCACCGGAAATCGCGGCGTTTTTGTAGCGCCATTGGCAGGAGGTCGGCGTGAAACCACTCGGCGCGGCGGTGAGCGTGACGGTGTCGCCGGCGTAAACGGTGGCCGGGCCCGAGATCGTCGCGGCGTATTCGGCCGGGGCGTCTTCGATGGTGTTGCCCGCGCCAGCGCGCACCAGCGCGGGCACGGCCGACGCCGGAAACAGGCGGTAGGAATACGGGGCCGAGAACACGGCGTCGCTGCTGACGAGCTGCGAGCCGGTGCAGGCGTTGAAGATGTTACCGATCGTCATGAGCAAGCCGACGTCGGTGACGAGCGCGGTGCGCTTCGCGAGCGGGTCCTTCACCCCGTCGTAGTAGTTATGCTCGGAGAGGATCGCGGCGATGTTGCGCGACTCGGTGCAGTAGTCGTTTCCCGCGCAGTCCCAGAGGTTGTTATACATGTGCGACGACCCGAAGCGGCAGGCGATCATGCGCTGCTTCGCGCCGGCAGCCCACCAGTTGTGGTGCCACGAGACGCGGTAGTTCGTCAGGCCGTCGCCGGTGCCCGTGTCGGTGTCGGACGAGCCGACGAGGTTGGAGAAGTTGTGGCCGTTATCGCGCGTGTAGTGGAATTTGCACCACGAGATCGTGACGAGGTCGGAGCCGTTGATGACGTCGAGGTTGCCGTCGGTGCTGTTGTAGATCGTGCATTTCGTGACGAGAACGCGCGTCGACGACGCGATCGTGACGCCGTCGTTTTCCGCAGCGGGACCGGTGTTGGCGGAGATGTTGAGGTTCGAAACGATGACGTTGTCGCAATTGCTGATGTTGACGCTGCCCAAGATCGTGGAGCTGACGGTGGCGCCGCGGATGGTCTTGTTCGACGTGACGTTCACGCGGCCGCTCTCGCCGAGGTCGATCGTGCCGGAGACGATGATCGTGTAGGGCGTCGCGGCTTTCGCGTAGTTCTTGAGGTCGGTGACATTGTTGACGGTGACCGTCGGGCCGGCGGCGCCGCCGGTGACGCTGGCCGCGTAACCGTTATAGATCGGAACGGCGACGCCGCGCACGGTGACGGTCGCGGCGTTGCTCGTCGCCGAGCCCGCGCCGTTGGTGACGACGACGGTGTAGCTGCCGGAGTCGGCGCTGGTGGCGTTGGAGATCGTGTAGGTGCTCGCAGTAGCGCCGGAGATTTCGTCCGCGCCTTTTTTCCACTGGTAGGTCAGCGGCTCGGTGCCGGTCGCGGTGACGCTGAGCGTCGTGCTTCCAGTTTCCGCGAGCGTGGCCGATGCCGGATGCGTGAGGATCGTCGGCGCGACGACGACGCCGGTGACGGTGAGCTGCGCCACCGCGGTGCTGGCTGAGCCGGCGGTGTTGGTGACCGTGACGGTGTAGGCGGCGGCGTCGCCCGCGCCGGCGGCGGCGATGGTGTAAGTCGCCGCGGTCGCGCCGTCGATGGCGTTGCCGTCTTTATACCACTGGTAGGTGACGGCGGGCACGCCGAGTGCGGTGACGCGGAGCGTGACGGGGTCGCCGAGCGCGACCGTTTGCGGGGCGGGGTCCTTCGCGATGAGCGGGGCGAGCGCGGGCGTCCACGAGCCGTTGACGGTGCCGGCCATGTTCGTGTTGAGGACCCACGTGGCGCTGCGGTAGTTCGCGAGCGTGGTGGCGTCGGTGGGCATCGTCGTGAAGCCGTTGCTGTCGGGATTGCTCGTCGCGGCGCCGGTGCCGTCGAGGTTGTTGTAGTCCCAATTGCGCAGGTTGGCCGCGGCGGTCGCGTTCGTGACACCGTTGAGCAGGAACCAGCCGGCACCGTAGCCGGCACCGCCGACGCCGGTCGCGGTGGCGAGAAAGGCGTTGTTCGTGGCGTCGCCGATCGTGGAGTCGAGCACGACGACTTCGCTGGAAGGATACCCGGTCGGATCGATGCGGCCGAAGTAGGTGCCGGTGATGCCGGCCGGTGCGGTGAACCGGCAACCCACGAACACGTAGCCGTGGTTCGTGTTGCCGTTGCGGATCTGCGTGAAGTAGCCGCCGGTGCGCAGGATTCGAATGTCGCAGTTCTCGAGGAACGTCGGGCCGTCGCCCCAGAGGAAGTCGACGTCGCCCCAGATCACGCAGTCGCTCACGTGGGTCTGCTTGTTGAACTGGACCGTATCCTGGTAGCTGAAAAATTTGCAGCGGGTGACAAGGTTGCGGCCGGAAGTGGCGCTTGAGCCGTTGACGATGAGGGCCTCGGCCTGCGTGCCGTTCTGGGGCGTGGTGTTGGTGATCGTGAGATTCGCGAGCGTGAAGTCGTGGACATTCTGGGCGACAAACGTGGCGCGGTGGTAGACGCCGCCCGAGACGTTGTTGAACGTGTTGTTGTTCGGGTAGGTGATGATCGTCGTGTCGGCGTCCTCGCCGACGAGGGTGACGTAGTGCTTCGCCTGGAAGCCGATGATCTCGAAATAGGTGCCGCTCTTCACGCGAATGGTCGCGGGCGTCGTGTTATTCGCGGGGAGGAAATCCAGGGCCGCTTGCACGGTGTCGAAGTCGCCGGAGCCATCCGCGGCGACCGTGAGACTCGTCGCGCCGGTCGCCGGGCCGCTGGCCTTGGTGGTAAAGCGCCACGTCGTCGCGTCCGTGATGCCGGCAAAGGCCTCGCCGGCGGCGTTCACGAACACGCCGGCGTCGACCTTCACGTAGTAGGTCTTGCCGTAGGCGAGCACGCCGTTGCGCGGGTGGATCGTGGCCGTGTTGCCGGAGACGGTGATGGGGTAATAATTGAAATTCACCGCAATGCCGCCGATCGGCTTCGCTTGCACCGGCAACGGCTGCGTGGCGAGCGTGCTGCCCGCGCGCAGCGTGTCGCGTGCCGCGGTGGCGGCGACGAGATCGATCGTGTCCACGACGGCGTCGTTCGACGCGTCGTAGATGCGGAGGTAGCCCGAGACGCCGACCATCGGCGCTTCGTTGAAAGTGATGGTGAGACGCGTGTCGGGATTGCGCGTGCCGCTCGCGACGGGCGTGAGTGCGGTGGCGCCCATGGTCGACGACACGACGGCAACAGAAGCCGCGGCGCTGGTCACGCTGCCGACAGAATTGGTGATCGTGACGGTGTAGTTGGCGGTGTCTGCTCCTGTCGCCGCGTTGAGGGTGTAGGACGACGACGTCGCACCGGAAATCGTGGCGCCGTTTTTCTTCCACTGGTAAGTGGGCGCGGGCGTGCCGGTGGCGGTGACCGCGAGAGTGAGGGAGCCGCCGGGCGCGATGCTGCCGCCGACGGGTTGCGCGCTGATCACCGGCGCCTGCTGGACGGTGAGCGTGGCCGGATCGCTCGTGGCTTCGCCTTGGGAGTTCGTGACGGTGACGCGATAGAGTCCCGTGTCGCCGAGGATCGCCGAGGACAAGGTATAACTCGAACCCGTGGCGCCGGAGATGGGGCTGTAGTTCGCGCCGCCATCGGTGCTGCGGCTCCATTGATAGCTGAAGGGCGTGGAACCGCCCGCCACGACCGTGAACGTGTGCGATCCCCCGACGAGGATCGAGACGTTGGCCGGCGGTGTGACGATCGACGGCGGGAGCGCATCCGTCGTCACCGTGACCGTCGAGGCGTCGCTGTAGCTCGTGAGCGTGGTGGCGCCGCTGACGGCGCCGGTGTAGGTGGTCGTCGCTTTGAGTCGATATTTGCCCGCCTGGCTCGGTTGGACGTCCGTGAGCGAGAGCGAAGCGGTCGCCGCCGAAGCGTTCGCGCCCGCATCGATATCCGCATAGTTCGCGCCGTCGTCCGAGCTGAATTGCCAGCGATAAGTCGTCGTGGGACCGCCGGAGACCGACGCGGCAACCGGCACAGCCGTGATCGCCAGCGGGCCGCCGACGGTGGCGGTGATATTCGCCGGCGGTTGCGTGCTGAAATAGGCCGGACCCACGTTAAAACCCGTGCCGCCGCTCGTGTAGGCCTTGAGATTCGCGAGCGTCAGCGTGACCGGGCTGCTCGAACCGTTTTCGAAGTAGAAGGCGAACTCGTTGAAACCCGCCGGACACGTGAAGCCGTTGTTCGAGGTGCTGCTGTAGACGGCCTGCTTGAAAGTCGCGCCGGCCGTCGCGTTGTCGGCCCACACCGCGCCGGCGCTGGTATCGGGCGTGGCGGAGCTGCCGATTTGCGTCGTCCCGGCAGAGTTCGCGCGCACGCGGAACGTCACGTCGTAAAGCGTGTTGTCGGCCATGGTGCCGACGCCGGTGGCCCGCGAGGTGCCGAGACCGAAGCCGGTCGCGCCCTGCGTGATGTTGTTCGACGCGAGCTTGTAGTCGGGACCGGAGGCGAAGCTGTAGGCGCTCGCGTTCGGGCTGCCGCAGGGCTTCGTCTGGTAGGTCGTCGAACCGTTGTTGTAGGCCGTCATCCAGAGCCCCGAGTGCGTGGTGGCGTTGTTCGACGTGGCCGAAGGGGCGCTGCCCGCCGGATATTTGAACAGGCCGAAGTTGGCGTATTTGTTCACCGAGCTGAAGCCGCCCGCCGACGACTTCATCTGGAACGTGATCGTCTGCGTCGTGCTGCCCGACGCCGGCTTGATCAGGTCGATCGGGATGAGGTTGGTTGTGACAAACGTGACCGCCGAGTTGGCCGGAATCGTCAACGCGTAGCTGTTGGTCGCCGGGTCGAATGTCGCCGCTTGCTCGAACGTCGTCCCCGCCAACAAGGCACCCGTGGCGGGATCGTAAGCCGACCATTTGAGCTGCGCGTGCGCCGAGGGCACGCCGAGCGCGATCAGCGCGGCAAGACAGACCAAGCCGCGCCCGACGGGGCGGGGCACGAAACGAACCAGAGCGGAGAGCATGGGGTGGGAAACGGCCGAACGGAGGGGGGCGGAACGGAGGGGGAAAATTCCGCAACCGCGCGCGACGAACGCTCACTCGGGGGAAACGAACCTCCGTCGCGCACGGCGTTCCACTATGAACCAGACCGCGTCCGCGCGTCTCGTCGTCAATTCTGACGACGCCGCTCACCGGCGGGCCGATGAACCAGCGTTGCGATGCGTCGGCGGCCCCGCTTGGCTCCGTCGGTCCGCCCCATGATTGGTCACCCCTTCCCTGCCCTGCGGCTCCCGTGCCCGCCGCGGCGGGCGCTTGTCGCGCTCGCTCTCCTCGCGACGCTCGCGACTTCCACCGTGCGCGGAGCGGCCTCCTCGTCGCCCGCCCACGTCCCGCCCGCCTACACGCTGCGCCATTGGCAGGAGCGCGATGGACTCAGCTCGGCCGACCTCGTCGGCGTGCGCCAGGACGCCACCGGTTTTCTCTGGGTCGTCACCAAGACCAGTCTCGGCCGATTCGACGGCACCACCTTCGAGCCGGTCGCGGCGCCCGCAGGGGCCTTTCCGCGCGGATTCAGCACGGTGCCCACCGGCTCGCCGGACCACGGCACGGCGGTGCTCCCCGGCAATCGCACCGAAGGACATGCCGACGCCGGCTGCTTTTTCTGGCGCGACGGCGCCTTCGTTTTCGAACCCGAGCCCGCGCTCGCCGGCAAAGCGCCGCGCGTGCTCTTCTACGCCCCCGACGGCGCGCGCTGGATCGGTTGCGAGGACGGCACGCTGCTCCGCCGACACGATGCGCGCGTCACCCGCTACGAGTTGCCCGCGGGCGCCGGCAACAACCGCCCGCCGGCCTTCGCCAGCGACGCCTCCGGACGCGTCTGGATCGCCTGGGGCAGCACCGTGCACCGCATCGACGGCGAGCGTTGCCTCGAAGTGAAGCTGACCGGGCGCGAGACTGATCTCCGCCTCGTCTCGAGCCGCACCGGCGGCGTGTGGCTCATCAACCGCACCTCGCTCTGGCGCGCGCACCCCGACGGCAACGCCTTCGTCGAGGTCAACGCGCTGCCGGCCGAGCTGGTGGCCCATTTCGTCCAGGTCGCCCTCGAAGACCGCAACGGCTTTCTCTGGCTCGGCACGCGCTCGCAAGGGCTGTTTCGGTGGATCGCGGGCGACCTGCTGCGCGCTCCCACCTCGAGTGACGATATCGCCGGACTCAGCGAAGACAGCGACGGCAGCCTGTGGGTCGCCACCGACGGCGGAGGCCTCAACCGCCTGCGCGCGCAGGCGCACCAGCTCTTCGACCGCGACCGCGGCCTGTTCGACAACTACAGCTACACCGTCGCCACCGACGCCGCCGGCTCCACCTGGCTGGCCAACCGCGACGGCGGCGTCGCTCGCGTGCAGAACGGCAGCGTCGACCCGATCGCCCGCCGCGCGGGCTGGCGCCAGTTCAGCGCGCGCTCCGTGCATCCCGCCCCCGATGGCGGCGTGTGGATCACGAGCGGCCTCGGCGTCTTCCGCACGACGGCGGGGCAGCCGGAGAAACTCGAGCGCATCGAACCGCTGAACGCCCTGCGCAACATCCGCGCCACACTCGTCGCGCGCAATGGCGACTACTGGCTCGCCGTCGACCCGGATCGCGTCGCCCGCTGGCGCGACGGCACGCTGACCTACTTCGACGCAACCCGCGGCTTCGATGGCCGCGAAGTGCGCGCGCTGGCCGAGGATGCGCAGGGCCGCATCTGGCTCGGCGCGGCGAACGGCCGGCTGTTCCGCGCGACGACCGACGGCGAACGCTTCGTGCCGGTGCCCTTTGCCGGAGCCGAAGACTGCGGCTCGTTGCAAGTGATCCGTTTCGAGGCGGACGGCCGCTTGCTCGTCGGCACGACGCGGCGCGGCGTCGCGATCCTGTCCGGCCCCAATTTTGCCGCCGCCCGCTATCTGGAACGCGAGACCGGGCTGACGAACACCAATGTCTGCCAGCTGCTCGTCGACGACCACGACCGCTACTGGTTCGCCACGCGCACGGGCGTCTGCTGGGCCCCGGGCGCGCAGATCCGTGCGTTTGCCGAGGGCCGGGCCAATTTCGTCCACACCATCCTGCTCGGGCAGGACGACGGCGTGCCGCCGCTTTCCTGCCTCGGCCTCTACCAACCTGCGGCGTGGAAGGACCCCGACGGAACGCTCTGGTTCGCCACGCGCCGCGGCGTGCTCCGCACCGACCCGGCCATCGTGGCGAGCGGTCGCGACAGCGTCCCGGCGGTCAGTGTCGCCCGCGTCACGTTCGACGATCGCGACCAAACCGTCGCCGCCGAGATTCAACTGCCGCCCGCCACCCGCAAAGTGCAGGTGCGGCTCTCGGCACTGAACCTCGCCACGCCGGAGAGCACGCAGCTGCGCGTGCGCCTCGACGGGTTCGACGAGGACTGGACCGTGCTCGGCGCCGATCGCATCGCGACATTTCCGCGCCTGCCGCCGGGCCGCTACACGCTCACCGTGCGGGTGAGCAACGGCGGCGGCCCGTGGCACCTGCAGCCACCGCTGCTCACGCTGGTCGTGAATCCGCCGTGGTGGCGGCAGCCGTGGTTCGAACTCGCGGTGGCCCTGACGCTGCTCGGCTCGATCTGGGGCGCCACCCGCGCGTGGTCGCATCGCCGCCTCAAGCGGCGCCTGCGTGCCGCCGAACACGCCCGCGCCATCGAGCGCGAGCGCACCCGCATCGCCCGCGACATCCACGACGACATCGGCGCCACGCTCACGCGCATCAGTCTCCTCACGCAGGCGGCGCAGCGCGAAGCCGGGCCCCACGCCGGCACGTTCGAAAAAATCTACGAGTCCACCCGCAGCGTCACCCGCGCGCTCAACGAAATCGTCTGGGCCGTCAATCCGCGCCACGACAACCTCGAGAGCCTCATCTATTATCTCAGCCACTTCGCGCAGGAACTGCTCGGCGCGGCCGGCATTCGCTGCCGGCTCGAATCGCCCAACCCGCCGCCGACCGCGACGCTCGAGAGCCAGCTGCGCCACGCGATCTTCCTCTGCTGCCGCGAAGCGCTGCACAACGTCGTCAAGCACGCCGCCGCCACCGAGGTCACGATCCGCATCGCTGCCACCGAGCGCGAACTCACCATCGCCGTGGTCGACAACGGCCGCGGCCTCGCCGAAAGCGCGGGCGGCACCGCGCCCGGGCTCGCCTCGGGCAACGGCCTCGTCAACATGCAGCAACACATGGCGGATGTCGGCGGTCGCTGCACGGTGGCTCCCGATCCCGCCGGCGGCACCGCCGTGATCTTCCGCGTCCCCCTCTCCCCTGCACCTCTCGCCGATGAAAACCCGCCTCGCGCTCATTGAAGACGACGATCCGACGCGGCAGATCCTGACCGAACTCGTCGCGGGCGCGCCCGGGCTCGAATTGGTCGCCGCCTACTCGCGCTGCGCGCCCGCGATCGCCGAGCTGCCACAGCTCCGCCCCGACGTCGTGCTCGTGGACATCAACCTGCCCGAAATGAACGGCGTCGAGGCCGTGCGCCGCCTGAAACCGCTGCTCCCGCCGACGCAGTTCCTGATGCTCACGGTCTACGAGGACCCCGAGCACATCTTCGCCGCGCTCGCCGCCGGCGCCACCGGTTACCTCCTCAAAAGCACGCGCCGCGAGGACCTGCTCGCCGCCATCGCGCAGATCGTCGCGGGTGGATCGCCCATGAGCGCCGGCATCGCCCGCAAGGTCGTGCAGTCGTTCACGGCGGCCCCGCCGGTCGACAGGAGCCTCGAATCGCTCTCGCCCCGCGAACAATCCGTGCTCGACCTTCTGAGCAAAGGTTACCTCTACAAGGAAATCTCCGACGCGCTCGGCGTGAGCGTGCCGACGGTGAACACCTACATCCGCCGCATCTACGAAAAGCTCCAGGTCCACTCGCGCACGCAGGCCGTGAGCCGCTACCTGCGCCAGCCACCGCACTGAGCGCGCGGGAGCGGGTGCTCCCCCTCGCCACGCGGGTGGCGCGCCCGGCGCGGGACTCGCACGGACCGGCGCGCGCCTTGTTCGCGGGCGGGGCTCGACCCGAGGTCGAGCCCGACGATTCGCGCCGGCGCCGCAGCCGCCGCGTCCGGCCCTCCGCATTCGGCCCTCCTCCTCCGTCCTCCGCGCTTTCGCATGGCCATCGCGCCTGCTCCGCGCCAACAACTCCGGCGCTCCACGCATGGCCGCCTTCGAACTTGCTCTCCTGCTGATCCTGCTCCTCGCCGCGCTCAGCGTCGTCGCGCGCCGGCTGCCGTGGCCGCAACCGATCACGTTCGCACTCGGCGGCGCACTGGTGGCGCTGCTGCCGCAATTCCCGCGGGTCACGCTCGATCCCGGCTTCTTTTTCCTCTGTTTCGTGCCGCCGTTGTTGTTTTCCGACGGCTGGATGATGCCGCTGCGCGACTTCCTCGCGGCCAAGCGGCCCATCCTGTCGCTCGCAATCGGGCTCGTCGTGCTGACCACGCTCGTCGTCGGGCTCGTCGCGTGGTGGCTGATCCCGGACCTGCCGCTCGCCATGGGCTTCGCGCTCGGCGCCGTCGTGTCGCCAACCGACGCCGTGGCGGTGAACGCGATCACGCACCGCCTGAAAGTGCCGCCGCGTTTCACCACCGTGCTCAACGGCGAAAGCCTCATGAACGACGCCACCGGGCTGGTGGCCTTCAAATTCGCGCTCGCCGCCGTGTTCGCGGGATCGTTCTCCGTGCGGCGGGCCACGCTGGACTTCCTGTGGGTGGCGCTCGCGGGTTTGGTCGTCGGTCTGGTCATCGCGTGGGCGGTCGGTCGCGTCCGCGACTGGCTCAATCGCCGCGGCAGCTCCGACGAGTTCATCGAGACGACCTTGTCGCTGCTCACCCCCTACGCGGCGTATCTGGCCGCCGACCATCTGCAGCTCTCGGGCATCCTCGCCGTCGTCGCGGCCGGACTCTACTCGGGCTGGCGCGATCCGCTGCGCATGAGCGTGCGCGCGCGCCAGACCACGTGGACAGTGTGGTCGGTCGTGCTGTTTTGGCTGAACGGCCTCGCCTTCATCCTGCTCGGGTTGCAATTCCCCGCGCTGCTCGCTGCGGTGGCACAAAGCTACACGGTCGCACAACTCGTCCTCTTCACCGCGGCCATCTCGCTGACCGCCATCCTCGCGCGCCTCGCCTGGATATTTCCCGGCGCGTATCTGCCGTTCCTGCTCTCGCGCCGCGTGCGCCGCAGTGAGGAGCGCCCGTCTTGGCCCATGGTCCTCGCCGCCGGCTGGGCCGGCATGCGCGGCAGCGTCACGCTCGCCGCCGCGCTCTCGATTCCGCTGTTGCAGGAAAACGGCACGCCGTTCCCCGGTCGCGACATCGTCATCTTTCTGTCGCTCGGCGTGATCTTCACGACGCTGCTCCTGCAAGGGACGACGCTCGAATACTTCATCTGCAAACTCCGCCTGCCGGCCGACGACACGCGCGTGCGCGAAGATCGCATCGCCCGCGTCCGCGCGGTCGAGCATGGCCTCGCCAGCCTGCGCGAACTCGAGCAATCCGCCAGCGCACCCGAGGAAACCGCCGCGCTGGGCATCGTGATTGCCGAATACGAGCACCGCCTCGCCGAACTCACGGCGCAAGGGGAAACCCAAACCGCCGCCCAAGCGCGCCGCCGCTCCGGTCGCAAACATCGCTTGCACGCGTTGCGCGCCGAGCGTCACGCGCTCGCGGAGTTGCTCCGACAAAACGTCATCACCGCCGACACGCACCGGCCGCTCCAGCAACTCCTCGACCACGAGGAAGCGATGCTCGCCGGTCTCGCCGAACACGTGGAGAGTTGAGCCGGACCGCGGCGCGCCGGCCGCGGCCTTTTTCGCATCGCCACGGCGGCGCCGTCGCTGCCAGTTTTGCGGCGGGCCATCGTTTTTCGTCGTTCTCCCATGGAATCCGCCCCGCTCATGCCCCCGGTCGGCCTCGCGCCGTCCTCCCTCAACGCGCCCAAGGAAAGCACCTACTTCGCTTTCGTGGTGGTCATCTCCGTCCTCGTGTGGCTCGGCCTCGCGCTCACGATCGTCGGGATACCCTACGCCTTGTTCATCGCCTTTTTCATCTGGCTCGGCAACGGCCTGCTCGCGGCCTACCTGCGCTCCGAAGCAGTCAAGGTCAGCGAACGCCAAATGCCCGAGCTCGCCGCGACGTTCCGCGAAGTTTGCGCCACACTCGGCGTGAAGCATCCCCCCGCCCTCTACGTGCTCCAGGCGGGCGGCATGCTCAACGCCTTCGCGCTGCGCCACACCGGCCGCAACTTCGTCGTCGTCTACTCCGATCTGATCGAAGCGCTCGGGCCGTCGTCGCGCGAGATGAAGTTTCTCCTCGGCCACGAGATCGGCCACTTGCAGAGCAGCCACCCGCTCAAACACGCGCTTCTGGCTCCGGGGTTGTTTTTCCCGTTGATCGGGCCCGCCTACCGCCGCGCCTGGGAAACCTCGTGCGACCGCTATGGCACGCTCGCCGCCGGCGACGTGCCCTCCGCGGCCCGCGGATTGTTGGTGCTCGCCGGCGGACGCGAACGCGGCCCGCAGCTCGATGCCGCCGCCTACGCCGCGCAATACACCGATGACCGCGGCTTCTTCGTCTCCCTGCACGAACTCACCTCGACCTACCCCACCCTGTCCCGCCGCGTCGTCGACGTGCTCGCGCTCCGCGAAGGCCAGACGCCCGCGCGCGCGCCGCGGCATCCCTTTGCGTTCGTCCTCGGCGCATTCATGCCCGGCGGCGGCATGGGCACCGCGTCCCCCGCGAGCGCGATGATCCTGGTCGTCGTCATCGGCCTGATGGCCGCGATGGCCATTCCCGCTTTCCAGAAGGTGCGGCAGGCGTCGGAACAAAAAGCCTGCTTCAACAACGGACGCATGCTCGAGGCCGCGCTCGACCAATATAATCTCGAGCACGGCAAAGGTCCCGCCACATGGGACGAAATCGTCGGCCCGCAAAAACTCATCGCGCAGATGCCCGCCTGCCCCACCGGTGGCGCCTACAGTGCCGAACTCGACGGCGGCAGCTACCAGGTGAAATGCTCGCAGCACGGCAGCGCGCACGACGCGCCGCCGCCACGCTAGAGATTTTTCGCGTCGCTCCCGTCGATTCTCAGATGACCGGCGTGAGCGGCGCGCCGACCGCCTTGTAGAGGCGCGTCAGGATTTCCTTCTGGCTGAGCAGGCCATCCGTGCCGGGGAACGAGCCGACCTCGCGATACCGGCGGTGAAACTCGGGATGACTCGGCGGCACCGGCTGCGCGCCGGGCCGCAGATCGAAACTCGAGGTGTTGCGCAACGGCCAGACCTCGAACGGCGTGATCGAGACCAGCCCCTCGACCAGCGTGTTCACCTTGTCGAGGCCGAGCGGGAAATCGCGCCGCGCGATCACCCAGCTGTTTTCCGGCGCGAGGTCGCGTTCGATCTCCGCGCGCAACCCGCGCGCGAACTCCTCATCCTCGACGATCAGGCCGACCTCGGTGTTCAGGCGCTCGGAGCGCGGGTCGAGGTTGTAGGAACCGACGAACGCCACGCGATCGTCCACCACGAGCGACTTCGCGTGGACGCAGAGATACGGCGCGCGCTTCTGCTCGCCCTTCGCGAGGCGGGGCGCCGCGCGCTCCTCCATCATGCGGTATTGCTGGAACAACTCCGGCAGCGCGGCCGGCCGCGGCTTGAATTCATGCACCTCCAGGCCGAGCTGCTCGATGTAGATGCCGCGCAGCCGGTAATTCGCCGAGTAGGCCAGCAGGTTGTCGGTGGAGGCGAAGCTGTTCGACGAGATGCGAAACTGCAGCTCCGGTCGCCGCTCGCGCAACTCGCCAAACAACCGCCGGGCCGCCGGGCTGAGCACGAGATACGGCGTCTGCATGACGATTTCGCGGCGCGCCTGCTCGAGCGCTGAGCGCAATTCGCGCGTGAGCCGCGCCGCCGGACCGAACCAGCCGCGTGTCTTGCCTGGCTCGTCGCTGACGAACATCGCGCGCCGCACCGGCCGCAGCCGGGCCGCGAACCGCTCGCGCACCACCGCCGCGTCGTCCGCCTCGCGCCCGAGCGCGCCGAACAGCCCGCCGAAATCCCAGTCCTCACGCCGGTCGTAGCGGCGGAATATCCCGCGCGCGATCTCGCGCGCCACGTCGCGCAGCTCCCGACTCGGCACAGCGTGGCGATACGCCCAGAACTCCTCGAACGATTTCCGCGCCGCCGCGACCACCGGCCCGGTGGCGAGCACGTCACGGTCGCGGAAGTTCAGTTCGGTGGAATGATCGAAGTAGGTGTTCTCGACGTTGCGCCCGCCGGTCACGAGCACGGCGCCGTCGACGATCATCACCTTGTTGTGCATGCGCTGATTCGTGCCATGGAAGGACAGCGCGCCCGCCGTGAGCCGCTGCCACAGCGACGGATCGACGCGCGCGAACGCGGGCCGGTAATGCTTCAGCTCGAAGTTCGGACTCACCGTGGCGAGAAACGCCATCACTGCCGGGTCCTTCTCGGAAAACATCTGATCGACGATCAGCCGCACGCGCACGCCGCGCCGCGCGGCCTCAATCAGCTCCCAGAGCAGCAGCCGTCCGCACTCGTCGTTGGTCCAGATGAAGGTCTGCAGCTCCACCGATTCGCGCGCCGCGCGGATCAGGTGCACGCGCAACAGCAGCGCATCGTAGCCGCTCTCGATCCGGAGCAGGCGGTTCTCCGCCACGCCGGCGTGCTCCGCGAGCGGCGAGCCGCCGAGCAAGGTGGGGCGAGGCGTCCCCGACGAGCCGCCACGCACGCCCGGCTCGTCGGGACGACTCGCCCTACCCTCGAGCGCAACGGCGAACAGCAAACAAGCGATAAGTCCGAAAGTAGCAGCCGTCATGCGACGGCTGAACCGCGGTCTCACGACCGCAGCGACGGTGGAGCGCGTTGACCTCAACGCATCCTCTTCCGCGCGCGGGGCAATTGCCGCGCTCCACCAAGCCCGCACGCCCGCGTTACGCATAGTTCAATGATTCACTTCACCCAGGAAAGCCCCGCGATCTTCTTCGCGAGCGCCACGTCCTTCGCCGTGACTTTGTTGCCGGCGTCGTGCGTATTCAGGCGAATCGCGACCTGGTTGTAGACGTTGGTCCACTCGGGATGGTGATCGGCCGCCTCGGCCTCGAAGCCGACGCGCACCATGAAGCTCATCGCCTCGCGGAAGCTGCCGAATCGAAACGTGTGCGCGAGCGCGTCGCGCTCGAGGGACCAGCCGGGCAACTCGCGGAGCGCGGCGGCGATTTCATCAGGCGTCAGCGGGGTCGAAGCCATGCCGCCACGGAAGCGCCGGGCTTCGGCCTTGTCAAACGCGCGGGCCGCCCGCTGAATCGCGCGTTCCATGAGCACACCGCGTCTGGCCAGAGTTCCGCAACACGTCGCCATCATCATGGACGGCAACGGCCGCTGGGCGAAACAGCGCGGCCTGCCGCGCCTCGAGGGCCATCGCCGCGGCGTGGAGACGGTGCGCACGATCGTCGACACCGCGCGCGAGCTCGGCATCCGCTACCTCACGCTCTACGCTTTCTCCGCTGAGAACTGGAAACGCCCCGGCGACGAGGTGTCCGGCCTGATGGGCCTGCTGGATTTTTTCCTGAAGCGCGAACTCAACAATTTGATCAAGGAAAAGGTGCGTCTGCGCACGATCGGCCGCGTCGAGGCGCTCCCCGAAAACGTCCGCCGCGAGCTCGAGCGCGTGAAGGAGGCCACGAAGCACTTCACCGAGTGGAACCTGATCCTCGCGCTCAATTACGGCGCGCAGACCGAGGCCGTCGACGCGGCCCGCGCCTACGCCGAGGCCGTGCGCGCCGGCACGGAAAACCCCGCGGAGGCGAACTGGCAGAAGCTGAGCCGCTATCTCTACACGGCGGACCTGCCCGAGCCAGACCTGCTCATCCGCACGTCCGGCGAACTGCGGCTCAGCAATTTCTTGATGCTCCAGCTCGCTTACGCCGAACTCGTGTTCACGCCGACACTATGGCCCGACTTTGGCCGCACCGACCTCATCGCCGCATGCGAGGAGTTCGGCCGGCGCGAACGCCGTTACGGCGCCACGACGGAACAAATCCAGGCTGGCCCCGCCTGATTCGGGCAGACTTACTCCGCCCGTGCTTTCCCGCATTCTCAGCACCGTCCTGCTCTGGGGCATCATCCTCGGCAGCCTGTGGTTTTTCGGCCCGCACGCGGCCGTCGCCATCCTCACGATCCTCGCCGCGCTGACGCTGCACGAGTTCTACCAACTCGCGGAAAAGATGGGCTTCCGGCCGTTCCGCTGGATCAGCCTGACGTTCTCGGTGTTGATCACCGCGGGTCCGTTCTACGTCACGGAATACTTCTTCGCCGGCGAGGAACCGCCGAGTTTCGCCCCGACGCTCCTCGCGCTGGCGGTCATGGTGTTCTGCGTGCGCATCCTCTTCGAGCGCGACAACACCAACCGCATCGAGTCGCTCATCGCGACGATCGTCGGCCTGCTCTACGTGCCGTTCATGCTGCACTTCCTCGTGCGGCTGATGCTCATTTACGCGGAGCCGGCCACCGGACTCGCCGCGTGCTTGTGGGTCGTGGCCGTCTCCAAATTCTGTGACGTTGGCGCGTTGCTGACCGGCATGGCGGTCGGCAAGCACAAGATGGCGCCCAACATCAGCCCGAAAAAAACCTGGGAAGGCGCCGTCGGCGGTGTGCTCACCTCCGCGGGCATCGGCGCGCTCATCGCGTGGCTGGCGGCGGACTACGTCCCCGAAACGCTCACGCCCGGCATCGCCGCTCTGATCGGAGCACCGATCGCGCTCGTCACGATCGTCTCCGACCTCATCGAGTCGGCGATGAAACGCCGCGCAGACATCAAGGACTCCGGCAAGATGATCCCCGGCATCGGCGGCGCCTTCGACCTGACCGACTCGCTGATCCTGACTGCCCCGGTCGCCTACGTGGCGTTCCTGTTCCTGAGCTGACCATGTGTGGGCGGGGCTATCAGCCCCGCTGGTTGGTAGCGCTGTCTACGCGCACGCCTCGCGGGGCTGATGGCCCCGCCCCCATGCGGCCGATTTTTGCTGTCCCCGCGACGCGCCGGCCTTCATAAACGCCGCTCGCACCCGTGGCCAACACCGCTCCCAAACGTCGCATCGTCCTCCTCGGCGCCACCGGCTCCATCGGCGAGAACACGCTGAAGGTCGTCGCCGCCCACCGCGACCGCCTCGAACTCGTCGGCATCGCCGCGCACGGCCGGCATGCGCGCCTCGCGGAGATCGCGCGCGAATTCGGCGTCCGGCACGTGGCACTCTACGACGACAAGTCTTTCGCCACCGCGAAATCCTCGGGCGCGTTTCCCGTCGGCACGAAGTTCTACGGCGGCCTCGCGGGCCTCACCGAACTGGCGACGCTCGCCGAAGCCGACACCGTGCTCGTCGCCGTCGTCGGCACCGCCGGCCTGCAGCCCGCGCTGGCCGCCATCGCCGCGAAAAAGGCCATCGCCCTCGCCTCGAAGGAACTGCTGGTCATGGCAGGCAAGTTCGTCATGGCCGCCGCCCGCGAGCACGGCGTCGCACTTCTCCCCGTCGACAGCGAGCACAACGCCGTTTTTCAGTGCCTCGAAGGCCACCGCTCGAGCGACGTCCGCCGCATCGTGCTCACGGCGTCGGGCGGCGCGTTTCGCGACTGGCCGATCGAGCGACTCGCCACCGCCAGCGTGGCCGACGCGCTCAAGCATCCGAACTGGGCCATGGGCCCGAAAATCACGGTCGACTCCGCCACGCTGGCCAACAAGGGCCTCGAGCTGATCGAGGCGCAGTGGCTCTTCGACCTCCGCGCCGAGCAGTGCCAGGCCGTGCTGCACGCGCAGAGCATCGTGCACTGTCTCGTCGAATTTTCCGACGGCTCGATGCTCACGCAGCTCTGTCCGCCCTCGATGACGTTCCCGATTCAGCACGCGCTGCTCCACCCGCACCGCGCGCCGAGCGCGACGGTCAGCGCGCTGAGCTTGGAAAAGACCTTCAGCCTCGATTTCCGCCCCGTCGATCCGGCTCGCTTTCCCCTCCTCGGCCTCGCCCAGGCCGCGATGGCCACCGGCGGCACCGCACCGGCGATCTACAACGCCGCCAACGAGGTCGCGGTCGCGGAGTTTCTCGCCGGACGCGCACCGTTCCTTGCGATTTCGCGCACCGTGGAACAGGTTCTGACCCGCGTGAAATCCGCCGAACCCGCCGCGCTCGACGATGTCTTTGCCGCCGACGCGGAGGCCCGCCGCGTCGCGCATTCCCTCCTTTCCTCCCACGCCTAGCCACACATGGAATTTCTCACGTCTGTCCTCGGCACCGTCTGGTCGATCTTCCTGATCGTGCTCTTTTTCGGTGGCTCGATCTTCGTCCACGAACTCGGCCACTTCCTCGCCGCGCGCCGCCGCGGGGTGAAGGTCGAGCGTTTCTCGATCGGCTTCGGCCCGAAAATCTTCGGCTGGAAGGGCAAGGACGGCGTCGACTACCGCCTCTCGTGGCTGCCGCTCGGCGGCTACGTCGCACTTCCGCAGCTCGCCGACATGGCCGAGCTCGAAGGCGGCAGCACGGTCGACGTGAAGGCGCTCCCACCCGTCAGCTACTCGACCAAGGTGATCGTGTTCATCGCCGGCGCGGTGTTTAACCTCATCTTCGCGTTCCTGCTCGCGACGGTTCTCTGGCAAATCGGCCGCCCCGCGCCCGAGAGCATCACGACCACGAAAATCGGTTACGTCGCCGCCACGATCAAAGTCGACGGACAGGACGTGCAGAGTCCCGCCGCCAAAGCCGGCCTGCAAGTCGGCGACGTCATTCGCGCCGTCGATGGCCGGCGCGTGAACGACTGGCTGCAATTCAAGAGCGCACTCGTCCTCAGCACCAGCGTGAGCCAATCCGGCGACCGCAACGCGGTGCTCACCGTTGAACGCGACGGCGCGACGCGCGACATCACCGTCCAACCGGTGCGCGCCGGCGAGGACCGTTTTCGACAGATCGGCGTCGCCGCGGCCTACTTGCCCGTCATCGACGCCGTGGAGCCCGGCTCCCCTGCCGCCATCCTCGGTTTTCAGGCGGGTGACCGCTTCGTCGGACTCAACGGCGCCCGCCTGCACAGCTTCGACCAGCTCTACGATCACCTGTCGAAAAACAAAACGCAGCCCACCGAGATCACCCTCGCGCGCCCCGCAGGCGAAGGGCGCGTGACCGTGCCTCCGCTCGACGAGAAAAAGCCGAATCCCTTCACCGGCCTGCGCCTCACCGTGCCCTACCAATTGCTCCACGATTCGCCCTGGCACCAATTCACGGAGACCATCGACAACACCTTCCGCACCTTCTGGAGCCTCATCAGCCCGCGCGGCGATGTGAGCGCGTCGAACCTCTCCGGCCCGATCGGTATCGGCCGCGGCTTCTGGGACGCCGCGCAATCCGACTACCCGCTGCGCTTCGCCACATGGTTCGCCATTCTGGTGAACATCAACCTCGCGATCTTCAACCTGCTGCCGATCCCAGTGCTCGACGGCGGCCACATCCTCTTCGCCACGATCGGCAAACTCCGCGGTCGCCCGATTCCCTTTAACATCATCGCCACCACGCAAAGCGTCTTCGTCGTGCTGCTGCTCGGCATGATGCTTTACGTGACGGTCTTCGGCGACATCCGCCGCCTCGTGCGCGACTACCGCGCCGAAGCCGCCGCCAAAGAGCAGGTCGAGCAACAGAAGAAATCCGCCGAGCCGGCCAAGTAGGACGGGCTTCTCAGCCGGTCCCCTCGATCACCGCGCGCCACGCCGCAAGAAGGTGGGCGCCGCTGTCCCCAGCGGCACCGAACGACTTTCGTAGCCCCCGCCGCGCCTGCGTCGCCGCTGGGACAGCGGCGACCACCTCCCCCCACGCGCGCTCCGTCCGCCGTTTCCCTGACCTCCGTTCCGCCCGCCTTGCCTCTTGCCACTTGTTCCTTCGGCGACTTGTTACTTCCCACCGCCATGTCCTACTGCGCCTCCCGCTTCCACACGATTCGCCGCCGCACCGTCGAGGTGAAGGTCGGCCCCGTCGGCATCGGCGGCGCCAACCCCGTCCGCGTGCAGTCGATGACGACCAGCGACACGCAGGACATCGAGGCGACGGTGAAACAATCCATCGCGCTCGCCGAGGTCGGTTGCGAAATCGTCCGCGTCACCGCGCCAAACGTCCCCGCCGCGAAATGCCTTCAAGACATCCGCGCGCGCCTCAGCGCCGCGGGCTTCAGCGCCATCCCGCTCGTGGCCGACATCCATTTCCTGCCGAACGCCGCGATGGAAGCCGTCGAGCACGTGGAGAAGATCCGCGTGAACCCCGGCAACTACGCCGACAAAAAGAAATTCGCGGTCAAGGAATACACCGACGCCGACTACGACGCCGAACTCGAACGCTTGCACGACGCCTTCTCGCCGCTCGTGAAACGCTGCAAGGAGCTCGGCCGGGCCCTGCGCATCGGCACCAACCACGGCTCGCTCTCCGACCGCATCATGAACCGCTACGGCGACACGCCGCTTGGCATGGTCGAGAGCGCGCTCGAGTTCGTCCGCATCTGCGAGTCGCACGGCTTCCACGACATCGTTCTCTCGATGAAGGCGAGCAATCCGAAGGTCATGATCCAGGCCTACCGCTTGCTCGTCGAAAAAATGGACCGCGCGCACCGCGCCTACCCGCTCCACCTCGGCGTCACCGAAGCCGGCGACGGCGAGGACGGCCGCATCAAGAGCGCCATCGGCATCGGCAGCCTGCTGCTCGACGGCCTCGGCGACACCATCCGCGTCTCGCTCACCGAGGATTCCGTCTACGAAATCCCCGTCGCCCGCGCGATCGCCGACAAGGCGATGAGCCTGTGGGAAGGTAGGGCGGCGAGCCCCTTCGCCGCCGAAAATGAACGGCGCGGAGCGGAGTCCGCCCCCTACCCGACGCACGACTCCGTCGATCCGTTCAGCTACGTCCGCCGCGATACCGCGCCGCTCGAGCTCTCGCCCGCATGCGTCGCCGGCGGCGAGCAGCCGCCGCGCGTGATCGTCGGCGCCGGCACCGTCAATCGCGTGGCGGAAATCGCCCGCCAGCTCTCCGACCCGAAACTCAAGGACACGCCCGCCGAGGGCCTGCTGGTCCGCGCCGACACGCCGAGCGATCTCGCAGAGCTCGCCGACACGCTCAAGCGCACGCCGCTCCCGGTCCAGTTCCTCGTCGTCGAGTCCGGCCCGCTGCTGATCGCGCAAGATTTCGCCGCCGTGCTGCCGCCCGATGGCGGCCGCGTCGTGATCGGCCGGCGTTTCGGCGCCAAGGACGCCGCAGAACTCGAAGCCTTCACCGCCCTCGTGCGCGAGCGCGGCCACTTCCTCGCCATCGATCTCGCCGCGGAAGCCGAGGCCGCGCTGCTCGACACCGTCCGCCGTCTCGGCGATGCGCGCCTGATCTTCACCCGCAGCAGTGTCGGCGCGAACGCGGGCCATCCGAGCGGCGCGTATCGTCGCCTGCGCGAGTTTCTGCGCGCCGCCGGCTCGCGTGCGCCCGTCTGGATTCGCAACACGCCCACCACCGCGGTGCGCGGCGACAACAGTTTCCTGTCCAAGCTGCTCGAAGCCTCGTTCCTCACCGGCGGCTCGCTCTGCGACGGGCTCGGTGATCTCGTCAGCATCGAAACCGAGGCCGACGCTCCACGCGCGACCAAGCTCGCTTACAACGTCCTCCAAGGCGCCGGTGCGCGCGTCTCGAAGACCGAGTTCGTCGCCTGTCCGAGTTGCGGTCGCACACTTTTCGACCTGCAGACCACGACTCAGCGCATCCGTGCGCAAACTGGTCATCTGAAAGGCGTGAAGATCGCCATCATGGGCTGCATCGTGAACGGCCCGGGTGAAATGGCGGACGCGGACTTCGGCTACGTCGGCGGCGCGCCCGGCAAGATCAACCTCTACGTCGGGAAAAACTGCGTCCAATACAACATCCCGCAGAGCGAAGCCGACGCGCGGCTCATCGCGCTCATTCGCGAGCACGGCAAATGGGTCGACCCCGAGCCGCACCAAGTCCCGCGCTAACGCGAAAACCTGCCGTCTGAAGCCAGCGGCGAAGCACGCCCCCCACGCCCGTCGCGGCCGCATCCTCACCTCGCCCGCTACGTCGCGAGCAGGAAGGATGGAACTGACGACGATCCGCCGAGGGGGGTTGTGCGCGCGGGCAACTCGCACGCGAAATCCGCGTTCGCTCACGGGGCGCGGCGGGCGCGCCACCTGCACCATTGTCCGACAGAGCGGCACGTCCCCCGTGCGCCGCGCGCATCGGCGACAAGGCACCGGCTCGGCGAGACGCCTCGCCCGACCGAGCCCGCGACAACCTCCGGGCGGGTGGAACTTGTGCTCTGCACTGCGCGGCACCGCACCTTTTCGCAAAAATTTTCGCGTGCCATCTGCCGCAAAAATTCGTGTGCACCAGCGCACGCTGTCCGTGATTTCCCGGCGTAAACGCATTCCGTTTTTCGGATCTCCGAGGAGGAATTTCTCCCCGCGCACGGGAATTTCGCGGCAACAAAAAAATGCCGAAAGTTATGCTCCCGCGGTTGTGAACAAGTTGTCGGAAACATGGCCTTGAAACGCATTTTTTGATTCACGTTATCGTCCACTTCTCCTTTAACGACCATCCGCTCGTTTCGTTCTTTGCGGTTTCCCCTGCGACACTCAGTCCGCCACCTCGACTAGGATGCCCCCTAGACGCTGGCCATGATGCGCTTCCGCGGCCCTACCCCACACCGCCGCGACGCCATTGCCAGAGACCCAATTTTACCTACCGAGGCCCCGGCTTGCTGACCCTGTGCGGTGGACGCTGCAACGCTCCGAAACCGGCGATGTGAATAAGCCTGCGTCCGCCACCCAAGCCATGCCTCATCCTGCGCCCCAAACTTCCCTCTGGGAAACCGTGAAGTGCGACCTCAAAGGTCTCTTTCCCGAGGATGTGTTCCAGATGTGGTTTGAGCCGATGAGCTGCCTCGAGTCCAACGACGACGCCGTCGTGCTCGGCGTGCCGAACGATTTCGCGGCGATCTGGATTCACGACAATTACCTCGACCTGATCTCGCAGCGCATCCGCCTGACCGCGGGGCGCCTGGTCCACGTCTCGCTCCGCAAGGCCGAGGCGAACGGCGCCAGCACGCCGGTCCCGGTCCGCGCCGAACCGGCGCGCCACCGCGCCACCGCGAAGCCCCGCACGGTCCGCTACGACGAACGCCTCGCCACCGCCGGCGCGCTGAACCCGCGCAACACGTTCGAGAATTTCGTCGTCGGCTCCAACAACCAGCTCGCCCACGCCGCCTCGCTCGCCGTCGCCCAGGCTCCCGCGCAGGCCTACAACCCGCTCTTCATCCACGGCAGCACCGGCCTCGGCAAGACGCACCTGATGCACGCCATCGGGCACAGCATCCTCCAACGCAACCCCGACGCGAAGATCGCCTACCTCTCCACGGAGAAGTTCACCAACGAGTTCATCCACGCCATTCAGGAGAACTCGCTCACGAAGTTCCGCCAGCGCTACCGCAACGTCGACGTCCTCCTCGTCGACGACATCCAGTTCCTCGCCGGCAAAGAGCGCATCCAGGAGGAGTTTTTCCACACCTTCAACGACCTCTTCGAATCCGGCAAACAGATCGTCCTCTCCAGTGACCGCCCCGTCACCGAGATCGCCGCGCTCGAGGCGCGCCTGGTCTCGCGTTTCCAATGGGGCCTCGCCGCCGACATCCAGTCGCCCGACCTCGAGACCCGCGTCGCCATCCTCCGCACCAAGGCCGCTTCGCTCAAGATGGACATCCCCATGCCCGTCCTCGAGTTCATGGCGCAGCACATCTCGAAGAACATCCGCCGCCTCGAAGGCGCGCTGATCAAGGTTTCGAGCTACTCCGCGCTCACCGGCAAACCCCTCGATCTTCCGACCGCGGAAAACCTGCTCAAAGACGTGCTGATGGAGGAGGCGCAAAACCGCCTCAGCATCGAAGCGATCCAGAAGCGCGTCGCCGACCATTACCAGATCCGCCACTCGGACATGACGAGCAAGCGCCGGCCCAACGCCATCGCGTTCCCGCGCCAGATCGCCATGTATCTCTGCCGCCAGCTCACGCGCCACTCCTTGCAGGAAGTCGGCGACGCCTTCGGCGGCCGCGACCACGGCACCGTCATCCACGCGATCAAGACCGTCGAAAACATGATGGAAACCGACGACTCCGTGCGCGGCAGCGTCGACTTCCTCAAGGCGCAGCTCTCCAAGTAAGCCACTCTCGTTAGCACACACACTGATAACACGGACCGGCCGGGCGAAAGCCCGGCCGGTTGCGTTTAGGTGGTCGGAATCGGTGGCGGAACTCGTGAGAGTTTCGCCACCCCCGAACGGCGAAAGCCTCACGGCTTCCGCTACGCGCCGCCCCCTCCCCATTTGCACGCCACGCCATTCCGCCAACAATCTGCCGCCACGCCCGGCACCGCGCTTGCAATCGAAAATCCAAAATCGAAAATCGAAAATGCAATGACCCTCACGCCCGAACAAAAAGCCGCCGTCGCCTCCTGGATTGCCGCCGGAGACAATCTCTCCGCCGTGCAGAAGAAGCTCGGCGAGCAGTTCAAGATTTCGCTGACGTATCGCGACGTTCGCTTCCTCGTCGACGATCTCGAACTCGAGCTCAAGGATCCGGCGCCGAAGGTCGACACGACCGACGTCACCAAGGCGGCCGCTGCGCGTCCCGCCGCTCCCGCCGCTCCCGGGAAGAAAAGCATGCTCGACCAATTGAAGGAAAAGGTCGGCTTGGGCTCCAATGAGCACGACGCGCACGCCGACGACGAAGACGAGCTGCACGCCGACGAATTTCCCGCAGAAGAGCCGATGCCCGAAGCGCCCGCCGGCGCAGGCGGCGTCACGGTCGAGCTCGACCGCGTCGTGCGTCCGGGCTTCGCCATGAGCGGCAGCGTGACCTTCAGCGACGGCGTCAGCGGCAAATGGGCGCTCGATCAATACGGCCGCCTCATGCTCGACACCGGCCAACCCGGCTACAAGCCGAGCGCCCCCGACGTCCAGGCCTTCCAACGCGAGCTGCAGATGCAGCTCCAGCGCCACGGCTACTGAGCCGCCCGACGTGTCGGACTACCGCATCTCCGCCTCGGCCGCGATCGAGGCTCCCGCTCCCACGCTCTACGCGCTGATCGCCGACTACCATTCCGGGCACCAGAAAATTCTGCCGCGCCCGCCCTTCGGCGCCCTCGTGGTCGAACAAGGCGGCGTCGGCGCCGGAACGGTGATCCGTTTCGAGACGAAATTTCTCGGAGTCACCGACACGACCCGCTCGCGCATCACCGAACCGGAACCTGGCCGCGTGCTGCAGGAAACGGATCTCGCGGGACGCTTCTACACGACCTTCACGGTCGATCCCACTCCGTCCGGCGGCGCCCGCGTCACCATCACCACCGTCGTCCGCGCGCGCGGCGGTCCGCTCGGCTGGCTGGAACGCCAGCTCATGACGCGCTTCCTGCGCACGACCTTCGAGAAGGAACTCACATTGCTGCGGACGGCGGCCCTCGACGCACCGGCTCCACTCGGCGCCGGTTCGCAAGCCTGAGCTCGGGCCGCGCTATAAAAGCGCCCTTTGACGCAGCGCCGCGCGCGCCTACGTTCCGCGCATCGGCGGACACGACGCCCGCCGGCTCTCCCATCCACGTCAGGAGGCTCCATGCACAAACTGCGTCAAGGATTCGATTGGGCGGAAGCTCATCCGAAGGTGTGGCTCGACTTGGTCCGAATCTTCCTCGGCCTCGCCCTCTTCGTTCGCGGACTGCTCCTCATCACGAACGCGCGCACGGAATTCGTCAGCGAACTCGTCGCTCGTTCCGGCCAGTCATGGCTGCTGTCAGCGGCACTGCTGCACTACGTCACCCTCGCGCACTTCGTCGGTGGCGCGATGCTCGCGTTCGGCATCCTCACGCGAATCGCCGCCGCCGTGCAGCTGCCCGTGTTGATCGGCGCGGTGTTTCTCATCCACCGCGGCGAAGGGCTTCTGGCTGCCAGCCAGTCGCTGGAACTCTCCGCGCTGGTGCTCGTGTTGCTCTCGGTTATCACCGTCGCCGGTCCCGGGCCGGTCTCGGTCGATGGCGAAGCGCGCGCCCGCGCCGAGCTGCCGCCCGGTCTGCCGACCGGGTTGCACTGAGCGTCAAGTGGACAACATCCGCCGGAACCCGGCCTCGTCGATCACCGGCACGCCGAGTTGCTGCGCCTTCTCGAGCTTCGAACCGGCGTCCTCGCCGGCGAGGACGTAGCTCGTCTTCTTGCTGACGCTGCCCGACACCTTGCCGCCGGCAGCGAGGATTTGCGCGGTCGCCTCGTCGCGCGAAAGCGTCGGCAGCGTGCCGGTGAGCACGAAGGTCTTGCCGGTGAACACGCCCGCCGCAACGACCGTGCCCTGCGGATCGATGCCGAGCTTCGCCAGTTTGCCCAGCAAGCGCTTTCCCGGCTCGCTCGCGAAGAATTCCAGCGTGCTCGCGGCGACCGCCGGACCGAGGTCGGAGGGAACTCCGGCCAGGGCGCCGGTATCGAGGGCTTCGACCTCGGCGTTGATCTGGGCGCGGCGCGCCTTGCGGCGCTCCTTCTCCGTCTCGTCCTTGGGCGGGTTCTTTTTCGAATTGGGACTGTCGCGTTCTTTCTCCTCTTCGAGTGTCGCACGCTGCAGCACCGCGCGCAGGAGCGCCGAATTGGTCAGTTCGGCGAAATTGCGGTGACGGCGCGCCAGTTCCCGCGCGGTGGACTCGCCCACGTCGGGCACGCTGAGCGCATAAAGCCATTTTTCGAGCGGCAACGCACGCGCGGCCTCACGCGCAGCGACGACCTTGGCGGCGTTCTTCTCGCCGAAGACCCGCGGCTCCTCGGCCGTGCCGAGGTTGAGCGTGGCCAGGGTTTCGAGTGAAACGTCGTAGAGATCCGGCGGATCCTGCACGTGGCCGAGCTCCACCAGCTTGGCCGCCACCACGCCACCCACGCCATCGATCGCAAGCGCCCGGCGGCTGCAGAAGAAACCCAGCCGCCCCGTGCGCTGCGCGGCGCAATCGTAGTTCTGGCACTTCCAGGCCACGCCCTGCGCCTCCTCGTCCGCCACCTCGACTTTGGCGATGCGGCCACCGCACACCGGGCAACGGTGCCCGACCGCGGCGCACAGGTCGAATTCCGGCGCATCGGGAGCGCGCTCTTCCGGAAACGAGCGCAGCACCGCGGGGATGACTTCACCGGCCTTCTCGATTTCCACGAGATCGCCCACGCGGATGTCCTTGCGCCGGATCTCCTCCTCGTTGTGCAGCGTGGCGCGAGCGATGGTGCTGCCGGCGAGAAACACCGGCTCGAGCTCCGCCACGGGGCTGAGGATGCCGGTCTTGCCGACTTGGATGGTGATGGCCTTGAGCCGCGTGCGCGCGGTGTCGGGCTTGTATTTATAGGCGATGGCCCAACGCGGCGCCTTGTCGGTCGAGCCAGCCTCGCGTTGGAGGCCGACGTCATCGAGTTTCACCACCGCGCCATCGGTGCCGTAAGCGAAGGTGCGCCGCAGGCCATCGAGTTCGCCGATGGCGTTCCAGACGGCGTCGATGCCGCGCGCATGCCAGATACGCTCTACGCCGGGCAGTCCCCAGGCCTTGAGGCTGGCGTGGAGACCGGCCTGCGTCTCGATCACCGGCGGCTGGCAATGGCCGAGGCTGTAGCAAACCAGCGAAAGCTTCCGCCGCGCGACCTCCGCGGGATCGAGCTGCTTGAGCGAGCCGGCCGCGGTGTTGCGCGGGTTGGCGTAGAGTTCCTCGCCTGCGGCCGCGCGCTCGGCGTTGAGGCGCTCGAACTCGGCGGCGGTGAGGTAAATCTCGCCGCGAATCTCGACGAGTTCGGGAACCGGCGCGTCCGGACTCGCCGCCAGTTTCCGCGGCAGCGTCGCGATCGTGCGCACGTTGGCGGTGACGTCATCGCCAACGTCGCCCCGGCCGCGCGTCACGGCGCGCACGAACTCGCCGCGCTCGTAGGTCAGGCTGATCGCCACGCCGTCGATCTTCGGCTCGACCGTATAGTGCAGGTCCTCGGTTCCGAGCAGCCGCGCCAGCCGCGCGTGGAAGGCCCGCACCTCGTCCTCACTGTAGGTGTTGTCGAGGCTGAGCATTCGTTGCAGGTGCGCGACCTCGCGGAAGCCCTGCACACGATCGTCGCCGACCCGCTGGGTGGGCGAATCATTGAGCGCGAACTCCGGAAACTGGTCCTCCAAGTCGGCCAGGCGGCGCTTCCGCTGGTCGTATTCGAAATCGCTGATCTCGGGCTTCGCCTGCCGGTAGTAGAGTTCGTCGTGATGCGCGACCTGGGCGCGGAGTTGGGCGATCTCCTTCTGGGCGTCGGCGGGATTCATGCGAATGTCGCAGTTGGACGCATCGGCGCCCGGTTTTCAACTCCGCCGGCGCCCCAGCGTCCGCTCCAAAGTCGCCCGATAGAACGGCCAGCCCGCATACGCGGTCACCGCCACGATGGCCCCGAGCGTGTCGGCCAGCCAGTCGACGACCTCCACACTCCGTCCCGGCGTGAAACTCTGGTGCCATTCGTCCGTCAGCCCGAACAGCGACACGACCACGATCGGCACCCACGCGCGGCCCGGCACGAAGCCATTGCGCGCCACCAGCGTGGTCAACAAGCCGTAGACGAAGAAATGCGCGGCCTTGTCGAAATTCACGATACTCGGCGCCGCCACCTGTCCGCGCCCGGATGCGGCCACGATCACCGTGGCCAGCGTCACCGGCCACAGCCACCCGCGCCAACCGTGCGGCGATGAGAGTTGCATCGCGCCAGCCTAGCCAGCCCCCTGGCGGCCCGCTCAAGGCAAATTCTCCTCCCGTCTCATTGCGCCACCGAATGGAGCCGCGGTCGCCGCCCCCCGCCGGGTTTGGGCGCCGTATCGCGGTCGCGGCGGGGTTCGGACCCCGCCCGCCAACGTTGCCCGTGCGCTGGTGGCGCCCCACTCGCGTCGCCCTTCCGCTTTTGAAGCGCAAATTCTGAGACACATCCGTCAAATGATACAGTGCGCCGGCACTTGCGGGACCCGCCGTGCCCCCCCACAGTGGTCGACCGATGAATTCCATGCTCACGGACCGCAGCATCCTCTGGCTCGGCACCTTGCTTTACCTGGCCGGGTTTGTCGTGGGCTGCGTCCAGTTGCTCCGCAAGCAGCACGCGACCGGCGAACGGACGCTGTTGAACATGCTGCTCGCGTTCGGCCTCGCGACGCAGACCGCCGGCCTCTACGTGCGCGGCCTGGCGCACGGCGGCTGCCCGCTCGGCAATCAGTTCGAAATTGTCCAGTTCGTCGCCTGGTCCGCGATGGTGCTCTATTTCATCGTCGGTCCGGCCTTCCGCGTCTCGCTGCTCGGCCTGTTCACCTCGGGCTACGCCGCCAGCCTCGCCACCATCTCGCTCGCCATCCCGCAATGGGACCTCACCCGCGGCACCAAACTCTTCGGCAACAATCCCTGGATCGAGTTTCACGCCGCGCTCGCCGTGTTCAGCTACGGCGTCTTCGGCCTGCTGGCGCTGACCTCGATCATGCACCTGCTGCAAAACTGGGCGTTGAAACAGAAACGGCTCGACGGCCTCTTCTGGTTCCTGCCCTCCGTCGTCCAACTCGACCAGATCAACCAGCGCATGCTGATGGCCGGCGTCGGTCTGCTCACGGTCTCGCTCTGCGTCGGCGCCTCCTGGTGGGTGCGCGACACCGCCTCGGTCCACTGGCCCAAACTCCTCGTCACCCTCGCCGTCTGGTTCATTTACGCCGTCGCACTCGCGCTGCGCTGGCGCGGCGTCCTCTACGCCGTGCGCTTTTCCTGGACCTGCGTCGTGCTGTTCATGCTCGCGATGATGTCGCTCGGTCCCATCAACGCCAACCGCGAGTCGCATCGCGTCGAACTCACCCCGGTGCACTGATCATGGAGAGCCAGTCACCCGTCCTCGTTCTCTTCGGCGCCAGCCACCACACCGCACCCATGGCGGTGCGCGAGCGGCTCGCGATCGACGAAGCCCGCGCCAACCAGCTCGCCGAGCGCCTGCGCGCCACGCCGGGCATCCGCGAGTTCGCGCTGCTCAACACCTGCAATCGTGTCGAACTCTACGGCGTCGCGGAAAACACCGACACCGCCGAGGCCGTCCGCCGCACCATCAGCGATGTCACCGGCTGCGCTCCCGCCGAACTCGAGGGCGTCGTCCTCCGCCGCGACAACCACGACGCCATCGCGCACCTCTTCGAAGTCGCCTCGGGCCTCGACTCGCAGATCGTCGGCGAGGTCGAAATTCTCGGCCAGGTGAAGAGCGCCTACGACAAGGCGCTCGAGCGCAAGTGGACCGGCCCCGTCCTGAACCGCGTTTTCCAAAAAACCTTCCAAGCCGCGAAGCACATCCGCACCAACACTGCGATCGGCGCCGGCCAGGTCAGCATCGCCACCGTCGCCGTCGATCTCGCCGGCAAGATCTTCGGTGAACTCGCCTCCACCAAAGTGCTCGTCGTCGGCGCCGGCGAGATCGGCCTGAAAACCGCGCAAGCTTTCCAGAGCCGCGGCTCGAAATCGATCACGGTCGCCAGCCGCACGCTGTCCCGCGCCGAGGAGACCGCCGCCGCCGCCGGCGGTTGGGCCGCCACGATGGCCGAGTTGCCCGAGCTGCTCGCCGCGTCCGACGTCGTCGCCAGCTCCACCAGTTCGCCGAACGCCGTCATCACGCGCGACCTCGTCGCCGCCGCGATGAAGAAGCGCGCTGGCCGGCCGCTATTTCTGATCGACCTCGCCCTGCCGCGCGACATCGAGCCCGAGTGCGCCAAGCTCGGCAATGTCTACGTCTACAATCTCGACGACCTCGCACAGATCGCCGAGGCGAACCTCGCGCAGCGCCAGGCCGAGGTCGCGAAGTGCCGCGCCATCCTCGCCGAGCGCACCGCGCAGCTCTGGCCGGCCGTCGCCCACTCGCTCGGCACAAACAACACCGCCAAGCCGCACGCGTGAGCGTTAGACCGTAGCCGTTTTTGTCGGTCGGATTTTACGCCCGACGGGTCGGGGACAAACCCAGCCTACCTGCCGGCTACGGCGACACTTCAACTCAAACCACGCTCAGGTGGTTTCAAAAATAGTGTGGCCGCGGCTGGCGGCGGGTAGGACGCGGACTCCGCTCCGCGCGGCGGCGGCGAGGGGACTCGCCGCCCTACCTCCTCCGGCCGCCACGACGCATATGCCGCCACATCCGCGCGCCCTACGCCGCGAGGTTGGCCCGCGCGGCGAGCTTCTCTTTCGCCCGCAGCAACGCTTCGGCGAGCGCCGGCACCTTGATGGGCTTCGCGAGGTAATCATCCATTCCCGCCGCCAGGCACAACTCGCGGTCGCCCTGCATCGCGTTCGCCGTAAGCGCGACCATCCAGGGGCGTGACGCGGGGGACGGGTAAAGCCGGCAGATTTGCGCCGCCGCCTCCAGCCCATCCATCTCCGGCATCTGCACATCGAGCAGGATCACGTCGTAGCGCTGGCGCCGCAGCGCCTCGAGCACCTCCAGCCCGTTGCCGACCACGTCGGCACAGTAACCGATGCTCTTCAGCAAATGCAGCGCGACCCTCTGGTTGACGAGATTGTCCTCCGCCAGCAGCAGGCGCTCGCTCTGTTGAAACTCCGGCTCGCGCACCACCGCGACTGGCGCAGGCGGCGCGGCGCCAATCGCCACCGCTCCGTCCTCCCCCCGCGGCCCCAGCACCCGCGACAACGCATCCACGAGTGCCGAAGGTTTCACGGGCTTGAGCAAGTTGGCGGCGAACAGCCCCTCCTTCACGCGATTGCCGACCGACGACAGCAACATCAGCGGCAACTCCTCCGGCGAAATGATCTCCCGAATCTTCTGGGCCAGCATCTGGCCGTCCATCCCGGGCATCTGCATGTCGAGGACCGCCACATCGAAATGCCGGCCCGCGCGCAAAAGGCGCAGCGCCTCGGCCGGCTCCGCGACGCCGTGCGGCACCATGCCCCAGCCCTTCGCCAGTTCGCCCAGGATGCGCAGGTTGGTCGCATTGTCGTCCACCATCAGCAGGTGCCGCCCTTGCAGGGAGCGGGCGGGATTGACGAAGGGGCGCGGTTTGCTCGCCGCGGCCTCGAGCTTGATCGTGAAGAAGAAGGTCGAGCCTACGCCCGGCGTGCTCTCGACCCACATGCGGCCCTCCATGAGCTCCACCAAGCGCTTGCTGATCGCGAGACCCAGTCCAGTGCCACCGTATTTCCGGGTGGTGGAAGCGTCGACCTGGGTGAACGACTGGAACAGACGCCCGATCGCCTCAGGCGCGATGCCGATTCCGGTATCGCGCACGGCGAAGCGCAATTCCGCGATCCCGTCCTGCAGCGCCTGCGTCTTCACGGTCAGCACGACCTCGCCCTTGGCGGTGAATTTCAGCGCATTGCCGAGGAGGTTGACGACGACCTGGCGGAGTCGCGTCGCATCGCCGCGCACGTTGTTGGGCACGCCGTCGGCGATTTCGTAGAGCAGGTCGATATGCTTCTCGGCCGCCTTGGCAGCCAGCACGTCGAGCGCACCTTCGACGCATTCGCGCAGCGAGAATTCCGCGGACTCCAGCTCCATGCGCCCCGACTCGATCTTCGAAAAATCGAGAATGTCGTTGATGATCGTCAGCAGCGCCTCGCCGCTCGCGCGGATCGTCTCCGCGAACTCGCGCTGCTCGCGCGTGAGCGGCGAGTCGAGCAACAGGCTCGTCATGCCGATCACGCCGTTCATCGGCGTGCGGATTTCATGGCTCATCATCGCGAGGAACTGGCTTTTGGCCTGGCTCGCGAGATTGGCCTCGTCGGCGGATTGCTGCGCGCGGGTGATCAGCTCCTCGAGTTGCTCGTTGAGCGACGCGGCCGCTTCCATCGCAGCGTGCAGTTCCGCCTCGCGCTGCTTCTTCTCGGTGATGTCGATCTCGGCCGAGACTTGCTCCAGCGGTCCGAACGCCTCCGGGCGGCACGCGCACACGGACAACTCGCACCAGCGCACCGCGCCATTGGGCAGCAGGTAGCGCTTCTGCATCGTATAATGGTCGATCTCCCGCCGGTGCAGCCGATCCTGCCAGGCGACCTGCGCCGCCCAGTCGTCGGGATGGGTCACGGCGCGGAACGCCTCCGGATCGAGTGCCTGCTCGCGGCCCAGACCGCTGAGATGCAGCACCGCGTCGTTGATCCAGCTTTCGGTGTTCTCGCCCTGGCGCACCCAGCTGACCCCCACCGGCAGGGCGTTGAGGATGAAGCGCAGCTGCGCCTCGCGACGGGCCATTTCGGCGGTCATGCGCTCGGCGAGCGCAATGGAGCGGCGGCGCAAATGGACCGTCGTCCAAGCCAGCGCCGTCATCAACCACGTCACCACCGCTCCGGCGCCGAGCAGGAAGCCGGCGTGCACGGAGCCGATGTGCGGGGTCCAGACTTTCGTGTTTGCGGCGACAAACAAGGTCGCGCTCCCGCCGACCGCCAGCGTCAACGCCGGCAGCCACCGGCTCCGCAGGAGGCGGCTTGGGATGGCACGAGGTAACATTTCCCCTTTCCCATCGGCACAGCCGCACCGCACCTGATCGGAAAATTGCGCAACCGGTGCACCGCACCTCAGGCTCCGCCGGATCCGCGGCGTTGGCGCACGCCGGCGAGCGCCTGCTCCAGCGCCGCGCCCAACTCTGCCTTTTTGACCGGCTTGCTTAGATAGCCGTCCATGCCCGCCGCCAGACATTGCTCGCGGTCGCCCTGCATCGCGTTCGCCGTGAGCGCCACCAGCCAGGGCCGCGTGGACGGATTCGGCTGCGTGGCGACGAGCCGGCGCGCGACCTCGAGCCCGTCCATGCCCGGCATCTGGACGTCGAGGAGCACCACGTCGTAGGAACGCCGCGCCAAGGCATCGAGCACCGCGTAGCCGTTCTCCACCACGTCCGCCGTGTAACCGAGGCTCGCGAGCAAGCTGAGGGCGACTTTCTGGTTCACCGCGTTATCCTCCGCCAAAAGCAACCGCTCGGGCCGCTTTCCCACCCGCGGGGCGAGCGGATGCGCCGAATCGGAGGTGCGCGTCAGGGCGCCGAGCGACCGCGCGATCGCTTCGAGCAGCAGATCCGGCTTGGCCGGTTTGGTCAGCGCCGCGACGAACAGCCCGGGCGGCGGCCGTTGTCCGATGGACGAGAGCAGGATCAGCGGCATGCCGCGCGCCGATTCCCGTTCGCCGAGACGCCGGGCCAACGTCACGCCATCCATCAGCGGCATGTGCATGTCGCAAATCGCGACGTCGAAGCGTGAGCCCGCCTCCAGCAGCGCCAACGCGGCCGGTCCGCTTTCCACCGCAGTCGCGCGCATGCCCCACCCTTGCGCCACGCGACCGAGGATCTGTCGGTTCGTCACGTTGTCATCGACGATCAACACCGAACGATTCACGACCGAGGCGCGCGCCCCCTGCGCGAACGCCCGCGGCTTGCTCGGCACCGCGTCCATCTTGACGGTGAAGAAAAACGTCGAACCGCGGCCCGGCTCGCTTTCCACCCACATGCGTCCGCCCATGAGCTGCGCGAGGCGTTGGCTGATCGCCAAGCCCAGCCCCGTGCCGCCGTATCTGCGCGTCGTCGACGCGTCGACTTGCGTGAACGACCGAAACAGGCGCGCGATGCCCTCGGGCGCGATGCCGATGCCCGTATCGCGCACGGAAAACAGCAGTTCGACCGGCGTGCGGTCTCCTTCCGCCAACCGCGGCGCCGGCGCGACCGAGCCGCCCGCCAGTCCTGCCCACAGCACCACCTCGCCCCGTTCGGTGAACTTGAGCGCGTTGCCGAGCAGGTTCACGAGCACCTGTCGCAGACGCATCGGATCGCCGCTCACCGACATCGGCGTGCCGTCCGCAATCTCGTAGAGCAAATCGAGCTGCTTCTCACTGGCCCGCGCGGCCAACAGATCGAGCGCGCCCTCGACGCAGTCGCGCAGCACGAACTCCGTGTTTTCCAGCTCCAGGTGCCCGGACTCGATCTTCGAGAAATCCAAAATGTCATTGATGATCGTGAGCAGCGCATCGCCGCTCGTGCGGATCGTCTCGGCAAAGTCGCGCTGCTCGGCGTCGAGCCGCGTCTCGAGCAGGAGTCCGGTCATGCCGATGATGCCGTTCATCGGCGTGCGGATCTCGTGGCTCATCACCGCGAGGAACTGGCTCTTCGCCACGTTCGCTTGCTGCGCCTCCTGTGCCGCCTGCTCGGCCCGGTTGTTGGCGCGGGCAAGCTCCGCCTGCGTCTCCTTCAGCGCCGTGATATCCACCAAGGCGTTCAACTCCTGCGCCGGTCGCCCCCGCTCGTCGCGATAGATCCGCCGCGACAGCTGCACCCAGGTCAGCCGGCCGTCGGGATGGACGTAGCGTTTCTCGAGCGTGAAGCGGTCGATCAGCCCCGTCTGCATTTGCGCCATCAGCGCGGCTTGACGCGGAGTGTCGTCCGGATGCGTTGCCCGGTCGAAAGCCGCCTGGTCCTTCGACGCCTCCACCGGCACCCCGGTGATGCGCACGTGCTCGGCGTTGACCATGCGCGTCTCATCCTGCCCCGACGCCACCCACGAAAGGCCGACCGGAACCGATTCGAAGATGAAGCGGAACAACGCCTCCTGTTGCTGCAACTTCTGCTCGGTGCGCTTCAATTCGGACACGTCCCCGATGACCGAGATTTCCTGGAGGATCTTGCCCGCCGCGTCGCGAAACGCGCGCACATGGAGAATACACCACCGCTCGGTGCCATCCGCCTGCACGTAGCGCTTGTCGAGGGTGAACTGGTCGATTTCACCGCGCCGCAGCCGTGCGTGCGCCTCGTTTTGGCGCCGCCAGTCCTCCGGAAACGTCACGGCCTCGAAGCGCGCGGGATCGAGCGCTTCCGCCCGCGAGAGCCCGCTCATGACCACCGCCGCATCATTCACCCAATGCCTCTCGCCCGCACTTTCGAACGACTCCCACGACACGCCCACCGGCAGGCTGTTGAGAATGAAGCGAAACAGTTCCTCGCGCCGCGCCAGTTCCTCTTCCGCGTGTTTGCGCGCCGTGATGTCGAGCTGGATCGACATGAAGCCGGTCACGGCTCCGTGCTCGTCCCGCAGCGGTTGCATCTCGAAATCCGTCCAGACTTCCCGGCCGTCCTTCGCATAACACCGCAGCTCGCCGTGCGTCGCCTGGCCCTCGCGCGCCGCCCGCGCGATCGCGGCGAACATGCGCAGGCTCGTGCCCGGGCCGCGCACCAAGCTGGGCGCGAACTGCCCGCGCGCCTCCTCCAGCGTGTAGCCGAACAGCCGGGTGAAACCTTCGTTGAGCCACACCACCCTCCCTTCGCGGTCCGCCAGTCCGACGGCGTTCGAGGTATGGCGCGCCACCAGCGCCAGCCGCCGCGCCTCGGCTTCGGCGCGGCGGAGATCGAGCGTCATTCTCTCCGCCAGTTGCAGTGCCCGCGCACGCGACGTCAGGAGCGCGCGGGTGAGAAACGTCGCGAGGACCGCCAGCAGTATCCCGCCCACCAGCAGCGCCTCCGGCGTGTGCGTCTGGCCCGTCGCGGCGAAGCCAGGCAGCGTGCGCACACGCAACCGCATGGGCTGTCCATAAAGCGTGAGCGGCAGATCTTTCTCGAAACTCGCCGGAGCGCGGACGCGGGCATCGGCCGGCTCCATTCCGTTCTCCGCGTGAATCAGCACGGTCGCGTCCGCCCGGTTTCCTTGAAACAGCTCAAAGCCCAGCTGGCGATTCACTGCCTCGCCCGCGCCGCGGAAGAGGTGATCCAGCCGCAGCGCCGCATAAACCCAGCCGTGCAGCGCCGCCGACCGTGCGGTCACATCGGCGGGCGGTGGCTCGCTGCGGAAGACCGGCAAGAACAGCAGAAAGCCCGGCGCCGTCGCGTCGCCGATGATGAGATTGATCCGGGCGGAAAGCGCGAATCCACCCGCGCGCGCCGCCAGCTCGGCCGCCGCGCGGCGATTCGTGCCCGCCCCTACGTCAACGCCCAACGCCCGCTCGTTCCAGCGCAGCGGCGCCATCGCACTGACCAGCCACAGCTCCTCGTGCGCACTCGTGAGCTGCGCCTCAAACTGAGGATAACCCGCCCGGCGGCGCTCCGCCACGAACGCGTCCACCGCGCTCCGCGCCACGGGCTTCACGAAGCCCAGCCCCACCACGCCATCCTGGAGATAGTTCTCCGCCCGCTGCACGTGAAGGCTCCACTCCTCCGCCGTGGGCGCCTCGCCGCGCAACGACACCGCGGCGAGGCCGCTCATCGCCTGCTCCGCGGGACGAAACGCCCCTTGGATCGCGGCGGCCAGCCGGCGCGAGAGACGCTCGAATCGCTCCTCCTCCAGCCGACGCATCTCCCATCGCACGAGCCACCAGCCCGCGACGGAAGGAAGGAGAATCAGCGTGCCCACCAGCAGCGGCAGCCGCCAGCTCGACGGAGCCATCGCGAGGGAGGAGACACGCCGAAGCATCGCTCACCACGATGCGCCGCACGGAGCCGCTCGCCAGTTCTTTTTCTAGGCCAGGTGGCGCAAGACCCAGTCCGCCGCGCTGCCCTGCGTCGGCGCATGCAACAGCGTCCGCAGCCGCGCCGCCTGTTCGCGCGTGCGCGCGATGCGCGCGGCATCGGTCACGCACTCGCGCAACTGCGCCGCGAGCGCCGCCGGCGTCGCCGCGCCTTGAATGAACTCGGGATACATCGGCTCCTTCAGCAGCAGATTGGCGATGCCGATGAACTCCACCTTCACGATCAACCGACCGAGAAAATAGGTCAGCGGATCCGTCTTGTAGGTCAGTGCCCCCGGAATGCCCGCCAGCGCACACTCGAGCGACATCGTCCCGCTCGCCGTCAACACCGCGGCGCCGCCGACCGGCGCGCCACCGCCGGCGCGCAACTCGACGCGATCGCCGGCCGACGCGGAGGCGCTCAGCGACTCCAGCAGCGCGCGAATTTCCTCGCTGGGATAAAGCGCCACCGCCCGGCGCCCGGCGCCCGCTTGTGCGAACGCCTCGAGCAGCACCGGGAAAACTCGCTTCACCAGCGCGCGCCGACTCCCAGGCAACAACAACACCGGCCCCGTCGGGTCGAACGCGACCGGCAACTCGTAGCCGCTCGACAAAAACGGATGTCCGACAAACTCCACCGGGAGCACCGTGTCCGCATACACCGCGGGCTCGAACGGGAAGATCGCCGCGACGCCATCGAGATGTTCCGCCATCGCGAACCGCCGCCCCGCGCGCGACGCCCAAATCTGCGGGCTGATGTAGTAAAGCGTCTTGGTCGGGCCGTCGGCGCGCGCCGAGAAACCCCGCTCGAACAGCCCGCGCGCGATGCGCAGGTTCAGCCCGGACGAGTCGACGAAGCACACCGCCTTCGGCCGGTGCTCGCCGACCCAGCGCACGATCTCCGCGATGAGCGCGCGGTAATACGAAAGCTTCGCCAGCACCGCGAAACCCATTGTCGATCCGACCGTGAGGTCGCGCAGCAGCTGCGCGCCCGCCGCCGCCAGCCGCGGCCCGCCGAGCGCGCACACGCGCACGTCCGGCTTCTTGATCCGCAGCTCCCGCACCATCCGCGCCGCATGCGCGTCGCCGGAATGCTCGGCGGAGACGACGAGCAAGTCCACCGCGCCGACTGCGGGAGGAGGAAGAGGGGGAACCAGGTCAGGCATTCGTTATCGGCCGCGGCATCGAGGTGGAGCGCATTGACCCCAATGCGCCCCGAACGTCCGTCGGCGGTGAAGTTTCAGCACGCGTCGGAGTCAACGCGTTCCACCCGACCAAGGCCCGTGCGGCGAAACGCATTCGCGCGTCCCGCGGTTTCCTTTCGCGAAGCGTCATCTTTTCGCCTTCCGGATCTGGTCCGTGATCGTGATCGCGACCTCGAGCGCGGACTTGCCGAGCGCGGCGCCGACCTTCGGCTGCTTCGCCTCACCGACGCTCTCGAGAAAATGTGCGAGCTCGATCGCCAGCGGTTCGCCCTTCTCAATCGGGATCTCGTGCACCGGAATCGACGACGCATCGCCCGCCTTCGCGAGACCGATCTTCAGCTTCACGCCGTAGGCGATGATGTCGCTCTTCTTCACCAGGTGCCCCTTCTGGTTCATGAAATCGAGCGAGACGTAGGCGTTGTCCTGGAACATGCGGATCTCGCGATTCTTTTTGAGCGCCATGCGCGACGCGCTGAGGTTGGCCACGCAGCCGTTCTCGAATTCGATGCGCGCGTTCGCGATATCCTCGGTCTTCGACAGCACGTTGATGCCGACACTGTCGATCTTGCGGATCGGCGACTTCACCAGCGCGAGCACGATCCCAATGTCGTGGATCATCAGGTCGAGCACGACGCCGACCTCCGTGCCGCGCGTCGTGTAAGGCGCGAGGCGCTCGGTCGTGATGTATTGCGGGCGGTCGGCGTGTTTCTCGAGGAACGCCATCACCGGGTTGAAATGTTCGATGTGACCGACCTGCACGATGCGGTTCGCCTTCTGCGCTGCCGCGAGCACGCGCTCGGCTTCGTCAAGCGAGGCGCACAGCGGTTTTTCGATCAGCAAGTGGCAACCTGCCGCGAGCAGCGGCAGCGCGACCTGCTCGTGCAGATCGGTCGGCACGACGACGCTGACGGCCTCGCACGCCGCGCCGAGTTCGGCGAGCGTGGCGAAGCGCCGGCAGTTGTGCTTCGCACAAATTTCCGCCGCGCGCGCGTCGCTCGTTTCGTAGATGCCGACCAGTTCGGCGTTCGGGAGCGACGCATAGATGCGCGCATGGTGTTGCCCGAGCGAACCGACGCCCGCGACGCCGCACTTGATCTTGGACTTGGCCATGGGCGCGACGGTAGCCGGCGCGAGCCCCGGAGCCATGCAAAAGATGCCGCGTAGGTTGCGGAAAAACCGCACACCGTGCCGCAAGCTGCAGGGCGGGGTCGCCGAACCCCGCCGTTCGTCCGCACGTGACATCACGTTCGCGGCGGGGTTCGGCGACCCCGCCCTAAATCACCCATGCCGCATCAGCGCCAGCGGCCCTGATGCAGGAAAAGCTGCCGCTGCGTCTTCGCCGCGTGCGAGGCGTTGTGCGTTACGAGCACAAGCGCGGTCCGCTCCTCCGCGCAGACTTCGAGCAGCAAATTGATCACCTCGTCACCGGTGCGCTCGTCGAGGTTGCCCGTCGGCTCGTCGGCCAACAACAACGGCGGACGATTCATCAGCGCCCGTGCGACCGCGACGCGCTGCCGCTCGCCGCCGGAGAGATGCGCCGGCACGTGATGCCCACGATCGCCGAGGCCCACGCGCTTCAGCAGCGCGGCCGCTCGCTCGCGTTGCGCGCTCGTCGGCGAACCGAGCATGCGCGCGCCCATGAGAACGTTCGCGAGCGCATCGATTTCCGGGATCAGGTAATACGCCTGAAAAACCATGCCGAGAAACCGGCCGCGGCGCGCGGTGAGTTCGCTGAGCGTCAATTTCGCCGTGGACTCGCCGCCCCAGAAAATCTCGCCCGCATCTGGCCGGTCGAGGCCGGCGAGCAGGTTAAGCAGCGTGCTCTTGCCTGAACCGGACTCGCCGCGAATCGACACGCTTTCGCCGGGGTCGATGGCAACGTCCACGCCGCGCAAGACCTCGAGCGTGGCATCGCCGCTGCGGTAATTTTTGCGCACGCCGGCGGCGCGCAGGACTGGCGCGGCGTCACTCACTGCGGAGCGCCTCCACGGGTTTCAGGCGCGCGGCGCGCCACGCGGGGATCAGGCCCGCGAGCGTCGCGGCGGCGAGCGAAAAGATCACGATGATCGCGACGTCCTTCGGCGCCGTATGCGCCGGCAGCGAGCTGAATTGATAGAACTTCACGAACGCGTCCTGCCCCATCGTGAAGCGCGCGATGAGTTGCACGACGTGGTCGCGCCAGTGCAGCAACGCGAAGCCGAGCCCAAGCCCCAGCGCCGTTCCGCCCGCGCCGATCACGAGGCCCTGCGCGCAAAAGCACAGCGCGACGTCCCGCGCCCTGCCGCCCATGGCGGCGAGCAGGCCGATTTCGCGCGTCTTGCGGACCACCGACATGAGCAGCGAACTCGTGATCGAGAACGCGGCGACGACGATGATGAACGTGAGCAGGAAGAAGATCATGTTGCGCTCAAAGCTGAGCACCGCCTGGAAGTCGGCGTTCGATTCGAACCACGTGAGCGCGTAGGCTTGGTGCGGCAGCGCGTCGTTCAGGGCGGCGGCGACGGCGTATTCGTCGGCGCCGGATTTCAGGCGGACGTTGTAGCCGTGCACCGTGCGCCCGAGCCCGTAGAGATCCTGCATGAGGCGCAGCGAGCAGAGCACCGTGGAGCTGTCGAGTTGCTGGTGGCCGATCTGGAAAATGCCGGCGACGCGCACTTCGCGCGGGAGCATGACTTCGTTGGCCTTCAAGCGCTCCATCATGAGCGGCGAATAGACGCTCACATTGTCGCCGACGCGCACGCCGAGCGAGCGGGCGAGAATCGAACTCAGGATGACGGAGTCGTCGTCGAGGTCGTCGAGCCGGCCCGAAACCAAATAGCGCTGCAGCGGGATGACTTCCTTCATCCGCTCCACGTCGAAGCCAGTGATCGCGGGAAACGCGGGCCGGCGTTGAAACTCCAACATTACGACTCCCGCCGCGAACGGCGCGAAGCTCGCCACGCCGGGCTGCTTCTTAAGCGCGTCCTCGGTGGCCGCGGCGAGCGGCTGGTCAAGGACGCCGCGCGCGCGCACCTGCACTTCGCCCTGCGTGTCGATGATCATCCGCTGGATCTGGTGGCCGAAGCCGCCCATGACGCTCGTCGACACGAGCATCAGCGCCACGCCCAGTCCGACGCCAACGATCGAGATCAGCGTGAAGAACGACACCCGCCCCGTCGGGAAGAGCTGCTTGAGGGCGAGGTAGATCGACCAGGGCATGGGAAGCGGTCAGCTATCAGCAATCAGCTGTCAGCTTTTGGCAACTTAAGTTCCGCTCGCTTCAGCTGAAGGCTGATCGCTGAGAGCTGCTCGCTCTCAGGCTGACGGCGCAGCCGTCGGCCTGAGCGACGGGAACAGGATCACGTCGCGAATGCTCTCGGCGCCGGTGAGCAGGATGCACAGGCGGTCGATGCCGACGCCCATGCCGCCCGCGGGCGGCATGCCGTGCTCGAGCGCGAGCAGGAAGTCGTTGTCGAGGTTCTGCTTTTCCTCGCCGACCTGCTTCTCGAACATCTCGCGCTGCACGAACGGGTCGTTCTGCTCCGAGTAGGCCGGCGCCACTTCCATGCCGCCGATGATGCATTCGAAAACGTCGATCAGGCCGGGGTCTTCCTTGTTCAACTTGGCGAGCGGGCACAGCTCCTTCGGCAGATGCGTCACGAAGGTCGGCTGGATGAGCGTCGGCTCGATCTTCTTGCCGAAAATCTCGTTCACGACCTCGTGTGTCTCCCATCCCGCATGGACCTCGAGCCCGAGCTTGGTGCAGGCCTCGATCGCCTTCTCGCGATACTCCGGCTGGCCACGGAACGAGCTCAGCGCAAAGCCGGCCGCTTCGTCGATCAGGTCGAAATAGCGCACGCTGCGCCACTCGCCGGCGAAGTTGATCATCTGGCCGCTCGCCGCGTGCTTGATCTCGGTCGCGCCGATGACGTCGCGGCACAGATCGGCGAAGATCGCCTTGAGCAGCTCCATCATGCCCTGGAAATCCGAGTAGGCCTGGTAAACCTCGAGCATGGTGAACTCGGGGTTGTGCTTGCGCGAGACGCCCTCGTTGCGGAAGACGCGGCCGATCTCGAACACGCGGTCGTAGCCGCCGACGAGCAGACGCTTGAGGCGCAACTCGAGCGCGATGCGCAGGAAAAAGTCCGCACCGAGCGCGTTGTGGTGCGTCGTGAACGGCCGCGCCGCCGCGCCGCCCGCGACGCCCTCGAGCACCGGCGTCTCGACCTCGAAGAAGCTCCGCTTCGCGAGCGTCGAGCGGATGCTCGCGACGATCTTGCTGCGCAGCATCAGGCGCGCGCGCGACTCGGCGTTCACGATCAGATCGAGATAGCGCTGACGATAGACCTGCTCCGGATCGGTCAGGCCGTGCCACTTCTCCGGGAGCGGACGCAGCGCCTTCGACACCAGCGTGAACGCATCCACGCGCACCGTGATCTCGCCGGTCTTGGTTTTGAAGAGCGCGCCGGTGACGCCGATGATGTCACCGAGATCGAGCGACTTCTTGAAGACGCCGTAGCGCTCCTCGCCGAGCACGTCCTTGCGGAAGTAGAGCTGAATCTGGCCCTGCTGGTCCTGGATCTTCACGAACGAGCTGCCGCCCTGCACGCGGAAGGTCACCAGGCGCCCGGCCACCGAGACCGCCGCCGCGTAGTCCTGTCCGTCGACATAGAGCGCTTTGGCGTCCTGCGAAAAGTGCGTCTGCGCCGCGTTGGCTTGGAACGGATCGAAGCCGCCCGCGCGCATTTCCTGCAGCTTTTGGCGCCGCACGGCGAACTGGTCGTGAGTGATGTCCTGCTGGTTCTCGCTCATGGAACCGCGCACGATTGGGCGCGGCCCGTCGCGGGGCAAACGGAAATTGGGTTCTAGCCGCCCTACTCTTTGCCGTCCGGCAACACCCAGAAATCATCGCCGACGAGCTGCCATCCGGCCTCTTTCGCCCAAGCCTGGTTCTGCTTTCCCGCCAGCCAGAGCAGGCGATCGTCTTTTTTGAAACGTTTCACCGGCACCAGCTCAGGCTGGGTCTGCGTCAACGCCACGAACCCCATCGTGCCTTCGAGTTGGAAGCCTTTCCCCTTGGCTTGCTCCACTTCGTCACCGCGCCCACTGAGCAGGCGATACGACTTCCCTTTCTCCTGCTTGAACAATCGCTGCAAGGCCGAGCGTCGCGCGTCGCCCTCACTGAACAGCCCGAGCACCGCGTCGGTTTCCCAGCCGCCCTTTTCCAGTCGTTGCTGTTCGGCCGGATCGGTCACGAGCAGCGTGTCCTCGGCCGCCGGATTCAGCATCAGCCAGGCGCGCGTCGCCGCGGTGAGATCCGCCGCGGTCGCGGTCAGCACCAACCAGGTTCCCATGCTCCAGAGCACGCTACGAAGTGAGAATTTCATTTGGTCTTTGACCGTGAGCCCCCCTGGCTGTGCCGTCAGCTCAATTCTGTTTTTGCCTCCCTGACTGGGGAAATCACGGGACGGCCTGCTGCGGCTCCTCGTCAGGCAAACGCTTTCCGACCGTTCGGAAACACTTGTTTCAATCCGTGTTACGCCTAGCGTGCCGCCGCTGTGTCACCGCTACTCGTCGCGATCGTTGTCAGCGCCTGCCTGGGCGCCTTGGTTGGCCTGATCCGCCAGTGGATCGATCAGTCCAGTAATCCGGACCGTGCGGCGGACTTCGGCGGCGTGCGCACCTACACGCTCTGGGCGTTGCTCGGCTGCATCGGCGCGCATCTGACGAGCGAGCACTCCACGGCCGTGCTCCCCGTCTTGCTCGCGGTCGTCGCGGTGCACCTGACCGCGAGCCACGTGCGCTCCGCAAGCAACGGCTCCACGCCCGGCAGCACCACATTCGCCGCCTCGTTGCTCACGTGCCTTATCGGCGCGCTCGTGCAATGGGGCTTCACCGAACCCGCCATCGTGCTCGCCGGCCTCACCGCCGTCGTCATTGGCCTGAAGCAAACGATCCACGCCTGGACGCGCACCATCTCGGGCGCCGACATCCGCGCGATGCTCCAATTCGTCGCCATCACCGGCGTGATCCTGCCGCTCGTGCCGAACCAGAACTACGGCCCGTTCGGCGCCTTCAATCCGTATTCCACCTGGCTGATGGTCGTGCTGATCTCCGGCCTCGGCTTCGTCGGTTATTTGATGATGCGGTTTCTCGGCGGCAGTGCCGGCATCACCGCCACCGGACTGCTCGGCGGCATCGCCTCCAGCACCGCGACCACGCTGGCCTTCAGCCGTCGCAGCAAGGATGAGCCCGAACTCTCCGCCCGCTACGCCGTCGCGGTGGTGCTCGCCTGCACCATCATGCTCGCGCGCATCCTCGTCGTCGTCGGCGTCATCAACCGCGAACTCGCGCTGTCGCTTCTCGTCCCCTTTGGACTGATGGCGGTGCCAGGCCTGCTTTATTCGGTCGCCGTGCTCGCGTTCGGCAAGGACGACTCCACCGTGAGTCCACCGACGCTGCACAATCCCCTCTCCCTGAGCGTCTCGATCAAGTTCGCCGTCATCTACGCGGCCGTCGCCTTCCTCGTGAAAGCCGCCACCTCTCTCCAGCTGCAAAGCAGCCTGCTGCCGTTGAGCTTTGTTTCCGGCCTCACCGACTTGGACGCGATCGCACTCCTCATGGCGAACAATCGCAACGACGGCACCGTCCTCCCGCTGCTCGCCACACAAGCCGTCGTCGTCGCCGCCATCGCCAATTCGCTCCTCAAAGCCGGCTTCGCCTTCACGCTCGGCTCGCCCATTCTTCGGCGCAACGTCACCGCCGTCCTCGGCGCCACGATGGCCATCGGCGTCGCCTGCCTCTGGTTCGGCTGGTGAAACCGCCGCCCGCCTGCCCCACGATGCCCGACCAGTCCCCTGCCTTCGCCCCCCCCTTCGCGCTCGACGTGGTCGACTGGGGTTGCACGGCTTACGCGGACGCCTGGCGCCAACAGGAGGAACTCGTCGCCGCCCGCAACGACGGTCGCGCCGCCGACACGCTCGTCTTTACCGAACACGATCCCGTCTTCACGATGGGCGTGCGCCGCGGCGCGGAACAGAATCTCCTCTGGAATCCCGCCGAACTCGCGCGCCGCGGCATCGAAGTCGTCACCACCAATCGCGGCGGCGACATCACTTACCACGGTCCGGGCCAGATCGTCGGCTACCCGATCGTGAACCTGAGCCCGCGCAAGGATCTGCACGCCTACCTGCGCTTCCTCGAAGACGTGATGATCGCCACGGTCGCGCGCTACGGCCTCACCGCCGGTCGCAATCCCGGCAAGACCGGCATCTGGATCGAGAAGCGCAAGATCGCCGCCATCGGTGTCGCCGTCAAAAAATGGACCACGTTCCACGGCTTCGCGCTGAACGTGAACACTGACCTCGCGCCCTTCACCGGCATCATTCCCTGCGGCATCACCGCCGCCGACGGCACGGTGACCTCGATGCATCTCGAGTTGCATCGTCCCGTCGACTTCGCCGCCGTGAAGCAGACGCTCGCCGCTGAGTTTCGCGCGCGCCTGCCGGAGTTTTTCGCCGGCGCGACGGCATGAGCCCGCCGACGCCCGACGCCGCGCCACTGGACCGCCGCGTGCGCCTCGGCCTGGCGCTGCTGCTCGTCGCGATCGCCCTCGCGTGGAGCAACAGTTTCGCTGTGCCGTTCCTGTTCGACGACGTCACGTCGCTCGCCGCCAACGAATCGATTCGTCACCTCTGGCCGCTCGTGCCCGGTCCGCTCGCGCCGCCCGTCGGGGGCGACACCGTTTCGGGCCGGCCGCTCCTCAATCTCAGCTTCGCGGTGAACGACGCGATCAGCGGCCAAGCCGTCTGGAGCTATCACGCCGTCAACCTCGCGATCCACGCGGCCGCCGCGCTGCTGCTCTTCGGACTTGTCCGGCGCACGCTGCGCACCGCGACGCTGCGCGACCATTTCGGCGCGCACGCCGACTGGCTCGCACTCGCCACCGGCGCGCTCTGGGCGCTGCATCCGCTGCAGACGGAGTCGGTCACTTATCTTTCCCAGCGCGCCGAATCGCTCGCGACGCTGCTCGCGTTCGCGACGCTCTACGCGTTCGCGCGCGGCTGGTTCGCCGCCGCCTTCGTCGCGTGCCTTGCCGGCATGGCGGCGAAGGAAACGACCGTTGTGGTTCCCGTCCTCGCGGCGCTCTACGCCCGCGCCTTTCTCACCACCAGCTGGCGCGAAACCTGGCGACGATTCCGCATTCCGCTGCTCGCATTCGCGTCAACGTGGCTGCTGCTCGGCGCGTTGCTGGCTACATTCGGCAATCGCGGCGGCACCGCCGGACTCGGCACCGCTTCGTCGCTCGATTACGCGCTCGCCCAGCCGGCCGCGATCCTGCGCTACGCGCGCCTCGCACTCTGGCCGCACCCGCTCGTCTTCGACTACGGGCAACGTCCGCCGGAGTTCGACGCGGGCGCGCTCGCCGCCTTGGTCGCCCTGCTGGCGCTCCTGGCCGCGACGTTGTGGGCGCTCTCCCGCCGGCCCGCTCTCGGTTTCGCCGGCGCCGCGTTCTTCCTCTTCCTCGCGCCGAGTTCGAGCGTCGTGCCTGTCGCCTCGCAGTTCATGGCCGAGCACCGCCTCTACGCGGCGCTCGCCGTGCTCGTTACGCTCGTCGTCCTCGTCGCGTATCGCTGGCAGCCGCGCAGCGCCCTTTATCTCGGTGCCGCGCTCGCGGTCGCCGCCGGCCTGGTCACCCACGCCCGCAATCGCGTCTATCAGTCCGACCTCGCGCTCTGGTCCGACGTGATCGCAAAAGCGCCGCGCAACGCGCGCGCGTGGGTCAACCACGGCCTCGCGCTCGAAGCCGCGGGACGCTCCGCCGACGCGCTGGAATCCTTCGCCAATGCCGTGGCGCTCGAGCCGGTGTTTCCTTTCGGTCACAACAACTATGGCCAGGCGCTCCTGCGCGCCGGGCGCGTGAGCGACGCGCTGCACGAGTTCGACCTCGCCATCGATCAGCACCCGACGCTCGCCGCCGCACACTTCAACCGCGGCAACGCCCTGCTCGCTTTGGGCCGTGTCGACGACGCGATCACGAGCTTCGAGTCCGCCCTGCGCCTCCAGCCGCAACTCACCGACGCCCGCCTCAATCTCGGCAGCGCGCTCCATCGTGCCCGCCGCTACACCGAGGCCGAAGCGATCAACCGCGCGCTCCTCGCCGAACAGCCCGATTCCGTGGCCGCACACTGCAATCTCGCGAGCACGCTGTTCGCCACGCGCCGCCAAACCGAGGCGCTCGAACACCTCGCCCGCGCCACCACGCTCGCCCCCGAAAATCTCACCGCGCGCGTCAACTACGGCACCGCGCTCGCCGTCACCGGCCGGCCCGCCGAAGCCGTCGCGCAGTTCCGCGCCGCGGTCGCCCTGCGCGGCGACGACGCCGGGCTGTTGCTCAATTATGCCGCCGTGCTGGCTCAAGCCGGAGACGCCGCTGCCGCCCGCACGACGCTCGACCGCGTCCTCACGCTCCAGCCCGGCAACGCCGACGCCCGCCGCCTGCGCGAGCAACTCCGTTGATTATCCGCAATTAACCGGCGCTCCGTCGTCATCAGCGCCAGCGATAGCCCCGCGACCGCGCAAAACCCACTTGTCCTTCCGGCGCCTTCGTGTCCTTTCGTATCTCCTTCCGATGACACCGACCTCGCGCAAACCCGACTGGCTCCGCGCCAAGCTGCCCTCCGGCCCCGGCTACAAAGCCACGCGCCAGCTCGTCGAGACGAACAAGCTCCACACGGTGTGCCAGTCCGCGCAGTGCCCGAACATCGGCGAGTGCTGGTCGCGCGGCACCGCGACAGTGATGATTCTCGGCAACATCTGCACGCGCTCGTGTAACTTTTGCGCGATCCAGGTCGGCCGTCCCACCGAGTTCGATCTCGGCGAGCCCGCGCGCGTCGCCGACGCCGTGGCCAAGATGGGCCTGCGCCATTGCGTCATCACCTCCGTCGCCCGCGACGACCTGAAGGACGGCGGCGCCAGCGTCTGGGCCGCGACGATCCGCGCCACGAAATACAAGAGCCCGCAATGCGCCATCGAGGTGCTCGTGCCGGATTTCAAGGGCAACATGGACCAGGTCGACATCGTGCTCGACGCCAAGCCCGACATCTTCAACCACAACGTCGAAACCGTGGAGCGCCTGCAGAAGCCCGTGCGCGTGCAGGCCCGCTACGACCGCAGCCGCTCCGTGCTCCGCCACGCCAAGAGCCGCGGCTTCACGACGAAGACCGGCATCATGCTCGGCCTCGGCGAACGCCAGGACGAGATCGAGCAGTGCATCCGCGACATCGCGAGCGACAAGACCGACATCCTCACGATCGGCCAATATCTCCAGCCCACGCCGCAGCACTGGAAGATCGACCGCTGGGTGCCGCCGGAGGAATTCGCGCATTGGAAGAAATTCGGCCTCGAACTCGGCATCGGCGTCATCGAGTCCGGCCCGCTCGTCCGCTCCAGCTACCACGCCGACGAGCAATCGGCGAAATACACCGGCGAAGAGCACCTGAACACGCAGAACGCGCTCGCCGCGCGCTGAGCAGGTTTCCCGGCTCGCCCGAGCCGTTGAGTAGCGGTTTCGCGAGCGCGGGTTGTCATGTCATGCGGGCCACCTCCGCATGCCAACTCACCTCGTCCCGTCTCGGGCATTGTCCCTCCCGTTCTCCATCAGGTCGTGCGCCCTCGCGTTGCTGGGCGCCGGGACCGTTTTCGCGCAGACCGCCGACCCCGAGCCGGTCTACCGTTGGACCACGCTCGCGGGCCGGGCAAGCATCGGCGCTGAAGACGGCTCTCTCGCCGCGGCGCGCTTCAACAATCCCCACGGCCTCGCCGTCGACAAAAATGGCAACCTCTACGTCGCCGACCGTGGCAATCACACCGTGCGGCAAATCTCGCGCGGGGGGATGGTGCTTACGCTCGCCGGCGCCCCGGGCAAAGCCGGCTTCGCCGACGGGCCGGGCGACGTGGCTCGCTTCAATTCACCCACGGGAATCGCGGTCGATCCGACGGGCAACATCTACGTCACCGACGCCGGCAACTACGTGATCCGCAAAATCACGCCCGCAGGCGTCGTCTCCACGGTAGCGGGTCAGGCTGGCAAGAAGGGCAACGCTGACGGGTCGGCGGCCACCGCCCTCTTCGGCGACCTCGACCCGATCGCGGCGGACGCCGCGGGAAATGTCTACGTCATGGATCAAGGTTTGCGGCGCATCGCCGGCGGCACGGTGGAAACTCTCCACGCCTCCACCGACGGCGTCGTTTTCAACAATCCCCGCGGCAGCGTCGCCGTGGACTCCGGCGGCCAGGTCTTTTTCGTCCTGCCCGGCGGCCACGGCATCCTGAAGCGCTCCCTCACCGGAGTCGTTTCGACCGTGGTGAGCACCGGACCGAACGGTCCTCCGCCGCAACTGTATCCGAACAACCAAGGTTGGGTCGGCCCGCTCACCGTCGATGCGTCGGACACTCTCCACTTCGTGGCGCACTATTTTTCAACCACGGACGACTACTACGGAGCCCAACTAACTCCGACGGGCGAACTGCGCTCGAGTGGCCTGAGTTTCAGCGCCAGCAGCGCGCAACCCGAGTTGCCCCGCGGGCTGGCCGTGGACCTCGACGGCTACATCGTTTTCACGCGCACCTCCGACGATGCCATCATTCGCCAAAAACCTGCGGGCTCGGACAAGACCGTGTTCACCGGCACCGCGTGGTCCAATTATCCCCTGACCGGCACCGGCGCGTCGGTGCGCTTCTCCGGCATCAACGGACTCGCCGTCGATCGCGAGGGACAAGTCCTCGCCGCCGATGGCAGCCTGGCGTTCCGGCCCGGCGGAGGATTTTTCGGCGGAGCAACCCTATGCCGGATCACTCCGGCCGGAGAAATGAGGACGACCTCGACGGGCTTGTGGCTCGAGCGGCCGCCGAACCGGCCCACGAGCGTGGCCGTCGACAACAGCAACACCGTCGTGCTGGCGTCCAGCGACTGGCTCTCCCGCCTGCATGTGTTCACCGCCGACGGCAGCATCACCAACCTCACTGGTCCGGAATTGCGGCGCCTCACCGGAACCGCCTACGACGCGACCGGCCGTCTGCTCGCGATCGACTCGAGCGGTCAAGTGCACCGGCGAAGTCTGGCGGGCGAGTGGAGCGTGCTTGCGGGCTCCGACCAATCCGCCGAGATCAAAGACGGCCAGGGTAGCGCCGCACGATTCAGCAATCTGCGGTCGATCGTCACCCGCGGAAATGATGCCTACATGTTGGACGGCGCGGCGATCCGCCAGATCCACGCCGACGGCACGGTCATCACCGTCAGGAGTGACCTCGTCAAACCTGACGGTGACGTCCCGGAGAACCTAGCGATCAATGCCCAAGGCGCCTTCATCCTGACCTATCCGTCCTCCCATGTCGTGAAGCTGTTCACCGGCACCATCGGCGGGGAAGTCCTCATTGGCGGCTCCATCCGGCAAGCCGGCAGCCGCGACGGCACCGGAAGCGACGCCCGGTTCTACGCCCCGTCCAGTGTCACCGCCGACACGCGCGGCAATCTCTTTGTGGCCGACGCGCTCGGCACCACGATCCGGAAAGGCGAACTGCTCGGCTACAAACCTGCGCTGGCAACCCAGCCGCAGAGTCAGACGGTCGCCGCGGGCTCGAGCGCGACATTCACTGTCGCCGCCGCCCCGGGCACCACGAGCCCGACTTACCAATGGCAGCGCAACGGCACCGCCATCGCCGGTGCGACGAGCAGCACGCTCACCCTCTCCAGCGTCAGCTCGGCTAACGCAGGCGATTACACCGTCGTCGTCGCCAACGATCTCGGCAGCATCACGAGCAACCCGGCCACGCTCACTGTCACGGGCGCGCCGCCCGCTGCGCCCTCCGGCGGCGGCGGCGGCAGCGGTGGCGGCGGCGCGCCGTCGGTATGGTTCGCCTTGGCGATCGCCGCACTCTCCGGGTTGCGCGCAACACGCGGACGTTTCTTCCAAACGGCTGGCCAAGGCGGCGAGTGACCTTCAGCTTGGGCGGATGCTGAAGCGTTTCGCTCGGGTGTGGCTCTTCTGTTTCGCGGCGTGCGCCCTTTCGCTCGCCGCTGCCGTCCGCGAGGAACTCGACGTCTCCTATCTGGAAGGCGCCACGCTCGCCTCGGCCGACGACTATCGCCGCATTCAATGCCGGCTCGATTTGCGCCTGCCCGCCGAGCCGGGTTTCGCCACCGTGATCTGGCTGCACGGCGGCGGACTCACCAGCGGTAAACGCCACTACCCTCAAATCGACGACCCGGGCGTCGGCGTCGTCGCGGTTTCCTACCGGCTCTCGCCCGCCGCCGAGCACCCGGCTTACCTCGAAGATACCGCGGCCGCGGTCGCGTGGGTGCTGCGCCACATCGCGGAACGCGGTGGCGATCCGACCAAGGTCTTTCTCGCCGGTCACTCCGCCGGGGGCTACCTCGCCGCCATGGTCGGCATGGATCCGCGCTGGCTCGCAGCCCACGGTCGCGCGCCCCGCGAACTCGCCGGGCTCATGCTCGTGAGCGCGCAGGTGACGACGCATTTTCACGTGAAGAAACTCCGCGGCGACACCGGCCACGAGTTGCGGCCGATCATCGACGAATTCGCGCCGCTCTTTCACGTGGCGAAGGACCTGCCGCCGATCTGCTGCATCCTCGGCGACCGCGCCATCGAGTATAAGAATCGTGTGGAGGAAAACGTCCTCTTCACCACGAGCCTGCGCCACCTCGGCCATCCGTTCGTGGAGTTCCACGAGATGGGCGGCCTCGACCATCTTTCCGTTGTGCGCGGCGCGTGGATCGTGATGCCGACGTTCATGGAGCGGGCGCTGCGCGCGCGGTCGCAGTAGGGTGCGGCGCGGTTCGTCATCGCCCGCAGCGTCACACGCTCGTCGCGTTGGCGGATTGCATCCCCGCCGCGGCGCGCTTTTCGTAGCCGCGTATGCGATATTCCCTGCGCTCCCTCGCCACGCTTTTCACCGCCTGCTTTGCGCTCACCTCCCTCGCCGGCGCCGCGGGCCAGCTCGTCTCCGGTCCCATGCTCGGCTCCAGCGCGCATCGCGAGGTGTTCGTGTGGCTCGAAGTGAAGGAGGCCAAGGCCGTGACGCTCGACTACTGGGTCGCGGGCAAACCCGAGACCAAGAAAACGCTCACGCGCACCGAGCTCACGACACATCCGGCCGGCGGGCAGATCGTCCATTTCCGCCCCGGTCTGCTCGAGCCCGGCACGCGTTACGACTACACCGTAGCGATCGACGGCCAGCCGCAGGTCTTTCCGTTTCCGACGACGTTCAGGACCCAGGAGCTTTGGGCCTGGCGCAAGCCACCGCCGGATTTCAAATTCCTCGTCGGCTCGTGCGCCTACATCAACGAGCCCGCGCTTGACCGCCCCGGCGAAGGCTACGGCAAGACGACACGCACGTTTGAGCTCATGGGCGAAACCGGCGCCGACTTCATGGTGTGGCTCGGCGACAACTGGTATTGGCGCGAGCCCGATTACGACTCGATCAGCGGACTCTGGTATCGTCCGCAACACGACCGCGCGATTCCCGAGATGCGCCGGCTGCTCGCGTCGATGAACCACTACGCCACGTGGGACGATCACGACTACGGCCCGAACGACTCGAACTGGACCTACGAGTTCAAGGACGAGGCGCTGAAAATTTTCCAAGCCTATTGGGGCAACCCGAGCTACGGCGAACGCGAGAACGCCGGCGTCTACACGAAATTCTACTGGGGCGATGCCGCGTTTTTCCTGCTCGACAACCACTACCACCGCGACGCGGCGACGCTGAACCAGGACACGAATCCGACGAAGTCGCAGTGGGGCCGCCGCCAGCTCGAATGGCTCAAGCAATCGCTGCTGCAGGCGAAAGAGCTGAACCATTTCAAGTTTCTCTTCATCGCCACCGGCAACCAGATGCTCCAAACCGAGCCGCGCGGCGAGCCCCACGAACTCTACCGCCGCGAGCGCGAGGAGCTGCTCCAGTTCATCCGCGAATACAACCTCACCGGCGTCGTTTTCCTCACGGGCGACGTTCACCACAGCGGCCTCTACCGCCGTCGCCTCGAACCAAACGGTCCGTGGATCTACGAACTCACCTCGTCGCCGCTGTCGAGCGGCTCGTGGGAAGTGGAGAAAAGCGTGAAGGCCAGCGATCCCTACGTGCTCAAGGAGACGCTGGTCGGCGATCAGAACTTCTGCACCGTCGCGCTCACCGGCGAGGGCGCCGAACGCGCGCTTACTTTCACGTGCACCGACAAGCAGGGCGTCACGCGCTTCACGCACACCGTGAAAGCCACCGACCTCGGTTACACGCCGCGGCGCCGCTCCGGAAATTAAGCCAGCCGCGCAGTCACGGGACGCTGCCAGCCGCGGCCCTCCGGCTAAATTAGCCTCGCCCCGCCGGAACGCGGGGCTAATTTTTTGCGGGCAAAACAGCTCGCATGGATACCAAACAACAAATCGTCGAGAACTGGTTGCCCCGCTACACCGGCGTTCCGCTCAAGGATTTCGGCCAGTATATTCTCCTCACCAACTTCGACGCCTACGTCGAAACCTTCGCGCAGTGGCACAACGTGCCCGTCATGGGCCGCGACAAGCCGATGAGTTCCGCCACCGCCGACGGCATCACGATCATCAACTTCGGCATGGGCAGCGCGACCGCCGCGACGGTCATGGACCTGCTCACCGCGATCAACCCGAAGGCCGTCCTCTTCCTCGGCAAATGCGGCGGCGTGAAACACCGCGCTAAGGTCGGCAGCCTCATCCTCCCCATCGCCGCCATCCGCGGCGAAGGCACGAGCAACGACTACTTCCCGCCCGAGGTGCCCGCGATGCCCTCGTTCGCGCTGCAGAAAGCCATCTCGACCACCATCCGCGACCACAGCCGCGATTACTGGACTGGCACCGTCTACACGACGAACCGCCGCGTCTGGGAACACGACGCCGAGTTCAAGAAATACCTCGCCCGTCTGCGCGTCATGGCGATCGACATGGAAACCGCCACGGTCTTCATCACCGGCTTCCACAACGAAATCCCCACCGGCGCGTTGCTGCTCGTCTCCGACGAACCGATGACACCCGAAGGAGTGAAGACCGGCGAAAGCGACCGCAAGGTCGACGGCGACCACGTTTCCTCGCACATCCGCATCGGCATCGACTCGCTCAAGCAGCTCATCAACCAGGGCCTCACGGTAAAACACCTGAAGTTTTAGCGCGACGTTGCGAAATCCCGCCCGCCCGGTTTTGTTGGGCGCGGCGTCGTCATGATCGTCCGCATCAAAGGCGCGATTTCGAACTGTTATCTCCTGCTCGGCGACAAACCCGTGCTCGTCGACACCGGTGCGCCCGGTGATCTGCCGCGCATCCTCGCCGCGCTCAAGCAACACCACCTCGAGCCGCGCCAGCTCGCGCTGATTCTCCTCACGCATGGCCACAGCGACCACGCCGGCAACGCCGCCGATCTCCACTGGCGCAGCGGCCGGCCCGTCGCTTTGCACGCGAACGACGCGCACCTCGCCCGCACCGGCAAGAACGGCGTGCTCGCCGCGCAAGGCCCGCTCGGGCGCTTCATCCGCCCCTACGTCGACGAGGATTTCCAAGCCTTCGAACCCGACATCCTCTTCCGCGAAGCCTTCTCGCTCGAACCCTACGGAGTGCGCGGGAAAGTCCTCCCGACGCCCGGCCACACCAACGGCTCCGCCTCGGTCGTGCTCGCCTCCGGCGAAGCGATCATCGGCGACATCCTCCGCGGCTCGATGATGTGGCCCAACCGCGCGCGCCCGCCGTTTTTCTGCAACGACGTCGATCTGAACGCCCGCAGCATCGTGCGCCTCGCGCGCGAGGGACTGCTGCGCTGCCACCCCGGCCAATTCGGCAGCTTCCCCGGCTCAGAGCTCGGCCGCTATCTCACGACCGGCGGCAACGAGGTTTTCGAACTCTCCGGCGAGCCGGTGTAAGGTAGGGCGCGGACTCCGCTCCGCGCCGCATCACGGCGGCGAAGAGACTCGCCGCCCTACCTTCACCCAAACAACCCCGCCCACACAAACCAGCCGTAAGCGCCGAGCAACACGGCGCCGACCCAGCGCGGCAATCCGCCAAACGCCAGCAGGCAAAACGCGTGCACGATCACCGCGCCGCCAATCAAAACCAGCCCCGTGACAAACAGCGGCGGCACGCCCACCGGCACGAGCAGCGCGAGCAGGCCGAGACACAGCGGAATGCAGATGTGCCCGTCACCGACCTGCGAGCTGTAGACGACATCCGCGCGCCGCTTCCAGCCCCAGTAAAGCGCGAGCAGCGCGTTCGGCAGCACCATCAGCCAGCCGCTCAGCCAGCCGAGATTCGCCGCGCTCACAAAGCCCGACTTCTGCGCCGTGATCCACGTCACGAGCCAATCGATGCTCTCGTAGAGCGCCCACGCCATCGCCAGCACGACGACCAGGTCGACGTAGAACATCACGCCGAACGACGCGCGACGTTGCACATTGTGCTTCATCACGTCGAACACCTGAAACGTCTGCCAAAACAGAAACAGCCCCACGAGCATCAGCCCGTCCGTGCGCGTGAGCTTTCCATCCTCCGCCAGCAGCCACGTCGCGCCGGTGAAGAACAGCACCGCGGTCAGCGTCAACAGCAGCGAAAGGCGATTGATCTGCGCGCCCGTCGCCGCCCCGGCGCCTCCCGTTCCACCTCCGCTCTTCGCGCTCGCTTTCTTGCCGCCCCCTTTTCCCGCCGCCGGCTTTGTCCCGCCGGTCACCTGCAAACCAAACATCAGCGCCGGCAGACCGAGCAACAGTGTGAGGTTTGTCACGTTGTTCACGAGACAGTTGGTCAACACCTCCTGCGCCGGACCGCGCCGTTGCATCACGATGAAGACGAACAGCAGATTCCCGAGCCCCGAGCAGTAAGGCATCACGAGCGTGCCGAGCGCGGTGCCTTCCAGTCCGTGATCGAGCATCGCCTCGAGCCGCCACAGCATGAGCAGCGACGCCGCGAGGAAGACCCCCAAATAGGTCCACGGATCGGTGAGTCCCAACGACTCGATGAACGGCGGCAGCACGCGCGCATTCAGGCGGCGCGCCTCCGGCCATTCAATCCCGAAGCCCGTTCAATGCTCCGTGTCTTCGCTCGTCGGCGCAGCCGCCGCGCGGCCCTTGAACACCCGGAACAGGCAATACAGCGACGGCAGCAAAACCACCGCACCCGCCGCCAACGCTGCGACCAGCAACTTCAGCGTGATCGGCGGCGCCGCGACCGCCCAGATGTCCACGTCCGGCACGATCAAGTGCGGAAACTGCGCCACGGCCCAACCGGTGAGAATCAGCGTCACCTGCCCCACCGCCGCGGCGCGCGCCACGCGGTAACGCCGCGTCCACAACGTCCACAGCGCCACCAGCGCGCACCCTGTCGTCAGCGCCAGCAGCCCGGGTGCCCACCAACGCGTCAGCTCGCGATACATTTCCGGCGCGCCGCCCGCCCGCGCGAGGAAGAACACCATCGCCGCGATCGGCGCGAGTGCGAGTTCGCTCACCAGCGCGCGCCGGCGAAAATCCTCCTGCACCTCGCGATCAGCCGCCGCATCCACGGTCAGATAGGCCGCCGCGAGAAACGCAAACAGCGCCAAGGCAAATCCGCCACACGCGAGCGCAAACCCGCTCGTCCACCCGGCGAAGAAACCCGTCATCACACGCGAGCCATCGACGCGGATCGCCCCGCTCGCCAACGCGCCCAGGCACGCGCCTTGGATGAACGGCGTCATCACGCTCGCGACGCCGAAGACGCGCGTCCAGCGCTGCTGCACCCTGTCGTCCTTCGAATCGTATTTTCGGAAAACAAACGCCGAACCGCGCGCCACGATCCCGAGCAGCATGGCCATGAGCGGCACATGCAGCGCCGTCATCATCACGGCGAACGCCCGCGGAAACGCCGTGAACAGCAGCACCACGACGAGGATCAGCCAGACGTGGTTCGCTTCCCAGATTGGCGCGATCGCGTTCGACACCAGCTGGCGCTGCCGCCCCGCCCGCGGCCCGCGCGCGAGCAAGTCCCACACGCCGCCGCCGAAATCCGCGCCGCCCATGAGCGCGTAAAGAATCAGCGAGGCGAGCGTGATGATGGCGACGATGGTCTCAAGCATGGCTTCACCTCCGCAATGGCGCATCCGCCGCCTCGAGGAATTGGCGTTTCATCAGCAACACCACCACGACCGTCAGCACGAGATACACCAGCGTCACGGTCGCGAACGGCACGACCAGCCCCGGCATCGGCGTCAGTGCGTCCGCGGTGCGCATGTAGCCGTAAATGATCCACGGCTGACGCCCGAGCTCCGTCACGAACCAGCCGGTCTCCACGGCGATGAAGCCCAACGGCGTCGCCCAAACAAAGGCCCGCAACAACGCCCGTCCCGGCGGCGCGCCGCGTCGGCGGGCCTGCCACGCCGCGACGCCGGCCCAGCCCGCGAGCGCGAGCAGCGCGATGCCGCATGCGACCATGAGATCGAACGACCAATGCACCAGCTTCACGTTTGGCCACTGGTCGCGCGGAAACTGATCCAGTCCGGTCACAACCGCGTCCGGACTTCCTCCGACGAGGATGCTCAGCGCCGCCGGCACCTCGACCGCGCCGCGCACCGTCTGCGTGTCGCTGTCGGGCACGCCGCCGATCACGAACGGCGCACGCGGCCCCGTGTGATAGTGTGCCTCCATGGCCGCGAGCTTCGCCGGCTGGAGTTCCGCCACGCGGCGCGAGGCGAGGTCGCCGGACGCAATTTGCAGCGGAATCGCGATGCAGCCGAGCGCCGCGCTGAGCACAAACGCCGCGCGATGGAACGCGCTGTCGGGCTTGCGCAGCAGGAAAAACGCATGGATGCCCGCCACGCCGAAACCGGTGGCGACATAGGCCGCGAGCGTCATGTGCAACACTTGGTGCAGGCTCGCGGGATTGAGCATCGCGGCGACCGGATCAATCTCGGTGAACTGTCCCGCGGAGAACTTGAAACCCGTCGGCGCGTTCATCCAGGCGTTGGCCGTGACGACGAAGATGCCGGACACCGCCCCGCTCAACGCCACCATCACGCCCGAAAGCCAGTGCGCGAGGGGCGGCACGCGATTCCAGCCATAAAGAAAGAGGCCGAGGAAGATCGCTTCCGTGAAGAACGCGAAGCCCTCGAGCGAGAACGGCATTCCGATGATCGGTCCGGCGTGCTCCATGAAGGTCGGCCACAGCAGTCCGAGTTCGAACGAAAGCACTGTGCCCGACACCGCGCCGACCGCGAAGAGGATCGCGGTGCCCTTTGCCCAACGCTTCGTGAGATCGAGATAGACGGCGCGTCCGGTGCGCAGATACAAGCCCTCGGCGATGACCATCAGCAGCGGCATCCCGATGCCGACGACGGCAAACACGATGTGGAACGCGAGCGACAGCGCCATCTGCGAGCGAGCAAACTCCAGATCCGTGAAAGGCATGGCGCGGACAAGGTGCACGAAACCGCATCGTGTGCGAGCCGCGCACGCACGGTATAACTCCGCGCAGTCAGGCGAGGCTGCGCAGGCTTATGGCGGTAAGGCGGTTTCGACCGAACCCGACAAAGACGCGGGAGCGCGGCCGTGGGTAGGGCGAGTCGTCCCCGACGAGCCGCGCTCGAGCAGCGGCTCATCCGGAGGATTCGCCCTACCCAAGAATCCTCGCTCGCGACGTAGGTGGCGCGCTTGCGCACCACTTTTTCGGACGCGGTGCGATCCGCAATGCGGATGAGTTGCGCGCGAGCGCGCAACTCACCTCGCTCCAGCCGACTCACGTCGGCTACCATACCGGTCTGCCGCGCCGGGTCGTGCTTCTTACTGCAACGGCGTGTCGAGCCGCAGCCAGCGATTGGCGAGGTCGCGAAACACCGCGTCGGTGTTCTTTTGCTGGACGCTGTCGCCGGCGGCGATCGTCTGCGCGGCGCTGAAGTCGCTCAGCACGGCGCAATAGTCGTTGTTGACCATGATGCCGATGAGATCGCCGGTCTGCGCGAAGACGAGGTCGCCGCGCTTCGGCGCGATTTCGCCGAAGAGGCGAGTCGAGATGCGATTGTCGATCTTCACGTAACCGCGGCGGCTCGCGTCGATGCGGAAGTGCGTCTCGCCGTAACGGCCGTCGTCGGCGCGAACGAGCACCACGGACGGAAACTTGAAGGGCTCCTTCGCGAGCTTGTAAACCTTCGCGCCCATCACGGCGGCGAGCGAATCATCGAGCGGCACGACGACGACGCGCGGGTCGGCGTTGAGGAAACGGAGCTCGCTGACGGGCGCTTTGAACGAGCCGCGCGTGAGCTGGCCGGCGATCATATCGTAGTTCGGCGGATTCTCCCACATGAGCGAGAACGGCGTGTCGCTGAGGTGCGCGAGCGCGTAAACGCGCGAGCCGTCGCTCACGAGCACGGTCTGCGAATCCTTGTCCTTCACGCTCGGGCTGAACAGGCCGGGGCGACGCGTCGTGACGTGCAGTTGCACGCGGTTGTTGAGGAACTCGGCGAAGAGCGTGTTCGGGTTCACCGGACGGTTGTCGCGGATCTCCTGCGTGAGTTCGGTGGATTTGGCCGCGAGCTGGCCGACGCCTTGGGCGAGCTGCGTCGTCTGCTCCTGCACCTTGGCGCGCTCCTGGCGCTCAACTTCGATCTGTTGCTTGGCCTCGGTGAGATTTTGGCCGAGCAGTTGTTTTTCCTGCTCGGCGACTTTCACGGCGACGTTGAGCGATTCGATGCGCTGGCGCGCCTCGGCGTTGGCGCGCTCCATCTTGGCGAGTTCGGTCTTCTGGCGCTCGGCTTCGGCGCGGCGCTCTTCGAGTTCACGCTGCATCTTGGCCAGCTGCTCTTTGGTGAGGAACGCTTCGTTCGTGGCCTCGGAGTATTTCTTCTCGAGCTCCTTGGCGGCCGCGGTCGTCGAGGAGAGCGCGCCTTGCAGCTGTTGCTTCTGCTGCTCGAGTTGGGAGAGCGCTTTCTCGCGTTCGGTGAGCGTGCCGGTGGTGGTGGTAAGTTGCGCGGCGAGTTGGTCGCGGGCGGCTTTCTCGTCCTCGAGGGAAACGCGCATGAGTTCGACCATGTCGGCGTTCACCGCGGGCGCGGCGGCGGCGGACACCGCGGTCGGCGCCGGGGTGTCGAGCGGACGCTGCGGCTCGGCCTTTTCCCAGCGCGTGAGCGCGAGGAGGTTGAGCAACAGGAAGTCGCAGATGATGAGGAGAAGCGTCTTGTTCATGACGGCGCGGAGGGCGGCCGGTCAGGCGACGATCGGAGCGGCCTGCTGGGCTTCGAGGATGAGCTTGCGCTTGTAGTTCCGCACGTGGCGGATCTTCACGAGCGCGACGCAGATGATGCCGAAGAGATTCGACGAGTAGGCGGCGAGGAGATTGGCCTCGATGAGCCCCATCACCTGGAGCACGAGCGCCGTGGCGGTGCCGGCGATGCCGATGTAGAGGCCGCCGTCGAAGAGGTTTTCCTCGTTCTCGACGAGCCGGAGTTTCATCGCGGCCGGCAGTGATTGGCGGTCGACCTCGGCGAGCTTGAGCAGGCAAATCACATACATGCCGACCTGCAGCGCGGCGAAGACGGTGATCGAGAGGATGGTGGCGGTGTCCATGAGGGGAGCGTTGGTTGAAGTCTGCTTCACGGCCGACGTGGCGGTCTGGCCGAGGATGGGGATGATGAGACGGAACTGGTATTCGGTGGCGGCCGCGGCTTTGAGGAGGAACGGCTCGGAAAACACGAAGAAGATGAACGTCAGGATGCTGGCGAGCACGCCGCTGCCCATGCGCGGAAACGCGCCATGCAGCCGTTTTTCTTCGGGGAAAAACAAGCGCAGGTCGATCGAGCGGAAGAGCAGGAAAATGCCGACGAGGAAGGCGCCGTATTTGGCGAGAATCGCCAGCTCGGGATGGCGCAGCACAAAACCGGCGCCGAATTCGAACTCGAGTCCGGAGCCCTGCACGACGGGCGCCTGTCGCGTGACGAGCTGGCGAATGGCGCCTTCGCCGTTCGCCAGCGCGAGGCGGAGGTTTTCGGCGCCGGGTTTGCCGAATGCGATCAGGTAGCGCGCCACGCCATCGGCCGACCTGGTCATCAGCGCGGCCGTGTAGATAACCGGCAGGTGCTCGGGCGCGACGCGCGTGAGGTGCGCGAATTGTGCGACCGTGCCGGGATTCGACGCGGTGCGGAGCAACTCGGAGAGTTGCACCCAGTTGAGGCGTTTGCCGAGCGTGAGGAGATCGAGATAAAATTCCTCGAGCGCGCCCATTTGACCGGTGGACACGGCGGTCTCGGCGAGCGAGCGGACTTCACGCGAAAGCGTCGGCGCGAGTCGCTCCGTCTGCCAGAGATACGCGGCAAGCAGAATCACGGCATCGAGCGGCTGGCCGCCGGGGCGACTGGCGGGGACGAAGCGCTGCGTGGTCGTGAGCTCCGCGGTTTTGAGGAGCGCCTGGACGCCGGGAAGCCGGGAGATCGCGAGGTATTTCCGCAGCGTGTCGCGCGCCTGCGTGGTTACGAGGAAGCGGAGGACGGGAGTGGACTCCGCCGGCGAGGCGGCGGTGCGCCCGATGAGCAGCGGCTCCAGCGCCGGGTCCCAGCCGCCCCACGGAATCATGTCTCGGTGACGTTTCTGATAGTCCGTAAAAATCACGCCCACGGCGCCGGCGCCGGGATCGTTCACCGCACGTGCGGCATCGAGAACCAGTTCGGCCGGGCCCGGCCGATCGAGGTCGAGCAGCGACCGGGCAAACGCGGCGACGGTTGGCGTGTCGCGCCCGGCCTCGCGCAGCAACGCGGGGTTGAGGGATTTGACGTTGACCGGCAGCAGCCACGCCACGGCGAGCAGCGCCACGCCAGCGAGCACGCCCGCAACCCAAGCGACGGAGATCGTGCCAGGGAGAGCGGTTGCGGGCTTCGACATGCGAGTGGGCATAGCGTGGTGCGGCGGAGGCGAAAACTATTTATTTGCGCGCAACTTGCGCGGACAAATACGCTGCGCACGATACGACCCATGCCGCTGCGAATTGTTCACTACGATGACCCCGTGCTCCGCAAAAAGGGCGCGAAAATCACGACCCACGACGCGGGGCTGCGCAAACTCGCAGCGGAGATGACGGATGCGATGCACAGCGCGCACGGCATCGGTCTGGCCGCACACCAGATTGGTCAGGCAATTCAGCTCTGCGTCGTCGATCTGCGCGAAACCGACGTGGATTTCGACTGGGAGCTCGACGGGGCGAAGCCACCGCTCGAGCTTTTCATGCCGATGGTGATCACGAATCCCGTGATCGATGCCGTGCCCGAGCCGCAAACTTCGATGGAGGAAGGCTGCCTGTCGTTTCCGGAAATCCGCGGCGATGTCATGCGCCCCGACGAGATCGCCGTAAAATACCAGGACGAGCACGGCACGCCGCACACGTTGCGCTGCAACGGCCTCTTCGCCCGCTGCGTGCAACACGAGGCCGATCACCTGAACGGCGTGCTCTTCATCTCGCGCATGGACAAGGAAACGCTTGCCGAGCTCGAACCGCAGCTGAAGGCGCTGAAAAAGCAGACGCGCGAGGCCGCGAAAAAGTGAGCGGCGCCATGGCCGAGTCCACCCCACCGTCCTCCCGCTCGATCGCCACGCGCACCGGCGACGACGGCACCACTTCCCTGCTCTACGGCCAGCGCGTGCCGAAGCACCATCCGCAAATCGAGGCCGTCGGCACGCTCGACGAACTGAATGCCGCGATCGGCTTCGCCAAAGCGACTCAGCCGACCGGGGCGGACCGTTCGGAACTCGAGCGAATCCAGCAGGAGCTGGTCGCGCTGATGGGCGAGATTGCCTGCGCCGAGAGCGACGCGGAGCGCTACGCCAGGTCCAAGTTTTCGAAAATCGACGATGCCGCGCTGGCGCGGATCGATCAGGCGGTCGCGGCGATCGAAGCGCGCGGCCCGAAATTCGACGGCTGGGCCACGCCGGGGGCAAACGTGCATGCCGCCGCCTTCGAACTCGCCCGCACCGCCGCGCGTCGCGCCGAGCGTCGCGTCTCCGGTCTCGCCGCGCACGGCAGGACCGTGCGTCCGCTGCTGCTGCAGTATCTGAACCGCGTTTCGGATTTGCTCTGGCTGCAAGCGCGCGTGGCGGAGAACGAGTGAGGGCACGAGAGGCCGGAGCGCCGGCCCACAACTAGGTGGCGCGCTCGCCGCGCCCCTTGTTCGAGCCCGGGATCGATCGCGCTGCGCGCCAGCGCGCAACCTGCCTCGCGATTCGCGTTCGTCCAATGGTCGAGGTCGAAATTTCCGGCAAACGACTGCGCGTCTGCCGTATCCGACAAGGACAGACCCCGCGCTTGTCTTCCGCGGCAGAGTTCCCACTAGTGAAGGCGTCATGTGGCTGCCCATCGTTCTCATTTTGATCGCCGCGCTCTTCCGCGTGCTCGCGACGATGGATTTTTCGTTCGCGAACATCTCGCCGATCATGGCGATCGCGTTTTGCGGCGCGGTTTATTTTCGCAAGCGTTGGACCTGGGCGGTGCCGTTCGTGGCACTGTGCGCATCGGACATCTACATCAACTGGTTTTACGCCCGCGAATACGGCTACGCGCTGCCGACGGCGGGTTACATCGCGCGTTTCGCCTGCTTCGCGGCGGCGATGCTGATCGGACGCTGGGTGGCGACCCGGAAGTCGTGGTTGTGGCTGCTCAATGGCAGTCTGTTCGGCGCGTTGCTGTTCTATGTCGTCACCAACACGCAGTCGTGGTGGTCCGATCCCTTTTATGCGAAGACGCTCGCCGGCTGGTGGCAGGCGCTGACGATCGGGCATCCGGAATTCCCGCCCACGATCTATTTTTTCAGGAACACGCTGTTCGGCGACCTGATGTTCACCGGCCTTTTCGCCGGCCTCATGGAGCTGATCGCCTCGCGCAAAGGCGAACCGAGCCTGCTCGACAGCGAGGAAGAGGACGAAGAGAGCGAAGAAGCAGCCGCGCCCGCCAAGGAAGAAACGGCGAAGGCGGAATGATGCGTTCCGACGGAGGGTTGACGTTTCCGAGATCTTCGGCGCCCGGCTTGGCGTGCCGCGCCGAGGCGACGTAGGTGGCGTGCTCGCGCGCCACTCGTGTGAACGAGATCGGAGGTTCGTCAGCGAAGTGGCGCCCAAGCGCGCCACCTAACGTGGACGTAAGTCGGTTGGACGACACCGGCTAAACATGCCGGAAGCGAAACCGCCGACTTACGTCGGCTGCTGCGGGCAAGCCAGCGCGGTGACGCGAATGCGACCGCGGCGTGACGTTGGGCCGATTCAGAGCAAATCCGCCGCGAGTTCGGCGAGGCGGGAGCGCTCGCCTTTCGAGAGCTTCACGTGCGCGTGGAGCGACTGGCCCTTCATTCGATTGTGGCAGAAGACGAGGCCGTTGCTGCGCGCATCGACGTAAGGGTTGTCGATCTGCGCCGGGTCGCCAATGAGCACGATCTTCGAACTCTCGGAAATGCGTGTGATCACGGTCTTCACCTCGTGCGGCGTGAGCTGCTGCGCTTCGTCCAAGATGAAGAAGCGTCGCGCGATCGAGCGGCCGCGGATGAAACACAGCGCCTCGATCTCCACGAGACCGTTCTTGATCAGGCGCTCGTAGGGCTTCATCGGCGGGAGGCCGTTGCCATTGCCGTTGCCGCCGCCGTGCGCGGGCTGCGGCGCAGTCATGCTGCCGATGATCTCGTCGTGCTTGCGCTTCTTCTTGCCGACCTTCTTCGCCGCGAATTGCGGTTCCTTCGGCGGCTTGGAGGGCATCAGCACTTCGAGCGCGTCGTGATAGGGCTGCAGCCAGGGCTTCATCTTCTCTTCGAGCGAGCCGGGAAGGAAACCGATGTCCTTGCCGAGCGCGATGACGGGGCGGGAAATCGAGAGTCCGTCGTAGCGGGCGTTTTCCGGATCCGTGATCTGGTGCAGCGCGCAGCCGGTCGAGAGGAGCGTCTTGCCGGTGCCGGCCTTGCCGAAGCAGGTGATGAGCGAGATGGAGTCGTCCATCAGCGCGTCCATGAAGAACTGCTGCTCGAGATTGCGCGGGCGGATCGGGATGCCGCCGGGGGCTTTCACGAACTCAGGGAACCGCAAGCGGCGCACGACGCCTTGGCCGTAGTAGCGTCCCGGAGCGGTCTTGCCCTCGGGCGTCATGAGCAGGACGTATTCGTTCAGGTAGAGTTTGTGCGCGACATCGTCCGCGATGGCCATCTGTCCTTCGGAGAAGAAGCGCTGCATCTCATAGACGTCGAGCGAGAGCGTTTGATACGAGTCGGTGTCGGGTGCCTCGGGCACCTTGTCGTTGAGGTAGTCTTCCGCTTCGAGACCGACGGCGCGCGCCTTAAGCTGCACGTTGACGTCCTTCGTGACGAGGATCGTGGGCGGCGGAAAGGTTTCCTGCACGAAGAGCGCGGCAGCGATGATGCGGTTGTCCTTCTTCGTGAAGTCGGAGACGACAGCGCGCAGCCGCTGCATCGCGGGGGTCGACCAGTTGTTCTCGACGAGGTAGCGATTGATGATGATCGAAAGCGTGCCTCCGTTCGGCAGCTTCACGCCCTCGTGCATGGAGTGCGAGTCGGGCAACAACTCCTGGAGGAGCCGGTGCACGCGGCGGGCGTTGCGACCGCGTTCGGTCGACTGCTCGCTTTTTATCGCATCGAGCTCCTCGAGAACCTCGACGGGAATCGCGAGATTGTTCTCCTGAAACTTGAACAGCGACTGCGGGTCGTGCAGCAGGACGTTCGTATCGAGAACGTAGGTCTTAACCTTCGCGCCAACGTGATGCTGCGGTGGATTTTTTACCCCACTCAGTGTGGATTCCATCGACGTGGATAACTTGTGAGCAACCCATGTATCCACCTGACGCCTTTGTAAATGCGATAATCGCAAATCGGTGAAAATTTCTCGGAACGGCTGTCTGCCGCAGTAATGATCCCTACGCTTCTGAAGGTGGCCGCGGGAAAGTCATCTACATCAGAATGCTCCGGGGCGGTCTGCGTCCCATCGGCCGGCGTCTATTCGGCGAATTTTACGCGTAGCACGGTCGAATGCCTACTACGCGGCGGATAAACGCGAGTAAAGGGTTCTACGCGACGGACAATACAGGTAAAGTTAACTACGCACCTGCTTACGCCCGGCCCCGTTCAGGCCCAAGTCCAACGGCCACTTAACCGCCGCGGCAATCCGGTGGCGCGATCAAGCGAAGTCGAGCGACGGCTTGGGGCCACCGATTCGAGCTGTGAGTCCTTCCGGAAATTAGCCGTGACCGGTTGTAACGAATTTCTCCTCACAAGAGCCCCGGATGCCCGGCCAATCGGAACCGAACCAAATTTTTCGCCGCGAGCGTTAACGCCAGCTCCCGCATGGCGCGGCCAACCCGCTCATGGTTGAGAGTCTCGAGTGTCGGTGTCAAAGCCGCGAATTCACGGCCGCACCCGCAGCCGTAGGCCGGGTTCTGGCCCCGCGGAAGTCGATACGGCACGCGCGCCTGGCACGAGACACAGCGTTCCTGAAGACGAACGGCGTGGACCGGGCACATCACTACCTGCCGGATTTGGAACAGCGTCGAGTGGTAGCCCGCAGCGAGACAGACGGGACAATACCGAAGGCTCGAAGAGCAGACCGCTACCATCGAACGACCGGCCGCCCGGCCAATGAAGTGGCTGGCGAACGCCGACCCCGGTTCATCGAAGGGAACGGCGCGTCGGAACGTTGCCTCAAACTTGCCGGTGTCGATCCAGCCCGGAGTGAGTAACACGAGGTTGTTAACGCGCTCCGTGATGAAGCTGCCCACGGCCGACGCATGTCCGAAATGCCGCCATACGTCCCACTGCATGGTCGCATTCCAGCGACAGAATTTGTGAAGCAGCGACCATGCAGATTCGTAGGGCCAGGTCTGCGCCGGATACCAAGCGAACCCTCCTCGCGGGTCGGGTGGAGCCGAATTAACGATAGTGGTCACGACTCGCTGTCCACTACATCGGCATATCCGGATTCCCGGATTGCCTCGACGATAAGTTCGTCTGGCAAGGCGAGCTTCGTCACGTCGAGCTTCTCGCCGGCCTTGAGAATGTATTCCACGGTGCGGCAGAAATACGACATCGGCAGTTCATAAGGCCCTCGCATCGGACGACGCTTTCCGGTCTCAACAAACTCGGTCCATAGTTCCTGACTAATTTGCTGAAGCCGCCAACCGTGCGCGAAAGCCTTCGGGTAATACCAGCGGGTGAACGACCACCCACTGCCAGCAGGAAACTCGGAATGTTCGTCGTAGCACTTGAGACACTCGGCCAGTTCGTCCCCGGAAGTGATGCCGGCGAACAGCGCCGTGTGCGACATGAAGCGGCCGACGATCTGGTCTTTCTCCTCCAGCAGGAAGGTGGCGCGCTTGTGGATGAGTTCGGGTTGGCCTACCAGGAAAACGATGAAGTGAATGCCCTGCTCTTGGAGTGCGTTATGGATGTCGCTCAGCCAGTCATAGTGGAGGTCGAGGAGACGCTGCGCCTCGTCAATCCAGAGGATGACCCGGTCGTCGCCGGCGATGCGGGCCCGGCTGACGAGCAGCCGACAGATGCGCTCCAGCTTCGCACCGTTGTCGCCCGATGTGATGACCTGGTGGTGGATGGCGCGCAGGAGGTCATGGTAAAACGGTCTCGCGAAGGCCTGTTTATAGCGAGGGCAGACGAATCGCTCGACTGGGATGCCGGGGTAATTTTGGGCGATAATGGCCGACACGTGCAGGATGCCCTTCGTCTTTCCCATGCGGGGCTTTCCCATGAACATCCCACCGGTCATCCGATTCCGAATCCAGCGCAGCGCCTGTTCGCACATGGCTTCGACGGCGGGCGTCACGTGGATATAGTTCGTCGTCTCGACGGGGTGCGACCCGGGTTTAATTTTGGGGCGGGACTCCATGAGTGCAGTCATAGGACGAGGGATTTGCGCGAAACCACGGCCGCGGAGAACAGGAACTTGGGCGGCGGGGGCAGTGGTTTGGCGACCACGGCAGGAGCGGAATCGGACTTGCGCGCTGGCGGACGCGGCTTGCTGCCGGTCGTCGCCGCGACCTTAGCGAGCTGCTTAGCTGCCTGTTTGCTCTCTACCGCCCTGTCAGCCAGTCCATCGAGGAGTTCGGAAACCGGGTCGGACATGGTGGCGTTGGCGATGACACGCCGCCCGACGCGACGGTTTGTGAACTTTCTCACCCACAGGTCGTGAGGTATGTTGGCCCAAGGACCGAGAGCCTTCAGGATACCGATAGAAGATCCGTCTTCGAGGAAGGCCCGAACGGTGCGCAGTTCATCGCGATCTACAACCAACGTGAGCTTCTTCCCGATGAGCCCAGCGGAATCGGCGAGCACTGGGTTGGAGTATCGCTCGCCCTCGAAATTTATGTAAGGGCGCCGCCCCTTGGCCAGATCCCCGCGCACCACCACCTGAACCTGCATCTGAAGCAGATCCAGCTTCGCGAACTCCGCCTGGTCGAGATTTCGGATGACATGTCTCGCCTCCTCCAGGCAATACCGGAGCTGCTCCATCGGTGTGCGGTGGCCCAGCCCGTGTGTTGGCATGCCGTGGTGATTCCAGATCAGGACGGCCGCAAGGTCTTGGAGGTCGTCCCAAGACAGTTCGTAGCGGCGTGCTGCGGCTTCAGCGTCCCGCCGCCGAGGGTCTTGGGGGCTATTGCCAGTGGTGTTGGGGAGCCGGTGAAAGCCACCTTCCTCCAGCAATCCATAAAAACGCTCCTTGATGGCGCGACGTTCGGGCATCCCGGCCGGTCCGAAGTTCACAGATGCGCCAACCGTAGTCCTGAGCTTCTGCCGGACAAAGGGCGAAAGGTGAGCGAGAGAGTTGTCGATGAGGACCTCCGACCAACCTGCGTAGGACAATTGGGGAAATGTCTGCATCGGCATGCCGCCGGCGGGGTCGTAGTGCAGCCTCGGGTTCTTAAGCTGCCGAACAGGAGCGGGCACGAGCGCGTTGCGGCAGGCCTTAAGCACGTCGTCCGCAGAGCACTCCTCGCTCAAGGTGAGATAATATCCGAGGATCGCTCGAGTCGCCACGTCTATGAGGGTGATGATCCAAATGCGGGGAAGCGTGACGACGAAGTAGCCGCCGTTGCGGTGAGGTATCCTGATGGTCCAGATGCCGTCGATCTTGTGTGCGTCCATGATGACGCGAAACAGCGCCACCATGATGGGGTCCGGACGAGGGTGCCCGGTGCCGGTGCGAAGCTGGCCGGCGGCTTGTTCCCCGCTTCGTGCGTTCACAGCGGCGCCGAAGCTCGGGGCATATACTTCGCGGTCAAGCCAGCCGGCGAGGGCGCGGTCGCCCCAGCGTTTGGTGTTGAATGGATATTCAGTGCGACCGATCCCCGCTTTGCGACAGAGCTTGATGAACTTCGCGTGTAAGTCACCTATCCGAATGCGGCTCTCGGAACAGTGCGGCACGAGCCTGAGATACGCCGCGGACACGGCACCGGCGATTTCCGGGAAACGGGCCATTAACTGTCCCATGAGGCCGGCGTAGCCGCCACGGGCTCGCGCCCGTGATCCGAACCCTTTCTTCCGGCAGTAGGCATTCACCCGCACTTGCGGGACGCATGCGCGGAAGCCCCAAATCCGCCCATCCGGGTGCGCGGTTAGACAGCGGTCGCGCAGCTTGATGATTTCACTGCGGAAGATATCGAACTCCTCGCAGAGCACGTTGACGGCATCGCCCCGGAAATACCGCTCCACGATTTGGCGGTTCCGGTAAGCCTTGTCGCGAATCTCGGCTGAGGTGTCCGGGGGCAGAGCGAAATCCGCCCACAACGACGTGTCGCGGACTGCCGGTTCAATACTTGATCGCGAGCGGATGGTCATCGAGAGGTCCTTGGAATTCCCGGAACATGGTATCTGCATTCAGCGGCTCGGTATCGAGGTCGGCCGTCGCGTGACCGGTGACGAGTAGCGACAAGACCGCTTGGGCGATGAGGGCTGACGGCGATGGATGGAACCGCACCATCAATTCTCCGTAGGTGTAAGGTCGCACGGCCAGCAGCAAGCTGATGGCCGTGCAAAGCAGGTCCCGTCGTCCTTCGGGATAGTTGGCCCGAAGAAAGCCCAGGACCAGCTTGCCGTTGCGGATTCGCGTCGTGTGGCGGCGCGTGAGCGCATCGGTCAACAGGCCATAGTTGTGCCCGCCATCGGCTGACCACCGCTCCTGGACGCAAAGCTGGAGGTCGAGCCGCTGATTGCTGGCACGTTCAGCCAGATCGCTCTCGTATTTTGCCTCGCGGAACAGCTCACGCTGGTCGTGAAGGCGAATCCAGTAGTCGAGGATCGACGAGTGGGGTTCCCCGTCGATGACAGCTTGGATGCGAAGCGCTTGCTCGCAGAACTCATCCACCGTCGGATCGAGCGACAACAGAACGTCTATCTGGTCTTCGAGGTCGCTGGAGCTGGTTTCGATTCGTCGCCGAAACGGGCAGTAGGATTCCCAGTGATTGCCCCGGCGGCGGCGAGGCTGGGAACCAGTCACGGGGACGTAAGTAGGACTCACCGCCCACCGCCAATCCCCTGCTCGTCGTCAGGCCAAGTTGGCGGGGCGGGCAGCGTGATGACCAGATCGACGAGTAAGTCGCCGCAGTAGCGCACTATTACGCGCACCCGCCTGCCGAATCGGTGGCCCTTGGCAGGATTGCCCTTAGCATGCGGGTTCGATGGGGCGGGGGCAGGCGTTGCGCTCATGGCGCACCTCCGGCTTGCTTTTCTTGCAGGCTTGACAACGGGGACCCATCCCGCAGACTAATAGCTACGGTAAAGGCTTCTTCCAAGTTCCTGCCGTATTCTATCGAGGGGCGCAGCGTCAACTGCGCCCTTCGTGTTTCTATAGCCCGCGAGGATGCGGCAGGACGGATTGTCCCCGCAGGCGTTATCGTTTTCGGCGGTATCTCATGTCGATTTCAGACGGTAAGGCTGTGACCCGTGCTTGCCCGGCTTTCCCCCAGGCACCAACTCGATGAACTCCGAGTTGCGGAGTTGATAGAGCCGTTTGGAAATCGTGCCCGAATCCATCTCAATCTCCGGGTGGTGCTGGCGGACATGCTCCAGTATCTCCCCGGTCTTGAAGGGCTCGTTCCCGAAATAGGTGATAGCTTCGCGAATCGCTGCGGTCAGCCCAGGTGATCGTTTGCCACCCGATTTCGCGACAGCGTCCATGTTCATGATGATTCGCCGCGAGCTTGCCTTCGCTGTCGCGCCGGACTTTCGGGACGCCTCCTGTTTCGCCGTTACCGACGCCCCCGCTGTTTCAGCGACCTGAGCCTCAACCTGCCCAGCGAGAACCTCAACCTCCACGTCGGACAAGCCCCCCGCATCGGTCATCGACTTCATCATCTCCGCGACCTTCGTAAGGATGTTCAGGTTGAGACGGTGCCTCTTCTTCTCGAACTCGATGGCCGCCTCGACACGCTTCAGGATGTCCAGATTCGGATTCATCTGTGCCGATACTCCCCAATCCATCTCCTGTGGCAAGCCAAGAATTGCGAACGTTGGAACCTCTCCGACGACTCCCTGCCTTCCCAGTGAGATTGTCTGGAGAAGTAAGCCCTAGCGAACGTTCACAACATCGCCGCGAGGATCAGTGCAGCGTGCTTTCGAGATTCAAGGATGCAGCCGGCGTGTCCTCCAGCGCGCCGGGCTTCTCCATTGCGCTGCGACATGGGAGGAGTTCCGGTCGTCAGAATCCCGCAACCCACCTTCCCGGGTGCCTCGACAGCTACACCATCGCGGTGTTGTTAGGACTGAGCTCCCGACTTACGGCATGAATCGCGCGGAGACCCTCACCGAATTTCGCGATGTGATCACGGTTCTGCACCAACTCGCCGTAGGGCAGGAAACGCATCTTGAGGTGCTCAATATGTCGAAAGGCCGGTCGAGACACCTGCGCTCGCACCTCCTCTTCGCGCGCATCCGGTGCAACCAGGAACAGCCCACGCACCGCTTCGGCCGGCGCGCTTCCCGCCAAGTCAAGCAGGCGAACAATGCCTGAGTATATCGACGTAGTGTGCTCGACCTCGAATGCGGCGGCAAGAGCCCCCGAGTCGCGCTGTAACCAGATCACATCAATGAGGCGAATGGCGTCGAGCGCAGGTGCTCCGGTCAACCCCTGCGGTAGCACTTCCACGCACCGATCGCCCAGCCGTCCGCCCGCAAACGTCCTGCCGGCGTCGTTTGCGGCAATCCATACGTTGAACCCGAGAGCCAATCCGAGATCGCGAAGCATTCCTTGGATCTCGGTGTGGGACTGCTCCTCCTCGGCGTTGCGACGATGTGCTTTTTGCGCGCTGGCACTCTCCTCTCGCACCTTGGCCAAGTCAGCTTCCCACGCGGCACGCGCCCCCACATCGTCGCCGGCAGGAGGTAACGGGTAGCGCTCGCTGCCGACATCGAACAAAAATCCTCCGATGGCCCCCAGATCGTTGGACAGGAACGAACGATGCTCCGAGTTGAGCCGAAGGATGCCCTCGCGCATGGCGAGGTATTCGGTCCACTTGCCTAGCTTCACCTTCGCGCCGGTGAGCGCGTTGTAGCCGTTGACGATGGCGGTGTTGAATGGCGGGACGATCGTCGGATGCAGAAAATACAGGAGATTCGCCGCGGCCGGCCCCAGTCCTTTGATCTGCCGCGAATCGAGGTGCCGGATCGCCGCGAGAATCTCGGCTTCCGAAGTGCAGCACGCGCACGTGTCGAGAAACCGAGCGAAAGCCACCTGGTTGTCGCGGTTCTCGTAGATGTCGGGGATGCGCAGCTTCGGTTTCCACAAGAAGGCGTGGTCTGCCCCCTTGAATATCTGCCGCTGCTCCGCGACGGAGCCGACGACGGTCTCGAGCGAGGAGCCCTTGTAGACATTACCGAACGTGGCGGCGTCGATCTCCTTCACGACTTCCGCGATGCCCCGTCGGATGGAGCGGAAGTTCTTCAATCTCTCCTCCCACAGGAACCAGCTCTGGTAGGTGGCGTGCGGGTCGGAGCGCCAGCGCTGGAGCAGCGCGGCAATGGGGGCGTTCATATCGCGAATAAAACATAACGAGTCGCATCGACCACACAAAATGAGCCAAGCCCGTCCCCGGGACACGCTGCGTCACGCTCGGTCCATCTCGACCGCTGGCACGGTGACGACATTACGCCGGGGGCTGCGGTCCGCCTCTGTTTTCAGCGGAGACGGAGACGCCCCGTCGCGGTGTCCGATCTCGCCCGATTAGCGGCTCGGGCGCACGCGCATGAACACCCAGTAGCCGGTCGGGTGTCGGTCGTAGATGCTTTCAAGCGCGTCCGGAGTGATGCTGTAGGTGACCGAAGCTCCAAACGCGACTTGGTAAGGCCGACCCCGCACGAGTTCGCGACTGGCGCCTAAAGTGAACTGCTTGATGCGGTGGATCTGGTCCTCCGGGGTGAGGTCCAGCTCTTCGCCGGTTTTCTCCACGAGTTCAGCGCGGCCGAATACCGTGTAGCGTTCGGTCATGAAACTGGATTCGAGGAGCAACGCATCGGTTACCTGATGGCCATTGTTGCGACCCCACCCGAGCGTGGTGGCAATGTGCGTGTCGTCCGAGAGCTTCGCGAGGTGCATGACCGATGCCGTGGTGCGCCGCACGCTCTCCTCCGGGTGCAGTTGCTCCGGGCTGTCCAAATAGCCGTAGGAAACCTGGGCGCTCCACTCAGGGGTCGGATTCCACGTGAACCTTCCCGAATACGAATCGAGCTTCGGGCTCTCGATGTTCCAGCGGTTTTCATCTGGCTCGCGGCCGTTGAACCACGACCCCTCGATTTGCCAAGTCTTGCGGGCGATGCCGGCGGTGAGAACGCCGAACGCGATGTGAGTCGAGTCGAGCCAATGGTGGCTGATGGGCGCCGCAGGATTGTCCATTGCGGACATGCGGTGAGGGAATGCCGGCGGCCCCAACGCGGGCTCACCTGACGGCGCGACGTAGAAAGTCATCACCGTGTCGCCCGCGAGCAGTGTCCGATAACGAGCCGCCAGTTCCATGAAGAAGTCGTGAGGATGCTGTCGGTCCACCAACGGCTGGCCGCGATACGCCTCGCCCGATTGAAACAGCAGCGGGTAGCCGCGCTTGGTGGCGGACCAAGGTTCGAGGCTCAACATGGCGCGCAGCGTCAGGTCGTGTTCAGTATCGCGCTTGCTCGCCATCGCCATGAACCAATTCGTGGAGGTGAATTGATCGTCTCCCCGCGGCCCCGACTGGTCGTCGTAGGCGATGAAGACGTTGTAGTGCGTCATCAGCTGCCAGTCTCCGAGCATCGAGTGATGCGCGTGCATCGGCGTGGCACTGGGTTGCCACGAAGTGCCCGAGGCGTCCTGAGAATCCTGGATGGGCCCGAACGCCATCGGCATCGAGTCCATGTTCATGTCGCCGTGCGACATTGTGTGCCCTGAGTGCTGAGCGAACCCGGCTGAGCAACCCAACAAGCCGAGTAGAAGCGTGGTAACGATCGGTCTCATCATAGGGGAGCAATCGTAGCGTTGCCATTTCCAGCGGCCATCGGGCGCTTGGCCAATTGGAGGCTCGGACAATCAGCAACCCGCCATCGCGCCGATCTGCCGCTCCTCGGCGGAGGCCACTACTCCGGTTTGCTGCGCGCAGACGCAGGCTCGCCCTGCGCCACAAGTTACGTCCTTGGAAACTCCCGATTGTCGGGATAGTTAAAGCACCGGGCGAGAGGCCCATTTTGCCACACCCCGGCGAGCTGCTGGCACGCTTGGTGCAGTCAAACACCCGAACATTGCATTACCCATGAAAACTCCCCTCCGTTCGATCGCATTGGCCGGCATCGCCTGCCTGCTCCTCACCGCTTCGGCAACTGCCGGCCAGACCTCCACGCTCTGGCAAACCATGCGCAAGCCCGAGGACTTCTCAAAACTGAAGAAGGGCGACAAGATCGCCTACGTCTGCAACCAGTGCCAAACCGTCTCCGAGGTCACGGTTGCCTCTCCCGAGGACGCCATGGAGCACTGCAAAGAGGGAGCGACGCTGACTTGCCCGTCGTGCAAGGCGAAGGTGCGGGTGGTGTTCAAAGGCCCGCCCAAAAACCAGACGATGGAGCGCCAAGTGACCTACGTGAACGAGAAGGGCGAGGAGTGCATGTTCATCGCCAGGGCGGCACCGCAAAAATAGCCGCCTTTACTCCATCGCGAGCCGGTGCGGCGGGCCGTCGCCCGGCTGGCGCTCCGCGAACAGGTAGCGGTCATCCATCTCCGGTGCGCTTTGGGTCGTCCAAAAGTGCGGAATCGTTGTGCTCGCAAGATACCCGGTGAGACGCGCGACTGCGCCGGGAGAAAAGTCTGCCGGCACGACGATGTTGTGTGTCGGCGCGTCGTCCACCGGCTCTTCGTTGAAGTGGAACACGCTCAACATCCCGGCGCTTATTTCGGGTAGGTCGGGGAACGCCCCGACCAGCCAGTTGTGGTTGACCGCGAAGAGTTCGCCTCCCGTCTCGGTCAGCGGAATATCGTAGATCAAGCTGAGGTAGAGCGGATACGTCACGATATCAATCAGCGCCAGCGGTTCGCCATCCGGCGCACGGTGGCCCGCAGCCACGAGCTTTTGGGCCACCCCGCTCAGAAGGTGAATCGTGTTGTCCGGCGAAGAGCTCAGCGGGGTTGCATCCCGCGGACTCAAATCGGCCAGGGAGTGGACCACCACACCGCGACGCACCGGTCCGTCAAAAGTGATTCGAGATGCGGCGGAGCGGAAGCACGAGGCGCCGATGCAAAAGATCTTCGTGGCCGGAACGGCGGAATCAAACCGGGGAGCATTGATGAGCATAAATCAGAGGCGCTCTGCGGTGTTTGCAGCGCGTCGGCCCTCGCTCTGCGGAACTACGCGCTGCGATTAAGGAATACCGCTCGGCAACTCGACTATGTTGAGCGGGCGAACTCCGACGAGGCCGAAGCCGCGGACGGCACCGACCACTACGAGGCGGTGAGCCGCGCTCAGCCCGCCTTGACGGCCGGCGTCGCTTTGATCGACGAGTGGTGATGGCCACCGCCGCCGTAACCGCCCTGGCAGGCGGAAAGGAAGGCCATGCCAAGCAGGGCCGCGGTGAGGAGCGAGATGCGTGTCAGGTTTGTTTTCATGGGAGAATCTTCATCACGGCCGCACACGGAGCGGCGGCTTTGCCGGTGCGCCCGAAGCGCGTTTCTTGTCCCGCTGAAGTGCGGCGATCCGGCGCCACACCTCGTCGCCAAAGCTGGGCCGCGAGGGAGTCGGGACACGCCACCGCTGGAGCAGAAGCGACAAACCCAGATCGGTATGCCTGTCGCCGTTCACCATTTTGACTCCTTCCAATCGAGGTCACGCAGGAGTTCCTCGACGATGGTGCGAGGATGCTCGCCACTCGCGAAACGCTCCGGAGCGCGCTGGAACATTTGCAGGCACATGGGGCAGCAGAGCGATAACCGCCGCCCGTCGCGGTAGACATGGGCCGTGCCTGCGACGCCCGTCACGTCCTTCTCGCAGACCACGCACTTGTCATCGGAGTGATCGTCGAGGTTCATCGGAGGTGCCGGGCGTGCCTTTCGCCGCTGGTCGATTACGCGGAGTGGATTTTGGAGATCTCGACCTCGTGCTCCTTCTTTTCGATCTCCACGAAGATTTCGCTGAGTTCGTCCCAGGTCTTTTTCTTCGGCTTGGGACCCTTGATCCACTGGACCTGACGACCGCGCCACAGCGAGTAGATCGCCGGGACGATTTCGAGCGTTAGGATGGTCGAGGTGACCAACCCGCCGATCATCGGAGCGGCGATGCGCTGGATCGCCTCGGCACCCGCGCCATGCGCCCAGAGGGCGGGCACGAGGCCAAGCGTGATCATGCACACGGTCATGAGCTTGGGCCGCACGCGCTGCACGGCACCATAGGTGATCGCCTCGAACAGGTCGTGCTGGTTGTTCATCTTCCCCGCCTTTTGGTAGGCGTGGAAGGCTTCATCCAGGTAGATGATCATCACCGTGCCGGTCTGGGCGGCCAAACCGGACAAGGCGATGATGCCGACCCACACCGCAATGCTCAGGTTGTAGTTCATCATCCAGAGGAACCAGATGCTGCCCGTCATCGCGAACGGGATGGAGAGCAGGATGATGAACGTCTCCGGGATGCTCTTAAAGTTCATGTAGAGCAGCACGAAGATGAGCGCGAGCGTGATGGGGATGACGACCTTCAGACGCTCCTTCACGCGCAGCATGTATTCGTATTGGCCGGTCCACTCAATGCGGTAGCCCGAGGGCAACAGGCCGGCCTTCTCGATCTTGTCGCGGACGACCTGTTTCGCTTCCGCCACGTAGCCGCCAATGTCCCGGCCGGTCATGTCGATGTAAACCCAGCCGGTCAGCGCGCCGTTCTCGTTCTTGATCAGCGGAGCGCCGGTCGTGGTCTTGATTTCGACCAATTGTCCGAGCGGAATCTGAGCTGTCCGCGCAGCGGCAGGACCTGCCGTTGCGGCCGGAGCCATGCCGGCCCCTTCTTCGCCCTCTGGCGCCATCGCGGCTTGCGCCACGGGCACGAGCACGCGCTTGAGTTTCTCCACATCGTCACGCAGTTCGCGGCTGTAACGGACGTTGATGCTGTAGCGTTCACGGCCCTCGATGGTCTTGTCGATCGCCATGCCGCCGATGGCCGTTTCGACCAGCATCAGCACATCCTCGACGTTGAGGCCGTAGCGAGCGATTGCCTTACGATCCGGCACGATGTCGAGATACAAGCCGCCAGTGGTGCGCTCCGAGAACACGCTGCGGGTGCCGGGCACGGTGCGCAACGTGGCCTCGAGGTGCTCGCCGAGCTTGCCGATCTGGGTGAGGTCAGTGCCAAAGATTTTAACGCCGATCGGCGTGCGAACGCCAGTCGACAGCATGTCGATGCGCGCTTTGATCGGCATCGTCCACGCGTTGACTTGTCCGGGAATCTGGAGCGCCTCGTCGATTTCCTGCACGAGTTCGTCCTTCGTCATCGGCCGCTCGTCGGGCCAGACCTTTCTGAGCCCCGACTTGAGCCAATCCGGAGCCCAACCGGAATACCAGCGGTCCTGCTGAACCTTACGCCACTCGTCCTGTGGCTTCAGCTGGACCACGCTCTCGAACATTTCGAGTGGCGCCGGGTCGGTGGCGGTCTCCGAGCGGCCAGCCTTGCCGTGAACCGTGAGGACCTCCGGGAACTGCTTGATGACCTTGTCCTGTATCTGCATCAGCCGCGTCGCCTCCGTGACGGACACCGTCGGCAGGGTCGTCGGCATGTAGAGAATCGTGCCCTCCTCGATCGGCGGCATGAACTCCGAGCCCAGCTTCGTGAAGATAGGGATCGAGGAAATCACCGCTACGACGGCGATGCCAATCGACAGCAGGCGACGCGTCATCAACGCGCTCACCCACGGGTAGTAGAGTCGATGGATGAAACGGCTGATCGGATGCTTGTGCTCCGGGATGACCTTGGCACCGGTCATCAGCACGATGAGCGCCGGTCCGATGGTGACGGAGAGGAACGCGGCCCACGCCATCGTGAAGGTCTTCGTGAAAGCGAGCGGCTTGAACAGACGCCCTTCCTGCGCCTCCAGTGTGAACACCGGCATGAAACTGACCGTGATCACGAGCAGGGCGAAGAACAGCGGTTTGCCGAGCTGTTTGCAGGCAGCGATGATGATCTCCTGGCGCTGCTTTCGAGTCAGTCCTCCGGGGGCATGCTCCAGCTTCTTGTGGACATTCTCCACCATGACGACGGCCTCGTCGGTGATGACGCCGATGGAGATCGCGATGCCCGCGAGCGACATGATGTTTGCCGTGAGCCCCATGAAATACATTGGGATGAAGGCCAACGCCACGGCGATGGGCAGCGTGACGATGGCGCGCACCGCTCCGCCGAAATCGAGCAGGAACACGATGATGACCAGCGCGACGATAATGGACTCCTCGATGATGGTGCGGGTCAGAGTCGCGATGGCGCGGTTGATGAGGTCCGAGCGGTCGTAAGTGGTGACGATTTCCACGCCGGGTGGCAGCGAACCCTTCACATCTTCGAGCTTCGCTTTGATGCGGTCGATGACCTGCAGCACGTTCTGGCCGAAGCGCACCACGACGATGCCACCGACCGTCTCGCCCTCGCCATTGAGGTCGCCTGCACCGCGGCGCATTTCGGGTCCGAGCTGGATGTTCTGCGCTACATCGCGCAGCAAGACCGGATTGCCATTCGCGTCCGCGCCCACGACGACCAGCCGTAGGTCCTCAAGCGATTTGATGTAGCCATGCCCGCGCACGACGTAAGTCGTCCCGAATCGCTCCATTTCGCGCCCGCCCACGTCGTTGTTGGAACTACGAATGGCCGAGACCACGCGACTGATCGGCACGTTGTAGGCGAGCAGCTTGTTCGGGTCGATTTCGACTTGGTATTGCTTCTGGAACCCGCCGAAGGTCGCCACCTCGGCGACGCCCTCGACGCTCTGAATCCAGTAGCGCAGGTTCCAGTCCTGGAATGAACGGAGCTGGGCGAGGTCGTTCTTGCCCGTCTTGTCCACCAAGGCGTATTGGAAACCCCAGCCGACACCGGTGGCGTCAGGCCCGAGCGTCGGCGTCACGCCACTTGGAAGAGAGCCGGTGAGCGACTGCATGTATTCGAGCACGCGGGACCGCGCCCAATAAATGTCCGTGCCATCCTTGAAGACCACGTAGACGAAGGAATAGCCGAAGAAGGAATAGCCGCGCACCACGCGCACCTGCGGGGCGCTGATGAGTTTCGTGACGATCGGATACGTGATCTGGTCCTCGACCAGGTTCGGGCTGCGGCCCTCCCACTGGGTGAAGACGATCACCTGCACGTCCGAAAGGTCCGGAATCGCGTCGAGCGGCGTGTTCTTCATCGTGAAGATGCCACCGGCGAACAGGGCGCCGATCATCATGAACACGGTGAACTTGTTGCGCGCGCTCCACTCGATGATCCGCTCGATGAGCGAATCCTTGTGCGGCGTGAAATGGGTGGGAGTGTCGTTCATCGCGGTGGCCGATTAGTGATTGTGACCGCCTGCAGCACCCATCCCCGAGATGGCGGCTTTCAACTGGCTTTCGGAATCAATGAGGAACAGCGCACGGGCGACGACCTTCTCGCCGTCGTGCAGACCGGACAGGACCTCGTAATAGTCGTCGCTGCGGGTGCCGATCTTCACTTCGCGAGGCTCGAGGTGATTGTCGTCGCGCATGACGAAAGCGACCAGGCGGACGCCAGTGTCGATCACGGCGCTGGCCGGAACGGTGAGCACCTCGCCGGAGTCGGCGTCGAGTTCCACGTTCGCCCACATCTGCGGCCGCAAATCGAGCTGAGGGTTGTCGATCTCCAGGCGCAGCTCGGCCCGACGCGTCTGCGTTTCAATGTGCGGATACAGGAAGCTCACCTTGCTCTCGACCGTCCGATTGCCGAGATACGGGAATGTCACGCGAGCCGCCTGCCCCTTTTTGACGAGCGGAGCCTCGAACTCGAACACATAGGCACGCACCCACAGATGCGATAGGTCCGCAATCTCGTAGAGCGTCTCGCCGGGCATGAAGGACTTGCCGCGCACCGCGGTTTTCGCGACCACGTGACCGGAAACGGGCGAGCGGACCAAGACTTCGTCGCGAGGCGTGCCGGACTGCTCCAGCGCGCGGATTTCCTCCTCGTCGATTTCCCACAGCGCGAGACGACGCCGGGACGAATCCACCAATCGTTTGGCCGAATCCAACTGCGGTGAGTCCGGCCGGGACTGCAATTGCGCGTAGCGCTGGTAGGCCAGCAGGTATTCGCTCTCCGCGGAAAGCAGTTCGGGGCTGTAAACGGTAAACAGCGGCTGGCCCTTTTCGACGTGCTCGCCGGTGAAGTTGACCTTCAGCTCCCGAATCCAGCCGCCAAAGCGCGGGGCAATGCGCGCGAGACGCGTCTCATCATGTTCGAGCGTGGCAGTCGTGCGGATCGGCTGCGTGAGCTTGCGCACCGAGACGAGCTCGGTCGTCAGGCCAATGAGTTGCTGCTTCTCCGGAGAAATCGAAATCGCGATGCGTCCCGGCACCGCCGCGGCAGACTCGTGGCCTTCATGCCCTGCATGCCCGGGCTTGGCTTCGACTTTCTCGAGATCCATGCCGCACTTGGGGCAAGAACCCGGTTTGTCGCTGACGACTTCGGGGTGCATCGGGCAGGTATATTGGCCCGACTTCGCCGCCGATGGAGAAGACGAGGCGGCCACCGGTGCCGCGGTCTCGCCCTCCTTGATCGGCACGAGCTTCATGTTGCAGATCGGGCAGTCGCCCGGCTTGTCGCTCACATAGGTCGGGTGCATCGGGCAGTGATATTTTTGCCCGGACGCGTGGGCCTCGTGGCCCGACTTGCTGCAACCTGCAGCCGTAAAGCCAAACACCAGCAGGGGGAACAGAGCGATGAGGAGGAATGAGCGCATGGTCGAAAATAGTTTTTAGTTGGAGCGGGTCTGGGTGAGCGGCGAACCAGCCGGCTCGTCGCCGGCAACCAGCAAGGCGAGTTCAGCGATCGCCAGTTCGCGCTGAGTCTTCGCCTCGATGAGCTTCAGCTCGAAGTCGAGCTGCGTCTTCCAGGCGTCGATGAGATTGAAGAAATCCACCTGGCCCGACAGATAGCCCGCCCGGGCGACTTCGAGCGACTGCGAGGCCTTCGGCAGCAGCGCGTCGTCGAACAGCGTCACGTTGCGGGTCGCCTCGCGGAGCATGAAGGATTTCTCCGCCAACTCGACCGCGAGCATGATTTGCTCGGAGGCCAGCCGCGCCTCTCCGGCGCGTTTGTTCGCCTGGGCGGCGGCGATTTCGCTGGCGATCTTGTCGCGCCAGATCGGCAGCGTGACTCCCGCCGTCGGTCGCCACATGAGCGGCGTGGACTTCAAATCGACTTCGAGGCCGACTGTAAAATCGGGCACCCGCGAACGCGTGGCCATCCGCAGGGCGGCTTCGGCAGCGCGCACCTCAGCCGCCATGAGCTTCAGCTTCGGACTCTGACGAACCGCCGCGGCCCAGAGTTGGTCCGCATCGACCAACACAGGAGTGGTCTCAAATTGGGCCGGCACCGCCGGGTCGGTCGCAGCACGGTCCAGACCGAGTGCCGCCTTGTATTGGGCGAGCAACGCAGAGCGCGAGTCATCGAGATTCGCGATCTCGGTCGCCATCTGATCCTGCTCGATTTGCGCGCGGAGCACGTCCTGCAAGGTCACCTTGCCCAGCTCGTTTTGCTTGCGCGCGATTTGCTCGAGGTCGGCGAGGAGTTCCAGGGTCTCGCGGCTCACACGGAGCTTCGCATCGAGGAAATACAACTGGTAGTAGGCCTTCTTGAAGGCGAAGGCCACCTGCTGGATCTCCAGCGTGAGGGCGTGATACTTCACTTGGGCATCGGCGGCGGCCATCTGGCCCGCGATCGCCAGCTTCTTAGGCCCGGGCAATTCCATCATCAGACCGGGCATCGCAGAAGCGATCATGTCCGAAATGTCCGCCTGGAAGGAGAACTGCGGATCGGGCAGTGAACGCTCGACGGTAATCTTCTCGACCGCGCGCACCCACTCGAAATACGCCGCGCGCACGCGAGGACTGTTGAGAATCGCGTAGCGCAGCGCGTCGGCGTGGCTGGACTGCGGCGTGAGCGCCGGCAATTGCGGCGCATTGGCCTCGTCACCGAGCACCTTCGTGACCTCGGCGACGGCTTGTTTGGCTTCCTTCTCGCCCTGCGCGGCGACGCCAACGCATCCGGAAAGGATGGCTGACAACGCGCTCAGGCTCGAGATGCCGATAACGACAATGGGACGGAAATTCTTCATGGACTTACTTCTTGTGGTCGTGCTCGCAGGGTTCACCGGCCGCCATCGCGGCCTTGCTCATGCCGCAACTGCCGCAACCAGCGTCGTTCGCCGGCTTGGTTGCGTTCGGCCCGGAGTAACGCGCCTTCTCGGCGTCGGTGAGATGACCGATCGGCGGATGACCCGGCGGCAACCCCTTGGCGACCGGGCGGTCGAGTTCGGTGCCGCAGGTGAGCATGGCGGAGCCGAAGAAGGGATTCTTGGCGCCCGCTCCCGATTGCAGCCAGCGGCCCGTGCCGATTTCCGGCGCCATCTGGCACTCGAAGAGCCGGAGATTCGCAGCGCGGAGGAGCTTCCGCTCGCGCATGGCGTCCGCGACGGCGGTGCTGAATCGACCAAAGCCCTTGCGCGCGTCATCGAGATTGGAGCGCAGAGGCAAGGGATCGGCCAAGTTTTCGGAGAGACTCTTCGCGAGACCCGCGTCCACATCCGCCAGATCGTGAAACGCACCGCGCACCGTTGGCTGCAGCGCGCCGTAGGCGGCGAGATCGTCATTCGCGAGGGCGGCAGCGACGTTGCTCATCGCCACCGCGAGCGTTTTCAGCGCCTCCGCACCTAGCTGCGCAGAAGCGGTGCTGGGAGCGGTAGTCTTCGCCGCCGAAGCCGGGGAGCTTTCGGCGTGGGTGTGCTGGGCACGGGCATGGAGCGATAACGCGAATCCGAGCGTGCAGAGGATGAGAAGTTTTCCAGGTTTCACGAGAGAGAGAGTCAGACTTGGGACCAGTGCGGGGGAAAGTAGCCCGACGGCCGCCTCATGGGCGATGAATGCAGTCCATCCACGTGGCCCAGAGAAACACGTTGCGCGGAGATGCACGTGTTGTGGAGGGAGTTCATCGCTTGTCGGTCGGCCGCCGGGAAGAGGAGTCGCGGCGCGCGCTGGACGTAGCTGGCTGGTGACGGGAACACACCTTGACCAAACAGCTCACGTCGCGACTCAAAGGCTTCAGTGGCTCGCCGCCGTGGGGCAGCAGGAGGCCTCGCGGCAGATGGGGCAGTTCTGCTCCATATCGGCCGCGACCTTGCCGTTGCGGGTCTCGATCGCGCCACCGCATTTCGGGCAGGAATGTTTCTCACCGACGTTCACCCACTCGGTGACAGCCTTGCTGGCTGGCCCGCGGTAGCGGACTTCGCGCACCGGCGTCACCTTGCAGGCATCGCAAGCCATCGCGGGCTTGGCGGCCTTGGTGACCGATGCCACCTGGTGCGTCTTCGCCTTGGCGAGCTTGAGCGTTTGGTTGAAAAATTCCGGCGGCGGGCCGGCATGCGAGATCGCGGCGGAGAATCCGAGGAGCGCGACGAGGAGCAGGGTCTGGTTCGTTTTCATGGCGGAGTAGCGTTCGCTGACGGTTGGATTGTTTCCTACCAGTTAAACGCATCCTGTGGGGAAGCCCCTGATAAATCTGTTGCGATTTCCTGCGCATCTTTTGCTGCCGGCAACACCACGCCGCTCCACGCAGTATTAGCCCTGTTCGTCGTCACGGTTCCCACCCCAAGAAACGCGGAGAGAATCTCTGGAAAACGCGTGGGATCGCCCCGCCGCGCGTCGTTGAAGAACAGATGACACTGATCCAGCGGTTATTCGCACTCTCGATCCTAGTTCTTGCCGCGACGAGCAGTTTCGCGGCAGGCAAATCGCTCACCGAGACCGAGCGGCAGATGCTCGCCAGCTACGAGGCGATCCGCGCCGAGTTGGCGGCCGACAACCTGGAGGCAGCGCGTGCCACTGCGGGTGGCATGTCGGACAACGCGAACGCTGCCGTGATCGCGCGCGCCGACTCGCTTAACACCGCGCGCATCGCGTTCAAGAAACTCAGTGCCGAGGCGATCGCGCTCGCCGCCGGCTCGCCCGGCTTCGTGATCGTTCACTGCCCCATGGTCGAAGCCGACTGGCTCCAGACCTCCCGTGAAATCTCGAATCCCTATCTCGGAAAAAAGATGCCCACCTGCGGCAAAGTGAAATCTTCCCCATGAAATCGCTCGTTCTACTCCTCCTCGCCGTCGCGACGCTCGGTATCTCCGGCTGCATGTGCATCCCTGGTGGTGGTCCGTCGTCGCACGACGGGCACGGCGCTACGACTCCGTCGACTCACTCAGGCAACCACAGCTCCTGCGCGTTACCTTCTGTGCTTTCCGCCGGGTAGCAGGAAGCCCAAGCGAGGCTTGGGCTTCCAGAACGGAGAGGGTCATTCTTCTCCACCGTCGTGGTAATGGCAGATCCGATACCACTCGCACAACCAGTCGCCCATCTGATTTATCTCAGCGAGTTGCGTGCTGACGATCTGTTCGCAGAGGTCGATCAATTCCGGGTGATACGCTTTATCCTGGCACTGCCTGGCCCGGACCACCGCCTTCCAGTGGTGGCGAATCATGGTCTTCATGAACTCGATCTCGAAATCCGCGCCGCTCAGTGACGCCAGTTTCTCCATCTGCTTCTGCTGGCCTGGGGTCATCTGCGGGTCGTGTTGGAGGCCATACCAATCGGACAACCATGTCTGCATCGTCACGATTTCCTCCATCTGCGCTTCGCGGATCTGCTCGCACATCGCGTGAAGTTCGGGATGAACCGCACGCTCCAGGCACAAATCGGCCATCATCACGGCCATCGCGTGATGGTCGATCATCTCGGTCAGGAAGCGCACCTCGAAGTTTTGCTGGCTTCGCGTCGGCGCCGGTGCGGCGGCGAACACCGAAACAGCCATTGCGAGCGAGGCGAACAGAGCCATGCCGCGAGTGAACGTAGTCGTGTGAATCATGGTGGGCTGGGTTGATGTTATCGGCTGCTCCGATCTGCCCCCATGCCCGCCATTTCGCGGCACGCTTCAGCGCAGCGGCGGCAGGTTTCCGCGCATTCGCGGCAGTGCTCCATGTCGTGGCGCGCACATTCCTCGCCGCACGCGTCGCACACTTCCGCGCAGAGTTGACAGATCCGGTCGGCGAACTCGGAGTCCGAAGCCATCTCTCGCGCGGCGAACGCGCAGATGCCGGCGCAGGTCCGGTCCAGGCGGATGCAGCGCTCCATTTGGCGCACGTCCTTTTCACTCAGGCAGGCCGTCGCGCAATGTTCGCACGCAGCGACGCAGTCGTTACAGGCTTCGATAAAATGGTGGTATTTTTCATGTGCCATGGCAGGTGTCTCCTTGTTGAGGGTTGATGGTTTGCAATCTACCTTAGACCCCGCGGCCCAGCTCACCAATCAGGCGCGCGCCGCGTCGCCCGACGGTGGAAAGGAGCGGTCGATCCGAGAGAGACGCCGCGGCCCCGTTACGGGGCGATTAGCCACAGGGAAATTCACGACGCACAAAGCGGAAACTCTTTTTGAGGGATCGGCCGGCCTCTTCCGTTTAACCGGCCTCACCGCCCGCGACAACGATGTCGCCTGTGATCACCCGCCGAAGAGCGAGTCGCGTAGGATTTTTCGAGCCCGGTAGACCCGCGCCTCGATGGCCTTCGGTGTCGTGCCGAGCAATTCAGCCGCCTGCTGATGCGTGAGGTCCTCCAGCACCGTCAGGATCAATGCCGATTTCAGATCGTCGGGCAGCCGGTCGATTTCGGCACGGGCACGCTGCAGTTGTTCCGCCCGATCTGCCTTTTCGGCCGGGCTGCCGAGATTGGCCGCCTCCGACTCGTTCGCGGCGGTGTCCCACGGGGCGTGCAGCGATTCGCGCTTGGCGTGTTTGCTCCGCGAAAAATCTCGCACGAGATTCAGGCCGATCTGAAACAGCCACGTCGCGAACTTCGCCTGCGGCTCGAAGCTCTGGATTTTGAAATACGCCCGGACAAACGCCTCCTGCGCGAGATCGCGGGCAATGGTCTCGTTGTGCGTGTAGCGGCACAGGAACCGGAACAGCGGCTCCTTGTGTCGCGTCATCAACTCTCCCAGCGCGGCGTCATCCCCGGCTTGGAGAGCCCGGACCGATTCGAGGTCGGGATCCTGCGCCATGGAGCGTCAGTGGTGAGTCTCGTGTGAAAGCGCGTTAGCGGTCAGGCGCAGGAGCTTGTCGTATTGCTCCGGCGTCAACGCGGACCGCATCTCGAAGACGTGTTCCAGCGTCAGCTGCTGCAAGTCGGCCTGGGCCGCGTGGATTTTTTGGACTGCCTCCTCGACCTTGGGCGAGCGCGCCTTCCCCTCCAAAATTGCCTGAGCGAGTTCGGCATTCGCCAACCGCAGCCGTTCCATGATGACGACGCGCTGCCGGTTGAAACGCTCCTCGGTGACCGCGATGGCCCGATCCTGCTCCGGGGTGATGTTGAGCTGACGATGCACCCAGTCGTGGGCGTCCTCGGGCTTGCGCGCGCGGCGCATCCACACCTCCGTCAACCAAGTGGAGCCGGCCGCGACCAGCGCAATGAGCAGCAAAAAAACTCCCGTCCGGGCGCGGGCGCTCATCGGCGGGCCAGTTGGGTCAGGGGCAAGTGGCGCGGAGTGGCCGAAAACACATCGAGCCCGAGCGCATCACTGTCCTTAATCTGGGGTCTTGGAGTGACGAACGCAGTGGTCAAACCGATGACCACCGCGGCAGCCGCGGCGGCGGCCATCACACGCGGGTTCTCCCAGGCGCTCCACCATGCAATCGGCTGTTTGCGGGAACGGATCTCGCGCAACACCGCGTCGTCGAAGCGCCCGTCCAAGACCGGCAGCGGCTCTTGTTTCAGAGCGGAGAACAGGGAATCGAGTTCGTCTTTCATGGTGAAGGCCGTGGGTGTGACTTGTTAAGCGACGTTATCAAGGAGCCGTTCGATGGCAACGCTCGCCTCCAGATACCGACCGAGGGCGGCCAGACGTTGCTCGCGGGCAGTGAGGAGCGCACGCTGCGCCTCCAGAAGCTGGAGGAAAGAAACCTGCGCCTGATCGAAGGCGGCTTGGTTGCGCGCCACCACGTCGGCCGCTGCGGGGAGGACCGACTGGTCGAGCACGGTCGCCTCTTTTTGCGCGGCGGTGAGCTCTGCGTATCGCGTGGCGAGTTCAGCCCTCAACGCCAGGGTCGCGCTGGCCTTCTGGCGCTCGAGCTGACGTTCGCGCGCACGGGCGGCCGCGATCGCACCTTCGTAGCGGTTGTGCGCCAGAATCGGCACGTCGACGCCCACGATGACGGTCGCGGCTTCGTCGCGTCTCAACAGGCGAACTCCGCCAGCAAAACCAATGTCGCGCACGGGGCGTTGCTTTTCCAGCGCAACTTCGGCCCGGCGACGCTCCGCCTCGGCGTCGAGGCGCCGCAGCTCTGGCGAATTGGAGAGTCGCGCTTGGAGAACCTCCAACGCCGGCGCGTCCGCCAGAGACAACGAGGGAGCGACTTCGATCGACTCGACCTCTCCCGTTACCTCCCCGCCCCATTGGGCAACGAGCGCTCGTCGCGCGGCGATCACCGCCACGGCGGCCGCATCGGCCTTCGCCTTCGCGGAAGCCGATTCCAGCAACGCGCGGGAAAGCTCCACGCCGCTTGCCTGCCCCGCCTCGTGTTGCCGCTGGAGCGAGTGAACGATCCGCGCGGCGAGTTCCACCGCCTGGTCGGCGAGCTTCGCCTGTTCCTGCGCGATGTAGAGTGCGTTGTAGCTGGCGACTACCCGCCGCCGCAGGTCGGCGATCCTGATCCGATATTCTGCCTCTGCCACGGGGCGATCGGCCGCTGCGAATTGTCGTGCGGCGTCCCGTTTGGAGCGTCGCACGATTTCCTGACGGAGTTGAACCGTCAGCTCCGCATCGTCCGCACCGCGATAAGGCCGCTGCACGCCGACGTTTTCGAGCTGCGTGCCCAGTATCGGATTGGGCAGCCGTCCGGCCTGTTCGGCGCTGGCCTCAATGGCCGCACGCTCGGCATCGAGCACCTGCGACTCAGGCGACGCCGCCAGCACGCGCTGCCATACCGTTGCCAAGGACAACGGTTCGGCCGCACCCAGCGGCAGAGCCACGAGGGGCAGGATCCGAAGACAGAGATGGACGGGGCGGACCATGCGGGGACGAGCGGTCGGGATTATTCGTGGTGATGATGTTCGGCGGGCTTCTCCATGGTCTCGGCCTTGGCCGGTTTGATGGAGCCGCAGGTCAGCATCGACTTACCGAAATACGGGTTGCTCACCTTGCCGGTCGTCTGAACCCAGTTACCCTCGCCGTTTTTGACCATGGGACAGTTGGCGATGAAATATCCCTCCTGGTCGCTCGCCACATGGACGGCGCGCTTGCTGAGCTTCTTGAAGGCCTCGCGGGCGTCCGCCAACGAGGCAGACTTGGCCAGTGCTTCAGCGTTCTCGTCCTCCTTGATCGCCGCGGCGGCATTCTTCGCCACGCTCAGGTTGTCGGCGGCCAGGGCCGCGCGGACGTTTTCGTAGCCGCGGAGAAACGCCTTCTGCTGATCGTTCAAAGCCTCGCCGTGCTCATGGCCGAAGAGGCGCGTTAGCGAACCGACCGTGAGCAGGCCGGCAATTAGGAGTCCTTTGGTGATTTTCATGGTTGGATGAAGAGAGGGAGAAATGGCCGAAAGCTATTTGGCCTTGGGCAGGTTTCGGGAGGAAGTGTGCGTCTGCTGGATCTGCCAGCCCGCCGCGGTCTTCTTCAGGACGCTGGTCGCGAGCCCCTTCTTCTCGAAGACGCGACCGTCGGCCTTGAGCACGATCTTGTAGACGTAGGTCTCGGTCGTGAACGCGTAGGGCAGCTCGAGTCGGACATCGACGGCGTAGTCACGGAACGAAAACTCGCTGAACTCCGCCAACTCGGGACCGATGTGGTGCTCGAGGTAGTTCGCGAACGTGCCCTCCACTCCGCCGGACTCGAACACCTGCGAATCCGCCGTGAAGAGATGGCCGAGTTTCGACACATCGAGCTGCTCCAAGCCCTGCTTGTAGGCGGCGAGCACGTTCTTGACAGCACCGACATCGTCCGAGGCGTCCGCGGACGGCGCCGGGGCTGGAGAGGCGGCGGCTTTCGGCGCGCTTGCCGGTATCTGGGCCTGCAGGAGCTTCATGGCTGCGGCGAGCTTCTTGGCTTCGGTCTCGGCCTTCTTCTGCTGGGCACCGTCTGCCGCCTCGTGAACGCCATCTGCCGCAGTTGAAACCTGCCGGAGGGCGGACTCGAGCCGCTTCTTCTGATCGGCGCTTCCTCCGACGTTCGCGGCGAGCGCCTTCAATGCCCCGTTCAGCAGGTCGGTCTGCTCGTGAACGCCGTCCAGTTTTTGCGCGGTGACCAACTCACCGATCTTGGCGACCGCACTGTTCGCGACCGACAGTAACTGCGGGGCATCGCCCGTAGGTGGAGCAGCGTCGTGAGGTTTGTCTTCGTGAGCGATCGCCGGGAGGCTGAGCAAGCCCAGCAGCAGCGACCAAAGGAGGGATTTCGTGGATTGGCGGAGCATAGGTGAGATTCCTGTTGAACGGAGTTGGCGGCCCAATCCCTCAAGATTTAGCCCTGCGATTCCGGTGAGGGCACCGCCGGTTTTCCTCGTTCAATGAGATGTCATGTCACGGAATCAAAACGAGGTTCGCCGCACCAGTGTCCGCGCGCTCATCGCGCTGGCCCTCGCGAGCCTGATTCCGCTGATGACCGGCTGCACGGTTGTGGCTCAGATAACGCGAGCGAAAGGCTCCGTTCCCATCACCACCGCCGAATCCGCACACCTGGCGATCGACATATTTTGGGTTCAAGAGAGAGAAGGGTCATGGGTGCTCCATGGCTACGTCCAGCGCAAGCCCGACGCGTCGCGAGACGCGTCGGGTCACGTGGATGTCGTTTTCCGCGGCCCCGAAGGGTCTGTCCTGCAGGTCAGCGAACTCGCCCTCGACCGGTGGCGTAAGCAGCCGCGCCAGCGCCGCGCTCTTGCCGGATTCAATCTCGAGCTCTCTCGTGTGCCAGCAGCCACCGCTGCGATCGAGTTGGTCCCCCACGAAGGTCCGCTGCGTCCTAGCTGATTTCGGCGTCCTGTTTGAGGGATAGACGAAGTTAAACCGTTTCACTTTGTTCATGCGCATCCATCCACGCCGGCTTGCCAGCATTTCTCTGGCAATCACCTCTCTTCTTTTTGCCGCCCGTCTCGGTGCCCATGCGGGGCACGACCACGGTCCCCAAGTCGGAGACACCGCCGCGGTCGGGCCGGTCAAATTGACGGCCACTGCCCGCCAGAATCTGGGCATCGAACTCTATGAAGCGCAGATCACCGAACTCCGCAAAACGGTCGCGCTGCTCGCCCGGGTGCAGGCGATCCCGGAAAAGACCGCGCGGATGTCGGCCCGCATCGAAGGCCAAATCGGCGAAATCTACGTCAAGCTGGGCCAGCCGGTGAAGCAGGGCGAACCGCTCCTGAAGCTCGTTCCGCGGGCCATCGACACACCTGCCGTGCTCCTGCGCGCACCCTTCGACGGCGTGATCATGGCCCAGAACGCGTCGGTCGGGCTGCCCTTTACGCCGGAGACCGTGTTGGTCGAACTCGCCGATCTCACCAAGGTTCTCGTGCGCGGCGTGGCGTATGAAGATGCCGATCTGGCCAGCGTCCGCGAAGGCGCGCCGGTGAGCGTGCGTTTGGATTTCTACGGCAACGAGACATTCTCGGGAGCTATCGAGCGGATCGCCCCGGCCCTTGATCCCGAAACTCGCACCTTCGAGGTCTACGCCCTGGTCGCGAACCCAGACCTGCGCCTTAAACCGAATCTCCAAGGCTCGCTCTTCGTGGGGGTCGGCGAGCCGGTCCCGTCCGTCGCCGTCCCGTCGCGCGCGGTTCTGGGCAGCCTCGGGTCGCTGTTCGTGTTCGTGGAAACGGAGGAGAACACCTTCGAGCGCCGCGCGGTGACCACCGGAATGAAGAGCGGAGACTCCGTCGAAATCGTCGAGGGCGTTCTGCCGGGCGACAAGGTAGTGGTGCGCGGAAACTACCAACTCCAGTTCGCCGTGGCGAAGCCGGCTGCGGCGCCCGCCGACAAGCCCAAGGAAACTCCGACGGAAGAAGCCGCCCACAAGCACTGAGCCGCACCGCTCCGGACCATGTTCGACGCCATCATCCGTTTTTCGCTGCGCAACCGACTGTTCGTGGTGGCGTTCGCCGCCCTGATCGTCGCCTACGGTGGTTACGTTCTGACGAAGCTGCCCGTCGATGTCTTCCCCGATCTCAACCGGCCGACGGTGACCATCTTCACCGAGGCGGAAGGACTCGCGCCGGAGGAGGTCGAGTCGCTGGTCACATTCCAGATCGAGTCCGCCATGAACGGCGCCACCGGCGTGCAACGCGTGCGCTCCGCCTCTACGATTGGACTGTCGATTGTCTGGGTGGAGTTCGACTGGAAGCAGGACGTGTATCTGGCGCGCCAGATCGTGACCGAGAAGCTCCAGCAAGTATCCGAGCGCCTCCCCACCAACACCCGCCCGGTCCTCGGGCCGATCTCGTCCATCATGGGCGAAATCATGCTGGTTGGCCTGACGAGCGATTCGCCCACGGTGGACGGCATGGAACTGCGCAGCCTCGCCGACTGGAGCCTGCGCCAGCGGCTTCTTTCGCTGCCGGGCATTTCCCAGATCACCGTGATCGGCGGCGACGTGAAGCAATACCAGGTGCTCGCCTCGCCGGAGCGACTGCGCGCGCACGGCGTCTCGCTGCACGACCTCGAAACCGCGGTCGCCAACACGAATATCAATTCCACGGGCGGATTCATCCTGCGCAACTACGAGGAAAGCCTCGTCCGCAATCTCGGTCGCATCTCCAGCCTCGATGACCTCGCGAACGCCATTGTCCCCGGCACCCCGCACAAGGCCCCGCCACTGCCCTTGAAGCAAGTGGCGGAAGTCCGACTCGGCGGCCCATTGGCAAAGCGCGGCGACGCCGGCGTCGATGGTCGCCCCGCGGTCATCCTCTCGATCCAGAAGCAGCCTGGAGCCGACACGGTCGAATTGACCAAGCGCATCGAGGCAGAGTTGGCCGAGATCCAGAAGACCCTTCCTCAAGGCGTGACCATCCACGGGGAAATCTTTCGCCAGAGCCAGTTCATCGAAAACGCGATTCGGAACGTGGAGGAGGCGCTGCGCGACGGTGCATTGCTGGTCGTGGTGGTGCTCTTCCTCTTCCTCCTTAATTTCCGCACGACGTTCATCACGCTGACCGCGATCCCGGTCTCGATCCTCGTCACGGTGATCGTGTTTCACTACTTTGGACTGTCGATCAACACGATGACCCTGGGCGGCCTTGCGGTCGCCATAGGCGAGTTGGTCGACGACGCGATCGTCGACGTGGAGAACGTGTTCCGGCGCCTGCGGGAGAATCGCCACCGGTCCGACCCGCGACCCGCGATCGACGTGATCTTCGAGGCGTCCAGCGAAGTGCGGAACTCCATCGTGTTCGCCACCATCATCGTGGTGCTGGTGTTCATCCCGCTGTTCGCGCTGAGCGGCATTGAGGGCCGCATCTTTGCCCCGCTCGGCGTCGCCTACATCATCTCGATCGTTGCCTCGCTCGTCGTCTCACTGACCGTCACCCCCGCGCTCGCGTCCTACCTGCTTCCGCGGATGAAGCGTATGAGCGAAGAGAAGGACGGATGGTTGGTCCGGCAGATCAAGCGGGTGGAAGAGGAGCTGCTGCACTGGACCTTTCCCAAGGCCTGGATTGTCTTCGTCGTGGTCGCACTACTCCTGATTGCCGCGATGGTGAAGGTTCCGTTCTTCGGCCGCGAATTCCTTCCTCCCTTCAACGAAGGCAGCGTCACGATCAATTTGGTCACCGTGCCCGGCACGTCGCTCCCCGAATCGAATCGCATCGGCGCCCTCGCGGAAAAGCTCATCAAGCAGGTGCCAGAGGTGAAGCAGACCGGGCGGCGCACCGGCCGCGCCGAACTCGACGATCACGCCGAGGGCGTCCATTCCTCCGAGATCGAAGTCGAATTGGCCGCGTCGTCGCGCCGCCGCGAGGACATCCTCAACGACATCCGGCAGAGGCTGGATACGGTCCCAGGAATCGGCGTGAACATCGGACAACCGATCTCGCACCGCATCGACCACCTGCTCTCGGGCGTTCGTGCCCAGATCGCGATCAAGATTTTCGGCGAGGACCTCACCGTCCTGCGCGCCAAGGCTGACGAACTGCGCGCGCTCATGGCCAAGGTTCCCGGCGTGGTTGATCTCCAAGTGGAGCAACAGGTGCTCGTCCCGCAAACCCACATCCGACTCGATCGCGAGCAGGCGGCGAAATACGGCGTGATGATCGGCGAGGTCGCCCAGATGAGCGAACTGGCGCTGCAAGGCCGCGCGGTCTCCCAAGTCTTGGAAGGCCAGAAAACCTTCGACGTAGTCCTGCGCTTGCAGGACGCAGCGCGCAACAGTCCCGAAGCGATCGCGGCGATCCCGGTGGACACGACGAGCGGCGGCCTGGTCCCGCTCGGTCTGTTGGCCAAAGTGGAAGAAGCCAAGGGACCGAACATCATCATGCGTGAGGGCGTGCAGCGCCGAATCGTCGTGCAGGCGAACGTCTCCGGGCGCGACCTGGTTGCAGTCGTCGGCGAGATTCAGCGCGCCGCGAACACCGACCTCAAACTCCCGGCCGGCTACTACCTGACCTACGGCGGCCAGTTCGAGAGCCAAGCCAGCGCCACCCGCCTGATCGCATTCCTGAGTCTCTTCTCGGTGGCCGGAATGTTCCTAGTTCTCTACGCCCACTTTCGGAGCACGATGTTCGCGCTGCAGATTATGCTGAACATCCCGTTCGCACTCATTGGCTCGGTCGTCGGCGTCTGGCTTTCCGGTGGCGTCCTGTCGATCGCGACGCTGGTCGGCTTCATCACGCTGACCGGCATCGCGGCGCGCAACGGCATCATGATGATCTCGCATTATCTGCACCTGATGCAGCACGAAGGGGAGAAGTTCGACCAGCACATGATCATCCGCGGGACCCAGGAGCGCTTGGTGCCCGTGCTGATGACGGCACTCACTGCCGCGCTGGCGTTGGTGCCGCTCATTCTCGCCGCCGGCGAACCCGGCCGCGAAATCCTTCATCCCGTCGCCGTGGTGATCTTCAGCGGCATCTTCTCGAGCACCATGCTCGACTTGGTCGTCACCCCGCTGGTCTTCTGGAAGTTCGGGCGCCGCAGCGTAGCCAAGGTTCTGCCAACCGCGGTCGCAGGCACACCTTGAGCGTTTTTCGTGCATCGCCTTTTGCCGGTGGGAAATCGGTCAGGTTAGGACTGGCGGTGCGATCGCACGCGCGCACGTCGAGAGCTTGAGACCAAGACCGGGCAGAAGGTTGCGACCGGGGACGACTTCCTCCCGGCACCGGCGCCCAAGCCGGCATTGCCACCCGCGGACTGACACCGGGCGCGCCATCTCCACGCATCGGCTGAACTGCGCGAGGCACGCACTGCGCTACTGCCTAGACCAGAGCCGCGATCGACTGCAGGGCTTGCTCGATCGCGCGGCGGCGCTTCGCCGCAGCCGGAGCCAGACGCTTCGGTCTCCCACCCGCAGTCTTGCGGGCCCCTTTAGTGCGGAGGAGCTGGCCAATGCGGTTCAGTGCGTCCTGAGATTTTTTGGCCCGGGATCTGAGCCGTATGTTCAGGACAGAGCACACCTGGGTCAGGCACTCGGTCTCGTCATCGAATTGTCCCCGGCAAAGCCTGCTCACTTGCGACTGGTTGCAGCCGGCCCGCTTGGCGACGCCCGTCTGAGTAAGACCCTGCGCCTTCATTGCCAGGCGCAGGAGCTCGCCAAGAGAGGTTGATTCGACGGTAACGGGCATCTTTCCTATTGTTATCTATGCACTATGTCGTATTCTGACGCATACATGCAGGTGGTTACTGACCTTCGCAACGGAAATACGCGGACGCTGCTCCTGCCCGCCCCGGATGCACCTTGCATAGAGGGAGTGACATGGGGCCAGGCCGGCGTGTTTTTTTCGCCCGCGTTCTGGAAGAGCCGTTTGTGGTATGCAACGAATGCCAGCAGTGACGCATATTTGGACTACGATACTGGCGAGACCCTACACGACGAAGTAGCGGCGTGCCTGCTCGGGGGTCACGGCATCACGTCCGAGATGGCCCAAGCGGCCTTCGCCGTGCTGCAGGCCCGTGGACTGCTGGCACCGGGAGCGAAACGCCGGCACGCAGATATCGAAGCCGCCCTCTTGCAGCCCCTGTGCATCCCGGGAAAACCGACACCCGTAAGGTATCGGTTTCCAAACCTGAAAGCGAGCTACCTGGTCGCGGCGCTGGACCGGCTGGATCAGGAGGAACCGCCATCCGGCGACTTCGAGTTCCGCGAGTGGCTGCGCTCGATGAAGGGCATTGGGTGGAAGACCGCTTCGTGGGTCACGCGAAATTGGAGACACTCAAACGAGGTCGCCATTATCGACATCCATGTATTCCGGGCATGCTCCATTACGGGGGTCTTTCAAGGTAGCGAAGAGACTATCTCTACGCGCTACGCCGCGCTCGAGCAGCGCTTCTTAGAATTCGCTCACGGCATCAATGAGGAGCCCAGGCGGCTTGATGTCTTGATTTGGCGGATGACAAAGGATGCCGGCTCGATGGCCCTCGCAGTCTATAAAGGGAGTTACGCGGAGCGGGTGGCATAGGCTCGACAACTCTCTTAGGTATCCTAGTTTCGCCCCATGGCCTTACTTGAAGGTGGTGGTGGCGGGGGCGGCCCCTCTGACTACAAGCGCCCTGATCCGGGCGACACGGGCGGTGATGGCTCACCATGCAGCAGCTTGGAATTCGATTGCGCCCTCGGCAGCCCCGTCCCCGAGCAACTAAAACAGCTCAAGGTCAACTGGGTCATCGACGTTAAGCGCTGGGTTTTTAAGGGCGTGCCTGCGCCAGTCGCCGTCATCGACGACAAGCTGGTGGGAACGATCCTCAGCGCAGAGGCCGTCCAGTTGCTCGATTGCCTGCAGAGCGGGTATAAATTCAAGGCTCTCATCCTGGAGATTCACGGGGGCTCATGCAGAGTGCGCGTAATTCCAAATCCGGCCTGACTGTTGTCGGGGGCACCTACAAGGAGCAGTGCGCCTTCCCTGCCTTTGACGAGGTGTATGGCTCGGGATTGAGGGGGGCTTGTGCCCTCGCGACTTCTGGCGCGAAGGTCACTTTTCGGACCGCGCTCCATTCTTCCTTGCGACTGCCCGCCGAAATGAAAGCAGCCGTCTACGGCTTCACGATCGACGCCGTTGAGGGAGCCCACCCGCATTGCTTTTCGTATCTGCATCCACTGTCCGGCGGCCATCTGTCACCTGCCCCGGCGGCGGATCAACCGACGATTTCCGCTTCGGCGACGAGGATGTTGATCTACGGCATGGTGGACTCACGCCTGTCGATCACGGCGCGGGACGTGGTTTATGATCCTCAATCCCCGGGCAATCCCCGGCACTTTTCGGAGTTAGGCACAGCGTCACGTCGTTTGGCCCTTGTCTTGAATCGCGAAGAAGCGCGGGTGCTGACTGGCATCGACAATCCCCGGCGAAGTGCGCGAGCCCTGAAGCGCTCCGACGCCGCGTCGGTAGTGGTGGTGAAGGACGGCCCGCGTGGTGCGGTCGTCTTCGCTGACGGCAAGTTCACCGACATCCCGGTATTTGTTGGAAAGCAGACTTTCCTGATCGGCTCGGGTGACGTGTTCTCGGCCATTTTCGCGAAGAGATGGCTGGTGGACGGGCGCGGGCCGGCGGAGGCAGCACGCGCCGCTTCACTGGCAACCGCAATCTGGTGCGACACTCAAACCTTCCCTCTGCCTAAGGCTACCGCGGACTACCGCCGCGTGCTTCCGGGCACCCGCCAGCGGTCGTTGGTGTATCTGGCCGGACCGTTCTTCACTATCCCGCAGCTGTGGTGGGTCACGCAAGTGCGAGAGATTCTGCGGGCCTTCGGCGCCGAGGTATTTTCTCCCTACCATGATGTTGGATTGGCCAGGCATTCCACCGTTGCGGTAGCGAAGGAGGACTTGGTGGGACTGGCGCGTGCAGACGTGGTTTTCGCGCTCATTGACGGCCATGACCCGGGCACGATCTTCGAGATAGGCTATGCTAGGAAAAATGGCATTCCGGTGATCTGCTTCAGGTCCGAACCGAGCACGGTCCATCATGAAACCATGCTCTCGGGGAGTGGCTGCAGGATATTTTCGGACCTCGGGTCGGCCATCTACCACGCGGTATGGAGCAAACATACCAAGCGGTGATTCCGGGGATCTCAGCTATTCTTCTTTCCGGGGGGATGGACTCGAGCGCACTGGCTTACCTGCACCGGCCGAAGATGGGCGTGTTCATCAACTATGGCCAGCGAGCCGCCGAGGCTGAACACCGGGCCGCGGCCGTGATCGCGAGCGAATTGTCGATGCCCCTTGAGATAATCCAAACCGAACTGAGTAGCCTCGGCACCGGCGTAATGGCGGGTGCCGGGCAAATCAGTGTCGGGAGCAGCCCGGAGTGGTGGCCCTACCGCAACCAGCTTTTGATCACTCTCTGCGCGATGCGGGTAATCTCCTTGGGTCTAAAGCACATCCTGATCGGGACCGTCGCGACCGACAGGCTGCACGGCGACAATTCGATAGAATTCATGAACGCGATGAACTCCCTGTTGCTCACGCAGGAGGGGGCATTGTCACTCTCCGCCCCTGCACGTGGGCTCACCACGGTGGAATTGATCCGGAAGGCGGAAATGCCAATGAGCGCGGTCGCCTGGACGCACTCCTGCCACATTTCGATATATCCCTGCGGACGATGCCGGGGATGCACCAAGCGCCAACAGGCTGTTGCGGAACTGGCGCGGCCCTAGCCTGAGGCGCACGTTCCGACGCGGCGTCGTTTGCGCATCAGGATGGAAATCTCTTTCCAGCTGGTCCGGCTAAGATACTCGGCAACCATAATGGTGCGCATACCGGGCGCTTGGTCGTAGGTAACGGCGTCGATTACTCGTGTCAGCATCGCGAAGCGTTCCTCGTCCCAGTGACTGAGGGCCGACGACCGATCACGCTTGGGCTCGGTAGATTCGGGAGACTTCATCGCGGTTGGGAAGATCGTGCGAGGATCTGCTCGAGGCGCCCATGGATGCGCGTTGTGTGGCCGGCCGTGACGACTTTGCCGCGCCACACCGTAACCACCGTGTTTTCTGTGAACCACTCCGACGGCGCCGACCGGAGGTCCTCTTCGCTCCGTTCTCGAAAAATGAATAGCTTCCGGTTCAACCGACGGGAAGCGGCAATCAGACCGCGTAGGTCGTCTTCTATCGCGAGGTCCAAGTCGCCCGTCCACACGCGCCTGCGATCTCGGGTAAATACGGAGGCGTTCGCTAAGTAGAATCGCCCGCTATGGTCGCGCGCATATCCGCTCTTGCTGCCGAAGCTCCGGCCGTAGCTTAGCCCGCTTTCAAGAAACACTGTCCGGAAGAACTCGAAACGGTCGGCGATTCCCCTCTTGGGCGGGGTTCGGAAAGTCCTCGTTTTTTGGGGAGCGTTACCGGTCTTCATGCAATCAACCTAGCAACACGGGTAGGACGACAACGGTCCGACCCTCCCCAAAAAAATAGAACACTCGGGCAGGGCTAGGCTGGTTGGCGGGAGCACGTCTCGGACGCGCAACGCCTGCGTCGCGGCACCGAATAGCCGCCTGGGAAATGGTAACGAACGCACCCGCCATTGATTTCAATTCCGGTCGAGAGTGCGAAGCGCGTCAGCTTCATTGGCGCGGATATCGCGCCAGCGGTAGACAGAATTTTGAGTCCAAAAGAAATCCTGCTGGACGGCCATCACAGGCGAGGATCTGAAGACGCCCATACAGTGAACGTTATTTCGGCTGATTCGGAGAAGAAGGAGACACTGCCCGATGCGTGGTGTCCCGATCATCCAACCTACCATGGTGTAGTGGACCGGTAGCGATGCTGCGTTGTTCGCCAAACCGTAGGGATATGCAGCGGCTTCGCCTGGCGGGAAGATCCCGCCTTCTCTCGCGGCAATTTTCTCGAGGTAAACGAGTGGTGGAAGTGAATGAACAATAGTCATCGTGATCGCGGCGAAGCGCCTGTCCGGTCGCAACCCAACTGGTCCTCCGCTTCATCTGGCTAACGTTACAGCAAAGGGTGGGACGACTACTGTCCTATCCCTGCCGGGCTCCGTCGCCCAACGCGGTTTTCCGACACTACTACCTGTGAGCCCATAGCAAAATCTCACCCGCAAGTTTACAGCACTTCAAGGAGGTCACGCGGGCTTGTTACGGTCGCTGGCGGCCCAGTCCGTCGCGTAGTGAACATTACCTCCCGAATCAGTGCGTATAAAGTTCACTACGGATAACCGAGCGAGATTCTTATCTCGCTCTGAATCCTGTTTGTCAGAGCGTAGGGAACTTCGCTGCGTCAGACAACGGCCACCCGACTTCCCGATGGCACCCGAAAAACATCTGCTGCCTCGCCCGGGGCCAGAGCACATTCGCAGGCACACCCGCCACACGGCGTGGGTGGAAAACCGCGCGCAAATTCAACCTCGGCGCACGCGACTTTTCTGCAACGCTGCGGGTCCTCTCGCCATGAATCCAATGCACGTGATCGACTATCGCATCAGCGGCGACGACATGCAGTTCGTCGAAGTTGAGCTCGACCCCAACGAAGCGGTGATCGCCGAGGCCGGCTCCATGATGTTCATGGACGACGGCATCGAGATGGAGACGATCTTCGGCGACGGCTCGCAACAAAACCGCGGCTTCCTCGGCTCGCTGCTCGGCGCGGGCACGCGCATTCTCACGGGCGAATCGCTTTTCATGACGGTCTACGGCAATCGCTCCGCACAAAAGCGCCGCGTCGCGTTTGGTGCGCCGTATCCGGGCAAAATCATGCCGATGCACCTCGGCGAAATGGGCGGCGAGATCATCGCGCAGAAGGACTCATTCCTGTGCGCAGCAAAAGGCGTGACGATCGGCATCGCGTTTCAAAAACGTATCGGCGTCGGCCTGTTCGGCGGCGAGGGGTTCATCATGCAACGCCTCCGCGGCGACGGGCTCGCGTTCGTGCACGCGGGCGGCACGCTCTACGAACGCGTGCTCGCGCCGGGCGAGGGCCTGCGTGTCGACACGGGCTGCCTGGTCGCGCTGCAGCCGAGCGTGGACTACGACATCGAGTTCGTCGGCGGCATCAAATCCGCGCTGTTCGGTGGCGAAGGTCTCTTCTTCGCGCGCCTGCGTGGCCCCGGCAAAGTGTGGCTGCAATCGCTCCCCTTCTCGCGCCTCGCCGGCCGCATCGTCGCCGCGGCGCCGCAAACCGGCCGGCGGCCGCGAGGAGGGTTCGATTCTCGGCGGCTTGGGACGCGTCCTCGACGGGGATAATAGGTGATCGCATCGCTCCGCCGCTCGTCCGGCAGCGGAGCCGTTTGTCCCTAGTGGATTGAACGCGCCGGGCAAATCCACTTTGCTCGGTCGCGTATGAGCACCACACTGACCTACGGCATCTATTTCGCGCTCGCGAACATCGCGCTGACGCTCGTCGGATTTTTTCTCGGCTATCAGGGCGAGAACATGGCCCAGGGCCAATGGTTCCAATACCTGAGCTGGGTGGTGACGATCACCTTCGTCACGCTTGGCATCCGTGCGGTGCGCGAGGATTCGCCAACCAAATCCCTCACCTACGGCCGAGGGGTGGGATCGTCGGCGATGATCGGCCTCTACGCCGGTCTCATCAGTGGTCTGTATGCCTTCATCCATTTCAAGTTCATCAATCCGAACTTCGTCGACTACCTCATCGAATTCACGAAGGCCCAAAATATGGCGAAGGGCGTTCCCGATGCACAGATCGAGCAGATGGAACGCGGCATGCGCATGACCACCGGTCCCGTGATGTTTGCGATTGCTTCCGTTTTCATCTCCACGCTTTTCAGCACGATCGTCGGCCTGATCGCGTCGATCTTCCTGAAGCGCCCGGCGCCCGCGGGCACCGAGCTGCCGCCGATGTGAGCGACGCAACAACTCTCCGCCAACGAGCGAGGCCGTCCAGCAACACGCGGACGGCCTCGATTCGTTTCACACCATCGGCGCGAGACACCACTCGCGCCGAAATCGTCTAGAAGCGCAGCGTGTGCCGCACGCTGCGACCGCTCTCGCGATCGAGTTCGCGGCTGGTCTTGGTCTTGTCGGGCTTCACCGCGGCGCCTTCCTGCTCGAGGGAATCGTCGGCTTGGAAGTCGATCGTGGCGGAATCGATTTTGCCGAGGCGTTTCTTCACTTCCGCCGGCAGCTTGTCGCGCTCCTCGTCGGTGTTGATCCGCCCTTTGAAAGTGACGTTGCCCTTCGCGTCCTTGACGGTGAGCTCGCGCTGGCCCGTGGCGGCGGCGATCTCGATCGAGCCTTCGTCGTCGGAGTAGGCGAAGTTGCCTTCGGCCATGTTCAGTAACGAGGAGCCGCCACCGTGGCGTTTGAAGACGTGCACGCGCGGGCTGCCACCGAACCAGTTGCCGCGCTCGCGCCCGATGATGCGCAGCACGTCGTTGAGTTCATCGCGCGCGATGCCGGGCAACTCGCGGAGACGCTCGATGGTCGGTCCTTCTTCGCTCAAATGACGGAAGCCGGTCATGCCGTCCGCGCGCTCGGCGAAATCCCACATTTTCGGCACCTCGCGCTCGCCCAGCGTGGCCGTGACGACCTGCTCCTTGCCGGCGCGCACGATCGTCAGCTTCACGGTGTCGCCGGGCTTTCTCGCGCGAATGAGCACGCTGAGCTGGCGCGGGTCGACGAGGTCTTGGTCGGCGAGTTTGCGGAGCACATCGTTCTTTTGCAGGACCGCCGAGGCGGGACTGTCCTTCGCTACCGAGCGAATGGTAAGGCCGAAGCCTTGCGGCAGGCCGAGGTGTTCGGCCAGCACCTCGGGGACCGGTCCAGTCTCCACCCCGAGGTAGGTGACGGTCTCCTTTTCACGCGTGTCCTCGGCGCCGTGTCTGACGACGATGGCGTGCGCTTTCTTCTCCACTTTGTGCTCGGGCGCCACCGGCGGCATGTCGGCTGCGCGCACGCTGGCGACGGAAACAAAAGCGAGAGCGAGGAGCGGGAAGATCAGTTTGGATTTCATAAGGGAAGGGGCGGTTGAGTTCACTGGAAGCGGGCGGGCATCACGCGCACTTCGTCGCGTGGCACGCTCCATTTGAGCGAGGCGTTCGTGGCTGGATTCTTCCAGGTGTAGGTGTCGACATAGCGTGCACGCACGCGGCGCGCGGGTGTGTTGTCCTCGAGCAAGACGGGGCCCTCATCCTGCAAATCGTAGAGGACGTTGACGGCTTTCACGGGACGATAGCTGTCGCGCGCGGCGAGCGCGCGCGACGCAAGGGGCGGCTCGGCCGCGACCGGGGCCTCCTCCGCAGGTGCGATCGCGTTTTTCGCCAGCACCTGCTCCGGCGCGGCGGGAGCCGTCGATTCAGCGCTTTGCCACCGCCAGACTCCGAGCGAAACCGCCAGGGCCACGCTCGCGGCCGCCGCCATTTGCCAGCTGAACCATTTCCAGGAACGGAGCGTGGTCGCGGACGAGTAGCGCGGCGCGGCGGACTTGGCCGCGGAAGCGGCGGGAGCAGCGTCAGCTGCTTGCGAAAGTTCATGCTCCACCCGGGCGCGGAGCAGAACGGACGGACGCCGCGGGCGCAGCGCCTTCAGTTCGTTTTCCAGATCCTGGAGTGACGTGTCATCCATAACTGAGCGGCTTTAATTCTTTGCGGAGCGCGCCGAGCGCGTAGCGGTAGCGCGAAGCGGCGGTATTGGGCGAGATGGCGAGCACCTCGCCGATTTGTTCGAAAGTGAGTTCTTCCCAGATCTTGAGCACGAGCACCTCCCGCTGCTCTTCGGGCAGGCGTTGGAGCGCGCATTCAATTTCCGTCCGGCGCTCGTCACCGTCGCCGGGCAACGGGTCGAAAATCCCCTCGCGCTCCTCGAGACCGCCATCGGCCTTTTCCTCGCGGACCGCACGACGGCCCTCACGGCGCGCCAGATCGAGTGCGGCGCGACGCACAGAGGTAATGAGCAAAGCCTGCGGATCGCCCGGCAGCTCGCGCTGGTGGCGCCAGTAACGCACGAAGGCCTCCTGCACGACATCCTCAGCGTCCGCCAGCGACCGGGTCCATTGCCGCGCGCAGAGCAGCAGCTTGGGGCCATAAGCCTCGAACCAATCTTTCCAGGATGGGGATGCACGCGTGGCCTCCATGGGTGGTTGTTTCCTGAAAAGCGTCATGCCGGACGACTTTTGTTTATCCCGGCTGCGAATTCGCGCAACCGACCAAAAGAAAAAGGGCCGGTGCTGAACCGGCCCTCGCGCGGAGAGAAAAGAGAGAGGCCCGGGCTACCCCTAACCCGGGCCTCATTTGCACACTATGCTTTCGGCTGAAACTTGTCAGGACGCGCGCTTGGCGCCGTCGAAGGCCGCGAAGGCCAGGATCGCCACCGAGGCGACGTAGCCCACGACGAGGCCCATGAGCGGGAGGTCGGTGTTGACCTTCGCCAGTTCGAAGAAAACGACGGCGAGGGTGCCCGTGAGGGCGGCGGATTGAAGGAGAGTCTTGGTGTTCATGTGGGTGAACTTTGGTTGGATGTCTTGTTGACGGGACAGAGCATACCACCGGCCTTGCAATAGGAGAAATACTTCGTTTCTATTCATCCCATAGCTTAAATCTATGGAAATCTACCAACTCCGCTACTTCGTCGCCGTCGCCGAGACAGGTAATTTCACTAAAGCCGCCGCACGGTCATTCATTTCACAACCGTCTCTAAGCCAGCAGATTTTAAACCTAGAGGAGGAACTTGGGCAGACCCTTTTTCACCGCCTCGGCCGCAAAGTGACCCTCACCAATGCCGGCGAACTCCTGCTCGAGCGCGCCCACCGCATCCTCGCCGAAGCGGACGACGCTATCCGCGAGATAAAAGAAGACCCCGCCCAAGGCCATCGGGTGTCCGTCGGCGTCATTCCCACCGTCGCGCACTTCTTCCTGCCCGCCGTCGTGGCCTATTGCCGAGCCAATGACATTAGAATTCAACTCATTAGCCGAGAAGATTTTAGACCAACAGTCGTCCAGGCCGTGCTCGATGGCGAACTCGACCTCGGCGTCGTTTCCATGCCCGTCAACGAACCCCGCATCGAAACCTCCGCCTTGTTCTCCGAACCGCTCCTGCTCGCTGTCGCCGCCAATCACCCGCTCGCGACCGCGGCAAGCGTCACGCTCGAAGATCTGCGCGAACAGGATTTCGTGATGCTCGGGACGGGCTCGTCGACCGCGACACTCGTCCAGCGTCTGCTTGGCGACCACGACTTCGAGCCGCGGATCGCTCATCGCGCCGCGCAACTCTCCACCGCCAAAACCCTCATCGCACTCGGTGCGGGGATCAGCGTGCTGCCGCGCAGCGCCCGCACCGCCAACGACCCGGCCGGCCTCGTTTACCGCAAATTTTCCGGACAGATGCCCACGCGCGAAATCTCGCTCATCCGCCATTACCGCCACCACCACACGAAAGGCGCGCGCATTTTCTCCGACGCCGCTCATGCCGTCGTCGGCCCTCTGCAAGCCGCCGCAGCCACCACCCCGCCCTTTCGGCCCCCGGGTGGAACACGGAGCTGAGTTGCACACCGGCCAAATCTGAGAAGCCTCGACCGCTTCATGTCCGCGACGCCTCGCATCCACGAACGCCTGCTGCTCTTCACCTTGGCGGCGGTGCAGTTCACGCACGTCATGGACTACATGATCCTGATGCCGCTGGGCTCGCACCTGATGCGCGTCTTCGACATCAGCCCGGCGCAGTTCAGCCGGCTCGTGGCCGCCTACAGCATCGCCGCAGCGCTCACAGGATTCATCGGCGGTTTTCTGCTCGATCGCTACGACCGCAAACGCGCACTGCTCTTCCTCTACGGCGGTTTTACTCTCGCCACCTTCGCCTGCGCACTGGCCCCGACTTATCCCATTCTGCTGCTGGCGCGTTTTGCGGCGGGCGCGTTCGGCGGGCTGGCCGGATCGGTCGTGACCGCGGCCGTCAGCGATGTCGTGCCGCCCGAGCGCCGCGGCGCCGCGATGGGCGTGGTGATGACGGCGTTCCCGATCGCCTCCGTGCTCGGCGTGCCGACCGGCCTCGCGCTCGCTGGCGCCTTCGAGTGGCACGCCCCGTTTTTCCTGCTCGCGGCAATGAGCCTCGTCATTGGCGTGATCGGCTGGCGGGTGCTGCCCGCGCTGCCGCCGCATCCGGTCGACACCCACCCGCTGCAACAAATGCGCGAGATCTGCACCCATCCGATCCACGTGCGCGGGTTTGCGCTCTCGGCCGTGCTGGTGTTCGCCGGCGGTTGTATCATCCCGTTCATGGCGCCGTCGATGGTCACGAATGTCGGCCTGAGCGAGGCGCAACTGCCGCTCGTTTACCTGGCGGGCGGCGCGTTCACCTTTTTCACCATGCCTTGGTTCGGCCGACTGGCGGATCGGCACGACAAGCTTCACGTCTTTGCCGTCATCACCACACTCGCGTGCGCCTCGGCCCTGCTGCTCACACATCTGCCGCCGGTGCCCGTCATCGTGGCGCTCGCCGTCACGACCTTGTTCATGATCGGCATGTCGGGCCGCTTCCCGCCAGCGATGGCGCTCATCACCAACTCCGTCGAGGCCCGCTATCGCGGCGGATTCATGAGCGTGAACTCCGCCGTGCAACAGGGCGCCAGCGCGCTCGCCAATACGATCGCGGGCGTGTTCGTGACCCGCGCAGGCATCACCGGCCGCCTCGAGGGCTACCCGCGCGTCGGCTACCTGGCGGTCGTCGCCTTTGCCGTCGCGGTGTATCTCGCCGCGCGCCTGCGCGCCGCTGCGCCCCACGCTGCGCGTCCGGCCGCGCGCAACGCGGCGGCGGTCAGCAAACCAGCTTAAGCCGAACGACCGAGGGTCTGGTCGAGCGCCGTCTGCGTGCGCTCGAACATCGTTTTCACCGCCTCGAACTCCGTGGGCGCCGCCGATCGCAGGCGCGCGATCAGCAAATCAAGTTCCTTCACGAGGCGGTAAGCCTCCGCGTTGCGCGCCTCTGGTGGCGATTTGGTCTGATCATCGAGTTTCCAGTGATAGGTCTGAACGCGAAGCACCGCATTGCGCACGTAGAGCTCGCGCGCCTCGTTGCCCCAGGCACTTGCTCCGGGAATTCGGTCGGGCGCAGGTGTTTGAGCCTGCGCGATCAGGACGCCGAGCCATAACCCGCTCGCGCCGAGGAGAACGTTGATCGTCTTCATACGGATGTAGACGCCTGCCGCCCGCAAAGTTCCGCGCCGCGTCTGCTTATCAGTTGCAGACCCACCTCCCTGCGGTAACAGAGGCGTTGCGTGTCTCAATCGCCCGCCACTCTCCCGTCACCCGCCACCGCTCCCGCGGCGGCTCCGGCGCGCCCGGAAATCCTGGCGCCCGCGGGCGACTGGGAGTGCGCCAAGGCCGCCGTCGAGAACGGCGCCGACGCGATCTACTTCGGCCTCGAGCGGTTCAACGCCCGCATGCGCGCGCACAACTTCACCGTCGCGGACCTGCCGCGCCTGATGGAGTTCCTGCACCGCCGCGGCGTGCGCGGCTACGTGACGTTCAACACGCTCGTCTTCGCCGACGAACTCACCGACGCCGAAACCTACCTGCGCTCGATCATCGCCGCCGGCGTCGACGCCGCCATCGTGCAGGACGTCGGCATCTGCCGCCTCATCCGCGCGCTGTCGCCCGATTTCCCGATTCACACGTCGACGCAGATGACCGTGACCAGTGCGGCCGGCGTGGCGTTTGCGCAGGAACTCGGCGCCAACCTCGTCGTGCTCGCGCGCGAAAACTCGCTCGCCGAGATCGCCGCCATCCAGACCGCACAAAAATCCGCCGCGGTCGCGCTGCCGCTCGAAGTCTTCGTGCACGGCGCGCTCTGCGTCGCCTACTCCGGCCAGTGCCTGACCAGCGAGTCGCTCGGCGGCCGCTCCGCCAATCGCGGCGAGTGCGCGCAGGCGTGCCGCATGCCTTACGAGCTCATCTCCGACGGAGCCAAAGTCGAACTCGGCGACCGCCGTTACCTGCTCAGCCCGCAGGACCTCGCCGGCCTCGAGGTGCTGCCCGATCTCGTGCGCGCCGGCGTGGCCTCGCTGAAGATCGAGGGGCGTCTCAAATCACCCGAATACGTCGCCACGATCACGCGGGTTTATCGCACCGCCCTCGATCGCGCGCTGCGCGAGGCCGGCGTCGACGTGCCGGAACGCCCGAACGCGCACAGCGCGGCCTTCGATCCCGCCGCCGCGCGCTACGAACTCGAAATGAGTTTCTCGCGCGGCCTCTACACCGGCTGGTTCCGCGGCATCAACAACCAGGAGCTCGCCCACGCGCGTTTCGGCACGAAGCGCGGCGTGTTCCTCGGCACGGTCACACGTGTCGGCCCCGACTTCGTCGCGCTCGCCCTCGACGCACCACTCAAGCCGGGTGACGGCATCGTGTTCGACGCGGGCAATCCCGAGCAGAAAGAGGAAGGTGGCCGCGTCTACCAAGTGCAGCCGCGCGGCGCGGAGACGCTGTTGCGCTTCGGCCGCGGCGACATCGATTTCGAGCGCGTGCGCCCGGGCAACCGTGTCTGGAAAACCAACGACCCCGAACTCGATCGCCGCCTCCGCCAAACCTTCGAGGGCGGTCAGATTCGTTTCCGGCGTCCCATCGACATCGAAGTGCACGGCCACGCCGGCACGCCGCTGACGCTGCTCGCGCGCGACGCCGAAGGTCACGTCGCCCAAGCCCAATCCGCGTCGCCGCTCGTCGCCGCCGAGAAGCAACCGCTCTCCACCGAGCGCCTGCGCGACCAACTTGGCCGCCTCGGCGGCACGCCGTTCGAGCTGGGCGAACTGGCCAACCACCTCGAGGGCGCCGTTCACCTTGCCGTCAGCGAGCTGAACGAGCTCCGCCGCCGCACCGTCGCCGATCTCGACACCCAGCGCGCCACGCCGAAGCGCTGGCCCCTCCGCGGCGAACCCGCGCTGCCGCAAATTCTCCCGCGTCACGAACCGAGCCCCTCTCCTGGGCCCGAACTCATCGTCGTCATCCGCCACCTGCACCAGCTTGACGCCGCCTGGGCCGCCGGCGCGCGCACAGTCTACGCCGAATTCGAGGATCCGAAAAAATACCGCGACGCCGTGCAGCGCTTCCGTGAACTCCGAGGCACCGACTCCTCCGCGACGCTGTGGGTCGCGGCACCGCGCATCTTCAAGCCCGGTGAAGAGTGGATTCTCAAACAGGTGCTCTCGTGCGAAGCCGACGGCTACCTCGTCCGCAATTACGATCATCTGAAATGGTTCGCGGACCAGCGCCGTCGCGGCGACTTCTCGCTCAACATCGCGAATCCGCTCACCGCGGCCTACTATCGCGAGCGCTACGGCCTGGAGCGCGTCACGGCCTCTTACGACCTCAATGTCGCGCAGCTCGAAGCGCTGCTCCAGCGCGCGCCGGGCGAGTGGTTCGACATCACGCTGCACCAGCACATGCCGATGTTTCACATGGAGCATTGCGTATTCTGCGCGTTTCTTTCGGACGGCACCGACTATCGCTCCTGCGGTCGTCCGTGCGACACGCACGACGTCCGCCTGCGCGACCGTATCGGAGCCGAGCATCCGCTGAAAGCCGACTCCGGTTGCCGCAACACGGTCTACAATTCCCGCGCGCAAACCGGCGCCGAGTTTCTCGATCGCCTTCTCGCGCTCGGCGCCCGGTCGTTCCGCATCGAGTTTCTCAACGAGTCCGCCGACGAACTGCAGCGCACCGTCGGCCGCTACCGCCAGCTGCTGCGCGGCGAGATCACCGGCGCGGAACTGTGGCGCGAGTTCAAGCTCATCAACCAACTCGGCGTCACCCGCGGCCAGCTCGAGGCCACGCCTCAGCTCCTGCGCAAAAAATAGCGCCGCTCTCCGTCCGCGGCCACCCGCGCCGCGCGCGCAAGCCCCACGCAGGCGCCGGCCGGCCGGACAGGAAGAAGGCCCGACGCCCTCCATCGAACTTTCGCTAATCGGTGCGGCCGGACCGCCTTTTTTGTCGCCTCGCCCCTCCTGCATTCTACGCTCCGCCCGACCGTCCGATGACCCCCACACCCGCCCAAGCTTCCGCTCCCAAGCCCATCACGCCCGCACCTGATCTCGAGATCAAGGACGCCGCCGTGATTTTTGAGCCGATCTGGGCGGACCTCGAAGCGGATTTCGGTCGCGAAAATCTCCGTTTTCCCAAGGAGCTCATCCTCCTCGGCGGCGCCCCGGGCGCAGGCAAAGGCACGAACACGCCTTACATTCTCAAAGCCCGCGGTCTCACTTGCGCGCCGATCGTGATGAGCGCGCTCCTCGACACGCCGGAGATGAAGCGCCTCAAGGAAGGCGGCAATCTCATCGGTGACCGCGAAGTGCTCAGCGTGCTGCTCCGCCACTTGCTGCGCCCGGAATACCGCGACGGCGTCATCCTCGACGGCTTCCCGCGCACGAAAGTGCAGGTCGAGTGCCTGAAGATGCTTTACGAGAAGATGATTCAGCTCTGGCGCGAATTCTACGGCACGCCGCTGGGCATTCATTTCCGCCAGCCGATCGTCCACATCGTCGTGCTCTTCGTCGACGAGAAGGAATCCATCGCCCGCCAGCTCAAACGCGGCCGTGAATCCAAGGCGCACAACGAGGAAGTCCGCACCTCCGGTCGCGGCGAACTGTGGGAGGAACGCGCCACCGACTTCGACGAGAGCCTCGCCGCCCGGCGCTATCGCGTGTTCAAGGAGCAGACGTGGGACGCGCTGCTCTCGCTCAAGGACGTTTTCCACTACCACCTCGTCAACGCGCAGGGCCCCCTCGGCGAAGTCGAGCAGGCCATCGCCGAGGAACTCGCCTACCAGAGCTCGCTCGAGCTCGACCCGCGCACTTACGACCAGCTCCGCACCCTGCCGCTCGCCAGCGAGATCGTCGTCCACGCGCGCCAGGAACTCGTCAAGCGCCTCGACGGTTACGCGCTGAACCAGCCCGAACTCTTCGCCCGCGTCATCGCGCTGATCGAAAAAAAGATCATGCCGATCGTCCGCCGCCACGCGATCTCCGGCCACTCCAATGTCAACAGCGAGGATCCGATCCTCGAGGAGCCGCAGGCGCTCGCGATGCTGATCGATATCTTCTCCGAGCGCGGCTACCACGCCGTCGTCGACATCATCCGCGTCGACGTGCCGGATCGCTTCGACCTCGCCACCGGCAAGATCATCTGCCGGCAAAAGAAGGTCCACCGCTTCATCATCAAGTTCCGCGGCTCGGAACTGCGCCGCGGCTAAGGCGGTCCCGGCTAAAGCCGGCCCTCCTCTTTCTCGGGCTCGTTGTTTTCCGTCGGCGTCAGGCTGGGCAACGGCGCCGCGGCCTCCGCCTCCTTGAGCAAAACCGCCGCCGCACGCTCGCCGGGCACCAGGCGCACCGTCTCATGCGCGAGCTGCAACGCCGCCTCGCCTTCGCCGGCCGCGATCAGTTCGCGCACCAGCCGGAATGCGGCCGCCCGCGGCAGACCCGGTTTCAGCACCAGATCGCGAAACGCGATCATCGCCGCCGGCATCTCTCCTTGCGCCCGCCGCGCGCGGAACTCGCGCGCCCCCAGCGTCGGCTCGATCTCTCCCAACCATGCCGGGGCCGCGCGCCGGACCGTGTGGATGATGCGCAGCGCCCGCGCCGAATCGCGGGCCGCCAATGCCTCGTCCACCGCCGCGACGACCGCCGCGCCATCCGCAAAATCCGCCGCCGCCACCTCGGACCGCCGCTCCGCGGGAGTCGGGCTGGTCGCGGCCATTCCCATGCGCGCCGCGGCGATTTTCTGCTGCGCCACGCGCTCGCCCAACCGCTGCTGCACGTCGCGCAACTCGTCGTTCATCGCGAAAAATCTCACGCCGAGATCAGCCACCTGCGCCGCGGTCGCGATATTGTTCGCTCGCTCGAGTGTCTCGATCGCGAGCTTGAAGAGCCGCATCGGCAGGCGTGCCCCGCTCCGCTGCACGTGGGCCACCAGCGCGGCGTTCTGCGCTTCGCCGTCCTCCACCGCGGCCCGCACGAGACGCGCGAAAAATTCCGGCAGATCCCGCTGCTGCTCCGGCAACTCGGGCAGCGTGCCTTCCCAACCCGGCAGCCGGCGCCGCGCCTCCTCGAGGTCGCCTCTCCGCAGCGCCAGCTCGGTTTGATGCACCTGGAACGCGAACGGATTGAACCGCTGCTTCGCCGCCTCCTGCTCCGCGCGCAACAACAGCAGCGGCAGATCCAGCTCCACCGCCAAAGCGCCGAGCGCCTGCAAGGCTCGCTCCTCGCCGCCGTGAAAGCGGATAAAATCCACCACGGCTGCCGCCCGGAACGTCGGGCGCTTCAACTCGTGCCACGCCCGGATCGCCAGAAGCGAGGTCAGCATCGGCTCTTTTGACTCCACCTTCAGACGGCGCAGGGCCGCCTCGAACGCCGCCGCATCGCCCGCCGCAATCGCCAGCTCCGCATCGACGCGCGCGCCACGCTCCAGGTCGCGCGGCAACTGCGCCAGCAGTGCGATGGCCTCCGCCTCGCGTCCGAGCAGGCGCAAGGCTTGCAGCCTCAACCGCAAGGAACGCTGCTCTGCCCGCGTGCCCACCGCCATCGGCAAGGTCTCCAACAAGCGCAAGGCCGCGTCGGCCTGCGCCGGCAGCAGCAAGGCGGCCCGCGCATTTGCCACCACGCGACGCGCCATGGCCGACAACGGCGGCCGGCGCTCCGGGGCGAGCAGTTCGGCACTGAGGGCAAGCGCCCGCGCGTCCGCTCCCGCCAGCGCGTAAAGTTCGAACAACGCCCCGAGCAGCTCCGGCTCGTCCGGCCGCAAGCGCAGCCCGTCTTCCGTGACCGCGAGCGCCCGTTCCCGATTCAGCACCGTCCACACGCGCACGAGAGTGAGGCGCCCCTCCAGGTGTCGTGGGGCGCGCGCCAATCCTGCTTGGAGATCGAATACCGCTTCGGTCAGGCGGCCGCGTTCGGCTTTCGCCTGCCCCAGCGCGATCATGCGCTCGCCGCGCTGCTCGCGAAACTTCTGCCGATCCAGCGGCGCCGCCGCGATGTCGAGCCACGCGACACGCGTCTCCGGCTGCCGAGCCCACCATTGGTGCAAGGCCGTCACGCCGGCGGCGTAGCCCGTCGTGACCAGCAACAACAGCGCGACGAGGAATCTCTTCCAGTAAAACGCCACGTCCCACACCGGCTCGCGCTGAGCTTCCACGCGCAAGCCGACGGCCCACAACAGCCACCAACGTGTGTCGGTCGGAAGCAGCTTACGCCGCCATTCGGAGTGAGTGCGCAGACGCAGTCGCATAAAAATTCCCCTTGATCTCCTTACTCAACACCCGGCAGCGGAGCGGAGGCCTCGCGCACGAGCGTCGCCGCGGCTTTGTCGTCCGGCAGCAGCCGGGCGATCTCGCGCGCGAACAGTTGCGCCGTATCCGGCCGCCCTTCGGCCAGAAGCTGACGCACCAGCTTGAACGCCGCGGCGCGCGACGCACCGGGGCGGATGACGACTTCCTTCAGCGCCACCAACGCACGCGGCCGCTGGTCGAGGGCGAGGCGCACGCGCACTTCAGCCACGCCGAATTCGGCGCGGGCGTCCGCCAGCCACGGCGGCGACTTCTGCCGCACGTGCTCGATCAGTCGCAGGGCGTCTTCCGCGCGGCTCTGCCGCAACGCCCGATGGATCTCGGCGAAGGTCGCGTCTGCCGTCGCGGAAACCGCCGCGAGGTCATCGGGCAAGGCCAGCCGTTCGAACGCGCGGCCGACGGCGTCGCCTGGCTGCATGGCCAGGATCTCGTCGCGCAGCAAACGCGCCTCGCCGAGGCGTTCGCGCCGCGCCAGCCGCTCGGCCAGTTGCACGAGCGTCAGCAAATCGGCCTCGGGGCGAGGCCGTTCGAGATAAGTGTGCACCCGCACGCGTGCGGTCGCGAGGTCCTGCGCGAGCACGGCCAGTTCCGTCTCCCGCCGCGCCAGATCGGTCGCCGCACTATCGAGCCAAGCCGGTCGCGCGACGCGAATGGCGCGCAGCAGATCACCCGCGGTGCCGAAGGCTTCGATGGCCAACGCCGCGTCCAATCGGGCCAGGGCTTCCGCCGCGGTCGCGGGCACAAGCGCTGGAGTTTCGGCGGCCGACACGTGTGTCGCCGCCGCTTTTTCCGCTCCCTGTTTTTCTGCCGCGGCGACGATTTCCGGCCGCAGGCGCCGGAGCGGGTCGCTGGCGGGGTAGCGACGCAGCCCGAGATCGACGACATCCCGGCTGCCCACCCAATTGCCCGCCCGCGCGAGAACCTTCACGGCGAGTTCATACATGCCCACCGTGGCGCGACCGCGCAGTTCACCGAGATGATTGACCAGGCCTCCGCTCTGCGCCTCGCCGCCGGGCACGCTCGCGCGCGCGAGACGGCGGACGAACTCCGGGTAAAAACGCTGCGTCGGCGCAAGCGTCTCGATCGTCGGTTCCCACTCACGCAAACGCCGGAACGCCTCGTCCACGTCGCCGCGACGCAGCGCCAGCTCGGTGAGGTGCACACGAAACGCAAACGGGCTGAGCCGGTTCGCCATGGCCACTTGCTCGGTGCGGCGCACGACATCGGGCAGTTCGAGATTCACGGCCGTGGCCGCGAAGAGCTGAAGCGCCGCGTCGCTGGCACCGAAGAAACTGAAGAACTCCGCCTCGGTGCGATCGCGCAGCGACAGGCGCTTCATCTGATGCCAGGCGTTGAAGGCGAAGATCAGTGGCGTCGGCTGACCGGGAGCGGCCGCCTTCAATCGCGTGAGCGCAGACTCGAGCGCCGCCGCGTCGCCGGCCGCGATTGCGAGATCGGCCGCCGCGCGAGCCGCCTCTCCGGAAGCGGTCGGGAAATCGGGCAGCAGGCGGCGCGCGTCGTCATAGCGGCCCAGTTGCACGAGGGCGTTGAAGCGCAGGTAGCGGCTCCGCGACTCCGGAGCCGCATCCATCTCCGGCGGCAGGAGCGCCAACGCCTGTTCGGCGCTGGCTGGCTCGCGTCCGGCGAGCAGCAAGGCGGCGCGCGTTTGGATCACCCAGAGCCGGGCCGTCGCGTCGAGCGGCGGCGGTTGGGCACTGGCGAGCAGTTTTTCGGTGGTGGCAAGCGCCGCCGCCCTCGCCTGCTGTGCCGTATAAACGGCGAAGAGCGTGCGCAGCAGTTCCAAGTCGCTCGGTGAGTAGGCCAGACCGTTCTCCAAAATCGTCAGCGCCCCTTGCGGATCGCCGCCGAGCATCAACCGGGCGAGCGCCACGCGACCCGCAGCGTTCGCGGGGGAGCGGGCGAGCCCCGCACGGAGCCCGTAATAGGCTTCGACGCCGTCGCGCTCGCGCAGGCGGATCAAGGCGGCCGCGATGGCGCTGTCACCGCGCTTTTGCCGCAGCTGTTCACTGCGCACCGGCGCGAGCACCACGTCGAACCAGGTCACCTGGTTGCCCGGAACACGGTCCCACCAATAGTAAAGGGCCGACGCCGCCAGAAGATAGACCAGAACAAAGCTGCCGGCGGCGAGAGCGAGGAGGCGCTTCCACAGAATTTCCGCCGTGCACGCAAGCTTCATGCCGCGGTCGAGGCGGAGCGCGATGGAGCGGAGCAGCCAAATGCGGCGATCGCCCGGAGGCAGATGGCGCCGCCACGCGGGGTTGAGCTTCAGGGTAAATTTCACAGGTCCGCGCGATACGAACGCCGAAGGTGAGCCGCCGCAACCACGCAGGTGCGGGCTACGTGATTTTGCGGACCGCCGCGAACGTCGCGGCCATGGTCGCCCCTACTCGAAGCGCAGCGCCTCGATCGGATCGAGCGCCGCCGCCTTCCACGCCGGATAGAAGCCGAAACCGACGCCGATGCCGGAGCACACCAAAATGCCGATGAACGCCCAATTCCACGGGAACACGAGGGAGGCGTTCAACATCAGCGCGAGGCCGTTGCCGGCCAAAACACCGAGCAGGATGCCGACCAGCCCGCCGGCGAGCGAAATCACCACGGCTTCGACCAGAAACTGGGTGAGAATATTCTTCTTCCGCGCGCCGATCGATTTCCGGATGCCGATTTCCTTCGTCCGCTCCGTGACCGAGACGAGCATGATGTTCATGATGCCCACCCCCGCCGCCAGCAGCGCGATGCCGGAGATCACGAACGAGCCCGCCGATACCGCGTCGGCGACCTTGGCGAACGCGGCGATGAGCGAGTCGTTGGAGTAGACCTCGAAGTCATTTTCCTTCTCCGCCTGCAGGCCGCGGACGGTGCGCATGACGGTGATGGCCTTGTCGAGCGTCTCGTTGTAAACCTGCTGCGTCGGCGCCTGCGTCGCGATGCTGATGGATCGCCGCTCGGCGCCGTAGTCGGCGAAGAAACGCGTGATGGGAATGATGGCGATGTTGTCGGAGCTGCCACCGAACGCCTGTCCCTTCGGCGCGAAGACGCCGATGACAATGTAGGTGCGCTCCTTGATCTTGATCGTCTTGCCGAGCGCATTTTCCGCCGGGAACAGTTTCGTGACGATGTCCTGGCCGATGATGGCGACGGGGCGCGAGAGTTCGATGTCGCCGGGCGTGAAGTTGCGGCCGATCTGCACGTCGAACTGGTTCGCGGTGACGAAATTTTCATCGCTGCCGCCCAACCGGACGTCGGGCGTGGTCTTGCGGCCGCCATAGGTCGCCTGGCCGCCTTCGTCGAAGACCTTCAGGCAAATCACGTCAGCGATGCCTTCCATCTCGTGCTTGTAGCGCATCGCCTGGTCGAGGGTGATGTCGCGCCGCATCTGGTAACGCCGGCGGCCTTCCGGACCGCCGCCGCCGAAGACGGGATATTTGGCGAACTGGAAAATGTTCGAGCCGAGAAAGCTCAGGCCGGTCTCGATCGACGAGCGCATCGCGGTGACGGTCGTCATCACGCCGATGACGGAGAAAACGCCGATGGTGATGCCCAGCATGGTGAGCACCGAGCGAAGCTTGTTCACGCCCAGCGACCCGAAGGCCATCTTGAAGATTTCGGAGAGCTGCATGGTTACTCGTAACGCAGGGCGACCACAGGATCGAGGCGCGAGGCGCCCCACGCGGGCGCGAAGCCGGAGACGACGCCGGTGATGACCGACACCATCACGCTGATGACCACGAGGTCCGGCGAAAAAGCCACGGGGAAGTTCGGCGCGGCTTCGCGGACCATGAGGAAGAGCGAAAACGAAATGCCCATGCCGATGACGCCGCCGATGAGGCAGATCGAGACGGCCTCGACGAGGAACTGCATGAGGATGCTGCGGCGGCGCGCGCCGAGGGCCTTGCGCGTGCCGATCTCCTTCGTGCGCTCCTTCACCGACACGAACGTGATGTTCATGATGCCGATCGCGCCGACGAAGAGCGACAGGCCGGTGATGAACAGGCCCGCCAGCGCGATGCCGTTCTTCACCGGATCGAGCTGCGCTTTGAACGCCTGCTGTTCGTTGATCGTGAAATTGTCGCGCTCGCCGGGCTGTTGGCCGCGCACGCGGCGCATGGCGCCGACGAGTTCTTCCTTCGCCTCGGCGAGGCGGGTCTTGTCGGCGATCTTGACGCGGATATCGACGCCGCGCCGGATGGAATTGTATTTTGCGTAGGCCTTCAGCGGCACGAGCACGAAGTTATCCATGCTGAACATGCCGAGAAATTCGCCCTGCTTCGCGAACACGCCGATGACTTCGAAGGGCTGGCCGTTGATCGCGATCATTTGCCCCAGCGGCGAGCGGCCTTGGAAGAGTGCCTCGGCGACGTCGAAGCCCAGCGTGCAGACCTGGCGCCCGCTGCCGGCTTCGGCGTCGTTGAACATGCGCCCCTCGGCGTATTCGGTGCCGGTGAGCTGGGCGTATTCGGCTTCGGTGCCGCCGGTGTAGACGCCGCTGATGCGCACGTCGCCGAATTTCACCGCACTCGAACGGCCGGCGAACGGCACGGCGAAGAGCAACTCGGACTTGCCGGTGGCGGCGATGATCCGGTTCAACGCGGCCGCCTCGCGCGCCTGCGGATTCGGACGGTTGACGTAATTCCACCAATCCTCCGCCCCGGTCCACGGCCACTTCTGCACGTAGAGCACGTCCTCACCGAGCATCGCGAGGCTGTTCTCGAAGCCCTTGTCGATGCCGCGGATCGCGGTGCCCATCAGCGTGACCGCGACGATGCCGATGATGACGCCGAGCGCGGTGAGGACGGAGCGCATCTTGTTCGCGCGAATCTGCGCCCAAGCGATGCGGACGGATTCGTTGAACTCGTAGAGGAGCCGTTTCATTTTCGATTTTGGATTCTCGATTTTCGATTGCCGGCCTGGAGAGTTTTACGCGAGGCGACCATGATCGCAGTGAGTTCGCCAGCTTCGCGCGACAAAGCGTCGAGTTTTGCGGCAGGCATCAGTCCGTGATCGCCGAGCAGTTCCAACCAGAAGGCGGATTCGTCGGCCTCCTCCTCCACAATCGACAACCTGGAAATCATTTCAGCGGTGGAGCGTGAACGACAAGCGGCACGATAGTTTGCTCCCACCGGTGTTCCACACCGGCCCAACTGCCCCGCGAGCACACGACCGGAACGGCTGTCCGGCAGCGTGTCGATGAGCTTCAACACGCGCAGGGCAAAGGCCTTTGTCCGATCCTTGAGTTCGCGTTCGGTCATGAAATCGAAAATCGAGAATCCAAAATCGAAAATCCGTCACTACTGCCTCACGTCGCTCTCGATCAGGCCGTCGCGCAGCCGGACGATGCGGCGGGCGTGGCGCGCGATGTCCTCTTCGTGCGTGACGACGATGATCGTGTTGCCCTGGGCGTAGAGATCCTCGAAGAGCTGCATGATCTCCTCGCCGGTGCGGGAGTCGAGGTTGCCGGTCGGCTCGTCGGCAAGGATGATCGAAGGGTTGTTCACGAGCGCGCGCGCGATGGCGACGCGCTGTCGCTGGCCGCCGGAAAGTTCGTTCGGCTTGTGGCTCATGCGCTCGCCGAGGCCGACGTTGTGCAGCGCCTGCATGGCTTTCTCGTGCCGCTCGTGCGGGCTGATGCCCGCGTAGATCAGCGGAAGCTCGACATTGGCGAGCGAAGTGGAGCGCGGGAGGAGATTGAACGTTTGGAAAACGAAACCGATCTCACGGTTGCGGATCTCCGCGAGTTCGTCGTCGGTCATCGCCGAGACGTCCTTGCCGGCGAACTGGTAGTGCCCGCTCGTCGGTGTATCGAGGCAACCGAGCATGTTCATGAGCGTCGACTTGCCGGAGCCCGACGGACCCATGATGGCGAGGTATTCGTTGCGGTGGACCTGCAGCGCGACGCCGCGGAGCGCATGCACGATCTCCTCGCCCATCTTGTAGAGTTTGGTGACTCCACGGATGTCGATGACGAGCGGGCCGGGCGTGCGGTAGTCGCGCGGGACGGCGGAAGAGGGAGCGGGAACGGACATGGGAGGCGGAAGGTAAGGCGGCGAGTCCCCTCGCCGCCGCGGCGCGGAGCGGAGTCAGCGCCCTATCGTGGGTTACTTGTTTTCTTCCTTCTTGGGCGTCTCGATCATCACGCGGGCGCCGTCCTTGAGCTTGCGGCTGATGGCGGCGTAGCTGCCGGAGACAACTTCCTCGCCCGCTTTCACACCGGACTTCACTTCGATGTGGCTGTTGTCAGCGAGGCCGGTCTCGACCTTGCGGAGGACCACTTTGTCACCCTGGCGGATGAAGACCACGCGCTGGAGTTTCTCGGCATCGCGACGGGCGTTGCGCTTCTCGGTCTCGACCTCGAGATCGTTGCCGGAGCGCTCCTTCGCCTCCTTGGATTTCTGCTGCTGCAGTTCCTCGGTGGTCTTGCCGCCTTCGGCGCGGACCGTGACGGATTGAATCGGAACCGCCACGACATTCGCGACGGTTTCGGTCTCGACGTCGACCGTGGCACTCATGCCCGGGCGGAGTTTCACGTCCTTGTCGGTGATGCGGATTTTCACGAGGAAGTTCGTCACCTCGTCGGAGGCGGAGGCGGCGAGCGCAGCGGCGTTGTTACTGCTGGAACCGGCCGACAGCGCGGAGCTGGAAATCTCGGCGACCTTGCCCTCGAAGCGACGGCCTGGAAACGCGTCAACGGTCACGATCGCGTGATCGCCCACTTTGACGTTGATGATGTCGTTCTCGTTGACCTTCACGCGGACTTCCATGTTCGCGAGGTTCGCGATGCGCATGATCTCGGTGCCGGCGAATTGGTTGGTGCCGACGACGCGTTCGCCGACCTCGCTCGTGAGGGAACTGATCGAGCCATCCATGGGCGAGTAGATCGTGGTCTTGTTGAGCTGGTCGCGCGACTGGTCGACGGAGCCTTCGGTGCGGCGAATCTGCGCGAGCGAGGACTCGAAGTCCGCTTTGGCCACGTTGAGATTGGTCTGCGCCGCGGTGAACTCCGCGTCGGAGATGAGTTTTTTCTGGTAGAGATCGTTGGCCTGTTTGAAGTCCTGCTCGGCCTTGGTGAGCCGGGCCTGGCTGAGCACGGAGCTCGCGCGCGACGAGGCGAGCGAGGCTTCCTGCTGCTCGAGTTGCGCCTTGTAGAAGTCGGGCTTGATCCGGACGAGCAGGTCGCCCTTCTTCACCGTCTGGCCTTCCACAACGGGGATCTCGATGAGCTCACCGGCGACTTCGGGCGAAATTTTCACCTCGGTCTCGGGCTGAATTTTGCCGGTGGCCGTCACGACGTGCGTGATGGTCTTCACGAAGGCTTTTTCGATCGTGACCTGGGTCGGCTTCTCGGCGGCGCGGCCCTTGGCGGCCGCCGCGGCGATCACCACGCCGAGCACCACGACGGCCCCGAGGATGAGCCAGAGGCGTTTCTTGGACTTTTTCTTGGCCCCGGCGGTCGGGGTGACTGCGGCGGGCTGAGGGACGGAGGACATAGGTATCAGGAGCGGAGTGGACTAAAATTAGCGTGTGCGCTTGGCCAGAACTATCGCGTCGTCGCCACCGCTCAAAACACAGAGGGGCCCCGAAGGACCCCTCTGCAACACAACTGATAACTACGAACGGGAGGAGAAAGGCGGGATTTGCCGAAAAATGAAACGGCATTGCGACAACACGGGGCAACCGCACGACGAACGCCCAAACCTGTTCGGTTTATGCTGCGTGCGGCAGGACCAGCCAAAGAACGAGGCAAAAACACCCGAAGTGGCCCGGAGTCGCAGCAGTTTTGGGACAAACGGCCCGGCGCCGGGATGGGCGGGGCCGGCGGAGACGCCCTATTCGCTCCATCATAGCAGTCGCCGCGAGGCGGCTGGCATATCCGACGACTCACGTCCGCCGGGCGGGTTGCGCGCTTGCGCGCAATTTGTCCGGCGCTCGCTGCCGGGGCGTGCGAGCGCGCCACTTACGTTGCCGGCGTGAATTGCGCGATGCCGGGCGCCGTAATCGGCCGCCTCACAACGCCGAGCGCATCAACTCCTGCAAGCGGTCATGGTAACCCCGGCTCAGGCGCAGCTTGGTGCCATCGTGCAGGATGACCGCGTATTCTCCGGCAAACGACGGGCTGAGTTTCTTCACCCGGTCGATGTTCACGATCGTCGAACGATGAATGCGGATGAAGCGGCGTGAATCGAGCCGCTCCTCGAGGTGAGCCATCGTCTCGCGCAACAGATGCACGCGCCCGGCGGCGTGAAATTTCATATAGTCGCCCTCGGCTTCGATCCAATCGATGTCCTCCGCCTTCACGAAGTAGATTTCGCCACCCGATCGCAGCAGGATGCGCTCGCGCGTGATCGACTCCTGCACGCCCGCCGCCTCGGTCGGTGTCGGGCCGGCCATCGCGGTCGCCGCCGTCGGCGCTGAGACATTGGTCTGCAGATGGTGGAGCAAATCCGACAACTTTTCGCTCAGCGCGTCCGTTTGGCGGCGCACCAGTTCGGATTTGGCCCGGCGGAGCGCCGACCAGAAGCGCTCATCCTCGAATGGCTTCAACAGGTAATCGACCGCGTTGACCTCGAACGCCCGCAGCGCGTGCTGGTCGAAGGCGGTGACAAAAATCACCGCCGGCCGCTGCGCCCCGCACGCGTCGAGGGCCTCGAGGACCTTGAAGCCGTTCATCTCGGGCATCTGCACGTCGAGAAACACCAACTCGGCGCGCTTCGCCTGAATTTTCTCCACCGCCTCCGCGCCGGAGCTGGCTTCACCCACGACGAGGATGTCGGGGTCGCGTTCGAGCAGCAACACGATGCCCCGGCGCGCCGCCGGCTCATCATCCACAACGAGGGTTCGAATCTTGTTCATACGCCAGCTGGGGCTCCGGTCGTCGTGAACGGCAGCACCAGGCTGACCGTGACGCCACGCCCGCGTTCACTCTTTAAAACCATCTGGTAATCGGTCCCGTAATGCTTCGCGAGCCGCTCGCGCGTGTTCGTCAGCCCCACGCCTTCGGCCAGCGGCGCCTCGCGCACATCGAAACCCGGGCCGTCGTCGTGCACCTCGACCTGCAACCGTCGTCCGTGCACGCGCGCCGAGATTTTCACCTCTCCCGGCGCCGCCTTCTGCGCGACGCCGTGCAAAATCGCATTCTCGACCACGGGCTGCAAAAACAGGTTCGGCACCAACGCGCGCAGCGCCTCCGGCTCCGCGTCCGCCTCGTAACGCAGCCGCTCGCCAAACCGCGCCTGCTGGATCTCCAGATAACGGGAAAGGAATTCCAGCTCCTGCCGCAACGTCACCGTGTGCACGCGATTGCTCTCGAGCGAGGTCCGGAGCAGCGAACTCAACCGCGCGATCAGCTGCACCGCGTCGTCGTTGCGTTGCTCGCGCACGAGCACGGCGATCGTGTTCATCGTGTTGAACAAAAAATGGGGATTGAGCTGGTGTTTGAGCGCCTTCAGCTCCGCCTGCACGAGCTTGGCCTCGAGCTGCGCCGTCCGCAGCGACTCGCGCTGATAACGCTCCCGCATCCGCAGCGCATACGTCACCCCGATCACCGACCAGTAGTAGACAACGTCGATCAGATTTCGTCCGTAAAAGCCCTTCGCCGCCCACGCCCAGAAATCCTCGAGCGAATGGCCGGCGGACACCATCGCGACGAACACACGCACGAGGTAGAAACTCGCCATGAACACGAAACTCATCGCGACATGAAACCCGATGCCCGCCACCCAGCGCCCGCGGTCGAGCGGCATCGCATCGCGCAACCACACGACAACCGGCACGAGCACCGCCCACAACACCGCCCGCTGAAACTGTCCCTGCGCCACGGACCAGAACGCCACGTTCGGCTCCATCACACGCATGTTGAAATAGACCTCCGTGCTCAGCGCGAATCCCACGAAGACCCAAAGGGCCGCAAGGATTACCCAGCGAACGACACGGTGCTCGGTCATGACGAAGCCGACTTGGTGCTTCCGATGAACACCAACTTCAAGCGGATTAATTGTCCCGAAAATGGGACCAACGAACGGTTTCCAGCGACGGGCGTTCAGCGCTCGTCCGTCGCGCCCACGCCGCGCCGCGCGACACTCAACGCCTCCGGCCAGTCGTTCGTCGCGCCCGACAACACCTCGCTCCACCGCCGCGCCATCCACGGCGCAAACAGCGTGCCCTTCGATCCGAGCGCGCCGAACACGCCGATCCGCGCGCCGAGCGTCCAGCCCGCCACGGGCAAGCGATCGGGCAAACTCACGCGCACGCCCACTCGCTGTTCGACCACCGACAAATTTCCCGGCACGAACGCACGCGCCGCAGCGAGCAATTCGTCGCACGCCGCCGCCGTCGACGCCCAGTCCTCGACGCCACGCTCGTAAGTTGCCCCCACCCTCGCCCGTCCGGGCGCGTCCGCGATGGCCCACGTTCGCCGGATCACCGCGTGTCCCGCGGGCAACTCCGCACCGGCAACGTGCACGATCTGGCCTTTCGCCGCCTCGAATCGCAGCTCCGGAAAAAATTCGCGCACCCGCCGCCCCGCTCCCACGCACAACACCGCGGCGCCGAAACGCTCCCCGCGCCACGTCACACCCGTCGCATCCGCACGCAACTCATCGCGCATCACGCTTGCCTCCCGCAACACGTCTCGCGCGCTCCAGCGTTGCGCAGCTCGCGTCAACAACGCCGGCAAATTCACCCACGCTGCGCCACGAATCTGCAGGCACTCGCCGCCCGGCAGCGCGCTCGCGAATCCCGTCAACTCGCCGCTCGCGAGCTTGCGCGCCGCGCGGGCCGCTTCTGTTTCGCTCGCGAACAATCGCCGTAGTTGCAACGGATGCCACAACTCCGCACCGAGCAACGCGCCCGCTTCGCGATACCAATTCTCCGCGAACGGCAGCAACACCTCCACGCGCCACACCTTCACGAACCGCTGCCCCTGCACCGGATTCACGAGTCCCGCCGCCGCCATCGAAGCCGCGCCCGCGTGACCCTCGCTCGCGACGACAAACGGCACGCCCGCCCGCTCCAGTTCGAGCCCGAGCGCCGTGCCCGCCAGCCCCTGGCCCACGATCAGCACGCGCGCAGAGTCTTTCGCGCTCATCTCAATCTCGGTGGGGAGGGCGCTGCTCCGTCAGCACCGGAAACGTCCACGGCGGCGACGGAGCGCCGCCCTCCCGGAAGCCTGAAACTCCGTTGTGTGGGCATCGGATGGAGATGAACTGCTTCGTTTCTCGCCCGGCCCCGGATGCTCACTGGCTCACACCGCCGCGAGCGCGGCGCCGACGATACCTGCATCGTTGTGCAGTTTCGCCGGCACGACTTTCGCCCGCGTGCGCAGGAATTTGAACCACATCTGGTGATCCTGGCTGATGCCGCCACCGATGATGATCAGCTCCGGAGAGAAGAGTCGTTCGACCACGCGCAGATAAACGTTCACGCGATCGGTCCACTCCTTCCAATCGAGATCGAGCTTCGTTTTCACCGCCGCCGAGGCAAACCACTCGATCGGCTCGCCCTCCCACGGAATGTGACCGAGCTCCGCATTCGGAAAAAGCTGCCCGCGATAAAACAGCGCCGAGCCAATGCCCGTGCCGAACGTCAACATCAGCACCGTGCCCGCACGCCCCTTCCCCGCACCAAAGCGCATTTCGGCCAGACCGGCCGCATCGGCGTCGTTCGCCAGCGCGACTTTGCAACCGGTTGCCTTGGAGAAAATCCGCGTGCCGTTTTGCTGCTCCCACTCGGGGCCGAGATTGCCCACCGCACCGATGTGCCCTTCCTGCACGATCGCGGGAAACCCGATGCCAACGCGGCCCTTCCATTTGAAGTGCTGCACGATCTGCCGGGTGGCGGCCAAACCTTCGCCCCGCGAACACGGGCTCGAGACCGGCACGCGGAAACGCTCCGCGAGCAGCCGGCCGGTTTGGGTGTCCACGGGCGCGGCCTTGAAGGACGAGCCACCGATGTCGATACCGAGAACTTTCATTGGGGGAGCCGCGGACCGTAGTAATCCGCCCTCCGCGCGCAACTCTCAGCTGTCGCCTTTGACACGCGCCGATTCCTCGCCCGTCGCGGGACGCACGGCCACGAGCTCGACGTCAAAGTGCAGCGTCGCACCGGCGAGCGGATGATTCGCATCGAGCGTCACCTGATCGCCCTCGACCGCCACGACGGTCACCACCGGCGCGTGCCGGTCCGGCCCGGCGAGAAATTGATCGCCGACGTTCACCTCGCCATCGATCGGCAACTGCGCGCGCGGCACGCGCTGCACGAGCTCCGCCTCACGCACACCGTAAGCTTCTTCCGGCCGCACGATCACCTCGCGCCGCTCGCCCGCCGCCATCGTCACGAGCACCTTCTCGAGGCCCGGCACAATCTCCTGCGCTCCTGCGACAAAACTCAGCGGCTCGCCGCCGCCGCGCGACGTGTCGAGCACGCGACCATTGGCGTCGCGGAGAGTGTAGTGGAACGTGAGATGGCGAGCAGGCATCGCGCGAGTGACGAAGGCCGGACGCGCCCTGACAAGAGGAATTCTCAATGCGTGCGGTAGGCCGGGACCGCGGGCCCGGCCCGCCGCGAACGCGGCATCATGCGCCGCCGCGCTCAGCAGCGCGCCCCAACCAGCGCCACTCCCGTTTCCCCGCCGCCGTCGCCCCGCGGTCTTGTAATATAATACGTTACAACCCCGCCTCGGCACGGCGAGCCCATGGCAGTTCGTTTGTAACGTATTATGTTACAAACTTGGTTCGGCGATTGGCTCACGTCTCCTGCCGCAGCACTTCCAGCGGCGGGTGATCGCAAATGCCGCGGCTCGAGAGCAGACCGGTGATCACCGTCACCGCACTCACCGCGAGCCAGCCGAACACCAGCACCTCGGGCGCCGGCGTGGACCACTTCATGTTGAAGATGAATCGCGCCAGCCCCCAGTTTGCGCCGACCGCCAGCACGGCACCCACCGCCGCGCCGAGCGTGCCGAGCGCCAGATACTCCGCGAGCATGATGCGGTTCACCTGCCGCTTCGTCGCGCCGAGCGTGCGCAGCAACACGCTCTCGCGCACGCGCTGGCTGCGCCCGATCAGCACCGCACCCGCAAGCACGATGACGCCGGTGACGACCGTGAACAGCGCAAGAAACTCCACCACGAACGACGCCTTCGCGTAAACGCCGTCGATCGTCTGCAGGATCAGCCCGAGATCGATCGCCGAGACATTCGGGTGCTCGCGCACGACCGCCTGCTGCACGCGCGCGGAGATGCCCGAATCGGCCGCGCGCAACGCCATCACATGAAACTTCGGCGCGCCCTCGAGCACGCCCTCCGGAAACACCACGAAGAAGTTCGGCGCCAGCCGCTGCCACTCCACGTGGCGCAGGCTACCGACGACCGTCTTCACCGGCACGCCTTGCACGTCGAATTCGATTTCGTCGCCGAGCGTCACGCCGAGGTCGCGCGCGAGATTCTCCTCGATCGAAACCGGGACGCTCGTCGCGCCCGCCGCCGTCTGCCCTTCGAATTTTCCCGCCACGACGCGCTCGGTGTCGGCGAGTTGACCGCGATACGTCGAGCGATACTCGCGCCGCACCGTCCACGCCGGAATGCGCACGGTTTTATCCTTCAACACGTCGGCAATCGGTCGCCCTTTCAACGCGCTGATGCGCATCGTCACGATCGGCGCCTGCGCGCGCACGGGCGCGCCGTTGTCGGCGACGATTTTCGCCACCGCGTCGATCTGATCGTCCTGGATGTCGAACAGCATCAAGTTCGGCCGATCGCCACCGCCCATCACCCGCAACTGGCCGAGTAGCGTGTCGCGCGTGAGATAAAGTGTCATCATCAGGAACGTGCCCATGCCGAGCGACACGAGCAGCAGAACCGTGCGATTGTTGGGCCGGTAGAGATTCGCCACGCCTTGCCGCCACGCGAACGGCAACCGGCGCAGGTTCAACCGCTGCGCGATCCACGCGATCAGCTTCGCCAGACCACCGAGCACGGCAAAGCCCACGAACAACGCACCCGCAAAACCCACGCCCCAGCGCACGCGACCCGTCTGCAGAATCGCAAACGCGAACACGATCCCGACGATCGCCACCAGCAGAAGAATCCGCAGCCAGTCGCGCCCGCCGCCAGTCGCGTCGGCGAATGCCGAGCGAATCGCCAGCAATGGCGACACGCGGCGCACTTCGAGCAGCGGCAAGAGCGCGAAAAGCACGCTGATCAGCACGCCTGCACCCACGCCGCTCGCGACGGATTTCCACGAAACGAAAAACTCGAATGAGAACGGCAGAAACTCGCGCAGGAAAGTCGGCAGCACCATCTGCGCGCCGATGCCGAGCACCGCGCCTCCCAGCGCGCCGACGAGTCCGAGTCCCACGCCTTGCACGAGGTAAATCGCGAACGCCTTGCCCGCGCTCGCGCCGAGGCACCGCAGCACAGCGACCGTCGGAATCTTCTGCCGCACGTGCGCGTGCACGGCGCTCGCCACGCCGATGGCGCCAAGGAAAAGCGACGAGAAGCCCACGAGCATGAGGAACGAGTTCACGTTCTGGATCGCGCCACCGAGCTCGCGTTTGCGCTCCTCCACCGTGTCGAAGCCGAGGCGCAGTTCACGGAACCGCTCCCGCAGATCGCGCACCAGCTTTTCGACGTCGGTGTTGACGGGAAACTTCAGGTAAACGCGGTAGCGCGCGAGGCTGCCTTGTTTGAGCAAGCCGGTCCCGTTCACCGTCGAGAGCGGAATGAACACACGCGGTGCGAGCGTCGTGACGCCCGCCGCGGACTCGCCCGGAACTTTCAGCAGGCTGCCGGCGACGCGAAACTCACCCGAGCCCAACTTGACCGTATCACCGGTTTTGAGGCCGTATTGCACCGCGACGCCTTCCTCGATGATCGCGTTCGCGCCGCTCGCGAGCCGCTCGCGGGCATCGCCGGGATCAGTTTGAAATTCGCCGTAGAACGGGAACGCGCCTTCGAGCGCGCGCACTTGCACCAATCGCGTGGCGCCGCCCGCGCTCGGTGCGATGAGCATGGAGTTGAACGCGATCTCCCGCGCCTGTTCGCCGCCGAGGCTCGCGATGAACGTCTCAGCTTCCGGTGTGAGTGCCGCGCGCGAGGTGATGACGAGATCGGCGCCGAGGAGCCCCTTCGTCTGGTCCTCGATCGCGGCGCGCAGATTGTCGCGCAGCGAGCCCACCGCGACGAGCGCCGCCACGCCGAGCACGACCGCGAGCGAGAACAGCAACAACCGCCGCCGCGAAGCCCGCGTATCGCGCCAGGCCATTTTGAGGATGAAGTTCATATAAAGACGGAGGGAGGGCCCACGAAACACACGAACAGACACGAAAAGGCGGCGTTCATCGAACGATACGTTCCCATTCGAGCTTCGGGTGGTGGCCGAAGTTCACGAGCAGGCCCAGGCGGAGATTCGAGGCGGCGAGGTAGTTCAGGAGTTGCGCACGATGTTCGTCGACGAGCTTGGATACCGCTTTGATTTCGACGATGACGGTTCCGAAACAAAGGAAATCAGCTCGGTAAGTTTGGACTAGCGGACGCCCCTTGTAGCTGAGTGGCATCGCGCGCTGCGCCTCAAACGGTATGCCCTGCATCTGAAGTTCGAATTCCAGACATTCTTGAAAGACCGGCTCGAGGAACCCGCTGCCCTTCTCTCGATAAACTTCAAAGCAGGCGCCCATGATTTTGTAGCTCTCGTCCGCATGGATGATGTTGTTCATACGCGATCCTTTCGTGTCGTTTCGTGTGTTTCGTGGGCCCTTTCTGGTTCGTTGTTTTCGTGATGACCGAAACTCGATTCACCCGACGCGTTCGTCGCTCACGACGGCGCCGCTGCGGAGGCGCAAGATGCGTTGGGTTTGTTTGGCGAGTTCAAGGTCGTGCGTGACCAGCACGAGCGTCGTGCCGCGCTCGCGGTTCAGGCCGAAGATCAAGTCCACCATCGCGTGCGCCGTGTCGCCGTCCAGGTTGCCCGTTGGCTCGTCGCAGAAGAGAATTTTGGGCCGGTTGATGAACGCCCGCGCCAGTGCCACGCGCTGCTGTTCGCCGCCGGAAAGCTGCATCGAGTAATGGTCAAGCCGGTCGCCAAGTCCGACGCGCGCGAGCAATTCCGCCGCTTCCTTCTCGCGCGTGTTGTCGCCGCGCAGCTCGAGCGGCACGAGGACGTTCTCCAGTGCCGTGAGCGTGGGGATCAGTTGGAAATTCTGGAACACGAAGCCGACACTTTCATTGCGCACCAAGGCGCGTTCGTCCTCCGACATCCGTCCGATCTCGCGACCCGCGAGATGCACCGTTCCGCTCGTCGGCTGATCGAGGCCGGCGCACAGGCCGAGCAACGTCGTCTTACCCGAGCCCGACGGCCCGACGATCGCACACGTGCTGCCGGGATCGAGCGCGAAGCTCACGTCTTTGAGGACCGTGAGTCCGCCGGCAGCGGTGGCGTAGGTTTTGGTGAGGTGCTCGACTTTCAGGATGTTTTGAACACTCATGGGGCGCAATGCCGAGTAACACACCCAACGCCCTCGAAAGTGCAAAGTTGTTCGTCGGACGGCTGATTCGGCGGGGCGGACGGTTCGCTGCGCTACTGCTTCTCGGCGCCGTCGCGATGAACGCCGCCGCACCCGCGACGAAGACGGTGATTTTCTTCGGCGATAGTCTGACCGCCGGCTACGGCGTCGACCCGGACGAGGCTTACCCGGCGCTGCTCCAAAAGAAAATCGATGCCGCCGGTCTGCCGTGGAAGGTCGTCAACGCCGGCCTCAGTGGCGAGACCACCGCGGGCGGCCTGCGCCGGCTCGATTGGATTCTGCGCCAGCCGGTCGACATCTTCGTGATCGAACTCGGCGGCAACGATGGTCTGCGCGGCATCGAGCCCAAGGTCACGCGCGCGAACCTGCAAAGCATGATCGAGCGCATCCGTGCGAAGTATCCGCGCGTAACCATCGTTCTCGCCGGCATGCAAATCCCCACGAACATGGGCCGCGATCACGCGGACGCCTTCGCTCAAATCTATCCGTCGCTCGCGAAGTCCACGCAAGCGCTGCTCATCCCGTTTCTCCTGGAAAACGTGGGAGGCATTCCTGAACTCAATCTGCCGGACGGCATCCATCCGACGCCGGCGGGCCATCGAATTGTTGCCGAGACGGTCTGGAAGACTATCAAGCCTCTCCTGTGAGGATTTCCACGCCGATGCTCACGCTCCCTACCCCACGCGCTTCAGGTAGGGCGGCGACTCCGCTCGCCGCCGAGGCCGAAGCATTCGTTGCCACGCCGAGCGCCCTCCGCGCCCTACTCTTCGCTGTCGCCTCCCTCCTCGCCACCGTCGCGGCACACGCGCACGAGTTTCGCGTCGGCGCCACCGCCACCTACGCGGAGAACATCAGCCGCACGTCGTATGAGCCGACCGCGCAAGACGCGGCCGTCTTCACCGTCGACGGCGCCTACCTCCACGCCAAACAGCTGGCGCCGAACTGGACGTTGATCGGGGCAGTGGAAGCCAGCGCGGAGCACGTCGGCAAGTTTTCCGCCCTGAACCGCGCCGCCGCCGGCGCGCGCGCCAGTGTGCGGCACAAATTCGGCCTCGGCCCGATGGTGCCGGTGCTCGAAGCCGGCGTCGCGTTGACCGCCGTGCGTTTCGACGAGAGCGGCCGCAGCGGGTGGCGCGAGGAGGGCTTCGCCTCGCTGAGCCAGCGTGTGACCGAGTCGTGGCGCGTGGTGGCCACCGCAAACTGGGAATCGTTCACGGCCGCGCGAGCGCCGTTCGACACGCACACACGGCGGCTCGGACTCGAAACCTACTACGACGTCACCGATACCTGGCAGTTCGCTGCCGGCGTCTCTCGACTGCACGGCCAGCTCGTCGCCAACGCCGCTTGGTCCGTCTGGGGTCAGGCGATCGGCGGCGCGCTGGGCCCGACCGTGCAGCAATACTACACGAGCATCCCGTGGGATGTCTCGAACACTTTCGGCAGCGGCTGGGTCGCCTATCGCGTGGAGTGCCGCGCGGATTTCTGGTGGACCCAAATCGCCGCGCGCCTCAGCGATCGCACCAGTCTGCCACTCCGCTACGAAAGCGTGAAGGTGATCAATCGCATTGGCGTGCGTTACGATTCGGCTTTTTGGTCGCTCGGCGTGCTGCACCGGTTCTAATCGCGCCATGGCCCGCCACGCCGCGCTTCTCCTCGCTGCCGTTCTGCTGTTGTCGCGCGTGTTCGCCGCCGCCGCGCCGGCCGACACCGATGTGCGCGCCGTGATCAAAGACGCCAAGGGGAATGCGGTGCCCGACGCGGTGATCTCGCTCCACACGCTCGACCGCGCGGAGTTTCCGCCGCTCGCGACGGGGCCGGTCGAGATCGTGCAAAAGGACCAGGAATACATGCCCTACGTGACCGTTGTGCGCGCGGGAACGGCAGTCGTTTTTCCGAACGAGGACACCATCCAGCACCACATCTACTCACTCTCGAAGGCGAAGCGCTTCGAGAAGCCGCTCTACGCCCCCGGCGCGCGGGAAACCGTGCTGTTCGATCAACCGGGGATCGTCACGCTCGGCTGCAATATCCACGACTGGATGGTCGCCTACGTCGTCGTGCTGCCGACCGCGTATTTCGCGAAAAGCGACGCGAACGGCATCGCGACGCTGCACGTGCCGGCCGGCCGCTACCGCGTCGAAGTGTGGCACCCCCGCCTCGCCAGCAGCGACACGCGCGAGGTGAAGATCGGCCCCGGTGCCGCGCCGCTCGACTACGCGCTCAAGCTCAAGCCCGACCGCCGCATCCGCCGCACGCCCGAAGGCAAGGTCAGCGGCTACTGACGTCATGCGCGGCTGGTTTCGCTTCCGGCATTTTCGCACGCGCCTGATCGTGCTGATTGCCGGCTTGCTCGCGTTCGTGCAGATCGCGACCTACCTGATCGTCTCGCGCGCCAACCGCTCGAACGCACTCGCGACCATCAACGCCGATCTCGGCCGCGCCGCCCGGCAATTCGCCAACAACGCCCGCCTCCGCGAGGAAAACCTTCTCCGCGACGCGCGCCTCATGGCGAACGACTATGCAATGAAGCAGCTGTTCCTCGCCGAGGAATTCAGCGCGGAGACCGCGCGCTCCGCCCTCGCCTCCTACAGCGCCCGCGTGCAGGCCCCGCTCATCCTCCTGCTCGACCCCGCCGGAAAACTTTTGTCTGGAACGCGCAGTTCCATGAGCGCCGCAGACCTCTCGCCGTGGCGCGAATTGCAGCAGCGCGCGGACGCCGCCGATAGCCAGCAGGCGTCCGGCTACGGCTACGTCGACGGCGAGCTCTTCCAACTTGTCCTCGTTCCGCTGCTCGCACCGCCGCCCGAGATCGTCGCGTGGGTCGGCATCGGGTTTCCGATCAATGCCGAGACCGCACGCGAACTGAAAGCGAGCTCCGACGTCGAAGTGACGTTCCTCACCACGGGCGAAAACGCCCGCGCCCTCGCCAGCACCTTGTCACCCGAAATGGCCGGGCAGTTCGAGTCGAACTACCCCGTCGCCGAGACGCATCTCGTCCGGCTCGGCGGCGAAGACTACGTCACCGCGGTGCAACTGTTGCCGATCGCCGGCGGGCCTCCCGCGATGATCGCACTGCAACGCTCCTTGCGCGCTCAGCTCGGCCCCGCGCTGCGACTCGAAAAGATCATCCTGCTCGGCACGCTCATTGGCCTCGCCGCCGCGACGCTCGCCGCGCTCGGCCTGGCCCGCAACGTCAGCCGCCCCGTGCAACAGCTCGCGGAGCACACGCGGCACGTGGCGACCGGCGACTACACGCGCCGCATCGACCTGCCGCGCGCCGATGAACTCGGACAACTCGCGACCGCCTTCAATCAAATGACCGCCGGCCTCGCGGAGCGCGATCGCGTGCGCGACCTGCTCGGCAAAGTCGTCTCGCCCGAAATCGCCGCGCAGCTGCTCCAGTCCGATCTCCAGCTCGGCGGTGAGGAGCGTGAGGTGACGATTTTGTTTTCCGACCTGCGCGACTTCACGGCGCTGAGCGAAAAACTGCCGCCGCACGAAGTCCTCGCCCTGCTCAACCGCTACCTCGACCGCATGAGCGCGATCGTGGAAAAGCACGGCGGCGTCATCGACAAATACATCGGCGACGCGATCATGGCGCTCTTCGGCGCGCCGGTGGCGACAGACCATGCCGCCACACGCGCCATCGCTGCCGCGCACGACATGCGCGCCGCCCTCGCCACGCTGAATCGCGAACTCTCCGCCGAGGGCAAGCCGCCGCTCGCCCTCGGCATTGGCATCAACACCGCGCGCGTGATCGCCGGCAACATGGGTTCGCACACGCGGCTCAACTACACCGTCATCGGCGACGGCGTGAATCTCGCCTCGCGCCTCGAAGCGCTCACGAAAGACGCCACCTACGGCGCATCCATCATCGTCAGCGAAGCCACCGCGGAGGCGGCGCAAGTCGCCACGCAACTGCGCGCACTCGGCAGCGTCCGCGTGAAAGGCAAGACTGAGCCGGTCAGGATTTTTGCCGTCGACGCGTAGTCGGATGCGATCGAACGGGGGACGGAATGCGCCTGTTGCGCGCAGCCTTTCCCGCCACCGGGCAAGCGTCAGCCTTCCGCCCTCAGTCCTCCGTCGCCCAGGCCGCCTTTGGCGCGACGCGCACCTTGGCACGAAACGCCTCCGGGAGCGGCGCCGCGGCCATGCCGCCTTTGCCGTCGTTGGTCACGCACACCGCGGTGATTTCGCCCTGCGCGCAGAGTTCAGGATCGGGTTTGCCCTTGGTGATCTTGCGAAATTGAAACAGCAGCACGATCGCGCGGGTGCGAATCTCCTTCACGAAAAGGCGCACCTCCACCGTGTCGTTGAATCGCAGCGGCGCGCGAAAATCGCAGGTGGCGTTTACGCGTGGCCAGCCGACGACTTGGCCGGGCGTGAAGGAAATCAGCGGCAGGTTCACCGAGCGGTAAAACGCGGTCTCGCAGGATTCCATCCAGCGGAAGTAGTTCGAAAAATGCACGATTCCCGCCATGTCCGTCTCGGCGAACTCGACGGTGCGCGTGATCGAAAACTCGGAGACCATCGCACGAGAATTCACTGCGCCGTGCGCGACGCAACGCCCGATGTGCGCGCCAACCCCGCCGATCGGCTAAGCACCCCGCATGCACCGGAAAGCAGCACCGACGTCGCGTCCGGCACCGCTCGACGGCTCGTTCTTGTAAGGCTCGCCCTCGTTGCGCGCCTCGCGCGCCATCGAGGCTGGCGCCGCGCGCGGCCGTGCCCTCACCAAGGGAAGCCCCTGCCAGCGTCGCTCGTGCAGTCGCTCGGGGCACTTCTCCTAGGCGAAAGTCGGGTCTTGGCGGCCACCCCGGAGCTTGAGCGGGCGTCGCCACGCCCTAACATCCGAGCACCATGAAAACATTTTTCCGCGCCGGATGGATCGGAGCCATTGCCACGTTGATCACCGCGAGTGCATTCGCGTTCGAAGGTCGGGTCTCGCTCGGGATCACCGCTGAAAAAGGCGGCGAGCAAGTCATTGAGTTCGCCACCAAGGGCGATCTCGTCCGCATCGAGCCCAAGTCCGGCGACGCCCGCGGCGCCGCCATGATCATGAACGCCGCGAAGCAGGAGATGACCATCCTCATGCCGAGCGAGCAGATGTATATGGTGATGCCCCTGCGTGGCGGTCCGGCGCAGCAAGGCGACGGCACCGAAGCGAAGGAAGCCAAGATCGAGAAGACCGGCCGCACGGAAAAGATCCTCGGCTACGATTGCGAGGAGTGGATCATGACCGACAAGGGCGAGTCCACCGCGCTGTGGGTGACCGAGCAACTCGGCACGTTCATGGGTCTCGGCGGCGGCAATCCGATGGGCGGCATGATGGGCGGGCGCAAAGCCAAGGCCGATGGCGCCGCGTGGGAAAAGCTGCTCAAGGACAAGAAGGGCTGGTTCCCGCTGCGTGTCACGAGTCGCGATGCGCGCGGCAAAGAGAAGTTCCGCCTCGAGGCCAAGAAGGTGGAGCCCGGCACGCTCCCCGCAGATCTCTTCGCGCCGCCCGCCGGTTTCCAGAAATTCGCGATGCCCGCGATGGGCGGCTTCGGCGAGTGAGCGGCGCAGCATCGTGCATTCGAGGTGGGTTGCGCGCTCGCGCGCAACTTTCCCGCGACGATCGAAGGGCCCGCCAGCCCGCGCGCGGTTACCACGCCTGCACCGCGGGAAGTTCCTGGCAGCCGACGTGAGGTGGCTGGCGGGAACTCCAGCGCTGGGCGCATCGCGCCGCGATTTTCCTACGACTAGCCGCGGGAATTTCTCCCGCGCCCGCAGTGCAGACGTGCGCTTTGTTACGCTCCGGAAAAATCCATCGCACGGTGCAGGTGAAGAGGGGGATGCGGGCTTGACTCAACCAAAGTGCGGGCGTTCGCTGGGCCATTCAAACCTTGGAGTGGTTCCTCTAGGTTTTCCAACACCAACACCTGCATCTGCACCATGCATAAATCGTTCGTTAGGTTTATCGCACTTGTGGCAACCGCGCTGAGCCTCATTTCGGCTCCGGCAATTGCTCAAGTCATCACGACCTCGTCGTTGAACGGCACCGTTCGCACCGACCAGGGCCAACCCGTCGCCAATGCGGCGATCACGGTCACGCACGAGCCCACCGGCTCGTCTGTCACGACCACGTCGCGTGCCGACGGCACCTACGTGCTGCGCGGCCTCCGCCCGGGCGGTCCCTACACCATCACCTCGGTCGCGCCGACCTTCGCCAACACCGAAGTCCGCGAAGTCTACCTGGACATCGATCGCGGTGCCGACGTGAACCTGAACATGCGCAGCGAAGTCGTGCAGCTCCAGGCGTTCCAAGTGACCGCCTCCACGGTGGACACGATGTTCGACCCGAACCAAACGGGCTCCGGCTCTTACCTTAACGCGAAAGACATCCGCGACCTCCCCGGCGGCGACCGCTCGATCAACTCGCTCGCCCGCCTCGATCCGCGCATCAGCTACAATCGCGACCCGTTTGACCGTGCCATCTCGGTCGCCGGTCTGTCGAACCGCTACAACAGCATCCAGGTCGACGGCGTGAGCGCCTCCGACCCGTTCGGCCTCAACAGCAACAACACCGCGGCCGAGCGTAACGTCATCCCGCTCGACTCGCTCGAAGCGCTCGCGATCAACTCCTCGCCCTACTACTCGCGTAACGGCGGCTTCGTCGGCGCCCAGATCAACGCCATCACGAAGAGCGGCACGAACCAATTCCACGGTTCTGCCTACTACACCTACCGCGGCCGCACCCTGAACGGCTTCCAGACCGTGGCGGACACCATCGACGAGATCCCGCGCCCGCTCGCGAACTTCAGCGAAGAAACCTACGGGTTCACCCTCGGTGGTCCGATCATTCCGAAGAAACTCTTCTTCTATGTCTCGAACGAGTCCGTGCGCGAAGACCGCGTCCCGCCCAGCCCCGTGTCTCAGGTCCCGCAGTCGGTGATCGACCAGATCACGCAGAAGGCCACCGCCCTCGGCTTCAAGCCCGGCAGCGAAAAGCCGCCCGCGTCCAATCGCCTGACGGACGACAACATCCTCGCCAAAGTCGATTGGCAGATTAACGCCAACCACCGCGCGAGTATTCGCTACAACAAGGTCGAGTCCAGCCGCCCGACCTTCCCTGGCTTCGGTTCCGGCAACCAGGAGAATAACTTCTCCTACGACTCCTCCTGGTATCAGCAGGACATCCAAAACAAGACCTACTTCGGTCAGCTCGTCAGCCGTTGGAACGATAAGCTCAACACCGAGCTTTCCCTCTCGGAGAGCAAGTATCACTCCGAGCCCAAGAACAGCTCGCGCCAGCCCTACGTTCAGGTCCGCAACGTCGCGGTCCCCGGTTCGTCGAACACGTCGTTCGTCACGCTCGGCACGGAAAACAGCCGTCATGCCAACATTCTCGACGTTAAGACCGACACGGCCGAGGCCTTCGCGTCCTACGAGTTGAACGACAAGATGACGCTCCAGGCCGGCGTGCAGTATGAGACCAGCGACATCTACAATCTCTTCGTTCAGAACGCCTATGGCTTCTACGACTTCAACAACCTGAACGAATTCCTCAACTACGCCCCCGGCTCGCAGTATCGCACCTACACGTATAACCAAATCGTGTCCGGTGTGGAGCCTGCCGCGCTGTTCTCCGAGGCCAACATCGCCCTCTTCGTTAACAATGCCTGGCGCGTCAGCCCGACGCTCAAGATCGACGTCGGCGCCCGCATGGACATGGCGAAGTTGCCCGACGCGGTTCCGTTCAACCAGACGTTCTTCAACACCTTCAACGTCCGCAACGACGCCAGCTACGACGGCAAGAAGGTTTTCCAGCCCCGCGTTGGCTTCAACTGGCAGCCCGATTTCAGCGGCAAGAAGACGACGATCCGCGGCGGCATCGGTCTGTTCTACGGCAAGACTCCCCGCGTCTGGATCTCCAATAGCTACTCCAACACGGGCCTGAACTACCGCACGTGGTCGGCCGGCTCATCGCCCTCTTACGGCAGCGGTTCGGCCACGACCAACATCGCCCCGACGCCGAATGCCAACCCCGATGCCCAAGCTATCAACGTCGGTAGCGGCACGCCTGCCATGACCGTTGCCTTCATGGACCCGAACTTCGAGCTTCCCTCCAAGTGGAAGGGCAATCTCGCCATCGAGCGCGAACTTCCGTTCTGGGACCTGAAGGCCACGGCAGAAATCGAGCAAATGTGGACGGTCAAGGACGTGTTCTATCAAAACATCAACCTCGCCACCACCGCCCGCGGTCCGGACGGCCGTGAGCTCTACTTCAACAACCTCACGGCTTCCTCGAATGGCACGCGCCTCGTGAGCAATCTGTTCACGAACCGCACGATCAAGCTCGCCAACACCGATCAGGGCGAAAACCGCACCATCACCCTCTCCATCGAGCGTCCGCGCAAGAAGGACGGCTGGTATTGGCGCGCGTCCTACGTCCGCATGAGCGCCGACGAAGTCCTCTTCGGCACCTCATCGGTCGCCGCCTCGAACTGGAACAACCGCTCGATCTTCAACGCCAACGCACAGGAAGTCGCGACCGCGTCCCTTGAGATCAAGGACAAGTTCCTCGTCAACGTCACCAAGGACTTCGAGTTCTTCAAGGGTTACCGCACCACGACCTCGGTTCTCTATGAAGGCCGCAGCGGCTATCCTTTTAGCCTCACCTACACCAACGACGCGAACGGCGACAACCAGAACGCCAACGACCTGATCTATGTGCCGCTCCGCTCCGGCGACAGCAAGGTCCGCTTCGCGACGACCGCCGATCAGGAGAACTTCTTCAAGATCGTCGACCGTTTCGGCCTGCGCGAAGGCCAGGCCGTCACCGCGAATTCGCTGCGCTATCCGTGGGTGAATCAGTTCGACTTCAGCGTGAAGCAGGAAGTCCCGCTCCCCGGCTGGCGCCACAAGCTCGTCCTCGGCATGGACATTCTGAACATCGGTAACCTGCTCAACAGCAAGTGGGGCATCATCCGCGGTTCGAACCAGTTCTTCGTGAAGCGCGAAACCATCGGCAACGTGGCCTACGATGCCACCGCTAACGGCGGCCAGGGCCAATACGTCTATTCGGGCGTGAGCACGGCCCTCGCCAACGGCACCTACTCCACCACGATCGACGGCAAGTCCTACACCGGCTCCGGCTTCGCGCCGTCGCTCGGCCGTGGCGAACCCGCCGCGACCCGCTGGTCGATCCTCTTCAGCGCCCGCTACGAGTTCTAAGCGAACGCTCTGATCTGAATTCCCGCGAAGGCGGCTGCGGCAACGCAGCCGCCTTTTTCTTTTGCTCGTGCCGAGTTTAACCACAGTCCGCACCGCGCCTCCTCGCACGCTCACCCCAACAAAGAACACCGCGAAGCGGCGCGCGCGGCGGCCCGCTTCACTTCAGAGTGAAATCGCGCCCACGGCGTTGTGCATGAAGTGCACGTCGAAATTTCCTCTCTCGAAACCGCGGCGCGCACCGTGCAACAGCACGTCAAGAAATTTTTCGGCGGCGCGCGCCCGACCATTCCACGGCTCATTTTCGCTCTAAAAAGCATGCTCACACCCGAAATGCGCCGCACCGCAGCACACCGGATTTCGGAGAAATTTTTGTCCACCAAAAAATGTCAGCAATTTGCCGGAGAAAAAATTGACGGGGTATGGGTCACTACCATTAGTAGTGCCCTTGGTTCCGGGCAGCCACATCCTGTGGTGGTCAGCAACGTGTGAGGAAGTTCCAGCAACTTCGGTTCGCTAGGGGCGTCCTGCGCGCTTCTATGACCACGGGAGGATGGTTTTGCCTCTCCGCAAAACACACCCGTTTCACGTCCGTTACACACACGACACACCCACGCGTTAGCCATGCTCAAATCCTTTCAAGTCGGCTCCAAAACCTTCGTCCTCGACCAGGAAAAAGCCGAAGCCGCTTTCGCCGGCAAAAAAGTCATCAACGGTCGCCAGGTTCCTTACTTCAACCTCCTCCCCCTGAAATTCCAGTGGGCCTACGATCTCTACAAAAAGATGAAGGCGAACCATTGGGAGCCGGAGGACATCCCGATGGGCAAGGACATCGAGCAATGGCGCGATGCGAAGGCCGTCACCGATCAGGAGCGCTGGATCATCCGCATGGGCATCGGCTATTTCTCCGCCGCCGAAGGCATCGTCGGTGACAACATCCAGCACGTCGTCCGCGAACTCGTCACCGCGCCCGAACTCAAGCTCGTCCTCGGCCGCCACGCGCACGAGGAGAACATCCACGCCGACTCGCTCCTCTACATGATCTCCTCGCTCGGCATCAACCCGCACGAGTGCGAGGCGATGTTCGAGGACATCAAGTCGATCGATAAGAAGAACCAGTTCGTCAACAAGGCCTCCAACGCCCTCCGCCGCGACCTCGACCTCACCAAGGTCGAGAACAAGCAGCTCCTCGCGAAGAACATCTTCATCTTCGGCCAGTGCATGGAAGGCACGCAGTTCTACGGCCTCTTCGGCATGGTGCTCTCGCTCTATCGCCAGAACAAGTTTCCCGGCATCGGCCAGATGTTCCGCTACACGCTCCGCGACGAGTCGAACCACATCGAGCTCTTCCGGAATCTCTTCATGGATCTCATCGAGGAGAACCGCGAGATCTGGACGCCCGAGTTCAAGGAAGAGCTGCGCCAGACCATGGCCGAGGCCATCGCGCTCGAAAAAGAGTTCATCCGCGACTGCCTGCCCGTGAACGCCGTGGGCCTCGCGATCGACGAATTTGTCACCTACATCGATTACATCGCCGACCGCCGCCTCGAGGGCTGTGGACTCACCCCGCTCAACCCGGGCGTGAAGAACCCGCTCCCCTGGCTGGCCGAGATGATGGACATCAAGAAGGAGCAAAACTTCTTCGAGGGCCGCGTCACTGAATACCAGAAGTCGTCCGCCCTCCAGAGCACCAGCGACGACGAACTTTAAGTCGTCACGCCTTCGCGGGGCGACTCCCACCAGCCGAAGCTCCCCAAGCGCACGCTGGTCCGAGGCCCGTCCCGCTTTCGCGCCCCACTTTTCCTACCCCTCCGTCCGCCCGTCCGTCCGTTAGCCCAGAACTCACCGCAGCAGCATTATCTCCATGAGCGATTCCTCTTCCGTCCACACCGACCTCGTCCTCAAGAAATTCACCGGCACGCCGCAGGACCAGAAGCCCAACTACAACTGGCGCGACGTCCTCCGCGACGAGGTCACCGTCCCCGAAGTCGAGGTCCTCTGCCCGCATGGCACCGAGCGCTTCGACCTCGCCGAGGTCGCCGACACCGTCGGCAAGTCCCTCGCGAACCTCATGCTCGCGAAGGGTGAGAAGGACATCTTCAACGAGAAGAACCAGCGCTTCGTCGCCGATGTCACCCGCGAAGTCGCCACCAACCTCACCAAGCAGGCCCTCACCCGCGGCCCGCTCCGCGTCTCCCTCCACGATCTCTACGTGCTCATCGAGAAAACCCTCGTCGACAACAACGCCCACGACGTCGCGAAATCCCTCCTGCACAAGCGCGCCCAGAAACTCGGCGCCTCCCGCGAGCACCCGACGGTCGCCGTCAAACTCATCCGCCGCAACAACCAGGTCGTTCCCTGGAACGAGGCCAAGATCGAGATCGCCATCCGCAAGGCCTTCCTCTCGCTCAAGAAGGACTCCGCTCCCGCCCCGCAGATCGCCCGCGCCGTCACCCAGCGCGCCGCCGGTCTCTCCCAAGCCTTCCTCCACATCGAGGAAGTTCAGGACATGGTTCAAGAAGAGCTCATGAAGGCCGGCCACTTCAAGGTCGCCGAGGACTACATTCTCTACCGCGCCATGCGCCACGCCTCGCGCGCCCAGGAGTCCGCCGCCCGCCACGCCGGCGATGTGGTCGCCACGCCCGAAGCCGACGCTGCCACCACCGACGCCGCCGCCAACCCGCCGCAGGGCCAGAACTCCATGATCGTCGTCCAACGCGCCGACGGCTCCACCTACTTCTGGAACGGCGAAGACCTCAAGAAGCGCATCGAGTTCGCCTCCATCGGCCTCAACCTCTGCCTCACCGCCGACCAGATCGAGGCCGAGCTCCGCCGCTCCACCTTCGACAACATCGCGCAAGGCGACCTCAACAACACGATCGTCCTCAACGCCAAGACCCTCATCGAAAAGGACGCCGACTTCGCCAAGTTCGCCGGCCGCATCCAGCTCACCTACATCTACGAGGAAGTCCTCGGCTGGGACATCGTCCGCGACGGCATCGGCGCCCTGAAAAAATTCCACCAGCAAGCCTTCGCCCCCTACGTCGCCCGCGGCATCGAGATCAAGCGCCTCACTCCGCGCCTCAAGGAATACAACCTCGCCACCCTCGCCGCCGCCATCGACCCGTCCGCTGACCTCGACCTCGACTTCCTCGGCGTCCAGACGCTCTACGACCGCTACCTGATCATCGACAAGACCGGCAAGCGCTCGCGCCGCCTCGAGACCCCGCAGTTCTTCTGGCTCCGCGTCTCGATGGGCCTGTTCCTCGACGAGAAGTCCGACCGCGAAGGCTGGGCGCTCCAGCTCTACACGCTCTACAAGAGCCGCCGCTTCTGCTCGTCCACGCCGACCCTCTTCAACTCCGGCACGCTCCACTCCCAGCTCTCGTCCTGCTACCTCTACTACGTCGACGACAGCCTCGAGGGCATCATGTATCGCGGCATCGCCGAAAACGCCCAGCTCTCCAAGTGGGCCGGCGGCCTCGGCGGCTCCTGGACCGCCGTCCGCGGCACCGGCGCGCACATCGCCGGCACCAACGGCGAATCGCAAGGCGTCATCCCCTTCCTCAAGCTCCACAACGACCAGCTCGTCGCCGTCAACCAGGGCGGCAAACGCAAGGGCTCCGGCTGCGCCTACCTCGAGTCGTGGCACAACGACATCTTCGAGTTCCTCGAACTCCGTCGTAACACCGGCGACGACCGCCGCCGCACGCACGACATGAACACGGCGAACTGGATTCCCGACCTGTTCATGAAGCGCATGGAGTCGCGCTCGCACTGGACCCTCTTCCGCTCCAACGAAGTCGCCGACCTCCACGAAACCTACGGCCGCAAGTTCGAGGAGCGCTACGCCCACTACGAAAAGCTCGCCGAAGAAGGCAAAATCCAAGGCCACAAGGTCGAGGCCATCGAGCTCTGGAAAAAGATGCTCTCGATGCTCTTCGAGACCGGCCACCCCTGGATCACCTTCAAGGATCCCTGCAACCTCCGCTCCCCGCAGGACCACGCCGGCGTCATCCACTCGTCCAATCTCTGCACGGAGATCACGCTCAACACCTCGAACGACGAGACCGCCGTCTGCAATCTCGGCTCCGTCATCCTCGAGTCGCACCTCAAGCCCGACGGCTCGCTCGATCACGACAAGCTGCGCGACACCATCCGCATCGCCCTCCGCGCGCTCGACAACGTCATCGACATCAACTTCTACCCGACCGCCGCCGCGAAGACCTCCAACCTCCGCCACCGCCCCGTCGGCCTCGGCGTCATGGGTCTCGCCAACGCGCTCTACATGAAGGGCGTCGCCTTCGCCTCCCCCGAAGCCGTCGAGTTCAACGACGAATTCATGGAGGCCATCGCCTACTACGCCTACGAAGCCTCCTCCGACCTCGCGGCCGAGCGCGGCACCTACTCCAGCTACAAGGGCTCGAAGTGGGACCGCGGCCTCCTCCCGCAGGACACCCTCGACCTCCTCGAGCAGGAACGCGGCGTCCCCGTCGACGTCCCGCGCGGCGGCAAGATGAACTGGGAGCCCCTCCGCGCCAAGATCGCCAAGCAGGGCATGCGCAATTCCAACTGCCTCGCCATCGCTCCCACCGCGACGATCTCCAACATCACCAACACGTCGCCCTGCATCGAGCCCTACTACAAGAACCTCTACGTCAAATCGAATCTCTCGGGCGAATTCGTCGTCATCAACCCGTTCCTCGTCGAGGACCTGAAGGCCCGCGGCCTCTGGAACCAGGAGATGATCGATGCGCTGAAGTATTTCGACGGCGACCTCGCCGACATCGAAGCCGTCCCGGCCGACCTGAAGGAGAAATACCGCACCGCCTTCGACGTGGACTACAAGTGGGTGATCGACGCCGCGGCCCGCCGCCAGAAGTGGATCGACCAATCGCAGAGCGTGAACCTCTGGCTCAAGACGCCGGACCTGAAGACGCTCTCGCACATGTATCGCCACGCCTGGAAGACCGGCCTCAAGACAACCTACTACCTCCGCTCCCTCGGCGCCTCGAACATCGAGAAAGCCACGGTGAACGTGAAAAAGGAAGTCCGCGGCGCCGCCGGCGAAACCAAAGCCGAAACCGCCACCCGCGACGCGAAGAAAGTCTACACTGAGGCAGAGAAGAACGCCTGCAGCATCGAAGCGATGCGCAACGGCGGCACGTGCGAGGCTTGCCAGTAACCTGACAATCTAGTTCTCTCCTCTCGGGCCGCTGGCGACTTACGTCGCCGCGGCCTATTTTTTTAGAAGCGGTGAACTCAAGTAAACCAACATGGCCTCAAGAACCCGACTCGTAAATCTCGACGGAATGATTCCTCGCTCTGATTTCGCACTGCAAGAAAAGGAGTCGAACACGAGCTACGAAAAATTTCAGTCCATCCTCATTCGCGATCTTATTCCCGGAGGGTTAATTCGTCCTCTCCTTCGAAAGCCTGATTTTCAGCGCGAGACGAATCACTGGGTGCCGGAGCAAGTCGCGTCGCTCCTAGAATGCTACGTCAATGGAAGAGGGCCGACGGGGTCAGGCCGTTGTTTGTTGCATTGACCGTCTGCCTCTCCTGACCCAGCCTCGCCGTCGTGGCTCGCAGGTTGCGCGTCCAGTTCCCCGGGGCGATCTATCACGTCGTCAATCGTGGCAACTATCGGCGCGATCTCTTTCTCTCCGTCGGTGAAGCCAAGGCGTTTCTCGAAACCGTTCGGGAAGCCCGCGATCTCATGGGCTGGCGCGTTCACGCCTACGTGCTCATGCGCAACCATTACCACCTCGCGGTCGAGACGCCGGAGCCGAACTTGGTCGATGGGATGCATTGGCTACAGAGCACCTGGGCCACGCGTTTCAACCGGTTCCGTCAGGAACGCGGCCATCTCTTCCAAGGTCGCTATCAGTCGCTGTTGATCGAGGACGCGGCCGCGTTGGCGCGAGTCGTTGATTACATTCACCTCAACCCGGTGCGCGCGAAGATCGTCCTGCCGGAGCAGGTGCGCAATTTTCGTTGGAGCAGCTTGGCGGGAATCGTGCGCGGCGGCGGCTGGACGGACGACCGGGGCTGGCGTGGCGACGGTCGCTTCGGGGAGGACGTTGCGTCGCGCAGACGGTATGAGCAATCGTTGATCGAACTCGGGCGCGACGAAGCGCGGTGCGCCGCACTGGGATTGAAGAATCTATCGGTGGGCTGGGCGATCGGCACGGCAGGGTGGCGGCAAGTCCTGGCAAAGGAGTTCCGGCAGCTCGCGCTTGAGCCCGGCTTGGAGTCCGCGGAGGTCCGGGAACTACGCGAGCGCACTTGGGAAGACGCCGTTCAGTCGGCACTGTCCACCTCGAAACGCACCGACGCCGATCTCACGACCAAACCGCTTCGGCAGCAGTGGAAACTGGCGATTGCGATCGAGGTGCGCAGCCGGACCGGTGCGCCATGGGTGTGGCTCGCCGAGCGCCTGCAACTCGGCACTCCGGTCGCCCTCCGGAGTTACTATTGCCGGCATCGCCAAACCGGCATCACGCAACAAACAACGGCCTGACCCCGTTGCGATTCGCGTCGTAGGCTTCCTGAATTTGCCCGGCGTCAATCTGCTCGAGAAACTTCTGCGCGACCTGAGTCGCGGCCTGCGTCTCTTCAGGAGGCAGCCAATACAGCGCGCCACCCAACGGCTCTGACGCCGGCTTCGGAGCGTAGTTGCGCCAGATCTCGGAGAACAGACCGAGAGCGCAGAGCAGGAACGAGAAGATCATGAAGCGCGTGATCGATGTAAGAATCATGTCCCGCGGCGCTTTGATGTTTTGCTCGCGGTTGAGGAGACGGAAGGCGAGGAAGGCCAGCAGGAAGCCCAGTCCGATCGTGCCGAGGCCAAGGATTCTCAGCATGACATCGAGGTTCGACGTCAGCGCGCTTTGGCCGAGACTCGTGAAGGCAAAATGCGTCAATACAGACATGACGTGGATGAGTTGCGGATTGCGTGGATCAAACGCCGTGGCCCGGTGGCGATTGAGAGGGGTGACCTGAGCAAGCCACACTCTGGCAAGTCAGGCAAGGCCACAGAACGCACCACAGGACCGTCCGTCGCCGTCCCCACGAACGTGTTCGCGCGCTGACGGCAATGATCGACGCGCGAGCCCTAAGGACGCTCCGCTTCGCACGTATTCATAGCTGATGCGCCGCCGCCTCACCGTCATCGTCCCGCTCCTCGGCCTTACCGCTTTCGCCGGCTACTACGCTTATTGGGATTCCCACCACGGACGGGATATCGCAGTCAATGGGCGCGCCATTTCTCGTTGGGTCGGCGTGCATGGCGACGGGGCTCGCGATGCTGAAGCCGCGCTGCGTCGCGGCGCACACGTCCTCCTCACTTACGGCTATCCGGCCGACTTCGCCGGAGACTACCACGCCGTGCTCTTCGAAGACTACGGCGTCGTCACGCGCACCATCGCCGGCTGCGTCGTGGATGACGATCTGGTCCGCTACGCCCGAGCCTACAACGCGGTCATGCGTCGCGATCTCGAGCAACGCTTCGGATCCGGTCTATTCAAGACCGTCGAAAAGAAAGCGACCGCCCGCTACGCCGCCCGCACCGCCTCGAAGCGCTGAATTTCTCTCTGCGCTCTCTGCGTCCTCGGCGTTCCATCTGGCTGGCCGCGCCGTCACGGCTGCATCCCCGCCCACGCGAGCGCGTCGGCGCGTTTTTCGAACGTGTGAAACTCAACCATCTTGCCCCCGCGAAACGCGAAGCCGTCCGCGATGCGTCCCTCCACCCATTGCCCGGAGTCCTTCAGACGCACGCGAACGTGAACGTAGGCGATCACTTTGTCGCCGTGCTCCACCAACTCCTCCGGCTCGCACGCGCCCTCCGCCCACGTCCCCCGCGCTTTCGCGACGTGCGCCTCCAGCGCCGCGAGGCCACGAAAGGTGCCGCCATTCGGAGTCCCTTCGAACTCGACGCGCACGATGTCGGGAGCGAAATGGGCCGTGACGCCCGGCACGTCGCCGCGATTGAGGGCCGCGTAGAATTGTCTGACCGCTTCGATGTTGGGGCTCATGGGATGCGTGGTTCCGGAGTGAGAGTTTGACGGACGCACCGACCCAAAGCGCCGGCGCTCCTCACTGCAACGAACGAAGGAGCCGGCGCCGGACAAGTCCGACGGACAAAATTGATCCTCGAACCGTCTAACACTGAGGTCGCAGAGGACACAGAGACAGACGCGCGGAGGCGCATCATCGCTGAACAAGGACGGACGCAGCGAGCGAGGTGCCGCAAAGTGGCGCAAAAATCCGCCCGCGAGCACAAATCTCCCGGCGCCTACAGGCGCTCGAAAGATCAGCCTCGCCGGAAAAAATCATTTCTGCGCCTTCTTGCGACCCATCCGTCCGTGGCCCGGATCTCTGCGCTCTCCGCGATCTCTGTGTTTCAATCTGTTCGGATGCATCGCCGCGCCGCGCCCCCACCGATCCTCGAGCCGGTTTAACACAGAGGACGCAGAGACCGGCCCGACCGGCCGCAATGCGATCACGGCGCGCCCCACTCAACTCTCAGCTCTCAGCTCCAGTCTCGTGCAACTAACGGTCGGACGCTTGTCCGATCTGGTCGAGCAACTGTTCCTTCGTCGGACCGGTGGCGTGAGTGACGAAAAAGGCCGTCACCGCGTTGGCGATCACGAGACGTTGCTTGATCGGCAGGTTGCCCAGCGAGGCGCAGAGATAGCCGCCGTTGAAGCTGTCGCCCGCACCCGCCAGGCGGATCGTCTTGGTCTGGCGTTCCTGGATCGCGTAAGCCTCGCCGTCCTTCGCGTTGGAGGCCGCGGCGAATTCCGGCGTGTGCACCACGAGTTCGTCGAACCCGATCTTCTCCCGCGCGACGGTCAATGCCCGGGCGACCGCGGCCGGCTTCAACTCCGGCCGCTCCACCCCGATCCGCGAGAACAGCTCCATGACCTCATGCTCGTTCATGCTGAAGGTCATCGGAATCCTGTCATTGTGGGCGCGGATCAGCGCGAGGCTCTTCGCGAACGACTCGGGCGACTTCTTCTTGATGTCCGCGAAATCGAAGAACATCCGGCGCGGCGGCGTGACGCCTTGGTATTGCTCCATGAAGCCGTGGAAAATCCCGTCGAAGTCCGCCGTCAGCGACCAGTAGCCCAGTCCGAGAATATCGACGCCAGCAAACATCTCGCGGAGCTTCGCGGGCCCGAAGTGGTTCTTGAAGCGCTCCCACGTCAGGCTGGAAACCGCCTCGAGATTGCTCATCAGCACTTTTCCATCGCCGAACTCGAAGACGATCGTCAGCGCAGGATTGCCGAGGGAGAGCAGTTCGCAGTTCGTCTGAAACTCGTGATACGCAGGATCGATCGTGTCCTTGCCGTAGAGGCCCGGCAGCGACGGCTTGAGCCCGAGGCAGGCGGCGATGCGTCCGGTGTTGATCGCGAAGCCGCCTTCGCAGCGGCGCTTCGGCACCAACTCGAGTCCGACGCCGCCGTCGGCGCGCGCGACGAGCAGTTCGCCGAATTGCTTGAGGCGATTCATCGGCGTGAAATCGGTGAGGCTCTTGCGGACCTCCACGATCTGGTAGGTCTCGTCAACAAAGCCGTCGCAGCCGAGCAGCACTTTGCCTTTCAGGTTATTCAAGTAGTCGCGATAGACGTTCATTGGGGTGTTTGGGAAAGCGGTTTCGAGCGGAGACGATTAGCGGAGGAAGGAGAGATCCACGGCGTGCTCGATCTGCCGGCCGTTCGCTGACTCGAGGCGGATGCCGGTCGCGGTGCGACGGATGACGCGCACGACGTCGAAGCCCGCAGGCAGCGCGGCGACGCCCATGATATACGGAATGCGCGTGGGTTTACGCGGCGAGAGAGCGAGCGAGGTCGGCACGCCTTTTTTCTTCCACGGGTTGGGCGCGAGCGAGGCGGCGAGGCCGAGATGGAAATAGCCCGTGACGTCTTCGACGCCCAAGACGCCGCGATGGCGTCCGCTCCACGGCGCATAGTGACGTCCGCCGTTCGAATGCCACAGCACGGTCGAGGCGAGATACGCGGGATTTTTGAGCGAGAACCAGACAAAGCCCTTCTCCGCGAAAACCACCGCAGCCCACGCGAAGTCGTCGGCATCCTTGTGATGCACCATGACGAGATCCTCGAAACCTTCGCGCGCCGGATAGCGCGTGAGGTCGGTCGTGCCGCCATTGGCCATCGGCACGCGATCCAAACGGCGCAGCCACGCGCCGGGCTTCAGCGACGAGTAACCGCCCTGCACGGGATTCTCGAACGGCACCGGCAGCACCTGAGCGAGGCGCAGCTTGCTGAACGAGATCGCGCCCGGGCCGTTGTGATTGAAATCGAGCATGGCGTGATGACCGAGGCACATCTTGCCACTCGCGCCCTCGATGAGATGAGCCTGATAGAGGTTCGTTTCGCCGGGACGCGCCTCGAGCGTCTTGGTGACTTTGCCCGGGCGAATCTTCGTGCGCAGGACGGCGACCAGACGCTCCGGGGCCGACGCGGTGACCTTCCACTCGCCGTTGGCCGTTTCGCCGTGCGGCGGATGATTCTCGCCGCGCCAGGCGGGACCATCGCCGAAGGGCGCGCAGAAGAAATCGCCGCGCAATCCACGCAGGAGCGGAATCAACTTCTTCGCTTCTGGCTCACCGCACCACGGCGCGGTGTGGAGTGGCTCGACCACCTGGCGGCCGAGGCGAAAGGTGACCGGCCCGAGCTGGCCACCGGTCGTGGTGAGGTTGAACGTCACATTCATGAAGGGACAGAAATTATACTATTGATGATCGCGCGATGGCCTGACGCAGCGGTGGAACGCGTTGACCCCAACGCGCCCGGGCGAGAACGCATTGCGGTCAACGCGTTCCACCATGTCAGCCGCGAGCCTCGATTGAGGCGCCGGCTCGCGTGTTTGAGTGCACGTGACACCCGACAAAAGATCCGCGTGCTATTCGCGCCGCCCGCCACCGCTTGCGAACACCGACGCCTGGCTTCGACCGCCTTTCCCGCCGCGATGCCGTGAGCTCCGAGTTCTGAGGTGGGAGACTGCAAGGCCGCTACATCCGATCCGTCGCGTGAGGCCGGCCGCGTTTCCTGGAGGATTTCGTCCCCTCCTGTCCCGCAAGTCCGCCCGCCGTCGGGCAGTCATGCTCAATAAAAGGAATGCCTTGGTTGGCGGCGGTGTATTTTTTCGAATCCTGTCTGGCGCGCAGAGAAGCGCCCAGGTGACGAGCGATGGTCCGCTGTTCGGCGATAGTCAGCCTTTGGATCGCATTCTCGATCTCGGCGACGGAGCTCATGCTCCGATTGCAACCGGCAACGCTGGAGCTGGCAACGCCGCCCGCCCGGCGCACCGAGATTATGAGACCAGAAACTAGCGAACAGTAGCGGACGCTGCGCCATGCTATCATCGCCGCACCAAAACATGAGCGAACAAAGTTCGTCCAGACGGGGCGAGTTCTCCAAACGAGCCGCGCTCCCGCGATCTGTTTAACACAGAGGTCACAGAGGACGCAGAGACCGAACCCGGTCGATGGGACGGGATACCTGCGCCTTTGAGCAGCCTTTCCTCCCTGCTCGGCCTCTGTGCTCTCAGCGACCTCCGTGCTTGATTGGCCTCACCGCCCGGCCTGTCGGGAAATCGCCCTGACTTACCGCCCTGACGAACGTCGATTTTCACGCGAAACACATCGCGGCTTCATACGCGCTTCACCCAGTTGAGTCATCGTCGCCGCATGAAAACACCCGGCATGAGACGCGGCTCCGCGTTGTTCCTTCAGATCACCATCGTGCTCCTGGGCCTCGCCACCCTCGGTTTCCTGCTGCTCGAGCCGCAGCTCGAAGGCCGCAACGCGCACGCCACGACCTTCGAGATCTATTTCCACGATCCCTTCCTCGCGTATGTGTATGCTGGCTCGATTTCGTTCTTCGTGGCGCTGCAGCGGGCATTCGCGCTGTTCGGCGAGGTGCGACGGAGCGGCACCTTCCCTGCGACCACCGTCGACGCCCTGCGCACCATTCAGCGTTGCGCCATGGTCCTTCTCGGCTTCGTGGCGGGAGGCGTGCTCATCATCCTTGCCTTCGGCGACGGCGAAGACCGGCCGGCGGGAGTTTTTATGAGCGTCCTGGCTGCCTCGGTCGCAGGCGGCCTCGCCATGGCGGCAGCGCGGTTCGCCCGGCACTTCCAACGCACCGGGCCGATCATTGACCGTTGAAAAGGGCTGCGGAACGCTGGCGCGGAGGCCAGCAGGCTAAGCGTGCATCCTCCCACAAGCGCCCGGATAAAATCCGTCCCGCGCGACCAAGCTTCCCCGATACCGCACCGCGCCGGAACCCACTAGGATGGGGCACCTCTTCATCATGAAGCCCCTCTTCGCTGCCCTCGCGCTCGGTGTTGCCACGCTCGCTTCCGCCCAGACCTACACGATCGGTAACGCCAGCGATGGCCCGGGCCGCTCGAGCATCGGGCAAAGCTTCACGCCGTCCCTCTCCGGCCTCGGCTTCCCGCCCGCGCCCACCGGGTTCAGTTCCGTCACGCTCAACGCGATGGCTTTCTCCCAGTGGCATACGGCGTCCGTCCCCACTTCGCTCTACATTGTCCAGACGTCGTTGCTCACGGACGCGCCGGATTTTTCCGCGATGATCGACGCCATCTGCGCCAATCCGCAGGGCTACATTCTTGGCGAGAGCAGCGGACCGACGACGGTTTCCGGTCTGGTCAATGGCGACGCGTCGCCCAACACCATCACCAGCACCTTCACCTTCTCGGACCTCACGCTCCAGGCGAACACGAGTTACACCGCGCTCTTTAGCAACGCCTCGGCCACGATCAACTCGGTCGCCAACGCCAGCGCCTACCTCGGCGGCGCGCTCCTCGGCGCGAGCGAATCCGGCAGCCAATTCGAGCCAGGCTACGACGCGGTGTTCCGCGTCACGCTCACGCCGAGCGCGATCCCTGAGCCGGGCACGTATGCCGCGCTCGCCGGCCTGCTCGCAGTCGCCGGTGTCTGGGTTTCGCGCCGCCGTCACGCCTGACGCCGAATGATCGGCTCCTCCCGCAGGCGGGCCAGGCGCCGCGAAACGAACGCGCGCCGCCGCAGGTCGACTCGTCCGTGCGGCCAAAGTGAATTTCCTGCCCAAGGTTAATCTGCGCCGCTCGCCGCAGTGGCGCCGGAAGCGAGTGAACCTTCAACCACGACACCCGTGGCGCACGTTGCTTCTCCCGACGGCGTGAGGATCGCCTGCGAAAAGACGGGCCGCAGCCCGGTCGGGATCATCGTCGGCGGCGCACGCTCCCACCGCTACGGCGCCAAACCGCTGGGCCGCGCCGGCCGGCAAGTTCACGTTGCGCGACGCCGTGGCGCGGACACGTTGGACGGGTGGCGTTTGCTCAATTGGCTTTTCAATCCGTCGAATTCGCGCACCCCGGGATGACCGCGGCGCTGTTCCGCGATCTCACCGTGCAGTTTCCCGCGGGGTGGACGGGCATCGTCGGGGCCAACGGGGCCGGCAAGACGACGTTGTTGCGAGTCGCGACGGGTGACCTCGCGCCGCAGGGCGGGACGATCACGCGTCGCGGCCTGGCGTTGTATGTGGCGCAACGCACGGATGACCCGCCGGCGCAGTTCGAGGATTTCATCTGGGCACCCGATGCCACGATCCTCAAGGCGCGGCTGCGCGTGGGGGAAGATTGGCCGGAGCGCTGGGCGACGCTCAGCCACGGCGAACGGAAGCGCGCGCAGATTGCCGTCGCGCTGTGGCGCGAGCCCGCGGTGCTCGCCCTCGACGAACCGAGCAATCACATCGATGCGGAGGCGCGCCGCTTGCTGCGGGAGGCGTTGCGGGACTTTGCCGGCGTCGGCCTGCTCGTGAGCCACGATCGCGCGCTGCTGGACGAGTTGTGCGCGCAATGTCTCATCCTCGATCCGCCCGAAGCGGTGCTGCGGCCCGGCGGAGTGACGCAGGCGCTGGCTCAGCAAGAAAGCGACGAGGAGGCCGTGCGCCACACGAGCGAAGTGATGCGACGCAACGAGAGCCGCCTGCAAGCCGAGGCGCAACGCCGTCGCGTGATCGCGGATCAGAAATCGGCGGCGGCGCGCGGCTCGAAATCGACCAAGATTCCCGCGCACGATCACGACGGTCGCGCCATGCGCAATCTCGCGAAGATGAGCGGCAAGGATGCTTACGCCGGCAAAATGGTCGCGCAGATGAATCAACGCGCGGGCAGGATCGCACAGGAACGCTCCAAGTTGACGGTGAAGAAGCGCTACGAGACGGGCATTTGGGTCGACGGAGCGTCGTTCATGCCGCGTGACTTTCTGCTGCGCCTACCCGCGGGCCGTTTGCGGCTGAGCGGGGAGCGCCAGTTGCATTTCCCCGACTTGGAAATGGGCGGCACCAGCCGGATTGCGCTGACGGGAGCCAACGGGCTCGGCAAGAGCACGCTCATACGGCACCTGCTTGCGCACCTCGAGGTGCCGGCGGAGAAACTGGTCTCCGTGCCGCAGGAGATCTCGACCGAGGACTCACGCGCCCTGCTGGAATCCATCAAACGTCTGCCCAACGACGAACTCGGACGCGTGATGATCACGATCAGCCGGCTCGGCTCGCGCCCGGCGCGATTGTTGGAAAGCGCGCTGCCGAGTCCCGGTGAAGTCCGGAAGTTGCTGCTCGCGCTCGGCATCGTGCGCGGACCGCACCTGATCGTGATGGACGAACCGACCAATCACATGGACCTGCCGGGCATCCTGTGCCTCGAGGAAGCGCTGGCGGATTGTCCCTGCGCGATGCTGCTGGTGAGCCACGACGAAGCGTTCCTGAAAAAGATCACGCAGATTGAATGGCGCCTCACGCGCGACGACTCCGGCGACACGCGCCTGAAAATTCTACGATAGGCCCCGGTCGCCGCCCCGCACAGTGTCAGTGCGCGGCGTGCGCGTGTGAACGCGAGCGCGCTGCTCTTTCGGAGAACACACCCTATCCGCCGGCGGCTCTGCAGCTCTCAGTTCTTCGCGGCGATCCACGCGCGTCCGGCCGGCAGCACATCGCGTCCGCACACGTCGCTCAGAATGATTCGCGCCATCATATACCACGCGCTCAGCGCACAGAGCATCAGCTCGTAGCCGGCCACCTTGTTGAAGACCGGATCCACGAAGTGCCCGAGATCGAGCAGCACGAAGCCGATCAGCAGCAGCGTGAACGTCAGCGCCATCGCGCCGTGGATGCGCAGCGAGCCGAACCACAGGATCACCGTGAACAGCGTCCAGCCAACGAGGAACCAGCCGACGTCGTGATGACTCGCCTCGAAGACCTTGAAGTGGTTGCCGAGCAGCATGAGGCAGAGCGCAATCCAGAACGCGCCGTAGGACGTGAACGCGCAATAGCCGAAGCTGTTGCCGGTTTTCATCTCCTGCAGGCCGGCGATCAGCTGCGCGGCGCCGCCGAAGATCAGGCCGACCCAAATGACCGGGCCCATGCCCATCCAGCCCACGTTGTGGAACTGGAGCAGCAGCGTCGTGAGGCCGAAGCCGGCGAGGCCGACGACGGCGGGGTTGGCGAGTTTGGGAGAGGAGGCGGAAGCGCTCATGAAAAGCCGCGCAACAGAGGGCGCGCGCTCCCGGCAGGCAACGCTCGCGCGCGTCGCGCCCCTGCTTAGCACGCACAGACATGGCGGACATCAGCCTCGCTTCGAGTAATGCTCCATTTCTTGGCAACCTCTCGCCGTGCATTGCCCTGGGCCGCGATGCGACTCCCGCCGCATCGTCCCACGGAGCGATCGAGCGCGGCGCCACACCGAATCGGATTCACCGTCGTTCGCTGCGCACCTCGAGGACAGGCCCGAGACCGTCGCCCCTCGCGTGGGCGCCGCCATCGCCACGCGCGCCACGGCCTCGGCGGCGTCCGCGCGCACATCGTTTCCAGACCGGCACGACGATCGTGCCGCGCACCGGTCCGCCGCGACGGCATCGCACGACCGGCGCCGAACGACCGCGCCCCGAGCGAAAACGCGCGGTTCGGAGGCGGCGCGCCCATGCCGCCGCGGCATGAACACGGGCCCCGCTGGGCATTGGGCACGCGGCCCAAGAGCGATTATTCTCTTGGCGCACTCAGCGCAATTTCCCGCCGCCATGACCACCGCTTCGCCCGCCTCGCCCCATCAAGCCGCCTCGCCCGAGGCGCCCGCGCGAGGCGGACGCTTCGCGGCATCCCGCCCCGTCCCTCCCGCCCGCCTTTTCACATGAACTCCCTCCCTGCTTTTCGCCCTGAACTCGCCGCCGCCGGCGTCGCCGCGTTGCCCTCGCCGCGCGACGAAGAACACGCGATGGCCGCCCGCTTCCGCGCGGGCAGCCCGGGCGTCTGGAGTGAATTGATGAGCCACTACCGCGGACGCCTCTATGTCTTCGCCTACCGGATGACGCGCAATCACCACGATGCCGAAGACCTCGTGCAGGAAACCTTCGTCCGCGCCTTCCGCGCCGCCGCCGGCTTCCGCGGCGACGCCGCGCTCAGCAGCTGGCTCCACACCATCGCCCGCAATGTCGCGCACAACCGCTATTGGCATTGGCGCCGGCGCAAAGGCGACGTCACCGTCTCGCTCGACTCGCCCGAGGCCGCCGCCGACACCGCCGCGTGGCACCAAACGGCCACGAGAGACGAGCGCGAGACCTTCGCGCACCACGAACTCGAACAGAGCATCGCGCAGGCGCTCGAACGCCTCGCGCCCCGCGACCGCGACATCCTCGAGCTGCGCACGCGTCAGCACGCCAGCTACGAGGCCATCGCCCGCGCGCTCGGCATCAGCATCGGCACCGTGAAGAGTCGCCTCGCGCGCGCCCGCGAACGCTTGCGCGCCGCCGTCGAGGCCGCGGGAGGCTTCGAGGCGCGGGCCGAAAGCCTCCGCAAATGAGTCCGCCGTTTCCTGCTCCGCGCCAGCCTGCTCCTCCACCGCGATGCGAAAGCCCCGTTCCCCACGATTCACCTTCCCTTTCCGCCAACGTTCGCACGAGAAAACCATGAACGCGGCACCTCCCTCCTCCGGCCCCAACACCCCGCCGAGCGATCCGCCGCCGCCGGCGCACCGCACCGTCGCCGCATGGCGCGCCGCCTCCTTGTGCCGCCTCCTGCAATTCAGCGCCCGGCTGCGCGCGAGCATGCCCGTCGAGGCGAGGCAACTGCGCCGGGTGCTCCGGACCGGTTGGTTTCACGATCGCGCGCTGCGCGGCACGATGGCGGCCCTGCAGCTGAACTTCGACCGCGTGCTGATCGTCGTCGATGCCTTCATCACCGGCGGCAACTCCCGCCCGCCGCCCGCGTCCCGCTTGCAGGGAGAGATCGTCGCCCTCGTCGAACTCGGTCTCATGCAGATCGCGCCTCGCGCCTCCGCTCGCCGCGCAACCAGCGCCCTCACTCCGCGCGGGCAGCAATGCGCCGCCTACATGATCTATCGCCTGCTGGTGGCGGCCACGAAGGACGGTGCGATATGATCGCCAGGGACGATCCGGGCCCGGCCACGTTCAGCTGCGAGGCGTGCGCCTACGCCTCGCCGCTGCCGCCTCCGTTCGACGATTGGATCTGGTGCGCCTACCCGGGCGACGGTCGCGCACTGAATCTCGCTACCAATGCCGATTGCCGCCACGCCAGCGGAGGACGCGCGCGCACGGCACACTCGGACCGCCCCGCCATCCCGCCCGACCCCAACCGCACAACGGGCGCGTGAGGGCAACCCGAGGCCGGCCGCGCGCCGGACTCCGCGCAGGCAACCGCGGTCGCACAACCCCGCGCCCGGGCAGACGCGCCGCATTGATATCGCCTTTCGCACCGTGCCTGAAACATCTTCAGGCACTCCATGCCCGCCCGCACACCGGTTGCCCAACGCTTCGAACTCTTCGACCACGCCGTGGCGGAGATGGGAAAACGCCTTTCCCGCGTGCGGCACCCGGAGCAGATGATGGACGCCCTCGCCTGGGGCATGGCGGAACTCGAGCGCACCTACACGGGCACGAAACGCAGCGTGCTCGCCACCGTCGCCTGCCGCTCCGGCTGCGACGCGTGCTGCCACATCCCCATCGACGTGCAGGCCCACGAGGTTTTCTACGCCGCGCACTACATCCAGCTCCATTTTCCGGCAGACGCACTCGCGCAACTGATCGAACGCCTCGCCGTGCACCGCGCGAACATCGCCGCGCTCCCGCCGGGCGATCGCGATCTGATTCGGCAACCGTGCGCGTTGCTGCGCGAGGACGGCGCGTGCTCGATCTACGAAGGCCGCCCGCAGGCCTGTCGCACGCACCATAGCAGCGACGCCACCGTGTGCGCGGCGTATAACGAAGACATTTCCGTGCCCGTGGAAAAAGCCTACGTCCCCGCCCTGCGCGCGCGCATGTTCGCCGTAATGCTCGGAGTGGACGAGGCGCTCGAGTCCGCCGGCTACGACGAGCGCGCCTACGATTACGGCTCCGCGCTGCACGAAGCGCTCACGAATTCGCTGTGTCTCGTCGCCTGGATGCGCCGCCAGAACGCCTTCCCGGACTCGTGCCTCGCCTACCCGGACGAGCCGGAAGAATGAGCGCGTGCGGACGCAGCTGACCGGCTCGATCCCGCCCGCTTGCCCGGCGGTCGCGGAGACCACAGCGCGGCCGCGTTCACCTGGTCGCCCGACGTTCGCGCGCGGGCGTGACTTCACGGCAAGCCGACGATCGCGCGGATCATCGTGTGCGGCGATCGAACTTCGCCACTCGCGTGTGGCCAACCCAACCGGGCGCGCGGCGTCGGAGCCCCCTTGCGCCCCTCGGGGTCCTCCGTGCCCTCTGCGTTCAACCGGTCGGCTCTCTCTTCGGCATCGCCGGCGGGTTCCTTCTCGAGCGCCTCACTGGTGTTCCTCGTAGCGAATCTCGATCTTCGCCGCGAAGGCCTTCTTCTTGGCCTCGCCGTTGAAGCGGACGCTGTGCGTGCGCTCGTCGTAGACGAAGCCGTTCTGCGGATCGGCCGCGACGGGCTGCCCGTCGACGAGCACGCGAATCGACTTCCTCGCCAGCGTCGCACCGGGATCGATCGGGTCGAGCGCGACGGCGACGGTGTCGGCGATGCGATCGCCGAGGGCCGCGAGCGGCGCGGAGAAATCGCTGTCGATGTTCAGCACACTGCCGCCCGTGAGCTCGGCCGCGCGACGATGCGAGAGATTGTTCGGCGAAACGACGGCGTGCATCTCGATTTTCCCGCGCTGATTGCCCTTCACGATGATGAACGGGCGCAGCACCCAGTAATTGATGTAGCCGTCGAGCGTCTGCCGCTGCGCGGGATGGCGCGCGTTGTAGGCCTGGATCAATTCGGGGAGCTTGCCGTTCTCCACCCACTCGGCCTTCTGCCCGCCGCCGGACTGCGGCACCCACGTGGCCATGCGCGTTTCCTCCTCGTCCATGAAATACACCACGATCGTCGTGGCGTCCGGGCGCAGCAACGTGTGGCGGCCGGCCTGGTAATCGGCCACGAAGTTATACACGGCGGTGAAGGCCGTGCGGTTGCTGTCGCCGCTCGTGCCGACCTTCACGAGTTCGCCGAACACCGCATCGGGAGTCTGCGGCGTCACCCACGGTTGCGGCAGGACCGACAGCGTCACGAGATTGCCGTTGCTCGCCACTTCCTTGGTGGCGCGCTTCGGCTGGCCCTTGCGATCGACGACCGGCTGGCCGGACCGGTCGAATTGCACCGAGGCGACGGTCTTCGCGTAACGCTCGCCTTGGTTGACGAAATCCGTCGTCAGCACGCCGATGCGGTAGTCGAGTTTCTTCTCATCGAAGAGCTGGCGGAAGCGGCGGAGATTTTCCGCGATGCGCTGCTGGTGCGGCGCCATCGAGCGGGAATTGTTGATCACGAACACGAGGTCGACCTGCCGGCTCTTGCTGCGGTCCGCGATTTTCTGCTTCGGCACGCGGATCGGTTCGACGAGGACGGTGACCACGTTCTCCACGCCGAGTTCGGGATGGTTTTCGTCGGACGTGTAGTAATTGAAACGATCCTCACCGATGAAGCCGGGATTCGGCTCATACGTGAGTTCGCCGGTGCGGGCGTCGAGTTTCGCGGTGCCGTGCTGCGCGCGGACCTTGTGATCGAGCGACCAGACCAACTTCGGATTCGCGATGTTCGCGCGATCGGCCTCGCGCATGAAATCCTGGTGGCTCGGAATTTTTTTCACGACCGGCGTGTTCGGCCGCGTCGTGAGCGTGACCGGGGCGGCGGCCAGCGTGCGCTCGCGCGAGCCCTTGACGGTGAACTCATCGAGCACCACCGGCGGCGGCGGGCGCACTTGGATGACGACACGGTTCTCGAAGACCATTCCCGACGTCGTATTGCGCACCGTGTAAGTGAAGGCGTCCTCGCCCGTGAAATCCTCCTTCGCTTCGTAAGCAAAATAACCGAGACGCGAAGTCTGGTTGGCAAAAAAATCGTCGCTGTCGCCCTCACCGGCCAATCCCACGCGGCCAAACCGCGGAGCGACCGTGACCGTATAAATCAGGTCCGTCCAAGTGTCGGCGCTGAGGATCTCCGGCGCGACCGCGAGCCGGCCCGAGAGGCGCCGCCCCTCGACCTCAAGGCGCGTCGGATGGGGCGATACGATCTTCTCGGCGCCGATCGTCGCCGCCGGGGACGCCGCAGATTCGGCGGACTGCGCCGCGCCGTGGGCGCACAGCGCCGCAGCGAGAAAAAAGAGCAACATCCGCGTCCAGGTGGGCAGCTTGGTGAGACAGGTCGTCATGGTGTGAGCGATAACCTCCTTAGTCTGAGACGGCCAGAAGTAGTTCCGCCGCTTCACCGCCTCCAGGGAACGGTCTCGCGTCTTAAGCGGCACATCACACTGAGCCGTTATTCCCCCACGGGAAGATGACCGCCTCCGCCAGTCGCTTCCTCGGCGACCAGCGGCGGCAGAACTTGTTTTCTCCAGCAAGTGAACTTCCCTCGTTCGCATGCCCTCCCCCGAGACGCCGGTCGGATTCGACGAACAGAACGCGGCCGCCTACGACGACCGCTTCGCGAAGATCAGTGCGCTGCGCGAGGCGCTGCTGCTGCAGACGCGCGCGATCCTCGGCGATCTGCCCGTCGATGCGCGCGTGCTCTGCGTCGGTGCGGGCACCGGGCACGAAGTGCTTGCGCTTGCCACGCACTTTCCGGGCTGGCGATTCACGATCGTCGAGCCTTCCGCGCCGATGATGGCCATCTGCCGTCGCCGCGCCACGGAGCATGGATTCGCAGAGCGCTGCACTTTTCACACCGGCTACCTCGATTCCCTTCCACCGAGTGAGCCGTTCCACGCCGCCACGAGTTTGCTGGTGTCCCATTTTCTCGTGACGACCGAAAAGCGGCGCGCCTTTTTTTGCGAGATCGCCGATCGGCTCCACCCGCACGGGCGGCTGGTGACGGCCGACTTGAGCGGCGACCGCACCACGACGAGTCATGCGCAGCTCCAAGCGGTGTGGTTCCGCCTGATGGAGATCGCCGGCGTTCCACCCGAGGCGCACGCACGCATGCTCGAGGCCTGGCAACGCGACGTCAGCTTCCTGCCCTCCCCTGAATTCGAGGAGCTCATCGCCTCCGCCGGCTTCGAGCCGCCGGTGCTTTTTCACCAATCGCTGCTCATTCGCGCGTGGTTCGCGCTGCGCCCGCCTCGCTCCTGACACGACGTTGTCAGCGCCTTCTGCGAGAATGGCGCGATGACCACGGGCAAAACCCAATTTTACGGCGCGTCCACGCTCGACGGCTTTCTTGCCACCGCCGAAGACAGCATCGACTGGCTGCTCCAATTCGGCGACGCCGCCCCCACCTACACTGACTTCATCGCCAACGTCGGCGCGCTCGCGATGGGCGCCGCCACCTACGAGTGGCTGCTGCGCCATCATGTGCGGCCAAACACGACCGAGGCGCAGCCGTGGCCGTATGCTCAGCCGACGTGGGTCTTCACGCATCGTCCGCGGCCCGGCGTGCCGGCAGCCGACGTGCGTTTCGTGAGCGGCGACGTCGCACCGGTCCACGCCGCGATGCGCGCAGCGGCCGGCTCAAAAAACATCTGGATCGTCGGCGGTGGCGAGTTGCTAGGGCAGTTCTGGGACCGCGGCCTGTTGGATGAAATCATCGTCCAAATCGCGCCGGTCACACTTGGTGCGGGCAAACCGCTGCTCCCGCGCGCGATTCACACACCGCCGTTGCGTCTGCTTTCGGTGCAGCAGTGCGGCGACACGTTCGTGGAGCTGAGATATGCGACGCCACGCACCTCGGCCCCTGAGGACGCTGACAGTCTGCGAACATGATCGCGGTCGTGATCATCCTCGCCGCGCTCACCTGTCTCGTCGCATTGGACGGCGGCGAGTGAGTCGCGTCATCGCGCGCCCCGTCGCTCCGAGGTCGGGCGAATGAACGCGATCAGTGCGCGCGCAATTCCTGCGCACGACGACCGCGTGACCGAAAAAGAAAATCGGATGGCCCTCGGCGCGCGCATCGTGTCGCAATCGACGCGCGCCGTTGGCTTGGCCGTTTCGCGGTGCCAGACGTTGTCAGGCGCTCGACGGCTCGGCGGGCGCGCCGATCGCGATCGTTTCCTCGCGGTGTTCCTCGGCGTGTTCCTCTTCGACTTCGCGAAACCGCTCGGCGTTGAAGCCGAGTTCTGCGCGGCTGCCGTTGAACGGATCAAGCGGGTTCACGAGTTCGTGCAAAAGAATGCGCACGGTCACGCTTTCCTCGGACGCGCCGTTCGGGACGATCTTGCCGTCCTTCACGATCGCCAGTTTTTCGCGACCGAGAGAGACCTCGCGCACAGTGTAGATCGCGCCCTTCACGGGCAGCGCGAGGTAGAATTCCTTGATCGCCGCCGGGAAGACGTCGTCCACGCAAACAACTTTGGCTCCGACTTTCATCACCGGCCATGGGACACACCCGCGGACAAAGTGCAACTCTCCCGCGCCGCGGGGCCCTGACTTCGCCTGACCGACGCACGAGCCCATCCGGGTCAGCCACCCGCGATCGACCCGATGGCCGCGCACCACGCCTCAAGTCAGAATCCCACGCATGCCGACCGCCATCATTTCCATTCCCCAACTCACCTCGGCCACCGACGGTGCTCATCTCGAGAAGGCGCTCGAAGCCGTCCCGGGGGTTTCCAGCGTGCACCTGAACGTCGCTGAGCACACCGCCGAAGTGGAGCATCGCAATGCCGATCTCCGCAGCATGATCCGCGCGGTCCACGCACTCGGTTATACCACCGGCGACGCATGGCGCAGTGGCTGACACCCGGGCCGGGGGCCTGCTCGGCGAGTCGTCGCTCTTGCTCGGTGCGCTGGTCGGCGGTCACGCGCTCAACTCCGCCCGCGCATCATGGCGTTCGGCGGCGGCCCTTGATCTCGGCCCTCGCGCTGGAGTGGATCGACGAGGCATTCCGTCGCAGCGGGCTCGGCGCAGCCCCGCGACGCATGCGACGGCGTCGGGCGGATGCCGTCCCGGCACCCTGGTTTCCTCCGTCCCGAGCAAGAGTCGGAAGCCGACCGCCGCTCACCCGGCCTCGCGCGCCGAGTCTTCCGGCCGCAGCGTCGGAGCGGGCAGTCGCACGCCTGCCTTTTCCAGCTCACGACGCAGCGCCGGCAAATAGCGATGCGGCATCGATTCGAGCTCGAAAGTGTAGTTCACCTCAAACCCCTGATCTTCGAGAAAGAGCAGAATCTCGTCGAGCTCCTCCACGTCCTCGTCGAGGAAGTGCTCATCAATCACCGACTGGTTGCCGTGATGCGTGACCAACGTCGGCCAGAAGCGCTCGCCCTCCGGGTCGGCTTCGTGAAGTGTCGCGGGTCCGCGCAATCCGGCGCGAGCGATGCGCTCCGCGTAGTCGCTGAGCCGCGCGAACGCAAAAGCAAGATTCGCCAGGCGTGCCTGGCGGAGCAGTGCTTCGCGGTGAGGGAGGAGTTCGGAGAAGTTCATGAGGATGCAGTCGCGGCCCCGGGCCGCAATTGGGTTGATGGTGTTGTTATCGCACGACCGGATCGCACGCGCTGGCGCTCACGACGCGACCAAACGCGATACCCTTCAGCTGTCCTTCCTGTCGTTGCCTGACCTGCTAACTCGTAGAAGTCGCTAACGCAGAAACCTGACTCTCGCTGCCTGACTCAAATCACGATCTCGACCGTGCATCTGACGACATTGACCATCCTCTGATTCGTCACATCGCGCGTTGGCGCAAGAGAAATCTTTCTCCGCCTCCGCTATTAAACCCCTAAGCTGTTGGCCTGGGCCCCGCGCGTCTCCCGTCCCGCGATAGACATCGCGACCGCGCAGCGATCGGGATATCAACCGCTGATGTTCATCCTTCGCTTGCACAAGAGCTCCCTTTTCCCCGCGGTCGCGTTCGCCGTCGCTCTGATTGCCCCCCAAATCGCCCGCGCCGGCATTCTCGAGGACCGCGCAATCGAGGACGCGATCGAAGCCTCCTACGTTTTCCGCAGCGTCTTGACCGATCGGAGCATGGTGCACCTCTACGTCCGCCAAGGCGCGATCGAGGTCCGCGGCCAAGCGGCCGACGAGCGCGAACGGTCGCTGCTCGAGCGCACGCTCGTCAATATCCCCAACGTCGTCCGCGTCGATAACCAGCTCTTCGTCGACTCCGCCGGACGCCGCGACCACTTCCGCTGGCGCGCCGCTCGTGTTCTGGCCGCGTTGCGTGTCCAGAAAGATCTCAATACCTCCCGCGTCGAACTCGAGGCGCACGACGGCACACTCGATTTGATCGGTGTGACCACGGATGCCGCGCAGAGCGGGCGCATTGAGGCGCGGGTTCGTGCCTTGGCCCCTGCGGAGCGGATCACCAACCGCCTCCGCACCGAGGCCGCACCGACCCACTCCCCGCTCATCGACGACGCCTCGATCGTGGCGATGGTCCACAGCGCCATCGATGCCCTCCCCTGGGAAAAAGACCCGACGCTGCGCGTCACCAGTCGCGCGGGCGAAGTCGTGATCGACGGCGCACCGGCCACTGCCAGCGCGGTGCTGGCGATGACGCAGTGCGCCGAATCAATCCGCGGCGTCCGCGGCGTCAAAAACCAGCTCGTTCCACGCGGCTGAGCGCTTCCCTCCCGCGCGCACCGCGGTGCTGGCGCCGCTCACTTCGGCCACAGCCACCCGAACGTGCCCGCGGTCACCAACGCATAGAGCAAGCTGTCGAGCGTGCACTTGGCGGTCGTCGACCATTTCCGTCGATACCAGATCGACTGCGGCCACTGCGCCGCCGCGTGCGCGACGAACGCCACCGCGCCAACGATGCGGAATATGCCCAGGTAATGCGCATTCGCCGCCACCGAGTGCGAGGCGACGTAGGCCACGAAGACGTTCACGACGAGCAGATACACGAACCACTGCACGAACGTGACGCCCATCGGGCTGCTGCCCTTCGGCAGCGCGGTGACCAACCAGTTCGGCCCTTCGTGGAGCTTGGCCTTGAACTCGGGCGAGTTGTAGTTCGAGCCCTCGCACATCGGCATCATGTAATCACCGGGCGGAACGTTGAACGGACGCAGCGCCGCGCGAACCTTGTCCTCCTCCGGCACCTTCTGAAAATCACTTTTGTGCCACGGCATCACCATGTGGATGATGGAACTGAGCACGAACAGGAACACGGCGGACAAGACGATCGGAAGCCACAGACTGAGCATGGGGGTAATCTCCTTTTGCGCAGCGCAGCCGAACTGCGCCGCAGTTGACGTGGATGAGACGCCGGCAGGCTGACGAATCTCCGCCTCGGGTCAACCGTCAGCTCGGTGCCGCGCTACTCACTCGTCATCGCCACCAAAGGGCTGACCTTCGCCGCGCGCCGCGCCGGTATCCAGCACGCGAGCAGACCGACGAGAAGCAGCAGTGCGACGGCTGACGCGAGCGTCAGCGGATCATACGGACTCGTCTTGTAGAGCTGCGCCGCGATCAGGCGCGACAGCGCCAGCGCCGCGAGCACGCCGAGCACCGCGCCGCGCACCATCAAGCCCAAGCCCTCGCCCAACACCTGCCGCAGGATCGCGCCGATACTCGCACCCAACGCCATGCGCACGCCGATCTCGCGCGTGCGCTGCGCCACCCCGTAGGCCATCACCGAGTAAATTCCCGCCACGGTCAGCAACAGCGCCGTGCCCGTCAGCACGCCGACGATCACGAGCGTGAAGCGACGCACTGCCAGCGAGCGGTCTGCGACTTGCTCAAGCGTGAGAACGGATGCGACGGGAATCGACGCATCCATCGCCTTCAACTCGCGCCGGAACGCCGCTTCCAACGTCGACGCTGGCAACGCCGCGCGCAGCACCCAGTAAGTCCGCAACCGAATCCACGGCACCGCCGGCGGCTCCATCTGGTGAAACGGCACGTAGAGGTCGAAGGCCGGCGCATCATCGAGGCGCCCCTGCTTCACGTCTTCCACCACGCCGACGATCTGGAATTTCCTCCGGCCATCCGCGCGATCCTCGATCTCGATTTCCTGGCCGACCGCATCCTGCCCCGGAAAATGTTTTCGCGCCAGTGTCGCACCGACCACGACGACCAGCGGATGCGCGCCATCGTCCGTTTCCGCAAGAAACCGCCCGCTCACCAGCCGCGCCCCCAACGCCTCGAAGAAACCCGGCGTCACGAGCCGATAGTTCGCATTCGGCAACCCGTCCCCCGCGCGCTCCTCCTGCCTCGTCACTCTGAAACGCGTGGTCGCCAGCCCCGGCGCCAGCGGCAGCAGCGACGTCGCGCCCACGGCTTCGACTCCCGGAATCGCCGCCAGCCGCGAACGAAATTCGCGTTCAAAACGCCACAGCGCCTCCCGGTCCGGATAGCCGATTTCCGGCTGCGACACCCGCGCGGTGAGCGTGCGCGCCGGATCGGCCCCCGGACGCTCCAGCCCCACCGCGAGGAAACTGCGCAAAAACAATCCGCTGCACGCGAGCAACGCCACGGCGAGCGCGATCTGCACGGTCACGAGCCAGTGCCGCGAACGTTGCAAGCCGACTCCGCCGGTGCTTCCGCGCGTAGACGCTTGGATCGCGTCGCGCAGATCGGTGCGCGAGAACGACCACAGCGGCAGCAGCCCCGGCAAAATCCCCGCGACGAGCGACACCAGCAACGTGAACGCCAGCACCGGGCCGTTGAACCCGATCTCCGCCGCCCGCGGCACGCCCGGCGGGAGCAGCGCGAGCAGTTTCTCCAACCCAAAATTTGCCAGCAGCGCACCAGCGAGGCCGCCCGCGACCGTCAGCAGCAAGCACTCCGCGAACAGCAGCCGCAGCAGCTGAAAGCGGGAGCTGCCCAGCGCCGCACGGATCGCGAGTTCGCGCCGGCGACCGATGCCGCGCACGAGGAGCAGGCCTGCGAGATTGGCGCAGGCCAGCAACAGGAGCGAACCGACCAAGCCCCACAACGTGCCCAGCACCGGACGGACATCGCCGGAGATCTGCTGCGCGAGCGGCACCAGCGCGTTCTGCTCGAAGCGCGTGTAGGTTTCCGGCCGTTCGCGCTTCAGTGCCGCGAGCACGTTGGCGAAGTCGGCGAGCGCCTGCGTCTCCGTCACACCGGGAGCGAGACGCCCGATCACGACGAGCGAATGCACACCGTTATGATTGTGCCGCGTCGCGTCGGCCTCCGGCTGCAGCGGCACGATCACCTCCTTGTTGTAGCCGTTGAGCGGCATCACGAAGCCGGCTGGCACCACGCCCACGATTGTCCGCAGCTCCCCGCTGAGACGCACGACGCGTCCGATCACGTCATCGCGGCCGCCAAAACGAGCGCGCCAAAATTCCTCGCTGATTACCGCCACCTTGGACGCGGCCGCCGCTTCGTCCTCGGCCGTGAGCAAGCGCCCGCGCCGCGGCTTGACGCCGAGCATCTCGAATAACGGCGGCGATACGCGGAGGCCCTGCACGAGCTGCGCCTCGCCGCCGTCGACGAGGTTCGTGTTGAACGTGCCCAGCGCCGCGAGTCCAGCGAACGATCGCGAGCGCTCCCGGTATTCGCAAAACTCGGCGAGGTTGAACAAGCCCACCTCGCTCGCCGCGGCGGAGCGCACGACCACGAGTTCCTGCAGTCGATCGTAAGGCAACGCGCGCAGCAACACCGCCTGGACGACGGAGAAGACGGCAGTGTTCGCGCCAATGCCGAGCGCGAGGATGAGGATGAAGGTCAGCGAAGTGCCCGGCGTCCTGGCCAGGCTGCGGAGGGCGAATTTGAGGTCGTGGATCATGGCGTGGAGGAGAAAAGGAAACCGGGGTCGCGCGTTCGAACGCGTGAAGACGCTGAGCGCCCACGGAATTCCGTGCCGTCGTCCGCGAAAGCCGAATGCGACGATCCTCTGCACAGCACCGGACGCGGGCTCGCCATACAGTGCGAGCGCCAGCGGCCAACCGGGCGAAGCGATGCGACGCCCGCGAAGCGTGGAGAGGGAGCAGTCAACGCCACGAGCGTAACACGGCACCCTGACAGCCTGCTGTCAGGAGGGCGCGCCGGCGCGCAATCCGGCCGCATTGCCCTTTCCTCCGCGACGACCGCGCGGCAACCTCCCTGCATGTGGCGCGCGCTCCTCCCCCTGCTGTCCCTCGTGACCCTGATCGGCTGCACCCAGCCCGACCTGCCCAGCAGTGTCGTCCGCGCCGGATCGGAGGATGAACTCACCGCTTTTCGCGCCGACTTGGCGTCACGCTTCGGCGCCGAGGCGCTCGTCGCCTACGATGTGGCGATCCAGGAACTTCAGCTCGCCGGCATGGATCGCGGCGTTGCCGCCGCCGCCGATCGGGCGGCGGCCATGCGCGAAGCGGTCAACGGCAAGACCGTGCGGGCCGTCGAGATTCTCGGCTGGCGAGCCCGCCGCGCTCGCCTGCACGCCGAGATCAAGGAATTCGCCGGCATGCTGGAACGCGATCTCGCCCTGAAGGAAAAAACCGCCGCCACCGGCACCCCGCAGGCCGTGATGCACCGGATCGAAAACGAGCAGGACATTCTCGCGAAACTCCGTCGGCTGCTTGCGGAAGCGGAGGAAAAGCTGACCGAGTGGAATGCGGCGACAGTAACCCAGTGATCGCGACACAGATTGCGTGACACGTGCGAGCAGCGCGGACTCCGTTCCGCGCTGGGATTTTCGGCGGCGAAGCGACTCGCCGCCCCACCTCGATCCTTCGCCGTTAACGAGAGTGCGCGCCCGGCTGTCCGGTGTTATCGCCCGTCCACCCGAGCACCGTCCGCGCTTCCGGTGGCAGCGGAACCGACACGTTGCGCAGCGGAAAGTCCGGCATCAGCTCGAAGCGCTTCAGCTCCGCACTGCGGAACAGCGGACCGTGATAATCCGGCCATGCGCGCCCCACCGTCTCGAATGTCGGCTGGAGTTTGCGCAGCTCGCCGAGATCGAAGATGTCCGCCTCATCGTTTCTCGGCGGCACCGGCCCCCATGTCATCAGCGGCTGCGGCTGGATGACCGCGCGACGCACGTAGACGTTGCCATCCAAGCGCGTGAGTTGCGACTCGCTCAACCGCTCGCGCACTTTCTCGCGCTGCGTCACCCACAGCAGCGGCCCCGCGAATTTTTCGTCCGCGGCCAGCAGGTTGTTCATGAACACGTGACCGTGCCGCTCGGCCACGTCCGGTCCCGCGCTGGGGTGCCAGCCGAAGTGATCGCCCACCGCACTGCGCTCCGTGCGCTCGAATTTCGCCACGCTGTTGACGAGCGTGTTCTGGTAGATGCGCACGTCGGAGCTGTTGAGCACATGGATGCCGCGCTCGCAGTTCACGAACACGTTGCCGGCGCAGATCGCGCCTTTCGAAATTTCGAAAAAGAACCCGTCGTTCGTGCGCTCGACCCAATTGTTCACGAACACGCCGTCGACGTTGCCGACGTCCCACCAGACGCCGCTCGCGTGCGGGTTGTCGATGATGAGGCAGTCGCGCACGACGGCGCGGTAACTTTGATTGAAAATCTTGATCGCGGACGCGAAGTAGCCGGAGATTTTTTCCGCGCTGTTTGTCCGCGTGACGATCGTCTTCTCGATCCGGATGTCGCCCGAATTCACGACGTAGATGCCTTCCGTGCCGCAGTCGGCAATGAGGCAGTTCCGGAACGTGATGCCGTCACCGTGAAAATAGCCCGCCACGCGCGAGCAGAAGGAAATCGTCACGTCTTCGAAGACGGAGCCGACCACGTCCTTGCCGAAGTCCGCCGGATTCATCTTCCGATCCGGCTCGATGCCCTCGATCTCGAGCGCGCGGTAGGCGTATTGCGTGAAGGTCAGGCCGCGGATCGCCGCCCCTCGCTTGTCGTTCGGCTTCCCGTGCGCCACGCCCATCGTGCGCACCAGCGCGCTGTCGTGCGCGGTGATTTCAACGGTTTTTCCCGCCGGATCCGTGCCGACGTAAACCCACGCATTCGCGTAATCGACGCAGAAAGTGCCGGGCGTGAGATCGTCCGGATTCCCCACCGAGGCGAACAGCTCGCCGTCGACGAACACCATGTCGTTATTAAAGCGGTGCAGCGGCGTCTGCTGCTCGTGCCGCTCGCGCCGCCACCAATCCGCCGGCGCCGCGGGAAAAAGGTTCGTCCACTTCGTGCGCCAGCGACCATCGGCGACCTTCTCCCACTCCGCGGCGATTTTCGTGCCCTTCAACACCGGGCGCTCCTCCGCGTAAGGCTGCAGCGTCACGCCTTGGCTCAACACCAGCCCGCCCACGCGATACGTGCCGCCGCGCAACACGATCGTGTCGCCAGTCGTCACGCGCTCGACCGCGGCCGCGAGCGTGGTCGGCCGTTCGAGCGCCGCGCCGTCGGCCTCCGCGCGCCCGTCGGGCGCCACGTAGAGGACGCGGCTCGTCGCGGGCACTTCGTAGCGCCGCGCCTGCGGGCCGTAAGGTCCGCCCGAAGGCTGCGCGTGCAGCGCGCCGGGCCAAGTCGACAGAATCAGCGTCGCCAGCAACGCGACGCGCGAGAACAGCACGCAAGACAGCTTCATGGGGTGAGGAGGTTGGCTCAAAGACATCGGGCACGCGCGGCAAAACCAGCGCCACGCTGCTCAAACACTAGCACAACGCCGCCGTTGACCACGCCCGAAGTTGCGCCTCCTTGGACGCGATGCCGCTCCCCCGCCCCGTTCTGCTTCTTGCCCTGGCGTTGCTCCCTCACCTCGCGGCGCTGGCCGTTGCGGACGAAGCGAGCGTGGAGCGCAACACTCTCGCTCAGCTGCTCGCCTTCGGCCGGCCGGCGGCAAATGCAACCACCTCGCCCGGCCCGCTGGCCGCACAACTCGAACAACACCGCGCCGAGCTGCAGACGAACGCGGCCGCGCGCGAACGCACCGCCCGCGCCGCCTGGCTCGACGCTTTCGGCCGCGCGCCAACCGCGGACGAGTTGCAGGCCGAAGCCGCGCTTCCGCTGACCTACACGGAGCGCCTGCAGCGCCATCTCTCCCACCTGCGCGCAGCGCCAGACGAGTATCGCGAGCTCATGCAGCGCGCCTACCGGCTGGTCGTCCATCGCGACGCCTATGCGGAGGAATTCGACTACTGGCGCCCGCATGGGGTGCGCACTTTCGTGGTCCTGGTCGCATGCATTGAAGATTGGGCGCGCCGCAATCGGCCCGGGCTGATGGTCACCGCCGGTAATCCCGCAATGCCGGCGCACAGCCGCTTCACAAACGTCGTGCACGTTACGCCTGCCCTCGCCACAGAAGCGCGCACGGTGCTGGCGCTCGACCGAGTGGTGGACACGTCGCGCGTCCTCGCGGTCGGCGGCGATGGCGTTGCGACAGCGGGCGGCATGCACCTGACAATCGTCGGCCTCGACTGAGCGCCCGCCGCCAGCCCGCAACCACCCCCGTGCTCGACGCGAGCAGCAGCAGATCAAGGTCTGAAGCTGACACCCGCGGCGCGAACCACTATCGCCTTCGGCCATGCTGCCCACCCGCGACGCCGCTGCCGCACTCCTCCACGAACACGTCCGCGATTCCTACCAGCGCACGCACGCGCTGATGGTTGCGACCGCACTCGAAGGCTACGCCGTGCACCTCAACGAGCCGGTGAACCTGTGGTTCGTGACCGGCCTGCTGCACGATATCGATTTTGAACAGCACCCGGCCGAGCACCCCGGCCCGTCGCTCCAGTGGTTCAAGCAATGGGGTTACCCGCCCGAGCTCATCCACGCCGTCGAAGCGCACGCTTACGGCTACCATGACTTCAAGACCCTCCCGCAGACAACGCTCGCCGCCGCGCTCCTTGCCACCGACGAACTGTGCGGCCTCTTCTACGCCTATCGAAAGATGAATCCCATCGCTTACGCCGCGATGAAACCATCCTCGATCGTCAAAAAATTCCAGGAGCCGGCTTTCGCCGCCAAAATCGACCGCCGTGTGATCGAACTCGGCGTGAAACACCTCGGCATCGCGCTCGGCGAGCACATCGCCAACGTCGGTCGCTTCCTTGGCCCGCTGAGCTGAGCCGCCGCCCCCTCGCCTCCGCGCCAAAACGTAATTGCCCGGGTTCCACCTTCCGCCATCGTCGCGGTCATGGCCATCGCCTATCGTATTCTTGCGGCACAGCGACTCGTGCACACTTAGACTCACGGCGGCCTCTCCGATGCGGACCTGTCTGCTCACCGCACCCAGCTGCTGGCCGACCCTGACTTTCGGCCGGACTTCGATCAGCTGGTCGAATGCCTGGGCGCCGTGCCCAGCGAGATCAGCCAGACGGGCGTCACCGCGGCGGTTCACCTTTCCGTTTTCTCTCCCCGCTCCCGCCGTGCGTTCGTGGCGGTGAAGGACGCGTCGTTCGGCGTCGCCCGCATGTTTGCCCTGATGCAGCCGCCCGGCACGGAGGTCGAGGTCTTCCGCGAGATCGCCCCGGCGCTGCGCTGGCTCGGTCACTCCGCCGATCTGCTCGCTCCGTCGACCGACCATCCGCCGGTCTCGTTCAAGGAGTGAGCCGTAGTCGATCCTGGCGGCGGGAGCCAACCCACGATCATGCCGACCGCCTCCTGGCCTTTTTTCATGCGCTCCGGCCGCACGCGTCGCGCTCTCATCGCGCGCGTTCTCGCAGTTTTCGTTTTCCCCTTCATCGCGCCTTTATGCGTGTCCGCAGAAACGCCCGCGCCGACGCCGGTGGAGGAGCCCTTTGATCCGCGCTTCACCGCCGTGCGCGCGCAGCTGCTCGCGATCCGCGACGAAGATCAGAAATACCGCCAGCGCCTGAACGAGCTTACGCAGGGCCGCGCCGTCACGCCCCCCGCGGCGCTCGCGCTGAAGCGCCAGAGCGAACAGGCCGATGCCGCAAACCTGCCCCAGGTCGAAGCGATCCTCGCCGAACACGGCTGGCTTGGCCCCGCCGAAGTGGGCCCGGACGCCAGCGGCGCACTGTTCCTGGTGATCCAGCACAGCGACCTGGCGACGCAAAAGAAATACCTGCCGCTCATGCGCGCCGCGGTGAAGGCTGGCAAGGTTCCCGGCCGCTCGCTCGCGTTGCTCGAGGACCGTGTCGCTTTGCGCGAGGGTCGCCCGCAGATATACGGCAGCCAGTTGCGCAGCGACGGTGGCGGTCCGCTCCATGTGCAGGCCATGGAGGACCCCGACCACGTCGACGCGCGCCGCGCTTCGGTCGGCCTGCCGCCGATGGCCGAGTATCTCAAAAACTGGCGCCTGACCTGGGACCTCGCAGCCTACAAAAAGCAGCTCCCGGAGCTGCTCGCCAAACTGCAGTCGAAGCCGGCACCACCACCGACTCCGACCCCGCGTTGAATTCCACCGGCGCCATCGCCTGCGGCCGTCGCCGCCGGCGCACCACCTCGGGTCGCGCTCAATCCTTCTGCAATGCCCCGATCGCGATTCCCACCACCAGGGAGCCGATCGGCTTGCCCTCGGCCATGACCGGCACCGCGATCTGGATTTGGTGCACGCCGGCCGATTGATCGATCTCGATCTTCCCCTGCCAAAACTTCCCGGCCATCGGATCGTCGTGCTTCGGTTTGCCGAGATGCGACCAGTTCGTCGGCTTGGCCAGGAATGCGACTTTGCGACCTTTCGCGTCCGACACGAAAATTTCCGTCACCTTGTCGGTGCGCGCGCCGCGCAGAAACTTCGCGACGTCATTCGCACTCAGCGCGTGCACCAAAGGCGCGCGCTCATCGAGTGCGGACCACTGCCCCTGGTTCATCGCCTCCACCTCCGGCGTCGCCGCGGTGTTTTGCGCCGACACCGCCGCCACGACGATCGGCTGCGCGGCCCAGCCGATTGCGAGTTCGCGCACCGCATCGACGCGCTTCTGCGCCTCGGAACTAAGTCCCTGCCCGCACACCGCCAACGGCATCAACGCCGCGACGAGGAGGGAAACGTGGAATGGGGGTTTCATGATGCCCTGCCCCATCGACACAAACCGCCTCCACGCGAGTGCAGATTTTCGCCTCGTCCGGCCGCGGCCGACAGACCGGGGAAAAAAGCCCCTACACGGCGCGCGGTCCGGCCGGATTGAGCAGGCGGCCCGCGGCGCGCGAGGCGACCAGCATCACCGCGGCCGCGCCGCCGACAAGCGCGGCGTGGAGCAGCCAGAATTGCGTGCCGCTCATTTTCTCGAGCAGACCGCCCAGCCAGCCGACCATGCTGTTGCACGCGAACAAGTGCAGGTAATACACGCCCATGATCGTGCCGGTGATGCGCTTCGGCGCTGCGCGCGCATACATCGCGAGACCGACCGGAAACACGTTCGCAAAACCGATGCTGTTGAGCACCTCGAAGCCCAGCACCCAGCCGATGCTCGCCTTCGCGCCGCCCGCCGACGAGAGCGCCGCGCCCGTGAGGCACAACGCGCCGCACGCGCTGATCGCGAGTCCGAGCGTGATCTTCACGACCTCGCTCGGCTCCTGAAAACGTTTCGCCCACCAACGCCAGAACGCCACCGCCGCCACCAGCGACGACACGCTCACGATCGCATCGAGCGTCACGAGCCACGTCGTCGGCATCGTCTTGCCGAAAAACACGAGGCTCACGTGGTCCGGCACCCAAAGCAGATAGGCATTGAAGATTTGCTGGTTCAGCACCGCGCCCACCGCCAACACCGGCAGCAGGCCGATGAGCACCGCCGTCACGATCCACTCATCGCGCGTCAGGCCGCGCGCCGGCTGGCTCGCCGCTGCTTCATCGGCCGGCCGCGACGCGGCCCGGCGCGATGCGCGCGCCTCCGGCGGCAGCCATTTGCGACCGGCGAGATAAATCACGAGACCGATCACCATGCCGATGCCGGCGGCGCCGAAACCATAGTGCCAGCCCCACACTTCGCCGAGCGTGCCGGTCACGAGCGGCGCGACGATCACCGCGCCGTTGATGAACAGATAATAGATTTGGTAGGCGTCCGCGCGCCGCAGGTCCTCGGCCCGGTAGAGCGCACCCACCTGGCTCGCGAGGTTGCCCTTGAAACAACCCACGCCAAGCAACAGGCACAGCAGCGCGAGCAGGAACGTCAGATCGAACGCCATCAGAAAATGCCCCGCGGCCATCAGCAACGCGCCAAGCGTGACCGTGCGCGTGCGGCCCAGCCAGCGATCCGCAATGAAGCCGCCTGCAATCGGCGTCAGGTAAACCAAACCCGTGTAGAGCCCGAAAATCGCGGACGCCGTCGCCACCACCGTCATCGCGCTGCCGCCACCATAAGTGCGTTCGAGCCAGACGCGGAAGGCGGCGAAACCGCCCACGCCTTCGACGTGGCCGGGCAACAGCAGTTGCCGCGTCATGTAGAGCACCAGCAGCGTCTGCATGCCGTAGTAGGAGAAACGCTCCCACGCTTCCGCGAAGGCGATGTAGCCGAGGCCGCGCGGATGGCCGAGGAAGGCGCGGTCGTCAGCGGGACCGGCACCGGGGGTAACAGGGCTCGTGTTCAAGCCTGCACGCTCGACGTCCCCCTGCACCGACGCAAGCCGCCAGTCGTAGCGCCGCGGCGAACCGGCACGCGTCCTGGAATCCCTTGCCCGATTTTCCGCCGCTGACCGCCCCGGCGCGCGCACCAACGTGGTGCGCATGACCACGCTTCTCGCTCCGCCCGCTCTGCACTTTGCCATCGTCCCGCTGCCCGAGTTTTTCGTGCACCGCGTCCGCACCACGCTCCGCGACGACTTCGGCCGCGCCGTCGAGATCTCCGTCGCCCACGGCGGTGAGCCCATGCGCGACCAACTGCGACGCGCCGAACCTGGTGAGCGCCTCATTCTGTGCGGCTACCAAGCGATCGCGCTGCCCAGCGCCTTCGCCGAGATCGGCCCAATCTACGTCAGCGCCGACGCTCCTGCCGCCGCCGTCTTCGTGGACGAGCTGCCGCCCGGCTACTTCAACCGCACCTTCGCGCTGCGCGCCTACGACGCGATGGATCGCATCCTCGAGTCGACGCTGGTCGAGCCGGCCGAGGCGGCCGAAAAAATCCGCGCGCTGCTCGCTCGATCGGGGACCGCTTTTCTGCACGCGCGGTTTGCCGGCCACGGCTGCTTCGCCGCGCGAATCGAGCGCTTACCGTCCGTCGGATGATGGTCAGGCTTCTTCGTCGGCTCCGAACCAAATGACCGTCGCGAGCGCAGCGAAGAGCAGCGTGGGCACGATCAGCCACGCCGGCCGGATCGGCACCTGCCAATGATCGATCGCCCACGCGATCAGCCCGCACTTCGCCACGATCAGCACCCACGCCGCAGCCAGGAACCAGCGCATCCGCACTGGATACCGCCCCGCATCGAGATGAAAGGACAGGTTCATAACCGTATTCTACCGCGGCGCGCCCGCGCCCGCTCCGCATCCATTGCGCGATGGCGTGATTGGGTAGCGGACGCCGGGACGTCTTCGCCAGTCCACCGTGCGAAACGCTCCCGAGTTCCGCAACGCGGATACCTCGAGCGATGCGCTGCACGGTCTCCCACGGCTGGGGCGGCGCGAAACCCAGCTGCCAGCGCCCGGCGCGGTGCATGTAAACGCAGTCCGGTTCCGTCTCCGCACCCGGGAACTGTTCCCGACGAAGGCTGGCCAAAATAGTTCAAATAAAACCGCGCCGGTCCACGTCTCAGGAACAGCCGCCAACCCGGCCTCGCCATGAAAACACCCCCGCTGCTGGTCGCGTGCCTCGTCACTTTCACCGGATTCGGGAGGCTCGTCGCCGAGCCGGGGACGTCCGCCCCGCTCCCGGACGACCAAATCGAAACCCTGGTCGCCCCCATCGCGCTCTATCCCGATCCGCTCGTCGCGCTGATTCTTCCCGCCACCACGCATCCGTCGGACGTCGTGCTCGCGGCGCGATTCCTCGCCGCCGGCGGCTCACCGGAAAACGTGTTGTCCGAGCCGTGGGACGAAAGCGTCAAAGCCCTCGTGCGCTACCGTGAGGTGGTCGAATACCTCGACCGCAACTTGGATTGGACGCGCCGCCTCGGCGACTGCTTCCTCGACCAGCGCGACGACGTCATGGATGCGATCCAATCCGTCCGGGCGCGTGCCCGTGCCGCGGGCATGCTCACCGACTCGCCGCAACAGGAGATCGTCGTGGAGGACGAAGAAATCTGCATCGTGCCGACGAATCCCACGGTGATTTACGTGCCGCGCTATGATCCCGTCGTGCTGTGCGGCCCGATTGTCACCACGACGTGGTATCCGCGCACTTGGATCACCTTCGGTGTCGCCTACAGCGTCGGGCCGTGGCTGCGTTACGATTGCGACTGGCGTTCCCGCCACGTGCGCGTCGCCCAGCGACCGCCGTCGTGGTATTACCAACCCGATTGGCGCCGGCACCATCGCGGCGCCGACGTAACCTGGACGCGCTGGACCCCGCCGTCACCGCGCGAACGCGAGCGGCATCGCGATCGCGACATCGACCGCCGCGGGCCGGCGCCTGAGCGCCGGTGGATCGGGGCGAGCGAGACCATCGCCCGCCCCGTCGAACGCGACCGCCGCGGAGACTGGGACCGCAACTCGCACTCCGACCGCGACCGCCGGCCGCGACCCGATTTCAATCCCCGCTCGCGCCGCGAGACCACCGACCGCATCGGCACCGCCCCGGGAGTAGTCGCCGCGCCCTCCGCGGCGCCCACCGCACCCGCCGTCGTAGCTCAATCGCCCTTTCCCGCCGCGCCCGCACCGGCGCCGGTATTTTCCGAAAACCGCCACCGGCCCCGCCGCGACGACGATAGCCCGCGCTTCAATCGCCCCCCACGTCCAGAATCCCGTCCCGGCACACCACCGCCCCCGATGGCCAATCCCTCCCCAATGAGTTCCTCTCCAGCGGGTCCCGCGGTCCAGCCGCCTCCGCCGATGGTCCGCGCGGCTCCCGACGCCGCGAACCGCCCCCCGGCCGGCCGCGACGGCGACCGGGATCGCCGCAGCAACGACCGCGGCCGCGGCGATCGCGGACGCGAACGTCAGCAGGCGAACTGAACGAGCTCGCCGGTCGCGCTAACACCGCCCGATCCCGCTCAAGGACAGCAGCGGCATGCCGATAAGGAGCATGCATCAGCTGTTCATCCGGGCCGCCTCTCTTCACTCATCCGAGTGAAGGGAAACTGCGGCCTTTTGGTTTTCCCCATGAAGCTCTCGTCCCAACACAAGATCCTGGCCGCGTTTGCGCTCGTGATGTCGGCCGCGGCCGTGCTGGCAGCGACGGCGTTTCTGCTGTTGCACCACATCGATGCCGAAGTGGATCAGCTGGCCGCGACGATCAAAGGACCGGGAGCGGAAAATGCCGTCCGCACACTCCGCGAGTCCGTGATGACCGGTTACGGCTGGGTTTTCGGCGTCGGTGCCGCGGGCACGCTGATGTCGTGCGCCTGCGTCTGGTGGATCTGGCGCACGCTTTGCCGCCTGCTGCGCGACCTCGCCGGCGTGCTGCAAAACTCCTCCCACAACGTCCTCGCCTCCGCCGACCGCCTCTCCCACCGCAGCCAAACGCTCGCCGACCACGCGCAACTCGCCGCGACGCACATCGAGCAGACGGGGGCATCCGTCGAACAGCTTTCCGGCACGACCGTGCGCCATGGCGAGATCGCCGCCTCGACCAAGCAACTCGCCAACGACGCCTACGCCGCCGCCCACACCGGCGCCGCCGACATGCAGACTCTCTCGCGGGCGATGCAGGAAATCCGCCAGGCGAGCGACGACATCGCCCGCATCGTCACCACCATCGATCAAATCGCTTTTCAAACCAACATCCTCGCGCTCAACGCCGCCGTGGAGGCCGCCCGCGCCGGCGAGGCCGGCATGGGCTTCTCCGTCGTCGCCGAGGAGGTGCGCTCCCTCGCCCAACGCAGCGCAAGTTCGGCCCGCGAAACGGCCACCCGCATCGGCGACGCCGTCGAGAAGACGCGCGCCGGCGTCGAGTTGGTCCACAAGGTCTCCACCGGTCTGGAGCGCATCGTCTCCACCAACCGGCAGCTCGATGGTCTCGCCGTCGAGGTGGCCACCGCCAGCGCCGAACAGCGCCGCGGCGTCGAGGTGCTGCGCACCACGACCGTCGAGATCGACAAGGCGACGCAAGCCAACGCCCGCACCGCGCAGGAAACCGCCGCCGATGCACGCGACCTGCGCGATCACGCCGATCAGCTCGCACAAGCCGTCCTCACGCTGCAGGAACTCGTCGGCGCCGGCACCGCCGCCGCCCCGGCCACCGACTCCGCCGGTGCGGCCGCGCCCGCCCGCGCCGCGGCTCCCGCGTCGCGCGGCATGCTTGCCGCCACGACGCCCACCGCTAGCGTCGCGGCATGACGTTTCGCCTCTCCGCGCTGCTTCTCGCTGCCGCCTTCCTGCTTTCAGCCGCCGGCACCGCCGCCGAAAAAATCCCCACCGCCGAGGAAACCGTTTCGGCCGTTTCGGACCTGTTGCGTGAGTTCCTCTCGCGCGTCGACGATCCCGCGATGCACGCCCGCTTCTGGGCCGACGACCTCATCTACACCAGCGGTCGCGGCGAGGTGAAAAGCAAAGCCGAGATCGTCGCCGGCGTCGCCGCGGCCGCCAAAGGGCTCCACGCCCACACGCCGCGCACCACCTACGCCGCCGAGGAAATTCGTGTGCGCCCGTATGGCCATTTCGCCGCGCTGAACTTCCGGCTGCTCGTCAACAATCCCGACGGCACGCGCTGGTATTCGCGCAACAGTGGCACCTTCATCTGGCGCTCCGGCCAATGGCAGGTCGTGACCTGGCAGGCCACGCGCGAACCGTAATTCGGAGGACAGAGGACGGAATACCGAGGACGGATAAATACACCGCCCCGCCCACTTCCGTTCCCGGTCCTCAGTCCTCCGTCCTCGGTCCTCCGAAATCAGCTCGGCTGGACCGGCGGCAGTGGATGCGGGTGATCCTTCATCTGATCGGTCGCGCAATCGGCGCAGATGCCGTGCGTGAAGCGGATGCGATCACGTTTTTCGAAATACTCCTCGACCTGCTGCCAATAACCGTCGTCGTCGCGGACTTTCTTGCACCACGCGCAGATCGGCAGGAGCCCGGAAAGCGTCTCGACCTCCGCCCGCGCGCTGGAGAGCTCCTCGTGCCGCTGCTGGAGGTTCGCGATCAACAAGGCAACGAAGAGCGCCACCATGAAGAAACTCACCTCGAGGTCCCCGAGAATCTGAATCGCCTGGGCCACCTGTTCCCACCCCCACGTCGCCGAAGCGATCGCCAGCGTCATGCGCACGAGATGGAATGCCGCGTGCGCGAGGAACACGTTCGCCGGCGCCACCGGCGAGCGCCAGAAAAACGCCGGCGCCTGCCGCAAAGAGAGGAACGCCGAGATCGAGAGCGAAGCCCAGATCGCACCGTTGGTCACGAGTCGCCAAGGCGTTTTCTGACCGAGCCACAGAAAGAAAATCAACGCCGCCGCGTGCAACAGGATGACGCCGTTCAGCAGCAGCCACGACCGCGCCTGTTTCGCCGTCGTGCGCGCGCCCAACACGAGCGTCACATGGCCCACCGTCACCATCAGCGTGGGAAAAAATCGCCCGATCGTCTCGGACACCTGCGGCCGCATCGCGAACAGAACATCCGCCGCCATCATCGTCCACGCCGCGATCATCCACGCCCGCATCGCCGGCGAGCGCCCTTGGGTGCGCCAGTAGTGCGTCGTCAAACCGGCCAGAATCACGCTGATAACGATGTTCGTCAGATAGATCGTCGATTCCTGGTCCATGGTTGAGTCGCAGCAGACTGCCGGGCGCGCTCCGTGAAGAAAAGCGGTTTATTTGTGACGTTTTCCCGCGCACTCGCGGGGCCGCCGTCCACGAAAAAGCACTGCCGGCGAACCGACAGTGCCAATTGACCGGATAAGACCGACGAAGGATCAGCGGCTGCTCGAGCTGCCGCTGGAGCTCTTGCTGTCGACCTCGGACTTCGCGAAGTCGCAGGTCAGGTGATTGCTCGAAGAATCCCACCGCAGCTGCGAAACAGGAATGCGGACCTTGGAGTCGTTCCGGCTGAACAGACCACCGGTGGAGACGAGAACCGCCGCTTCGCCGCTCGATCCCGCGCTGCTGGAACCGCTGGAGATCGAGGAGGTGTCTTGCGCGGAGGTGGAGCCGGCGAGCCCGCCCGAGCTGCCGTCGCTGGATCCGCTCGTGACCGTGCCGGAGCCACTGGAACCGGTGCTCGAGCCCGAGGAGCCGCTCGCAGCGCCATACGTCGAGCCGGACGCACCGGTCGTCGCATCGCTGCCGGTGGCGCCACTCGCGCCGCTTTCGCCTGAGCTGCCCGCCATCGAGCCGCTCCGCGATGAGCTGCTCGACGACAGCGCCATCGCGAGCTGTTGCGTGCCGGAGCCGCTGATCACGACGTCATCGATCGAGCCGATCTTCTGACCGTCACGACCGTAGACGTCCTTGCCCATGAGTTCCTTCACGCGCAACTGGCCGCTGAGCTGGGAATCAGTGACCGTCTGCACTTGGGCGGAAACCGTGGATGAGGGGGACGAAGACAAGCCGGACTGGTCCTGCGTCGACGACGAAGAGCTTCCCGTGCCGCTGCCCGTTTGGGACGATCCGGTGGAGGAAGAACTTTGCGCGGAAGCGACGAACGGAATCGCCGCGATGCTGGTGAGAGCCACGAGGGCCCGAAGTTTTTGAGTCATGGTTTTGTTAACCGGGTTGAGGGTTACGGGTTGAGTCCACCATGACCCGTGGCCGGCGCGCAGGTGCGCGCGAACCGCGTGGGGAAACGGGCTCCTCCGAGGACGGGGATTTTGCCGGGGGCACGGCCGCCGGATCAGTCGAACTCGCGCGCGTAGTATCGCAACGTCTCGTTCCTCGGCGGCATCACGAACTCACGCTCGAATCTCAGCCCGAGCTTCTCCAGCACGCGGATGGAGCCCGCGTTCGCCGGCATCGTGATGCCCGCCACACGGCGCAACCCGAATGTCGCCCGCCCAAATTCAACCACGGCAGCAGCGGCCTCGCTCGCATAACCACGACCCTCATATTCCGGCAACAGCGCAAAACCGACGTCGACATCCGGCAGTATCTCGCGCCGCAGCAATCCGCACATGCCCACCGCGCGATCGTCCGCGCGCCGCGCGATATGATACAAGCCCAGCCCACCGTGCTGCGCGTAGCTCGCGAGTGGCCCCGCATTGAGATAGCGACGCGCATCCTCCTCGGTCCGCACGCCCCGATCGCCGATGAAGGCGAGCCAGCCGGGCGAGTTGAGCAACGCAACGATGAACGGCGCATCATCCAACGTGAGACGGCGCAGCCGCAGGCGGGGAGTTTCGAGCAGCATGGGGGTGCGCCAGCGTCCCCGACCGGACCGCCCTTTCCAAGTGCGAACCGCGGCGCATCCCCCGCATCACCGGGCGCACCGCAATCGCCCCCGCGCCGCTTCGCGTAAGCAGGCCCCCCTGCCTCACCATCGGCCGGCGCGCCTCGCCTGCGTCAACGCCACCGACGCCCCATGTGCGGCACAACCGTGAGTTGCGCGCCTCGAGACGCGGCCAACGTCACCGTGATGCCGCAGTAAGAGTTCCGTGCACTCCTGACGCCCGCGCTCCTGAGGCAATTTCTCCGATTTCCGCGCCGTTCGGGAACCGCGGCACGCCGCACCGTTTCCCACTTCCCGCCTGCGCCCCGTGCGGACAACTCGGACGACACATGCCTGCCACACTACCTGCCTTGGGCCGTCCTCGGCTGGTCGCTGCTCTACCTGCTGTTCGGCGGCGGCCTGCTCGGCGCGATCGTGATCTTCGTGCTCCTGAAGGCGTTAAAAAAATAACGCGCCTCAAGATGCCGCCGGCTCCCCGTCGCCGCGCAACCCGCGCGGCGCGCGCGCCCGATGCTGCGCCTCGAGCTGGCGTCGCGCAGCGGCCATGTTGTCGACCAGGTTCGGATAACGTCGGCCGGCCGCCCGCGCCCGCTGCTTCGCCCACGCCACGCTCTCGGGCGTCAGCTTGGTTTTCGCTCCCGCCGGAGCGGCGGGGCGCTTCTTTTCCCAGGGCGGCGTGCGATGCGTCGGCATGCCGCGAAACGTGCGTCGTTCCGCGACGCGCGCAAGTTCGCACCGCTCCACTAAGCCAGGGGCGCCCAGCGCGGCGGCTGTGGTCGCGCGTTCCACATCGCTTGCACGTAGCGCTTCACGGTCCGGCCCCGCCGGGTGAAGTCGGTCACGATCATTTGCGGACCGTCCATGATCCAGCCGGCCGCGCGCCGCGCGGCGACCTTGAGCCGGAGAGTGGAGCGGGAACGAGCCTCGAGACAGATGGAGCTGGATTGACGTGTTGTCATGCCCCCAGCGTAGCGCGTCGCGCGCCGCATGAAAATAGGGGCGCATCCTACCGGAGCGGACCGTAACGCCGGTGTGAATAACCGTGAGCAAGTTTCCGGGAATTAGTTTGCGTCTCAGCCTTCGCCTGCGAGTGCCCCACCGGAGCGGGCGGCGCCTGAACCACGCCGCAGCAGGGCGCGGCGGTCGCCGCCACGCTTGCGACGCGTTCGCCACGCTGGCACGCTGCACGGCGTGAAGAAGCCCACCGCCGATGAACGTCAGCGCATGTGCGTGCGGAAGCGCCGCTACCGCACGCAAGCCGACGCCCTCGACGCGGCGGCGGTCGCGGGCGTGGAACGTCGGCGCTCCGCGTATCGCTGCCCGCTCTGCGGCCTCTGGCACCTCACCTCGACCTGACCCACTGCGCACGCTCAGGCGAGCGTGGCGTCGAGCGAGATCTCCGCGTTCAATACCCGCGACACCGGGCAGTTGGCCTTCGCCTTCGCCGCGATCTCCTGGAACTTCTCCGGCGTGATGCCCGGCACCTGCGCCTGCAGCGTCAGGTGCGACGCCGTGATCGTCCATCCCTTCGGCGCGACATTGTCGAAATTCAGCTCGGCGCTCGACTCGAGGCGCGTCGGCGTGAAGCCCGCTTCGCCCAGCGCGGCCGACAAGGCCATCGCGAAACAGCCCGCGTGCGCCGCGGCGATGAGTTCCTCCGGGTTCGTGCCGGCTCCCGACGCGAAGCGCGAGCCGAACGAATACTCGGTGTTCTTCAACGCGCCTCCCGGCGCGGTCAGCGTGCCCTTGCCTTCCTTGAGTGAACCTTGCCAGACGGCGGATGCGGAACGTTTCATGCGGCGACCGTCGCCACAATTCCGCGTTTCGCAAGCCGTCGTCCGCTTGCCAGCACCGGGCGCGCCACTCAACCTCCGCTCGCTCATGCGCCTCCTGTTTGCCGCCCTTCTCTTGCTCGCCTTCCTCTCGCCGCTCCGCGCGGACGAGGAGCCGGCCGCGGAAGCACCGACGGAGGAGACAGCCGCCCCGGCGTTCGAGGCGCGGCCGGTCGAAAACCTGCTGGAGGCCCAGATCGAGCTGCATCGCCGCGGCTTTTCCTGCGGCTCGATCGATGGCGTGCGCGGGCTGCAAACGGCCGCGGCCTTGCGCGCCTTCCAGCGCAGCACCGGACTCCGCGAAACAGGTGACCTCGACCATGCCACGCGCGAGGCGCTCGTGTTGACCGAGCCCGCACTGGGCGGGCACATCTTCACGGCAGAGGAACTGTCGTCGCTGCACCCGGTGCCCAGCACCTGGCTCGGAAAATCCGAAATGGACCGCCTCGGCTACGCCACCGCGCTCGAGCTCGCCGCCGAGCGCCACCGCGCGAATCCGAAGCTGCTGCGCCAGCTCAACCCCGAGGTGAACTGGGACGAACTGATGCCCGGCGCGATTGTGCAGGTCCCGAACGTCGGCACCGTTCTACTCGAGGGCAAAGCCGCGCTGCTGCACGTGCGGCTGGCGGATCGCCAACTCACCGTCACCGATCCCGACGGCAAGCTCATCGCGCATTTTCCCGTGAGCATCGCGAAGATGGCGGAGAAACGCCCGATCGGTCAGCTGACGATCAAAGTCGTGATTCCTGATCCCAATTACACGTTCGATCCGGCCGTGTTCCCCGAGTCGCCCGAAGCGCAGACGCTCGACCGCAAACTGATTCTCCCGCCTGGTCCGAACAATCCCGTCGGCGTCGCCTGGATCGGTCTCGACCGGCCGGGCTACGGCATCCACGGCACGCCCGACCCGGAAAAGGTCGGCCGCACCGAATCGCACGGCTGCTTCCGTCTCGCCAACTGGGACGCGCGCACGCTGCTCGCGCTCGTCGATCCGGGCCTGCCCGTGGTGGTCGAGCCGTAAGGCGCCGCGCGCAGCCCGCGGCGCTCCGCGGAGAAATCACCCGGACGTGTATCGCGGAAGCCGTGACGCTCTCGCGAATTTCGCCCCGCGAAATTTTCGCGAGTTCCGTTGCGCCGCAGACCCCGACTACGCCCGATGGCTTAGCCGGAGTCTTTCGCCACCGGCCTTACATCTGATCGAGCGCCTGCTTCAGATCCCAGATGAGATCGTCGGCGTTCTCGATGCCGATCGAGATGCGCACGAGATCGTCGGACACGCCGCTGGCCTTCTTCGCCTCCGGCGTGAGACCGGAATGCGTCATCGCCGCGGGATGCTGCGCGAGCGACTCCGTCGATCCGAGCGAGACGGCGAGCTTGATGACCTTGAGGGCATCGAGGAAGCGGAACGCCTCCGCCTCGCCGCCCTTCACGAAGAGGGAGATCAGTGAGCCCGGTCCCGTCTGCTGCTTCCGGTAGATCGCGTATTCCGGGTCCTGCGGTTTGAGCAGACCGAGAAAGCCCACGGCGCGCACCTTCGGATGCGTCGCGAGAAACTCGGCGCACTTCTGCGCGTTCGCCGCCGCGGCCTCGGCGCGAATCTTCAAAGTCTCGAGCGAGCGCGTGAGCAGCCACGCCGTGTGCGGATTCGGCATGCCGCCGAGGCTGTTGCGCAGGCCGGCCATCGCCTTGAGCAGCGCGAAGTCATTCGCCAGCGTCACGCCGCCGACGACATCCGAGTGACCGCCGATGTATTTCGTCGCCGAGTAGATCACGAGATCTGCGCCGAACTTCGCCGGCTGGCAAAACACCGGACCGGCCACCGTGTTGTCGACGATGATGAGCACCCCGCGACCGTCCGCCGTCTTCTGCTCGCCGATCATCGCACGCATCGCCGCGAGATCGGTGAGCTTGTTGTTCGGGTTCGCCGGCGTCTCGATGAACACCGAGCGCGTCTTCGGCCCAAGGAGCTTCTTCGCTTCCTCCACTGCCGTGATCCCGGCGTGGATGAAGTGCGACTTGATGCCGAATTTCGTCAGAAACCCGCGCATGAACGTCTCCGTGCCGCCGTAGAGCGGTGCGCACACGATGATTTCGTCGCCCGGGTTGTGCGTCGCCAGCAGCGCCGTGCTGATCGCCGCCATGCCGCTCGAGAAGCTGAGCGCGCCTTTCATGCCCTCCCACATCGCCATGCGGTCCTCGAAGATTTCGAGATTCGGATTGTTGAACCGCGAGTAGATCAGACCGGCCTGGTGCTTGCCCGTCGGCGCGCCGCCCTCGCCGCGCATCCATGCGAAAAATTTCTTTCCGTCCTCCGACTTCCGGAACGCGAACGTCGACGTGAGGAACACCGGCGGCTTCACGGCGCCTTCACTCAGGAACGGATCAAAGCCGAGGCTGAGCGCGAGCGTTTCAGGATGGAGACGGGCGGATTCTTCCGGGGAAAGCTTGGACATGGCGCCATGTCATATGACACGGCGCGCCAATGCAAGGCCGGGCTTCAACGCCCCCGTCGACCGCCAAACCTTTACGCAATTCCCCCACCCGCCGTTCCGGACAACCCGCGCAAGACTTCCCGCCGCACGCGCGCAATCTTCCGCTCATGCGCAAAACCAAACCCGCTTCCTCCACCCGCTCCCGCAAAATCGAAGTGCCACGCGACCCCGACGCCGGTCGCATTACCGAGGGAGACACCACGCCTCCGCGCCATCACTCCGCTGAAGGCGGCGACGCCCGTGTGCGCGGCTCGCTCGAGCCGGACTCGCCGCCCGCTCGCGCCTTGCACGAACATCCGGCGCGCGGCAAAGGTCAACTCGATGTCGGCACCGGCGGCGATGCGGCGCGCCCCGGGAAGACCGGCATCGCACCGACCTCGATCCAACCGCGCCGCAGCTACCGGCAGGCCTGACGATATGACATGGCCGCTCCGGCGATCCGCCGATGCGCGGCCCGCATGTTGTCCTGATGGCTCGCGCTCCCCGGCGCCGATACATTGCGCGCGATGAAAACAATCCACGTCGCCGAAATGATCGCGCAAGGCGGGCGCGAGGGTCAGGTTGAGTCGCCCGAGGGCGGGTTCAGCGTCCAGCTTTCCACCGACGAGCAGCCGGGCAGCGTCACGCCCGAGCACCTCTTCGCCGGCGCCTACGCCGCGTGTTTCCTCGGCGCCGTCGAGAACGCCGCGCGCAAGTCTCACCTGCCCGTGAATGGCTTCACCGTCGTCGCGCACGTCCACTTGGACGAGGATGACCGCGGCGGCTACAACCTGAACGTCGACCTCCGCGCCGCTATGCCCGGCATCGATGAAGCCAAGGCCAGGCACGTCCTCAACCTCGCGCACCAGTCCTGCCCTTACTCCAAGGCCACGCGCGGCAACATCAACGTCACGCTCGGCACGGACTGACGGATCGCGCTTCCCTCCTCGCGGGCAATTTGGTCCATTGCCCGCCCATGCTCCGCCTTCTCCTCCCGCCCAATCTCGCCAGCGCTGCGCCGCGCAACGCGATTCCTGTGCGGTTGGAGCTCGACCTCAAGGCGGAGCCGCCCGCGGCGTTTGTGCCCGCGCTCGCGATTCTCCAGCGTATTGGCGTCACGCCGCAACCGGTGTCGTTCCTCCAGCTCACGCGCGCGCAACTGCGCGAGCTGCTGAACGCACTGATCGGCGAAAAGGTCTTCTTCCGCCTCGATCGTCCGAACGACCCGTTGCCCTGGAACGGCCTCGTGCTTCCCGGCGTGAGCGAGCATCTGCAGGAGAAGCCCGCCGCACCCGCTCCCCCGCAGCCACCGCCGAAGCCGGCCGCGAAAAAGCCCGTCACTCCCGCGCGCGAAGCTCCGCTCGCACCGATGACGATCGACGGCTCCGAGCACTACCTCGCGATCACGCTGCCGGCGCGCGAGTCGGTGCTCTACACACCCGCGCTCGAGTTCCTCCAGACCCATCGCTTCGTGCTCGATCCGCTCACGCGCAAGTGGTGGCTGCGCGACCGGCACAAGGTCCTCAACGTTCTCGCCACGCACGGCGCCGAACTACGCGAGCGCTACGACGCCGAGTTCACGCCCAACTTCGAGCGCAACACCGCGCATCTGAAGACCGCCGAGATCGCCGCCGACATCACCGAAGCCGGCGACGCCTACGAAGTCGCGCTCGGCCTGCGCGCCGGCAACGCGCCCGAAGCGCAAATCCGCGCCGCCGTCTCGACCGGTCGCGGCTACATCGAGAACGACGGCACGATCTACCTCGTCGACCGCGCCCGCCTCGAGCAGCTGGAAAAAGCGCACCGCGCGCTGGCGCAGGAGCCGTCCGCCTCGCCGCTCGGCAAGCGCCGCATCGCGAAGGCGCGCGTCGCGGAAGTCTCCGATCTCCTCGAGCAAATCGCGCCCGGCTTTCAGGCGCCCGAGACCTGGCGCGCCCGCAGCGCTGCGCTGCACAATCTGTCAACCCTCGCGCCGGCTCCGATTCCGGCATGGTTCGCTGCCACGTTGCGTCCCTACCAGCAGCTCGGCGTGGCATGGCTCTGGCATCTCTATCGTCAGCAACTCGGCGGCATCCTCGCCGACGAAATGGGCCTCGGCAAAACGCCGCAAGCACTCGCATTGCTCGCCGCCGCCACCAGCGCTGCGTCCGATCCGTTGCCGCACCTCGTCGTGGTCCCCGCGTCGCTGATGGAAAACTGGCGGCGCGAAGCCGCGCGCTTCACGCCGCGCCTGCGCACCTTTGTTCATCATGGCAACCAACGGCTCGCCGCGCACGATTTCGCCGCAGTCGAACTCGTGCTCACCTCCTACGGCACGCTCGCGCGCGACGTCGCGCTGTTTGAGAGCATCGAGTTCGACCTCGTCCTCGCCGACGAGGCGCAGCATCTGAAGAACCGCCGCACGCAAGCCGCGCAATCACTGCGCGCCCTGCGCGGACGCGGCCGCTTTCTGCTGACGGGCACGCCGCTCGAGAACTCCCTCGACGACCTGCGCTCGCTCTTCGAATTCCTCATGCCCGGCTTTGTGCCGAAGCTCCCGGCAGGCCTGAAGCGCGACGAGCGCACGTTCCACGACGAGCGCCTCCGCGCGCAAACCGCGCCCTACATCCTGCGTCGCACGAAAACCGCCGTCGCCCCCGAGTTGCCGCCGAAGATCGAGCAGGTGGTCTGGTGCGAGCCGAGCTCCGTCCAGACGCAGCTTTACCGCCGACTCCAGGAGGACAGCGAACGCGAGCTCATCGACCTCGCCGCGCAGGGCGCGTCGGAAAACCGCCTGCGTCTCGCCACGCTCACGCAGCTCCTGCGCTTGCGCCAAATCTGCTGCGATCCGCGCCTCGTCGAAAAGGTAGGGCGAGTCGTCCCCGACGAGCCGTCGTCCGCGACCGCGCCGAAGCCACGGCTCACCGAGGACGGTTCGCCCTACCCCGCTTCCGCCAAACTCGACGCTTTTCGCGAACTGCTCGCCGAATCAATCGACGAAGGCCATCGCATGCTCGTGTTCTCGCAGTTCACGTCGCTCCTCGCGCTCCTGCGCGCGGAACTCGAGGCGCAGGGTGTCGCGCATTGCTACCTCGACGGCTCGATGAGCACGAAGGCGCGGCAAGCAGAAGTCGATCGCTTCCAGACGAGCGACGACGTTCCCGTTTTTCTCATTTCCCTGAAAGCCGGCGGCACCGGCCTCAACCTCACGGCGGCCGACGTCGTCGTGCACTACGATCCTTGGTGGAACCCGGCCGCGGAGGCGCAGGCCACCGACCGCACGCACCGCATCGGTCAGACCAAGGTGGTCACGAGCTACCGGCTGATTTGCTCCGGCACCGTGGAGGAAAAGGTGATGGCGCTGCAGGACGCCAAGCGCGCGCTGCTCGCGGACGTCTTCGAGGCGAGCGACGCGGCCGCCGCCCGCCTGAACCTCGCCGATCTGCGCGAACTGCTGAAATAATCAGCCCGCCGCGCTCGCCGTTTGCTCGAGATACATCCGCGTGATCTGCGGGATCTGATCCTCGAGCCACAACGCCATCGCCGTCTCCTCGCGGAGAATAGCGCTGCACACGTGCGACACGTCCATGAGCCCGGCCGCCTCGGCCGCGGCGATCAACGCGCTGTAGGTCGCGATCTCGAGGTGCTCCATCGCGTATTCCGCGAGCGCGTTTTTCACCGGCTCGTCGGGCAGCACGCTCGTGCTCATGGCCTGCAGCGCGCCCATGAGTCCGGCCGCAAGATCCTTGGCGGTCGACGCCGTGGCGCCAAGCGATCCGAGCGCGCTCTCCATGTTGCGCTCCATCGCGTGCGCGTCGCGCAGCCAGGTGACAATCTGATCGTGGGATGAATCCATGGGAAAATAAGGTGAGGTTCGGCGCACTGCAGACAGAAAGCGAAAGACCGCGGGCGCGGACTGCACCGTGCGATACGGCGCGCGAACTGCAAAGCGTGGCTCGCCCGTTTCCCCCGAAAGCCCGCGCCGCAAATCTCCCCACTCCCTGCCGGCGGAGTTCTCACCACCGCTTCAGGTAAAAGCCGCCGCTCGCGCCCGTGCGCATCGGACGAACTTCCGACCTCGTGCCCTGTCCGTGGTTTTATGGCGGAAACACTTCCTATCCTCTACGTCAAACCCGGCTGTCCGTGGTGCCGCGAAGCGATCCAGTTCCTCGACGATCACGGCGTCAGCTACCAGCAGAAGGATGTCACGCGCGACAGTGCCGCGCGCTCCGAGATGCAACAGAAGTCAGGGCAGACCAAAGCCCCCACGCTCGACTGGCGCGGCAAGATACTGGCCGACTTCGGCGTCGACGAACTGGTCCCGTTCTTGCGCCAGCAGAACGTTAAATTGGAAGACAGCTGATTTTCTCGCCGCCTCCTGTGCGCCACGCCTCGCTCGTTAGGCGGACTCCTGGAGCCGCGACAATGTTCCTAATACGCAACATTGCACGACGCGTTCATCGGACGCGCGCCGCGCAATGTTCTTGTTAAGCAACAAGCCTCCCCCCGCGGCGGCGATCGGCAGTGTCGGGCGGGCTTGCGGGCCGAACGCGCCCGGCGGCTGATCTTCGAGGTAAACGCGCAGGGAGGTGCGGTTGAGAACGGCGATGAGTCGTGGAGTCATGCGCGCACGCGAGCCGGAACGTCGCGTCGGCGGCAGCGGGTCCGTCACGGAACGGCGGATGGGGCTCGAACGCTCGGGCAACAGCGGGTTTCACCCCGGAAACCCACGGGCCGAGATCCAGTCGAAAGCGGCGTCATGGCTCGCTCGCCTTCTCCCAGTCTGCTCCGTCGCACGGGGCGCATCCTCGTGCGGACCGGCCACGCGTTTTTCGCCGACAACGTCTCCCGCCTCGGGGCCGCGCTCGCATTCTACATCACGGTGGCCGTGGCGCCGCTGATCGTGCTGACGCTCGCGGTGGCCGGCATCATCTTCCAAGATGAATCGGCGCGCGACACCGTGCTCGGCGAGATGAACCGCCTGATGGGCGCCAATGCCGCGGCGGTCGTCACGTCCGTGAAACCGCCGACGGAGTCCCGCAACGGCGTGGTCGCGACCACCGCAGGGATCGTCACGCTGCTCTTCGGCGCGCTCGGTGTTTTCTCCCATCTACAGGAAGCGTTGAACGCGATCTGGCGGGCCGCGCCGCGCACGGACAAGGGCGTCTGGCGCATCGTGCGCCGGCGACTGTTTTCCCTCGCGACGGTGCTGATGACGGGGTTCCTGCTGCTCGTTTCCCTTGTGCTCAGTGCCATGCTGAGCTGGTTCGGCGCGCAGTGGGTCGGCCGGCTGCCGGCGCCGCCGTGGGTGCTGCAAGCGGTGAACCTCACTCTCGCGTTCCTGCTCACGACGGCGTTGTTCGCGCTCATTTTCAAGCTCCTGCCGGATGCGAAAATGAAATGGCGCCACGTCTGGCTCGGCGCTGCGGTGACGTCACTGCTGTTTTCCGTCGGCAAATGGGCGCTCGGCCTCTACCTCGCGCGCGGCACCGTCACGTCGGCGTATGGCGCGGCGAGTTCGGCGATCGCGCTGCTCATTTGGTGCTACTACGCCGCGCAAATCGTTTTCCTCGGCGCGGAGTTCACCTGCATCACCAACCGCAGCGACGGCGGCCGCGACTTCTCGCTCCTCGACGAACCGGCGGAGTTGAAGCGCCAGTGAAGCGGTCCGCCCCGCGCGCTCCTCCTCCGCGCCAGGGCATTCCGCGGATTGTAACGTATTATGTTACAAACCGAAGCGGGCACTTAGGGAGACGACTCAAGCGGACTTGTAACGTAATACGTTACAAACGGTCCACCGACGGCGCGGGAGGACGGGGGCGCGCGGGTGCACGCGGCGGGGTCACCGCGGTTTGTCGTATTTGCGGTTACTCTTCGCGTCCTGCACGAAGATGTTGATCACGAGCCAGAATCCGCCACCGGCCGCGGCGAGGAAGCACAGCATCGCGAGCCCCGGATAACCGAAGAGCCGGAACGCGGTGTCGACGCGCATGAGCAGCGACGCCCCGATGATGAGCGCAGCGAGCACGACGCCCGAGGTGATGCGGTTGGCGATCTTCTGCATGCCATCGAGAAACATCTTCGCGTCGATCGCCTTCACCTTCACCTCGAGCTCGGCATTCGTCACCGCATCAAACAGGCGGTTGAGACGCGACGGCAACGTGGTCGCGAGCTGCTTCAGGTCGAGCAGCGAGCTGAAAAAATTGCCCTGCGACACGTCCTTCCGCATCCGCTGCGACATGAGCTCGGCGGTGTGACGGCGCACCGCCTCGTTCGGCCGGAAGTTCGGATCGAGAATGCGTCCGACCTCGTCCAGTTGAAGCAGTGTCTTGCCCAGGAGCGTGAGCTCGCTCGGCACGAACAGGCCGTTCTCTGCGGCGGCGCGCGCCACATCGAGCAGCGACTGGCCGACGTTGACCTGCTCGAGCCCCCGATCGCGGCGCCGGGCCACGAGGCCGCTGATGATCCGGCGGAACTCGTCGGGCTGATACGCCTCGGTTTTCCGGCTGACATCGACGATGACGCGCGCGACCTCCTCACCCAGCCCGTCGCTCACGGCGAGCACCAGCTTGAACAACGCTTGCTGCATGTCCGGCGTCGTGTGGCCGACCATGCCCAGATCGAGCAGCGCGATGCGTTGGTCGTCGGTGAGGAAGATGTTGCCGGGATGCGGATCGGCGTGGAACAGGCCGTCGACCAGCACCTGCTTCAGGTAGGCTTTGAACAACTCGTCCAGCAGCGGGCCCGCGTCGAGCTCGGTGCGGACGAGCGGGCTCAGCGCGGTGACTTTCACGCCCCTGACTTCCTCCATCGTCAGCACCGTGCGCGTGCAATAATCCACAATCGGTTCCGGGACGAGCAGGCGCGGGAAATCACGCAGATTCTCCCGGAGCTGGAGCAGATTCTGCGCTTCGCGCTCGTAATTGAGCTCTTGGTGCAGCGTCGTGCGAAACTCCTCGAGCAGCGTGCCGAAGCGGTAGCGTTTCCCCGGTTCCGTATGCTTGTCGAGGAACGAGGCGATCTGCTCCAACACCTCGAAGTCCTCCGCAATCTGCGGCCGGATGTCCGGTCGCTGCACCTTCACGACGACAGCGCGTCCGTCGCGCAGCGCCGCCCGATGCACTTGCCCGAGCGAAGCCGCGGCCATCGGCTCGGGATCGAAATGCGCGAACGCCTTCGAGAGCCGCACGCCGAGCTCGGTCATCACGATACGCTCGACGTCGGCGAACGGGAATGGCTTCACCTTGTCTTGCAGGCGCGCGAGCGCATCGAGGTATTCCTGGGGCAACAAATCGCGCCGGCCCGCGAGCACCTGGCCGAGCTTGACGTAGGTCGGGCCCATTTTTTCCAGGTCATCCACGAGACGGTCGGGCGTCACGCCGTCCGGCGGCGGCTCCTCGTAGTGCGGCTCGTCGGCGCCGCCATCGGGCAGGTGCCCCATTTGCTTGACCAGGTCGGAGCGACCGTAACGCCAGAGCAGGGCCGTCAGTTCCCGATAGCGTTTCAGATGGCGCGCGGAGAGTTTCATGCGGTTACCGTCCGGACACCCGCGGCGCCCGGAAGTTCGGCCCGCCACCACGAGGGAACATCGGCCGCGCGCCGCGGTATCGAGTAGTATGTTTTCCGCCGCCAAAGACGCGATGGCGAGCCGCGCCGCCCAAGCCTACATCAACAACCGTATCGCGCGCTACGGCGAGTTGCAGGAGCTGCGCATCGATTCACGCGGTCGCACCATGGAGGGCACATGCCTTCTGCACGGCGAGCAGTCGCCGATCACCGTGCGCGTCGAACGCTATGAAATCAGCGAGCACGGCGGCGCGAAGTTCATCACGGTGCACCAATGCCGGTGCGCGCGGCCGTGGTTGCAGAACCTTTTGAATGACTTCGTCGTGGGCCGCCGCGTGGAACTGCCAGGCTGGGCCGCGTCGGCGCTGTGATTTTTCGGGAATATCCCCGCGGACGGCGCGCGCGATTTCCCGGTTGAGGACCTGGGGGCCTTGGCAATCATCCGCTCCATGCGCGTGTCGTCCCTCGTCCGTTTTGCCTCAGCCCTTCTCGTCTTCGGCGGCGCCGCGGTGGCGCGCGCCCAAGACCACGCCGCCGAGATCGCGCAATGGCGGAGCGAGCGCGTCGGCCGGCTGACGGCTCCGGACGGCTGGCTCTCGATCATCGGCCTGCACTGGCTGGACGTCGGCGACAACCCCGTGGGCTCAGCCGAGGACAATCGCATCCGCTTGCCGGCGGGGCCGGCTTATCTCGGGAATGTGCGCCTCGCCGCGGACGGCAAGGCCGCGTTCCTCGCCGCGCCCGGCTCCCTCGCCAACGTCGATAGCGCCGCGGCGGGCGAGCACCCGATCGCGCTCGCCTACGGTGCCGGCAAGCCGAGCCTCGTCGCCGCGCGCAACGTGAGCTTCTTCCTGATCAAGCGCGGCGAAAAGATCGGCCTGCGCGTGCGCGACACCGAGAGCGCGCGTCGCACCGGCTTCGTCGGCCTCGACTATTTCGAGATCGATCCAAGCTGGCGCATCGAGGCGCAGTGGGTAGCGTTCGAGCAGCCGCGAATGATCCCGATCACGAACGTGCTCGGCCAAACCTCGCCGACACCCGCGCCCGGCAAGGCCGTGTTCACGCGCGAGGGCCGCACGTTCGAATTGTTGCCGATCCTCGACGGTGGACCGAATGACCCGCTGTTCTTCATCATCGCCGACGAGACGAGCGGCGTGGAAACCTACGAGGCGTCGCGCTTCCTCTACGCCGCGCCGCCGAAAGACGGAAAGATCATCCTCGATTTCAACCGCGCGCAAAATCCGCCGTGCGCGTTCACGCCGTTCGCCACCTGTCCGCTGCCGCCCCAAGAGAACCGTCTGCCGCTCCGCATCACGGCCGGCGAAAAGGTCTACCGCGGCGAGGCACACTGAATCCTAACGGCGCCCTCGCACCGCAGAGCCCCGCCACACGTCTGAGTGCCCGCTTGCCGTGCCACGCGGCACCGGTAACCTCCGCCGCTTCATGACCTCCACGCCCGGTCGCACACCTGCACTCAGCTTCATTTTCATCACCATGGTCCTCGCGATCATGGGCATGGGGTTGCTCATTCCCGTGCTGCCGAAACTCATCGTGGAAATGCAGGGCGGCAACGAAACCTCCGGCGCACACGCCTACGGCATCATTGTCGCGGTGTATGCGCTCATGCAGTTCGTGGCTTCACCGATCCTCGGCTCGCTGTCCGACCGCTTCGGACGTCGACGCATCATCCTGATCGCCACGGCCGGTTCGGCCATCGACTACGTGATCATGGCCTGTGCACCGACGCTCTCGTGGCTTGTGGTCGCGCGGGTGATCGCCGGGCTGACCGCCGGCATCATGGCCACGGCGAATGCCTACGTGGTCGACATCACTCCGCCGGAGAAACGCGCGGGCGCCTTCGGCCTGCTCGGCAGCGCATTCGCCATCGGCTTCGTCATTGGACCGGCGCTCGGCGGGTGGCTGGGCGACATCAGTCTGCGCTTGCCGTTCTGGATCGCGGCGGGGTGTTCCGCGGTGAACTGGGTATTCGGCTGCTTCGTGCTGCCGGAGTCGTTGCGCCCGGAAAACCGCCGCGCCTTTTCTTGGGAGCGGGCCAATCCGCTCGGCGCCCTGCTCGCGCTGCGGCGCCTGCCGGCGGTGCTGTCGCTCGCCGAAAGCTATTTTCTGCTGATGCTGGCGGGCATGACTGTCTTCAGCACTTGGACGCTCTACGCGCTGCACCGCTTCGAGTGGTCGATGAAGATGGTCGGCTTCTCGCTGATGTTCTCGGGCGTGTTGATGGGCTTCGTGCAGGCCGTTCTCGTCCGGCGAATCGTGCCGAAACTGGGCGACACGCGCGCGGTCGTGCTCGGCATGAGCATCTCCTGCGTCACGCACATTGGCTACGGTTTCGCGAATCAGGGCTGGATGATCTTCGCCATCATCGTCCTCGGTTCGCTCGCCGGCATCTCCGGCCCGGCGCTCCAGTCCTACATCACCAAACACGTGCCGGCCAACGAACAGGGCGCGGTGCAGGGCGTGTTGATGGGTCTGCAGAGCCTCGCGGCGATTCCGGCGGCGTTGATGTCGACGTGGAGCTTCGGCTGGGCGATCGCGCCTGAGCGCGCGGTCAAGGTGCCCGGCATCGCGTTCTTCGAGGCCGCGTTCCTGGTGCTGTGCGCGCTCGCTCTGGCCATCCGCTCCTTCCGCAAGGACCACACGCCCATCCTGCACCCGACCCCGCCCGCGGGCGCGTGACCGCTTGCGGAGCGGCGGCGCGCAGGTCACTGGCACGGACATGCCTCGACCGCGCCTCCCGTTCATTGCGCTTTCAGTGGGGGGGGAAATCCAGATCGCGTCTCCCGTCGTTTTTGTCGGAATTTCCCGGTCGATGAACGCGCGCGCCTTCACCCACCAGCCGAGAGCCATTCACTGACGCCATGCGTTTCCTTCTCCCCCTTCTCGCCAGCCTCACGCTCGCCCTCTCGGTCGTCGCGCAAACGCCCCCCGGGCCCGCCAAACAAGACCCGGCGCTGCTCGCCGAACTCAACGCGCACATCTGGATTCCATTTCACGAGGCGTATCGCGACGGCGAAGCGGAGAAATACCTCGCGCTGCACCGCCCCGAGTTCATTCGCGGGGAAGGGTCGCGCAAGGTTGTGCGGACGCTCGACGAATACGCCGCCGGGGTCCGCCGCTCGTTCGAAATTTGGAAGGAGCGCGGACTGAAGATCGACCTGCAGTTCCGCTTCTTCGAACGCATCGTGAAGGGCGCTCAGGCGTCCGAGCGCGGGATCTACCGGTTCATGCTCACCGCGCCCGATGGCAAGACGCAGACGTTTTACGGGCAGTTCCACACCTTCTCGCGCAAAGTCGATGGCCGTTGGCAATTCGTCGTCGACTACGATTCCGATGAAGGCGGCACCATCGACGCCGCGAAATACGCGGCGGCGGCGGCGGTCGACGATTTCAGTCGTTTCTGACGCGGCCCAGCACGACGCCGGAAGCGACAGCAACCGTGCCAGTCCGCTCTGAAGCACGGCGCGCAGGCAACTTCCGGGCCGCTTCAGCCAAGGTTTGCGCAGGGGCGGTTCTTGACCCTGCCGTAAAGTTACGCACTCTCTGGCTCGCGCCCGAGACGCTTACCGGGACCGTGCGAAAGAACGCGACCCCGGCGGACCAAGCGCCCCGTCATTGACGCAAGAGCTTCAACCCCGCTTGCACCCCATGACATGGAAAATCGAGATCACTGAACCACACAGTGGAGAACTCGGAGAGGCCATCGAGCACGCCGATCACGAGTTCGCAATGGAAGAATACTCCTACGAAAAGGGAAAAGTGCTCGAGGTGTTCGTCCACAATGCCGATCACGGCCAGTGGCACATCTTCACCGACCTGGACTCCGGGCATCGTTTCAAAATTCCACCGGAGCGGTATCGCAAAGTCGCCGAGGTGCAGCCCGCCTGAGCGGAACGCCTCGTTAAGTTCACAACTCTGCCGCCACCGTCGCCGCGCTCACACGCGGAAGCGGTGGCGGTCGTGTTTCTCGACCCGACGCGCAGCGAGGCGGGCGACAGGGCCGGCCTGCTCTGGCGCGCCTCAGACGGGCTCCGGTAGGTGGACGCAATCTATCCGGCTGACGATACCCCAACCCCGCGGTGGTCGCCGCTGTCCCAGCGGCGACAGGCGTCGGTCGGAACACCGACGCCCACCTGTTGCACGGTCTTAGTCTCCAAACTTGATCCCCTGCGCCAACGGCAACGCGTTCGAGTAGTTCACAGTCACCGTTTGTCGGCGCATGTAGGCTTTCCAGCTGTCGCTGCCGCTCTCGCGGCCGCCGCCCGTTTCCTTCTCGCCGCCGAACGCGCCGCCGATCTCCGCACCGCTCGTGCCGATGTTGACGTTGGCGATGCCGCAATCGCTCCCGCGGGCGGAGAGAAACTCCTCCGCCTCGCGCAGATCGGTCGTGAAGATCGCCGAGCTCAGGCCCTGCGGCACGCCGTTTTGCAGCTCGATCGCCTCGGCGAGCGTGCGGTAGCTCATCACGTAGAGTATCGGCGCGAACGTCTCATGCTGCACCACTGGCCAGTCGTTCTTCGCCTCGATGATGCAGGGCGTGACGTAGTTGCCGCCGGGAAACTCCTTGCCGGTCAGGCGCGCGCCGCCGCACAGCACCTTGCCGCCGGCCTTTTTTGCCTCGGCGACCGAGGTCATCATGCCCTGCACCGCGAGCGCGTCGATCAGCGGGCCGACGAGCGTGCCGGGCTTCAGCGGGCTGCCGATTGGCAACGACTCGTAGGCGGACACGAGCGAGGCGACGAACTCCTCCTTGATCGACTCGTGCACGATGATGCGGCGCGTGGTCGTGCAACGCTGGCCGGCCGTGCCGACGGCGCCGAAAAGGATGGCGCGCTTCGCGAGCTTCTGGTCGGCCGACGGCGCGACGATGATCGCGTTGTTGCCGCCGAGTTCGAGAATCGTGCGGCCGAAACGCTTCGCCACGACTTCGCCGACGCGCTTGCCCATGCGCGTGGAGCCGGTGGCGGACACGAGCGGCACGCGGCGATCGTTGGTCATGAGTTCGCCGATCGTCGGTCCGTCGCCGATCACGAGGGAGAAGATCGCGGGATCGATGCCGTTCGCGCGACAGACTTTTTCTGCGATCTTGATGCACGCGATGGCGGTGAGCGGTGTTTTCTCGGACGGTTTCCAGATCGTTGCATCGCCGCACGCGGCGGCGAGCGCGCTGTTCCAGCACCAGACGGCGACGGGGAAGTTGAAGGCCGAGATGATGCCGACCACGCCCAGCGGGTGCCACGTCTCGCGCATGTGGTGGCCGGGGCGCTCCGAGGCGATCGTGAGGCCGAAAAGCTGGCGCGAGAGGCCGACGGCATAGTCGCAGATGTCGATCATCTCCTGAACCTCGCCTTCGCCTTCGGCGAGAATCTTGCCGGCTTCGAGTGAGACGAGGCGGCCGAGCTCGGGCTTCAGCTCGCGCAGGGCGTTGCCGTATTGGCGGACGATCTCGCCGCGCTTCGGCGCCGGCAGATCGCGCCAGGCGAGGAAGGCCTTCTGCGCGGCGGCAACGGTGCGATCGTAGTCACCGGGCGTCGCCTGCTTCACGCGACCGATGAGCGAGCCGTCGATCGGCGAGCGCTTCTCGAGAATCTCGCCCGCCCCGCCCCACTCGCCCCAGAACGCGCCGGGATTGGCGGCTTTGGCGGAGAGCCCGAGCTTCGGAAAGATGGCTTTGACGGTGGCGGAAACGGAAGGTGCAGCGGCGGTGGCCATGAGAGGTGCGGAGCTAGATTAATTTAACACAGAGGTCGCAGAGAACACAGAGAAGTGAAGAAGCGCAAATCTGAGACCTCCGTGGCCTCTGCGTCCTCTGTGTTTGATAGGTTTGTCTTACTTTCCGTAAACCCGGCCGCCCCACTGGGTGCCGAGGAATTCTTTTAGCGAAACCGACTCCTGTTTCACGAAGCCGGGGCCGAGTTTCTTCTTTGCGAACAGCTCGAGCACGCCGACGATGCCGGCGGCGGTGGTGAGCTGGATGGCGTTGAGCTTCCGGCCTTCGATCACGCCGCCGTAAAGCTTCTTGATGAAGCTGCGCTGCTTCAGGCCGCCGTGCGCGTCGCGGCCGACGACGTTGACGTAGAACACCACGACGTCGTTCTCGGTGAGCGGCACTTCCTGGTCGAAGATCTGCGTCACGAGCTCCTGCCGCGGCGCGAGGTTCAGGTCGTGCAGGAGGAACTTCATCAGGTCGCGGTGGCCCGGGTAGCGCATCGTCTTGTAGTTCAGTTCCTGCACCTTGCCGGCGAAGGTCTCGCACATGGTGGCGACGCCGCCGGAGGTGTTGAACGCCTCGTATTCCGTGCCGTCGATCGTGATGCGCTCCACGCCGTCGAGCGGCATCGTGGTCACGTGCTTGCCGCCGAAGAGCGCCTCGCCGACCTGGCAATATTCGTTGATCAGGCCCGCGGTGCTCCAGCTGAGGTAATACTTCATCTGGTTGCTCGCGTCGCCGGGCAGCGCGCCGACGCGCATCTCGCACAGGCGCACGTGGTCGAGCGACGAGGCGAGCGAGCCGCCCACAATGTTGATCGCGCCGGGCGCGAGGCCGCATTGCGGCATGAAGGTGGCCTTCGACTTCGCGGCGAGTTCGCGGATGAAGTTCGTCGTCTCGACATCCTCAGTCAGGTCGAAATAACTCACGCCCGCCTGCGCGCACGTCGAGGCGATCGTCTTGTTGAGGTAATACGGCGCCGCGCTCACGACGGCATCGACGCCCTTCACGAAGGTCGCGAGCTGGCCGTCGGCCTTGACGTCGACGTGCTTGAACTTCGCTTTTTTCAGACCGCTCAGGTCGATGTTCTCGCGGGCGTCCGCGAGGACGACGCCTTTGCAGAATTTGCAGGACTCCAGGAGCGTGGCGATGGTGGCGCCGACTTTGCCGGCACCGACAATTCCGATCTTCATTGCGTGTGATGAGGAAAAACTCGGTCGCAACGCGCGGGGCGCGCCGGACGGAGTTCAGGGGTTCGTGTTGCAGCGAGTTAACGTCCCGCCTGCGTCATATCCAAGCCGTTTCGCCTTCGCCTTTCGGTCATTAAGGCGCGTAAGCACGTGTTAAGACAGATTTGTCCCGGCGCGTTCTCGCCAACACGCGCGCGCTCGTCTACGACTCACGACCTTCATGAGCGCTGGAGTCTCCGCACCGTCAATCGATCTCACCGCCCTCGCGTCGCGCCTGCACGGCGAATTGCATCACGACCACCTGATGCGCGCCCTCTACGCGACCGACGCCTCAGAATACCAGGAGATGCCGCTCGCCGTCGCCTTCCCGCGCGACGAGCACGACGTCGGCGAGCTCGTCCGCTTCGCCCACGAACACGGCGTGGCGCTGATCCCACGCGCCGCCGGCACCTCGCTCGCCGGCCAGGTCGTGGGCAACGGCATCGTCGTCGACGCCGGCCGCCACATGAACGCTCTGCTCTCCACCGACGTCGACCGCCGCCGCGCGCGCGTGCAGCCGGGCATCGTGCGCAACAACCTCAACGTCGCCCTCGCGCCGCACAAACTCCTCTTCCCGCCCGAGACCGCCACCGCCAACCGCGCGATGATCGGCGGCATGGTCGGCAACAACTCCTGCGGCGCCAACTCCATCGTCTACGGCACCACGCGCGAGCACCTGATCTCCGCGCGCGGCTTTCTCGCCGACGGCTCGCTCGTCACCTTCGGCCCGCTCACGCGCGCCGAGTTCGACGCCAAGTGCGCCGGCCCGGCCGCGTCGCTCGAGGCACAAATTTACCGCACCGTCCGCGACATCCTCGGGGACGCCAAGAACCGCCAGCTCATCCGCGACAACTACCCGAAGCCCACGGTCACGCGCCGCAACACCGGCTATGCGCTCGACCGGCTGATGGATTGCAACGTCTTCGACGCGGCGTCCGACAAGCCCTTCAATCTCTGCCAGCTCATCGCCGGCTCCGAGGGCACGCTGTTCTTCGGCACCGAATTCGAGCTCAACCTCGAACCCGTCCCGCCGGCGGGCGCGCTGCTCTGCGCACATTTCAAGACGATCGACGAGTCGCTGCGCGCGACCTTGATCGCGATGCGCCACAAGCCGTTCGGCTGCGAACTCATCGACCGCCACATCCTCGAGTGCACGAAGGCCAATCTCGAGCAGTCGAAAAACCGCTTCTTCGTCCACGGCGATCCCGGCGCCGTGCTCGTGATCGAGTTCCGCCACGCCGACCGCGCCTTCGTCGAGGCCGAGTTCGCCGCGATCGAGGCCGAGTGCCGCGCCGCGGGCTTCGGCTACGCGTTCCCGCGCGTCTGGGGCGCCGACGTCAACCGCGTCTGGGACCTGCGCCGCGCCGGCCAGGGCATCATGAACAACGTCGAGGGCGACGCGAAGCCGCGCGAGGTCGTCGAGGACACCGCGGTCGCCGTCGAGGACTTGCCCGCCTACATCGCGGAATTCGACGCCATGCTGAAATCGAAATACGGCGTCAGCACCGTCTACTACGCGCACGCCGGCGCCGGCGAACTGCACACGCGCCCGCTCTTCGACCTCAAAACGCCGGAAGGCCTGAAGATGTTCCGCGGCATCGCGACCGACGTCGCGATCCTCGTGAAGAAATACCGCGGCTCGCTCTCCGGCGAGCACGGCGACGGTCGCCTGCGCGGCGAGTTCATTCAGTTCATGGTCGGCGACGAATGCTACGCGATGATGCGCCGCATCAAGGAGACGTTCGACCCGCAGGGCATCTTCAATCCGGGCAAGATCATCGACACGCCGCCGATGGACAGCTCGCTGCGCCACTCGCCCGGCCACGCGGAGCCGAAATACGAGACCTTCTTCGACTTCGCCGCTTCGCAGGGCGTCGTCGGCGCCGCCGAGAAATGCACGGGCGTCGGCGAGTGCCGCAAATCGCACTTCATGGGCGGCACGATGTGCCCGAGCTACATGGCGACGCGCAACGAGAAGGACTCCACCCGCGGCCGCGCCAACACGCTCCGTCACGCGCTCTCGCATCCCGAGGATCTCACGAATCCGTGGGACAGCCCCGAGATCGCCGAGGTGATGGACCTCTGCCTCTCGTGCAAAGGCTGCAAGGCCGAGTGTCCGTCCAACGTCGACATGGCGCGCCTCAAGGCCGAGTGGGCGCAGCACTATCAGGACGCGCACGGCGTGAAGCTCCGCTCGCGCCTCGTCGCGAATTTCTCGAAGAGCATGCGCCTGGCCTCGCTCTGGCCCTCCGCCTACAACTGGGTTCTGCGCCAGGCCCCGCTCGCGCTCGCGATCAAAAAATTCGCCCGCTTCCACCCGAAGCGCAGCATGCCCGAGCTCTCGCCGGTCACGCTGGCGAAGTGGCACCGCAAAAACGCCAACAAGGTCGCGCCCACTTATCCGAACGGCCGCGCCTATCTCTTCTGCGACGAGTTCACGAACTACAACGACGCCGATGTCGGCGCCGCCGCGGTCGAGTTGCTCAACCGCCTCGGCTACGAGGTCGTCATCCCGCCGCACGTCGACTCCGGTCGCGCCCACTTCTCGAAAGGCCTCGTCCGCGAAGCGCGCACGTTCGCCATTCGCAACGTCGAGCTGCTCAAGGACGTCGTCACCGCGCAGACGCCGCTCATCGGCATCGAGCCGTCGGCGATCCTCGGCTTCCGCGATGAGTATCCCGATCTCGTTCCCACCGAGCTGAAATCCGCCGCCAAGGCGCTCGCGAAGAACGCGCTGCTCATCGACGAGTTCATCGCGCGTGAGGCCGACGCCGGCCGCATCCAGAAATCCGCGTTCACCACGCGCGCCCAGACGATCAAGCTCCACGGCCATTGCCACCAGAAGGCGCTCTCGTCGCTCGTGCCCTCGGTGAAGATGCTCGAGCTGCCCGCGAACTACAAAGTGCAGCTCATCCCCAGCGGCTGCTGCGGCATGGCGGGTTCGTTCGGTTATGAGGAAGAGCACTACGAAGTTTCGCAGCAGATCGGCGAACTAGTGCTCTTCCCCACCGTGCGCAAAACGCCCGACGACGTCCTCATCGCCGCGCCCGGCACCAGCTGCCGCCACCAGATCAAGGACGGCACCGGCCGCAAGGCGCTGCACCCGATCGTGGTCCTGCGCGACGCGCTGGCCTGAGCGGCGTCTGCCATTTCCTGGAGGCGGGGCTGATGGCCCCACCTCCACTGCGTCGGCCGTCTCTTCGGACCGCATGACCGCAGCGTGACTTTGGTCATATTCCCCGCCAACGTGCTCTCTGCTACTCTCGCTACTGCATGAGCCTCGCGCTGCCCAAAGCCACCCGTGAACACCGCACCGAATACTACGGCGCGTTCGCCTTCGGCAGTGTGATCCTCACCTGTTTCCTCACCTTCACGATGGTGCGCCGCATCGACGCGACGATGGGACAGGTCGCGCTGACGTTCGTGCTCGGCGGCATCTACGCAGTATTGGGCGTGCTCGGTGACGGACTTTCCTGCCGCATCGGCCGGCACGGGAAAATCATCAACTACCTCGCGATGTGCATCGTGGTCGTCGCGATGCTCTTCGTCAGCCCCGTCCGCGGCTTCTTCGGGATCATCGTGCTGCCATTGGTCAGCCAGGCCATCTTCGATTTCAACTGGAAGGCGGCGACCTTCGCGGGCCTCGCGCTCTTCGCCGCGAGCGTGTCGGTGTTCGGCTACTACTACGGTCCGCGCGCCGTGCCCGAGGCGGTCATGAGCTACACGGCGGCGTTCGCCTTCACCGCCGTCTTCACCATCATTACGCGCAAGGCCCTCGCCGCCCGCGAGCGCGAGGAAAAACTCCGCCGCGAGCTCGAAGCCGCGAACGAACAGCTGCGCGCCTACGCCGCCCAGGCCGAGGAATTCGCCACCACGCGCGAGCGCAACCGCCTCGCCCGCGAAATCCACGACGGCGTCGGCCATTACCTCACCGTCGTGAAAACCCAACTCGACGTCGCCGCCGCCGTCTGCGCCACCAATCCGGAGCAGGCGAAGGCCAACGTCGAGAAAGCCGCCAAGCTCACCGCCGAGGCGCTCGACGACGTGCGCCGCTCCGTGGGCTCCCTCCGCGCCGATGCCAAACGCCCGCCCTTGCCCGAGGCGATCGGCCAGCTCGCCGCGCACGGTGACCCCGTCCCGGCCTATACGGTCGAAGGCGCACCGCGCCCGCTTTCGGCGGCCGTCGAACATGCCTTGTTTCGCGCCGCGCAGGAAGGCCTCACCAACATCCGCAAACACGCGCGCGCGACGTCCGCAATCGTGCGCCTCGACTTTCGCGACGGGCAGCGTGTGCAACTCGAGCTTTCCGACAACGGCGTCGGCCTGAACCGCACCGGCGCCACCGGCGGCGGTGGCTTCGGCCTCGTCGGCCTGCGCGAGCGGATCGAACTGCTCGGCGGCACCGTCAGCGCCGCCAATCGCCTCGAAGGCGGCTTCACGCTGCGCGTCGAGGTGCCAGCGTGAGTCAGCACAGAAGATTCACCCACGAAACACACGAAAGGCGACAGATGCTCGCACCTGTCATTCTGAGCAGAGCGAAGAATCCAGAGGCACGCACGCTACGGTCATGTCTGGATGACTGGCTCACCTTCGGCTGCGCTTCGCTCCGTTCAGAATGACAAACGTCATAGCTTGGTCCCTTTTTAGTGTCCTTCGTGTGTTTCGTGGGCAGTTCCTTCTCCGTCCTTTTTCCGTGTCTCCCGTGGACTAGTCCTCTCCGTGACCGCCTCCAAAAAGCTCCGCATCCTCCTCGTCGACGACCAATCGCTCTTCCGTGAAGCGCTCCGCGCGCTCCTCACGCTGCAACCCGACTTCGAAATCGTCGCCGAAGCCGAGAACGGCGAACGCGCGCTCGCGCTCGCCAAGATCCACAAGCCCGACGTCGTGCTCATGGACCTCCGCATGCCCGTGATGGGCGGCGTCGAGGCCACGCGCCGTCTCGGTCCGCTCGTGCCGACCGCGCGCGTCGTGGTGCTGACGACTTTCGACGAGGACGAGGAAATTTTCGAAGCCATGCGTGCCGGCGCTCTCGGCTATCTGTTGAAGGCCTGCTCTGCGGAAAAATTGTGCGAGTCGGTCCGTGCCGCCGCCAAGGGCGCCTCCGTCCTCGAGCCCAGCGTCGCCGCCAAGATGATGGCCGAACTCACGCGCCTCAGCGCGCGCGAAGGCAAAAAGGTTTCGCAACCGCTCGCCGAGCCACTCTCGTCACGCGAACTCGGCGTCCTGCGCCTGCTCGCCGCCGGCCGCAGCAACAAGGAAATCGGCTCCGAGCTGGGTATCACCGAAGGCACGGTGAAGAACCACATGACGAACGTCCTCGGCAAACTCGGCGTCCTCGACCGCACCCAAGCCGCCCTCCGCGCCCGCGAGCTGGGGCTGATCTGAATCGAGAAAGCGCGCGCAAGCGCGCTGCCCACACTCGCATTCTTTATCTGTGGGCCAGCGCTCTTGCGCGCGCCATTCTCCGACCGCCATGACTCGGGTCATGCCGCGACATGACTACGACCCTGACCTCCGGCTCATCCGTTGCGCGCCACGTTCTGCTACGGTGTCGGCATGTCCTCCGTCCTCGCCGATTTCGCCGCCGCCTTCCGCTCGCTCCGTCGCGCGCCCGGCTTCTCGGCGCTCGCTCTCGCCATGCTCGCGCTCGGCATCGGCGCGAACGTCGCGATCTTCTCCATTTTTCGGTCGATCGTTCTGAACCCGCTGCCCTACGCAGAACCGGAGCGACTCGTCGGCTTCACCTCGGTCAATTCCGCCAAAGCCATCACGATGCCGGCGCTCTCCGCCGCGGCTTTCCGTGATTTCCGCGACCGCGCCAAGTCGTTTCAAAAACTCGCCGCATTCCGACCGGACTTCGCCTCCTACGCGCCCGTCGGCGGCGATCCACTGCAACTCGTCGCGGCTCACGTCACGGAGGATTTCTTTGCCACCTTCGGCGTCGCGCCCGTCACGGGCCGGCCGTTCCGCGGGGAGGAATTCAGCTTCTCTGCGCCGCGCACCGCGCTGCTGAGTCACGCCGCGTGGCGCCGGCTGTTCGGCGAGCGCGCGAGCGTCGTCGGCGAGACGGTCACACTGAACGATATGCCGACGACCATCGTCGGCATCATGCCGCCCGACTTCCGCGAGCCGGAATTCGTCGAGGTCTGGCTGCCGTTCCCGCAGGAGGCGCCCGAATACATGGTGCGCGACTCACGTTTTTGGAGCACGATCGCCCGCCTCGCGCCCGGGGTCTCGGCCGGCGGGGCGCAGGCCGAGGTCGCGACGATCGCCGAAGCGCTGGCCAAGGAGTTCGCCGCGACCGACAGAGGCTGGACAACGCAAATTCAACCGCTGCTCACGCTGCGCATCGGCGACATGCGCCGCTCGCTGTTGCTGCTCGTCGGCGCCGTCGGTCTCGTATTGCTGGTCGCATGCGTGAACCTCGCGAACCTCATGCTCGCACGCGGCGTGTCGCGCCTGCAGGAACTCGCGGTGCGCCTCGCGCTCGGCGCCACGCCGGGGCGACTCGCTCGCGCGGTGCTCACGGAAAGTTTGCTGCTCGCGCTGCTCGGCGGTGCAGCCGGAGTCGCGCTCGCGTGGGCCGGCTTGCCGCTGCTCGCGCGCCAGTTGCCCGGCGGCCTCGTGCCGCGCTCGCACACGATCGCGGTCGACGGCGGCGCGCTGGCCTTCGCGCTCGGCGCGGCTGTGTTGACCGGCCTCGTTTTCGGCGCGCTGCCCGCCTGGCAGGTGTTGCGCACGAACGTCAACGAGACGCTCAAATCCGGCGGCAGCAAGGGCGGCACGAGCCGCTTCGCCGGCCGCGCGCAAGCCGCACTCATCGCCGGCCAGGTCGCACTCACACTCATCGTGCTCTCGGGCGCAGCGCTCCTCATGAAGAGCCTGCTCAACCTCCAACGCACGCCGCCGGGCCTCGACGCCCGCGAGGTGCTCACCGTCCGGCTCGCACCGCCGCAGACTAAATGGGAAACGTTCTCCGACCTCGCCGCCTACTACGACCGCGCTATCGACGAAGTGCGTCGCGTCCCCGGCGTGCAGTCGGCCGGCATCAGCTCGAGCGCGCCGCTCTGCGGGATCACGTTGCGCTACCCGTTCTGGGTGCAGGGCCGCGCCAAGACCGATGGCGATGCGGACGAAGCTGTGTTCAACAGCATCTCGGCGGATTTCCTGCGCACGCTGCGCATTCCGGTCGTGCAAGGCCGCGGCCTCGACGATCGCGACGACGCGAAAGCCCCGAAGGTCTGCCTGATCAACCAGACGCTCGCCAAACGTCTCTTCGGCAGCGCCAATCCGCTCGGCCAGCGCATCCAGACGCTGCCGTGGCTCGCGCGCGACTACCGCGAGATCGTCGGTGTCGTCGCCGACGTGAAACAGGAAAACCTCTCCGACCCCGCGCCCGCGCAGATCTACGTGCCGCAGCAGCAGAGCCCGTGGTTCTTCACGACGCTGGTCGTCCGGGCGCGAGGCGGCGCCGCGCTGACCGGCGCGATCCAGGCCGCGTTGCGCCGCGCCGATCCCACCGCATCGATGACGATCCGCTCGCTCGAAGATAACATCGCCATCTCCGCCACCGTGCCGCGCCTGCGCACGGCGCTCTTCGGGCTCTTCGGCGCCGTGGCGCTCGGCCTCTCTGCCTTCGGGATCTACGCCAGCATGGCGTTCACCGTCAGCCAGCGGCTGCGCGAGATCGGCGTGCGCATGGCGCTCGGTGCGACTCCGGTGCGCGTGCTCGCCGAGACGCTCAGCCGCGCCGGCCGGCTCGTCGCCGCCGGCCTCGTGGCCGGCTTGATCGGCGCGCTGGCGCTCGCGCAGTTGTTGCGCGGCCTGCTCTACGGCGTCGAGCCGACCGACCCGTGGGTGCTCGCGGGACTGCTCGTTTTCGTCCCGCTCGTGGCCCTCGCCGCGAGCGCCCACCCGGCATTTACCGCCGCGCGCCTCAATCCCGTCCAAGCCCTCCAACACGAGTAACCGCTCTCCGCGCACTTTGGCGTAATACGCCAAAGTCTCGACCCCGCCTTTCATCATGAAAATCCATCGCTCCCTCCTCGCCGCGCTCGCGGCTTCGCTCCTCGCGGTCGTCGCTTCGGCGCAAACCGCGCTTGAAACCGCCGCGGCCGCGCTGAAATCCGGCGACCTCGCCGCCGCCGACGCCGCGCTGGCGCCGCTTGCCAACGGCGAGAAACCCGATCCCGCCGCGTTGCACCTGCTCAGCCAGGTGCGCCTCGGCCAGAAGAACACCAAGGACGCCATTGCGCTCGCCGAAAAGGCCGCGCAGCTCGCACCCACCAACGCCGACTACCAGGCCCAACTCGGCGTCGCCCTCAGCGCGCGTATGCCCGAGCTGGGCTTCATGCAGCAGGCGATGGTCGCCGGCAAGATGCGCAAGGCCTTCGAGCGTGCCGTCGAACTCGATCCGAAAAACTTCAATGGCCTCGTCGGCCTGGCGCGCTACTTCGCCAATGCGCCTGAGATCGCGGGCGGCAGCCTGACAAAGGCCGCGGAATTCGCGGCGCGCTTGAAGGAGGTCAATCCGTTCCTCGGCGAGAGCGAACTCGGCCGCATCGCCGAACGCGGCGAGCAGTTCGCCGACGCGCTCGCGCATTACGAGGCCGCCGCTCAGCTCAAACCCGACGCGGCCAGCGCACCGTTCAACTGCGGTCGCATGCTCGTCAAACTCGGCCGGAAGGACGAAGCCCGTGCGCGCTTCGAGTCCGCGCTGAAGCTCAACCCCCGTTTCGACGGGGCCCAAAAGGCGCTGGCGGAACTCGACGCGCCCGCCGCCACAAACTAAGCGCGCGCCCGCAGCGCATCGTTGACCCGAGTCGCGCGCGTGGTCTTGCTCGTGGGCGTTCCGCGTTTGTGCGGCGACGCCCTCATGACTTCGCTTCGTTCCCGTCTTTTCGCCTGTGTGTTTTTCGGCTCCGCGATTGCCGCGTGGGCGCAGTCCCCGACCGAACGCGCCGAGGCGCTGCTCGACCAGGGCGAGTTCCTCGCGGCCGAGCGCCTGATCGAATCGCTCGCGCTCGCGAAGAAGCCGGACCCGGTCGCCGTGTGGGCCCTCAGCCGCGTGCGCACCGGACAGCATCAGACCGAGGAAGGCATCAAACTCGCCGAGAAGGCGATCAAGCTGGACCCGAAGCAGGGGCGTTTCCACGCGCAACTCGGCGCCGCGATCATGGTGCACATGGCCGAAGTCACGCGGATGGACCAGTCTTCGTGGGCCAACCGCATGCGCAAAGCCTTCGAGAAAGCACTGGAGCTCGACCCCAACAACCTCGTCGCGCTTACCGGCCTCTCGCGCTATTATTGGTCGACGCCGCCCGCCAAGGGCGGCGATTTCGCCAAGGCGCGACAGTTCGCCGAACGCGCGCACCAGATCGATCCCTTCAAGGGCGAGATGGAGCTGGGTGCGATCGCGGGCCGCAGCAACGACTTCAAGGGCGCCCTGCAACACTTCGAAGCGGCCGCTGAAATCAAGCCGGGCGACGTGGAAGCGCACGTTTCGTGCGGGCACGTGTTGATGCGACTGGGCCGGACGCGCGAAGCGCGCGAACGCTACGAGAACGCCGTGAAGATCGCGCCGCGTTCGGACATGGCGCGGACGGCGCTCGAGGGATTCGAACTGGCGCAGAAAGCCGCGGAAGCGAAGCGCTGAGGGCCACAATGCCGCGGCCGGCGCGGTGACTTCCGACGGTCGGATGTCGTGGACGACGCCGACCGCGGTCGGCGGGTCCCACGCATCCGCTCCACGCTTTCTTTCGGTTCCGTTTTGTGTCTTTTATGCGGGCAACCCCGCGACTCATGCCCATCGACTACGCCGCCCGCCGTGCCCGCATTGCCCCTGCCCTTGGTCTGAAGTCCGACGAACTGCTGCTCGTCGGCGCCGGCCAGCCGCTCCCCAAGCCCGAGCTGAGCGATCAGCATCTGCCGTTCATCGCGCACCAGGAATACTATTATCTCGCGGGCCACGCCGCCGCGCACGGCGGCATCCTCGCCTACGATCCGGCGAAAGACGAATGGACGTCGTTCGTGCCCGAGGTGAGCGAGATGGAACGCGTGTGGGACGGCGCGGAGCAATTGCCCGGCGAATTTCTCGGCAACTTTCCCCGCTGGCTGGCGGCGCGCCAAAACGGGCGACGCATCGCCGTGCTCGGTGCACCGCTCGCCGGCGTGGCCGCAGATGAAGCGCTCACCGCACGTGTGCGCGACGCGCTGCGTCACGCACGCCGCCCGAAGGACGCCGGCGAAATCGAGGTGATGAAACGCTGCGCGGCCGCCACGGCGGAGGGTTACGCGGCGTTGCAGCCGTTCCTGCGCGCGGGCTTCAGCGAACGCCGCATGCAGATCGAACTGGAGGCGGGCTTCTTCCGTGGCGGTGCGGACAAGACCGGCTACGACACCATCGTGGGCGTCGGCAAGCAGGCGGCGGTTTTCCACGGCTCCCCCTCGCCGCACCGCGTGGCGCAGGACGGAGACTTCATCCTCATCGATGCGGGCGGCGAGTTGGACCGCTACGTGATCGACGTGACACGCACCTACGTGGCCGGCGGCAAACCGGGGGCGTTTCAACGCGACCTCTACGCGGCCGTGAAGAACGCCCACGCGCGCGCCTGTGCGAAATGCGTGCCCGGCGCCGAGTGGAAGGAGATCCATTTCGGCGCGGCGATCGACATGATCAGCAGCCTCGTCGACATGGGCGTGATGAAGGGCAACCCGACTTCGCTGGTCGAGCAGGAGGCGCACATGCTGTTTTTCCCGCATGGCGTGGGCCACATGCTCGGCCTCGGCGTCCGCGATGGCAGCGGCCTCGAACCCGGACGCTCCAAGGACCCGCGTCCATGCCTGCGAAGCCTGCGCATGGATTTGATCCTGCGCCCGGGCTACATCGTGACGGTCGAACCCGGCCTCTATTTCATTCCGGCGTTGCTGAACGACCCGGTGCGCCGGGAAAAGTATCGCGATTGCGTGAACTGGTCGCTCGCCGAGCAGCACTTGACCCTCGGTGGCGTGCGCATCGAGGACAACATGCTCGTGACCGACGACGCGCCCGAGAATCTGACCTCGATGATCCCGCAGGCGTTTTGAGATCTGCACGCCGCGGCGCAGGGTTCGGCCTCGCGTCGAGGCTTGCTCCGCGAACGCGACACGTGCCGCGACGTCAGTCCGGGCCCCACGCGAGGTGAGGCCAGAAAATTTTGCGCCCTCAGGTCGTCTCGGTGTTGGTCGGCTTGCGCGCCAGCAGGCCGGGCGCGAAGACCGAGACGAGCAGGCCGGCGATCAGCACCGCCATGACAAACACCGCGGCCAACCCCGCGAGCAAAGGCCAGCCGGCGAAGGCCAGGAGCAGACTGCTGAAGAAGCGCGAATCTTCGGCGTAGCGCTCGCGCAAATCGCGGCCCTGCTGCTGCACGTGGTCGGCGGCGTCATCGAGCGTGTTTTGGTAAGTGTCGTGCAGCGGGCGCAACACCTCGGTGTTGTAGCGATTGGCCTCCTCCAGCTTTTTTGCCCGGGCCAGATCGAGAAACGCATCCACTCTCTCGTCGTATTCGCGCGAATAGCGCTCGAGGGCTCCGCGCAACGGCGTCGCTTCGAAGGCCTCGGCGCGGGAGAGGTCGCGCGCGTGGATCGCAGCGAGGTTACTGCCGTCGTCCATCTGCGGGAGCAGATCAGCCCAAGCGCGCTCGTTGTCGGGGTCGACGATGCGACGTGCGAGACGCTGGACGGCACTGAGCTCGCGCGAGAGCGTGCGCAGTCCGTTGAGGGTCGGCACGCTGCGGTCGAGCAGATGCGTGTAGCGCTGATTGACGTTACGCAGCACGTAGAGACTGAGGAGTCCGACGGCTAGGTTCGACACCAGCAGACCGATCATCAGCCAGAATTTGAGGCGGCTCAGCATGGAACGGGCGGGAGGCCTAGGTGAAAAGGCCCTACCTTGCACGAAAAAAGCCCTCGGAGATTCTGCGGGGGATTGCGCGGGCCGGCCGGCGTCTATTGTCTTTTCGCGCCCACGAAAGCCCGGTAGAGCATCGTGCGCCTCGTGAACGCTCCCTCGGTCCCGCCCCTGCTTCGGACCCTGCCGCCGCGCCTGGTGCGGCTGCGGGACGGACGCGATTATCGCCTGCGTCCGCTGACGTCGGGCGACGCGGCGCGAGTCGCCGAGATGTTCGCCACGCTGTCGGAGGAGACGATTCGCGCGCGGTATGGTTATCTCATCCACGACATGACGGCGGAACGCGCGGGGCGGCTCGTCGATGTCGATCCCTCCCGCGAGGCGCCGCTGGGCGTCTTCGAGTGGGATGCGGATGGGAGGGAAGGTCGGCTCTGGGCGATGGGCCGGCTGGTGCACGCCCCCGATCACCAATCGGCCGAATGCGCCTTTCTCGTGCACGACAGTCAACGCCGGCTCGGCATGGCGTCGATGTTGTTGAAATATCTCCGCGTGCTTGGGCGGCGGCGCGGACTGCCGCGGCTGTTCGCGCAGGTGCGGCGCGAAAACAAAGCGATGCTCAACGTCTTTATTGAAAATGGCGCGCGGCTGCACTTCGCCCCGGACAGCGACGTGGTGGAGATCGACATCCTCCTGCGTCTCCCGAAGATTCTATTCGACAAAGGCGCGGCCGCTCCTTCGATTGCCGGGATGTCCTCGCCGGAGAAAAAAGGTTTCTCGTTTGTCGCACTCGTCGTCGACCTCGTGCTGGTCGCCGCGTTCTTCTCCTTCTTCTACTACCTGCTGCAATCGCACGTGCCGTCGAATGACCCGACCATGATCCGTTTCTGGTCGACGATGGCCGCCGGCTGCATGAGCGGCGTGTTCTGGATCGCGCTGCAAATGCTGAAGACGGTGTTCCGCTTCCAACGCGCGACTCGCAAGTAACGCCGCGCCGCGGCCGTTCTCGTGGCCACTCCCCTCGCCCGCCCCCGCACGTCCGTCGCCGCGGAGGACTATCTTGAAAAGATCGAGCAGCTGATCTCCCGCAAAGGCTACGCGCGTGTCGTCGACATCGCGGCGGAGTTGAAGATTTCGCAGGCCAGCGTCACGGCCATGGTGCAGAAGCTCGATGGCGAGGGCTTCGTGAAATACGAGAAATACCGCGGCATGGTGCTGACCAGCACCGGCCTGGAAGTGGCGCGGCGCATCGCGCACCGCCACCAGTTGCTCACCGAATTTCTGCGCGTCATCGGCGTGGGCGACGAGAAAGTCATCTATGACGACGTCGAGGGCATGGAGCACCACATCAGCCCGGAGACGTTCGCCGCCATCGAGGCCCTCACCCGTTACCTCGAGAAGAACCCGAGCGTGATGGCGAAGGCCGCGGCGGCGAAAAAGTGACGAATCCCTCGTCGGGCGCTGGTGCGGCGGCCGATGAACGCCGAGTCGAGCCCGGCACGTCTGTCGTTCGTCGGTCCTAGACCGCCGCCGCAGAGAAATCGACCCGGTCAACCGCGCATCTTCCGGCGGGCGGTGAGCCGCGCGGCGACGAAGATCGCGAGCTCGTAGAGCACGATCAGCGGCAGCGCCAACAGCGACTGGTTCAACGGATCGGGCGTCGGTGTGACGATCGCCGCAATGATGAAGATCACCACGATGGCGTGACGGCGGTATTTGCGCAACGTCGCCACCTCGATGAGGCCGAGATAAACCGCCAGCACCACCAGCAGCGGGAACTCAAACGCCGCGCCCATGCCCAGCACGAGCCACATCAGCATCGAGTAGTATTTGTCTGCGGTCCACATGACGGTGTAGCCGAGAAGCTCGTTCAGCTCGAGCGCCACGCGAATGGTGCTCGGCATGAGAATGTAGTAGCCGAACGCCGCACCGCAGAGGAAGAGTGCGAACGCGGATAGCCCCGTCGGCACGATCACGCGCATCTCGCGGTCGTTCAGGGCGGGGGCGATGAAGCGCGCGAGGAAATAGATCCAAAACGGCAGGGCCAGAATCACGCCGCCGACCAGGCAGATGTTGATGACGACCGTGAACACGCTCATCGGCGAGTTCGTCACGATCTCCATTTTCAGGTGCGGGTAGTCGGCCTTGGCCTGCTCGAGCGGCCAGGCGAGCAGCGTCTCCGCATCTTCGAGCCGGTAGGCGATGATCGTGACGAAAACCGCGAACACCACCGCGCACTTGATGAGCGTTCCGCGCAGCTCCTCGAGGTGATCGAGAAACCCCATCGGCTTCTCGCGCAGACCCGGCGCAGGCTCGCTCCCGACCGGCTGAAGGCCTTCGTCATCGTAAGGGGAGTTGGGCGGATTGGCGCTCAAACGGGAGGAACAGAGGGGGTTTTCCGCGCCGGCGCAATCCCCGCTTCACCGGCCGGCTTGTCGAACCTCGCGTGCATCCGGAACTTCGGCCCCCTCCCCTGAAAGGCGTCCCCTCGGCCTCGGCCGTTTCGGCCCGCGCCTCCTGCTTTCGGGGCCCCTGGCCCCACCCTAGTCCTCGGGCAAGAAATGATACATAAATCGCAAGCGTGCGCCGTTGACACATTTCGCGCCAGCGACTGCGATAGTTCCCTCTGTCAGCGGTTCGTTATCACCCGAAATTTAACCTCCATGGCCAAGAAAACTCCCGCCAAGAAGCCCGCCAAAAAGGCGGCTCCCGCTAAGAAACCCGCCGCGAAAGCGGCTTCGAAACCCTCCGCCAAAGGCGCCAAATACGTTTACACGTGGGGCGCCGGCAAAGCCGACGGCGATGGCTCGATGAAAGCCCTCCTCGGCGGCAAAGGCGCCAATCTCGCCGAGATGACGCGCATCGGTCTGCCCGTTCCCCCGGGATTCACGATCACGACTGAGGTCTGCACTTATTACTACGCGAACAAGCGCACCTACCCCGCCTCGCTGCAGGCGCAGATGGAAGCCGGCGTCGCCAACATGGAGAAGATCATGGGCACGAAGTTCGGCGCCACCGAAGGCATGCCGCTCCTCGTCGCCGTTCGCTCCGGCGCCCGCGACTCGATGCCGGGCATGATGGACACGATCCTCAACCTCGGCCTCAACGACCAGACGGTCATCGCCCTCGAGAAAGCGACCAACAACCCGCGCTTCGCGTGGGACTGCTACCGCCGCTTCATCCAGATGTATGGCGACGTCGTGCTCGGCGTGCAGAAACGCCCCGACGAAGACCACGAGCCGTTCGAAACGGTCATCCACAACTTCAAACACGAGAAGTATCACGCGGACATCGAAGACTCGAAGCTCACCGCGGAAGACCAAGCCGAGCTCGTGAAGCGCTTCAAGGCCCTCGTCGCCGAGCGCACGGGCAAGCAGTTCCCGAACAGCCCGTGGGACCAGCTCCGCGGCGCCGCCGGTGCCGTGTTCGGCTCCTGGATGAACGACCGCGCGATCGTCTATCGCCGCAAATACAACATCCCCACCGAATGGGGCACCGCCGTCAACGTGCAGGCCATGGTGTTCGGCAACACCGGCGAAAACTCCGGCTCCGGCGTCGCGTTCACGCGCAACCCGGCCAACGGCACGAACGAATTCTACGGCGAGTTCCTGATCAACGCGCAGGGTGAAGACGTCGTCGCCGGCGTCCGCACGCCCGAGCCCGTCGCCCAGCTCAAGGATCACCTCCCGAAGGCCTACGCCGAGCTCCTCCAGGTCCGCAAGACCCTCGAGAAGCACTTCAAGGATGTGCAGGACGTCGAGTTCACCATCCAGGAAGGCAAGCTGTTCATGCTCCAGACGCGCAACGGCAAGCGCACCGCCGCCGCCGCGCTGAAGTTCGCCGCCGACATGGTGAAGGAAAAGCTCATCGACTGGCAGACCGCGGTCCTCCGCAATCCGGCCGACCAGCTCGAGCAGCTCCTCGCCCCGATCTTCGATCTCACCGAGGTCAAGAAGGCCTCCGTCATCGCCACCGGTCTCCCCGCGGGTCCGGGCGCCGCGACCGGCAAGATCTACTTCAATGCCGACCGCGCCGTGCAGGCCGCTGAGAAGGGCGAAAAGGTCCTCCTCGTCCGCGTCGAGACCTCGCCCGAGGACCTTCGCGGCATGATCGCCGCCGAAGGCATCCTCACCGCTCGCGGTGGCGTTTCCTCGCACGCCGCGCTCGTGGCCCGTCAGATGGGCAAGGTGTGCGTGTGCGGCGCTTCGGCCGTCAACATCAACTACGACACGAAGACCGCCTCCATCGCCGGCCAGACCTTCAAGGAAGGCGACTACCTCTCGATCGACGGCACGTCCGGCACGGTTTACGCCGGCCAGATCAAGACCGCCCCCTCCGAGATCATCGCCGGCCTCGTCCACGATGACGCCGCCGCGAAGGCCACGGAAAAGTTCAAGAACTACACGCAGCTCATGAAGTGGTGCGCCCAGGCCACCAAGCTGTCCGTCCGCACCAACGCCGATACGCCCGAACAGGCGCGCATCGCCGTCGCGTTCGGCGCCGTCGGCATCGGCCTCACCCGCACCGAGCACATGTTCTTCGAGGGCGACCGCATCGACGCGATGCGCGAGATGATCCTCGCCGACACCGTCGCCGGCCGCGAGGCCGCGCTCGCCAAGCTGCTGCCGTATCAACGCGGCGACTTCTACGGCATCTTCAAAGCGCTGAAGGGCTTCCCCGCCACGATCCGCTTCCTCGATCCGCCGCTGCACGAGTTCCTCCCGAACTCGAAGGAGCAGCAGGCCGACCTCGCCAAGAAGCTCGGCATCGCGGTCGAGAAGATCGAGCACCGCGTGCACGAACTCCACGAGTTCAACCCGATGCTCGGCTTCCGCGGCTGCCGCCTCGGCATGAAGTATCCCGAGATCACCGCGATGCAGGCCCGCGCCGTCATCGAGGCCGCCGTCCAAGCCAAGAAGGAAGGCATCAAGGCCAACCCCGAGATCATGATCCCGCTCGTCGGCTTCAAGAAGGAGCTCGATCAGCAGGTCGCCATCGTTCACGAGGTCGCCGCCAAGGTCTTCGCCGAACAGAAGACGAAGGTCGCCTACAAGGTCGGCACGATGATCGAAGTCCCGCGCGGTGCCCTCACCGCCGACGAGATCGCGCAGACGGCTGAGTTCTTCAGCTTCGGCACGAACGACCTCACGCAGACCTGCCTCGGCATGTCGCGCGACGACTCCGGCTCGTTCCTCGGCGCCTACCAGGAAGCCGAAGTGTTCAAGAAGAACCCCTTCGCCTCGATCGATCAGAGCGGCACCGGCCAGCTGATGCAGATCGCGATCCAGAAGGGCCGTTCGACCCGCGCCGACATCAAGCTCGGCATCTGCGGCGAACACGGCGGCGATCCGGACTCGGTGAAGTTCTGCCACAAGCTCGGCCTCACCTACGTCTCGTGCTCGCCCTACCGCGTGCCGGTTGCCCGCCTCGCCGCCGCCCAGGCTGCGATCGCGGAAGCCAAGGCCGCGAAGAAGTAAGCCTCTGACTTCGGTCGGGGCGGTTGTCCTCAACCGCCCTTTCACTCTCGAGCCCCGGCCTCACCGCCGGGGCTTTTCTTTGGCCACCCAAAGCACCAGAACGCCAAAGCTCCCTGGGCGAGGCCTGGCCCTTGCCGTCGGTCTTTGCGCTTGGAATGCTTTTTTTGACTCGTTCTCGCGGACGCTTTCGCATGCCGCGCGGCAAATCCGTGCCGGGAGCCTGAAACGACTAGAGCGCCTGCGAACGACGACGACGCCACACTGCCGCCAACGCGCAAACGCCGGCGATACCCGCATAAGTTGCTGGTTCGGGCACTGCGTTCGCGCTCGAGACGACGATCGCGTTAAGGATCACACCGTCTTGGTGGCCGGTGCCACCGTAGGCGGCTGAGGCAGCCGCGCGGAAGGAAATCTCTCCGTTGCCATCGGCGGTCGCTTGAAAGCTCGTGTAGCTCGCCGTGGTCTGCGACACGGACGCCAGCGTGACCAAGGAGCCGTTCGCAAGGAAAGCCTCCTCGCGCGGCGCAAAATTTCCCGAATAGTAGAGCACGGTCATCTGATACGAAGCGCCTGCCGTGAGGCCCGAAAACGTGAGATCCACCGCGCCGGGGGAGAATCCCACCGTCTGCAGGAGACTGCGCAGTGCGTTGTCGTCAGCAGACGATTGAGAAGCGAACGGATCGTCTGAGATCGCATTGAAGGGGTCGACGTTCCACCCGAGCGACAGTCCGGAGAACTGAACACCCTGCCACGTCACGCTGCCGCCATTGACGTTGTAGGCGTAGACCACCTGCGACGGGGTCAGCGCCAGTCCGTCGCCCACATCACCGCCCGTGAACGCCACCGTGGTCTGGGCCGCAGCCGAAGACCAAACAAGAAACGCGGCCAGACAAGCGCCGCCCAGACGAAGAACCGCCAGCGTGGAGTGAGTCATCGTGAGTGTGTGAACCGATTTCATCGGCCGATCGCGAGCGTCCTTTAACACAAAAGCGCCCACCGACCACACCCCCGCTCGATCCAGTCCCGCTTCAATCCGTGAACGGGACCACATCCCTGCCCGCTCCTCCCCGGCCAATCCGTGCCATTTCACTTCCGTGGCCAGGCATGCAGGAACACCGACTCATGCGCGTGTGATCGCGCACGCCGCGAATGCAACCCAACCGCACCGCGCCCGAGGTGGTCGAGGCGCGCGCGAAAACAGAACCTCAGCGCAGACGCGCCAAATCAATCTCGAACACCACCGGGAAAAACGCCGCTGACTTCAGCCAGCGCCGGGTGCCGCACTCGCCCACCGACCACAGTCGGCCAGCCTCGCCGGCGACCAGGCCTTCGATCCCCGGGGGCATCGCGTGACGCGCCAACTCGCGGCCGGTCACCGGATCATGCCGATAAAGCCAGCCTTCCTTCTGCACACTCGCGCTCAGCCACAGCCGGCCCGCGCGGTCGAACGCCGCGCCTTGCACCAACAGGGGAAGCGCAAACTCCCGCGCGGCGTCGCTCGGACGCAGCGGCGCCGCGCGGTCCGCCGGGAAAACCTTGGCCACGTCCACCGCGTAGAGCCGCGGTGGCTCGGCCCCGTCGCGGGCAAAGCGGCCAAACCACAGCTGGCCCTCGTGCACCGTCACGAACGACGGTCCCATCGCGCGCTCCACGGCGCGTCGGCCGGTCACCACCGCGCGTCCGCTGGCCAGCGAGCGCTCGAGATCGAGGCGCAACAACACGCCGAAATTGGCGACGTAGGCGCTGTTGCCTTCGATCGCCAGTCCGCCCGGATGCTGGATGTCGTCCGGCAGCACAAATTGGCCGCACACCGCGCCCGCCGCATCGAGTTCGAACACCCGACCCTCGCCCAGCGGCTGCGACTCATCGCGACTCTGATACGTGATGACGAAAAACCGTTCGCCCGCGCGCGCCACCGCTTGCGGCACATAGCCGTCGTCGAGTCCCGGCGACCACGCCCACACGCGCAGCGCTGCGGCGTTGGGCACTGCGCTCAGTTGCTTGGTCGTGTAAGTCGGCGCCCGGCCCCCGAGCGCAGCGGCCTCCAGCGCCGCCCACGTCGCGCCGAGCGGCAGCACGAGGAAGAGAACCAGCAGCGTCGGTTTCACGGCCGGCGATTTCGAAATGCCACCATCACGTCCGGCTGATCGACAAACATCCCGTCGACCCGCAGCTCGCGGAGCATCAAGTGCAGCAACTCATCGCCGCTGCGCGCGAATTTCGGCAAAGCGTCCGTGCGGAACGTATACGGATGCACGACCAAACCCGCGGCATGCGCGCGGGCGACGACGTCGTTTGCCTTCGCCGTGCCATCCTCGCCGACAACGACGAGATGCTGCATCGACGGCCCGATGCCATCGACCCACTGTGCGAGCGAGGCGAGTTTCGCCGGTGCGAGGAGCTCCGTGTTGTCGCGCGTGGAGTCGATCCGTGGATCGTCGCTCTCGCCGCCGCCGTGACGACCGATCAGTTGCACCAACTTGCCTTTGAAACCGAATTCCTCGCGCAGGCGCTTCACCTCCACGATGTCGAAGCACTGCAGAAAGAAGCGATCCTCCTTCGTGCGGTAGCCGTGGCGGGCGAGCACCTCGAGCACGATGGCCGAAATATCCTGTCCCTGCCGCCGGTGCCATGCCGGCGCTTTGATCTCCGGATACACGCCGGCTTTTTTTCCGGTGCTGCGGTTGAGTCCGGCGATGAACTGCAGCTCCTCCTCGAGCGTCGGGACCGAGAACGTCGACTGGCCGAGTGGGAAACGCTGCGGATAAACCGCCTGGCCGGTCTTGGGGTCGAAGCGCTCCGTCACTTGCAGCTGCTTGATCTCGGCGAGGGTGAAATCGATCGCGTAGAAATGTCCGTTCGCGCGCTGGCGCCCGGGGAAGCGCTTCGCGACGTCGGTCACGGTATCGATCTCGATGTCGTGCAGGACGAGCGGCACGCCGTCCTTGCTGAGCACGACATCCTGTTCGAGGTAATCGGCGCCGAGCGCGTGCGCGTAGCCGACCGCGGGCAGCGTGTGCTCGGGCAGGTAGCCGGAAGCGCCGCGATGGGCGATCACGAGCGGGCTGTGCTCGGCGGCGAAGCCGAGCGTGACCGCGACCAACAACGGGAGAACGAGCGTCAATTTTTTCATCGCGAAGAAGAAACGGTGCGGTGCCCAAGCGTCAGTGCGCTGAAGCCGATCGCGAGCACGCAGCAGACCACCATGGTGCCGAACACGCCCGTCCAGCCCCAGTGGTCCGCGATCCAGCCCACGCCCGTGCCGGCGATCGCCGAGCCGAAGACATAGCCGAAAAACCCCGTGAAGCCCGCCGCCGTGCCCGCCGCCTTCTTCGGCACGAGGTCCAGCGCATGCAAGCCGATGATCATGATCGGACCGTAAACGAAAAACCCGATGGCGATGAGCGACACCATGTCGATCCAGAGCGGACCGTGGCGATTGAGCCCGTAAACGACCAACGCCACCAAGGTCAGCGCCATGAACAGGATCGTCGCCGGCGCGCGCCGTCCGGCGAAGACCTTGTCCGAGACCCAACCGCACAGAATGGTGCCGGGAATCGCCGCGTATTCGAACGCCGCCCATGCCCAGCTCGATTGCTGGAACGAAAACCCTTTCGCCGTTTGCAGGTAGGTCGGGATCCAGTCCACGACGCCGTAGCGCACGAAATAGACGAACGCGTTCGCCACCGCGATCGCCCAGAGAAAACGGTTGGGGAAAACGTAAACGAAGAAAATCTCGCGGAACGACAGCATGCGCTCGTGATCCGCCGTGTAATCCTCCGGGTAATCCTTCCGGTATTCCTCCACGACCGGCAGACCGCAGCTCTGCGGCGTGTCGCGCAACAGCCACGCGACGACGAGTGCGCACGCCGCGGCGATGATCGCGTTGAAATAGAACTTCGCGCCCCAGTCGTGAAACAGCATCACGCCCGCCAGCGCGAGCGTCGCGACGAGGCCGCCGCCGACATTGTGCGCCACGTTCCAGAGTGCGACGGTCACGCCGCGCTCCTTCGGACTGAACCAGTGCACCATCGTCTTGCCGCACGGCGGCCAGCCCATGCCGTTGAACCAGCCGTTCAACGACTGCAGCACGACGATCAGCGCGAGCGAGCCATAGATCGCCGGCACGGTGCCGAAGGCGAACGTCACTGCACTCGTCAGCAGCAAGCCGAGCGTCATGAACCAGCGCGGATTCGAGCGATCCGACACCGAGCCCATGATGAACTTCGAGACGCCGTAGGCGATCGACAGGCCCGTCATCGCCGAACCGAGCGCAGCCTTCGTATAGTGCGGGTATTCGCGCAGGATGTCCGGCATCGCGAGCGCGAAGTTTTTGCGCACGAGATAATACGCCGCGTAGCCGATGAAGATGCCCGCGAACACCTGCCGGCGCAGCCGCCGGTATTCGGGGTCAATGCGCTCGGCGGGCAGCGACGGAGCCGGAGGACGAGGACGAAGCAGGGAAATCACCGGGAGCGAATCAGGCTGATTCAACCAACGCGGGGCTCACTTCCGACAAGGCTACTTCCTCGTGGTAGGCGTGCAACTCCCGCGCTTTCCGCGCGGCATCCCAACCCGCAGCCTGCGCCATCCACTCGGCCACCTGCTCGGTCGGACGATCGGCGGCGCGATACCAATAATGCCAGCCGCTCCGCCGCACCATCACGTCGCCGAGATGTTGTGCCCACTCGTGTTCGACGTAGTGGCGCACCGCCGCCTGTGTGCACAGGGGCGGCTGGATCGAGCTGTAAGGATTCTGCTCGTCCTCAGAGAGCAGCGGCTGCGTGGCGGTGCGGCACTTCTCCGCTTTAACGCCGAGGTGCGCGATGATCTTGTCGACGGCCTGCTCGGACATGAGCCGGTAGGTCGTCAGCTTGCCGCCCGTGATGTCCCACCACCCGGGTTGCGAGGATTTGATCTCGTGCGCTCGCGAGATATCCGACGGCGATCCGTCAGCATTGGCGACCAGCGGCCTCAATCCCGCCCACGAACTGATCACGTCCGCGGCGCGCAGCTGAGCGCGCGGGAAAAAGTGATTCACCGACCGCAGCACGTAGGCCACATCCTCGACATCGACCGAAACCTCTTCGGGCGCGCCCGAGTAATCCGTGTCCGTCGTGCCGAGGATCACGCGATCGCCCCACGGGAGCACGAAGAGGATGCGCTTCCCTTCCGTAATCACGACCGCCGACGGCACCGGCAACCGTGAGGCGTCGACGACGATGTGAATGCCTTTGGTCAACCGGAGCCGCACATCGCTGTGGGGCATCTTGTCGGCCCACGGACCGGTGGCGTTGATGACGGTGCTCGCGCGGACGGTGCAGGTGGTGCCGGCAAGACGATCGTTCAGCGTGCACTCCCAGTGATCGCCCACGCGCTGCGCCGCCGTAAGCGGCAGATAATTGACGACCATCGCGCCTTCGCGCTCGGCCGAGCGCAGCGTGTCGAACACCAGGCGCGCATCGTTGGTCAGCGCATCGTAGTAACGCACCGTGCCGCGCAGGTTCTCCGTGCGCAGATTCGGCAACATCGTGCGCGTCTCGGGCAGACCGAAGGCGCGCGACGGCGCGAAGTTTCGCCCGCTGCAAAGCAGGTCGTAGAGCTTCACGCCAATGCGCAACTGCCAGAGCGGCGGCCCCTCGCCTTTGTAGGCCGGAAAGATAAACCCGAGCGGCCGCGCGAGGTGCGGGGCGATCGCGGCGAGCGTGCGCTTCTCCATGCTCGCCTCGCGCACCAGGCCGATTTCGCCCTGCGCCAGATAACGCAGCCCGCCGTGCAGCAGCCGGCTCGACCGGCTGCTGGTGCCGAAGGCGAAGTCGTGTTGCTCCACCAACCCGACGCGCAGCCCGCGCATCGCGGCGTCGCGAGCGACGCCCGCGCCGACGATGCCGCCACCGACGACGAGCAGGTCCAGCGGCGCAGCGGTCAGCTGCGCCACCGCGTGACGACGAGAATCCAGAGAGAACGAAGTCATGAAGCGAAGGGCCGGAGCCCGGTTGGGGTCGGCTTAGAACTTGCGACTAAGCTCGAGCACGAACTGGCGCCCGCGAACGTTGGCCGTGCCGGCTTGGTAGCCGTATTGCTCGTCCGCGAGCGGCGGAATGGTATCGAAGACATTGTTCACCGCGGCGCGAACGGTGATGCCTTTCAACAAGTGCTTCGCGCCACCGGGAAAGCGATAGGTGACCGAGGCGTTGTGGTTGATGAACGGCTCCACGCGATAGAGGAAGCGGGTCACGCCATTGTCGTTGAAAACCTTGATGTAGTCGGGCCGGCCGAGCACTTCGTAGACCGCCGCGGTCGTTGCAGCCGACGTGTCGACAAACGAGCCGTAGTAGCTGGTGAACCAGCGCGCCAACCACGGTCCCATGCGCCAGCCCGCGCTGGCACTCGCGCGCCACTTCGTGCGGCCGTTGCGGCCGAGTTCATCGAGCGCGGCGGCGCCGGGCTCGGCCTGCGAGCGACGGAGCACGTAGTGCGTGGAGTCGCCGGACAGCGTGAACGTTCCCCAGCGCGTCTTCGGTGAGCGCCAGTCGAAACCAAACTCGTAACCCTGAATATCGCGACCGCTCAGGTTGATGTAGTCGTCGACCACGCTGACGATCTCGCCGACCGGCGCGCGCTTGGTGGCGTTGGTGGGCTGCGCCGCGTTGTAGGCGGCGAACGCCGCGCGGTCCTCGGGCGTCACGGCCTTGCGCGTGACGTTGCGGTAACCGGCGTAGTTGGCCGTGCCGGAGCCGAGATCGATCTGATCGATCGACTTGCCGGCTGCGAACGCCGCTTGCATCGCGAGGTCGAGAATCAGCTCGTCGCGGTCGATCACGGCCTGCGCCCCCATGTTTTCGATCACTTTGTCCTGGTTGATCGCGAAGTAGTCGAACGTGAGCGAGAGGCCGCGCACTTTCGGCACTTCGAAGACGAAGCCGGCTGTCCAAGTCTGTGCCTCCTCGGGAACCAGATTCTGGTTACCCTGACGATAGCTCGTGCGCTGCGCGGTGTTGTCAGACGACAGCCCGGTCACCTGAAAGCGATAGGGATCGTCCGCGGAGATCTGGCGGCGCAGCGCGGTCACGTTCGTCTGCACCAGATTCGGCGCGCGGAACGACTCCGCGACCGAAGCGCGAAGCTTGAGCCGCTCAAACGGATTCCAGAGCAAGCTGGCCTTCGGTTTCAGCGTGTCGCCGAAAATGGAGAAGTGCTCGTAGCGGCTCGCGAGTGTCAGCTCGAGTTCCTGCACGAACGGTTTGCGGTTGGCGCTCGTCACGAACGGCAGCGCAACTTCCGCGTAGCCGGCGTAGATGGTCTGGTGCGCGCTGATCGGCACGTTGGAGCTGAGCGCGAGGAAATCGTTGTCGTTCTCGCGCAGCAACGGGAACTCGCTGCCCGAGCCCGGCGGATTGAGGCCGACGTAGGCGGCGCGCTTGTCGTCGTAGGTTTCGTAACGAACTTCGACACCGCTCGCGAGGCCGACCTGCCCGCCGCGGAAGAGCTGCCAGAGGCGGCCGTTCACCTTCGCGTCCCAGAGGAACAGATTGGTGCGGCCAAAGCGGTCCTCGTCGTCGTAGAGCGGGTCGAGGATCGCCGCGGAGTTCGAGTAGGGCTTGTCGACGACGATCTGGTTGTTGGCGATCTTGAACGTGACGGGGAACGGGTTGAAGGCGGTCGCGTCGGTGCGATTGAGCGCGGCACGGAGGCGCGACTCGCGCACTTGGGAATGCTCATACTCATGCGTCTGCGCCCCGGACGCCATCAGGCCGGTTTCCCATTCCCACGACTGGCCGAAGGTGCCGCGCAGGCCGTTGAGCACGCGGAACGAATAGCTGTTCACCTCCGTCTCGCGCGAGCGGAAGCCGCCGCCGGTGTTCTGTCCGGGCGAGATGCCAGTCCAGAGGGAAACGTCGGCCGGCGTGCCCACGAGGCGCGGCGTGCCATCAGCGTTCGGCGCGCCGGTCGGGTGATAGAAACGGACGCCGAAGGGATTGAAGGGATTCGAGGCCGGCAAATAGATGCCTTGGTCGTCCGTGTTCTTGAAGTTCACCGGCTCGCGTTCCGTCACCGACTTGGCCGCGTAGAAGAGGAAATCACCAAACCAGCGGACGCGACCGTTCACCGGCCGATCCATGAAAGCGGCGAACTGCAGGCGGTCGGATTGCGGGATCAGCACCTTCCAGTTGTTCCAGTTGGAGGCGACCGCGTTCTCCGGGCTGTCGATGTTGCGCGACGGCGCGGTCTGCTTGAAGTAGATCGAGCCATCCGCCCCGGGATAGAGATAAAACATGCCGGCGCTCGACATCGTGGCGACGCCCGCGGCCGGGGTCGTGCTCGTGGTGATGCCGGCGTTGCCCGTCGGTCGCGAACCGACGAAGGTGAGGTAATCCGGCTGAATGAAGCCGCGCTGCCACTGGCCCCACTGATTCACGCTGTTGGAGTTGTTGAAATCGTTGTCGCGCACGGTCGCGCCGTTCGCATCGACGATCGGCTGGCCATTCCACGGCGCGGGCAGATTGCGATTCAGACGCAGGTCCGCCTGGGCCGCCCAGTCGCGATCGCGCGCGGCCAGCATGTCGCGGTGGAAGACATCGAGCGCGAGCGCCACGCGCGTGCGGCCCACCTCGAAGCTGTCGTAAGCGGAGGCAGAGAACTCGTTCGCGCCGCCGTGCTGCGTTACCGACGTCGAGAGTTTCACGCCGCGCCCCTCGCCGCTCGGCATGATGATGGTGTTGACCACGCCGGCGGCCGCATCGGCGCCGTAGATCGCCGACGCGCCGTCGCGCAGCAGCTCGATGCGCGTGACGAGCGCGCGCGGCACGGCGTTGATGTTGGCGGCGAGCGACGGCACGCCGTTTTCCGCCATCGAAATCGGATGCGGCGCCATGCGGCGGCCGTTGATCAGCGCGAGCGTGCTGCCGGAGCCGATGCCGCGCAGGTCGACCGACGCGACGTCGCCGCGCGCGAGTTGCGGGCCGTTGTTCAGTTCGCTGATCGCGGACGGCTCGGCGAAACCGACGGTCTCGAAGAGCTCGGCCATCGTGGCGGCCCCGCGCGCTTCGAGATCTTCCTGCCGGATCGTCGTCACCGGCAGAGCGGTCTCGCTGTCGACCCGGCGGATGTGCGAGCCCGTGACCGTAAACGTCTCGAGCGTGACCACCTGCTCCCTGTTACCTGGCGCCGCCCCGCTCGTCGCTTCGGGACGGCTGCCGGCGTTTTTTTCCACGGGCACGCTCTCCTTCGGCGCGCGCGTGACCCGGAAGATGCCGGATTTCTCGTCGCGCACCGCTTGCAGCCCGGTGCCGTCGAGCAGCTGTCGCACCGCCTCGGTCGGCGCCAGTTCGCCGCGCACCGGCTTCGTGGTTACGTTCGCGGCCACTTCGGTCGAGAACAGGAGTTCGACGCCTGCCTGCGTCGAGAACAGCCGTAGCGAGGTCTCTGCGGGACCGGCCGGAATGTCGAACGAGCGCGCCGCCGGCTCGGCCGCATTCAGCAACACGGCCAGGAAAAAGACGGGGAACAGACGCAGCCGGCGAAGCGCCGGTCGCGGGGTGAACATCGTGGGAGGTTCGGAAACGCGCAGTTGGTTCATGAGGGGGTGATGGCGGCACCGTGGCATTTCTGGCGCAGGGCCGTTGCTATTTCGACGCCGCAACCACGGCGCTCCCCCACAAAGTATTTCGGCTACCGGGCCGGATAAATCACGATGCGGCCGGGCTCGGTCTCGATTCGCACGCCAAAATCACTGCGCAGCGTCGCGGTGAGCGCCTCGATGCGATCGGCGCGCAACGTGCCGCTCAAACGCAACTGTCCCAGGGCCGGGTGCGCGAGCACCAGCTGGGTGGCGTTGTGCTCGTTGAAACGTGCGACCACTTCGGCCAGCGGGGTGTGCGACAGCGCGAGCCGTGGCACGCGCCAGGCGAGACGGTCGGCCAGCTCGTCGGGTGAAAGCGAGCTGACCTGCGGCTCGATTGCGGAGCGTGGATCGATCTGCACCCGCCGCCCGGCCGTGAGCGACGCAAGCAATTGCGGCGGATCGTAGGCGCTCTCATCCGCGGCCGGCACTTCGCGCTTTTCCACGGCAACTTTGCCTTCCGTCACGACGACATCGACGCCGCGGCTGCCCAGCTCGACGGCAAACTCGGTGCCCACAGCGCGGACGTCGACACCGGCGGCTTTCACGATGAACGGGCGCTCGGGATTTTTCGCGACGACGAAATGCGCTTCACCGTGGAGCAAGGTTACCCGGCGATATTGCGCGGTGAACTCCACCGCGATCTCCGCGCCATCGCGCAAATCGATGATCGTGCCGTCGCCGAGCACTTGTCGCGCGGGCTGCAGCACCACGACGGGCGCGGCGGCGATCTCCGGCACATTCGCCGGCTCCGGGGTCGAGGGCACAAACGCAAACCAGCCGATCACCATCGCGGCCGCCAGAGCGCCCGCGGTCGCGAGCCGGCGGTGTCGACGACGACGAGCACGGTGCTCGAGTCCGGAAAGGATCTCCGCCGTCACGCCCGCCTGCGACGGCCAGTCGAGTTCGGAACGCGCCGCGCTCGCCCGCGCGAAAGCCTCGGCGTGCGCCGGATCCGCCGCCAGCCACCGCGCGAATGCCGCGCGCTCCGCGGGGCGAAGCCCCTGATTCCGTCGTGCCACCCACGACGCCGCGACGTCCGTCAGCGCCGGGTCAGATGCAGCGGAGCGATCGCGCGGATCAGCTGGCGGCTCAGGTTTCATCGTCAAAGAGGGAGTTCACCCCGCGCTTCTGCAGGTAGTCGCGACAGCGCGCGAGTCCGCGCGTGAGTTGGATTTCGACGCCTTTTTCCGAGATGCCGAGCTGTGTCGCGACTTCACGCTGGGGCACGAACTTGAGCTTGCGCAGGATGACGACCTGCCGGCACTTCGGCGGCAGGCCATCGATCGCGGCGACGAGAAGCTGGATTTTTTCATTGCGACTCACCGTGGCCGCCACGGCGCGTCTCTCTTCAGAGACGTTTAAAGTGGCCAAATCCCCCACAGGATCGATCGGCGAGCGGCGCTCGTGCCGCAGGACATCGAGCGCGAGGTGGCGCGCCACCTTGAACAAAAACGCGCGCGCCGAGGCGATCGGCTGGGCTGCGCGGGCCCGCCAAACCCGGAGAAACGACTCCTGCACCACGTCATCCACGTCCCGAACCGCGGGGAAGGAGCCATGCAGGTAGGATCGCAACGACGACTCGTGCGGGTGCATTTCCTCGACGAACCAGCGGGAGTGGTCCGTTTCGCGCGGGGGATTCACAGGGGGTTCAGACGGTTGGGGGACGGTCGACACGACCTTATTCAAGCCGTGTCACCCTTCCGAGATGCGAATCGAAACCGGAGGCGGCGAGCCGATTTAACCTGCTCGTTGCAAATTTAGTTTGTGGGGATTGCGCTCATTCAGACGTCTGCCGGGCGCAGCACGCGGGCTGGCCGCGAGCGGGACTTGAACTCCGCGAGAAATTTTCCGGCGCCGCGCACGGGCTTTTTTGTTTTTGCCGGGAGCAAGGAAGTGGCGTTCCTTCGCTGCCGCCCTTCCTCATGAAACTCACTCGTTCACTCTTCGCCGCGCTATTGCTCGGCTTTATCCTCGCTGCGTCCAGCGTCGCCCAGGACGCCACCCCGGCGGCTCCCACGCCGTCCCCCGTTGCCACTGAAATGCGGGCCATCGTCGCCAAGGTTCAAACCAAGATGAAGGCCAACCAAGCCGACGCCACCGCGCTCGCACCCGAGATCGCTGAATTCGACGCGCTGCTCGCCAAGTATCCGGAAAAAAACGACGACACCGCGCAGGTCGCGTTGATGAAAGCCATGCTCTACCTGCAGGTCCTGGACGATGAGGCGACCGGCAAAAAAGAACTCGCCGCGATCGTGCAAAATTACCCCGGCACCAAGGCGGCCGCCCAAGTCGGTCGCATCCTCGAAAGCATCGATCGCCAGGCGAAGGCCAAGGAAACACAGAGCAAAGTCATCGGCGCCGCGGCTCCGATGATCGAGTTCGATTGGGCTTCGCAGGACGGCCTCAAGTCGCTCGCCGACCTCAAGGGCAAGGTCGTCGTCATCGACTTCTGGGCCACATGGTGCGGCCCGTGCATTGCCGCCTTCCCGAAGATCCGCGAGGAAGTCGCTCACTTCGCCGGCTCGCCGGTCGTCATCCTCGGCGTCACGAGTCTTCAAGGGCGCGTCCACGGCATCGAGCCCAAGCCCATCGACGTGAAGGGCAACCCCGCCAAAGAATACGAGCTCACCGCCGAATTCATGAAAAAGAAGGAGATGACCTGGCCGGTCGCTTTCTCGAAACAGGAGGTTTTCAACCCGGACTACGGCGTCATCGGCATCCCGCATGTCGCCATCATCGCTCCGGACGGCACGGTCCGTCACAACGGCCTGAATCCGCTCATGCCTGACGCCGACATCGAGGGCAAAGTCACGGCGCTACTAAAGGAGTTCAACCTCTCCGTCCCGACCGCAAAGACGCCCGCGGCGGGTGAATGAGCTTGGGTTAGTCCTCGCATTCTCGAGCCCCGGCAACAGCCGGGGCTTTTTTGCGCCACGCCGTCACACCGGCGGTGAAAAGACTCAAGCCATACCCCAGACGGCCGATGGAAAGACGGATACTCATTCTCTCGCGCTTTCCTGCATGGCCGCTGCACAGCAAATCACCGACGCCCTCATCCAAGAATCGATCGCGAACGCCGTGCAAAACGTCTGCCGCACCTTGCTGCGGCAGGATGCCCCGCTCGTCGACCGCGTGCCCACCACCGCCTACGAGGGCGATCCGATCAAATTCCAACTCATCGGCAACGTCGGCTTCGGCGGCGAGGCCAACGGCATCGTTTATCTGTGCATGAGCGACGACTTCGCACTCTTCGCCGTGAGCACCATCCTCGGCATGAGCCGTGCGGAAGTGGAATTCCACGGTCCCGACGTGCTCAAGGACGCCATCGGCGAGCTCACGAACATGACGGTCGGCGGCTTCAAGAACGCGCTCTGCGATGTCGGCTTCCCCTGCAAACTCACGCTGCCCACCATCGTTCGCGGCAACAATCTCACCGTCGCCGCCCTCAAGGGCACGGCGCGCCACGTCTTCCGCTTCACGTGCGCCACGCACGTGCTCGTCGCGGACTTGCAGTTGAAAATGGAGTGAAACTCCCGCCTAGGACGCCGGAGAAAGCGGAGTCCCTCACGCAGGACAAACGCCGCCAGCATTTTCCCCGGGCGCCTGCAGGATTTTCGGACGGGCGCGGATAAGCGGCGATCGCGCGGCCGGCTACCGTCCGCGTCGCACGAAACGATTCGCGACGCTCCCACGCGCCGCCGCGCCACGCCTCCCGCCAATCCGCGTCGACGCGCGCGACCGCCATCCGCAACTCCGCCGCTGAGCCGCATGGCGCCCTTCTGCGCATTCATGCGACCATCGGTCGATCGTGCGTCCAGGCAGCCGCCGACGCCGATCTTCCTTGCGGGGAGGACTCACGCGCGGGACCGACCCGCTGTCTTTAGCAGGACCGGTTTCGGCAGGTGCAAATGCATACCCGCCGGCAGCTTCCATCCGCGAGCGACGTCAAACTGGGCCGGCTGAAACCGGCTCTACGCCCCCTACTTCCGCGCTTCGAGCTCCTCCCAGCGCGCGAACGCGGCGGCGTGCTCGCGCTCGACGGTCTCGAGGCGCGCTTTCACTTCGGCGAACTTCGCGCCGCCGGTCTTGTAGAAACTCGCATCGCCCAACTTCGCAGTCAGGTCCGCCTGCTCTTTCTCGAGCGCCTCGATGCGCGCGGGCAACGCATCGAGCTCGGCGCGCTCCTTATTGCTCAGCTTCTTTGCCGCCGCAGCTGACGTTGCCGCTGACACCGCGGGAACAGCTGCACGTGCCGGTTCAGCGGACTTGCGCGCGGCCTGTTTCTTCAGCTCCGCCTGCCAGTCGCTGTAGCCGCCCACGTAATCGCCGATCTTCCCGTCGCCTTCGAACACGAGCGTGCTCGTGACGACTTCGTCGAGAAACGCACGGTCGTGCGACACGAGCAGCAGCGTGCCCGCGAACTCGACGAGCAAATCCTCCAGCAGGTCGAGCGTCTCGGCGTCGAGATCGTTGGTCGGCTCATCGAGCACGAGCACGTTGGCCGGCTGCGTGAAGAGCTTCGCGAGCAACAGGCGGTTGCGTTCGCCGCCGGAGAGCACGCGCGCCGGCGTGCGGGCACGCGTCGGCTCGAACAAGAAGTCCTGCAGGTAACTGATCACGTTGCGCGTGCGGCCCTCGATCGTGACCGTCGGGTTGCCGTTCGCGATGTTGTCGGCGACCGTCTTGGCGTCGTCGATCTGCGCGCGGAGCTGGTCGAAGTAGACGACCTCGAGATTCGTGCCGTGTTTGATCACGCCGCTCGTCGGCTGGAGCTGGCCGAGCAGCAGCTTGATCAGCGTCGTCTTGCCCGCGCCGTTTGGTCCGAGGATGCCGATCTTCTCGCCGCGGTTGATGGTGATCGAAAAATCGCGGAGCAGCACCTTGTCGCCGTCCCACGTATAGGTGACGTTCTCCGCCTCGACGACCTTCTGACCGCTGCGCTCGGCTTCGGCGAGTTTCAGGGTCGCGGAACCGACGCGCTCACGCCGAGCTTTCGCTTCGGCGCGCATGGCCTTGAGCGCGTTGATGCGAGCGGTGGCACGCGAACGCTGCGCCTTCACGCCGCGGCGAATCCACTCCTCCTCCTGTGCGAGCTTCTTGTCGAACGCGGCGCGCTGCTTTTCCTCCTCCTCGAGCACCTGCTGTTTGCGGACCAGATAGGTGTCGTAGTCGCACGCCCAACCGGCGAGCCGGCCGCGGTCGAGTTCGACGATGCGCGTGGCAATCTTGCGCAGGAACGCGCGATCGTGCGTCACGAAGAACAGCGTGGGCTTCGTCTCGAGCAACAGTTCCTCGAGCCAGAGAATCGACTCGAGATCGAGGTGGTTCGTCGGTTCGTCCAGCAGCAGCAAATCCGGTTGTCCCGCCAGCGCACGCGCGAGCAGCACGCGACGCTTCAACCCGCCCGACAGCGCGGAAAACTCCTGCGTGGGTGGCACGCCCACGTGGTGAATGAGATCCTCGACCCGCACGTCACGCTGCCAGTCTTCCTCGTGGTGATCGTCGTTCGGGCGCAGGCCGCTCGCAACGATGTCGTGCACGCTGCCCGTCACATCCGTCGGCACTTCCTGCGTCAGCCGCGCGTAGAGCGAGCCCTGCGGGCGAAACACGTCGCCGGTGTCCGGCTTCATCTCGCCCATGATGACTTTCATGAGCGTGGACTTGCCCGCACCGTTGCGGCCGACGAGGCAAACGCGCTCGCCGGCCTCGATCTGGAAATTGATGTGGTCGAGGATGGCCGGGCCACCAAAAGCGAGGCTGACGTCGAGAAGATTGAGGAGCGCTGGCATGCGTGAAGCCGGTCAAGGTGCGCCACCGCCGCGCGCAGTTCAAGGCCGGGTTTTGCTGGAGGTGACTACCGCTGCACAGTGCATCCTCGTGCTCCGTGACGCATCCGCGTCGCGCTCAACCCAACCTCCTCATGAAAGACACGATCAACAAAGACCAATTCGTCGCCGTGCTCGAAGCGGCCGGCATCGACGCCGCCCAACGCGAGAAATTCCACCGCGAATTCGAGCGCCAGCAGGCCGCCGCGCACGAGCGTTTCCTCGCCTGGCTCGGCATTCCGGCGGGCGACATCGCGCGCATCCGCGAACACTCGCGTGCGACGAAGTGAGTCTTCCCTCGCGAGCCCGCCGGCCCCATCCTGCCGGCGGGCTCGCTTTTTTTCATGACGACCATTCGCCAACTCGCCGCCGAGTTCGGTCTCACCCGCAGCACGCTGCTTTATTACGACCGCATCGGCCTGCTGCGGCCGGACTATCGCACGTCGTCGGGTTACCGACTCTACAACGCAGCCGACCGCGCGCGCCTCGCCGCGATCTGCCGCTATCGCGCCGCGGGGCTTTCACTGACGACGATCGCACGAGTGCTCGACGCGCCCGCGCGCCCGCAGTCGGCGGTCCGCACCGCCCTGCACGAACGCCTCACCGCGCTCAACCGCGAGATCGCCGCGCTGCGCCGTCAGCAACAAGTCGTCGTCGATCTCCTCGGTCCACCACGCGGCGTGCGCCACACGCGCATCATGAACAAGGAGCGCTGGGTCGCGTTGCTCCGCGCCGCCGGCATGGACGACGCCGAGATGCACCACTGGCACGTCGCCTTCGAGCGCCAGTCACCCGAGGCGCACCGCGATTTCCTGGAGTCGCTCGGCATCGCGCCGGCCGAAATCCGCCGCATCCGTCAAGCCTCGCGCCTGAAAAATCTCCCGTCGTAGACAAACGGCGTGGTTGGCGGCGCTTGGGCTGAGTTCTTCGGAACTGCACTTACCCCGCCATGGAACTTCTCACGTCCGCCCTCCGCGCGTTGCGCGCGCACAAGCTTTTCAGCGCGCTCGTCATCGGACTCCTCGCGCTCGGCATCGGCGCGAACACCGCGATTTTCAGCGTGGTCCACTCCGTGTTGCTGAAGCCGTTGCCCTATCCCGCACCCGGCGAACTCGTGCTCATCCGCAAGCCGCCACGCGACGGCAACACGTCGGCCACGCCGGGCGGCGGCACGCTGATCGTCGACAAGGACCTCGGCGCCTGGATCGAGGCGCAACCCAAGTCTTTCCGTGCGCTCGCCGGTTACAGCAATGCGACCTCCACGCTCCAACAGACGGGTGGCACCGGCGCCATCCGCGTGCCCACCGGTCGCGTCACGCTCGGCTTTTTTCCCATGCTTGGCGTCTCTGCCTGGCGCGGGCGTCTGCTGCAGGAAGAGGACTTTAAATCCGGCGCGACACCGGTCGTGGTCCTGAGCTTCGCCGCGTGGCAATCGCGTTTCAACGGCGACGACAGCGCCCTCGGCGCCGTCGTGCAACTGGATGAAGTGGCGCACACGATCGTCGGCGTGCTGCCGCCGGCGTTCGAATTCATCGATCCCGTGCAATTCTGGCGACCGCTGCCGCTCAGCGGCCTCGACCGCCCGGGGCAGCTCCAAATTTCAATGATCCGCGCGCTCGGCCGTCTGCTCCCCGGCACGGCGCACGACGTCGCCCAGCGCGAACTCGACGGCATCTCCGAGCGCTTTTGGGACAACTACTCCGCGAGTTTTTCCGCCGGCATGTCGCCGCCGGCCGGTGCCAGCGCGCCCGCGTCCGCTGCGCCCGCGGCGGCATCCTCAGGCGGCAACGTGACACGAATGGTCCAATCCGGTCCGTCGCCCGCGACGGACGCAGCCGCCGCCGCGCCGCGCCGCCTGCCGATGCCCTTCGTCGGCGGACCGGCCCAGCTCACGCCGCTGCAGGAACAACTCGCGCGACAATCCCGCACGACCCTCTGGCTCCTGCTCGGTGCGGTCGGCTTCGTCCTGCTCATCGCCTGCGCCAACATCGCGAATCTCCAACTCGCCCGCGCGGCCTCGCGCCGGCGCGAAGCCGCTGTGCGCGCCGCCCTCGGCGCCTCGCCGGCGCGCCTCGCCGGCGAATTGCTCGCGGAAAATCTTCTCCTCGCCTTCGCCGGCGGTGCGCTCGGATTGCTCTTCGCGTGGTGGGGCACCCAAGCACTGCAAGGCTGGCTCGCCGACCTCCTCCCGCGCGTGAATCCCATCGGCGTCGATTTCACGGTGCTCGGCTACGCCTTGCTCGTGGCGATCGCCGCGGGACTCGGTTTCGGCCTCGCTCCGGCGTGGCAAACGAGCCGCGTCGACTTGCTCGAAACGCTGAAGGAAGGCGGCCATCAGGCCTCCGCCGGCGGCAGCCGCTGGCGACAGGGTCTCGTGGCCTTCGAGGTCGCGCTCGCCCTGGTGCTCGCCGTCAACACCGGCCTGCTCGTGAAAAGCATCCACCAGCTCTATTCGACCGATCTCGGCTATCGCACCGAGGACGTGATGACCGCGAACCTCTCGTTGCCGCGTCGTTATTCGACGTCCGCTCAACAACGGGATTTCGCCCAGCGTTGGCTGGAGGCGATCCGCACGCTGCCCGGAGTCAAATCCGCCGCGATCGCCGACACCGCTCCGCTCTCGCCCTTCGCCCAAGTGTTTGCCGCGAGCATCCGCGGCGGCACCGGCAACACCAACCGTTCGGTCAACGCGCCTCCGCCGACGATGCAGATCGCCAGCGTGACGCCCGACTACTTCGCCACCGCCGGCATCGCGCTGAAGTCGGGCCGGCTTTTCACCGAAGCCGACAGCGATGGAGCCTCGATCGTCGCCCTCGTTAACGAGGAGTTCGTCAAACAAAACTTCCCGGACGGCCTGCGGGAAGGCGCCACCCTCGTCGCGCCTGTGCCGGGGCAGATGCGGCAGGCCACAATCGTCGGCGTCGTGGCCAACGTCCGCGCGCGCGGCCTCGACAGCCAGCCGTCCGCGCTCGCCTATTTCCCGCTGGCCCAAGTGCCGCGCCAGCGGTTGAGCGCCATCGTCCAATTCACCGGCGACAGCGCCACGCTCGCTCGCGCGCTCACGCAGGCCACGCACAAAATCGACGCCGATCTCGCACTCGATGCGCCCTCGACGCTCGCGCAACAAATCGCGCGCCAGACCGCGCCGCGCCGTGTGACGCTCACGCTGACCGGCGCGTTCGCCGTCACCGCCGTCAGCCTGGCCGCGCTCGGCATCTTCGGCGTCATGAGCTACACCGTGACGCAACGCACGCAGGAGATCGGCGTGCGCATGGCGCTCGGTGCCGAGGGCGCAACGATCCTCCGCTGGATTCTCGCGTATGGCGGCGCAGCCGTCACAGCCGGCCTTGCCGTCGGCCTCGCCCTTACTTTCGGCACGAGTAAACTCCTCCGCAGCACGCTCACGGGCGTCACGGAACTCGATCCCGCCGTGACCGCACTGGGCGTCGTCGGCCTCGCGCTCGTTGGCCTGGCCGCGTGCCTCGCGCCTGCAGTGCGCGCGACGCGGGTGAATCCGGTGGAGGCATTGCGCAAGGAGTGACGGCTCAGAACTTCGTGGAATCGTCGCTCAACCACCGGCCGAGTTCATGAGCGAAGTAGCGCGCGAACAGCTCCGGGCCGAGGAGCGCCTCGATCTTGGCGCGCAACTCCGCGCGCAGCTGCTGCCGGCCCGCGCGCTCCTGCGAAACGGGGATGGATCGATTCTCGTGCAGCTCGGTCGCCGCGAGGCGGAACTCGCACCGCCACGCGTAGAGGCGCAGCGCCACTTCGGACGCGAAGCCCAGGTCTTCACGCAAATCGCGTTCCCACGCGGAAAACGCGCGATCCGCACGCGCCAGGTAAGTCGCGGCCGTCGGACCGTTGAGCGCCAGCAGCGCCGTGCGAATGCGTGCGAGTTCGCCCGCCGCGCTATCGGACGCCGACGTGATGCCGCGTCCCTCGTGCACAAATTTCCGGCTCTGGATGCGGCGCCGCTCGCCCTCGGCTTCGGCGAGCCAGAGCAGCGTTTCATCCGCCAAACCCAAGCCGTGTGACCACTCGAGCACCTTCGCGCTCTCGGGCGTGGCGCGGAGTTCGTAGGCGGCGAGTTCCTCGGCCGTCAGAATTTCCGCCAGCCGCACGCGCAGCGCATGTCGCCCGCTGCGCTTCAGCTCGGTGGCATCCGCTTCGGACACCGCGCCGAGCAGGCGATCGCGCCAGAGTTCGCGGCGCAGGCAGAGCATTTGTCGCTCGGCGGCGCGCACACTCGGCACCTTCTCCGACGGGAGCCACTTGAGGTCAGGCCCGGCGTCATCCCACCAATGCAGCGCGTGCGCCAGCAGCTGATCGATCTCAGCGCTCGGCACGCCGGCTCGTTTCAGAGCCTCGACGTTTTCCGGCAAGGTCAACTCTGGCGCCAGCCGCTGCAAAGTCGTCGCTTGCGGAGGCTCGATCGCTTGCGCCGCGATGACAAGAAGCGCGAATCTGGCGAAGGCAGAAAACCAGCGACGAAACACGCGCTCATCTCACCGGAGACCGCTTACTTGGCAACTCCCGAGCGGTCCGCCAATTCCGCCGCTGGGGCCGTCGCATGAATCTGATGCCCGGCACACCGCGCATAATTTGGCCAAATAATGCATAGGGATGGCCAAGTCTTGGGATGACGCTTCGGCAGAGGACGGGCATCTTTTGTCCATCTACCTATGGTTAGCCCCAACTCGTCCACGCCGGGCGGCAACCCCGGAAGCGCTAGCGCTTCGTCGCCCGCCATCACCACCATTCCCGACGTAGTCATCCGGCTCGCGGGCAACTCGCAGGACGGCATCCAGTCCGTCGGCGGTTTCCTCGCGCGCCTCGCCGGTCGCAGCGACCAGGACGTGATGACCTACATGACGATCCCCGCCACGATTTCGGGCGGCCCGTCGATCTTCCAGGTCCGCATGGGCACTGGCGACATCCTGTCGTCCGGCGACCAAGCCGACTTCCTCGTCGCGTTCTACCAACACAGCTACGAGTCGCACATCGGCGCGCTGCGCCCCGGCGGCGTGCTGATCTACGACAGCGACCACGTGAAGCCGAACGCGGAAGACCGCCGCTTCACCAACGTCGGCATCCCGATCACCTCGGCGACCGTCGAAGCCGTGGGCGGCACCGGCAAGGACAAGGGCAAAAACATTTTCGTGCTCGGCCTGATCGCGCGCATCTTCGACCTCGACGTGCCGAAGCTCTCGCAGCTCATCAAGGAGCGTCTCGGCGGCCGCGGCGACGAAGCCGTGCGCAACGCCATGCTGGCGTTCGACGCCGGTTACGCGCACCCGGTCGAGAACCTCATCGGCCACCTCTACCGTTTCGCCAACACCACCTCGAGCGGCGAAAAGACCACGCGCCCCGCCGTCACGATGGACGGCAACACCGCGATGGTTTACGGCCTGCTCGCCGCCGGCGTCCGCTACGGCGCCGCGTATCCGATCACGCCGTGGTCCTCGATCATGGAAATCCTCCGCACGGAGCTGCCGAAATACGGCGGCCTGTTCGTGCAAGCCGAGGACGAGATCGCTGCCGTCTCGCACGCGCTGGGTTTCGCCTACTCCGGTCACCTCTCCGTCACGGGCAGCTCCGGTCCGGGCCTCTCGCTCAAGATGGAAGCGCTCGGCTGGGGCAGCATGGCGGAAATTCCGCTCATCTGCATCAACGTCCAACGCGGCGGCCCGTCCACGGGCATGCCGACGAGTGTCGAGCAATCCGACCTCCTCCAGGCACTCTACGGCTCGCACGGCGACACGCCGCGCGTCGTGCTCGCACCGAAGGACGTCGAGGACTGCTTCTACATCGCGATGGAAGCCGCGCGGATCGCGAAGGAGTTCTCCACGCCCGTCATCATTCTCACCGACCAAGCGCTCGCGACGCGCATCGAGGCGTTCGAAGAGCCCGACCTGAAGGCCATCGTCAAAGAGCCCGTGCTCGACCTCACGCCCGCCCCGGTCGACTACAAGCCTTACCCGCTCGAGAAATGGCCGCGTCACGTGCCGCCCGGCACGCGCATGCTCTCGGGCAAATACCCGACCGTCACCGGTCTCGAGCACGATGAGGCCGGCCATCCGTCCGGCAGCCCGGTCGTGCACGCGAAGATGAACGCGCGCCGCCGCGAGAAGATCAAAGCCGTCGCGAAGACCCTGCCCGCGCACGAAATCTACGGCGATCAAGAGGGCGACGTGCTCGTCGTCGGCTGGTGCTCGACGTTCGGTCCCATTCGCGAGGCCGTGAATCAGCTGCGCAAAGGCGAGAAGCCGATCAGGATCGGCCAACTTCACCTGCGCCACCTCGCGCCGTTCGCACCGGGCCTCCCGGAGATTTTTGCGCGCTACAAGAAAATCGTCGTGTGCGAAATCAACGACGAGGGTCTGCACGGCTACGGCCAGCTCGCGATGCTCCTGCGCGGCGCATTCGCCAATCCCGGCATCGTCAGCGTCTGCAAGACCGACGGCCTGACGTTCAAGGTCCGCGAGATCGTCGCGGGCGTCCAAAAGCACCTCCAAGCCTGACCCTTTCCACGCCATGAGTTCCGAATCTACCCTCGCCACCCCGCCCGTCGAAGTGCCCGCTGCCGGCGGCCCGGGCCGCGCTCCGCTCGCCAAGAAAACGCTCGTGTCCGATCACCCGACGTGGTGCCCCGGCTGCGGCGACTTCGCCGTGTTGGCCTCGTTCTACAAGGTCCTCGAAAAGCTGAATTACCCGCAGGAAAGCATCGTGACATTCGCCGGCATCGGCTGCTCGTCGCGCTTCCCGTATTTCGTCAACAGCCACGGCGGCCACTTCATCCACGGCCGCTCGCTGCCGTTCGCCGCCGCGATCTCGCTCGGCCGCGACGACCTGCACGTCTTCGCCTTCGGTGGCGACGGCGACGGTTTCTCGATCGGCGGCAACCACCTGTTCCACGCCGCGCGCAAGAACACCAAGATGACCTACGTCATCATGGACAACTCCGTCTACGGTCTGACCAAGAAGCAGACCTCGCCCACCTCGCCCATCGGCTTCAAGTCGAAGACCGACCCGTGGGGCGCGATGGAGCAGCCGGTGAACCCGATGAAGACGCTGCTCACCGCCGGCGCGACGTTCGTCGCCCGCTCGCACGCGACGCAGGTCAATCACATGATCGAGATGATGCACCGCGCCGCACAGCACGACGGCTTTTCGGTCGTCGAGATCCTCTCCGAGTGTGTCGAGTTCAACGAAGGCGCCTTCGACAGCGCCAACCCGCGCAAGGGCGGCAAGTGGCAGCTCATCGATCTCAAGAAGAACGACGGCACGCCCGAAGACGCGGCGCGCCACGACCCGACCGACGAGTTCTCCGCCATGAAACTCGCCCTCGCCGACGCGCCCGGCTACTTCGGCGTGTTCTACGAGGTGAAGCGCCCGACGAAGAACCAGCTCGAACGCGACCTCATCAACCGCACGCGCGAAAAGACCAAGGGCGCTTCCGCGCTCCAGCTCCTCGAGGGCACGTTCGCGAAGATGCGCTGACCGTTTTGCACTCAGTTACACCCAAAAGAGCCGGCGACTGCTTGCGAGCACCGCCGGCTCTTCCATTTTTTCGGCCGCGCCTCGACCGCATCAGGCGGCGTGTCCGTGCTCGGATCCGGCATCCACGATAGGCAGCGCTCTGGGCGCTGGCGGCCGACGCGCCAAGTCAGCCAGTATTGCCGCGCGCAACTCGGCGCCGATGCGCAGGACAACCTCGCACACGTGCTCGCGAACGATGGGGTCGTCAGCCGTCACCGGGCATCCGCGACGCTCACCTTCATACCAGGTCTCATCGCGGATGATTTGTTCAATCCGCGGCATTTGCCGCACAAGAACTGGATCGATTTGTGCCATGAGGAACGTGCTCCCTCGTATCGGTGCGACTGCCGGGAGGGTTAGTCACAGATGTGTCACAGCGCGCAACCCGCGCCCAGCATTGCGCAACTTGAGCCCAGCTTGGACCAGGGATCGGGCGCATACTGCCGGCGGAAATCCCGTTCACGTCATGAACCTCCAGCGCGATCGCTCCGCGTGGTTGCATGGTCCGGAACAACGGTGTCAGCCACCGCTGCCGCACGTCGTGCAGCCACGCCGCATCATTTTGCTCGGCGCCCCCGGCGTGGGCAAAGGCACGCAAGCAGCGCTTCTGTCCGCTACGCTCGGCGCCTGTCATCTCTCGACGGGAGATATTTTCCGTCTGGCCCGTTCGACCAGCCCGAGCGAACTGACCCCGGCGATGGGGATCGCCATCGATCGCATGAAGCGAGGAGAACTCGTTTCCGACGAAACCGTCATCCAGATCGTGCGCGAGCGGCTGGGGTGCCTCGCCTGCCGCGGCGGGTTCCTCCTCGATGGTTTTCCGCGCACGGTGCCACAAGCTGCGGTGCTCGACGTGTTGCTCCGACACCAAAACGTGCAGATCGACGCGGTCGTCAGCTACGATCTGCCCGAGGCCGATCTGATCGCCCGGATCGGCGGCCGCCGCACCTGTCCGGTCTGCAAAGCTGTTTTCCACACGCAGCTCCGCCCGCCGCGCCAGGAGGGAATTTGCGACACGTGCGGCACCGGCCTGGTGCAGCGGGAGGATGATCTACCGGGAGCCGTGCATGTCCGGCAGTCGGCCTATCTGGAATCGACCGCCCCGCTTCTGACCTACTATCGCGAGCAACGCCTGCTCGTTCACGTGCCTGCGACCGGTGTGCCCGAGGAAGTGTTTGGACGCACCTTGATCGCCCTCGCCGCGCACTTCGAGCGCTGAGCCGGGCGACGCCTTTCACTTCCTGTCGACGCTGAACTTCCCGGCGCCCGCCACGAGCAACGTGAGGTAGCCGATCAGGTATAGGAAAGCCAACTCGCCGTTTCCTTGCCCAGAAAGCTTCGCGCCGTGGGCCATGAAGAACGCCGCGCTCATGGTGATCACCAGCATCAGCGACGCGAGGCGGGTCCAGAGCCCGACGATCAGCAGCAGCGAACAGAAAAACTCGGCGCCGATGGCCAGGAGGAGCGCAGGCGTCGAACCGATGCCGAGAATGTCGGGAAATCTCGAGGTGCCCGCGATCAGGTTGCTCAGCTTGCCCCAACCATGCAGCAGGGCCATGGTGAGACCGAGGGCGAGCCGCAACAGGAGCAGAGCAGCGTCGGTGTTGCTCGGCACAAATTCGAGGCGAAGAAACTTCTGCATGGGAAAGAGTGGGTGGCGCAGATCGAGGCGAAGGTAAACGCGGCGGGGTCTAATTATTCTAGCGCAAAAAAAAGGCGCCGACCGCAGTCGGCGCCTGAAAATCGTGGGGCAACTTATTCGCCGGAGCCGCTACGCGTCGACGTGTCGAGCGGAGTATTGTTCGTCGTGTTGCCGGTGTTACCCGTGTTACCGGTGTTACCGGTATTACCCGAGTCACCGGTGCCGCCCGTCCCGGTCCCGGAAGTCGGAGTGGTAACGCTCACAACTTGGGTAACGGTCGAAACGGTCGTCACCGCGGCGGTGGCCGTTGAGGTCGCCGTGGTCGCAACCGACACAGCAGTAGTAGCCGCGGCTTGGCCGGCATCCGCACTGGCTGTCGCCTGGGCTTGAACCGCCTCAGTGGTGGTGTTCGTCGCGGTCGCAACCGCGGCCACAACCTGCGCCGACGCCGCCGGAGCAGCCGCGCTCACTGCGGCTGTCACCGCGCCCGCCTGAGCGGGAGCCGCAGCCGCCACGGAGGAGGCCACCGCGGCAGCCTGCGCCGGGGCGACGCTAACAACAGCCGCCGCAACCACCGCGGCCTCGGTCGGGGCAGCCGTCGTCACGGCAGCGGCGACTTGAACCGCCTGGGTCGGCACCGCAGCCGCGACGGTCGCAGCAACGGCGGCCGCTTGGGCGGGAGCAGCCGTGGTCACCGCAGCCGCGACTTGGGCGGCTTGGGCGGGCGCCACGGTAGCAACGGTAGCCGCAACTGCCGCCGCTTGCGCAGGCGCAGCCGTGGTCACCGCAGCCGCGACTTGGGCGGCTTGGGCGGGAACAATCGCGGCCACCGTCGCGGCCACCGTAGAGGCCGCCGCCGGATTCGCCGTCGTCGCGATAGTGGCAATCTGCGTCGCCATTGCCGGATTGTCCGCTACCAGCTGAGCGAGCGCTTGAGTGTTGTTCGAAGTAGCGGCCGCACGGACTTGCTGAGCAAGTTCCTCAGACACTGCAGGAGTTTCCTGCGCAAACGAAAAAGCGGTCACAAAAGAGACCACCAAGGCGAGGAGTAGGGAGCGTGTGTTCATAACTTTAGGTAAGATCTAGGTCAGCGGGTCACGTGCGGGGATTTGAGAACGTTCATTTGGGCAAAGCAACGCCTAAAGCAAACCTAGGACAAAAAGAGCGGAGCGCTCCGGAGCGACGTTACAGCCCTCAGCCCAGCCGCCTGCGCTTTCGTCCGAGAGCCGGCACCTAACGTGAATCGAGAACGCGGGACTCCCCTCCGAGGATTTAGTTGCGCGCACAATTAATTTGATTTTCACCTCTATCTGCTTTGGGTGCCCTCATGAAAGCCCATCCTCCCATCGATCCCGGTGTCCGCATCGGTCATGTGCATCTGAAAGTTGCAGACCTGCCCCGCGCACTCGATTTCTACTGTGGCGTGCTGGGATTTCAGCTCATGCAACGATACGGTGCGCAAGCCGCGTTCGTCTCCGCCGGAGGCTATCATCATCACATCGGGTTGAACACTTGGGAAAGCGCCGGCGGCCCGCCCCCCGCTCCCGGCACCACCGGACTCTACCACGCAGCCCTCCTCTACCCGACCCGGGCCACGCTCGCCGACGCGCTTCGCCGGTTAATGGAAGCAAACTGGCCACTGGACGGTGCGTCAGATCACGGCGTAAGCGAGGCGCTCTATCTACGCGATCCCGATCAGAACGGCTTGGAGCTCTATCGCGACCGGCCGGAAAACGAGTGGCCACGCACGCCCACCGGTGAACTCTCGATGGTGACGCGACCGCTCGACTTGCGTGCGTTGCTGGCGGAGCACGCCTGACGCCGGCCGGCTTGCTCTACGCGCACAAGCGCCGAGCCGGCGTGGTCCACCGCCCGAGCAGCGATCGCAAGCCCTCAGCGAACTCGTCCGCCTGGCGCGCGAAGCTTTCGTCCGTCTGCCTGGTCGCCGCCAACAGCCAACCACCAACCAGACACCCGCCGTCGGGGCGCGCCCAGACCCGCAACGGCACATCCGCCAGCGGCTCTCCTTCAGAACCGAAGCGAAGATCGATCACTCCCATGTGCTCATTCGCCTCCAACTCGACGAACAAGTCACCAAAGGACGTCCACGCCCGCCAGCCGCGGCTCGAGATCTCCAGCTGCGCGCAAAACCGCCCGGCCCAGCGCGGCAGATTCTCAATGTCGGCGAGAAAGGCGAACACCTCGTCACGCGACGCCGGCAGCGATACGTGCACGACCCGGAAGCGGGATTCTGGACCCGGTGTCATTTCGCGTAGCGGTGATGGATGCACAGCGAATTGCCATCCGGATCGGCGATGATTGCCATCCGGCAGACGCCACTGTCCATCGGCTCGATGATGAATTTCACCTTCGCCGCGCTCAACGCCGCGATCGCCGCGTCGAAGTCGGCGACTTCGAGTGCGACCGCCGGTCCGTCAGGCGAGGGCTTCCACTGCGCGGCTGACATGTTGCTGATCGCCAGCGTCGCCGGCCCGATGTCGTATTCGATCCAGTGCTTGCCGTCGTGCTCGAACACGACCGTCGATTTCAGTCCCAGCACTTGCTCATAAAACGCGCGGGCGCGCGGCAGGTCGGTGACCGGATAGCCGGTGAAGGCGATGGCGGTGATGTGGATCATGGCTCAGGAATTTTGCTTTCGTTGGTGAAGATAGATCGCATTGCCGTCCGGATCCTGGATTGCCGCGCTGCGACACACGGGAAATTCATTGGGCCCCCAGGCGAGCGGCACGCCGGCCGTGCGCAGCCCCTCCAGCGCCTCGTCGAAATTCGTGATTTCGAGCGCCACGCCGGGGCTCGGCCCCGCGCTCAAGCCGGGCATCGGATAGTTCGTGAGCGCCAACGCCGCCTCACCGGTGTCGTATTCGATCCACCACATGCCGGGCGCGAACTCCATTTCGGAGCACAACGTCAGGCCGAGTGTCTGACCGTAGAACGCGCGCGTGCGCGCGACGTCCTTGAAATTGAAAATCGTGAAGGCGATTCCAGTGACTTTGAGCATGGGATTAAGGGGCGAGGGGTTTCGTCCGTCCGGCTACCGCACGGCGGCAGGATCGAAATGCGGATTGAAAATCAGACCGACGATGTTGCCGAACGGATCCACGACCGACGCCACCACGATGCCCCCGCCGACCTCGTGCGGCGCCTCGTGCTCGCGCGCACCGAGCGCGATCAGGCGCGCGTGAGCCGCCGCGACATCGTCGACCGCCCAGTAACCCACCGCGCCCGACGGCGTCTCCGCGACGGGCGCATCGGGCACGAGACCCAGTTCGAAGCCACCGATGTTGAAGCCCGCGTAGAACGGCTCGTCGAAATACGGCGCCACGTCGAACGCCCGCGCATACCAAGCCTTGGCGCGCAGCAGATCCGGAGCCGGAAGCAGGAGTGTGCGCAATCCCTTCGGCACAGCGGATGAGTTGGACATACGCGCAAACTAGCACGCCGCGCTGACAGCCCTATGTCAGGAGTCTCCGCGCGTGCCGATCGGCGCGAGGCAACACGAGGCGTGCTTTCATAAGATCTATGAACTCGGCTTCTCACCCGTTCGCACCGGGGGATTCGTTTTACAGCACTCCCCCTCGGCGAGAAGATGGCGAACGACCGGAGCAATCCGATCGAGGACGGGACGACTCGCTCGACGCGAGCCGCGTTCCCAGCCCCAACACAGGCCTCTTCTGACATGCACATCCCGACGAGCCCGGAACCCGGTGCCCGGCGATGCTTTGCCCACCGCCTCGCTTCCAACCGCGCCACGAGAATCTTCTCTCGCGGCGCCTCGCAGCCGCGAGCGGTCGCGCACCTCCTGTGGCTGACGCTCGGTCTCGCCGCACTCGCGGCTTCCACCGCCGCCAGCGCCGCACTTGCGTTCACGCAACCGCCGCCCAGTCGCGCCGTGAGCGCCGGCCAGGCCGCGGTGTTCACCGTCTCCGCCACCGGCGCCGGCCCGCTGACTTATCGCTGGCAACGCCTCGCCAACGACCGATCGCTGTGGGACGCGATTCAGGCCTCCACGTATCTCGGCGATCTCAACGCCCTCAACTTCATCAACCACTGGGTCACTCTCGCCGACGACGAAGCCTACACCGGCACAGGCACCGCCACGTTGACGGTGCGATCCGCCACCATGGCGCAGAACGGCGACCACTTCCGCTGCATCGTTCGCGACGGCGTCAACACCGACATCACCAGCGACCCGGTCGTTCTCTCCGTGCTGCCTGCGACTCCGTCAGCGACTGCCGTCGCGCCCCTCATCCGGACCACTTGGAACAATTACCAATGGCCCTTGAACGCCTACTATCCCCTCGATCCCGCCGGCGGCGCGCCGGAACTGGGCAACCGCCTGGGCAACGCCTGCGGCCCCGCCTCGATCACCCGCCTCCTGCGCTATTGGGAATTTCCCCGGCGCGGCTCCGGCAGCGTATCTTTCACCGGCGGCAACGGCGCGGTCTGGTCGGCCGACTTCGGCGCGGCGCTCCACGACTACGACCGCATGCCCTGGTCGCTCGCCACCACCGCGACCGAAGACGTCTACGGCCCGACCGCCGTCCTCAGTTTCCACGCCGCCGCGGCGATGGAGGATCCCTACGGCACCGGCATGACCGTGCTGTGGCTCGGCCGCATGTTCACAAAATACTTTCACTACTCGCCGCGCGCCTACGAGGCCCTCCGCTGGCAATACACGCGCGCCGAGTGGATCGCTTTGCTCAAAAGCGAACTCGACCAAGGCCGGCCGCTGCTCGTCATGGCGCGCACCGCCGACAGCCCCGCCCCCTGGCAACCCGGCAACTACAACGGCCACTGGTTCGTCATCGACGGCTACGACGCCAACGACCGCTTCCACTACGCCTACGGCTACGGCATCTCCTACCCGGCGTATTGCGACGTCGACGACATCGGCAACTACAACTCCTACCACCGCATCCTCATCGGTCTCGAACCCGATCGCGGCGGCAAGACACTCGCGCTGCTCGCGCCCACGGACGGCGCGTTGCTGCGCGCCGGCGACACCTGCCGCATCACTTGGTCCGCCAGCGATGTCGACGCCGTGCAACTCGAATTCTCCAGCGACAGCGGCGCCCATTGGCAAACGCTCGCCGCCAGCACTGCCGCCGCCACCGGCCGCCTCGACTGGACCGTGCCCTGGACGATCTCCGCCAACTGCCTGCTGCGCATCACCGACACCGCGAACGTGAACGTCTACGACCGCACGCCGCAGCCCTTCGCGATCTACGCGCGCAAGGAACTGCAACTCGCCTCCACCGCCGGCTGGTTGCTCCAACCCGGCGCCACCGTGCCCGTCGAGTGGACCAGCGCCGGCATCGCCCAGGTGCGGCTCGACTACTCGACCGACGGCGGCACCACGTGGCAAACCGCCGCCGACAATCTCTCCGCTCCCGCCGGTCGCACCCTCTGGACCGTGCCTGCCGCCCTCACCACCACCGCCGTCCTGCGTCTCACCGAAACCGGCTCCGCCGGCCTCAGCGCGCAGAGCGGCTACTTCGTCATCGCCGACAGCGATGCTCCGTCTGCCACGCGCGCCGCCGATGGCGATACCGTCCTGCTGATGCACTTCGACGGCGACCTCACGAACCACGGCCTCACCGCCAATGCGAGCGGCAACGGCAGCCTCTCCTACTCCGCCGGCGCACTCGCTCCGGGCCGCGCGCTGCGCGTCGACAACGCCGGCGGCGGCGCCTGCGCCATCGTCCCCGCCCACTCGTCCCTCGCCCTCTCCGGCAATTGGACCATCGAGACGTGGCTCAAGATCAACGCCGTCGGCGGCCCCACCACCGCCTACCCGTGGGTGCTCTTCATTGGCGGCGCCAACATGCCGCTCCGCCTTGAGCTGAACGCCACCGCGCGCACCTTCGCCGTCTGGACCTACGCCGCCAACGGCACCAGCAGCGGCTTCTCCGGCGTCGGCAGTTTCGAACTCGGCCAATGGTATCACGTCGCCCTCATCGGCGACGCCGCCGCCTCGAAGCTGCGTTTCCTCATCCACCGCGCCGACGGTTCCCTCCTCGCCCAACGCGAGGCCACCGTCAGCCTCGCCTCGCTCACGCTCGCCGACTCCGGCGCCAACCTCCAGATCGGCGGCGTTTCCGGCGGCAGCAACGTCCAGTTCGATGGCTGGTTCGACGAACTGCATTTCGTCCGCCGCGCCCTCGCGCTCGAGCAGACTCCGCCGAGTCCGGCCGCTGTCACCGCGCCGGTCATCACCCAGCCGCCGCAAAGCGTCACTGTCACCGACGGTCAGTCCGCCGCCTTCACCGTCGCGGCGGCCGGCGCGGGGCCGTTCTACTACCAATGGTATCGCAACAACGTCGCCCTCCCCGACGCGATCGACTCCGCCTACCCGATCTCCGTCGCCACCGCCGCGCAAGCCGGCACCTACACCGTCACCGTCTCCAACGCCGCCGGCACCACAGCCGCCGGGCCGGCAACCCTGACGGTGCTCGACACGTTCGGCAGCTGGAGCGCGCGCCATTTCAACGCCACCGAACTCGCCAATCCAAGTATCGCCAGCGCGACCGCCGATCCCGACGGCGACGGACTGAGCAATCTCCTCGAATACGCGCTCGGCAGCTCGCCACGCGATTCCTCCTCCGGTCCCGCGGTCTTGCCGGGCCTGCAGCTGTCCGCCGGCGAATGGGTCTTCACCTTCCAGCGCCCGGCCGACGCCTCCGGCATCACCTATGTGGTGCAACACTCCACCGACCTTCAGAACTGGAGCGCCACGGACCTTGCACCTGAACGCGTCTCCACCGGCGCGATCGAAATTTGGCGCGTGCGCTGCCCTGCCAGCGCGGGCTCCTCACGCTTCTTCCGCCTCCAAGTCACCCTCGCGCCCTGAGTTCGACGGCGGCGAACCGCCCGCCGTCCGCCGCGTGCCGCCGCACGATCTTTTCGGCTTCTGCGCGCACCAGTGCGCGCAGCCGCGGCGGCTCGATCGCCTCCGCGCACGTGCCGAACGACAACAGCCACCGCGCCATCCACTCGAGCGACACGGTAAACATCGAGAACTCCGCGCCGCCGTCGCGCTCGCGCTCCTCGACGAGCGTCGCGTAGCTCTCGCGCCGCGCCCGCTCCTGCACGTTGTGGGCAAACCACACGCGTGCCGGAATCATTTCGCCCTCGGCGGCGCCGTAATTCCGCATGTGCTCGGCCAAATTGAAATCCGCCCGCGGCTCGTAGCGCTCGCTGCGCAACTCGAGACGCTTGATCCGATCGATCCGGAAGTGCCGCAAATCCGTCCGCAAACGACACCACGCGACCAAATACCACGAGCCGCCGTAGAACACCACGCCGAGCGGCTCCACGTCGCGCTGCGTTTCGTCGCGCGCGTTGTCGCGGTAAGTCATGCGCAGCACGCGCCGCTGCACCACGCCCTGCTGCACGGGCAGCAGCATCGGTTGCGTCGCCGGGTCCTGATTCGGCCCGAACCCGCGATTGAGCACGAGCGTGCCGCGCACGAGCTTGTCGACGTGATCCTGCGAATCGCGCGGCAACACCGCACGCAACTTGTCGAGCGCCGTCGTCATCGGCACGTGCAGCGACGGATCGGTGAACTGCTTCACGAGCTCACCGCCGACGAAAAGCGACGAGGCCTCCTCCGCCGTGAACATCACCGGCGGCAGGTGATAGCCTTTCAGCAGCGTGTAGCCCACGCCCGCCTCGCCCGCGATCGGCACGCCCGCTTCACTCAGCGCCGAGATGTCGCGATAGACCGTGCGCTCCGTCACCTCGAAATGCTCCGCCAGTTCGCACGCGCGCACGACCCGTCGGCCCTGCAGGTAAAGCACCATGGCGACGAGGCGATCGGTCCGGTTCATGAATGGGCGACGTTGCCGCGCCCCGGAAGGCCGGGCGAGAAATTTTCCACCTCCCTTTTGCCGGACCTTGCCAACGGCAAAACGGCAGCGGCACTATTCGCCTCTCCGCATGAACAGCATCGAGCTCATCATCATCCTGCTGCTGCTCTTCATGGCCGTGCCCGATCTCTGCCGACTCGTGCGGCGACCGGCGCTGATTTACCCGGCCTTCGTGGTATTCGGCCTCCTGCTCGGTCCGTGGGTGCGCGGCGATGTCGTGGCGATGATCGCGCAGGCGGGCCAGATCGGCTTTCTTCTCCTGCTTTTTGAAGTGGGCTTGGAGATCGACTTGCCGCCGCCGCGCGAGCTGGTGCGTCCCGGCCTCTATCTGCTGCGCTGGGTGCTGCTGCAATACCCGGTGGCCCTCGCGCTCGCGCGCTTCGCGGGGCTGCCGTGGCTCGAATCGTTCGTCGCCGCCGCGGCGATCACGGGGTGTTCCGTGGGCATGGGTTACCAAGCGTGGCGACATTACCCGGGCCTGTCGGCCGACTCCCGCGCGTTCATCCTGCGCGTGATGGTGCTGCTGGAGGTCCTTGCGATCGTGCTGCTCGCAATGGAAACGACCGGCCTGGGCCTGAACTCGAGTTGGTGGATGAGCCTCCTGAAACTCGTCGGCGTGGCCGCGACGGTGTTCCTCTGCAGCCGCATCGCCGTGCCCGTTACCCGGCTGTTGCAACAAGGTCTTGGGCAAACGACGCACTGGCGCATCCACTTCGTCATTCTCCTGGTGCTGGTCGTCTGCGCGGTCGGAGAGCGCCTCGGCCTGTCGGCGGCCAAGACGGCGTTCTTCCTCGGGCTGTTCATGAGCCGCGTGCAGCACGATGGGAAAAACCTCGAGGAATACCTCGCGCCGATCAGCCAGCGCTTCCTCATCCCCATCTTCTTCGTCTCGCTCGGCATGGCGATTCCGCTCCGGTTGCTCGGGTCGCAGACCGCCCTGCTGGCGCTGGTCGCCGCGGCGCTGCTCATCGCGTATCGCGAGCTGCTGCACCGACGCTGGCTGCCGACCGGCGGCGACGCGCAAGCTTACCTCCTGTTCGGACCCAACCTCACCATGGTGGCCCTCGCCGGCAGTGCGCTGCTCAATGCCGGTCTCCACGAATCTGTGGCGGCGTGGGTCGTCCTCACCGGGCTGTTCATGACCATCATCGCCATCCTGGCGCTGCCGCCGCCGCCTCCGGCCGCCACGCCCGCCCCGACGACGCACACCTGAGCGATTTGCACTGGAGCCCGCCTCCGTCGCCGCCAAACTGATCCACCGCCTCCCTCTCCCATGGCCAAAGTGTATTTCTACTACTCGGCGATGAACGCCGGCAAATCCACCGTGCTGCTTCAATCGAGCTACAACTATCGCGAGCGCGGCATGCACACGTTGCTCTTCGTGCCGGCCATCGACACGCGCGCCGGCACCGGCCGCATCCAATCGCGCATCGGCCTCGGCTCCGATGCGATGGCGCTCCAGCCCGCGGAGAATATCTTCGAGCACGTCAAGGCCGCCCACGCCGCGCAGCCGGTCGCCTGCGTGCTGATCGACGAGGCGCAATTCCTCACGCGCGTCCAAGTCGAGCAACTCACCGATGTCTCCGATCGCCTCGGCATTCCCGTGCTCTGCTACGGCCTGCGCACGGATTTCCAGGGCCAGCTCTTCCCCGGCAGCGCCGCGCTGCTCGCGCTCGCGGACAATCTCATCGAGCTCAAAACCATCTGCCACTGCGGTCGCAAAGCCATCATGAATCTCCGCGTCGGCCCCGATGGTCGCGCCGTCAAAGAAGGCGCGCAGGTCGAGATCGGCGGCAACGAGCGCTACGTCGCCATGTGCCGCCGCCACTACAAGGATGCCTTGGAACAGGCCTGAACGGCCCTAGCCCGGCGCTCCACGATTAGTCGGACGACTACCGCGGGCGTCGCCGCGAGCGCGCTGGGCGATTTTCCCGCGCGCATCTGTTTGGAGATCAGATGATTCACCCCGGCGTTTCGCGCGAGCACGCGGAAATTGTCCCGGAAATGACCGCACTTGCTCTTCAGCCGCGCGATCTGCGGCCGATGCGTCAGGGCACGGGTCTCTCCGCGCTCATGAATAAACTTACTCTTCCCCAACGCATCTTCGGTGGTTTTGCGATCCTGCTGCTCGCCGCCGTCGGTGGCGGCATTTTCGCTTACCTGCGCCTGCTGGAGGTCCGCGACGTTACCACCGTGGTTACGCGCGACGCCCTGCCCACGATCGATCTGCTGCGCCAAATCCAAAATTCGGTCCAGGCGAACGTGACCAACACCTACCAACACGCCATCACCGACAACGCCAACCAGAAGCGCTTCGACGAGATCGAAGCCGAGATGAAGCGCGGCAGCGCCACCATCACCGAGTGCTACCAAAAGCTCGAGCCACTCCTCACCAGCGAAGAGGACAAAGCCTCTCTCCAGAAAATTCTCGCCGCCCGCGGCCGCTACACCGCGACGCGCGGTGAAATGCTCAAGAAAAGCCGCACGCTGACGGGCGACGAGATGGGCCGCATGCTCGACGAGCAACTCGTCCCGCGTCGCGACGAATACCTCGACGCCATCGACGAACTCATGCAGCGCAAGTCCGCCCTCGGCCAGAGCGCCAGCGTCGTGGTCGATTCCACCGTGCGTTCCTCCACGCGCCTGATCGCGATCGGCGTGGTCTTCGCCATCATCTCCGGCGGCCTGCTTTCCTGGTGGATCATCCGCCAAACCTCGCGCGCCCTGCGCGGTATCGCCACCCAGCTCGCCAGCGGCTCGGCCCAAGTCGCCAGCGCCGCCACGCAGGTCAGCAGCTCCGCCCAGACGCTCGCCTCCGGCTCCAGCGAGCAGGCCGCCTCCATCGAGGAAACCAGCGCCTCGCTCGAGGAGATCTCCTCCATGACCAAGCGCAACGCCGAGTCCGCCGCCCAAGCCAAGCAACTCGCCAACGGCACGCGCTCCGCCGCGGAAGTCGGCGCCGGCGACGTCACCGCCATGACCGACGCCATGGGCGCCATCAAAGCCTCTTCCGACAACATCGCCAAAATCATCAAGACGATCGACGAAATCGCGTTTCAGACGAACATCCTCGCGCTCAACGCCGCCGTCGAAGCCGCCCGTGCGGGCGAAGCCGGTGCCGGTTTCGCCGTCGTCGCCGAGGAGGTGCGCAGCCTCGCCCAACGCTCCGCCACCGCCGCGAAGGAAACCGCCGAGAAGATCGAAGACGCCATTTCCAAGAGCGCCCACGGCGCCAGCATCTCCGGCCGTCTCGCCAAATCGCTCGACGAAATCGTGAGCAAGGCGCGCAAGGTCGACGACCTCGTCGCCGAGATCGCGCAGGCTTCGCAGGAACAATCTCAAGGCATCGGTCAGGTCCTCACTGCGGTCACGCAGATGGACAAGGTCACGCAAACCAACGCCGCGAGCGCCGAGGAGTCCGCCGCCGCCGCGGAGGAACTCAACGCCCAGGCGCAGTTGCTCGACGAGGCCGTCACGCAGCTCGAAGTGCTCGTCGAAGGCCAGCGCGCGGCCTCCAATCTCCACCGCGGCTCCTCTTCGCCCGCGAAATCCGTGCACCTGCACTCGCCGGCCCCCGCCGCCAAGCGCGAGCTCGTCGCGACGCACTGAACGCGCATGGAGATCCCAAAGTAGCGGGAGCTTCCAGCTCCCGTTGCTCCGCACCCGGTCAAACGCGGGAGCTGGAAGCTCCGGCCACTTTGTCGGATGACATGCATGCCGTGTAGCAGCCGACGTGAGTCGGCTGTTTCGTTATCGTCCAAACCGCCGTCTCACGGCGGCCGCCACCCAACAAAAACGCGAGCGCCGTTTCCGGTCGCTCGCGTCGTAATGGCAAAGTCAGCCGCGCGTCAGTTGCTCCACTTCACCTGGCGCATGTCGCCCTGCTCGAGGAAGGCGAGGTGCATCTTGAACGCGTTCTGCAGCGTCTGCGGCACGTGGCCCTTGGCCGAGATCTTCAGGTAACCGCGCAACGAGTCGCGATACTCCGGGTGCACGCACTTCTCGATCATCAACGCGGCGCGCTCGCCCGGCGATTTGCCGCGGAGATCGGCCACACCGTGCTCGGTGACGACCACCTGCACCGAGTGTTCGCTGTGGTCGAGGTGCGTGACGAGCGGCACGATCGTGCTGATCGCGCCCTTCTTGGCGATCGACGGGCAGGTGTAGATCGAGATGTGCGCGTTGCGCGTGAAGTCGCCCGAGCCGCCGATGCCGTTCATCAGGTCGCGGCCCATGACGTGCGTGCTGTTCACGTTGCCGAACAGGTCGACTTCGATCGCGGTGTTGATCGTGATCAAACCGAGACGACGGACGATCTCCGGGCTGTTGGTGATTTCCTGCGGACGCAGGACGACGCGCGAGCGGAAGAATTCGAGATCGCCGTAGAACTGCTGCAGCTGTGCCGGGCTCACCGTCAGCGAGCAACCACTGGCGAACGTGCATTTGCCACTCTTGAGCAGGCTGATGACGGAGTCCTGGATGACCTCCGTATACATCATGAACGGCGGAATCTCCGGATTGGAGCCAAGCGCGCCGATGACCGCGTTGGCGATGTTGCCCACGCCGGATTGCAGCGGGAGGAACGACGACGGCAGGCGGCCGCACTTGATCTCGCCGGCGAGGAATTGCGCGACGTTTTCGCCGATCTTGTTCGTCACCGCGTCGGGCGCATCGAAGCCGCCGGACTCGTCAGGCGTGTTCGTGAGCACGACGCCGGCAATCTTCTTCGGGTTGACCTTGATGAAGGTCGCACCCACGCGATCGGTCGGCGCGTAGATCGGAATCGCGCGGCGGAACGGCGGATCGGCCGGCTCGAACAGATCGTGGAAGCCCATCAGGTCACCCGGGTGGTGGGCGTTGAGCTCGATGATGATCTTGTCCGCGAGACGGGCGAAGGTGTTCGCGCAACCGACCGACGTCGTGAGCACGATCTCGCCCTGCGCCGTGACGTGGCTGGCCTCGAGGATCGCCCAGTTCATCTTGCCGAACACGCCGCTGCGCACCGCCGGCTGCACCGCGGAAAGGTGCAAATCGAAGAACTGCGTGCGACCTTCGTTGATCGACTTGCGGAGCGTCGGGTCGGATTGATAGGGCGTGCGCCAGGCGATCGCCTCGGCCTCGGCCAGCGCGCCGTCGAGTGATTTGCCGGTGGATGCTCCGGTGATGACACCGAGCTTGAATGGACGGCCGGCCGCATGCTCGGCCTTCGCGCGCGCGGCGATCGCCAATGGCACGACCTTGCAAGCGCCCGCGGCCGTGAAGCCGCCGAAGCCGATCGTGTCCTTGTCCTGCACCAGGGCCGCAGCTTCCTGCGGAGTGAGCGTGGGGAACGGAGTGTTCATGAGAGTCTTTCGAAAGTGGAAAACGTTCGCCGAATTCGGCGCGTTTACCTTGGCAGGTTTGCGCGCCAGCCGCTGTGCAGACGTTGGCGCGCCGCGCGCGATTTTTGCGCGAGACACGGAAACCAACGTTCGCAGCCGCCGCAACTCCGCGGATCGGGGTGGTCGCCGCCGTCCCTGGCGGCGACACGAACGTGGCTGCCGCACCCGGAGTGCTTGTCGTCGCCGGGGACGGCGACGACCACCCGCCCGCACAGGACAAAATCCGCCGCAAGCTCCCCACGAGACGCGCAGGGTGTCCCGTTGCCGGATTTATGACAAACTCGCTACGCTCCGGCCAAATGAAAAACCCCTTCTCCGACTACCAAGCCAAAGCGATGACCGCGGCGGACGTGGTCAAACTCATCCCCCACGGCGCGCGCTGCTTCCTGCACGGCGGCGCCGCCACCCCGACTGCGCTCGTGGATGCCCTCGCGGCGCGCACTGATCTCGAGGGCGTGCGCGTCTACCATGTGCACACCGAGGGCCGTCTCGCGATTTTGAACAAGGAGTGTGAAGGCCGCGTGCGCTCCGTCTCGCTCTTCACCGGCGCCGCCGCACGCCCCGCCGTCGCCGAAGGCCGCGCGGATTTCATGCCGGTGTTCCTCTCGGACATCCCGCACTTTTTCCGCTCGCGCCGCATTCCGCTCGACGTGGCGATTGTCCAAGTCTCCCCACCCGACGAACACGGCTGGTGCACGCTCGGCACCTCGGTCGACATCGCGCAGGCCGCCTTCGAAAGCGCGCGCATCATCATCGCCGAGATCAACGAGCAGATGCCGCGCACGCGCGGCGAGTCGTTCGTGCCCTTCTCGCGCATCAACGCCTTCATCGCCACCAACCGCCCGATGCACCAGCATCCGCCCGAGCCCGAAGGCGTCGTCGAGGGCCGCATCGGTGAAATCATCGCCGACCTCGTCGAAGACGGCTCCACGCTCCAGATGGGCATCGGCGCCATCCCCGACGCCGTGCTCACGCGCCTCCACCACAAGCACGACCTCGGCATCCATACCGAGATGTTCTCCGATCGGCTGGTGCCGCTCGTCGAAGCCGGCGCTGTGACGAACAAACACAAGGCCGTCTTCCCCGGACGTATTCTAACGGCGTTCTGCGTCGGCACGCAGAAGACCTTCGATTTCGTGCACGACAATCCGTTCGTCACGTTCGCCGGCTCCGATCGCACCAACGACACCGCCTCGATCCGCAAGAATCCGAAAGTGGTCGCGATCAATTCGGCCATCGAGATCGACCTCACCGGCCAGGTTTGTGCCGACTCGATGGGCCACAGCATCTACTCCGGCATCGGCGGCCAGATGGATTTCATCCGCGGGGCCGCGCTCTCGCCCGGCGGCAAGCCGATCATCGCGCTCCCCGCCACGGCGAAGAGCGGCACCATCTCGCGCATCACCTCGGAACTGAAACCCGGCGCCGGCGTCGTCACCACCCGCGGCCACGTCCACTGGGTCGTCACCGAATACGGCGCGGTCAACCTGCAAGGCCTCACGCTCCGCGAGCGCGCCGAGGCGCTGATCTCGATCGCGCATCCGGACTTCCGCCCCGAGCTGCGCCGCGCGGCCAATCGCCTCCGGCATTTCAACTTCGCCGAGTGACGCCCGTCGGGCCGGTCTGCGACCGGCCCAGTTCCGCTCGCACGCCAGCATAGTGCGCGAACCGCCCTCCGCGGGGCCGGTCACAGGCCGGCCCGACCGCTCGCACGCCGTGTCTCGCTCCTCCGTCATTGCGGCCGCGCGGCGATTGATTTTCCTCCCTCCGACTCCTCCACGCCATGCCTCTCACCGTCGCCTTCTTCGATACCAAGCCCTACGATCGCGAGTATTTCGCGCCCGCCGCCTCCGAAGGCGACCTCACGCTGCGTTTCCTCGATCACCGCCTGACCGAAAACACCGCCATCACCGCACAAGGCGCCGCGGCGGTGTGTTGCTTCGTCAACGACTGCCTCGACCGCCCGATGCTCGTCCGCTTGCGCAACGCGGGCGTGAGACACGTCGCGATGCGCTGCGCCGGCTTCAACAACGTTGACCTCGCCGCCGCCAAGGAACTCGGCCTCGCCGTCACGCGCGTCCCCGCCTACTCGCCCCACGCCGTCGCCGAGCACACGCTTGCCCTGCTGCTCACGCTCAACCGCAAAATCCATCGCGCCCACAACCGCGTGCGCGAGCAGAATTTCTCCCTCGCGGGCCTCGTCGGCTTCGACCTCCACGGCAAGACCGCCGGCATCGTCGGCACCGGCAAGATCGGCCGCATCACCGCGGAAATCCTGCGCGGCTTCGGCATGCGCGTGCTCGCGTGCGATCCGTTCCCCGACGCCGTTTGGGCCGCGCAACACCGTATCAGCTACGTCTCGAAAACCGACCTCTTTTCCCAGAGCGACGTCATCTCGCTGCACTCGCCGCTCACGCCGGAGACGCACCACCTCGTCAATGAACCGACGCTCGCCGCCATGAAACGCGGCGCGTTCATCGTGAACACGAGTCGCGGCAAGCTCATCGACACCGCGGCCCTGATCGAAGCGCTGAAGAGCGGCCGCGTCGGCGGCGTCGCGCTCGACGTCTACGAGGAAGAGGAAGGCGTGTTCTTCGAAGACCACTCCGATCGCGTGCTCGCCGACGACGAGCTCGCGCGCCTGCTCACCTTCCCGAACGTGCTCATCACCGCGCACCAAGCCTTCCTCACGCGCGAAGCGCTGAGCGAAATCGCCCGCGTGACCTTGGAAAACCTCCGCCGCGCCGCCTCCGGCGTGGCCTTCCTCGACGGCACGCAGCTGGCGTAGCCGCAGCGCAGACGGCCCGCCTGCCGCTGAACCGGCAGTCGCCGCTGTTCCCAACGGCGACAAGTGCACGAGCCGCCTGCCCCCACGTCCGTTGAGCGCCGGTCGGGACACCGCCGCTCAACCCGAACCAGCCGCTATCACGCACCGCACGCTTGCCAACCCGCAGCGCCGCGCGTCCGCTCCTCGTCCACCCCGCAATGCCCCTCCTCGCCCCCATGGCCGCTGCCCTCACGATCTTCGTCGGAACCTACACGCCCAAAGACGGCGCCAGCCGCGGCATCTACGCCATCGAGTTCGACCCGACCGCGGGCGCATTCGGCGCGCCGACCCTCGCCGCTGAAACGCCGAATCCCACTTTTCTGGCGTGGCATCCGTCACATCACGCCCTCTACGCGCTCGGCAACGGCCCCGACTCCACCGGCCAAGTCACGGGCGGTGCGGTCGCGTTCGCCTACGAAGCCGCGACGCAAAAACTCACGCCGCTGAACGCGCGCGGCGCCGGCGCTTCCATGGCGCACCTCGCGACCGATGCGACCGGCCGCCTCCTTGTCACCGCCAGTTATCACGGCGGCTTCCTCGCCACCTTTCCGGTCGGCGACGACCTGAAGCTGGAGCAACCCAGCGGCCGGCTCTCCATGTCCGGGACACTCGGCCCGCGCTCCGCGCGACAGGACAAACCTCACCCGCACTCCGTCACCTTCTCGCCCGACAACCGCTTCGCCTACGTCTGCGACCTCGGCCTGGATCGCGTCTTCACCTTCTCCGTCGACTCCACCCGCGCCACGCTGACCCCTGCCGGTGAGTTCGCGACCGCCCCCGGCGCCGGGCCGCGCCACAGCAAGATTTCCGCCGATGGTCGCTTCCTTTACACGATCGACGAGCTCAGTTCGACGATCACGACCTTCACGCGCGACGCGGCCACCGGCGCCCTCAGGTTCGTCGCCTCTGTGCCGACCCTGCCAGATGATTTCAGCGGCGAAAACCTCTGCGCCGAAATCCGCCTGCATCCGAACGGCCGCTTCGTCTACGGCTCCAATCGCGGCCACGACAGCCTCGTCGTTTTCGCGCGCGATCCCGAGCGCGGCACGCTGACGTTCCTCCAGCGCATCCCGTGCGGCGGCAAGCACCCGCGCAATTTCAATCTCTCGCCCGACGGCACCTGGCTCGTCTGCGCCAACCGCGACAGCGACAACCTCGTTTCCTTTCGCATCGACGCGGCCACCGGCCGCCTGACCGCCACCGGCCACGTCACCGCGGTGCCCCAAGCCGTCTGCGTGCTTTTCGCCCCCTGACGGTTTGTAACATAATACGTTACAAACCCTGCGGGGGTTCATGTGAGACGTGCCCCGACAAAGTTGTAACGTAATACGTTACAAACACCGCCCTGCCCGTTCGCTGATGTTCCGGCGCCGGCGCGTAACGCCGAGCGTTCAGAACACGGTTTCACCCAGCTTCGGCGTCGGCGGGCGCAGCGAGAGGAGCAGGTAATAGGCAACCGTCGCCAACACCGCCGCCACTACGAGAAACCAATCACCGTGCGCGGTGTAGAAACTCTGCCGCTTCAACCAGCGCAGGTCGCGCGTGACGTTCACCGATTCGTAACCGCGGAAATACACGCTCCCTTCCTCGTCGCGCAGGTTCGCACGAATGTTGCCAAACTCGTCGATCCAGCCCGACCAGCCCGCATTGCCGACGCGCACGAGCGGGCGGCGGTTTTCCACCGCGCGCAGCACCGAGTGCGTTGCATGCTGATAAGCCGCACCGCCGGTGCCGAACCAGCCATTGTTCGTGACGACTGCGAGCACATCCGCGCCATCCCGCACACTTTGGCGCGCGAGGCTGGGAAAAATATCTTCGTAACAGATCAGCATGCCCAGCGGCGTAACGTTGCGACCCGCGGTGAGCAGCAGCGGCTGCGAGTCATCGCCGCGCGAAAAATCCCCCGGCCCGAGTGGCACGAACTTGGTCAGCCACCCGAGCACGGAGCGGAACGGCACGAATTCGCCGAACGGCACGAGCTTCCGTTTCGCGTAGCCCGGCTCCTGCAGGCCCGTCACCGGATCAACCACGAACGCGCCATTGAACCATTCTTCCGCCTCGCCGCTGCCGCGCGTGAACACACTGCCGAGCACGAGCGGCTTGCCCGTGCGCTTCGAAATCGACTCGAGCCACGCCTGCACCGCCGGGTCGCGATGGACCGGCCACGGCACGACGGCCTCGGGCAGAAAAATCGCGTCGGGCGCGCCGCGATCGTTGGCGTCGGCGACGACCTTCTCGATCGTGCGCACGACGTCGTTCGCCTTCGCCGCATCCCACTTTTCCCCCTGGGGAATGTTCGGCTGCACGAGCGCGACGCGCGCGACCTTGTGCCGTTGCTGGCCCATCATCTCGGCGAGGAACGGAAACGACGTGAAGACGAGCAGCATCAGCGCCGCCATGAACTCCGGGCTGCGTTTTCGCAGCCCCGTCGCGCCCTCGAAGAAAATGCGGTGCGCATACGCCGCCACGCCGCAGCTGAAAAACACGAGCACGAACGACACGACCCACGCCCCACCGTAGGACGCGCTCTGCAACACGAGCGGACGCTGCCACTGCGTCGCCGCCAGCGGCAGCCAGGGGAACCCGCCGAACAGCCAGCTGCGGAACGCCTCGCTCATCACCCAGAGACTCGCGAGTCCACCGACGCCGATCAGCCGCACCAGTGCGCGATGCCCACGCAGCTTCGGCACGAACCACCACGCGGCGAGATACCACAGCGTCGCCAGCACGCCCATGAACGGCCCGAGCAGGAACGGCGCGAGCCAATAGGCGTTGGCGAGCCACGACAGCAGCCACGTCCACGCGACGACATTGGCCGCCAGCATGGTGAGAGCATAGGGCTTGAAGTGCGGCGTGCGAAACGCCCACAGCAACGCCGGTGCCGCAAGCACATAGCCCGCCTCACCGGCGCCCACGGGCGGGAACGCCACGTAAGTGAGCGCGACGGTGAGCCCGAAAACCCAGAGGCCCCAGCCGAGGTGGGGGTTTTCTTGCCAGAAGGTCAGCTTCGGGGCGTAGGGATCGTGGGCGGCGTTCGTCTCAGCGCTCATGGTCGCGGCAGATCGAAGAAGGGCGGGTGCGGCTCCAGCCGGACCGCTGCGTTTGGGGCAGGAATGTTCGCGGCTCGGCCAGAGCCGAGCCCTCCAGGAGCGGAGTCAGCGAACTTGGACGCGTCACGCGCCGTGGCAGTTCTTGAACTTCTTGCCGGAGCCGCAAGGGCACGGGTCGTTGCGGCCGACTTTCGGCGTCTCGCGACGGATCGTGATCGCCGGCAGTTTGATCTCCTCCTCGGCGGGCGCCTCGCTGGCGCCCGAGGTCGTCACCGTCGTTTGCGTGGCGGCAGCGAGCGCGGTGGGCGCGGCGGCCGGGCCTTGCATGCGCGCGGAGCGCGCGAGGATGGCGAAGAGGTTTTCGAAGGCCTCGCGGTTCGTGGCCGAGCGGAAGAGCGACGTGCAGATTTGCAGGCGCACGTTGTTCATCAGCTCCTCGAAGAAGCGGAATGCCTCGCTCTTGTATTCGGAGAGCGGGTCCTTCTGCCCGTAGCTGCGCAGACCGATCGAGCGGCGCAGTTCCTCCATCTCGGTCAGGTGCTCCTGCCAGTGATGATCGATGGCGTTGATGACGATGTAACGCTCCAGGCCCCCCAGCGCCTCGGGATCCTCGACGGATTCCTTGAGCGCGTAGGCTTGCTTGATGCGTTCGACGAGTTCCTTGAGCAGCGCGGTGGCGTCCGTTTTGCCGTCGAACTCGGCGACCTTGGCGCTGATCGGGAAATGCGAGTTCAGCCAGCCGACGAGGCTCTCGAGGTTCGCGGAAGTCGGCCCCCCCTTCTGGTCGAAGCCGGCGGTCTCGAGGCGCACCGCCAGCTCTTCTTCGATCATGTCGAAGATGATGTCCTTCGCACGGTCAGCATGGAGCGCGCCGTTGCGGATACCGTAGACGACTTCGCGCTGCTTGTTCAGCACATCGTCGTATTGGAGCAGGCGCTTGCGGATGGAGAAATTCTGCTGCTCGACCTTTTTCTGCGCGGATTCGATGGAGCGGTTGAGCCACGGATGCTCGAGCTCTTCGCCCTCCTGCATCGAGCCTTCCATGATCTTCGAGGCGAGGTTGCCTTGAAGGAAGAGGCGCATGAGGTCGTCCTCGAGCGAGAGGAAGAACTTGGTCATGCCCGGGTCGCCCTGGCGCGAGCAACGGCCGCGCAGCTGGCGGTCGATGCGGCGCGACTCGTGGCGCTCGGTGCCGACGACGAAGAGGCCGCCGAGTTCGCGCACGCCTTCGCCGAGTTTGATGTCGGTGCCGCGGCCCGCCATGTTCGTGGCGATGGTAACGGCGCCGCGCTGGCCGGCGCGGGAAACGATCTCGGCTTCCTGCTGGTGGAACTTCGCGTTCAGCACCGTGTGGATGACGCCGGCGCGCTTCAGCATGCGGGAGAGCACTTCGGATTGCTCGACGGTCACGGTGCCGACGAGGACGGGCTGGCCGCGCTGGTTGGCCTCCTGGATCGTCTTCACCACCGCGTTGTATTTGTCGCGGCGGGTTTTGAAGATGGAGTCGTTCTTGTCGACGCGGATGCAGGGCTTGTTCGTCGGGATCTGCGTGACGGCGAGCTTGTAGATCTCGTGGAACTCGGTCGCCTCGGTCTCGGCGGTGCCGGTCATGCCCGCGAGCTTCTCATACATGCGGAAGTAATTTTGGATCGTGACCGTCGCGTAGGTGCGCGTCTCGCGCTCGATGGTCACGCCTTCCTTGGCCTCGACCGCCTGGTGCAAGCCGTCGGACCAGCGGCGGCCCGGCATCACGCGGCCGGTGTTCTCGTCGACGATCAGGACCTTGCCTTCCTGGATCACATATTCGACGTCGCGCTCGTAGAGCGAGTAGGCGCGGAGCAGCTGCGAGATCGCGTGGATGTCCTCGGAAACGACCTCGTAGCGCGACTGCAGCTCGCGCTTGGCGGCTTCTTTCTCCTCGGGCGTTTTCGCGCCTTCTTTTTCGATTTCGGAAAAATGCGTGGCGAGGTCCGGCAGCACGAACGCGTCCGGATCGTCGGGGCGGAGCTTGCGGCGGCCAATTTCCGTGAGGTCGGCCTGGTGGTTCTTCTCGTCGATGACGTAGAGCAGCTCTTCCTTCAGCTTGTAGAGTTCCTCTTTCTGGAAATCCGAGTGCATCTCGACGTCGGTTTTGTCGAGGAGCTTGCGCCACTCCGGATTCTCCATGAGGCGCAGCAGCTGCTTGTTCTTCGGCATGCCGAGCTTCACCTGGAGCATCTTCATCGCCGCAGCCTGGCGGTCGTCGTTCGTCAGGTCCTTTTTCTCCAGCAGGTCGGTGGCTTCCTTGATGAAGCGGTTGACCATGCGGAGCTGGTCGTTGACGAGCGACGCCACGGGCGGCTTCAGCCGCGTGAACGGCTGCTCGCGCTCGATCGGCGCGGGGCCGGAAATGATCAGCGGCGTGCGCGCCTCGTCGACGAGGATCGAGTCGATTTCGTCCACGATGCAATACCAGTGGTCGCGCTGCACCTGGTCGTCCTTGCGCGTCGCCATGCCGTTGTCGCGCAGGTAATCGAAGCCGAACTCCGACGCGGTGCCGTAGGTGATGTCGCGCTGATACATCTCGCGCCGCAGGTCCGACGGCATCTGTTGCTGGATGCAGCCGACGGTGAGGCCGAGGAACTGATAGAGGTGCCCCATCCACTCGGAGTCGCGGCGCGCGAGGTAGTCGTTGACCGTGACGAGCTGGGCGTTCTTGCCGACGAGGGCGTTGAGGTAGAGCGGCAGCGTGGCGACGAGCGTCTTGCCTTCGCCGGTGGCCATTTCCGCGATGCGGCCTTCGTGCAGCGTGATGCCGCCGATGAGCTGCACATCGAAGTGCACCATGTCCCACGTGAGTTCGTGCTCGCACACGATGACCTTCTGGCCACAGAGGCGGCGGGCGGCGTTCTTCACGGCGGCGAACGCCTCGGGCAAAATCTGGTCGAGCGTCTCGCCGTTCTTCAGGCGGCCGCGGAACTCGTCGGTCTTGGCGCGGAGCTGCTCGTCGGACAGCGTTTGGTAGCCTTTTTCAATTTCGTTGATGCGTGCGACGATCGGGCGGCACTTCTCGACGTATTTGCGATGGTGGCGGCCGGCGAAACTTTTGAAGAGGAATTCGAACATGAAAGAGCGGAACGATTAGCGCAGCGGACTGACAGCGCAACTGACAAATGGTTCGCGAAGCATCGCCAGCAAATGCCTCGTTCCCAAATAGGTCCGCATCAATCGAAAATTATCGCATCGTTTGCACGGCGCCTGCTGAGGCCAATCCGACATGACAACCCCTGCCCCGACGTTGTCCGGCCCGCCGGTTCGGTCCAGCGCAGCGCTGTTCGACCGCTACGAGCCGGAGACCTTCTTCGACGAAATGTTCCGTGCGGATGGCCACCCGCGACCACACTACCAGCGTTTCGCGCAGCGCTTTCAGGGCATCGACGTCGACACGTTCAACGCCAAGCGCCGCTCCGTCGACCTCGCGTTCCTCCGTCAGGGCATCACGTTCAACGTCTACGGTGACGCTCAAGGCACGGAGCGTGTTTTCCCCTTCGATCTGGTGCCGCGCATCATCCCGGCGGGCGAGTGGAAGCAGCTCGAAGCCGGTCTGCTGCAACGCATCACTGCGCTGAATCTGTTCCTGCACGACATCTATCACGAGCAACACATCCTGCGCGACGGGACGATCCCCGCGCACTACGTGCTCTCCGCAAAACATTTTCGCCGCGAGTTCGTGAACGCCAAGGTCCCGCGCGACATTTACATCCACGTCTGCGGCACCGACATCATCCGCGACGACAAGGGCCAATACCTCGTCCTCGAAGACAACGCCCGTTGCCCGTCCGGCGTCAGCTACGTGCTCGAAAACCGCCGCGCACTCAAACGCACCTTCCCCGACATCTACGAAACCTGCGGCGTCCGCCCGGTCGATCATTACCCGGCCGAGTTGTTGAAACTCCTCCGCTATGTCGCCCCCGCCGGCGTTGCCGATCCGACCGTCGTGCTGCTCACGCCCGGCGCCTACAACTCCGCTTACTTCGAACACACTTACCTCGCCCGCCAGATGGGCATCGAGATCGTCGAGGGGCGCGATCTCGTGGTGCGCGACCAACACGTCTACATGCGCACCACTAAAGGCCTGCGTCCCGTCCACGTGATCTACCGGCGCATCGACGACGATTTTCTCGATCCGACCGTCTTCCGCCGCGACTCCGCGCTCGGCGTGCCGGGCCTCGTGAATGCCTACCGCGCCGGCACGGTCTCGCTCGCCAACTCCATCGGCACCGGCGTCGCGGACGACAAGGTGATGTATTACTTCGTCCCCCGCCTCATCAAATACTACCTCGACCAGGAACCACTCCTCCCCAACGTCCCGACCTACCTCGCGAGCGAGGCGGCCGACCGCGCCTACATTGTCGACAATCTCGATCAACTCGTCGTCAAAGCCGCCAACGAGGCCGGCGGCTACGGCATGCTCATGGGCCCGAGGGCCACGCAAGCCGAGCGCGATGAGTTTCGCCAAAAAATCCTCGCCGACCCGCGCAACTACATCGCGCAACCCATGATCTCCCTCTCGCGCCATCCGACGTGGAGCGACGACGAAGGCTTCGGCGGCCGCCACGTCGACCTGCGACCCTTCATCCTTTACGGCGAGAAGCCCGTCGTCATTCCCGGCGGCCTCACCCGCGTCGCGCTGCGCAAAGGCTCCCTCGTGGTCAACTCTTCCCAAGGCGGCGGCTCAAAGGAAACCTGGGTGCTCTACGGCAACGAATAACCACCACCGCCGTCAGCCTTCCATCCGTCCTCGGTCCTCCGCTCTCCGTCCTCTGTCCACCGTGCTCTCCCGCGTCGCCAATTCCCTCTACTGGCTCAGCCGCTACATCGAGCGGGCCGACAACACCGCGCGCCTCGTCGACGTCAACCTCCAGCTCCTCCTCGACATCCGGCGCCTCGACGACCAGACGCTCGCCGGCCTGTGGATGCCGATCGTCCAAAGCACCGGCGACGACGGACTCTTTCACCAACTCCACACGCACGCCACCGGCGAGGACGTCACGGAGTTCCTCGTCTTCGAGGCCGCGAATCCGAACTCCATCGTTTCCTCCATCAACCAAGCCCGCGAAAACGCCCGCATGGTCCGCGACCAGCTCACGGTCGAGTTCTGGGAGGAACTGAACCGCCTCTATCTTTTCCTCCACTCGCCCGCCGCCCGCCGCCTCTGGCGCAGCGGCCCGCATGAGTTCTTCCTCGAGGTGAAGAACAGCTCGCTCCTGCTCAACGGCCTCGCCAACGCCACGGTCGTCCGCAACGAGGGCTGGAATTTCATGCAAGCCGGCTGCTTCCTCGAGCGCGCCGACAAGACCTCGCGCATCCTCGACGTCCGCCACGCCTCCGTCCCCGCCCGCGGCGCGCCTCACACCATCAGCCAGGAAGACGCCCTCGGCTGGTCCGCCGTCCTCCGCTCCTGCTCCGCCTGGGACGCCTACAAGGCCCTCCACGGCGCCGAGGTGCAGCCCGCCTACGTCGCCGAGTTTCTGCTCCTCTCGGACAACTTTCCCCGCTCCGTCCGCTTCTGCGTCCGCGCCCTCGACGCCGCGCTGCGCCGCATCTCCGGCGTCGCCGGCGACCGCTTCAGCAACGACGCCGAGAAACTCGCCGGCCGCTTGCTCGCCGAACTCAGCTTCAGCTCCGCCGACGACGTCTTTGCGGTCGGCCTGCACACCTACATCGATCAGCTCCAGACCCGCCTCAACGACATCGGCGGCGCGCTCTTCCAGACCTACATTTTCCAAGCCTTCCACACCCTCGAGGATTACGAGCTGCGCCAACAAGAAGAGCAGCAGCAGCAGCAACAGCTCCGCGCGCGCGCATGAAGCTCCACACGCTGCACCGCACGCGCTACGTCTACGCTGCGCCCGTGCGCGAGAGCTTCAACGAGGCCCGCCTGCGCCCCGCGTCGACCGACGGTCAGGAATGCCGCCACTTCGACCTCCGCGTCTCGCCGGACGCCCGCTCTTCGCACTACCTCGATTTCTACTCGAACTGCGTTCACCTCTTCGAAATCGGAGCGCCCCACACCGAACTCCTCGTCGAAGCGACCGCGCTCGTCTTCACCCGCGATACGCCCGCGCTCCCAGCCGACGCGGAGCCCGTGCCGCTCGCGCGCATCGGCGACTGCCTCCTCCAGGACCGCTGCTACGACTTCCTGCCCGACTCCACCTACGTCGCCACCACACCCGAAATCACCGCGCTCGCCCACACCGCCGCCGCCGGGGCCACCGATGCCTGGCAAGCCGCGCAGGCGATCATGCGCCACATCCACGCCGAGTTTCGCTACGTGCCCGCGTCGACCAACGTCCACACCCACATGCGCGACGTGCTGCAGGCTCGCCACGGCGTCTGCCAGGACTTCGCCCACGTGATGATCGGTTACTGCCGCGCCTTGAAAATCCCCGCGCGCTACGTGAGCGGCTATCTCTACAACGGTCCGCGCGATCAGCTCAAAGGCGCCCAAGCCAGCCACGCCTGGGTGGAAGTCTTCATCAACGGCACCGGCTGGTGCGGCCTCGATCCGACCAACGCCACGCTCGTCGCACACCGCCACGTGAAAGTCGCCGTCGGCCGCGACTACGCTGACGTCTCCCCGCTCAAAGGCACCTACCGCGGCACCGACAAGCGCACGATGACGGTGGAAGTCCTCGTCACCGAAACCGACGACGCCCTCCACGCCGCCCCGGCCGCGCGGTAGGGCGGCGAGTCCCTTCGCCGCCGCACGGTGGAGCGCATTGACCTCAATGCGCTCACACGTCCGCCGAGATCGCGCGCCCTCGAACGCGTTGAGGTCAACGCGTTTCCCCTCGATTCCGCGCGCACCTCACTTCGTGCCCGCCGCCTTCTTCTCGGGCGATTTCGGCAACAGCTCCCGCTTGAGCGCCGCCTCCCGCTCCCGGTGCAGTTCCTCCACCGCCTCCATCTGCCGCGGCGTGAGCACTGAGCGGTAGAACGCGAGCTTTGCTTCGTCGACCGGGATGACGCCGGTCTTGCGCGACTCGCGCATTCTCTGTGCATCAGCGCGCTGTAGCTCGCGTGGATCACCTCGCGACGCCTCAAACGACTGTAGCTGCTCAAGCTGGATCGTTGTCAGTGGCTCCGGCGAATAGCTGAGCCGGCGCTCCAACGCCTCCGTGGGGATCTGCAAAGCTCGCTTGCTTGGGTCCGTATCGTTCGAAAAGCGCAAGTAAAGATGGTCCCCGAGCAGCTGCTTCAGTTGCGTCTGAGTATCGTGCTCCAGCTGTTCACGTAACTTCGTATACTCAGGAGCTGACGTCGGACGGGAAGGGCTGCTGCCCGTTAGGTTATGCAAGTCGGCCGCGGAGACGAACTCCTCCGTGAGAAGGTCCACCGCTTTCTGCACCGTCTCCTCATTCACGCCCAATTTGCGTAACGCGCGAGCGTGCTCTTGGAAAAGGCTGCGTGAGGTTTTTGCGAACAGCGCACTGTATTCCGGGTCGCTCATCAGCTCCGGAAAGAGCGAACCACCACTGGGAGACCGCGGCGGTGGCGGCAGACGTTTTACCGGCTCCAAGTGCGCGTGCTCGGCTTTCATGCGCATCAAAAGTGGTCCTACCCTCGATCGCGCGCGCTCGCCGGCGCTCAATGTGGCCAGCACCTGCGTTTTTCTCGCGGCAATTTCCGAATTCACCTCGGAGGCTCGCGCCCGCCACGCGACCTCGTCTTGCGTCAGTGCATCTCCCGCCACACACAAGGCTTCGCGCTCCGCGGACAACGCTAGTGCCCGCGCCTTCAGCCGTCCCCATACGAGCGCGAGGATCAAACCGGTAACCACGCCTGTTGCTAGAAGCACTATTCGGAAACGCGTGGAGATCATTTGGAGACAGCTGTGGACGCCGGCGTGTAGTCCTTCTCTGATTTCCGGGAGAGTTTAAGCTTACCCGCGTAAGCGGCAGCCCGCTGCAGCTCCAGCATCCGTGCAAAAGACACTGCACTTTGATTCTCCTCCAGCAGCTCCTGGAACTGCTGCGCCGTCATGAATGATTTCGCTCCGATGATGAATTCGTCGGACATCGCACCGCGCGTTGCCTCTTCCAAGCTGCGATGGAAATTCGTTCGCTCCCACAAATCGCCGAGCCTCTTGGCTCGATCCCAACGCTCCGTTTCGTCGATCTTATCGGGTGACTGGCCGAGCAATCCGAAAGCCCCATAGGGACGACTGAAGTCAGAAAGCACAGCAAAACTCTCTGACCCAATCAGCGCGACGATCTCGGCGTCCACCACTTCCGACGCCTGGCGTGCAACCTCCTTCTGCTCGGCGAAAGTCAATGACTCTACGCCCTCTTGCTTGGCCAGTTGGTTCGCATCGTAGATTGCTTGATTCCGCTCCACCAGAAGCGTCTTGAGCGCATCAAGCTGCGTCGGAGCGAGCTTCAACCGGCGGAAAAGCGGTCCGTAGAAAACGTCCAATTCCCCCTTCCGAATCACCATATCCAGCCGCTTGCGCTCCAGCTCCACGGGATCGGGCGGCGGCAGCTCTTCGGCGTTCGGCAGACGCGCAAGGTCGGTTTGCACACGCTCGACCTGCGTCGCGATGCGAGCGACCTCCGCCTGCCGCGCGGAGTGCTGCTCGCGGTCGCGCACGAGCGCTTCGCGCTCCGCCGCGAGCTCCTGCTGTTGTTGCAGGCACAGCACCGCGAGCGACACCACACCCGCGCCGATCACTGCCATCGTCACCTTGCTCATGAGAATCGCCGCCGCTCCGCCCGCGCCGGCACCCGCGGCGATCGATCCCGCCGCGGTAGCAGCGGGTGTGACCGCGGCCGCGAGTTCCGCGGGAGCCGCAGCGACCGCATTCTTCGTCATCGCCGCGCCGAGCGCGGCGACACCGCCGGCGAGGCCTTTGCGGCGCAGGATGACGTGCAGCTTGTCGAGCGCACGCTCCACGCGCATGCGTGCGGCGTTCTCGCCGGTGCCGAGGCGGTGGCCGACTTCGGCGAAGGTGCAGTTGTTGAAATAGCGCAGCAGCACCGCCTCGCGATCGGCTTCGCGCAGTTCGTCGAGCGCGGCGTCGAGCAGCGGGCGCAAAGCCTCCCACTCGACCGCTTGCGCCTCCGCCTGGTTGGCGGTCAGCAACTCGATGGCTGCCGCGCACTCGTGCGTCGTGCGGCGTTGCTCGGCACGTCGGAGATTGCTGGCGGCCCAACGCGTGCTCTGGTGCAACCAGCCCACCAACGCCGAATGACGCACGAGCGAGGATGCCTTGCGGGCGAGATCGATGAAAACCATCTGCGTCACCTCCGCCGCGCGGTGCGGATCGCCGCCGACGCGGCGCAGCGCGGCCGAGTAGACGAGGTCGATGTGGCGCTCGACGAGACGCGCGAAAGCCCGGTCGGAGCGGGTGGTCGCGTAGTCGCGCAGGAGTTCGGCGTCGCCATCCATGATTGGGTTCACCTGCTTACAGCCGCTCGCGCGAGAACCGCACAAATAATTCCGCCGCGAGCGCGCGGCCGCGAAGTTGGAACGCGTTGACCTCAACGCGTTCAGGTTCCCGCGAGACGGAAGAGCGCGTTGGGGTCAACGCGCTCCACCCTGAACCTTCGCTCGGCGAACGCACTTACTTCAACAGGTGTTCGCGGATGAACATCACCGTGGCGTAGAACTGGAAGTCAGCGTTGCTCTTCTTGCGGAAGCCGTGGCCCTCGTCTTTGGCTTCGAGATACCAGACCGGGCCGCCGTTTTTGCGGATGCGCTCGACCATCTGCACCGCCTCGCCGCGCGGCACACGGGGGTCGTTGGCGCCTTGGACGACGAACATCGGGATCTTGATCTTGTCGGCGTGATTAAGCGGGGAAATTTGTTCGAAGATCGCACGCATCTCCGGGTCGCGCTCGTCGCCGTATTCGACGCGACGCAGGTCGCGGCGGTAGCTCTCGGTGTTCGTCAGGAAGGTGATGAAGTTGCTGATGCCGACCACATCGAGCGCGCAGCGCAGGCGGTCGCTGTAGTGCACGGCGCAAGCGAGCGTCATGTAGCCGCCGTAACTGCCGCCGGTCACCATCACGCGCGAGGCGTCGAGGTCGGGCTGCTGCGCGATCCAGTCGAGGAGCGCGCCGATGTCCTTGACCGAGTCCTCGCGCTTCGGACCGTTGTCGAGCGCGACGAAGGTCTTGCCGTAACCGGTCGAGCCGCGGACGTTCGGGAAGATCATCGCGACGCCGAGCTCGTTGAGGAAATAGTTGTTGCGACCGATGAAGACGGGCAGCGACTGCCCCTCGGGCCCGCCGTGGATGTTGATGATCACGGGGCGTTTTCCGGTGAACTGTGCGGACGGACGATAGAGGAAGCCGGAGATCTCTAGACCGTCGAAGCTCTTCCATTTCACGAGCGACGGTTCGCTGAGGCTGTCGGCGACGAGGCCGCCGAGTTCGCTCTCGGTCCAGCGCGCGACGGCGCCGGTGTCGGCATCGAGCACGTAGACGTCGCTCACCGAGCGCGCGGAGCTGATCGTGAACGCGACGTGGCGATTGTCGCGGTGCCAGGACCCGCCACCCAACTGTGCGGCAGGAAGCCCCGCGATCGGCCGGTAGCTGAGCGTCGCCGTGTCGAGCAGGTAGGCGCGATCGATGCCGTCCTCGCTGACGAAAAACACGCCGCGCCGGCGGTCGCGGGAGAGCGCGACACCGCTCACGTCGCCCTTGAAACCGTCGGTGATGACCTTGGTCTGGCCGGTGCCGAGATCGTGAAAAAACAGACGCGTGAACTCCGCGCCGCGATCGGTCGCGTAGATGACGCCGCGACTGTCGGCAGTGAAATCCGCACCGGCATAGGAAACACCTTTTTCCGCGCGCGGCGTCAGTTCGCGTTTCTCGCCCGAAGCAAAATCAACCAGCCAGAGATGACTTTCGTTGACCGAAATGTATTCACCGACGAGCAGCGTCTTGCCGTCCGGCGACCAATCCTGCGGGCCCCAGCCGCCACCGTTGACCTGCAGCACGAGGCGGTTGGTGTTCTTCGCATCGCGCGGGTCCATGACGTAGATGTCGCGATCGGCGCCGTTGCGGCGCGTCGAGGCATAAAGGCGCAGTCGATAGTCGGGACTCCATGGGCCGAAGCTGTTTTGCGAGCGGCCGCCATCGGTGAGGAGCGTCACGCGCCCGTCGGCGAAGTCGTAGCGATAAAGTTGCGAGAACTCATTGCCTCCGCGGTCGCGCGAGAAGAGGAAGAATTTTCCGTCGATCGGATCATAGCCACCGGAGCCCACCGGCTCGTCGAAAAAGGTCATCTGTTTGCGCGCGCCGAGCGGCGCGGCGACCAGATGGATTTGCGGCGTGTTGCCGAAACGCGTCGAGATGAGCATCTCGAGCTTCGTGGGATGCCAGCCGCCGAAGCTGGCGGCGCGCGACTCGGTGTAGCGCTTCACTTCTTCGACGATCGTCGTCGGAATCGCCGGAATGCCCTCCGCGACGAGATTGGGCGTGGGGTTGATCGTGTCGGCTGCGCGCAAGCTGACGGCGACAGCGAGCGCGGCGAGGAACAGGTGGGCACCGGGGTAGTTCTTCATCGCGCCACCGTAGCCGCAGCGGCGTGCAGCGCACGCCGTTTTTGACGCGCGGTGATAAAGCGACCTCGACGAGACGGCAGCTGCGCGTGAGCGAAGCGAAGGCGTGGCGGGAATGAGTCCGCGTTGTCGCTGCGCTCCAACGCGGCTACCTTCACCAATCCAAGGGACGAACGAATCCGCGACGTGCGCGGTTCAGACCTTCGTCTTGAAGTAGGCGATGGTCTTCTTGAGGCCCTCGGCGAGCGGAATTTTCGGTTCCCACTTCAGGTGCTTCTTCGCGAGGGTGATGTCCGGCTGGCGCTGCTTCGGGTCGTCGGACGGGAGCGGCTTATGGACGATCTTTGATTTGCTTTTGGTGAGTTTCAGGACCTGCTCCGCGAGCTCGAGCATCGTGAATTCGCCGGGGTTGCCGATGTTGATCGGGCCAACGGTCCCGGTCTGGTTCATCAGCCGCACAAATCCCTCGATGAGGTCGTCGACGTAGCAGAACGAGCGCGTTTGCGAGCCATCGCCGTAAATCGTGAGATCCTGCCCCTTCAGCGCCTGCACGATGAAGTTCGAGACGACGCGGCCGTCGTTCGGGTGCATGCGCGGGCCGTAGGTGTTGAAGATGCGGACGATGCGGATATCGACTTTGTTCTCGCGGTGGTAGTCGAAGAACAGCGTCTCGGCGACGCGCTTGCCCTCGTCGTAGCACGAGCGCCGGCCGATCGGATTCACGTTGCCCCAGTAACTCTCAGGCTGCGGGTGCACGCTCGGGTCGCCGTAGACTTCGGAAGTGCTCGCCTGAAAGACGCGCGCGCGCACGCGTTTGGCAAGGCCGAGGCAGTTGATCGCGCCCATCACCGAAGTCTTCGTCGTTTTGATGGGGTTGTATTGGTAGTGCGGCGGCGACGCGGGGCACGCGAGATTGTAGATCTGGTCGACCTCGAACTTGAACGGATCAATCACGTCGTGGCGGACGAGTTCGAACGCCGGGTTGCCGAGGTGATGTGCGATGTTCGCCTTCGCGCCGGTGAAGAAATTATCGAGGCAGATGACCTCGTGACCGTCCTTGAGCAGACGATCGCAGAGATGGGAACCGAGGAAGCCGGCGCCGCCGGTGACGAGAATGCGCATGGAGATAACGAAAAGAGTGCCGGAGCTAAGTGGACGCGCCCATGGGGTTCAATCCGCATTCCGCTCGCCCGCCTCGTAGCGCTCGATCCACACCTTGGACCACGCGGCGAAATCACCTGCTTCGATGTGCGCGCGCGCCTGCGCAACGAGATCGAGGTAGAAATGCAGGTTGTGCAGCGAAAGCAGCGTGCTCGCGAGAATCTCGTTGGCCATCACGAGGTGGCGCAGATACGCGCGCGAGAAGTGGCGGCAGGTGTAGTTGTCGAGTCCGTCAACGAGGGGGGCGCGGTCAGTGCGGTAGCGCTCGTTGCGGACGTTGATGAGGCCGTCGGGCGTGAACGCCGCGCCGTTGCGCGCGACGCGCGTCGGGTGCACGCAGTCGAACATGTCCACACCGAGCGCGATCATCTTCAAAATCTGCGGCGGCGTGCCGAGACCCATCGTGTAGCGCGGTTTGTCCGCGGGCAGGAAGGGCGTCGTCGCGCCCACCTGTTTCAGCATCTCCGACTCGGGCTCGCCCACGCTGACGCCGCCAACGGCGTAGCCGGGCAGGTCGAGCGCGGCGAGCGACTCGGCCGCTTCGCGCCGCAGATCGTCGAACGTCGACCCTTGCGCGATGGCGAACACATGGTGCCCGCCCGCGAGGAACCCGTTGTCAGTGGCGATCTGCTTGCACTCCTTCGCCCAACGCAGGCTGCGATCGACGGCGCGCTGGCACTCGTCGCGCGTGCAGGGCCACGGCGGACACTCGTCGATGACCATCGCGATGTCGGAGCCGAGATTCGCCTGAATCGTCATCACCTCACGCGGTCCGAGGAAAACTTTCGCGCCATCGAGGTGCGACGCGAACGCGATGCCGTCCTCGCGAATGTCGCGGAGTTTCGCCAACGAGAACGCCTGGAATCCGCCGCTGTCGGTGAGGATCGGACCGTCCCAGCCCATGAACTGGTGCAACCCGCCCAACTCGCGCACGAGTTCCGAGCCCGGCCGCAGGTTGAGGTGATAAGTATTGCCCAGAATGATCTGCGCGCCGGTTTCCTTAATTTGCGCCGGCGTCAGCGCCTTCACGGTGCCTTGCGTGCCCACCGGCATGAAAATCGGCGTCTCGATCACGCCGTGGCGCGTCCGCAAACGCCCGCGTCGCGCGGCGGTGGCCGTGTCGGTCTTCAGAAGGTCAAAATGAGCGGGCATATGGCGGAAAAGACCCTACCCGCGCGCTTGACCCCCCTGTCAAATCCCGAGTAATCGCCTGCCGTGCTGCTCGTCATCGACAACTACGACTCGTTCACGTTCAACCTGGTCCAGTATTTCGGCCAACTCGGCGTGAACATGCGCATCTTCCGTAACGACGAGATCACGCCCGAACAGGCCGCCGCGCTGAATCCCGATCGCGTCCTCATCTCGCCCGGCCCCTGCACGCCGACCGAGGCTGGCATCAGCCTCGACATGTTCCGCGTGTTCGGCGGCCAAAAGCCCATTTTCGGCGTGTGCCTCGGCCACCAAGCCATGGGCCAATACTTCGGCGGCAAAGTCATCCGCGCCGGCCGCCTCATGCACGGCAAGATGTCGCCGATCCTGCACCGCAACACCGACATCTTCCACGGCCTCCCCTCGCCTTTTCAAGCGACGCGCTATCACTCGCTGCTCGTCGAGCGCTCGACGTTGCCCGACTGCCTCGAGATCACGGCGGAGACGGCTGAAGGCGAAATCATGGGCCTGCGCCACAAACAAATGCCGATCTGGGGTGTCCAATTCCACCCGGAGTCCATCGCCACCCAGCACGGGATGAAGATGCTCCAGAATTTTCTCTCCCTGAACTGATGCGCTGTCCCAAGTGCACTTCCATCGAGGACAAGGTCATCGACTCGCGCATCGCGCGCGACGGTAACACCATTCGCCGCCGCCGCGAGTGTCTCGAGTGCGGCCACCGCTTCACCACCAACGAGTCGCTCGTCCGCGACAGCCTCATCGTGGTGAAACGCGACGGCCGCACCGAGCCGTTCATGCGCGACAAGCTCGTCGCCGCCGTCCGCGCCGCCTGCCACAAGCGTCCGATCGACGGCGAGCAGATCTACATGCTCGTCGAAGACGTGATCGACGCCGTCGAAGCCGGCTTCGAGAGCCAGGTGCCGACGCGCGCGATCGGCGAACAGGTCATGCTGCGCCTGCGCAAACTCGACCAAGTCGCCTACGTGCGCTTTGCGAGCGTCTACAAGGAATTCCGGGATGTCGGCGAGTTCGTCGACGAGATCACGAGCCTTGCGCCGTTTCCCGAAGGGACTACACCGAAGCCGAAGAAATGACGCGTCCCGCCCAACTGCGCCGCCTGCATTTTCTGAACGCACTCTTCGCGCCGCTCACCGGGCACGACCTTTATCTCGCGCAACAAATCGACGCCGCGATCGTCACCAGCCTTGAGGAGGAACTCGCCCGCGCCGGCTCCGACGCCGAGATCACGCCGGCCGACCCCGCCTTCATCAACGCCGCCGCACAACTCTTCGCCCGGCTCTGCGAGAGCCGCGAGTCGCACGGCTTTTTTCATTGGGACGCCGCCGCCGAAGCCAACGCCGCTACGCCGCTCTTCGCCCGCGCGAACCTGATGACTGGTCTGAAGCAACTCGCCCCTTGCCGCGAGGCCACACTACTCGTCACGAATCTCCGCACGGCGCTCTGCCCCGCCGCCAAGCGCGGCGCCGCCCGCCGCGAGCGCGAATACAACGAGACGCTCGACCTGCTCCGCAACCTCACCGCCACCCGCACCCGCCGCGGCGCCAGTGTGAATCTGCTGTTTCTATAGTGGGTTTGTTTGAACAGGAGGAAACGGAGAGAACAGAGAGATGCATCCGCTGTTTCAAAAAGCTGACTCTCTGACGGGCGCGATTATCGCGGGCGCAATCGAGGTCCATCGCGATAAGGGGCCCGGCTTGCTCGAGCCCATCTATGAATGGTGCCTCATGAGGGAACTTGAGCTAAGGAATCTCGCAGCGACGAACCAGAAGCTTGTTCAGATCACCTACAAGGGATTCTTTCGCGAGGAACCGCTCCGCTTCGATGTGCTCGTGGAGAACTGCGTGTTGGTCGAAGCCAAAGCCGTGGAGAAAACCCTTCCCATCCACAAGGCCCAACTTCTCAGCTACATGAAGCTGCTGAATGTTCCCGTCGGTCTGCTGATCAACTTTAACGAAACTAAACTGACCGACGGAGTCTCGCGCCTGATCCTTCCAGGGGCGAATCTGTAGCCCTCTGTTCTCTCCGTTCCCTCCTTTTCAAACTTCTTCCCATGAGCAAAACGATCTTCCAACGCATCATCGACCGCGAGATCCCTGCCAAGATCGCGCACGAGGACGAACACTGCATCGCCATTCACGACATCAATCCGCAGGCGCCAGTGCATGTGCTCGTCGTCCCGAAACAGCTCATCCCGCGCGTCGGAGAGGCAAAGGCGACCGAGCAGAATGTCCTCGGCCATCTGCTGCTCACCGCCGCAGCCCTCGCGAAGAAACTCGGCCTTGAGCAGAGCGGCTTCCGCATCGTGATCAACAACGGCCGCGACGGTGGCGAGACGGTGCCGCACCTGCACGTCCACGTTCTCGGCGGCCGCCCGCTCGCCTGGCCGCCGGGCTGACACACATTTCTGTCGGCAAAACAAAAGGCGCGCCGGTCGGCGCGCCTTCGTCGTTTTCAGAGCGGCAATCGCGGCTCACTTCAGGTGCTTCGCCAGCCAGCAGCGAACCTCGCCATACCAGTAGCGGCTGTCCTCGCCCTTGAGAATCCAGTGGCCGGCCTCCGGGAAGACGATGAACTTGCTGGGAACATCGAGACGCTGATTGAGCGCGAACCACATGTAGGCATTGTTCGCCGGCACGCGGTAGTCGAGCTCGCCGACGGTGATGAGAATCGGCGTCTTAAAGCCAGTGCCTTTCTCGTGATTGCCCGCCTGCAACGCCGGACTTTGGTCGCGCCACACTTTGCTGTCGCCCCAGATCGGGCCGCCCGCGTTCACCTCGCGGCCCCAGATACTGTCGCTCGTGCCCCACTGCATGATGAGGTCGGCCTCGCCGGCGTGGGAGATGAGACACTTGTAACGCGTGGTCGTCGCTTGCAGCCAGTTGGCGAGATGGCCGCCGTAGCTCGCGCCGCCCGCGGCCAAGCGCGTCCCGTCGATGAACGCGAAGCGTTTCACGGCTTCGTCCACGGCCTCGTTTACGTGATTGGCCGGGCCGCGCAGCGGATCGAACTGGATCGAACGCGCGAACTCCTCGCCGTAGCCGGTCGAGCCCTTGTAGTCGGTCAGCAGGATCACGTATTCCGTGCCGGCGAGCAGGTGGTAATTCCAGCGCAGCACGAACGTGTCGTGCCACATGTTGGCCGCGCCGCCGTGGATCACACTGAAAAGCGGATACTTTTTCGCCGCATCGAAGCCCGCCGGTCGCACGATCATGCTGTGCACGTCCATGCCATCCGTCGCCCTAAAGGTGAAATGCTCCACCGCCGGGAGGTCGAGCGTGGCGGCCTTATCGACGTTGAAGGACGTCAAGCGCTTCGGCGCGCCGTTGAACGAGTAGATCTCCGCGGGGCTCGACACGCTGTCCCACGTGCCGACGAGCGCCTTGCCGCCGGCGGCGAGACCGCCCGTCGTGCCGTGTTGCATCGCAGGCTCGGCGCGCACGTCGCCGCCCGCGTAGCTCACCGAGTGAAGCTGTTCGATGCCGGCGTGCTCGAAAGTGAAATAGACGCGATCGGCGCCCTCCGGCAACGCATAGCGCGAGACAGAGCGATCGAGATTGGCGGTCAGGACCTTTTTCTTCGCCGCGTCGAACGGCCACGGGAAGCTCGCGATCCGGCTCAGGTCGTAAACCTTGTCCGGCGTATTCGGGTCGGTGACGCAGAAGAGCGTCTTGCCATCCGGCGAGAACTGAAGGTTGCCGTAGCTGCTCTTGTCGTTCGTGAGGCGCTGTGGTTCACCACCACCGACCGCCACAAAATAGAGCTGCGTGTAAACCGGTTCGCGCGCCGCGGCGTCACGATTGGTCGCGACGCTGAACACCACGCCGCTGCTGTCGGGCGCCCACTCGGCCTCGAGATTCTGGCCGTCGTCGCCCTGGCCGCCGCCAAACCCGGGCAGCTCGGCCAGCTTCGTGCCGGCGAGCAAGCTGCGCGCCTTGGCACCGGCTTTGGCTTCCATCACGAAGAGGTGGGCCTTCTTGTCGTCGAGCCACGTCATCCAGAAGCGCGGCGGGAACTGCTCGTAGGCGCGCGCGTTGTATTTGCGGTCCTTGCGCTCCTTCGCGGCTTTCTTGATCGCGTCCTCATCGTTCGCGCCGGGAAACACGTCACTGACGAACAGCAACTGCTTGCCGTCGGGACTGAACTTCGGTGACCGCGCACCGAGCGTGAGCGTCGTGAGCCGCTCCGCTTCACCGGCATTTTTCAGATTCAACACGTAGATCTGCGACGCGTCGTCGCCTTCGCGGCGGGTAGTGAAGACGATGCTCGCGGAGTCCGGAGACCAGCTGACGCCGCCCTCGGGCGCCTTCGTGTGCGTGAGCCGGCGCGCCGGCGTCTCGTCGGCCAGCGACTTCAGCCACAGGTCGGTCGACTGCTCCTTGGCATCGTAAGCCGGTTCCGTGACCGAAAAAACAATCCATTGTCCGTCGGGACTCGGCACCGGTGCGCCCACGCGCTTCATCAGCCATAAATCCTCGTGCGTGATCGGCCGTTTCCCCGCCGCAGGCGCCTCGGCGCCGAACACCACCGCCACCGACACCAACCAGCCGAACCACAGTGCACGAATTTTCATCGCGCGAGTGTCATAGCCGCCACGCGCGAGTCAAACGCGTTGCGGCCAACCGTGCCGCCCGCGCGGTTATTGCGACGGCCGCGCCTCGAACGTCCCGTCCGCGCGCTTCGTCACGACTTTCTTCAGCTCGAGCATCATCAGGGTCGACGCAATCTCGGAAGCGCTCAAGCCGGTCTGTGCGGCGAGGATGTCGACGCCCAACAACGCACCACCACGAAAGCACTCAACTACCTTTCGCTCGGTTTCCGTGAGCGACGTGGACGTCAGTTGTTCGAGCACACTCGGCGCATCCGGTGCGGTCGGGATTCTACCCGGCGCGAAACCTTGAAGGTAGTTCAGCTCGCTCAGCACGTCGTCGACGCTCGTCAGCAAGGTCGCGCCGTCGCGGATGAGTTGATGACAGCCGGCGCTGCTTGGCTGATCGATGCGACCTGGGACCGCGAAGAGCAACCGCCCCTGCTCGCCGGCGAACTTCGCTGTGATCATTGCGCCGCCGTCGACATCGCTCTCCACCACAATCACCGCTTCACTCATGCCGGCGACGATGCGATTGCGCATCGCGAAGCTCTGCCGGTCGGCTTTGCGCCCGAAGGGAAACTCCGAGAGCACCGCGCCGCTCTCGGCGATGCGGCGGTAGAGATCGAGATTCTCCGAGGGATAGATGATGTCGATGCCGGTGCCGATTACGGCCGCGGTCTTGCCGCCAACGGAGAGCGCGCCTTCGTGTGCCGCCGTGTCGATGCCGCGCGCGAGTCCGCTCACGACGCAGAACCCGAGGCGCGCAAGTTCGGCGCCGAGTTTTTTCGCGGTGGCTTGGCCGTAAAGCGTCGTGCGCCGGCTGCCGACGATCGCGATGCATGGCGCGTCGAACTCATAGCTGCCTTGGCGATACAGACCGATCGGCGGATCGCTGATTTCCTTCAGCAAGCGAGGATACGCGGCATCGCGTGCGGTGATGAAGGTCGCGCCCGCTTTCGCGAGGCGCTCTTCCTCGCGCATGAGATCAAAATGCGCCATCCAGCCGACGACCGCCGCGCTCGTTTCCGGGCCGACGCCGCGAACGCGCTCGAGACTGCGCCGATCGGCGCGGAGAATCGCCGCCGGGTCGCCGCCGAACTCCGCGAGCAGGCGGTTGAGCGTGATGGGGCCGATGTTGGGCAGGTCGTTCAAAATCATGAACGCCTGCCGCTCGGTGAGTTCAGGTGTCTTCATGGTCCGTGCAGTGGAGCGCCGGCTGGAGGTAATCCAGCAGCTGCGTCGTCTGCACGGCCACCTGGCCCTTGTCGCGGGCGAGCAAATCCGCAGCGAGCCCATGCCACACCACGCCCCGCGTGGCGGCGAGCAACAAATCGTCCGGCGTCTGCGCCATCAAGCCGCCGATCAGGCCCGCAAGGAGATCGCCGCTCCCGCCGCGCGCGAGCACGGGCCCGCCGAAGAACGAATAGTAACTCGCCCCGCCAGCATCGATGCGCGTGGGCGCGCCTTTGGCGACGAGCACCGCGTCTGATGGCCAATCGGAGGCGATGCGCTGCCATTCCCCCGCGTGCGGCGTCGCGATGAGACGTCGCGCCTCCACCGCCCGCACGAGTTCCGGACGGATGGCATCAGCATCGAGCAGCAGCGGCAGGGACCTTTGCGTCTTGTGCAAAACTGCCCCGGCGGCGGCGAGCGTCTCCGGCGCGGCGCCCAGGCCCGGGCCGATCACCAAGGCTGTGGCCCGAGCCGCTTTTTCGCCAATAACGTCGACGGACGCCGATGATAGTCCGCCGGTCGCGCCTTCCGGGAGACCGACCCACATCGCCTCGGGAAACTTCGCCGCGTATTCGGGCACGAGCGAGGCGGGCACGCATGCGGTGAGCAGGCCCACGCCGCTGCGCAACGCAGCCTGCACGGTCATCAACACGGCGCCTGGATAGCTGCGCGAGCCACCAATGACGAGCAAGTGCCCGTAGGTGCGCTTGTCCGATTGTGCGGGCCGGATCGCGCCGAGCGGGCGCAACAACGAAGGCAGCAGCACGCGATGCCTCGACTCCGCGACGTGGGACGCAAAGAACCCGAGATCAAGGTAGCGCAAGCGGCCAACAAGCGCCGCATTGGCCGGTGCCACCACCGGCTTCTTCACGATGCCGGTGCCGTAGGTGAAGTCGGCGCGGAAAACGGTTTGGCCGTTTTCATCCTCGCTCAGACCGCTCGGCAAATCCACCGCGGCGCGCACGCGGATGCGCGGATGGGTGTTCACCCAGGCAAGCAGTTCAGCGGTGGCGTCGTCGATCGGCGGTCGAAACTGAAATCCAAACACGCCGTCGAGGCATAGATCGTAGGAGCCGAACTCGCGCTTGAGGGTCGCCGCGTCGATTTCGCGCACCCGTGCGCCGGCAGTGGAGCGCAACGTATCGAGCGAGCGACGCGCGAGCGGCCGGAGCGTCTCCACGCCGAACAAAAGCACGACGTCCGCGGCGGCCCCGGGCGATTCGGCCAGGAGCACCGCCGCGGTGAGCAGCGCGTCGCCTCCGTTGTGGCCTTTGCCGGCGAGCACGAGCAGTCGCAGGCCGTCGCTCAGGCCGCCGATCTCGCGGGCGTCATCATGGAGTGCGTTCGCCACCGCGCGACCGGCGCGCTGCATGGCATTCCACTCGGCGGCCTCGTCGCGCAGGAGGTTCGCTTCCCACGCTTTCGCTTCCGCACAACTCAGGATCGGATGCGAATTGGTTCCGGGCATGGCGGTGAGAGTAGGAGGAAATCGCGAAAGCTCAACCTCCCGCACCCCACGTGCGTCGACGGAGATGGGGCTCGGGCGGAACGGTAGAATTCCCCGTCCCATTCGAAAAACCGCGAGCAGCCTCGCCAGAGCGGCGCTCCGGCGATCGCGGCGGCAATTCCGCGCGGAGTGCGGTCGCCGGATCGTAATGGGGGTTTTCGCGGTAAAATTGATCGCGCATCCACTGCGGTTCCGTGAACGCGATCGGCATCGTGGCGCTGACACCGTGATCGATGATCGGGCGACTAAGCTCGCGGAGAGAGCGGAAATAGAACTGCCCCTCGTGCCGGCGCACTTCGTAGAAGTTCGAGTGCCGTTTGCGGCGCGCGTCCCACGCGGCAATTTCGGTCATGTCGTTGTCCCAGACGGCGTAGCCGCCCCAGCGTTCGAACGTTTGCTCGACCGCGCGCAGCGTGCCGGCGTGGGCAGGAACTTCGGTGTGCCCGGACGCAGCGGCAGGCGCCGGCTTAGCCGAGGCGGAAACAGCGACGGCGCGGGGGGCCTCGTTACGAAACGCGGCCCAACCGAAGGCGAGGCCAGCGGCGAAACCGAGCGTGAGCCACACCGGAACGGAAGCGGGCCGTGGAGCGGGCATCGGCTACGGTTTTTTGGACTCGGCCGGTGGCAAGCCCGGCTCGAGCGGCGTCACGGGGTCTTCCAGTCGCCGGCGCAGGGGAAGGTAGAGTTGCAGCGGACTGTCGTCGCCGGCGTCCCGGTCCCATTCGTAACCCGCCTCGCGCGGCTCGGGAATCTCGCGGAAGCGATAACCGTTGGCCGTGCGCCGCGCTTCGAAGAAGTAGCTGTGGCTGTTCGTGCCAGGATTCCAATAGGCAAACCGCGTGCGGTTGTTCTTCCAGTGGGCGCGCGCGGCCCAGAGTGCGAAGATATCCGGGACCCCGTCCCAGTCGCGGTAATCGCGCAGGCCGACGGCTTCGAGCTTCGTGAGCGCGCGCTGGGGTGGTGGCGTGTGCGGCGCGGGCGCGGGCTCTTGGGGGGTCGCGAGAAAGAAAAACGCCAGCGGCGCGCCGAGCACCAGGAGCAGCACGATCCAGCCGAGTTTGCCGACGGGAATTTTCTCGGTGGAACTCATGGCGCGGCGGCAGGCGTGAATGTGTGCAGCGGGGGGGGCCGGCGGTCCCGCCCCATCCTTCCGACCCTACGCGTTTGGCGCGTGTTTCACAAGCGCCGCGACGGCCATCGCGTGCGAATCGATGTGCGAAAGAGACAGCCAAACGTGGGTCGCGCCGACCTGGTGCAGGAGCGCGGTGGCTTTGTCGTCGAGACGGACGAGCGGCTCCTTGCGCGAGCCATGGTAGACGGAGACCGACGTCCAATCGAGGTGCGGGCCGATCCCGGTGGTGAAGCATTTCGAGACGGCTTCCTTGGCGGCCCAGCGCGCCGCGTAATGCTTGTGCGGATGGCCGAGGCCGCTGCAATAGGCGCGCTCTTCCTCCGTGAACACACGCTGCAAGAAACGATCGCCGTGCTTCTCGAGCACTTTGCGGATGCGCTCGGTCTCGATGATGTCGCAGCCAAGGCCGATGAGGATGCCGCCGGGAGGGAGAGTGATGTTCATCGGAGAGAAACCACGAAACACACGAAACACACGAAAAGGAAACTGCTAAACACCGAGCATTCTCTGCCCCAACATCGGTCATCTACCGACAGCGGCGAGGAGCGAACCGTGTGCCCAAGAACGATCGGCCAAGCGAGAATCACACGACGAAGAGCCATTTCGTGTGTTGGGTGTGTTTCGTGGTGATCTTCCGGTCACGGATTCATCCGCGCTTTCATCTCGCGGACGGCTTCTTCGATGCCGGTGAAGAGGGCACGGCTCATGATGCTGTGGCCGATGTTCAGCTCGTGGAGGTGCGGGATCGCGCGGACTTCGGCGATGTTGACGTAATTGATGCCGTGGCCGGCGTTGACAACGAGGCCGAGGGCGTGGGCTTGCGTGGCGCCGACGCAGAGGCGCTTGAACTCATCGGCGCGCGCCGGGCCGTGGTAGGCGTTGGCGTAGGCGCCGGTATGAAGTTCGATCCACGGGGCATTGAGCTTCTTGGCCAGATCGATCTGGTGCTCGTCGGCGTCGATGAAGAGGCTCGTCTTGATGCCGGCCGCGTTCATGGCGTCGGTGACGCGGGCGACCTTGTCGCGGAACTTCACGACATCGAGTCCGCCTTCGGTCGTGACCTCCTCGCGGCTCTCGGGCACGAGACACACGGAGTGCGGCTTCAGACGCAGTGCGAGCGCGGTCATCTCCGGCGTGCAAGCCATCTCCAGGTTCACGCGAGTGGCCGCCACTTCGCAGAGGCGCTCGACGTCACGATCCTGGATGTGGCGGCGGTCCTCGCGGAGGTGGATCGTGATGCCGTCGGCGCCGGCGCGTTCGCAGAGCGTGGCGAGCGCGACGGGATCGGGTTCGACGTTGCCGCCGATGGTCACGCCGGCCTGTCGGTAGCGCGCCTGGCGGAGCGTGGCGCAGTGGTCGATGTTGACGCCGAGGAGGATCATCGGGCGGCAGCCAAACAGGATCAGGCGCTGCCGCAAATCAGGAAAAAGCTGTGCTTGCCGGTTAGGCCGGGGCCTGAGTTCCTTCGGGTTTGCCGATGTCCACTGCCCCCGCTCCGAAACGCGAAAACCTGCTGCTGAACCTCGTATTCAACATCGCGGTGCCGATGCTGATCCTCTCGAAGCTCAGCGAGCGGCTCGGCTCGATGAACGCGCTGCTGCTCGCGCTGGCGTTTCCGCTGGGCTACGGCGCCTATGATTTCTGGCAGCGACGGAGCGTGAACTTTGTGTCCGGGCTGGGCTTCTTCAGCACGCTGGCGACAGGCGGGCTGGGATTGTTGCGACTGGAGCCGCTCTGGTTCGCCGTGAAAGAGGCCGCTGTGCCCGCGCTCATTGGCATCGCGGTGTTCGTGTCGCAGTGGTCGAAGCGCCCGCTGGTGCGGCAATTCTTGTTGAACGAGCAAGTGATCAACCTGCCGCGCGTGAACGCGGCGCTCGACGAACACGGCATGCGGCCGGCGTTCGAGGCGCTGCTGCGGGCGTCGAGCGTGTTGCTGGCCGGATCGTTCTTCCTGAGCGCGTTTTTGAATTTCGCACTCGCGCGTTATTTGATCACCGCGGCGCCGGACACCCCGGAGTTTAACGCCCAATACGGTCGTATGCTCGGCTGGAGCTGGCCGGTCATCGTGGTGCCCAGCATGGCGATGATGATGTTTGCGCTGTGGCGGTTGGTGAAGGGATTGGAGCGCATGACCGGGCTCACGCTGGATCAGATTTTGCACCAGCCGGAGGACAAAAAAGGCGCCGTAACGGCAAGTTCGCCGCATGCAGCGGGTTCGCCAGCGACGACCGAAACCGACACGGAGGCGAATCCTCGCGTCGGGAACTGAACGGCGCCGGCTGGAAACCGGGCGCTACGTGAGCGACTTGAACATGAAGCCCTGCCACGCACCGTCCTGGATGAGGCGCTGCCAGCCGTTGCGCTCGTAGAAGGCGATGGCGCGAACGTTGTCGAGGTAGACACTCAGGTCCATCTGCGCGAAGGCGCGCGACCGGGCATGGGATTCGACCGCCTCGAGCAGTTGCTGGGCGACACCGCGACCTTCGATGTCCGGATGCACCGCGAGGTAGAGAATCGTGAATGACGAAGATGCGGTGGCCTCGGCCGGAAAATTCCTTTCGTCCACGGACGAGTCTTTCGGATGCAGGAAACGAAGCCCGGCGCGGATGCGATCGTGGATGAACGGCTGGGTGACGAGTGAGGGACGCTTCAGCAACTCACCGCCAACAAACCAGAGGTTTTCGCGCAAGAACGCGCCTTCCACCGCGCGGGCGGTGCCACCGAAACAGAAGCCGGCCAAGCGATCAGCGGAGACGGCCGCGAAAGCGTGAACGTCGTCACGCGCGAGCAGACTGGCGTGATAGCGCTCGGCCGTGGCGACCCCGAGTTGGCTGATGGCGGCATGCGGGAAAGCTTCGACGTGGATCGCCGCGCTTGCACGCAAATCTGAGGTCGCGAGTGGACGCTGCACCGCGGGCAGTCGCCGCAACGCGGGCGTTCGGAGTAACGGGGCTCGGGGTAACACGATTCCGTTCCGACCGCGCGAGTCGCCCGAAGTTTCCCGGAGCGTGGACACAAAAAAGCCCGCCGGAGGGCGGGCTGGGTTTTCCGGATGCCGCCAACGCGTCAGACGCGCTGGTCCATCGAGATGTAGTCGCGTTTCGGGGTGCCGACGTAGACTTGGCGCGGACGGTAGATGCGGCCTTTGGTGTTGGAAGCGACTTCCTTCCAGTTGGCGATCCAACCCGGCGCGCGGCCGATGGCGAACATGACGGTGAACATGTCCGTGGGGATGCCGAGCGCGCGCATGATGATGCCGGAGTAGAAGTCGACGTTCGGGTAGAGCTTGCGCGAGACAAAGTAGTCGTCCTTGAGCGCGGCCTGCTCGAGGTTTTTCGCGATGTCGAGGAGCGGGTCGGACTTGCCGAGACGCGTGAGGACTTCGTCGCAGGCCTTGCCGATGATGCGGGCGCGCGGATCGAAGTTGCGGTAGACGGCATGGCCGAAGCCCATGAGGCGATTCGTCTTGGAGCCGCTCTTGGCCGCTTCGATGAAGCGGGTGCCGTCGTCGCCCTCGTCGTGGATTGCCTGGAGCATCTGCATGACGGCGACGTTGGCGCCGCCGTGCAAGGGACCGGAAAGCGCACACACGCCCGCCGCGATCGAGGTGAAGAGGTTGGCGCCACTGGAGGCGACCATGCGCACGGTCGACGTGGAGCAGTTTTGCTCGTGGTCGGCATGGAGGAGCAGCAACAGGTTGAGCGCACGCGTGACCTCGGGGATGGGCTGGTAAGCCACATACGGGTCCGAGAACATCATGTGCAGGAAGTTGTCGGCGAACGGCAGGTCGCGCGGATGGATGAACGGCAGGCCGTTGCGATAACGGTAGATCATCGCGACGATCGAGCGGATCTTCGAAATGGCCATGGCGGCGGCGAGGTCGAAGTTCTCGAGGTCCTTTTCAAAGTTGTTCGTCGCGAGGTGCGGGTAATAGGCGGCCAGCGAGCTCACGATGGAGGTGAGCATGCCCATGGGCGGCGCGGACTCCGGGAAGCCTTCGAAGATGCGCTGCATCTGCGTGCCGATGGCCGCGTTGTCGCGGAGACGGCGGCCAAACTGCTGGCGCTGCTTCTGATTCGGAAGCTCGCCGTAGATGATGAGGTAGGCGGTCTCGACGTATTCGGAGTAGGTCGCGAGTTGCTCGATCGGGTAGCCGCGGTGACGGAGAATGCCGTTGTCGCCGTCGAGATAGGTGATGGCGCTCTCGCACGACCCCGTGTTGCCGTAGCCTTGGTCGTAGACGATGTAGCCGGAGTCTTTCCGGAGGTTACGACCGTCGATCGCTTTCTCACCTTCCGAACCGATCATCACCGGAAGCGTGAATTCTTTGCCGTCGACCTTGAGCTGGGCAGTGGATGCTTGCATAGGGGTAGTCGCACCGTGGCAAATTCACGTGCCAACGCAAAGCAAAGCCTCGCGACTGACACAGGTTGCGAAATGAATAAGGCCTCGGGCGCTTGCCTTTAGAAAAAGTGAACGCCGGCGCGATGGCCGGCGTGCGTCGCGACGCAAATATCTTCGCCCGGACTTACTGGGGCAGGAGCGTCGGCACGGCGAAGTTGTCCGCCGGGAAGCCTTCATTGATTTTCACGCTGTCGAACGTGATCGTGGCAATCTGGCCGTTGGGGGCCTTGTTGATCAAGGTGCGCGGGAAACGCAGACCGCCGGTGCGAATCTCGCCGTCTTCGCGAATCTCACCACCGGATTCGGTCTCGGTCTTCACGAGGCGACCGGTGGCCTTCTCGAAGTAGCGCGTGAAGATGATGTTTTCGGCGTGGGTGAACGTGAGTTTCACGCACTCCTTGCCGTCGATCGTCATGTCGGCGCCGAGTTCGACCTTGCCGCCGCGCTTTTCAATGCCGCGGTAGAAGAAGAGATTTTCCCAGGTGTTGGCGCGCAGGCGCTTCACCTGCTGAGCGTCGAGCAACGAGAGCTGCCACTTGCTGGAGTCTTTCGCGTCCGCGCGGCGCACCCAGGCATCGTAGCCGTCGAGGGCGGTGGTTTCGACGACCTCGTTGGAGCGGCGGATGATGCGTTGCTGGTAGGGCTTCTGGAAAACGATATCGATGGCGAGGACGATGTTCTCGTCCTTCAGGTTGTTCGCGTCGCCGTTGACGGGCACTTTTTCGGTCGTGGTGAACGTGCCGGTGAAATGGATGCTCTGCACCGCCTCCAGCGCGGCCTCCGAGCCGACGGCGGCGCGAGCCTTGCTGATCCAATGATCGATGCGGGCGTCAGCGAAGGAGACTGCGGCAGCGAAAACGGAGGCGGTGAGCGTCGCGAAGAGACGGAATTTCATGAGGCTAATTGACCTTAACGGTGGGCAACGGTGCCATGCGGCGCAAGGGGATTTCCCTGATGAGCGCTGACGAAGGAGACGGCCTGGAGTGGAGACCGACGTCTCACGGCTGGCGCAAGGGTAGCGAGCGCTGGGAGGACGGTTCGCGTCTCGTCGGCAACGAGCGTTCCGGTCGCCGTTGGGACCGCGGCGACCGCGCAAGCGTCCCGCCTGCATCGCTCCCGAGGAGCCGGCGGAAGCCGGCGCCGCTCACTCCCACTCGATCGTTGCCGGTGGCTTCGAGCTGATATCAAGGACCACACGGCTGACGCCGCGCACCTCGTTGGTGATGCGACTGGAGATTTTCTGGATCAGCTCGTGCGGGAGCTTGGCCCAGTCAGCGGTCATGGCGTCGGTGCTTTCGACGATGCGAAGCGCGATCACGTAATCGTAGGTGCGCTCGTCGCCGAACACGCCGACGGTTTTGACGGGCAGGAAAACCGCGAAGGATTGCCAGACTTTCCAATAGAAACCGGAGGCCATCATTTCCTCGTGCAGCACGGCATCGGCGTTGCGCAGGATTTCGAGTTTGTCAGCCGTGATGTCGCCCATGACGCGCACGCCAAGCCCGGGCCCCGGGAACGGCTGGCGCCAGACAACTTCGCGCGGCAAACCGAGCGCGGCGCCGACTTTGCGCACCTCGTCCTTGAAGAGTTCGCGCAGGGGCTCGATCAGCTTGAGCTTCATGCGCTCGGGCAGGCCGCCGACGTTGTGGTGCGTCTTGATGAGCGAGGCCGGGTTGCCTTGGATCGAAACGGATTCGATGACATCGGGGTAGAGCGTGCCTTGGCCGAGGAATTCCGCCGTGCGGCCGATGTCCTTGAGCGTTTTCTCGAAGACCTCCACGAAGGTGCGACCGATGATCTTGCGCTTCGTCTCGGGCTCAGTGACGCCCTTGAGGCGCTTGAGGAAAAGCTTCGAGGCATCGACAACGCGCAGGTCGATGTTGAAATGCTTGCCGTAGAGCTCGCGCACATAATCGCGCTCACCTTTGCGGAGCAGGCCGTTGTCCACGAAGACGCACGTGAGCTGTTTGCCGATCGCCTTGTGCAGCAGCGCCGCGGCAACGGAAGAGTCCACGCCCCCCGAGAGACCGAGCAGCACGCGCCCCTTCCCCACCTTCGCACGGATATCGGCGACAGCGTGGGCGATGAAGTCCTTCGTGGTCCAATCCTGCTTCGCGCCGCAGACGCCGACGATGAAGTTGCGGATCATGTCCACGCCGCGCTCGGTGTGGAAAACCTCCGGGTGAAACTGGATGCCGTAGAAACCGCGCTTCCGATCCTCGATCGCAGAGAACGGCGAGTTGTCCGACGTGCCGATCGCAACGAAGCCCGGCGGAAGCTTGATGAGCTTGTCGCCGTGCGAATTCCAGATCCGCAGCTTGCGTGGCAGACCGGCAAAGAGCTTGCCCGGCTTCTTGATCGTGAGGTGGCCGTGGCCGTATTCGCGCGCCTTGCTCAGCTCAACCTTGCCGCCGAGGAAGTGGCCCATGAGCTGGACGCCGTAGCAGATGCCGAGGACGGGCACGCCGAGCTTGAAGATCTCGGGATCAGGATGCGGCGCGGTCTTGGCATAGACGCTCTGCGGCCCCCCCGAGAGAATGATGCCGACGACGCCTTCCTCGCGGAGTTTGGCGGCCGGCGTGGCGTAGTGGTAGATCTTTGAATAGACCTCGCACTCGCGAATGCGGCGAGCGATGACCTGCGTGAGCTGGGAACCGAAATCGAGAACGGCAATTGTCTGCGCCATGCGGGAAGCTGGGAAAGTTTCCTCGCGAAAGAAACGAAAAAATCAGCGCGCTCGTGTCACGAGGCCGCGCTGTGCCGGTCGCGCCACGCACCAACCGCAAACATCGCCACGCCGGCGAACAGGCACACGGCCCAGCTCGCGGTCAATTTGGGCGCGAGCCACGACACGCGGCCCAGCTCCAGCGGTTCGGTGAGACGCAGTTCCTGTCCCGCGGGAACGCGCGCGACGAGCCGGACGCCACCGCCACCCCGGAGCAGGTTGACCGTCTTCCACGTGCCGGTGGCATCAAAAGCCGCGTCGAGCGGCGGGTGTTCGCGGCCGGCGGCATCGAGCAGGGCAATCTCGCCGGCGTCGGGACCGATTTTTCCCGAGACCCTCAGGCGCCACACCGGCCGCAGGTCGTCGGTGATCGGCTGGCTGACAAAAGTGGCGCCTCGAGCGCCGCCACGAAGAGTCAGGATTCGGGCGTTGTTTTCGGTGTCCGGCGTGACTTTAAACCACGCGCCCGGCGTCGAGCGTGTCGGGTCGCGTTGCAACGCCAGCGGCGCCGCGAGGCTCGCCGGGAGCGCGAGACGCGTGAGTGGATCGGCGAGAAGATCGCGGGTCTGATCGAAATGCGGGAAAAACTGCCGCACGAGCGGATCGCGTTCCAGTTCACGCGGGTCGTTGTGCGCGAGATAGGCGGTGACCACGGCGCGCTGTCGGCGATAGAAGTCGAGCTGCCCCTCGAAATTTCCCGTCAGCTTCGTGGGTTCATTCTCGCGCACGAGCGCCGTCGCAACCACCAGCAACCACGCGGCTCCGAGCGCGAGCGCTTTTTTCCCGCGGCCCGACCGGCGGAGCAAAAATGCGAGGACCACCACATTGGTGATCAAGCCGACGCTTAGCGGGTCCATGTAGCGCACGGCAATTTCGCCCGCGCCGGTGCCACGCCCGTAGGCAAAAGCCGCCGCAAGCGCGAGCGGCCAGAGCGCCACGCCAATGAGCAGTCGCTCCGGCAGATCCAGCCAACGCCCGCGCGTGCACCAGAGCCCCGCGATCACCGGCGCCTGCGTCAGCACCGCCAGCCACGGCCCGGGCAACGGCCACGCGAGCAGGTGGCCCAACGCGCTGACGAATGACAGCGAGATTCCCGTCGTGCGTTCGGTGGCAAAGAACGCCCGATTCAGCAGCCACACACCCACTCCCACGAGCAGGAGATTGACCACCAAGGTGCACCACGCCCAACGCGATCTCGGAACACGCATGAGCCGCAGCGCGGCGAGACCGGCCAAGACCGCGGCGGAGAAGAGTCCGGACGCAATGGAGAACAGCACAAACAGTCCGGCGACCTGAGCGAGCCACCAAGAGGCGCCAAGACGCTCTTCACGTAAGGTGCCGAGCAGGTGCGTGAGCCCGAACATGAGCAGGAACACGAACTGGGTTTGAAATCCCCAAAGAAAATTTTCGAAGCTCGACGGCATCGCCAGCATTAGCGCAGCCATCGCTGCGGCGCCGACGCGCCACGCACCGCACAGGACGATGCTGATGAACTGCCAGATCAGCAGGGCGGAGAGCATGTGCGCGCCGACGCTCACGAGCATTTCGAGGCGCGAGTCCCACTGATCGGCATTCACCAGCGAGCAGCCGGTGGCGATCACGCGGGTGATCGCGGGCGTGTGCTCGCCATGCGGAAAGAAATAGTGGCCGAATTCCCAGGCGCCACCGAGCCGCCAGCGAAACGCGGCGCCACCTTCCGCAGACCATTGATCGCTGAAGGGTTGATCGCTTGACCAAAAATGAATCAATCCGAGCTTCGCGCCGCCGACAAAGAGCGCGAGGCCGAGCGGGATCAGGAGGGCCGGTGAGAGCAGGCGACGCAGCACGGGCGGCTCAGAACTTAAGGCGCACGTTCACGTGGCCGCATTTCGGACAAGACGCGGTCTCGGTGCCGGCCGACTGCGTGTAGAGGTGATTGCAGCGGATGCAGTGGAACGAGATTTTGCGCCGGCCCGCGTCGTAGAAACTGCGGTCGCGGCGGTCGTAGTAGAACCACAAGGCGACGAAAAGGCCAACGACGCACAGTCCGTAGAGCAGGACGTCGAAGGAAAACGAAGGTGCGGCGATGGCGGCGAGCACGGCGGGAGATTCGCGCACGCGCCCGGCGACGCCAAGGGGAAAGAGAAACGCGCCGGCTCGGAGGAGCGCGGCGCGTTGAAAGGGAACGGCTCGTTCGGAGAACTCGCCTTACGACTCAGGCCTTGGGGGCTTCGGTCGCAGGAGCGGCCTCGGTCGTTTCGGCGGCGGGCTTGGCGGCCTTGGCCTTCTTCGACTTCTTGGCGCCCTTGGACTTTTTGTAGCCCTGGTCCTCAGCCCCGACGAACTCGATCAGCGCCATTTCGGCGGCGTCGCCGATGCGGCGCGGAGCGAGCTTGTAGATGCGGGTGTAGCCACCGGAGCGCTTCTCGAACTGGGCGACCTTCTCGTTGAAGAGCACCGTGACGGCGCCTTCATCGCGAATGTCCTTCAGCGCGAGGCGGCGGAGGTGGATGGCGGAAGCGGAGAGCTTGCCGTTTTCCTTCGGGAGTGCGGCGGCTTTCTTGGCCTTCGTGATCACCTTTTCGATGAAGGGGCGCAGGGCCTTGGCCTTCGTGAGGGTGGTCTCGATGCGACCGTGCTTGATGAGGGAGGCGCCCATGTTGGAGAGCATCGCGGAGCGGTGCTCACGGGTGACGCCGAGGGAGGCGTGGTGTTTATTGTGACGCATTGTCGGGTTGGGTTATCGGCTCCCGATCGGCAATCCGGTCGCAGCGTTGGGCGGCAGCGGACGGCGCGAGAGCCGGGAAATTTTCGATTTTGAATTCTCGATTTTCGATTGGGCGAAGCGGAACGACGCCGAGATGGATTTTCGAAGGGATCAACCAATCGAAAATCCAGAATCGAAAATCGAAAATGGCTTAGAGGTCCTTCTTGTTCTCGAGGAGGCGCTCGTCGAACTTCATGCCCAGCGACAGGCCGAGGGCTTCGAGCTTCTCCTTGATTTCGTTGAGCGACTTCTTGCCGAAGTTGCGATACTTGAGCATCTCCTGCTCGGTCTTCATGGCGAGTTCGCCGACCGTGGTGATGTTCGCGTTGTTCAAGCAGTTCGCCGCACGGACCGAGAGCTCGATCTCGTTGACGGACATGTTGAGCAGCTTGCGCAGCTTGTTCTGCTCTTCGGAGACCTCGGCGGCCTGCGACTCGAACTCGTAGCTCTCCTGCGAGACGCGATCGAACACGTCGAGGTGATGCTTGAGGATCGAGGCGGACTGCTTGAGGGCGTCGTCCGGCGTGATGCGGCCGTCCGTCCAGACTTCGAGCACGAGCTTGTCGTAATCGGTGATCTGGCCGACGCGGGTGTTTTCGACCGCGTAACGGACGAGGCGAACGGGCGAGAAGAGCGAGTCGATCGGGATGACGCCGATGGCTTGGTCTTCCTTCTTGTTCTCGTCGCCGGGGCAGTAGCCGCGACCGGTCTTGATCTCGAGCTCGGCTTCGAAGGCGCGCTTCGTGTCGAGGGTGCAGATGACCTGGTCGGGGTTGATGAGCTTGACGCCGGCGTCGAGCTGGATGTCGGCGGCGGTGACGGGACCTTCCTTGTTGACCTTGAGGAGCAGCTTCATCGGCTCGCGCTTTTCGGAGACGATGAGGATTTTCTTCAGGTTAAGGACGATGTCGGTGACGTCCTCGACGACGCCGTCGATGGACTGGAACTCGTGGTTCACGCCGTCGATCTTGATCGAGCTGATGGCGCTGCCCTCGATGGACGAGAGGAGCACGCGGCGGAGCGAGTTGCCGACGGTGTGGCCATAGCCGGCTTCGAAGGGCTCGGCGATGAACTTGGCGTAAGTGTTGGTGGCGCCCTCCTCGACTTTCGTGAGCTTGGAGGGGAGTTCGAATTTTCCGAGACGCTTGGGCATGTGATTTATCTCTGAGTGGAGAAGTTAGGTGGGAGCGACCGGCAAAACAGACGGATTAGAAGCGCGAGTAGAACTCGACGATGAGTTGCTCGTTGATGGACGGGTCCATCTCATCGCGCGTCGGGAGGCGGTTGACAACCGCGGAAAGCGCCTCGTCGTTGCGCGTCAGCCAGCCGGGAACCACGCGGGCGCGGCTCTCTTCGACGGACTTCGTGACGATCTGGCGGGAGTTGTTCGAGGCCTTGATCTCGATGGTGTCGCCGGCGTTCAGCGTGTAGCTGGCGATGTCGACCTTGCGGCCGTTGACCTTCACGTGGCCGTGGTTGACGAGCTGGCGCGCCTGGGCGCGGCTCTTGGCGAAACCGAGGAGGTAAACGACGCTGTCGAGGCGGGTCTCGAGGAGCTGCAGGAAGCGCTCGCCGGTGACGCCGCGCTCTTTCTTCGCGAGGGCGAAGACGCGACGGAATTGGCGCTCGAGCAGGCCGTAGATGAAGCGGAGCTTCTGCTTCTCGGCGAGGCCGACGGCGTATTCGGAGAGCTTGCGGCGGGACTTCGGGCCGTGCTGGCCGGGCGGGAAGTTGCGTCGCTCGAGAACCTTGGCGGAACCGAGGACGTAGGTGCCGAAGCGGCGGCTGACGCGAGTGGTGGGTCCGGTATAACGGGCCATGGTAGGAGTCTCTTTTAAAGGTTAGCGGTTAGACGCGACGGCGCTTGCGCGGGCGGCAGCCGTTGTGCGGCACCGGGGTGACGTCGATGATGGAGGAGATTTCCAGGCCGATGGCTTGGAGACCGCGGATGGCGGAGTCGCGGCCGAGGCCGGGACCGCTGACGCGGATTTGAACTTCCTTGAGGCCGTGCGCCATGGCGTTGCGGGCGGCGTCTTGAGCGACGACCTGCGCGGCGTAGGCGGTGGACTTGCGGGAGCCGCGGAAATTGCACTTACCGGCGGACGACCAGGAGATCACGTTGCCCTTGGCGTCGGTGATCGAGACGATCGTGTTGTTGAACGTCGCGGTGACGTTGGCGATGCCGGAGGTGACGTTCTTGGAGCCCTTGGCCTTGCGAACCTTGATGGCACCGAGTTCTTCCTTGAGCAGATCTTCAGCGGACGGGGCCTTCGGAACGCCGCCGACGAGCTCGACGGGCTTCGCGGGTTCGGCGGGAGCGGCAGCGGCGGCCGGAGCGGCGCCTTCAGCAGCGGGCTTGTCGGCCTTCGGGGCCTTGGCGGCCTTCGCGGGCTTCTCGGCGGCCGCGGCGGGAGCGCCAGCAGCAGCGGCGTCCTTCTTGGGCGCCTTTTCCTTCTTCGGAGCGGATTTCTCTTCGGACATGGAGATGTGTTTTTAAGATTAAGCTTCCTTGGCCTTCGTGACGCCAACGGTCTTGCGCGGGCCCTTGCGGGTGCGGGCGTTGGTGCTGGTGCGCTGGCCGCGGACCGGGAGGCCGCGACGGTGGCGGATGCCACGGTAGCAATTGATCGCCTGGAGGCGCTTGAGATTGCCCGCGATTTCGCGGCGGAGATCGCCTTCCACCACCCACTTGTTGTCGGTGATGATGTGGAGGATCTTGTTCAGCTGCTCTTCGGTGAGGTCCGAAGCGCGCATGTTCGCGTCGAGACCGGCGGTCTCGATGATCAGGTCGGCACGGGCAGGGCCAATGCCGTAGATGTATCGGAGGGAGAATCCGATCTTCTTTTTGGCGGGGAGTTCGACGCCGAGGAGACGAGGCATGTTTGTTTTAGTTGAGAGTTAGTTGTTGAGAGTTGAGGGAAAAAATCAGGAGGCGCGCGGGATCGTGAGGATCTCGGGGCCGGAGTCGGTCGTGAGCACGGTGTGTTCGAAGTGCGCGGAGGGCTGGCCGTCGGCGGTGACGACCGTCCAGTGATCGCTCAGCGTGCGGACGGCGTAGCGGCCCATGTTCACCATGGGTTCGATCGCGAGCGTCATGCCGGGCTTGATCTTCTCGCCGGAGTTTTTCCGGCCGAAGTTCGGGATCTGCGGCTCTTCGTGCATCGACTGCCCCACCCCGTGGCCAACCATTTCGCGGACGACGCTGAAGCCGGCGGCTTCGACGTAGGTCTGCACGGCGTGCGAGATGTCGCCGATGCGGTTGCCGACCTGAGCCTGCGCAATGCCGATAGCGAGGGCCTCCTCGGTGATTTTGAGGAGTTCGGCGACGCGCGGAGCGATCGGGCCGACCGGAACGGTCGTGGCGTTGTCGCCGATGTAGCCGTTGTATTCGACCACGACGTCGAGCGAGATGATATCGCCCTGGCGCAGGATGCGCTTAAGCGAACCGATGCCGTGGACGACCTCTTCGTTGACCGAAAGGCAGGTGTAGGCGGGATAGCGGCTCGCGTGCAACTGGTAGCCGTAACAGGCGCTGCGGGCGCCGAACGACGCGATGAGTTCGCGACCGATTTGATCCAAGTCGTAGGTGGTGATACCGGGCCGGACCTGCTCCTTCATCTTCGCCAGGACAGTGGCGGCGATGCTGCAGGCTTCGCGCATCCGACGGATGCCCTCCGCGTTTTTAATGGGGATGGACATCAGGCGGCGATGCGAGCGGCTCCCGTGAGGAGCCCTTGCGTGCGGTAGTGTGTGGCGACCTCCGCAGAGGCGGAGTCGGAGTCGAGGACAGCAGTGAGGATTTCACCGCGGGCTTCGACCCATTCGTCGAACACTTTTGCTTGGAGCAGCGTAGCCGGGAAGCCTTCGAGGAGGAATCCCGCATCGGGTTTGCGCGCCCAAAACCACTTGCGGAGGACCGCGAGGGTGAGGTCGTCGCTCAGGCCGGAGCCGGAGCGAGCGAGCGAGGCCGCGGCTTTTTGGCCGAGCGTCGTGCGTCGCGAAATCTCCTGTTGCACGAGAGAAGCAGGAGAGACGTGCTCAATTGAGAAAGAACGGGCCTGGTTTAGCAGGTCCGCGTGAAGCGGGCCGATTGGACCAAGGAGAACTACCTTCGCCTTCGCGGATGCGAGGGCGGAAAAGGCGCTGGAGTCTTCAGCCCTTTTCACCGAAGTAAAGCGATTAAAGAGCGAAGTGGCGGATGGCCCACGCGCCGAGACCGACGAGCAAAACCACCACCATGACCGCGACGAGTTGCATCACGGTCTTGTCGGACGCCGCCTCGCCCAGCGCCATCTGCGCCGAGGTGCTGCGACCACGGATGCGGCCCTTCTTGAGGAAGCCGTCGTAGTGACGCTGCAGGAGGAACGTCTCAATCTGGCGCATCGTGTCGAGGATGACGCCGACGGTGATGAGCATGCCGGTGCCGCCGAAGAAGTAGGCGATGCGCGCCGGGACGTTCAGGTTGAAGAGCAACACGTCCGGGATGATCGCGATGACGGTCAGGAACACCGCGCCCGCGAGCGTGAGGCGGGTCATCACGAAATCGAGGAACTTCGCCGTCGGCTCGCCCGGGCGGACGCCGGGGATGTAGCCGCCGTATTTCTTCAGATCGTCGGCAACCTGGATCGGCTTGAACATGACGGACACCCAGAAATAGCTGAAGAAAAGGATCAGCAGCGTCATGCCCGCGTAATAGGTCCAGTGACCGCGGAGCAGGTTGTTGGAGAATTCGACGAGGAACTTGATGTCGAACGCCGCGCCGACCTGGGAGAAAATCTGCTGCGGGAAGAGCAGGATCGCGCTCGCGAAGATGACGGGCATAACGCCCGAGTAATTGACTTTGAGCGGCAGGAACGAGCTCTGGCCGCCGTAAACCTTCTGGCCGACGACGCGCTTGGCGTATTGGACCGGAATCTTACGCTGACCCTGCGTGACGGCGATAATACCCATCGTGACGATGAGGAACAGCGCGAGCATCATCACGGCCTGCGGCAAGCCGAGACTGACGGTGCCGACAGGGGCGAAGAAGAGCTGGTAGGTCGCCATCGCGGCGCCCGGGATGTCGGCGAGAATACCGACGGTGATGAGCAGGGAGACGCCGTTGCCGATGCCGCGCTGGGTGATCTGCTCGCCGAGCCACATCATGAGGAGCGTGCCGGCGGTCATGAACACCGTCGACGTGACCAGGAACCAGCCCTTGTTCACGAGCACGATCGAACCGTAGTGGTTGATGTCGTAGCCTTGGAACAGACGGGCGGGATTCTCGAGCGCGAGGATCAGCAGCACGCCTTGGATCACGCAGATGATCACGGTCAGGTAACGCGTGTATTGCGTGAGCTTCTGGCGGCCGACGTCACCTTCCTGCTGGAGGCGGCTGAGCTGCGGGACGACCGCGGTCATCAGCTGGAAAATGATGGACGCGCTGATGTAGGGCATGATGCCGAGCGCGCAGACGGCGCCCTTGAGGAGCGCACCGCCGGTGAACATGTTGTAGAGCCCCACGAGAGCGCCGCCGCCGGCGGCGGTCTGCTCCTCGAAGAACTTGAGGAGCGGCTGCGGATCGAGACCCGGCAGCGGAATGTGGGCGCCGACGCGTGCAATGAACAGCAGCGAGAGCGTGTAGAGGATTCGCGAGCGCAGCTCGGGAATCTTCATCGAATTCGTGAAGGCGGAGAACATGTCTGAGGGAAAAAGTGGGGCGGGCTAACTAGACGAAGAAAGCGGACCGGGAAGCTCGGCGAGTCATTCCGCGGTCCGCATTCGTCAAATCACAACCGAGGTCAGGCGACGATCGCCTGGCCGCCGGCTTTCTCGATCTTTTCCTTGGCGGAACCGGTGAACTTCGTCGCGGTGACCTTCAGCGCGCGGGTGATTTCACCGTCGCCGAGGACCTTGAGCAGCGCACCGTCGGCGCGGATCAGGCCGGCCTTCACGAGCGCTTCGACGTTCACCTCGGTGACCGAGGCGTCGAGCTTCGCGAGATCGCCGACGTTCACGACGGCGTAGCTCGTGCGGAAGTTGTAGTTGTTGAAGCCGCGGTGCGGGAGCTTGCGGTAAAGGGGCATCTGGCCGCCTTCGAAGCCGGGACGGATTGAGCCGCCCGAGCGCGCGGTCTGGCCCTTGCCGCCCTTGCCGGAGGTCTTGCCGTGGCCGCCGCCTTCGCCGCAACCGACGCGCTTCTTCCGGTGCACAGCACCTTTGACGTTCTTGAGAGTGTGGAGACGCATTTTCTTGGATTCCTAAGTTTGGGTCGCCGCCCCTCGCCTACTCGGGCGCGGGGCGACTCGGATTAATTTTTCGATCAGGCGCGCGCGGCCTTGAAGTCTTCCGCCATGCGGAGCTTGCGGAGACCGTTGAACGTCGCATGCACGACGGCGATGTGGTTCTTGGAACCCATCGACTTCGTGAGGACGTTCTTCACGCCGGCCGCTTCGAGGACGGCGCGGACGCCGCCACCGGCGATGAGGCCGGTGCCGGGCGTGGCCGGGCGGAGGAACACCTTGCCGCCGTCGGCTTCGCCGAGGACTTCGTGCGGGATGGTGTCACCGCGGAGCTTGACCGGGAGGAGGCGCTTCTTGGCGGCTTCGGTCGACTTCTTGATGGCGTCGGGAACTTCGTTCGCCTTGCCGTAGCCGATGCCGACGTTGCCCTTGCCATCGCCGACGACGGCGAGAGCGGAGAAGCTGAAACGACGACCACCCTTCACCACCTTGGCGCAGCGGTTGATGTAGACGACCTTCTCGATCATGCCGGACTCGGCGCCGTCGGCGGGCGAGTTGGCGGAATAGGACCTGTTGTTGTTAGCCATGGGCGGTGTTTAGAATTTGAGACCGCCTTCGCGCGCGGCGTCGGCGAAGGTTTTGACGCGGCCGTGGAAGCGGCGACCGTTGCGGTCGAAAACGACGGCTTCGATGCCAGCGGCCTTGGCCTTGGCGGCAAACGCGTTGCCGACGAGCTTGGCGCCGGAGACATTGCCCTTGGCGTTCTGCTTCTTCACGTCGGCATCGAGCGTGGAGAGGAACACGAGGGTTTTGCCGGCGGCGTCGTCGATCGCTTGCGCGTAGATGTGTTTGCCGGAGAACTTGACGGAGAGACGCGGACGAGCGGCGGTGCCGACGACGGTCTTGCGGATGCGCCATTTGCGCTTCTGCAGCAAAATGGCTTTCTGAATCGTATTGGACATGGTTATGCGGCCTTTCGGGTGGTGGCGTTAGGCGACGGTCTTGCCTTCCTTGCGGCGGACGCGCTCGGCGAACTCGCCGACGAGGCGGACACCCTTGCCCTTGTAAGGCTCGGGCGGGTAATAGGCGCGGATTTCGGAAGTGACTTGGCCGACGAGCTGTTTGTCAGCGCCTTCGACCTTGAGTTTGGTGCCGTCGGTGACGGTGACCTTGATGCCCTCCGGGATGTCGTGGAGGATCTGGTGCGAGTAGCCGAGGGAGAGGTCGAGCTGCTTGCCCTTGAGCGCGGCCTTGAAGCCGACGCCTTGGATCTCGAGTTCCTTGAGGTAGCCCACGGAGGCGCCCTTCACCATGCCGGCGATGACCGAGCGAGCGGTGCCATACATGGCCTTGGAGAAACGGGTCTCCTCGGTGGGGGAAACGACGATCGTGTTGTCCTTTTTCTCGATCTTCACGACAGGCGCGAAGGTCTTGGAAACTTTGCCCTTGGGGCCGTCGACGGACACCGTGGTGCCCTTGATGTCGATCTTGACCTTGTCGGGAATCTGAACGGGTTGTTTGCCAATTCTGCTCATGGTGCGGGTGCTCCTTACCAGACGGTGCAGACGAGCTCGCCACCGAGCTTGTTGCGGCGGGCGTCCTGGTCCTTCATGAGGCCCTTGGACGTCGAGACGATGGCCATGCCGAGGCCGTTGAGGACGCGCGGGAGATCGGTGTAGCTGAAATACACGCGGCGGCCCGGGGTCGACTCACGCTTGAGGCCGGTGATGACCGGGGTGTTGTCGACGTATTTGAGGGCGACGACGAGGGTCTTGTGGCCGCGCTCGTCGGTGCCGGTGGTGACTTCGCGAACGAAGCCTTCGGCTTTGAGGATCGTCGCGAGACTCTCCTTCATCTTGGAGTGCGGGGCGACGCACTGGGACTGGCCGGCCTTCGACGCATTGCGGAGGCGGGTCAGGAAATCACTGATCGGATCGGTCATGGATGGATGTTGTTTGGAACTGGGCCGCGCGGGTCATATCCGATGCGCCTTGCGGCGCATAAACCCCCGTGAGCCAAATTGAGTTTACCAGGAGGACTTGGTGACGCCGGGGATCTTGCCGGCGAGCGCGAGCTCGCGGAAGGTCAGGCGGGAGACACCGAACTTGCGGTTGAAGCCGCGCGGACGGCCGCTCATGGAGCAGCGGTTGCGGATGCGCTCCTTGGCGGAGTTGCGGGGAAGCTTCTGGAGCTTCTTCTGGGCGGCGTAGAATTCCTCGTCCGTGGTGGCGGGATTCGAAAGGATGGCCTTCAGCTCGGCGCGCTTGGCGGCGAACTTGTCGGCGAGCTTGACGCGCTTCTTGTTGCGCTCGATGGAGGACGTCTTCGGCATGGTGCGAAAAGGTTAGGCGGATTTGGCGGCGGCCTGCTCCGTGCGGCGGAAGGGCATGCCGAGGAGCTTGAGGAGCTCGCGGGCCTCGTCGTCGTTCGTGGCGGAGGTGACGAGGGTGATGTCGAGACCCATGTGGCGCTTGGCGCTTTCGACGGTGATCTCGGGGAAGATGGTGAAATCGGTGATGCCGATGTTGTAGTTGCCCTGGCCGTCGAGTTTGTTCGGCACGCCGCGGAAGTCGCGGATGGTGGGCAGCGCGACCGCGAGGAGGCGCATGAGGAAGTGCCACATGGCGTCGCCACGGAGCGTGACGCTGCAGCCGACGACCTGGCCCTGCTTCAGCTTGAAGTTGGCGATGGCCTTGCGGGACTTGTTGAGGATCGGCTTCTGGCCGGCGATGAGGCCCATGTCGCGCGCGGTGTCGGCGATCTGGTTCTTGTCGGCTTCGGAGCCGATGCCAGTGTTGAGGACGATCTTCTCGAGCTTCGGCACCTGGTGCTTGTTCTTGTAGTTGCGCGACGCCATGAGGGCGGGCACGACTTGCTCGAAGTAGGCTTTTTTGAGAGGCGGGACGTTATCTTTGCTCATTTTCGGGTGCCCGGTTTCCAAGCGGGCGAATTAGTGAGAGGCGTTAGGCCTTCTTGGCTTCGGTTTTCTGGCCGCGCTTCTTCGAGGCGTCGAAGCGGGATTGGAGCATGAGGTTCGAAACATGGATCGAACCTTCGCGCTCGGCGATTTTGCCCTGAGGATTTTCCTGCGACTTCTTCAGGTGCTTCTTGATCATCGCGACGCCTTCGACGACCGCGCGGTTCTTGGACGCGAGGACTTCGAGGACCTTGCCGGACTTGCCCTTGTGGGAGCCGGCGATGACGGTGACCTGGTCGTTCTTCTTGATATGGAACTTTTGCATGGTCAGAGGACCTCCGGGGCGAGGGAGATGATCTTCATGTAATTCTTCGCGCGGAGCTCGCGGGCGACGGGGCCGAAGATGCGGGTGCCCTTCGGATTGCCGTCTTCGCCGATGATGACGATCGCGTTGCTGTCGAAGCGGAGGTAGCTGCCGTCGGCGCGACGGAGCGGGGCCTTGGTGCGAACGATGACGGCCTTGTGGACCTCACCCTTCTTCACCGTGGCGTCGGTGCTGCTCTCCTTGATGTTGACGGTGATGATGTCGCCGACATGCGCGTAGCGGGTGTTTTGACCGATACGGCCGATCATGGACGCGCGGCGCGCGCCGGTGTTGTCGGCGATGTCGAGAATGGAACGCATCTGGATCATGGTGATGTTCTCCTGGTGCGGTTAGGCTTTCGGGGCCGCGGCGGCGGACTCGTTGGCTTTCTTGGTCTTGGTGGGGACGACGGCGGCGACGTCCGTCTCGGTGACGGCGGTGCCGATCGGCTGGACGGCGGCCTCGACGACGCGGACAACGCGCCAGCGCTTGAGGCGGCTCATCGGGCGGGTCTCCATGACCTCGACCTTGTCACCGACCTTGGACTCGTTCTTCTCGTCGTGGACGTGGAGGACGGTCTTGCGGTTAATGACTTTGCCGTAAAGCGGGTGCGGCGTCTTGTAAGGGACGGTGACCTTGACGGATTTGTCGCCCATCTTGGAGGTGACAAAACCGACTTCGGTTTTGCGGGCGGCGTGACGTGCGTGAGTAGACATGGTCTTGTGCGGTTACGCGCGCCTTAGGCAGCGGCGGGCTTGGCTTTCTTCTTTTCGTTCAGGATGGTCTCGAGGCGCGCGATGTCCTTGCGGAGGACGCGGATCGTGTGCGGCTTTTCGACCTGACCGGTGTGCTTGCGCAGGCGGAGCTGGAGGAGCTCGTCGCGCGTGTCGCGGATTTTCTTGGTGATCTCGGCGGGCGAGAGTTCGCGGATTTCCTTGGAAGTCATGGTGACGTTCTCCTGTGGTTAGACGGCCACGCCTTCGCGCTGGATGAAGCGGCAGCGGAAGGGCAGCTTGGCGTCGGCGAGGCGGAAGGCCTCTTTGGCGACGGTGGCGGGCACGCCAGCGAGTTCGAAGAGGACGGCGCCGGGCTTGATCGTCGCGGTGTAGTATTCGACCGGGCCTTTGCCCTGACCCATGCGCACTTCGGCAGGCTTCTTGGTGACCGGCTTGTGCGGGAACACACGGATCCAGAGCTTGCCCTTGCGCTTGAGGTGGCGGGCGATGGTGACGCGGGCGGCCTCGATCTGACGGCCGGTCATGGGACCGCGGGAGAGGGACTGCAGGCCAAATTCACCGAAGGCGAGCGTGTTGCCGCGCTTGGCATTGCCAGCGCGGGAGCCCTTCATCGCTTTGCGGTATTTGGTGCGGGACGGTTGGAGAGCGGACATGGAATTTTGGATTTTCGATTTTTGATTTTCGATTGGCTTTCCCGACTTGCGAAGGCGTCAGCCAATCGAAAATCGAGAATCTGAAATCGAAAATGACTTAGTTCGATTCGTCCTTTTTGCAGATCCAGCACTTCACGCCGATCTTGCCCCAGACGGTGCGGGCTTCGGCGAATCCGTAGTCGATGTTCTCGCGGAGGGTGTGGAGCGGGATGCGGCCCTGGCGCTGCCATTCGCGGCGCGCGATGTCGGCGCCACCGAGGCGGCCCGAGCACTGGATCTTGATGCCATCGGCGCCGAGGCTCATGGCCATCTGCACCGACTTCTTGATCGCGCGGCGGAAGGCGACGCGGCGCTCGAGCTGGAGCGCGACGTTCTCGGCGACGAGCTGCGCCTCGATCTCGGGCTTCTTCACTTCCTGGATGTCGAGCAGGACTTCCTTCCCGGTGATCTTACCGAGCTGGACCTTCATGTTTTCGACTTCCTGGCCCTTCTTGCCGATGACAATGCCAGGGCGGGCGGTGAAGATTTTCACGCGGACGCGGTTGCCGGCGCGCTCGATGAAGATGCGCGGCACGGACGCCTGCTTCAGTTTCTCCATGAGCTTCTCACGGATGACCTGGTCTTCGTGGAGGAGCTTGGCGAAGTCCTTCTTGCGGGCGAACCAGCGGGATTGCCAGTTGCGGCGGACGGCGAGGCGGAAACCGGTAGGGTTGGTTTTTTGTCCCATAACAGTGGTTGGTTAGGCTTTGCTGTCCGAGAGGACGATGCGGAGGTGCGACATGCGCTTGACGCGCGGCTTGGCGGAGCCACGGGCGCCGGCCTTGAAGCGCTTCAGGACCGGGCCGCACTCGACGAGGGCGCGGTGGACGACGAGCTTGTCGGCGGAGAGGTTGTGGTTGTTCTCCGCGTTCGCGACGGCGCTCTTGAGCGTCTTGGCGAGGAGGCGGGCGGACTTGCGCGGGATGAGGGAGAGGAGGTCGGTGGCCTCGGGCACGGAGCGGCCCTGGATTTCGTTGGCGACCTCGCGCACCTTCTTCGGCGACATGCGCGCGTATTTGGTGAGAGCTTGGATTTCCATTTTCGGTTCGGGTTCGGGTTTCGGCTACGCGCGCAGGTTAGATTTCCTTACGGGTCATGCCGCCGTGCGCCTTGAAGATGCGCGTGGGGGCGAACTCGCCGAGCTTGTGGCCGACCATGTTCTCGGTGACATACACCGCGATGAAGGCCTTGCCGTTGTGGACGTTGAAGGTGTGGCCGACGAAGTCGGGCGTGATCGTCGAGCGCCGGCTCCAGGTCTGGATGGGCTTGCGCGCACCGCTGGACTTGGCCGCCTTCTCGATTTTCTCGAGCAGGTGGTAGTCGACGAAGAAACCTTTTTTGATGGAACGAGCCATGTTGGGTAGTCGTTAAGTGGTTTACTTCTTGCCGCGCGGCGGACGGCCGTTCTTGCGGGTAAGGATGAGGGAGTTGGACGGCTTGGCACGGCGGCGCGTCGGGAAGCCCTTGGCGAGCTGGCCCCACGGCGACACGAGGTGCTGGCGACCGCCACCACCCTTGGACTTGCCCTGACCGCCACCGTTGGGGTGATCGATCGGGTTCATCGCCATACCGCGGACACGCGGACGGCGACCGAGCCAGCGGTTGCGGCCGGCCTTGCCGAGCTTGCGCTTGCTGTGGTCTTCGTTGCCGACTTCGCCGATGGTGGCGCGGCAGTTGGCGTTCACGAGGCGGGTTTCGCCGGAAGCCAGCTTGAGCTGCGCCATGCCGTTCTCGACGGCGACGAGTTCGACGGACGTGCCGGCCGAACGGGCGAGCTGGGCGCCGCGGCCCGGGAGGAGCTCGACGGCGTGCACCTTCGTCGCGGCCGGGATGACGGACAGCGGGAAGCTGTTGCCCGGGCGGTAGTCGTTGGTGTCGGTCTTCAGCGCGCTGTAGATCGAATCACCGACCTTGAGGCCCTTCGGAGCGATGATGTAGGCCTTCGTGCCGTCGGCGTAAGCGAGGAGCGCGAGCAGCGCGGAGCGGTTGGGATCGTATTCGATCGCCTGAACCTTCGCGGGCAGGTCGAGCTTGGCGCGCTTGAAGTCGATGACGCGATAGAGCTTCTTGTGACCGCCGCCGCGACGACGCGACGTGATGCGGCCGTAGGTGTTGCGACCGCCGGTCTTGTTCTTGTGCTCGATGAGGGAGCGCTCGGGGCGCTTCTTCGAGATTTCTTCCGGACGGTTCAGCTCGGTGAAGCGGAGCGCCGCGGTGATGGGACGGAAAGTTTTGATGGCCATGGCGGGTGTTGCCTTAAACGAGCTCGATCTTGTCGCCCTGCTTGAGGGTGACGATGGCGCGCTTGCTGTCGGACTTCTGCGTCGGGCGGCCCGTGCGGGAACGCTTCGGCTTGCCCTTGATGTTTTGGATGTTCACGCGCGTGACGGTGACCTTGAAGGTCGCCTCGACGGCTTCGCGCACAGTGTGCTTGGTGGCGGAGGGATAAACCTCGAACGTGTATTGGCCGTAGTTGGAGGAGAGCTTGGAAGCCTTCTCCGTCAGGCGCATGCTTTTGAGAACTTTATCGGCGCTGATCATGACTGACCTCCGTTGGCGCGGGCGATGATGGCCTCGATCGCTTTGGTGGAGACGACGATCTTCGAGTATTGCACGAGATCGAGAGTGTTGAGCTTCGCGGCTTCCGTGGTGGAAACGCGGTCGAGGTTACGCGCGGCGCGCGAAGCCTCGGCGGTGAACGGAGCGTCGACGAGGAGCACGGAACCCTTGGGGGCGATCGTGCGGACGACCTTGTTCAGGAGCTTGGTCTTCGGCTGCGCGGGCGAGAACGCTTCGATGACTTCAACTTCGCCGGCAACGGCGCGATCGAAGAGAGCACGCGCGAACGCGAGGGCCTTGACCTTGTTGTTGATTTTCTTCGAGAAGTCGCGGGGCTTGGGGCCGAACACGACACCACCACCGCTCCAGAGCGGCGAGCGGGACGAGCCAGCGCGGGCGCGGCCGGAACCCTTTTGGTTCCACGGCTTCTTGCCACCGCCGCGGACTTCGCCGCGGGTCTTGGTGGAACGCGTGCCCTGGCGGGCATTGGCGCGGTGAGCGACGACGACTTCCTTGACGGCCTGCACGCCCTTGTCGCCTTCGAAGGTCGGGACGTTGAACTCCTTTTCGGAGGTCTTGCTGGCGTCGGAGCTGTAAACTTTGAGCTTCATTGTGGTTCAGTCTCCTTAGGCTTTCTTGGCCTTCTTGCCGGCGCGGATGATGACGTCGTCACCGTTGGCGCCCGGAATCGCACCCTTCACGAGGATGAGATTCTTCTCGGCGATGATTTTGACGACGCGGAGGTTTTGCACCGTGCGCTGCTCCTGGCCCATGTGGCCGGGCATCGCTTGGTTTTTCCACGAGCGACCGGGCGTTTGACGCATACCGATCGAGCCGATGCGGCGGTGGAACATCGAACCGTGCGAGGCGGGACCGCCGGCGACACGGAAGCGTTTCACGACGCCGGCGAAGCCTTTGCCCTTGGAGATGCCGATGACGTCGATCGTCTGGCCTTCGGTGAAGGCGGTGACGGTGACGACGTCGCCCGCCTTGACGGTCGGGGCGGCGGAGAGGCGGACTTCGTTGAGAAGACGCGGCGCGATTTCGAGGCCGGCCTTCTTGGCGTGGGCGGCTTCGGCCTTGCTCACGTTCTTCGCCTTTTGGGCGCCGAAGCCGAGCTGGACGGCGTTGTAACCGTCGGTCTCGACGGTCTTGACTTGGACAACCGGGCAGGGGCCGGCTTCCACGACGGTGACCGGCACGAGCACGTTTTGCGCGTCGTAGACCTGGGTCATCCCGAGTTTTTTGCCTAATAGAGTAGTGATCATAGGCTAAGTGGTAGGTGGAGGGTTTCCGTTTGGTTTAGACCTACATTAGCAATCCGGCGATTGGAGCCACCGGTGGCTGCTAAAGTGACTGTCTGAAAGTTGAACGTTAGACGTTGATCGTGATGTCGACGCCGGACGGCAGGTTGAGTTTCTTGAGTTCGTCGACCGTCTGCGCGGTCGGCTCGAGGATGTCGATGAGGCGCTTGTGGGTGCGGCTCTCGAACTGCTCCATCGACTTCTTGTCGACGTGCGGCGAGCGATTGACGGACAGTTTCTCGATGCGGGTGGGCAGCGGGATCGGGCCCGAGACGCGCGCGCCGGAGCGCTTGGCGGTTTCGACGATTTCCAAGGCGGACTGGTCGATCACACGGTAATCGAAGCCCTGAAGTTTGATGCGAATGCGTTGGCCTTTCATGGCGGTATAAAGAACGTGGGTTAGGTGCGGGCCGGGGCCTTCGAGGAGGTCTCGACGATCTTGGCCAAGAGGTTGTTCGGCACTTGAGCGAAGTGCGACGGCGTGATCGAGGCGGACGCGCGGCCCTTCGAGAGGGAGCGGATGTCCGTCACGTAACCGAAGAGCATTTCGAGCGGAACGTGCGCGGAGACGATGCACGCGCCGTTCTTGTTTTCCATGCCTTGGATCTGGCCGCGACGGCGGTTGATGTCGCCCATGAGATCGCCCTGGTATTCTTCAGGGGTGGTGACTTCGACGCCCATGATCGGCTCGAGGAGGATCGGCTTGGCGACCTTCATCGCTTCCTTGAAGGCGAAGATGCCGGCCATCTTGAACGCGAGTTCCGACGAGTCGACTTCGTGGAACGACCCATCGATGATGCGGATGATCGCGTCGACGACCGGGTAACCGGCGACGACGCCGTTGTTCGCACCCTCCATGATGCCGTCGGTGGCGGGCTTGATGAATTCCTTCGGGATGACGCCGCCGACGATCTCGTTGACGACTTCGATGCCCTTGCCCTTTTCGTTCGGCTCGATCTTGACGACGACGTGGCCGTATTGGCCCTTACCGCCGGACTGACGGATGAACTTGCCGACGCCTTCCGCGGAGCCGGTGACGGTCTCGCGGTAAGCGATCTGCGGCTTGCCCACCGTCGCTTCGACCTTGAACTCGCGCTTCATGCGGTCGACGATGATTTCGAGGTGAAGTTCGCCCATGCCGGCGAGAATCGTCTGGCCGGTGTCCTGGTCGGTCTTGACGCGGAGAGTCGGGTCCTCGGCGACGAGGCGCTGGAGCGCCACGCCGAGCTTTTCCTGGTCGCCCTTCGAGTTCGGCTCGATCGACATCGCGATGACGGGCTCGGGGAAGGACGGCGGCTCGAGGCGGATGTCAAAGTCCTCATCGCACAGCGTGTCGCCGGTGATGACGTCCTTGACGCCGACGAGCGCGCAGATGTCGCCCGCGTATGCCAGCTCGATTTCCTCGCGGTCCATCGCGCGCATAAGCACGAGACGCGAGACGCGCTCGGAGCGGCGGGTGCGGGGATTGTAGAGCGGCATGCCGCGTTTCACCACGCCGGTGTAGACGCGGTAGAACACGAGCTTGCCGACGAACGGGTCGGTCCAGAGCTTGAACGCCAGACCGGCAAGCTTCGCCTTGTCGTCGACGACGGCTTCAACAACGTTGCCGGAGCTGTCCTGGCCCTTCATGGCGGGGACATCGATCGGGTTCGGCAGGTAATTGACGACGCAGTCGAGGAGACGCTGCACGCCCTTTTTCTTGAACGCGGAGCCCGGGATCACGCCCGTGAACTTCATCGAGACCGTCGCCTTGCGCACGGCGAGGATGAGCTCGTCGGTGGTGATTTCCTGACCTTCGAGATACTTGTTCGCGATGACATCGTCGAAATCGGACACGGCTTCGATGAGCTTCTCGCGGTATTCCTTCGCCTGCGCGGCGTATTCGGCGGGAATCGGCGCGGTGACCGGATTCATGCCGAGCGGATCCTTCGTGTCGTCGAAGATGTAGGCGATGTTCTGAACGAGGTCGATCAGGCCGTTGAAGTTCTCCTCCTGACCGATCGGGATGTAGAGCGGGTGCGCATTGGCCTTGAGCTTCTCGCGCATCTCGTCGACGGCGCGGAAGAAGTTGGCGCCGGTGCGGTCCATCTTGTTGACGAACGCGACGCGCGGAACGCCGTATTTGTTGGCCTGACGCCAGACGGTCTCGGACTGCGGCTGCACGCCGGCGACCGCGCAGAACACCGCGACGGCGCCGTCGAGCACGCGCATGGAGCGCTCGACTTCGGCGGTGAAGTCGACGTGTCCGGGCGTGTCGATGATGTTAATGCGCTGCTTGATCCCCTTCCAAGGACCGAAGGAAGCGTTCCAAGCGCAGGAAATGGCGGCGGCGGTGATCGTGATGCCGCGCTCGCGCTCCTGCTCCATCCAGTCGGTCACCGTGGTGCCTTCGTGGACTTCGCCCATCTTGTGGACGGCGCCGGAGTAGAAAAGAATGCGCTCGGTCGTCGTGGTCTTGCCGGCGTCAATGTGCGCGGCGATGCCGATGTTGCGCGTCCACTCGAGCGGGAACGGACGGTCCTTGGCGTTGGCCGCAGCGACCTTGGCCTTGTCGGTGACGACGGTGATGTTGATCGGAGAAGACATTGCGTGGGAAACTTACCAGCGGAGGTGAGCGAAGGCGCGGTTGGCCTGGGCCATCTTGTGGGTGTCTTCCTTCTTCTTCACGACGCTGCCCGTGTTGTTGTAGGCATCGATGATCTCGGCGGCGAGGGCTTCGCGCATCGCGGTGCCTTTACGGCCCGTGGCGGCGTCGACGATCCAGCGGAGCGCGAGCGACTCTTGGCGCTCGAACGAAATCTCGACCGGAACTTGGTAGGTGGCGCCACCGACGCGGCGGCTCTTGACCTCGAGCTTCGGGCGGGCGTTTTCCATCGCGCCCATGAGAAGGTCGACCGGATCGCCCTTCTGCAGCTTCTCGCTCACGCGTTCAAAGGCGCCGTAAACGATGCGCTCCGCGACGGTCTTCTTGCCGCTCTTCATGATCACGTTGATCAGGTGAGTGACGAGCGCGCTGTTGTAGCGGACGTCCGGAACGGTGGGGCGATGAGTAGCTCTGCGACGACGAGACATGGTGAAAAAGAAAGAACGTGATTACTTGGCGGCCTTCGGGCGCTTGACGCCGTATTTGGAACGGGAACGACGACGCTTCTCGACGCCAGTGGCGTCGAGAGTGCCGCGGACGATGTGGTAGCGGACGCCGGGAAGGTCCTTCACACGGCCACCGCGCACGAGCACGATCGAGTGCTCCTGGAGGGAGTGCCCCTCGTCAGGGATGTAAGAAATCACTTCCGTGCCGTTCGTGAGGCGAACCTTGGCGACCTTACGGATGGCCGAGTTCGGCTTCTTCGGCGTGCGGGTCATGACCTGCACGCAGACGCCACGACGGAAGGGATTACCCTGCAGAGCCGGGGCCTTGGACTTCGCACGGACCTTGCGACGTCCTTTTCTCACGAGTTGGTTGATGGTGGGCATTTGAGGAAGTTAGTGTAGGTAAAAGAGGAAAAAGAGCGCGGAACCTACCGGGACGAAAAATCCCGGCAAGCACTTTTTCGCGCTGTGCTGAAAAACGCGAGTTTCAGAGCGGAAACTTTGAAACCGCGGGCGTCAGGTGCACCCACAGTTTTGCTGCGAATGCTGTTTTTTGACGAAAATGGAGGGTCAGCGAACCACGTTCGCATGACGCACTTCAAGCGCGAAGTTTCAGTTTTCTCACCAAGTTATTCACAGCATCAGTTCGACTGTCGTAGACGGGTGGAGTTTTGCGCGATGCGAAGACTCAATTCGCATTCGCTCCGCGAGCTTTCGCTGATGCCTTGAGCGAGGCTGACGGGAGGGCAAAAAAACACCCGGCCTGTGAGGGCCGGGTGATAACTCGGAAGGAGCTAGGCTCTACCTCCGAGTTTTGGCGGGAGGGAACGGCAGGCTTCCATTTCCCGAATGAAAAACAAGGCGAAATTCGGCACGCCCGTCGCCCGTTTTGTAAGCGCAGCGCCGGAGCGGCCCACGCAAGCGTCTTCGCGCGGCTACAGCTTGGGCGGCTGGTCGCGCTTCTTCTGCTCGTTGCTCGATTTGATGATGACCGCGATCAGGACGGCCAAGCTGGCCAGGATGCCGAGGACGGAAACAAAAATGAGGATGCGCATGGCGGCTACTTATTGGAAGTCGGATTGGCGGGGGCGGATTGGCGCAGGATCGTCCCGGCAAGCGCATCGAGCGTGCCGCTGCCGGTCCCCTGCCCGCTCACCATCACCTGATGCGTGATCTGCACTTTCCCCTCAACGACGAGTTTCAGCAATTCCAGCTGCGCGACCTGGCCGAGCGTTGCCGCCACTTACGCCTCTCGACCTTTCTTCACAATGCGGCTTCGTGCTTTCCCTTGTTCGCACCATTCGGATGCCTAGAACATGAACCTGACGTCAGGCTTGAGAGAGATGAATATGCGCTGCCGCAATGTTTGCAGCTATACTTCGTCTTCTCGCTTCCTTCATACAGCGCGTGTTTACCGCGATTTGCGCCGAGCGGGTGGCGTGAACACGAGCCAGCAGTTAACGCAGCGATGCTCGAATACCTCGAGCCGCAGTTCTTGCAGTAGTAGCCGGACATGGGGAGATTTTTTGGCGAGCGAATGATCCGCGTTCAGGATGTCAGTCCTTGAACACGTCATCGGCCTTGTTCGCTTCAGCTAGCTTTTTGTCCACTGCTGCCGAGATTGCCGATTGGGCCGCCGTGATGGCCCCTTGAAGTTTCTCCAAAGCGCCCATCAGTTTTGCCGACTCTTCGTCAGACAGAAGTAGGTCATCGTCGAGTTGGCCGGAAAGAAGCAAGGAAACCACGCCTTTATCATCGACGTCGAGCTGCACCGAAATACTCGGAAAGCCGCCAAATCGTGCCACTTCTTTCCTGACACTTTTGATCTGATTATCTCGCGCCTTTTGCGACCAATCCTTCCACTTCTGTAGCGCGGAAATCCACGCCGGCAAATTTCCCACGCTCAATGCGTCCTTAAAGCGATACCTAGAAAAACCTAACCGACCTTTGTCGATAGTCACATTCGGCGATAGCATATCATCGACCGATGCTGAGAGAATCAAATCGGACGAGAGAGCGACTGTTTGCTTCTGAATCGTCGCCGCGATTTCCGCCGCCGTCTCCTGTTCGAGCTTCTTTCGTTTCGCGATAGCAGCCTGTTTCTGTTCGGATTCTTGTTGCGCCTCTTGCTCCGCCTTTGCGCGCTCCTCCTCCTTTTTCAATTCCTCCGCGCTCAGAGTCGGTGCGTCACCGATGACTGGATCGAAAGGCTCACGAACAAAGATTTCGTCACCTCGTTGAATGAGTGCGATACCAGCTTTAAGCGAATATCGTTCATAATGCTGATGATCGGGACCGCCGGATACAACGGCGTTAGCGACGAACACAGTCCAGTCCTCACCCATGATGCTTTGGGTGTAGCTTTCTCCCCACGTGATGCGATTGATCCAGTAACGAATAACTCCCGGTGGATAGCCGCTGAAAGTTTCAATGCTGTAGCGCCCCTTATTCAGGTTTTGAGTGAACACATTTTGAGCATCCTTCTGGGTGGGAGCGGCCAGCAAAGCCCCGAGAATCCCCAGAAATAGTAGCGGAATTTTTGCCTTCATCGTCAGTTCTGTCGTTGATTGTTATTGCTAGCGGTTGGCCCACTCGCCCGCGTCATTGGGATAGTGAGCACGCGTCGCTAGATCAAGTTTTCTGATTTTCACCTCAATCAGTCAATCGGCAGAGGCGTGAGCGCAGTAGTTCCGCCACGATCCGCTGTAGTGATGTTCAGCCGCATCGACGACTTCCTCGAGTGGCGCACAATCTTCACGAACGGAAAAGAAAAAGCCGCGGATTGCTCCGCGGCTTCGAGAGTGAACTTCGTCGTCGAGCTTAGCTCGCTTCGGCCGGAACCGGAGCGGAGCGCGGAGCTTCGTCCATCGGGATCTCACCGCCGAGCGGGAGCGTGACCTTCAGCTTCTTGTAAGCCGGGAGGCCGGTGCCCGCGGGGATGAGGTGACCCATGATGACGTTTTCCTTGAAGCCCTTCAGGCCGTCGACCTTGCCGAGAGTCGAGGCGTCGGTGAGGACGCGCGTCGTCTCTTGGAACGAGGCGGCGGAGATGAACGACTCGGTCTCGAGCGACGCCTTGGTGATGCCAAGGAGGATCGGCTCGGCCTCGGCGGGCTTGCCGCCGGCGGCATCGAGGCGCTTGTTCTCGCGGAGGAACGTCGAGCGGTCGATCTGCTCGCCCCAGAAGAACTCGCTGTCACCCGGATCCGTGATGCGGACCTTGCGGAGCATCTGGCGGATGATGACCTCGATGTGCTTGTCGTTAATCGACACGCCTTGGAGACGGTAGACTTCCTGCACCTGGCCGATGAGGAACTCGTAGAGCGCGGTCGGCCCCAGGATGTCGAGGATCTCGTGCGGATCGGCGGAGCCTTCCGTGAGGTGCTGGCCCTTGTGGACGACGTCGCCCGGCTGCACGATGATGTGCTTGCCGTGCGGGATCAGGTGCTCTTCCTCGGCACCGGCTTCCTCGTTGCGAACAACGAGCTTGCGCTTGCCGCGGATCGAGCCCTCGAACGAGACGACACCGTCGATGCGGGCCATCTCGGCGGCTTCCTTCGGGCGGCGAGCTTCGAAGAGCTCGGCGACGCGCGGGAGACCGCCGGTGATGTCCTTCGTGGTCGAAGCCTGACGCGGCGTCTTCGCGAGGAGCGCGCCGGCCTGGATGATGTCGCCTTCGTTCACGACGACCTGAGCGCCGGTCGGAATCGCGTAAGCGGCGAGCGGCTTGCCGCTCTCGTCACGGATTTCGATCTGCGGGTTGAGGTCTTCCTTGTGCTCGATGACGACGGTCGCGATGCGGCCGGTGGACTCGTCGAGCTCACGTTTGACCGTGACGCCCGGGATCATGTCCTTGAAGTGCAGCGTGCCGGTGCGCTCGGAGAGAACCGGGATGTTATACGGGTCCCACTGCGCGATCGTCTGGCCCTTCGTGACCTTCTCGCCGTCGCCGACGGAAAGGACGGTGCCGACCACGATCGGGTAAGCTTCGAGTTCGCGATCGTTGTCGTCGATGATCTGGATGGAGCCGGTCTTGTTGAGGACGATGGCTGCACCTTCCATCTGCACGAGGCGGAGGCCGCGATACTTGAGGATACCGGTGTTACGGACCTTGATCTCAGGGTTCTTCGAACCGGCCGAGGCGACGCCACCGATGTGGAACGTGCGCATCGTGAGCTGCGTGCCGGGTTCACCGATCGATTGCGCGGCGATGATACCGACGGAGTCACCGATCTTCGCGACCTTGTTGGACGCGGGATTGATGCCGTAGGACTTCGCGTCGATGCCATGCTCGCTCGTCGAGGTGAGCGGGGACATGACTTTGACGCGCTCGATGCCGGAGTCCTCGATCTGGCGACCGAGTTCTTCCGTGATGAGCTCGCCGGAGCCGACGAGAATCTTCGTCGGATCGAGCGGGTTGTAGATGTCGTCGGCGGAGCAACGGCCGGTGATGCGCTCGGCGAGGGACACGAGCATCGTGTCGCCTTCGAAGATCGCCTTCTTCCAGATGCCGTCGCGCGAACCGCAATCTTCCTCGGTGATGACGCAGTCCATGGCCACGTCGCAAAGCTTGCGGGTCATGTAACCGGCGTCGGCCGTCTTGAGCGCGGTATCGGCGAGACCCTTGCGGGCGCCGTGCGTCGAGATGAAGTATTCGAGAACGGTGAGGCCTTCGCGGAACGAAGACAGAATCGGGCGCTCGATGATTTCGCCGGAGGGCTTGGCCATGAGGCCGCGGAGACCGCAGAGCTGGCGCACCTGCTGTTTGTTACCGCGGGCACCCGAGTCCATCATGATGTAGACCGGGTTGACCTCGGGCTTGCCGTCGTTGCCTTCGAGTTTCGAGAAGACGGACTTCGCGATGCGGTCGGTGGCGCCGGTCCAGATGTCGATGATCTTGTTGTAGCGCTCGCCGGAGGTGATGATGCCCTTCTTGTATTGGGACTCGACCTCGTCGACCTTCTTGCGGGCGTCGGACACGATTTCCTTTTTGTTCTCAGGAATGATCATGTCGTCGATACCGATCGAAATGCCGGCGTTGAAGGCGGTCGTGAAACCGAGCTCCTTCAGCTTGTCGAGCGTCTCGACGGTGACGGTGGGACCCGCGACCTTGTAAGTGTTGAGAATAAGGTCGCCCAGCTTGCCCTTCGGCACGGGGAAGTTGATGAAACCGAGACCGGCGGGCCAGATCTGGTTGAAGATCACGCGGCCCACAGTCGTGCGGAGGACCTTGCGCTCCTTGTTGCCGAACACGGTATCCTTGCCGAAATCAGGATTCGGCACGTCGACCCAGTCGTGCACCTTGAGGGCGCCGTCGGCCTTGGCGTATTGGACTTCCTGGAGGCCCGACATGAGCGGAACACGCTGGCCCTTGGCGGGCTTCACGCGCGGCTCGATCGAGAGGTAATACGCGCCGAGGACGATGTCCTGCGATGGCGTGAGGATCGGCTTGCCGCTCGAGGGCGAGAAGATGTTGCCCGAGGACATCATGAGCAGCTTGCACTCGAGGATGGCCTCGAGGGAAAGCGGCACGTGCACGGCCATCTGGTCACCGTCGAAGTCGGCGTTGTAGGCGGTGCAGACGAGCGGGTGGACGCGGATGGCGGAGCCTTCGATGAGGACCGGCTCGAACGCCTGGATGGAGAGGCGGTGGAGCGTCGGCGCGCGGTTGAGCAGCACCGGGTGACCCTTCGTGACTTCCTCGAGGATGTCCCAGACTTCCGGCGACTTCTTCTCGATCATCTTGCGCGCACCGCGGACGGTGTGCACGAAGCCGAGTTCCTTGAGGCGGCGGATGATGAACGGTTCGAAGAGGACGAGCGCCATCTTCTTCGGCAGACCGCATTGGTTGAGCTTGAGCTCGGGACCGATGACGATGACGGAGCGGCCGGAGTAGTCGACGCGCTTGCCGAGCAAGTTCTGGCGGAAGCGGCCCTGCTTGCCCTTGAGCATGTCGGAGAGCGACTTCAACGCACGGTTGCCGGCGCCCGTGACGGGGCGGCCGTGGCGGCCGTTGTCGAAGAGCGCGTCGACAGCTTCCTGGAGCATGCGCTTTTCGTTGTGAATGATGACGTCGGGCGTCTTCAGCTGCATCAGGTTCCGCAGGCGATTATTGCGGTTGATGACGCGGCGATAGAGGTCGTTGAGGTCGGACGTCGCGAAGCGGCCGCCTTCGAGCGGGACGAGCGGGCGCAGGTCCGGCGGGATGACGGGGAGAACTTCGAGCACCATCCACTCCGGACGGGACTTCGAGGAGATGAAGCCGCCGATGACCTTGAGGCGCTTCGAGAGCTTCTTTTTGATCTGCTTCGAGCGCGTGGCGCGCATCGTCTCGTGCAATTCGGCGACGACGGCCTCCATGTCGATCTGCGTGAGGACATCGCGGACGGCCTCGGCGCCCATTTTGGCGACGAACGCATCGGCGCCGTATTCATCGACGGCCTGCTGGTATTCCGTCTCGGTCAGGAGCTGCTTGAGTTCAAGCGGCGTCTTGCCCGGGTTGGTGACCATGTAGTTCTCGTAGTAGATGACGCGCTCGAGCGAGCGGGCCGTCATGTCGAGCAGAAGGCCGAGGCGGCTCGGCATGCTCTTGAGGAACCAGATGTGCGCCACCGGAACGGCGAGCTCGATGTGGCCCATGCGCTCGCGGCGGACGCGGGCGATGGTGACTTCGACGCCGCAACGATCGCAGATGACGTCCTTGTATTTGATGCGCTTGTATTTTCCGCAGGCGCACTCGTAGTCGCGCACCGGGCCGAAAATCTTTTGGCAGAAAAGACCACCCGGCTCGGGCTTGAACGTGCGGTAGTTGATCGTCTCGGGATTCTTGACCTCACCCTTCGACCACGCGCGGATGGTCTCCGGCGCGGCGACGGTGATGGAAACGGAGTCGAAGGGATTCTCGTCGGATCCGAGGACCTGACGGACTTCTTCGCGGGCTTGTTCGGTGCTCATTTTGCGTGATGCTCCCAGTAATTAAGTTTAGCGGTTGCCACCGAGGGCTTCGGAAAGCGTGGTGCGCTTGCCGAGTTTGATGTCGAGGCCGAGGGCCTGCATTTCCTTCACGAGAACGTTGAAGGATTCCGGCGTGCCGGCCTGCAGGGTATTGTCGCCCTTGACGAGCGATTCGTAGATCTTGGTGCGGCCGTTCACGTCGTCGGACTTGACGGTGAGGATTTCCTGGAGCGTGTGCGCCGCGCCGTAGGCTTCGAGCGCCCACACTTCCATTTCGCCGAAGCGCTGGCCGCCGTATTGGGCTTTGCCGCCCAACGGCTGCTGCGTGACGAGCGAGTAAGGACCGACCGCGCGCGCGTGAATCTTGTGCGAGACAAGGTGGTTCAGCTTCATCATGTAGATGAAGCCCACGACGACTTGCTGATCGATCTTCTCACCGGTGCGGCCGTCGAACAGCGTGGCCTTGCCGGCGGTGGTGACGGTGATGACGCCGCTCTGCTCCTTCTCAATGTCGTTCGCCTGCTTGAGATATTCGCGGACCTTCTTTTCCGAGATACCGTCGAACACGGGCGTGGCGACCTTGAGGCCGAGCTTCGAGCAGGCCCAACCGAGGTGCGTCTCGAGAACCTGACCGACGTTCATGCGCGAAGGCACGCCGAGGGGGTTCAAGCAGATTTGCACCGGCGTGCCGTCCGGGAGGAACGGCATGTCGGCTTCGGGGACGATCTTGGCGACGACACCCTTGTTACCGTGGCGGCCGGCCATTTTGTCACCGACTTCGAGCTTCTGCTTCGTGGCGATGTAGACCTTGACCTGCTTGATGACGCCGGCGCCTTCCGCGTCGCCTTGTTCGATCGACGCGATCTTGCGCTCACGGTCGCCCTCGAGCTCGTCGAACTTCGACTGGAACGAGCCGATGATCTCCATGATCTTGATGCGAACCGGGGACGGATCGATCTCGATGTGCTTCGCGACGGCGGCGAGCTTGCGGAGGAGGGTCTTCGTGATCTTGCGGTTGGCCGGGATGATGATTTCGCCGGTCTGGCCGTTGATGACGTCGAGCGGGATCTTTTCGCCGAGGAGGATGTTGGACAGCGCCTCGGTGAGCTGCTCGCGCAGCTTGTCGATCTGCGTCTTGTAGTCTTCCTGGATCTGCTTCACCTGGCGGCGGCGATCGGAAGGCGAGAGTTTCGAACCCTCGGCGTCGAGGCGCGAAGTGTTGATCTTCACGTCCATGATGATGCCGTTCACGCCCGACGGGACGATGAGCGAGGTGTCCTTCACGTCCGCAGCCTTTTCACCGAAGATGGCGCGGAGGAGTTTCTCTTCCGGCGCGAGTTCGGTTTCGGACTTCGGCGTGATCTTGCCGACGAGGATGTCGCCCGGCTTGACCTCGGCACCGACGCGGATGACGCCGTTGTGATCGAGGTTCTTGAGGGCTTCTTCGCCGACGTTCGGGATGTCGCGGGTGATTTCCTCGGGCCCGAGCTTCGTGTCACGCGCGGTGACTTCGAATTCCTGAACGTGGATCGAGGTGAAGATGTCTTCCTTCAGCACCTTTTCGGAGATGAGGATCGCGTCTTCGAAGTTGTAGCCGTTCCACGGCATGAACGCGACGAGCACGTTGCGGCCGAGAGCGAGCTCGCCGTGGTCGGTCGAGGGACCGTCGGCGATGCACTGGCCCTTCTTCACTTTCTGGCCCTTCTTGACGATGGGCTTTTGGGTGAAGCAGGTGCCGGCGTTCGAGCGCATGAATTTGCGCAGCTCGTAAACGTAGGTGCCGTTCTTCGGATCCGTCTTCGGGTTGCGCGGCATTTCACCGGATTCGGTGACGATGATGCGCTTCGCGTCGACGGAGGCGACGACGCCGTTGGCTTCCGCGACCACGACGGTCTTGGAGTCCGAGGCGAGGCGGCCTTCGAGACCGGTGCCGACGAACGGCGCTTCGGTCTGCAGCAGCGGCACGCCCTGGCGTTGCATGTTCGAGCCCATCAACGCGCGGTTGGCGTCGTCGTGCTCGAGGAAGGGGATGAGACCGGCGGCGACGGAGACGACTTGCTTCGGCGAAACGTCCATCAGGTCGACTTCGTCGGCGGTGACTTCGAGAAACTCGCCGTCACGGCGCGCGGTGACCTTGCCGATGAAGTTACCCTTCTCGTCAACCTCGGCGTTGGCTTGGGCGATGACTTTGCCCTCTTCCTGGTCCGCGGTGAGATAGACAACCTTGTCGGTGACGCGGCCCTTTTCCTTGTCGGCGACGCGATACGGGGCCTCGATGAAGCCGAATTCGTTCACGCGCGCGTAGGTCGAGAGCGAGTTGATCAGACCGATGTTCGGACCTTCAGGCGTTTCGATCGGGCAGATGCGGCCGTAGTGCGACGGGTGAACGTCGCGGACTTCGAAGCCGGCACGCTCGCGGTTCAGACCGCCAGGCCCGAGCGCGGACAAGCGGCGCTTGTGCGTCAGCTCGGCGAGCGGGTTGATCTGATCCATGAACTGCGACAGCTGGCTGCGCGCGAAGAAATCGCGGATCACGGTCGTCAGCGCCTTCGGGTTGATCAGCTTCTGCGGCGTGATCGAGTCGACGGATTGATCGTAGAGCGTCATGCGCTCGCGCACCAAACGCTCGGTGCGGGAAAGGCCGACGCGGCACTGGTTGGCGAGCAGCTCACCGACGGTGCGCACGCGGCGGGAACCGAGGTGGTCGATGTCGTCAACGACGCCGTCGTTCTTCTTGAGGCGGACGAGATACTTCGTGGCGGCGACAACGTCGGCGCTCTCGAGGATGCGGACCTCGAGGTCGACCTTCAGGTCGAGCTTCTGGTTGATCTTGTAGCGACCGACGCGACCGAGGTCGTAGCGCTTCGGGTCGAAGAACAGGCGCTTGAGGAGGGCCTTGGCGTTCGCCGTGGTCGGCGGCTCGCCGGGGCGCAGCTTCTTGTAGATTTCCTTGAGCGCTTCCTCTTCGTTGCGAGTCGGGTCCTTCTTGAGCGCGCGGATGATCGCGCCTTCGTCGGCGGTCGTGTCGATGACGCGCATCGACTTGATGTCGTGTTTCTCGAAGGTGCGGACGATCTGCTTCGTGAGCGGCTCGAACGCGCGGGCGAGGACGACGCCCTTCTGGGCATCGATGACGTCTTCGACGAGCACGAGGGTCGACACGTTTTCCATGTCGAGCGCCTTGTTCACCTTCAGGTCCTGGACTTCGTAGAAGAGGTTCAGGATGTCGAGGTCGTTGCTGTAGCCGATGGCGCGGAGCAGCGTCGTGATGAGGAATTTCCGGCGGCGGCGACGGCGGTCGAGATAGACGTAGAGCAGGTCGTTGTTGTCGAACTGCACTTCGAGCCACGTGCCGCGGTCCGGGATGATGCGGAACGAGTGGAGGAGCTTGCCGTTCGGGTGCGTGGCAACTTCGAAGCAGATGCCGGGCGAACGGTGGAGCTGGGAGACGACGACGCGCTCGGCGCCGTTGATGATGAACGAGCCGCGCTCGGTCACCATCGGGATGTCGCCCATGAAGATTTCCTCGTCCTTGATGAAGTCCTCTTCGCGGAGGCGGAGCTTCACGTAGAGCGGGACGGCGTAGGTGGTGCCTTCGCGGAGGCACTCGATCTCGGAGCTCTTCGGCTCGCCGATCGTGTAGGAGACGTATTCGAGCGTGAGGCGCTCGTCATACGAGGTGATCGGGAAGACCTCCTTGAAGACGGCCTCGAGGCCGACGGGCTTGCGCTGCTTCTCGGGCACGTCCTTTTGGAGATACTCGAGATACGAGCTGATCTGCAGCTCGATGAGGTTCGGCGGCTGGATGACTTCGCGAAGTTTTCCGAAGTTGACGCGTTCGTGTTGGTTACGGTCGGCCATGGGTGCTCCCGGTGGGTTGATTAAAGGGAAATGGACAAACTCAGTTCGCGCCACTGAAGGCTGCGGAACCGGCAATTGGGACGTGCGGATGCGAGGACCTCGTCACGTCAGAAAAGAACAGGGAAAATGCCGAAGCACAGGCCGTGACTTGCACGGCCTGTGCTCGGGAATTGGAACTGAATGCGTGGGTGCGAACCAAGTGGTTACTTGAGTTCGACCTTCGCGCCAGCGGCCTCGAGCTTCTTCTTGATCTCGTCGGCCTCGGCCTTGTTGACGCCTTCCTTGACCGGCTTCGGAGCGCCTTCGACCAGGTCCTTGGCCTCCTTGAGGCCAAGGCCCGTGATCGCACGGACTTCCTTAATGACACCGATCTTGTTCGCGCCGGCGTCCGTGAGGACGACGTTGAACTCGGTCTTCTCTTCGGCAGCCGGGGCAGCGGCGCCACCGCCAGCGGCGGGAGCGGCAGCGACGGCAGCGGCGGCGGAAACGCCCCACTTGGCCTCGAGGTCTTTGACGAGCTGCGCGAGCTCGAGAATCGGCTGCGCGGACAGCCACTCGATGACTTGGTCTTTGGTGATGTTGCTCATGGTAGTCTTCCTGGGAGTGCTAGCGGCGGCGGGAATGCCGCGCGTTTAAGAGACGTATCTCCTAGCTGAACTCCGTTGGGAGTTTTTGGCTTTCGCGCGCGCCGCCGAAGGAGTGGCGGCGCCACGCGAAAAAGGGTTAGGCTGCGGGAGTCTCCTTCTTGACCTTCTCGTTGAGCACGCGAACGAACGCGGCTCCCTGTTGCGTGAACAGGCCGAGGAGCATGGAACGGAGCGCCTCGAACGAGGGCAGCTCGGCCAGCTTCGACAGCTCGGCGGCGGTCATCATCTTCTTGTCGAGGATGCCGACCTTCACTTCGAGCTTCTGCTTCTCCTCGACGAACTTCTTGAGGACCTTCGCGACGCCGGCGGGATTCTTGCCGCCGACGACGACGGCCGTCTGGCCGGCGAGGGACTTGTCCACCTCGGGCAGGCCGAAGGCCTTGGCCGCGACGCGGAACGAGCTGTTCTTCACGACGTGGAACTCGGCCTTCTCCGGCGCGAGGCGCTTGCGCAGCTCGGCGGTGTCGGCGACGGTCAGTTTCGTGAAGTTGGTGAGGATGACGTAGTCAGACTTCTTCAGGTGCGTCGTGACCTCGTCGATGAGGAATTTCTTTTCGGCTCTCATGGTTACGATGCTCCTTAGAATTTGCTGAACTCGGTCGAGGCGATCTTCACGCCGGGCGACATCGAGGACGAGAGGGTGACAGACTTGATGTAGTGGCCCTTGAACGCGGCGGGCTTCGCCTTGCCGACGGCCTCGAGGACCGCGGCGACGTTCTCGGAGATCTGCTGCGCGGTGAACGAGCGCTTGCCGACGCCGACGCCGATGTTGGCGGTCTTGTCGACCTTGAACTCGACGCGGCCGGCCTTCACGGCCTTGATGCCCGCGGCGATGTCGTCGGTGACCGTGCCGGACTTCGGGTTCGGCATGAGGCCCTTGGGACCGAGCACGCGAGCGAGCGTGCGGACCTGCTTCATCGCCTCGGTCGTCGCGATCGCGACGTCGAAGTCGAGCCAGCCGGAGCTGACCTTCGCCATGAGCTCGGCGAGGCCGGCGTGATCGGCGCCGGCGGCGAGCGCCTTCTCGGCGTCGTCGGTGAAGACGATCACGCGGATCTTCTTGCCGGAACCGTTCGGGAGCGGCGTGGTGCCGCGCACCATCTGGTCGCCCTGCGCCGGATCGACGCCGAGGCGGAAGGACAGCTCGATGGTCTCATCGAACTTGGCCTTCGGGAATTTCGAAAGAATCTCAACGGCTTCGTTGAGCGGATATTCCTTCGTGAGGTCAGCGACCTTGATGGCGCTGTTGTATCGTTTGCTGTGTTTTTCCATTTGCTACTCCTGCGGTGCGAACGTCCTCGCGGACTCCCGCTTTGAGTGGTTGTGGGTGAAACTTAGTCGGTGACTTCGATGCCCATGTTCTTCGCGGTGCCGGCGATCATGCGGATCGCGGCTTCCTCGGAGTTGGCATTGAGGTCGGCCTTCTTGATTTTGATGATCTCGAGGATCTGCTTCTTGGAGACCTTGCCGACCTTGTCCTGGTTGGGCTTGGCTGAGCCGGAAGCGACGCCCGCGGCTTTCTTGAGAAGCACAGACGCCGGGGGCGACTTGCAGATGAAGGTGAAGGACTTGTCCGAGAAGACGGTGATCACCACGGGGATGATCATGCCGTTCTGGTCCTTGGTCTTCGCGTTAAACTCCTTGCAGAACGCCATGATGTTGACGCCCTGGGCACCGAGTGCGGGACCGACGGGAGGAGCGGGATTGGCGGCGCCAGCGGGAAGCTGGAGACGAACGTAGCCTTGGATCTTTTTGGCCATGTTAAGGAATGCTGAGTAGTGGCGGGTTTATGGTGGGCGGCGGATCAGCTTTCAGAGGCGCGCTGGACCTGCCAGTATTCGAGTTCGACGGGCGTAAACCGTCCGAAAATGGAAACGGAAACCTTGAGCTTGCCGCGGGCGGGATCGATCTCGTCGACGCGGCCATTCAAGTTGGCGAACGCACCGTCGGTGATCTTCACTTCCTCGCCGACTTCGAAGGAGACCTTCGGGATCTCCTTGCCGGTGGCGGCCTCGACGCGGGCCTTGATCTCGTCGATTTCGCTTTGGCGGAGCGGAGCGGGATGCTCGCCACCGACGAAGCCGATGACGCCGGCGGCGTCCTTGACGAAGTAGAACGGCTTGATGATGACCTTGCCCTCTTCGTAGAGCTTCATGTTCACGAAGACGTAGCCCGGGTAGAGCTTGCGGGTCTTCGTGGACTTCTTGCCGCCCTTCACCTCGGACACGACTTCCGTCGGAAGGAGCACTTCGTGGATGAAGTCGTCGAGCTCCTCGGCCTTCTTGAACTTCTCAATGTAAGTTCTGACCTTCTGCTCCTGACCGGAGAGAGTGTGAACAGCGAACCACTGGGCGCCCGTGGGCGTTGAGGTCTGGGACATGGAAGAACGGCGCGGCGATCAGCTCACCCAGCGGGTGAACAGGTCGACGACTTGGTAAAGGGCGAAGTCGCTGATGCTGGTGAACAGGCCGAGGAGGACACACGCGACGATCACGACGATCGTCGAATCCTTGAGCTCTTCACGAGTCGGCCAGCTGGCCTTCTGGAGTTCAGCGACGAGTTCGCTGAAGAAAATACGAGCGCTGCGGAACGGGTTGGCCATGTGAGTCGCTGAACGGTGCGGAAAAGTGGCAGGCGCGGAGGGAATCGAACCCCCAACCAACGGTTTTGGAGACCGCTACTCTACCAATTGAGCTACGCGCCTGTGGTTAATTTCTTTTAGACGACGCAGCCGGAGCCCCGAAAACGGGACCCCGGCGCGTGAATTCGGAATAAATGAGGCGATTACTCGACGATCTCGGTCACGCGGCCGGCACCGATGGTGCGGCCACCTTCGCGGATCGCGAAGCGCTGGAACTTCTCCATCGCGATCGGAGCGATGAGCTCGATGTCGATCGTGATGTTGTCGCCCGGCATGACCATCTCGACGCCCTTCGGGAGTTTCGCAACGCCCGTCACGTCCGTCGTGCGGAAGTAGAACTGGGGACGATAACCGTCGAAGAACGGCGTGTGGCGGCCACCCTCGTCCTTCGAGAGGACGTAGATTTCGGCCTTCGCCTTCTTGTGCGGCGTGATGGACTTCTGAGCGGCGATAACCTGACCGCGCTCGATGCCGTCCTTGTCGATACCACGGAGGAGGATGCCGACATTGTCGCCCGCCTGGCCCTGATCGAGGAGCTTGCGGAACATTTCGATGCCGGTGACGACCGTGGTGACGGTGTCCTTGAGGCCGACGATTTCGACGGTCTCGTTGAGCTTGACGATGCCACGCTCGATACGGCCCGTCGCGACGGTGCCGCGGCCGGTGATCGAAAAGACGTCTTCAACGGACATCAGGAAGGGCTTGTCCATCTCGCGAACCGGCTCGGCGATCTCGGTGTCGATCGCGTCCATCAGCTCGGCGAAGGCCTTCTCGCCTTCCGGCGTGCCAGCGAGACCGGCGGTGGCGGAGCCACGGACGATCTTGGTGTTCTTGCCGTCGAATTGATACTTGGTGAGGAGGTCGCGGATTTCCTCTTCGACGAGCTCGAGGAGGTCCGGATCTTCGATGAGGTCGACCTTGTTGAGGAAGACGACGATCTTCGGCACGCCAACCTGGCGGGCGAGGAGGACGTGCTCCTTGGTCTGCGGCATCGGGCCGTCAGCGGCGCTGACGACGAGGATCGCACCGTCCATCTGGGCGGCGCCGGTGATCATGTTCTTAACGAAGTCCGCGTGTCCCGGGCAGTCGACGTGCGCGTAGTGGCGCTTGGCGGTCTCGTATTCCACGTGGGCCACGGAAATCGTGACGGTCTTCGTCGCGTCGCGGACGGTGCCGCCCTTCGCGATGTCGGAGTAAGCCTTGACCTCGGCCAGACCCTTGCGGGCCTGCACGGCCAAAATAGCGGCCGTCGTGGTCGTCTTGCCGTGGTCGATGTGGCCGATCGTGCCAACGTTGACGTGCGGCTTCTTGCGTTCGAATGTTCCTTTAGCCATGTGGGAGTGAGGTTTTTAGTGGTTGAATAGTTGACCTTTATTAACGTCGGCAATCCCCCGACGTTCGCCCTGGAGCCCAGAAACGGATTCGAACCGTCGACCTCCCCCTTACCAAGGGGGTGCTCTACCAACTGAGCTATCTGGGCAGAACAAGGCGGAGGCAAAAAACAAAGAGAACGGCTAGGGAATGGTTCCCAAAATTCCCCGTCAACTAGATTCTTGCGCTTTTGGGAGATTTCTACGGGCCGATCACGATCCGGTAGACGCCTGGGGCCAACTTCTCCCCCAGACGAAACCCTTTGCTGAGGTAGTCGCGAAAGAAGCTGTCGACCTCGTCCACGCCGGACCCAACCACCAAAAGCGGTTGCACGACCAAGCCCGCCGCACTGACAGTGGCAAGAAATTCCAGCGGAGCAAAGTCCGGTCGCGGCACTGCGGCATCCTCGAGCGCCGCACGGATCAAAGCACTGCCTTGGATTGATTTAACTTCCAAGAAGGCCACGCGGGGCTCCACGCGTCGCGCAGGACTCGCCGCCTCCCCTAGCCCGGCGAACGGCGCTTCACTCGCCCGCGCCATCACATCCGCGAGTCCTTCCGGCGCCGTCACCGCTTCGCTCCCGTAACTGGGCAAATTCGCCTCCGCGACGCGCCATTTCGCCGGAAAATCAAGAAACACCTGGCCCGGCTGCACTACCAAGCGCTGCGGAAGCGCCTCCTGCCCGGCGTTGCGGGTCGTCGGCAGAAACATCGGGCTGGGGTCAAAAAACTCCGCCCGTTCCTGCAGCACCCGGTCCGCTCCCGCCCCACCGCTGCCCGCAATCTGCACGAACGGCTCCGGCGCTCGTCCCGGAGCGCGATCCGGCTGTGCCGCGGCGCGCTCGGACCAAACCCACCAGCCCGCGCCCGCGAGCACCATCACCAACGTCGCTCCGAGCACCCGGCGGCGGTTTGTGGTCGTGCTCATCTTCAGCGCCCCGCCGGGACGAACTTCACTGCCTCTCCCGCATTCGTCTCCATCGCGAGCAGCACGTGCACGAAACCCGCCGCACGCGCCAGATCGCACAACGCCGTGAATCCCTGGATCGACACCTGCCGGTCCGCGCGCACGAGCAGCGTCGCGCCCGGATGCTTCTTCGCGTAAGCTTCGAGCACGGGCCGAAATTCGCGAATGTCGTAGATCCCGCCCTCGAACAAAATCATCTCGTCGCGCCGATAGCTCACGACGACCGACGCCGAGCCCTGCATCGGCACGGCCGCTTCTGGCAGCTCGATCGTCGCGGGCTCGCCCACTTTCACCGGCATGCCCGGCGCGAGCACAAAGCGCGACCCGAGCAGCGCGAAAAACAGCACGATCAGCGCGCCGTTCGCCCAGAAGAACACATCGAAATCCCGCGGCGGCGCGCGCAGCTTCGAGACGAGATCGAGCGGTTGCGTGATCATTTTTTCTCCGCGGGAGCGCCCGCGCCCGCGCCACTTTCCGCGACGACTGCGCCGCCGTTGCGATGCTCGCGTAGCAGGTAGCGCATCAGCTCATTGCCCACCCATTCCATGTCGTGCACGAGCGCACGCACTCGCCCGCTGAGAAAATGGCGCGCCAAATGAACCGGAATCGCGATCGCGAGCCCCGCCGCCGCCGTCAGCAGCGCTTCGCTCATGCCGCCCGACAGCACCGACGGCGTCGCGTAATTCCCGCCGGTATTGAAAAGCCAGAACGTCTTGATCATGCCCAGCAGCGTCCCGAGCAACCCGAGCAACGGCGCCACCTGAGCGATCGCCGCGAGCGTGCCCACGCGTCGCTCCAACGTCGGGATCTCCGTCAGCGCCGCCTCTTGCACCGCGAAGCGCATGCCTTGCTCGTCATCGCTCGCGTGACGCAGCCCCGCCTTCACCACCGCGGCCACCGGCCCGGGCGTCTCTTCGCACAGCGTCAATGCCTCCATCAAGCGTCCCTTCTGCAGCAGATTCTTGATGCCATTGAGAAACTCCGTGGAGCGGATCTGCCCGCGATGCAGAAACAGCGCGCGCTCGATGAAAATCACCAGCGCCACGAGACCAAGCACCACGAGCAGCCACATCACCGGGCCGCCCTGCGCAAAAATGGTATAACTGAATGCCGTCATGAAATTCCGCGCGCATCATGCGCCGCGCCTCCGCTTCGTAAACCGCAAAGGCGCTGCGCTCGCGCAGTAGCGCAGGCGGCTTCCAGCCTGCATCTCCAGAAAAGCGGGCGGAAAGCCGGCGCCCCTTTCCTGTCCGTCTCGCGCGCTGACACTCATGGCTTCGGCGCCTCCACCGCCGGCGCCCGGAACCGCGCGAGCTTCGCCGTCGCCTCCGCGACACCGCCGAGTTTGTTGTCCACGATGAGCTGATACGCCCGCTGCGCCTCGTCGAGTTTGCCGGCGTCTTCGAGTTGCTGACCGAGTTCGAGCAGCGTCTTCGCCATCCACCAACGTCCCTTCGCCCCGAGCTTCGCCGCCGTGCCAGCGTCGATCAGAAACGCATCCACGACGCCCCACAGCGCCGCGATCGCCTCCGGGCCGCGTCCACGGCGCGATAGCGCGAAGCCCCATTTGTATCCCGCCTCCACCCGCAGATCGACCGCGGCGGACGGCAGGTCGCGCAACCGTTCATAGAGCGCCGCCGCGCTCTCGTAGTTCGCCACGTTGTTCGTGCCCTGCGCGAACAGGCTGTCCGCGAGCGCAATCTGCGCGAGCAACACATCCGGATGCTGACCCCGATTGTTGATCAGGTCCTCGTAAACGAGCCGCGCCGAGCCGAAGTCGTTCAGCTTGCGCAACAGGTCGCCCTGCTTGAGCCGCGCATAGAACACCAATTCGTCGCGCGGGTAGTTTTTCACCAGTTGCTCCAGCAGTTCGTGCGCCTTCTGCAGATTCCGATCCAGGCCCTGCTGTTCCGAATAGAGCGCCGCCTGATACAGCGCAAAGGGCGCAAACTCGCTCCCGCGATTCGCCTCCGCCATGTCGGCCAGCGTCTTTTGCGCACCCGCGAGGTCGCCGCGCTGCGCCTGCCGCGCCGCCTGCACCAGATACGAAAACAATGCCGCCTTCGAACCACGGAAATCCGCGCGCAACTTGTCCAGCAATGCCGCGCCATCCGCATCGCGCCCGAGTTCGAGCAACGCCTGCGCCTTGAGCAACTCCGCCGTGCTCGTCACCTCGTTCTTCAACGCCGGCTCGAGCTGCGCCGCGCCCACCGCCGCCAGCAGATCGTCCACCTGGCTCGCCGCCGCCTGCGCCGCACCGTTGTCGAACGACAGCTTCGCACGCAGCCACAGCAGCCGCACGCGCAACTCCCCCGCCACTCCTGCGGTCCCGCCCGCCAGCAGCTTCTCGACGCGCGCCTGCGCACTCACAGTCTGCTTCCGCGCCTGCATCTCGCGGATGAGATTCCACTCCGCCTGCCAGCGACTCTCGACGTCGAACGACGGATTGGTCGCCATCTCATCCAGCAGCGCCGCCGCCGCCTCGATCTGGCCCGCCTCGATATCCGAGAGCACCCGCATGAAGATCAACTCGCCCGCCGGCATCACCTGCGGCGCCGCATGCACATCGCGCAACAACGCCTCATAGGCATCAGCCGCGTTCTTGAAATCTCCCGCGCGAAAATATGCCTCGGCCACCAACACGCCGAGCTCCGCCCGCTCGCGCCCCGCCGCCACCAGCAGGCGTAATTGCGAAGCCAGATCCGCCGCCGAGCGATACAGCCGCAAATCCCACGCCACCGCCAACCGCACGCCGAGCGCCGCCGGCTTCAGCGGCGAACCCGGGAAAAATTCCAGCAACAGCCGCGCATCCTCTTCGGCCGCGTTGTATTGCTTGTCCATCAACGCCACCTGCGCCCGCACCAACCGGAGGTCCTCGATGATCGGGTGCAACGACGGCGCACCGATCAACTCGCCGAGCGCACGCCGCAACTCTTCCCGCGCCGCCGGCGTCCGCGACCCGCGCGCGAGCAGATAGAGCGCGGTGCGCTGGGTCTCCGCCTTCACTCCACTGCGCACCAACTCGTGAAAGGCCCGCCGCGCCACCGGCGTCGTCTCGCCCGCGATGAGCCCGATCATCAGGCGAAACTGATCGGCCACGTTGCGTTCACCCGCGGGGATGACCAGCAGTTGCCGCTCCAACACCGCCAGCGCCTCCGACCCGCGATTCAGCCGGTAGAGTCCCGCCGCATAATAGCGCGCCGAATCATAGCCGAGGCCCTGTCCCGCATGCTTCTCCATGTTGTTGCGCCACGCATTGAGTTCCTGCTCGGTCGGCGGATTCGCCATCCGCAGCTGCGCCTGCGCCTGACCCAGCGTGAAACGCGCGCGCTGCTGCTCCGACACCGCCGCTTGGATCGCCTGACTGTAGAGGGAATTCGCCCGCACGACGTCGTTGTCGAGATCCGCAATCTGCGCCTGGAGAAAAAACCACCACGCCCGCTCGCCGGCCGAGAGATCACCCGCGTTCACCTCGCCGAGCTCCGTTCGCGCCGCATCCCGCCGCCGCGTCTGGGCCGCCAGCAGACCCGCCCGCAACCGATACGAGCTGTCACTCGGCCCCTTGTAATTCTTCAGCTCCGCCTCCGCCTCCGCGACCTCTCCCGCGTCGAGCAAGGCCGTCACCAGCGCCAGCGTCGCGCGCGGCCGCGCCTCGCCGGCCAGCGCCGGGTCCGCGAGCACGTCACGATAGAGCAACGCCGCCGTCGCCGGAAAGCCGCTCTGCAGCGCACTGTTTGCCCGTCCTTCGCGCACGATCCAGTCTCCCGGCGCCGTCGCCGCGTTGGCGCGCTCACTCGTCAGCGGACTCGGGTTGGCCGTCTGGGCGCGCGCCACTGCAGTCACGACCAGCAGCAACGCGGCGAAACGCACGATTCTTCTCATGGGCGGGCGCATCGTGCGAAGCGCTCCCGTCACTGGCAAGCCTCCGTCGCCACTCGCGGTTGGAGCGGCGGGAGGGGCTTTACGCCCCGACGCTCCGCTCTCGCACCGCATCTCACGCAGTCTAATCAATCCCATTTCCTATAGCGGGAATGCACTCGCGCATGCGCACCGCTTCGGACAATCATGCGCGCGTTCGGTTTCTTCTTTTCACCATGATCATCGCCCTCCTCGTTCTCGCCGGCCTCGCCGCCGTGCTGCTCCTCTGGGTCGCGGGTTCCTACAACTCGCTCGTCACGCTTCGCAACCGCTTCAAGAACGCGTTCGCCCAAATCGACGTCCAACTCAAGCGCCGCTACGACCTCATTCCGAATCTCGTCGAGACCGCCAAAGGCTACCTCAAACACGAGCGCGAGACGCTCGAAGCCGTCATCGCCGCGCGCAACACCGCCTACGCCGCTTCGAAAGCCGCCGCCGCCAATCCCGCCGACGCCGCCGCGATGAAAAACCTCCTCGGCGCCGAAGCCGGCCTCGGCGGCGCCCTCTCGCGCCTCATGGTCGTCTCCGAGCAATACCCCGACCTGAAGGCCAACCAAAACATGATGCAGCTCACCGAAGAGCTCACCTCGACGGAGAACAAAATCTCCTTCGCCCGCCAGGCCTACAACGACGCCGTCACCACCTACAACACGAAGCGCGAAACGTTCCCGACGAACATCATCTCCGGCGTGTTCAACTTCGCCGAAGCCCAGCTCTTCCAAGTCGACACCGCCGCCGAGCGCTCGGCGCCGCAGGTGAAGTTCAGCTGAATGTCGCCCACCCATGAAATGGGAATACAAAACCATTAAGTTGCGCGCTACCGGCCTGCTCGGGGGAAAGGTCGACGAAGTCGAATTTGACCGGACGATGAACGCGCTCGGTCAAGAAGGTTGGGAGCTCACCGCCGCGTTCGACACCAACGAGGCCTATGGCAGCACGCGTGACGTAGTGGCGGTCTTCAAACGGCCCCGCGCCTAGCGGGATGCCCAGCCGTTACTCGCTGCTCTGGGGTGCGTCGCTTTGCCTCTTGCGGGGCGAATGTCGCTGAAAATCCAACCATGGACTTCTTCGAAGCCCAAGCCCGCGCAAAGCGCCGCACCAACCGGCTCGTCGTCCTGTTCGCCCTCGCCGTGCTCGGCACCATCGCTGCGAGCTACGTCGCCGCCGTGTTGATCGTCGGCCAAACCGGCGCTCGCGAACACAGCTATTACTACAACGACGAGGCGCCGTTGCTTTTCTGGGACCCGACCATCTTCACCGCCGTCGCGGCCTCCGTCGTCGCGATCGTCGGCCTCGCCTCGCTCTACAAGTGGTCGCAGATGCGCCACGGCGGCTCCGCCGTCGCCGAACTCGTCGGCGGCCGCCGCGTCGATCCGCACACCACCAACCTCCACGAGCGCCGCCTGCTCAACGTCGTCGAGGAAATGGCCATCGCCTCCGGCGTGCCCGTGCCCGCGGTCTACGTGCTCGACCAGGAGCCCGCGATCAACGCCTTCGCCGCCGGCCTCACCACGTCCGACGCCGTCGTCGCCGTCACGCGCGGCACGTTGGAAAAGCTCACGCGCGACGAACTCCAGGGCGTCGTCGCCCACGAGTTCAGCCACATCCTCAACGGCGACATGCGGCTCAACGTGAAGCTCGCCGCCATCGCCTTCGGCATCCTCGTCATCGGCCTGCTCGGCCGCGGCATTCTTCAAACCATGGGCCGCGGACGCATCCGCACGAGCGGCAGCGGCAAAAACAAAGGCGGCGGCCTCGCCGTGATTCTCGCCATCGGCCTCGCGCTCCTGCTCATCGGCTACGTCGGCTATTTCTTCGGGCGCCTCATCCAGGCCGCCGTGTCGCGCCAGCGCGAGTTCCTCGCCGACGCCTCCGCCGTCCAGTTCACGCGCAATCCCGCCGGCCTCTCCGGCGCCCTGAAAAAAATCGGCGGCTACGCCCTCGGCTCCACCGTCACCGACAAGCACGCCTCCGAGATCGGGCACTTCTTCTTCGCGCAAGGCTTCCGCTCGTTCTTCGGCGGACTCTGGGCCACGCACCCGCCGCTCGACGAACGCCTCCGCGCCATCGATCCCCGCTGGGACGGACAACTCTTCGAACCGCCCGAAGTCGTCGACGTCGCCCGCGAATCCTTCGCCACCGCCGGCCTCGCCGGCTCGGCTGCTACGCCGAGCAGCGCCGGCTTCCCACCGCCTACGACCACGCCGCCGTCGTCCACGCGCCCACCGGTCACGCGCGAAATCGTCCGCGAAGGAGAACCCAGCGCACCCACGCGCGTGCCTTTCACGCCCGCCACCGTCACCGCCAGCATCGGCGCGCTCACCGAAGACCATTTCCAGCGCGCCCGCGCCCTGCTCGACCGCCTCCCGGCCGGCCTTCGCAATGCCACGCGCTCCGCCGACACTGCCATCCCGCTCGTTTACGCCCTGCTCAATACCGACGCCCCGGCCAATCGCGAGCGTCAGCTCGTCCTCATCGCGCAGCACTCCGGCACAGCACACCGCACCGCGACCGAGACGCTGCTCCCGCTCCTCGCTGACCTCGACGAAAGCACACGACTTCCGCTCTTCCAACTCTGCCTGCCCGCGCTCCGCACACTCGATCGCGCCGCGCTCGACCGCTTCGTCACCACGCTCGACGAACTGGTCCATTCCGACGCCGAAGTGACTGCCTTCGAGTTCGCGCTCCAGAAAATGCTCCTGCGCCAACTCACGCTCGCTCGCGCCAACACGCCGCGCTCGCCGGTGCAGTTTCATTCCTTTCAACCGCTCGCCGAAGACATCGCCGTCACGCTCTCCGCGCTCGCTCATGCCGGCGCGACCGAGTCCGCGCGTCTCTCGCTCGCGTTCGCCGCCGGCGTGGGACAACTCCCGCTCATCGCCGATCGCCTCGCATTCGCCGGTGCCGAAGCGTGCTCCCTGGAAAAACTCGACCGCGCCCTCGATCGCCTCGCCGACGCGGCGCTGCCGATCAAGCAGCGCGTGCTCGCCGCGGCCGCTCATGTCATCGGCGCCGATCGCGTCGTGACGCCGCGCGAAGCCGATCTCTTCCGCGCCATCGCCGCCGCGATCGACTGCCCCGTGCCCGTCCTCGCGTAAGGTAGGGCGGCGACTCCGCTCGCCGCCGCCGCATGGGAGGTGGCGCGCTCGCCGCGCCATTCCTCCCGCTCTATTTCGCCGCCGTGACTGGGTCGACCCGACGCTACTCCCGCGGCGGCGCCAACCGCCGCCAACGCGGCCACCAACTCCAGATGTAGTCGCCCACGCGCGGCACGCTCGAAATCGCACCACTCTCCGCGGGGGCGAGCCGCTGCCCGCGCGCGGCTTCACTCAGCATCACGCGCGCGTCCGTCATCGACGCGTAAGGTATTTGGAAATCCGCCCCCTCCTTCATCGCACGCCCATCGAGCCGCAAAGCACCGACTCGCTCCTGCGGGGTGCCGCGCCATTCGATCCACAACGGACGCACCGCCGGCAGCTCCCGCACTTCTCCGGGCCCCACCGCGACCTCGGGCAGTGCGCGCTCCTTCAGTTTTAGCCCGATCGCCAGCACAAACACCGCCACCATCGCCGCCGCCGCACCGCGCACCGCACGCTCGCGCCAGCCCCGCACGACCGCTGCCGCCGCCGCGATCGCCAGCGGCACGAACGCCCAGACGACGTAATGAATCAGGCTGAACCGAAACACCGCCGAGGGCACGAAATCGTTGTAGTTGAGATACAGCCCCCAATTCAGCGCGATCGTCGCCACGCACGCCGCGCCCGCCCAGCCATCGCGCCGGACCCAAAACACGACGCCCGGCAACGCGAGGAACAGCCACGGATAACGCCACAGCAGCGCCGAGTTGTATTCGCCGAAAAACGTCTCTCCGTCCACGAGCAGCCCATAGGCCTTGTGCAACATCGGATACGAAAAGAACCCGATGTTCTCGAACGTCCCCTGCTCATACGGCGTCCGCCATTGGCCGAACGTGCGCAAATTCAGCCACGCCATCGCCCCCGCGCTCACGGCAATCAGCGCCACGCCAAGCGCGCCCCAGCCCAGGCGCGCGCGCCACGTCGGCAACCGCACTGTCGCAAACACGAGCAACGGCGCAAAACACGCCGCATCGCCCGGTCGCATCCAATAAGTCACCGCCGCGATCGCGGCGAGCCACGCCACCGCCGCGCCGTCGCGCCGCGTCAGCACGAGCAGCATGCCGCCGAGCAGCGCGGCCTGCACCGGCAGCGTGTTCCACGGAATCACCATCGTCAGCCGCAGCAACGCCGCGTGGCTCGCGATGAACAGCGCGCCCAGCGCGAAACTCGCCAGCGGCGCCAGCCAGCGTCGCGCCAGCCGCCACGCCAGCACGGCACTGAGCAGCACGCACGCGAGGTTCGGCCAGAAAAACGGTTGCGCCGGCATCAGCCGCACAAACGGCACCGCCAGCAACGAGTAACCGAGCGGGAAATAGTAGCTCGTGGCCTCGACGCGTCCGCGCGCCAGCGCGTGCGCTGCCTCGACGTATTTCGTCTGATCCGCCCAGCTCCACCAACCGCGACGCTCCACGGGAAGCGACGCTCCCGGATTCAACTCGTCGCCCCAATACGCCGCGGCATAAAACGCCGCCAGCGCGGCCAACATGATCCACCCCGCCGCACGCGCGCCGATGATGCGATCGGCTCGCTCCCGCCACCCCTGCCCAGTCGCGCCCGCGTTCATCAATGGCGAATCTGGTTGATGATGATCGCCAGCACGATCGAGCCGAAGAGCAGCGCGCGCGCGATGACGCGCCGCCGTTTCTCCTCGGGAATCCAGCGCGTCTCGCGCCCGTTCATCCAGGTGAAGAACACCGCCGGCAAAATCAGCACATAGAGCCAGTGCACCCCGAGCGACGCCAGCAACTGCCTCACGCCACCGCTGATCGAGAGCCCGAGCACGAACGACGCGAACAACAGCGAAAACGTCACGCTGTGTCCGCGCAGCCCGCGCCAAAACCAACTGACCACGACGATGTTCAAGCCGCTACCAAAGCGGTGGACGGTCCCACTGGCAAGCCGGGCCCGCCCGCCCCCCGTTGTTCAACCCACCGACATTCCCGCCCCCCGCATCGTCCACTCACACCCTCCGCGCGCGACTCCGCCCACACCCACACCACCGTCGTCTCCCAAGGCTTGTCCCCGCACATTCATGGCGTATTACGCCATAATGCAAAACTACCTGCCCGCCCGCCTGAAGAGTGTCGACATGCTGATCGAACCGCTCGCGGCCGCAGCCGTGCTGCTCGCTCAGGAAATGCGCAAAAAGGAGCGCCTCACACCTCGTCGCCGGGGCTCGACGCTGCGGCCCGGCCTCGAAACACCACTCTGGAACGCGCTCCGTGCCGCCACCATTCCACTCTTGAATCGCCGCGGCACGAAAGCGCTGCTGGCGCGCGAGCTCGCACTCGATCCCTCACGGATCACAGACTTCTTCGTCAAGAAGCGCGCGATGCCAGATGCAGAAAGAACGCTGGAACTGCTCAACTGGCTCGGCCGACAGCGCTCAGCACCAAAGTCTGCCGGCAAGTGAATCTGGCGTATTACGCCATGAATTTCTGACCTGCTGCTACTGAAGTTGCGCAGCGCGGGTGCGGCAGGGATGCAAGAAGACCGCAGCTCGGCTCCACCAGCCCGCCTTCTTGACGCATCGGGGGCCTTCCGACGCGCCGGCGGCTTGCCAGCGGCGCGCGGTCGCCGCACGTTGCCCGCGTGACCGTCGCCGAACGCCAGCAACAGATGCTCGCCGACCTGCTCCTCATCGAGGACCCGCAGGAACGCCTCGCGGCGATCGTCGACCGCGCGCGACCGCGCCTGGCCGTGTCGCGCGCCGAGCACATCGACGAACACCGCGTGCGCGGCTGCATGTCGCCGGTGTGGCTTGTGTGCGAGCTCCGCGAGGGCCGCTGCGCTTTCCGCAGCGATGCCGAGTCGCCTCTCGTGCGCGGCGTGGTCGCGTTGCTCTGCGATCTCTACAGCGGCGGGGAGCCGGCTGACGTCATCGCGACCGAGCCCGCGTTGATCGAGCAACTCGGACTCACGCGCACCTTGTCGCCCACGCGGCTCAACGGCCTGCGCAGTGTTCGCGCCCGCATCCGCGACTTCGCCGCCGCGCAACGCGCGACAGCTTGATCACGGACCGAGCAGGCGCGGGCCGTCGCCATCCGCCAGTTCGTCCCAGCTGCCCCATGACGACACCGGCGAGCGCGCCTCGAGGAAACGCCGGCCGTGCGCATATTCCCACAGCCAGCACGCGCCATCATGGCGATCGTGCAGGAGCATGAATTCCGGCGCGGCGTCCTCGGCGGGGCTGCGAATGCTGAACCGCGCCTCCGTCATCCGCTCGATCAGATCGCGCACACGGCGCAACAGGGGCACGTCGTCGAGCGTCACCGTCCAATGCCCCGAGACAACCACCGGGTGGGCCCCGGCGAAATAGTAACCGATGAACCGCGTCGGCTCGTAATTTCCGTTGATGCCCAGACGGCGCGCGTGCTCTTCGACCGCTGCAATGAACTTCACGCGCCACGCCAGATCGCGCGGCAGCTTCAGTTCAGGCAAATCGATGATGAGATTGTCCGTCATGGACGCAGTTTCTTCCGTGGTTAACCGCTGTAACGACACTCACACCCGCCCGCTTTAGCGGCGTGCGCGTCTTTACGCTGTTTTCCCGGCTCACTCGGGCTATCGTCCCTCCGTGCCGCCGCTCTACGACGCTCACAACCATGCCCACGACGATTGGCTCGCGCCGCACCGCGAACAAATCGACGCCGACCTCCGCGCCCTGCATCTGCGCCGCGCCGTCGTGAACGGCACCTGCGAAGCCGATTGGCCCGCCGTTGCCGCGATGGCCGTGCGCTTCCCCTGGGTTTATCCGAGCTACGGCGTGCACCCGTGGGACGCCGGCAATCGCGCCACAGGTTGGTTTGACCGCTTGAAAGAGCGCCTCACCGCCGAGCCCCGCGCCGCGATCGGGGAGATTGGCCTCGATCGCTGGATTCTCGACAGCGCAAAACCCGACGATCCGCGCCTCACCGGTCTGCGCCGCGCACCGCTCGAGGAACAGGGCGAGGTGTTCATCAAGCAACTCAGCCTCGCCGCCGCAGAAAACCGCCCCGTCACGATTCATTGTCTTCAGGCGTTCGGCGTCCTCGAGGGGCTGCTGCGCCATGTGAATACTCCCGCGCGCGGGTTCCTGCTGCACGCCTACGGCGGTCCGATCGAGATGGTCGGCAAGTTCGCCGACTACGGGGCGTATTTCTCCTTCAACGGCGCCTTCCTCGAACCGCGCCACGCCGCGAAGCGCGAGGTGTTCAGGCGCATCCCCGCGGATCGTCTGCTGGTCGAAACCGATGCGCCCGCCATGCCGCTCCCGGCCGACCAGGCCCGTTTCACGTTACCCTCTGCGCCGGACGGCTCACCCGTGAACCATCCCGGCAATCTCGCCGCCACCTACGCCGCGCTCGCTGCGCTTCGCGGTGCGCCGCCGGAAGAACTCGCCGCGCAAGTGGAGGAGAATTTCCTGCGCTTATTCGGCACATAAGGCCATTCGCGGGCAGGCGGATCTTGCCGGGACGAAATCGGCGAAAATCGGCGATTTTTGGGGTCAAGGCGCGCGACGATGTGCCGAAAGACAGCCAAGGAGCGCCTCGCGCGCATTTTCATGATGAAATCACCTCGTTCCCTCTGCGTCCTGTTCTCCCTCGCGCTGCTCGCCGTCGTCACGCCGGCAGTCGCCCAATCCGTCGCCAGCGTGCCGGATGTCGCTACCAAGTTCGACACTCCGCCCCGCCCGGTGAAAACCAAGCCGCCGCAATACCCGGCCAACATGCGCGCCCAAGGCGTGTCGGGCGTGGTCGTCGTCTCCATGGTGATCGACGAAGGCGGCAAAGTGATGGCGTGCGAAGTCGCCAAGACCTCCAACGAAGCGTTCTCCAACCCCGCCCTCGATGCGGTTCGCGGCTGGACGTTCGAACCCGCCAAAGTCGCCGGCAAAGCCGTGCGCGCCAAGGTCAGCGTCCCGCTGAAATTCGAAGTCGAGGCCTGAGCCCTGCGCTCCCTCGCTCCCGCGCCGGGTAACCCTGCGGTTACTCGGCTTCTTCGCGTCCGGGCTCCTGCTCTGCACTCACGTCCGCCGCGATCCGCCGCACAATTTCACCCGCCGCCGCGAAGCCGAACGCGCCGGTGACGAAGACGCCCGTGCCGAACCCGCTCGCGCAATCGAGTTTCAAGCTCGTGCCCGGCTCCGGCTCGGTCGAGCACGTGCCGTTGGCCCACGGGAAAACCGGCTTCTCGTTCGAATACACGCACGGGATGCCGTAAATCTGGTGCTCGCCACGCGCGAAGCCGTGATCGCGCCGCAATTTTTTCCGCACCAGCCGCAGGAGATCATCGCCCTGCGACTCCCCGAGGTCGCCCACCCGAATGCGTGTCGCATCGCGCTTCCCCCCGGCGCCGCCCACCGTGAGCACGGGTTGCCCGCGCTGCACGCAGGAGGCAAGGAGCAGCGCCTTGTTCGACATGCCGTCGATCGCATCGACGAGCCAGGTGAACTTCGTCGCCAGCAGCCGCTCCGCGCTCTGCGCCGTGAAAAACTCCGTGTGTGTGGTGACCCGGCCATCCGGATTGATCGCCCGCACCCGCTCGGCGAGCACCGCCACTTTGGGTCGGCCCACCGTGTCCGCGAGCGCGTGCGACTGGCGGTTGGTGTTCGTCACGCACACATCATCGAGATCCACGAGCGTCAACGCGCCGATGCCGGAGCGCGCGAGCGCTTCCACGATCCACGAGCCCACGCCGCCCACGCCCACGACGGCCACGTGCGCCGCGTGCAAGCGCGGCAGCGCCGCCGCACCATACAGGCGGCCCAAGGCGCCGAAGCGTGAGACGTAATCGTCGTTCATGAAGCGAACACCCGTAGCTCACGCCGCGCCCGTCGCCACCCATTTTTTGCCCAACACTTCGCATGCGCGCCCTATTAGCGCGCGGGATTTTCGTGAAACCGTCCGGTGATTCCCGCGCGCGCCCGATGGAAACATCTGCCCTCGCCGACTCCGAAAGCGTAAAGTTTGCACCGTCGGCCGATGCCTTTCGGCCCCGTAAGAATCCCTCCATGACTACAACGCTTCACCTGAACGGGAAACGCGGCGTCGCACTTTTGCACGATCCGCTGCTCAACAAAGGCACCGCCTTCGGCGATGCCGAGCGCGATTTGCTCGGCCTGCGCGGCCTCCTGCCGCCGCGCGTCGCCACGCAGGAGCAACAGCTCGACCGCGTGCTCGAGAACTACCGCCGGAAGGAAAACGACCTCGAGAAATACATCTACCTCATCTCACTCCAGGAGCGCAACGAGGCGCTCTTCTACCGCCTGCTGATGGAGCACCTCGACGAGATGATGCCGATCATCTACACGCCGACGGTCGGACTCGCCTGCCAGAAATACGGCCACATCTTCCGCCGCCCGCGCGGCCTCTACATCACGAAGAACGACAAGGGCCGCGTGAAGGGCATCCTGCAAAACTGGCCGCAAGCGGACGTGCGCATCATCGTCATCACCGACGGCGAACGCATCCTCGGCCTCGGCGACCTCGGCGCGAACGGCATGGGCATCCCCGTCGGCAAGCTCTCGCTCTACACCGCGTGCGCCGGCATCGCCCCGTCCCAGTGCCTGCCGATCATGCTCGACGTCGGCACGAACAACTCGGCGCTGCTCTCCGACCCGCTCTACCTCGGGCTGCCCGAGCCGCGCCTCCGCGGCCCCGAATACGATGCGCTCGTCGCCGAGTTCGTCCGCGCCGCCCAGCAGGTTTTCCCCAAGGCCTGCATCCAGTTCGAGGACTTCGGCAACGCCAACGCATTCCGCTTGCTCCATCACTACCGCGACCAGGCCTGCACGTTCAACGACGACATCCAGGGCACCGCTGGCGTCACGCTGTCCGGCCTCATGTCCTCCGCCCGCCTCACGGGCATTCCGCTCGAGCAGCAAAAAGTCCTCTTCCTCGGCGCCGGTGAAGCCGGCATCGGCATCGGCGATCTCATCGTCGAGGCCCTCAAACACAACGGCGTCCCGGAAAAGCAGGCGCGCGAACAGTGCTGGTTCGTCGATTCGAAAGGCCTCGTCGTCAAGAGCCGCACCGACCTCGTCGAGCACAAGCTCCGCTTCGCGCACGACCACAAACCGGTCGCCTCGCTGCTCGAAGCCGTCGAGTCGCTCAAGCCCACCGCGCTCATCGGCGTCTCCGGCATGCCGCAGACGTTCACCGAAGACGTCGTCCGCGCGATGGCACGCCTCAACAAGCGCCCCGTGATCTTCGCGCTCTCGAATCCCACCTCGAAAGCCGAGTGCACCGCCGTGCAATGCTACACGTGGAGCGAAGGCCGCGCCATCTTCGCCAGCGGCAGCCCCTTCGGCCCGGTCAACTACCTCGGCACGACCCATCACCCCGGCCAGGGCAACAACAGCTACATCTTCCCCGGCGTCGGCCTCGGCGTCATCGCCAGCGAAGCCCGCCGCGTGACCGACGAAATGTTCTACGTCGCCGCCCGCAAGCTCGCCGACCTCGTCACCGAGGAAGACCTCAAGCTCGGCCGCGTCTACCCCGATCTGAAACGCATCCGCGAAGTCTCCGCGCAGATCGCCACCGCCGTCGCCGAAGTGGCGTTCCAGCGCAACCTGACGAACATGCTGCGCCCGGCCGATCTCGCGGCCCACGTCCGCGAGGCGATGTTCGACCCGCACTACCCGAGCTACGTCTGACGCTTTTGGTTCAGTGTGTTGTTCTCCGAGGGCGGCCATCGCGGCCGCCCTTGTCTTTTTGCGCCCGCGGCACGGCCGCCCCGCGCGCCCGCCTCACTTAGATAATCTAAAGAAAGGCTTGCCCCGACTACCTTAGATTATCTAGGTGAGCAGGCATGGCCGCTAAAAACGAACTTCTTCCCGGCACCCTCGACATGTTGATTCTCCGCGTGCTCAGCCGCGGTGAACTGCACGGCTGGGGCATCACCACCAAGCTCGAACAGCTCTCCCGCAGTGCACTGCAGGTCGACGAGGGGTCCCTCTACCCCTCGCTCTACCGCATGGAAGACAAGGGCTGGATCGAGGCCGAGTGGCGCCTGACGGAAAACAACCGCCGCGCCAAATACTACTCGCTCACCCGCGCCGGCCGGAAGCAGCTCGAGAAGGAACAGGAGCTCTGGGACCGGATGAGCGCCATCATCAACCTCGTGATGCAGTCCGCCTGACCCGATCCCCGCCCCCCGCCCGAACCCGCCACGCCGATGAACCTCCGCCGCCGCCTGCGCACCCTCTTCCGCCGCCGCGATACCGAAGCCGAAATGGCCGAGGAGATGCGCTTCCACCTCGAACAACGTGCGGCCGAATACGCCGCCGACGGCCTCCCACCAGACGCGGCCCACCTCGCCGCGCAACGCCGTTTCGGCAACACCGCGGCACTCCAGGAGCGCTCGCGCGAGACGTTCGGCTGGGGCGCGCTGGAGCGATTCGCCAAGGACGTTGCCTTCGCCGCCCGCCAGCTCCGCCGCGCCCCAGGCTTCAGCCTGCTCGCCATCGTCACGCTCGGCCTCGGCATCGGCGCGAACACCGCGATGTTCAGCATTACCAACGGCATCATGTTGAAACCGCTGCCCTACGCGGAGCCCGATCGGCTCGAGCGAATCTGGCGCGCCACACCGCAGTTCCGCGAAGGCAACTTCGCCGCCGCCGACGTCATCGCGCTACGCGAAGCCCAGGCGCCCTACGGCGAGATCGCGGCCTATCGCCCGCGCGCGGCCAGCCTCTCCGACGCCGGCGCGCCCGCCGAGCTCGCGTCCTCCGCCCTCGCGACCGCCAATTTCTTTTCCCTGCTCGGCGTCCGGATCGAACTCGGTCGCGGATTCCGCCCCGGAGAAGACACGCCCGGGCGCGACAAAGTGGTCGTGCTCAGCCAGCGCGTGTGGCGCAACCGCTACGATGCCCGCCGCGATATCCTCGGACGCACCGTCCGCATCGACGGCGAACCGCACGAGGTCATCGGCGTCCTGCCCGTCTCGTTCAACGACTGGCGCCACCTCGGCAACATCGACTTCTTCCGTCCTCTCGCCCTGACGCCTGTGCAGGCCGCCGATCGATTGGAACGGAATCTCCGCGTCATCGGTCGCCGCGCGCGCACGACCGACGCCCCGCATGCCTCGTCCTTCCTCACGGAACTTTCCGCCCAACAGGTCCGCGCCTTTCCCGCGGAGAATGCCGGCACCTCCTGGTGGAGCGAGAATCTCATCATCGCCTCCTACGGCTCGCCCGCGACGCTCGTGCTGCTGATCGCGCTCTCAGGCTTCGTGCTCGTCCTCGCCTGCGCCAATCTCGCCAACCTTTACCTTGTTCGCACCATCACCCGCACCCGCGAGTTCGCAGTCCGCGCCGCCCTCGGCGCCTCGCGGCTGCAACTCATGCGACCGCTCGTCGCCGAGTCGCTTCTTCTGGCCGGAGCGGGCGGCGGTGTGGCCCTGATCGTCATTGAAGGCTTCCACCACTGGGCGCGCATCCGCTCCACCGGCGACAACGGCGAGCAAGTCAACTTCACGCTCGATCCCCACGTGCTCGGCTGGACCCTTGGCGCCTCCCTGTTGACCGCGCTCGCGTTCGGCCTGCTGCCCGCGCTCTACGCGCGGCGTGTGGACTTGAACGAAACCCTCAAAAGCGGCGCGCGCGGTTCGACCGGCGGTCGCGGCACACAGCTCTTCCGCCGTCTGCTCGTCGTCGGCCAGTTCGCACTCGCGCTCGTGCTCCTCTCCGGTGCCGCCATTTTTATCCGCGGCCTCGACGACCTTCACCGCCGCCAAGGCGGTTGGGACGCCACGCAACTGGTCACCGGCACCATCGCTCTCCCCGCCGCGACCTACCGAGACGACGACGCTGTGCTCGCTTTCCAGCGCCTCGCCTTGGAAGGCCTTCGCGCGCTGCCCGGCGTCGCAGCCGCCAGTCTCGCGTCCTCCGAGCCGTATTTCTACTGGTCGGAAATCATGAAGTTCCAGCTTGAGGGCCAGCCGCGCCCCGCGCCCGGACGCGAACCGGCCGCGCGCGTCAACACGGTGGATCACGACTACTTCGCGACCGTCGGCACGCCCTTGGTTGCCGGCCGGACCTTCGGGGCCGGCGAAACTCCCTCCTCGATCCGCGCCTATGTCGTGAGCCAGTCCACCGCCCGCGCGCTTTTTCCCGGCGCCGACGCTCTCGGACGCCGCATCGCTCCCGCCACCGACGGCGCGCCCGAATGGGGCGAAATCATCGGCATCGTCGCCGATGTCGAGACCGTCGAGCCCGACACCAACAACGTGCCGCATCAAATCTATCGCTCGAACCGGCAGCACCCGCAGCGCAACTTCGAGTTGTTCGTCCGCGTCCAAGGGGACGTCCCAGCCGCGATGGTCGCCGACCTGCGCGCCGCCCTTTCCACCCTCGACCCCGATCTGCCGATCCGCGCGCTGCGCCCCGCGCAGACCTCCATCGAGCGCTCGCTCTATCAACTCGGCGTGCTGCGCGACATGCTGGCGGCCTTCGGCCTGCTCGGTCTCGCTCTGGCGGCGATGGGCATCTACGGCGTCCTCGCGCGCACGATGGCGCAGCGCAATGGCGAGTTCGCCATTCGCCTCGCCCTCGGCGCCACCGCGCGCGAGATCACCCGGCTCGTGTTCGCCTCCGGTGCGCGTCTCGCGGTGGCAGGCTCCGCGCTGGGGCTGATCGGCGCCGTCGGCGTCGCGCGTGTGCTCATCGCAAACTATCCCGGCATCCGTGCCAACAACCTGCTGATCCTCGGGCTCACGACGGCGTTTCTACTCGCGGTCGCGCTCCTCGCCTGCTGGCTCCCCGCCCGGCGCGCCAGCCAGGTCGACGCCATCAGCGCCCTGCGCGCGGAGTGACCGCCGCATCCCTTCGCCCACCAGCCACCGCAGCCTTCGCGCGACTGGCGTCCCGCCGCGACCGCAGCCTCCCAACCTAGCCCCGCCCGCCGGCCAAAACCCGCTCCACCGCGGCGACCGCCGAGCGCTCACGCTCGGCCCAGGCGCCGCGGATTTCCACAAAAGGCAAACGCCGCCGCTCGAGCGCGCCGCGCCAGACGCGACGGCACTTCTCGCGATCTTCCGGGTCGGGAAAACAGCGCTGCGGGTCCGGCGCGAACGGCACATCGGTGTCGAGCAGCAGGTAGAGCGCGTAGGTGCGGCACCGCTTCTCCGCGCCGCGCCGCAATTCGTCCGGCGTCGTGCCGTAAAGCAGATCGCTCCACAGCATCGTGGTCAGCGCATCCGTGTCGCAGATCACCAGCGGCGTGCGCCCCGACCGTTCATTGTGCAATTGCTCCGCCGCGCGCGCGGCGGCTTCGTCCTCGCGCCGCCACTGCTCGCGCGCGATCGGCACCATGTCCTCGAGGCCGAGCACGCCGCCCTGCGCGTCGCAGTATTCCCGCGCGTATTCCGCCACCACCGGCACGCCGAAGTGCGCGCCGAGTTTGACCGCGAGTTCGGTCTTGCCCGTCGACTCCGCACCGTAAACCGCGATGCGCAAAACGTCCGGGTTCACGCGCCCGCCTCCCGCAGCGACTTTGCCCACGCGCGCCAGCCCAGCACCGCGAGCACGAGGTAAAGCGCGTAAAGAAAGGCCGTGTAAGCCAGCTCCGCGCTCCAATACGAGGCGATCGCGACCAGGTTCACGACGATCCACAGCGGCCAGTTCTCCATGTTCTTGCGCACCTGCAGCACCTGCGCCGCGACACTGAACGCCGCAATGAACGCATCGCGCCACGGCATCGCCGCTCCCATCGCCGGCCCGATCGTCAGCGCCCACACCGCCGTCGCCCCGCTCGCCAGCGCCAACGTTGTCGCCCACCCGCGTGCACTCAAACGCGTGACGGGCAGCTGCGGGGCCGCGCCTTTGTCCTTCACCCAATGCCACCATCCCCACGCCAGCGTGACGAAAAAGAAAACCTGCAGCGCCGCGTCGGCCGGAAAGCGATTTTGCCAGAACAACACACCCTGCACCGACACCGCCACGAGCCCGACCGGAAACGCCCACAGGCTCTGGCGCACCATCAGCACCACTCCGATCAGCCCGCTCACGAGGTTGAGCTGATCGAGCGGCGTGGCGCTGGTCAGCCCGGTCCAGATGTTTTGCCAGACGGCGTGCATGAGGCGCGAGGGAAGCGCCCGCGCGAGTGCTTGTCGAGAGCGCGTCCGTCGCGGACTACTTCTTGGTCGATGCGAGATACGCCTCCATCGCCTCGCGCGTGATCACATGCGCCGCGGCACAACGCGGACACTGCACATGAATCGATTCCTGTTCGCCGAACACAGCGTCGATGCCGGCGCGCGCCGCCGGCGCCAGCGCACCCATGATCTTCTGCTGCGTGCAACCGCACGACCAGCGATAGGCGCGCCGCTCGATGCGTGAGACGGTCTCGCCCTGCGACAGCGATTTCACGCCGGCGAGATCCACCTGCCGCAGCCAGGCTTCGTCACAATCCGGATGCGACACCAGCATCGCGAACTGGTCCTCGCCGAGGTCGAAGTAGCGCGCCGGACGCTGCTCGCTCGTCTCGTAGTATTGCTCGACGGCCCGAAACAGATCGGTGCCCGCGAAGTTCACCACGCTGCGCCGCTTCTCGGCGCCGCGGCGCGGCATCAGGTCCGAATAGAAAACGTTCTTCTCCGCCTCGCGCACGTTCTCCGTGAAAATGCGGCCGGTGACCGTGCAGTCCTCGTTGTCTCCGGCGAGGAAGAGATTCAGCCGCGGCTCCTGCAGGCTGATTGTCCACGCCAAATGTTCGTAACGCGGGCGCGACGCGCAGTGCAGCGCGAAGGCCGCCAGCGCCTGCTTGAACAGCCGATCGTGCTCCGGCGCGGGCTTCAGCTGGTTGTCCGCGAGGTGCAGGTAATAATCCACAAACAGCGGACTCAGGTCGCCGCGCGTGATGAGCACATTGCGGTGCCGCACGAACTCGGTGATGATCTCGGCGCCGTTGACCGGCTCGGGAGTGGATTCAGACATGCCGCCGAGTGTATGTGCTTTTCGCGAAAGTCCAGCGTCCGTCAGTTCGGCGGCACGTGCGCGAGGAGAAACTTCTCGAGCTCCGCGTAAACCTTGTAGCGACTCTCCGACTTGTAGAGCCCATGTCCCTCCCTGGGCGGCGCGAAGCGCACGAACTTCTTCTTCAGCGTCCGCAAGCCGCGCACGAGATCGGCGGATTGATCGAAGGAGATGCGCGGGTCGTCCTCGCCATAAACGATGAATAGCGGCGCCTCGATGCGTCGGAGGAGATTCAGCGGCGACTTGGCGTTCAACGTCGCCGCTTCGGTCTCGGGATCGCCGACCCACGCTTTCCACCACTCCGCCGCATAACCCGCGCTAAGATCGAGGTCCGCCGTGACTTCATAGTGTTTCACCTGCCGCACCAGATCGGTGACCGGGAACTGTGCCACGCCCACGCGGAACTTCTTCGGCTGTGTGGCCACACCGACGAGCGTCGCATAGCCTCCGTAACTGGCGCCGGCGATGATGAGCCGGGCGGGATCCGCGATGCCCTGCTTGACCGCCCAATCGACGGCATCGTCGAGATCGGCCTGCATCGTGCCGGCGAATTGCTTGCGCGCGAGATCCTCGAACCGCCGCCCATAACCGCCCGAACCGCGAAAGTTCACCTGCAACACGGCGTAGCCGCGCGTCGCGTAGAATTGCACCTCCGGATCGAAGCCGGCTCCGTCGCGATTGTGCCACGGCCCGCCGTGCACGAGGAGCACCAGCGCGCGCGGCTTATCTCCGGCGACCGCTCCCGGCGGAAGCGTGAGATAACCATGCAGCGTCTCGCCATCGCGCGCCGGCACCTGCACCGGGCGCTTTTTTGCCAGCGTGGCGCCCTTCAGCCACGCGGCGCGGCGATAGACTTCGACGAGAGTGCCGCGCGTCAAATCGAGCAAGTAGTAGACGCCCGGCTCGTCGGACGCCGCGCTCAGGATCAGAAAACGCTTCCGCTCGCGGCTCCACCCCGCGAAATAGTTCGTGCGCCCAGGCAGCGCGGCATCGACGGAGGCTTGGACGGTTCTGAAAAACGGATCGAGCCACTCGACGCGCTGTTCGCCGTCTTCGCTCCAGACCCCGACCACCGTCGTGTCGTGGGGCGAGACCACTGCGCCGCTCAAATCGACCCGCGGATTCGTCGCCAACGGCCCCTCAACGGCGCGGGTCTCAGGATTGTAGGCAAAAAGCGCCGCGCGATCGCCGCCTTGGCGGCCGACAAAGAGAAAGCGCCGGTTGTCCGTCTCAAAGCCCAGCGGCTCAAACTCCTCGCGCTCACCCAACGCGATCGCCGTGATCTCTTCGCCCATCCCGGCATCGTTGATCCAAAAGATCGTCGCCGCGGGCAGCTGGCGCTTGTTTTTCACGCGTCCGTCCGCCTTGAAAGCGTTCTTGTCGTAGCCGACCGCGATGCGCACGCGGCCCTGCGCGTCCGCGAACCATTGATTGCTCCAACCGGGATCGAGCGTCACCAGCGCGTTCTCGCCGGTCTTGACGTTCATGCGATAGACGCCGGGGGACGCGGTCTCGCCGCCGAACGCCCATTTCTTTTCAAACCGATCGCCGATTTTTTCTCGCGCCAGCAGCACTTCGTCCGGATTCGGCCCGCGCGGATGAATCATCTCGGTATCGCCGAGCACCGACCAGTAGCTCGGCGAGATGAGTTCCTTCACTCCGGTGCCGTCCACTTCGAAGGCATAGCGGCTGCGCTGAAGATACTGGTTCAACTGCGTCGTCATGATCCGCGTGTCACTGACCCAGCTCATGCCGAGCAGTGTGACGTCGTCGGCCCGCTGCAGCACCCGCACCTTGCCGGTATCGACGTGGATCACGCCAAGGCCGAGCAGGTGCAGGTCTTTCTCGGGCTCATGATCGAACACACTCGCGAGCCACTGCCCGTCTGGCGACATCGCCATCCGATGGAAATCGTAATCGCGAAACAGGTCCTGGACCGACACGGGCGCGGCCGTTGCGCGGAACGCCAAGCCGAGGCCGGAAAACGCGAGCACAGCCCGCATCCCAACATGCGTGATTCTCATAAGGATTCGGCCCGCGCCCGAAGTTGCGGGCGCGCGGCGGCGTGTCACGCCTGATCTTGCGGCCGCGTCGTCGTTGGCCCCGCGAGCGTGCGCTCGATCGACCGCCGCAGCGCCGCGCGCTGTTCGTCCGTCGGCACCAGCACGGCGGCCAGACGCACGCACGCGAGCTCGTCGCCTCGGCGGACCAACACACCCCACTCCGCCGGGATTTCCGCCGGAGCCGCGATCTCGTCCTCCACCACCAGATAAAGCCGGTCGGCGCAGCGATACCGTCCCATGCGCGAAAACTTCGTGCCCTCGCGCACGCGCCGCTGCCACAGTGCGAGCTTCGCCCGGACCGCCCGATACGTTCGATGCTCCAGCGTGGAGAAATCCCAGCGATCAAACTCCGGCCACAGCGCCTCGCCGCGCCGCAGCTCCGGAAAATGCACCGCGAGCAAGCTCTCGAGCACGCGCCGCCGCTCGGCCAATTCCGTCACCGTCGAGCGCGCACGCTGTTCGTTGTGCGCGTCTTTCAACAAGTCCGCGCGGGCCTGCTTGCACTCGAACAGCGCCGTCGGCCCGCCGGGCTCGCTCGCGCACGCCGCCACGTCGGCCCGGAACCCGCTGCGCGGCACGCGCACCTCGCGTGCCGCCCACGCGAGTCCGTTCACCCGCGCCCAGTCGAGCGCGAGCGATTTCAGCCGGGCGTGTTGCGGCGTTTCCCCACGAGACATGGCGCGGGTGTAGCCGCCGCCGTGCCGCGCGGGAAGCCGATTCGCTATCGCGCGTTCAGTTGGCCGGGAAACGCTTGGCAAGAAACTCGTCCAGTGCCTGGTAGATCTTGATGCGCGCCTTCTCGTCCGCGATGCCGTGGCCTTCGCCTTCCGGCGCGTAGCGCACGAAATCCTTCTTCGCCGCGCGCAGCGCCCGCACGAAATCGGCCGATTGCGCATAAGGGATGCGCGGGTCGTTGTCGCCGTAGACAATGAAGAGCGGCACGCGGATCTTCGCGACCGCATTCACCGGCGAAACGCTCTCCAAGCGTGCGCGATCCTTCTCGGCATCGCCCACGCGTTGCGCCCAGAACGCATACGCGTAGGAATACTCCGGATTCTCGCGATAATGGGCGAGTTGGCGCGGGAGATCCGAGGGCGCGAACATCGCCACGCCCACTTTGAAGAGCTCCGGCTCGCGCGTGACCGCTCGCAGCGCCGCATAGCCGCCGTAACTGCTGCCCATGATGCCCAGGCGATCCGGGTCGGCCACGCCCTGCGCGACCGCCCATTGCGCGGCATCGGTGAGGTCGTCCTGCATCTTGAGGCCGATCTGGTTCACCGCGATCTGCTCGAACGCGGCGCCAAATCCGCCCGAGCCGCGGTAGTTGACCTGCAACACCGCGTAACCGCGCGTCGCGAGGAACTGCACTTCCGGACTAAACTCGTATTCGTCGCGGATGCCGAACGGACCGCCATGCACGAGCAGCATCAGCGGCAGCTTCCGCCGCGAATCCGCGCCCGGCGGACGCGTGAGATAGCAATCCAATGCCACGCCGTCGCGCGCCGAAATCGTGACCGGTTCCGTCTCGGCCAGGCGCCATTCGTTCAGCCACGGCCCGCGATAAAACACGGCATTCAGCTCCTGCGTTTTTTGGTCGAACAAATAGAAGCGGCCGGGCTCGCGTGCCGAACGGCTGACGAGCAGGAGCCGTTGGCGACTGCGATCCCACGACGCGATCGTGTTCACGAACTCGCCCAGCGCCTCGTCGAGCATCGGCTGAAGTCGCGCAAAACCCGGGTCGAAATAGTGAACCTTGCCGCGCCCCTCCGGGACGAAGATGCCGCTCGCCGAGGCGTCCAGCGGCGACGGCAGCGGCGCGCCGAGATCAACGCGCGGATTTTCCACGATCGGCCCGGTGATGGCCCGCGTGGCGCGGGTATACCGCCACACCGCGGCCCGATCGTGATCGCGGCGCGCCCGGAACAGAAACGAGTCGCCGCCCTCTTCCACGCCGACCACCGCGAACTCTTCGCCCACGCGTGCCTGAATCCCCTCGATCCGCTCCGCACCGCCATCGTCGTTGATCCAGTAGACGTGCAACGCGGGCATTTGGGCCCGATCCTTCCAGTAGAAATCTTGATCGAAAGCCTCCCGGTCCAGGCTCACCGCCACCCGCGCCTTGCCCCGGCGGTCGCACAACCAGTCAACCGTCATCTCCGGGTCCTTCACCTCCGTTGTGATCTGGCCGGTGCGGGTGTTGACGCGATACAGCCCGACCGTGAGGCGCGACGGCTTCCAGTAGGCCAAAGCCTTGGGCGAGAACTCGGCTGCCAGCGAATGGCCCATGAGCACCTGATCGGGCTGGTCGATCAGCGGGTGCACGACCGTGGCCTGCTGCAACAAGCTCTCCGGGTCGTTGCGATTCCGGTTCGGTCGCGGTGCCTGAATTTGCACGCGCTCGGAGCCGTCAGCGTTCAGCGCCGTGAGCGCGGGCCCGCCAATCGTCCAATAGCGGACGAGCAAGCGCGCATCGCCGACCCAGGCGAACCCGGTGACCCATACCGAAGGATCATTGACGAGCATCTGGGTCTTTTTCGTCTCGAGATCGTAGACGCCGAGGATCGTGCGGTTGTCGTGCTTGTCGTGCTCGTAGGGAATGACGCTCGCGAGATAGCGCCCGTTGGGCGAAATGCTCATCTCGTTCTGCTGATACCGCCGGAACAACAGCTCCGCCGGCACCGGTCCACTTTTCTTTTCGACGGCTTGCGCGCAGCCCCACGCGCCAACAACCGCCACCAAGGCAATCAGGGTTCGCTTCATCGGATGTGTATGCGGCGAAATGCAATCACGCCACCGCACCCTCACGCAAGCGCCCGTGCGCGCCGCGGCCTGCGCTCACGCGCACATCAGAAAGTCCCGCCCCTCGGCGCGCCCGGTAGCGAGCAGTTGCCCCCGGATGTATTCGCGCGCGCCGCGTGTGCCGACGTAGCCCAAAACAAAATTCTGTTCGCGCGGCGGCAGATCGGCCGGCGCGACAACCGGCACGCCACCGACCTTCTTGCCCGTCTTCTTCGCATCGATGTCGACGTAGCCGGCGATCGTCACCCCGTGTTCCGCGAGATGCGCGGCGCGTTGTCGCGTCGGTCGTCCCGCGCCCCAGACCCAAATCGTGCGCGGCAGCTCGATCTCGCGCTTGAGCCACTCCGCCAGCCAGAACGCCTTCAGTTTGTAGAATGCGTCCGGCGAATAGCGCGGGTCGGTGCGCGAGGCCCGGCCGGGCCAGTCGTGCCAAGTGAGCAGCGTGTCCGGCAGTTTCGCCATCTTCACATTCACGTCCATCCAGCGGAGCCACAGCTCGTAATCCTCCGGGAAATCGCCGTCGCGATAGTTGCCGTGATCGTAGACGAGATGGCGGCGGAACATCACGCTCGGGTGCGCAAACGGCGATTCGACGAAGCGATTGAGCGTGATCTCCTCGCTGGTGAGCAGCGAGTTCACCCACTCCACGTGCAGCGCGTAACCGGCCGCCTTCGCGGGATCGCCGCCAAACTCCACGCGCGAGCCGACGACGCCGACGTCGGGGTTCGCCTGCAGGAACGCGACCTGTTTGGCGAGGCGCTCCGGCATCATCTCGTCGTCCGCATCCATCCGTGCGACGAATTCGCCCGCGGCCGCGGCGATACCGGCATTGAGCGCGCCCGCGATGCCGCTCTTCGTGCGCAACACCCGGATGCGCGGATCGAGCTGCGCCATCTCGATCAGGATGAAGCGCGTCGCGTCCTTCGAACCGTCGTCGAGCGCGACCAGTTCCCAATCGCGAAAAGTCTGACCCTGGATGCTCGCCACGGCACGGGCAACCGTGGCGGCCGCGTTGCGGGCAGGCATGACGACGGAAACGAGGGGCATGGGACGCAGAGGCTAGAGAACTTGCCCCCGCAAGCGCCAGCTTTCGCGTGTAAGCCGAAAGGAGGAAGCCGGCGCCACTCCGCTCACTTCACCGTCCGCTCCGGCGCGATCGTGCCCTTCGACTGCAGCTTCTTCACCTTCGGCTTGATCACGAACGAGCAGTAACCGGCGTTCGGATTGTTTTTGAAATAGTCCTGATGGTAGTCCTCGGCGTCGTAGAATTTTCCGAGCGGCGTGATCTCGGTCACGATGGGATCGTCGAAATCCTTTTGCGCCGCCTGCTTTCCGGCTTCGGCCGCGACCTTTTGCGCCTCGTTCGTGTAGAAGATCGCCGAGCGATACTGCGTGCCTTCATCCGCGCCTTGGCGGTTGAGCGTCGTCGGATCGTGCGACTCGAAGAAAATCTCCAGCAGCCGCGCGTAGCTGACGACCGCCGGATCGAACTCGATGCGCGTCACCTCCGCATGGCCGGTGTCGCCTTCGCAGACTTGCTTGTAGGTCGGGTTGTCGACGTGGCCGCCGGTGTAGCCGCTCGTCACCTTTTTCACGCCAGGCACGTGCTCGAACACCGCCTCGGTGCACCAAAAGCAACCGGAGCCGAACACGGCGATTTCAGTCGGACCACTCGGGGTGGACGGAGACGATGGAACAGGAGCGGAGGGATTCGAATTCATGGGAGAGCAAGCGGTGAACGCCGCGACAACGAGCGCAGCGAGGAACGTGGAAAAGAATTTCATGCTAACACTACGAGCGAGCAGCGCCGCCGGATATTCCGCTCACGCCTACTTGGCCCGCTGGATCAACTCCACCTCGTAACCTTCGGGCGCATCGATGAACGCGATCACGGAGCCGCTCGAAGTCTTCGTCGGGCCGTCGCTCAGCGCGTAGCCCTTTCCCTTCAGCTCAGCTTCGAAAGTCGCGAGGTCATCGACCTCGAACGCGAGGTGCATCAGATCGGGCTGCACCTGCACGCTCGGAGCGCCGGGCGGCATTTGGCAAATCTCGATCTCCTCGTCGCTGTTCGGCGTGGCGAGAAACACGAGCTGCGCGCCGCGCGGCGACGTGTGGCGGCGCGTCGCCTTCAGGCCCAGCGCGTCTTCGTAGAATTTCACCGTGCGCTCGATGTCGTTCACGCGCATGCGGGTGTGGAGGAGCTTTTGAACTGCCATGGCGCCGCCGAACGTAGGTGCGCAGCGCGCAAAAGCAAACGCGCAGCGCACCCGCGGGCGCCTCACTTCCGCTCCGCGGCCTCGTCCGAAGGCCGAGCCTGTTCCTCCGCGGGCGCCTCATTGCCCTCGCGATCCTGCCGACGCCGCGCATCCCAGCTCAGTTGCGCGATCGCATCGAACGGCAGCGCCTCGGCCCGCTTCGTCTCGGCGCGATAGAGAAACACGAAGCGCGAAGTCGTGCCCAGCAACGTGGCCTCGAACGGCGCCGCCTGTGCCACGGCGTCGGCCTTGAACTGCACCGTCACGCGCGGGAAAGCGCCCTCCCGCGCCCGGTCCGCCTGCCGGGTGGAATACAACATCGTGAACAGCACCGCGTAGGTCAGGATGAACATCACCTGCGCCGACGGGGCCATCTTGCGCGCCTTCTCGCGGGCAGTCGCAACTTTGGCCGGATCCTTTCGCCAACGCGGCCAGCGTCGGAAAAACCAGCCCGCGGCCTGCAACGAACTCCACATGTAGACCCAATAGAACAGCAACCCGAGCGACGCCATCGCGACTGTCAGCGGCTCCCGCACCACCACCATGAGAAAATCCGCCGCGTCGCTGAACTCGAGGACGTTGAGTTTGAACCGTCGAAAAAACAGAAACTGGTAGAGCAGTCCGACCGCCGACAACGCAAGATAGACGACCGACAGCAGCAGGCCGGGATTCTCCCGCAACCAATTCGGCACGCGCAGGCGCGGCTTCCAGATTTCCCAATCCGGGGCGATGGAGTTCGGGTCATTCTCCGAGGGAGCGGAATTCACGAGGCGCGAAACTGGGTGCCGCGACCCACGAGTCAACGCCGCACCGCACCGCGCCCGCGCTCGCCGCTTGCACCCCATCCGGCGCCGCGCAATCCTGTCCGCGCTGCATGTCCCTGACGCTCTCCGACATTCGAGCCGCCCGCGCCCGCATCGCGCCGCACGTGATACTCACGCCGGTCCTTACCAATGACGCGCTCGACGCCGTGGCCGGCGCGCAGCTGTTTTTCAAGTGTGAGAATCTACAGGCCACAGGCGCGTTCAAGGCGCGCGGCGCCGCCAATGCGGTATTCTCGCTGAGCGACGCGGAAGCCGCCCACGGCGTCGTCACGCACAGCTCCGGCAACCACGGTGCGGCCGTGGCGCGCGCCGCCAAACTCCGCGGCATTCCCGGGTTCATCGTCATGCCGCACAACGCGCCGCAAACGAAGATCCGCAACGTCGAGAGCCACGGCGGTAAGATCGTTTACTGCGAACCCAACCTCACCGCGCGCGAAGCCGCTTGCGCGCAGATCGCCACCGAGACCGGCGCGGTGCTCGTGCATCCGTTCGACAACTACGCCGTCATGGCCGGGCAAGGCACCGCCACGCTCGAATTGCTTGAGCAAGCCGGCGCCCTCGACCTCGTGCTCTGCCCCGTCGGTGGCGGCGGACTCCTGAGCGGCACTGCCGTCGCGGCCAAAGGCACGCAGCCCGGCATCCGCGTGATCGGCGTCGAACCCGCCGCAGCTGACGACGTCGCGCAATCTTTCCGGGCGAAGAAACCCGTCCGCATCGCGCACGCGGCCACCATTGCCGACGGCTTGCGCACGAACGTGACTGGCGAGCGCAATCTCCCGCTCATTCTCCAGCACGTCGACGACGTCGTGACGGTCACCGAGGACGCCATCGTCGCCGCGATGCGAACGCTTTGGGAGAGTCTCAAAATCGTGATCGAACCATCCGCCGCCGTGCCGTTCGCCGCGATCCAGTCCGGTGCCCTCGACGTGCGTGGCCAGCGCGTCGGCCTCATCCTCACCGGCGGCAACGTCGATCTCGACTCGCTGCCGTGGCTGAAGAAGTAGGTCGAAAGGAAACCACGAAAAACACGAACCACACGAAAGCCGAACCAGCCTGCCCGCGAATCACGCAAATTTCCGCGAATATGAGTTCTCCCATTTCCTCCGTCTCACTGTTCGTCCATTTGCGTCGATTCGCGTCAATTCGCGGGCGGCTCCTTTCGTGTATTTGGTGTGTTTCGTGGTGATCACTTTTATTCGATGAGCTCCGTCTTCCCTTCGCGTCCCGCCACCACGCTCGCGGAACTTTCGACGCCCGGCCTCGTCCTCGAGCGCGGCAAGCTCGCCCACAACCTCGCGCACATGGCCGCGACCGCCGCGATCAAGGGCGTGTGCTTCCGCCCTCACCTCAAGACCGCCAAGAGCACCGACATCGCGCACCTCGCCGCCCCGCCGCCCGAAGGCGCGATCACCGTCTCCACGCTGCGCGAAGCCGAATACTTCGCCTATCATGGCTGGCGCGACATCTTCTACGCCGTCGGCCTCGGCCCCGGAAAACTCGCGCGCGCCGCCGCGCTCGCCCGGACAGGCGTGAATCTCGCGGTCATCGTCGACCACGGCGCCACCGCCCGGGCGCTGCGCGAGTGCGCGCGCTCCGAACGCGTGCGCTTCCGCGCGCTGATCGAGATCGACAGCGGCGATCGCCGCGGCGGGCTTCCCCCCGACAGCGCGGAGTTGGTCCCCGTGGCCCAGGAACTCGGCCCGCTGTTCGCCGGCGTCGCGACGCACGGCGGTTTTTCCTACGACGCGCGCGATGCCGCCGGCTTCGCCCACGCCGCCGCACAGGAAGCCGAAGCGCTGCGCATCGCCGCCGCGCGTTTGGACGCCGCGGGTTTTCCGAGCGCGATGCTTAGCCTCGGCTCCAGCCCCAGCGCAATCGGCGCCGCCGATCTCACGGGCATCACGGAATTACGCGCCGGCGTCTACATGTTCTGGGATTGCTACCAAGCCGGCATCGGCGCGTGCCGCTACGACGACATCGCGCTCAGCGTGCTCACCGAAGTGATCGGGCGCCCCGCGCATCGGCCGAACGAATTCCTGATCGATGCCGGTTCGTTCGCGCTTTCGAAGGACACTGCGACCGCCGCACTACCACCGGAAAAGAACGCCGGCTACGGGTTCGTCTGCGACATCGATGGCCAACTGCTCCCCGGCTTGCGCGTGCAACGCACCTGGCAGGAACACGGCCTCGTGGTCAGCGATCACCCGCTCGCGCCGGAGGCCTTTCCGATCGGCACGCGCCTCCGCATCCTGCCGAACCACGCCTGCCCCACCGCCGCGGCGCACGACCGCTACTTCGTCGTCAACGGCAGCCGCGACCTCGTGGCCGAGTGGCCGCGGATAAACGGTTGGTGAACTGCGCGAGTGCGGTTTCCACCTAAGAAGGCGTCCGTTCACGCGTCTTCTCCATCCACGCCCACACGCCATGCAATGGAGCCAGCTCAAACACCGGATCGAAGAACAGTTCGCGCCCGCGCTCAGCGGCCGGTTGCAGATCCACTACACCGTCTACCGCAATCTCACCGAAGGCGACGGTCGCGCGTGGCTGACCTGGGACAAGGAGGAACTCTTCAGCCGCGCCGACATGCCATCGCGCGAAAAACTCGACGCGCCCTTCGCACCCGACGCCGAATTCTACGACAGCGCCCGCGATCTGCTGGGCGCATTGCACGACTATTTGCGCACGCCTTTCGCCGACCTGCTCACGTCGTCCGAACCGCTCGTGCGCGCGCTCGCGCTCGCCGATCGGCGACTCGGCCGTCGCCGTTTCGAGAAACTCACCGCGCACGACGTTGCCCATCCGCTCGCGCAGCGCGTCTACGTGCTCCGCGCCGAAGCCGAAGGTTGGCCCACCCACGCCTGACCCGCCGACGGACCCCGTTTGAACTTCCTGTCATACCCCAAAACGCAGCGTTGACGCGCCGCCTCGTGCCGGTAGTGCTGGTGAACCTTAAATGATGCAGGTCGTCAAAGTTTCGCTGAATCTTACGCCGTGGTATGCCACGTCGAAAGCTATTGCGCGAACACTCACGGGCGTCCTGTAAAAGCCATTTAGTCCAAAACCTAAATCCCCTTTTCAAATCACAGGCCGCCCAATCCAGGGCGGCCTTTTTGTTTTTCTCCCATGAACACCGCCACCGCTCCCGTCGTTACCCTGAACGCCGAAGCCCAGACATCCGCCCCGCGCGTGCATCCGGGCTTCCCCCGCCTCTCGACTCGCCCGCAGGCGAACTCGGGCGGGCCGAATCATCACCTCTTCAACAACAACGGGACGTGGTTCATTCACTACACGCTGTTTCCGGACCCGTTCACCAAGCAGCGCATCCGCGCCTCGCTGAAGACGAACAACCTCCACGAGGCCCGACAGCGTCGCGACGCGTTCTTCGCCCAGTTACCGGGCGGCGACGTGATCTTGCGGATGTTCAGCGGCGCCTCGGCAGCCGCCTGAGTTTAGCCATAGGACGCCCCGCCGCGCGTTCGGTGCAGAGCGCGCGGCGCGGAGCGTCGGCGTGCGCGGACGTCAATGCGTGCGTCAGCGCAAATGGAGGGCGCGGCTCCCGCCGCGCCGCGAACGCGCCCTCACCCGCACTCCCTCACGGATTCTCCTGCACCAATGGCGCCGCCTTGGGATACGTGCGCTTCAGCAGCGCTGCGGGCACCGGCACGATGCAGATATTCATGGAGCGTCCGTCTTCCGACAGCATCGCCGACTGAATCTGAATGCGCGTGCCATCGGGACTGAACGTCGGATGCACGTGGTCGGCCGCGGTGGCCTTGTGGCCGGCGGTGAGCAGAATCATCTCATCGTTCGTGCGATCGATGAGGTAAAGGTTGCGGCCGAAATCATCCCCCACGGCCCAGCGCCCATCCGGCGAGCCGTGGACGTGCCAGAGACCGCTGCCGCGCTTGGTCTGGCCGGCGATGCGCATCTCGCGCGTGCGGAGATTCACGATGCCGAGACCGGTCGGGTGTTCGCGCGTGCCGCTCGGGCCCCACGCGTCGTTCGTGCCCGGCGCGCGATGGCCCATGAGCGCGAATGCCACTTCGTCCTTCGTGATCACCGCCTCATGCGTCACCCAATCCCACGGCGCTTCGGGGAACAGCGGTCGCAGCCCCGTGCCGTCCGCGCGCACCGTCCAGGTGCGCTGTGGCGACTTGCCGCCAGTCTCCCAGCAGAAAACGATCTCGCCGCTCACCCACGGATTCGTCTGCACGTGACCGATCTGGAACGGCACCGCGACGATGAAACCGATCTCGCCCGTCTCCAGATTCATTCGCCCGAGACCGGTCGGCCCCGCGCCCATGTTGCGCGGCCCGAAGTTCGCTTCGATTTTCGTGTCAGCCGGCAGGTGCTTCGCCGCCTCTTCCTTCGCCACACGGAAGTAAGCCATCTGCTCGTCGGCATCGATCGCGAGATCGCCACCCGCGCCCCACTCCAGCGGAATCGTGCCGCACACGCGCTCGTAGTCGGACGCCTTCGTCACGCGACCGGCCGCGCTGTCGGCAAAGAGTTTCGCGAGATCGACCTCGATCAGCTGCGACGGACGCATCGGACCGCGGGGCCCCGGACGTGGCTCGCCTTCACGCCGTTCCGGCGGGAGCGGCATGCCGCCTTCGGGCCGGAAGAAATACATCTTCATCGAGTGCTGCGCGAGGCAGATCATGCCGAGGTAGCCGCCCTCGGTCACTTGCACGAGGTCGCCCGTTTCCTCGTTCGCCGCCATCGCCTCGCCGCGCACGCGGTTCGAGCGGAACACGACCCACTTGCTGTCGGCGGTCCACTGCCGGTGCGTCGGATAAATCTTCGAGTCGCCCGCCGGCGTGCTGGTCAAAAACGTCAGCGGCACGCCCGTGACCGGATCGATCACGACCTTCTTCTCGGAGGGAAAACGATCACCGATTTTTGCCGACGCGAGGCACGGCATGAACAGCAACGCCGCCAGACCGGCGGCCAACAACAGAGCGCGAGTTTTCATGGGGTGAAGAGGGGTTGCGCGCCATTGTCCGACCCGCGCGTTGATTCGCCACGTAAAAGCATCGCGCGCGAACTGTCCGCGGCGGGAGATTCTCCTTCCGACACGCGCGCGTCTCCGCGCACTACTTTCCCCGTCGCACTTCGACCTCCGGCAAGAAAGTCGTGAGCAGACCGATCAACGGAAACCACGCCGCAAGGTCGAATACCGTGGCGATGCTCGTGTGATCCGCGAGGTGTCCAAGCAACGCCGAGCCAAGGCCCGCCGCGCCGAACGCGAGCCCAAAGAACAGACCCGCGACCAAGCCCACGTTGCCCGGCACGAGTTCCTGCGCGTAAACGAGGATCGCCGAGAACGCCGACGCGAGGATCAGACCGATAAGCACACTCAACGCGACCGTCCCCGCGAGGCCCACGTGCGGCAGCGCCAGCGAGAACGGCGCCACGCCGAGGATGGAGATCCAGATCACGCGCTTGCGTCCGATGCGATCGCCCACCGGCCCGCCGATGATCGTGCCCGCCGCCACCGCGAACAGGAACACAAACAGGTAAACCTGCGACGCCTGCACCGAGACGCCGAACTTCCCGATCAGGTAGAACGTGTAGTAGTTCGTCAGGCTGATGAGGTAGAAATATTTCGAGAAAATCAGCGCGACGAGCACCGCGAGCGCCCACGCCACTTTGCCGCGACTCAGCTTGATCGGCACGAAATCCCCGTGCGTGGTGGGCCGCGGCTTCAGCCGATGCAGGTTCGCCTGATACCACGCGCCGATCCGCGTCAGCAGCACGATGCCGCCGAGGGCGAGCAGCGTGAGCCACAGCACATGCGCCTGACCGCGCGGGATGATGATCGCCGCCGCCAGCAGCGGCCCAAGCGAGGTGCCGAAATTGCCACCAACCTGGAAGAGCGACTGCGCGAAACCGTGCCGCCCGCCCGACGCCATGCGCGCGACCCGCGACGCCTCCGGGTGAAACACCGCCGATCCCACGCCCATGCAACCCGCCGCAAGCACCAGCCACCAGAACGTGTGTGCCTGCGACAGCAGCGCCATGCCGCCCAGCGTGAAGCTCATGCCGACGGGCAATGAATACGGCTTCGGTCGCCGGTCGGTGTAGTAGCCGACGATCGGCTGGAGCAGCGAACCCGTGAGCTGGTAGGTCAGCGTGATCAGACCGATCTGCGTGAACGTCAGGTGATGCGAGTCCTTCAGCAGCGGATAAAGCGCGGGCAGCATCGCTTGGAACGTGTCGTTCAGCAGATGCGCGAGACTCAGCGCGAACAAAACGTTCATCACGGTTTCGTGGGCGGCGGATCGATCGGGCACGTTACTCGCAGCGTGCGTCGGGCGTGGACTCATGCGCTGCCCACTAGCCGCGACCTCCGCCCCCGAGTCAAGAAGCGCGCCTGTTCTAGATACCCGCAGGCGAAACAAGAGTTTCCATCTACGCGCGGACGGCCGCGCCCGCGCGCCACCGGAAAATCACGCAAGCCAGCGCTCCCAAAATCAGGCCGACGAACGTGTCGATGTCCGTGTGCTGACGCAGCCCCACGATCGACACCGAAATCAACGTGCACCAGATCGCCAGCGCCACGCGCGCGATCCGCGAGCGAAACGCCGGTGCGTCGAGTGCGAGGACTCCCGCCGCCAACAACGCCATCGCTGAATGCAGACACGGCAGGCAGTTGTTGGGACGATCGAGCGCCAAAAGCAGCGCGTAGCTCCACGTCGGTTCCGCCACGATGGGCCGCGCACACGCCGTCGGATGCAGCCAAAATGTCACCCACCCGACCGCCGCCATGCCGAGCAAGCAAAACGCGAACCGCCGCACCTGCCGCCACTCCGGCAGCAAAAACCACGGCAGCCCCACGATCACGAACATCGAAACGTAAGGCCACAGCCAGCCCGCGTGAAACGGCAGCCAAGTCCACGTCCAACACTCGTCGCGCACCGCCGCGCGTTCGAAGGTGAGAAATTGCGTCGTGCGATACGCGAAGGTCGCCACCACGGCCACCGCCGCGCCCAGCCACATCCGTCGCCAAAACTCGGACGCGCTCATGCTTCCACGGCGCGGTCGGTGCCGATCGCGTTGAGTTCCGCCGCTACGCGGTCGTCGTGACAGGCCGTGAGGTGGTGCGTGCCGCGTCCGGCAAGTTCGCGCAGCTCCGTCACCGTCCGGCGATACGCCGCCGCGTCCCACTGCACCGTCATCGCCAACGCCGTCGGATCGACGCGGCTCTCGATCTGACAACGCCGCCAATAAGCATCCGCGACGTAAAGTTCCCGCCCGCGCGCCGAGCCGAACTCCAGCCCAACCTGCCCCGGCGCGTGACCCGGCAAATCGACCAGCGCGATCGAGCCGTCGCCGAACAAATCGTATTGCGGGAACGGCAACCCTGCGCGCGGCGTGAACGCCTCCGCCGCGATCGCATTCGCTCGCGCCTCGAGATCCGCCGGCACGAGCGCCGGCAGGAACGCCGCCCGCACTTGCCGGAACGGCGGCAGCTCCCGCAGCGCCGCCAACGCCTCGCGCCGAAAATGAATGCGCGCCTGCGGAAACTCCGCGAGCCCGCCGATATGGTCGGCGTGAAAATGCGTCACAATCACGTGCCGCACCGCGGCGGGATCGATCCCCGCCGCCGCGAGCAACGCCGAGGTGCGCCCCGCCGGATGCACCGGTGTTGCCCAGCGATAGAGGCGAAACGGCCACGCGCGCGTCGCCTCGTGAAAACGTTCGCCGTAAGCGGTATCGACGACGACCCAGCCTTCGCGCGCGTGGCGCAGCGCGAGAAACACCGCCTGAAATTTCACGACGCGCCACGTCCGCCCATCAATCGTCGCCATCAGATGCCGACAGTAGCCGCCCTCGAACGCGCGGACTTCGGCGATCATAGCGAAAAGAGCGCCGCCGCTTGCGTGTAGCCTGCGGCCGTGCCGAGCAGCAGCACCGGCGCGCCGCGCGGCCGCCGCCGCCGCACGCCGTCGAGCACGTAAGGAATGCCCGCAGCCACGAGATTGCCATGCTCGGCGATGGTAACGTGAAACCGCTCGGACGCGACGCCGAGTCGCCGGCGCATGAGCTCGAGCGCCGGTCCCGATGCCTGGTGCGGCACGACGTCGAGCGCGGCGAGCGATTGGCCAGTTTCCTCGAGCACGCGGCGCAGGAACGGCGGCAGTCGCTTGCTCGCGAGATGGTGCACTGCCTTGCCGTCCATGTGGAAAAGGTAATCGCCTCGCCTCGCCTCATCGAAATCCATCGGTGGCTGACGATGGCCGCCGCCCTTCACTTCGCAGAGATGAAATCCCTCCGCGAACGTCTCCATCCGGATGCAGCACGGTGTCGCGCGCTCCTCTGCCGCGAGCACCACTGCCGACGCCCCGTCCCCCATCAAGCAGGCGCTTTCCGGCTCGCGCCAGTTGACGCCGAAGAGCGGCGACTCCACGCACACGATCAAGGCACGCCGCGCCGCGCCGACCGAAAAGAGGCCGTTCACAGTGTTGAGCGCCGCGATGAAACCAAGACAGCTCGCGTGCACATCGATGCACGGGATTCCCGCCGCCTCGGGCCCAAGCAGGAGTTGCAGCCGCGCCGCGTTGCACGGGATTGGTTGCTGGAGCGACAAGCTCGCATCGACGATCAAATCGATGTCGCGCAACCGCACGCCCGCGTCGCGCAGCGCTGCTCCGCACACATGACGTGCGAGCGCCTCCATCTCGGCCGGACTGGCAGCGCGCCGGCGTTCCAGCACACCCGTATGCTGCGCCGTCCAGCCCGTCTCGAGGGCGAGCTCACGATCGAGCTCCGCCGCCGTGACCACGCGCTCCGGCAACGCTCGTGCCGAGCCGATGAGGGTGAAGTGCTGTTTCATGGGGAAAGATAATCGAAATCGTCGTAGGCGCGGACGCGGATTTTCCGCCGCCGCCACCAAATCACCGGCCGCACCCACGCACCGAGCAGAAAGCCCAGTTGCGACGCCTCCATTGCCAATGAAGCCAGCGGCCGATGGCGCGCCGCTCCGGTGAGCGCGCGATTCACCACGGCAATCACGAGGGAACGTGCCACGAGCAACGTCGCGGTAAAGAGCACCGCGATCGTCGGCGTCTCGTTCCACCACGCCAATCCGAGCGCGCCCCACAGACAAAGCGACGGCAGCGCCAGCGCCGCGAGCAAGCGCCCCCGCGTCGCGAGCGACTCACGCTGAAGCAGCACGCGGATGAACACGAACCAGCGATGCATCAATCGCGCGAAATGCTGGGTCGAGTGCACGGTCGTGCTGATAAATTGCGGCTGCGTTGTCTGCACGATGCGCCCGCCGGTCGCGCGCACCGCGCGGGCCACGCCGAGATCGTCGGTCACCACGCGCAAGTGATCGAACAACGCGTGCCGCCGCACGTCGTCCGCGCGCAGGAGATAGCACATGCCGTTGATCGAAACCGGATCGGCCACAGCGGCTGCCGGCAGATACGTGAGGCTCGCGGCGGAATTCACGAATTCCGTCACGAGGCCGCTCCAGAATCCGCGTGCCGGCACGTAGCACGGCAAACCCGTCGCGAGCATCGCGCCGGCTTCGACGCCGGCGATCAACTGCTCCACCCCGCGACGCGTCACGCGCGTGTCGTCGTCGATCACCGCCACCCAGCGCGTGCGCACCAGCGGCAGCGCGAGGTGCTGCTTCCACATCTTCGGATTGCAGCCCGGCGGCGGCTCCTCGGTTGCGAGAACGTGAATCGACTCGGACCGAAATTCGTCCGCAATCCGCCGACACAGCTCCATCGCGGCGACATCCGCGCGATCGGGTATCCAGACAAACGTCGCGCCCGGCAGCGTCGCGCGATCGTCGCGCAGAATTCGTTCGAGTTCGGGATCGCCGCTGACGACCGGTTGAATGACCGTCAGCTCGCGCAAATCGCGGGAGGGCGGCACGGGCTCGCGGTGTCGGAGCCGCAAAGCGAGCCATGCCTTCGTGAGCAGTTGCGCCAGAAAAATTCCGGCGAGAACGAACGCGGTGCTCATGTCGGTTGTCCTCTTTGCCACGCCACGAAGCGCTCGACGCCTTCCTCGAGTGTAACCGCCGGTGGCCCAAGATCGCGCAGCGCTTTGGCCACGTTGAAGGTCTTTGAGTAGGCGAACACGCTGACGCCAAACCGCGTCACCGGCGGCTCGCCCAGAAACGGCAGGCACGCGTAGAGATTCTCCACGATGCCCGCGAGCAGCAGCGCGCGCCCCACCGGCACACGCCGTGTCGGCGTCGGCAATCCGAGACGCGCGAGCACATCCGTCACGAATTCGAGCACGGGCACGGGGTGATTGTTGGTCACGAAATAGAGTCCGGTCCGACGTTGCTCGATGACCCGCAGCAGGTATTCGACGAGCGAGTCGATGTAGATCAGGTCTGCGAGGACGGTCTCGCGCGACTCGATCAGCGGCAGCCGCCCCGCACGCGCGGCGCGCAGGATGCGCGGGAATACCACCGTGTCGCCGGGTCCAAAAACCCCGCGTGGCCGCACGATGCACCAAGCGCCGTGGTAATTCTGCACGACACGCTCCGCCGCGAGCTTCGTGGCCGCATAGACATTGATGGGTTGCTCCGGCAGCGGCGAATCCTCGTCGAGGCCGAGTTGGTGTTCGTTGCGATACATCACCGCACTCGTCGAAACGTGCACCAGCAATGGCCGCCCATGCTGTTCGCAGAAATCCACCACGCGCTGCGTTGCTGTCACGTTTTGCGCCTCGAAATCCGAGCGCGTTCCCCACGGCGACGAGCGCGCAGCCGCGTGCACCACGACGTCGGGCACGAAATCGAGTTTCCACGGCTGCGCCAGATCGAGCGAAACGTATCCGTGATCGGACCGCGGCCGGCGCCCCGTCGCGCAAACCTCCCAACCGCGCCCCACCGCGGTGCGCCAGAGCGCGCCACCGACGAAGCCAGAGGCGCCGGTGATCAGCAGTTTCATGGGGCCGAAACCCCCGAGCGCGGCAAACGACGGCGCGTCGGGCGGGACGAGATGACCTTGTGCACCGCGGCGTCGGCCGCCGCCTGGATTTCCGTGAGCGCACTGGTCAGCGCGGGTATGCTCGCGGCGTCGATGCCGCGCATCATTTCGCACAAGGCGGCGGCGTAATCGGGCTCCACTCGTTGATGCATCTTTCGACCTGCCGCGGTGAGCACGACGCGCCAGGCGCGACGATCGGTGCGGTCGTCCGTGCGCTTGAGCCACCCTTTCGCCTCCATCTGATCAACGAGGTAGGTTGTGCTCGACGGATCGACCACCAGTTGGCTGGCGAGTTCGGAAGGGCGAAGCCCCTCGTCTGCGCTCACCAGCAGGTTCAGCACATTGAACTGCGCCGCGGTAATGCCGTGCGGTCGAAACAACTCGCCGGCGAGCCGCAGCAGCGCCCCACCCGATGACACGATGCGATTCGTAAGCAGTTTCGCGGCTCCATTCATTTGATTTGAATTCCAATCCTCGCTATTCAAATCATCGTCAAGCCCGAATCTGATCCCGGCTGTTCGCCGCATCATTGTCGCCGTCGGTCGGGCGACGCGGTCATCCGCTCGCCCGCCATCGCTCCCCGTCCTTCGAAAATGCTCGGGGTGGGACTCGAACCCACACGACTTGCGTCACGGGCTTCTAAGACCCGCATGTCTGCCATTCCATCACCCGAGCGTGAACGGATTTTCGACTTTGAATTTCGGATTTTTGGATTCGGAAAGGCAAGAGCCGTTTAAATCCACGGCTCTCCGGCCGCACTCAGCGCACGACGGCGCCCAACCGCTCGCCCATCTTCGCGTAGACTTCGAGCTGGTTGGCGCTCTGCTCCACGAGATCGCGGTCGAACGCGATGCGTCCCCGCTGGAAAATCGTCACCACGCACGAGCCGCCGAAGCGGAACAGGCCCTTCTCGTCGCCCTTCGCGACCGCGCGGCCCGGCACATAGGATTGGAAAATGGTGCCGACCATCGTCGCGCCGATCTCGCACACCGCAACGCGACCGAACACCGGCGAGTCGACCAGCGTGATCATGCGCTTGTTCTCCCAGAGGTAGCCGAGATTGCGGCGCAGCGCGATCGGCGAGACCGAGTAGAGCCAGCCATTGATCAGCCGCGCCTCACCGGGCGTGCCGCGGATCGGAAAATGGAAACGGTGATAGTCGACCGGGCACAGCCGCGAGATAAGCAGCGAGCCGCCGGCGAATTGTCGCGCGAGCACACGCTCCGCCTCCGGCAGATGCGCCTCACCCAGGAACGATGCCAAGTCGAACCGCTGCCCCTTCGCGTAGAACCCACCGGTCGCCTCGACGTTCGGAAACGCGAGATGCCGGCCGTCCGCCGGCAACACGGCAACCGCATCGTCGCTCGCCGCGGCGATCGGGCGCGCGCCTTCCTTGAGCGCGCGGTAGAAAAATTCGTTGAACGACTTGAAGACGAACGGGCTCTTGGCGAACTCGTCCACGTTGAGCCCGTATTGGATGATGAACGGCAGAATGCGGCGCGTGGAGTCCGACAGCGACATCCGCCAACCGTAGTAGCGCGACAGCCACGCGCGTTTCACCAATAGCTCGAGTGAGAGCCGGCCGGCGGTGCCGCCGTAGGTCCAGCGCAGCCACTTCTCGCCATAGACGGTCTCGGTTTCGACGACGCGTTTCGCGCGGTGGAAATAGCGGATGGGTTCCTCGGACATCGACGGCATGCGCGGTTAAGGTCGCCGAAAGAACCGGCCACAAAAAGCGCAAAATGCACCAAATACTCCCTGCACCATTTTGCGCCTTCTGCGCTTTTTGTGGCCCATGTCGCTCGAATTCAGGTTGCGAACCGCCCGCGGCTCGCCGGAATTTCCGGCCATGAGTCTCTGCCCTTGTGGTTCCGGTCTGAACTTCGACGCCTGCTGCGGTCCGATCCTGGCCGGCGCGCCTGCGCCCACCGCGGAGGCGCTGATGCGCTCGCGCTACACCGCGCACGTGAAACACGACCTCGCGCACCTCGAACGCACGCTCAGCGCCGACCAGCGCAAGACGTTCGACGCCGACGCCGCGAAAAAATGGTCCGAGCAAAGCGAGTGGCTCGGCCTCACCATCTCGCGCACCGAACAGGGCGGCCCCGACGACAAGATCGGCGCCGTGGAATTCACCGCGAAGTTCAAGATGGAAGGCCAGGAGCACGAGCACTTCGAAATCGCGCTCTTCGGTCGCGAGGACGGTCGCTGGGTCTACACCGGGCAGGTCAACGGCCCCGGCACCACCTACCGCCGCGAGCAGCCCAAAGTCGGACGCAACGACCCCTGCCCGTGCGGCAGCGGCAAGAAATACAAGAAGTGCTGCGGCGCCACGGCCTGATTCATCCCTGACGCCGCGCCGCAACCGTGCTGGGCTGCACGCATGGACTCCTCGTTCGCTCGCCGCTGGCTCCGTCTCGAAGGGTTGATCGTGTTGCTGCTGGCCACGCTGGTCTACCGGCATTTCGGCCTGTCGTGGTTTTGGTTTGGCGTCCTGTTCCTGGCGCCCGATCTCACGATGCTCGGTTATCTCGCCGGACCGCGCGTCGGCGCGTGGTGCTACAACCTCGCGCACTGCTACGCCTCGCCAGTTCTCGTGCTCGGTTCAGCGTGGCTGGTAACTCCCGGCGGTGCGCCGCAGCCGCAACTCCTCGGGGCCGGCCTGATCGGCTGTGCCCACATCGGCTTCGATCGTGCACTCGGTTACGGGCTGAAATCCCCCGCCGGTTTCCACCTCACCCATCTCGGTCCGATCGGGCGCAAGCGATAAGCTTCACGTCGCCCGCGCCGGTATTTGCCGGCTGCGCAGACGTAGCGCTTCGTAAATCGGCGTGTTGCCGAGCGCCTCGGCGACGCCGTAGGCCGTCAGACAGGCCACGAGCAGCGGCAGCATGAAGCCGTAGACGCCGGTCAGCTCGATCATCAGCACGATCCCCGTCAGCGGCGCGCGCACGATCGCCGTGAACATCGCGCCCATGCCGAGCACGCAATACACCGCCGGCGTCAGCCCGGCCGCTCCACCCGGGATCACCGCGTGGACTCCCGCGCCAAAGAGCAGCCCGCCGAGCGCACCGAGTCCGAGCAGGGGCGCGAAAATGCCGCCCGCCGCGCCGGAGCTGTAACTCACCATCGTGAGGCAAAACCGCGCGACCATGAACAACGGCAGCACGCCCAACGCGATCTGCCCCGCGAGCGCCGACTGCACCAGACCGCCGCCGGAGCCCGCCAAACCCGGCGCCAGCCATCCCACCACGCCAACGATCGCACCCACCGAGCCACCCAACGCCCACGCCGGCCACCGCACGGCGCGTTCGCGGAAATCGAGCGTCAGCAACAGCACGCGGTTGAAAAGCACGCCCACGCCTCCCGCCAGCACGCCCAGCAACGCCGCCCAAGGCACCGTCGCCACACCGGGCGCCACCATTCCGCTCAAGTGAAACACGGGCAGTTCGTTCGTCAGCAGCCGCGCGACCACGTCACCCGACACCGACGCCAGGAACGCCGCCACGAACATCACCGGCGTGAAGTTGCCGTGCAGTTCCTCCAACACGAAAACCACTCCGGATAACGGCGCATTGAAGGCCGCACCGAGCCCCGCACCCGCCCCCGCGCTCATCAACGCACGCCGCTCGCCCTCGCCCTCGCGCACACGGAACAATTCCGAAACCATGTGCCCGACCCCACTCCCCATCTGCACCGTCGGGCCCTCGCGCCCGAGCGCAAAGCCACCACCGGTCGTCAGCAATCCACCGAGAAACTTCACCGGCAGCAACCGCCGCCACTCCGGCTCCGACTCGCGCAGCAGGATCGATTTCAGCTGCGGAATACCGCTGCCGGACGCATGCGGCGCAAACCGCCGCACCAACCACACGCCCAGCCCGCCCGCGACAACGCCGAGGGCGATCGCCACGGGCAATCCCCACCCACCCGCGCGTGCGATCGCCGCGACACGCCAATGCTCCGCGTGCTCGAGCGCCACGCGGAACGCCGAAGCCAGCCCGCCCGCAACGACACCGACCAGCACCGCCTTCACCACGATATGGCGGCGCTTCACTTCGCCCGCACTCAAACCAGAACTGTCGTCGGTCGCACTCTGCATGCCACAATTCAGCGGAGCGGGCCGGCACATTCAAGGGGCAACCTTGCCCGCTCACCACCCTCGGGAAATCTCCCCTGCCGCGAGTCGACGCCGGCTCGTTGGCGAGATCGCCGTTTGCCTCAGGCACACTTCGCACCTAAGCTCCGCGCCATGGAAAATTTCGTGTTTCAGAATCCCACTCGCATCCTCTTTGGCCGCGGCCAGATCGCTTCGCTCGCCACCGAGCTACCCGCCCAGGCCCGCGTCCTCCTGCTCGCCGGCGGCGGCAGCATCAAGGAAAACGGCGTTTATGCGCAGGTGATGCAGGCGCTCGGGGCCCGCACGGTGAAGGAATTCTGGGGCGTCGAAGCCAACCCCGACTACGACACGCTGATGCGCGCCGTGGAAATCGTGAAGGCCGGGAAACTCGACTGGATTCTCCCGGTCGGCGGCGGCTCCGTCGTGGACGGCGCCAAGTTCGTCGCGGCCGCCGCACTCTACCCGCATGACCCGTGGACGATTCTGACGGAGCGCGCCGCACGCGTCACCGCCGCGCTGCCCATCGGCGCCGTGCTCACGCTGCCCGCCACCGGCTCCGAGGCCAATGGCGCGTCGGTCGTGTCGCGCCGCGCCATCAAGGAGAAGCTCGCGTTCATCTCGCCCCACGTCTTCCCCCGCTTCTCGGTGCTCGATCCGGAAACGACCTTCTCGCTGCCCGCGCGCCAGGTCGCCAACGGCATCGGCGACGCCTTCTGCCACGTCATCGAACAATACCTCACCTTCCCCGCGCACGCCGCCGTGCAGGACCGTTTTGCCGAGGGCATCCTGCGCACGCTGGTCGAGATCGGCCCGAAGACGCTCGCCCATCCGACCGACTACGACACGCGCGCGAACTTTGTCTGGGCCGCCACGACCGCGCTCAACGGCTGGATCTCGGTCGGCGTGCCGCAGGACTGGGCCACGCACATCATCGGCCACGAGCTCACCGCGCTCCACGGCATCGACCACGCGCGCACGCTGGCGGTCGTGCTGCCGTCGCTGCTCCAAGTCGAGCGCACGGCCAAGCGCGCCAAGCTGCTTCAATACGCCGAGCGCGTTTGGGATTTGCGCGACGGCAGCGAAGACGCGCGCATCGACGCCGCGATTGAAAAGACCCGCGCCTTCTACGAGTCGATCGGCATCAAGACGCGCCTCGCCGACTACGATGTGCCCGTCGCGACCGCCGCCGAGGTGGCGCGCCGCCTCGCCGCTCGCGGCCTGTCGGCGTTCGGCGATCGCGGGCTGATCACGCCGGCGAAGGTCGAGCAGATCCTCCGCGCCGCCGCCTGATACGCGGACCACGACGGTTCCGATCGCGGGGAAACGTCCCTGCTCCGCTTCCGTCGCGTCACACGGCGGTCACCCGTGCTTCGCCACGCACTCGGCGACGGCACGGGCGACATTCGCCACCGAAAAGGGCTTCGGCACGAGTCGGACCACGTTCAGTTTCTTCGCCTCCTGCTCCTCCGCTTCGGTGAAGAGCCCGCTCGCCACCAGCACCGGCTGCGCGGGCTGGAGCGCCTTGATGCGCGAGGTCAGCTGCAGCCCATTCATGCCCGGCATGGTCATGTCGGTGAAAACCGCCGCAAACGCCGTGGGCCGAGCGGAGAATTCCGTCCATGCCGTCTCGGCCCGTTCAAACGCACAGGGTCGATAGCCGAGTTGCAGCAGCATCTCGCGGGCGGTGTTCAGCACGGCCGAGTCGTCGTCGACGAGCAGGATTTCCTGTCCGCGACCACGCGGCAGTTCGAAGGGTGCCGCCGAACTCTCCCGGGTCTCACCCGTGGCGGCGGGCAGATACACGTGAAAGAGCGTGCCGCGGCCCGGTTGGCTGTAGACGGTAACTGCGCCGCCATGCTGTCGCACGATGCCGTGCACGACCGACAAGCCCAGTCCCGTGCCCTCGCCCGGGGCCTTCGTGGTGAAGAACGGCTCGAAGATGCGCGCCTGCACGTCGGGCGCCATGCCCGGCCCGTTGTCTTGTATCCCGATGCGCACATAGCGACCGGGCGCCAGTTCGGCGGGCCGCGGACCACTCTGCTCGTTCATCTCGACCGTCTCGACCGAAAAAACCACCTGGCCGCTCACCCCGCGCAACGCTTGCACGGCATTCGTGCCGATGTTCATGAACACCTGGTGCGCCTGCGCCGCGTCGGCGAGGATCGGCGGAATTTCTCCGTTGGCACGCAGCTCGAACGCCACCGCTCCGCGCCCCATGACCCGGAGCAGTTCCGTGGTCTCCTGCAGCAACGGCATCACGGGCACCGCCTGCCGGGACGATTCCACGCGTCGCGAGAAGGCCAGAATTTGCTGCACGAGCTGACGCGCGCGCCGGCCCGCCCGCATCACGTGCTCCAACGAGTCCGCCTCCGGCCGCTCGGGCGGGAGCGAAAGCAGGCACAGCTCCGTGTGGCCGAGGATGGCGGTCAGGACATTGTTGAAGTCGTGCGCGATGCCACCCGCCAGCGTGCCGATCGCCTCGAGTTTCTGCGCCTGCATCAGCCGTTGATCCTGCTGCTTCAACTGCTCGCGCGCGCGAACCGATTCGGTGATGTCGCTCAGCGACATCAGCACCGCTTTCCCCAACGGACCGATCGTGACCCGCCACCAGCCTCCCGCTGCCTTCTCGTATTCGAAACTGTGCGTCCGCTGCAGCCGGACGCCGGAAATGAGACGCGCCAGCAAGGATTTCTCCGCGCCCAACAAGGCGGTGAGCCGGGCCCCCTCCGCCGGCGGTGCGGCGAAACCGAGCAGGCGCACGCCCGCCGCGTTGATGCGCCGCACGCGGTAATCATCCGCCTCGTCGCGCTCCAGCACCAACAAGCCATCGTGCGCACCGTCGAACACCGCCCGAATTTCCTCTGATTGGCGGACGAGTCGCGCCTGCATCCGGCGCAGCCGCCACATGGCCCACAAGGTCACGAGCAGCGCCACGACGAGCCCGATCGCGACCGCCATCATCACCTCCAGCGCCGTGTAGCCCATCGGCTCCAGGTGACCGAACCACTTTTGATAAATGTGATTGAACCGGCCGGTGCGCACGAGAATGGCGAGCCCCTCGTTGATCTTCGCGAGCAGCTCGCGATCCCCCGTCTGCACCGCATAGCAATACCGCACCTCATAGCCCGGCACGTCGCCTTCGACCACCTCCAGGTTCTTGAGGCCCAGATGGTGCGCCAGCGCGAGCCCGCTCAACCGACTCACCAGCGTCGCGTCCGCCTGGCCATGCGCCACCGCGAGCAGACTCTTCTCCACCGAATCGACAATGTAGATCGAATCCGCCAGCTGCGCGCGTCGCAAGACCGTCTCGCCCAAACTGCCGCGATGCACCGCCACGCGCCGCCCCCGACAATCCTCCAGAGAACGGATGCTCTTCTCGCCCTCCCGCACGACCAGCGCACCGCTCAACGTCAGGTAGGGCACGGAGAAATCGAAGCTGCGCTCGCGCTCCGGGAAATGCGCGTAGGACTGCATGACGTCGAGTTCACGTGCGCCAAACTTGGCGTGCACCTCCCGCGTCGGCCCGGTCACGCGCTCGAAGCGGAGTCCCATCACGGTCTCGATCGCTTGCGTCAGCTCAACCGCGAAACCCTGCAGTGCGCCGTCCGAAGCGCGAAACGAAAACGGGTAATTGTCGTCCAGCATGCCGACCCGCTTCGGCGTCGGTGCCGCCGCGCTGTCTGCCCGCGCCACGCCGGACACGCACAAGAAAAGCACCAGCCAGACAACTCTCCGCACGAGAAACACGCCCGGCAGACAAAAGAACGCACGCCGCGATTTCAATCCGGCACTTGCCCGGCGGCGAAATCGCCCGCACTAGTGCCGCCTGGCCGCGGTGCCGAATAGGGCCCTCGCGCCCGGCAGCAGTTCACCACGCTCATCAAAGAGCGCGCACGTGCCGCCTTCCCACGCATAGCGTCCCGGCAGCTGAATCGACTCCGGATGCCAATACCACACGCCGCGCCCGAGCCCCTGCGGGATCTCGCGCACCGCCTGCACGACGTCGCGCAGAAACTGCGCCTGACCTTCCGCGGTGAGCGGCCAATCCATGTTGGCTTTCTCCGTCCATTTCTTCGCCGTCTTCCACGGATAACCTGCCTCCACGACCATGATCGGCTTGTTGAACTCCTCCGCGAGCGCCGCGAGCGTCCGGCGGTAATTTGCCAGCCCGCCATGCCAGTCCGGATAATAGCTCAACCCGACGATATCGTAATCAAGCCCGGCCTTGCGCGCGTGCCGGAACCACCAGAGCGTTTTCTCGCGATTTCCGCCGCTCTCGATGTGCAGGACGATTTTCGGCCGCCCCGCTCCGCGCGGCACCACGTCGATGCCTACGCGCAACAACCGCGCGAGCTTCGCCCACGCCGCCGCATCCTCCTCGGACGGCGCGCCAAACTTCACCTGCCCATCGGGCCAGAGCGTGCCATTCGTGATCTCGTTGCCGATCTGCACGAACTCCGGCCGCAGGCCCTCGCGCTCGAACCGCGCCAACACATCGCGCGTGTAAGCGCCGACCGCCGCGACGAGTTCATCGAACGGCAGCTTCTCCCACGCCGCCGGCTTGAACTGCTTCTGTGGGTCCGCCCACGTGTCCGAGTAATGCAGATCGAGCATGAACGCCGCGCCCGCCGCCTTCACGCGACGCGCGAGCGCCACCGTGTAGTCGAGCGAGTTGTCGACGATGCCTTCCGGCTTGGGGTTCACGAACAGCCGCAAGCGCACGCCGTTCATCCCCTCGGCGCGGAAGAGCGAGAGCGCATCCTGCGCGCGCCCGTTTTTCATGAACGTCGCCCCGCGCTGCTCGTAGATCGGCAGCGCCGACAGATCCGCTCCGACATAAAACGGCTCCGTTCCCCACGCGGTCGCCATCGCCGCGATCATCAGCGCCAACGTGCTCGGCTTCTTCATGCGCAGCCGAGGCTAGACGCCGCGAGCGGGAAGACAAACGCACAGTGACCTCGCCGGCCGACGAGGTCGGCGCACAACATTCCTCTTGCGGAATATTCCTGTGTCGGTATGCGAATCCGGCATGGAGCTGATCCGAATCTACGAGTGCCTCTGCGACCGCACGCGTCTGCGCCTCCTCCACCTGCTCGCGCAAGGCCCGCTTTGCGTCTGCCACTTCCAGTCGGTCCTGCGCGAGCCGCAGGTGAAAATCTCCAAGCACCTCGCCTACCTGCGCGAGCGCGGCCTCGTGGAAGCCGAGCGACGCGGCAACTGGATGGTTTATTCCCTGCCGCAAGAACCGTCGCGCGAACTCGCGGCCAACCTCGCCTGCCTCCAAGACTGCGCCGCGGACGAAGCCGTCTTCCGCCAGGATCTCGCCCGCCTCAAGAAGCTCGCCCCCGAAATCGAACCGTGCGGCTGCGCCGCCAAATGAATCCCATGCCTGACTCCAAACCAACGGTCCTCATCCTCTGCACCGGCAATTCCTGCCGCAGCCACCTCGCCGAAGGCATCCTGCGCGCGGTGGCGGGCGACATCCTCGAGGTCGCCAGCGCCGGGTCCAAACCCGCCGGCTACGTGCATCCGCTCGCGATCCGCGTGATGCAGGAAATCCAGATCGACATCTCGCACCACACCTCGAAGTCAATGCTCGATTTCATGGCGCAGCCGGTCGAGACCGTGATCACCGTGTGCGGCCACGCGGACCAAGCCTGCCCCGTGTTTCCGGGACAAGTGAACCGCCACCACTGGCCGTTCGAGGACCCCGCGCACGCCGAGGGCACCGAGGAGGAAAAACTCGCCGTTTTCCGCCGCGTCCGAAACGAGATTCGCCGCACGTTCACCGCCTACGCCGAGGGTCGGCGCGACCAACTGAAGGCGCGTCGCAGTTAATCTCTCGCCACGCACCGTTTGTTCTTCCCGGAGTTTCTCATGTCCGAATCCGTTGCCAAAAACCTTTCCTTCCTCGATCGCTACCTGACGCTCTGGATCTTCGCCGCAATGGGTCTCGGCGTCGCCCTCGGGCATTTCGTGCTGACTGATCCCGAGGCGTTCTTCGCGCCGCTGACCGTCGGCACGACCAACCTGCCCATCGCCATCGGCCTCATCCTGATGATGTATCCGCCCCTCGCGAAGGTGCGCTACGGACAGCTGCCGAAGGTGTTTTCGAACACGCGCATCCTGACGCTCTCGCTGATCCAGAACTGGATCGTCGGCCCCGTGCTCATGTTTCTCCTCGCTATCCTGCTGCTGCGCGATCACCCGGACTACATGGTCGGCCTGATTCTGGTCGGCATCGCCCGTTGCATCGCGATGGTGCTCGTCTGGAACGAACTCGCACACGGCAGCCGCGAATTCGCCGCCGGCCTCGTGGCGCTCAACAGCGTCGCGCAAATCCTCTTCTACAGCGTCTACGCCTGGGTGTTCATCACCGTGCTGCCGCCGTGGTTCGGCCTGGAAGGCACGGTCGTGCACGTGGCCATGAGCGACATTTTCTGGAGCGTGATGATCTACCTCGGCATCCCGTTCGCTGCGGGTGTCCTCAGCCGCGCCATCCTGATCCCGCTCAAGGGCGAGGAATGGTATGAAACGAAGTTCATCCCCCGCATCTCCCCGCTCACGCTGGGCGCGTTGCTGTTCACCATCGTGATCATGTTCGCGTTCAAGGGCGATGCGATCGTGCGCCTTCCGCTCGACGTGTTGCGCATCGCGCTGCCGCTGGGACTCTACTTCGTCGCGATGTTCTTCGTGAGCTTCGTCATGGCGCAGCGTCTCGGCGCGGATTACCCGCGGTCCGCCTCGCTCGCGTTCACGTCCGCGGGCAACAACTTCGAACTGGCGATCGCCGTCGCGATCGCCGTCTTCGGTCTGAAGTCCGGCGTCGCCTTCGCCGCGGTGGTAGGGCCGCTCATCGAGGTGCCGGCGCTCATCGGACTCGTGCACGTCGCGTTCTGGTTCAAGCGGCGCTACTACAACGCCGCCGCGTAGATCTCGCGACGACGGAGTGCGCCGCCAACACGCCGCGCTCGTCCACCGAACGGCAACCGAAACATTCATCTGTTACGGCAGTGGCTCTCCACGCCCGTCACGCCTGAAAAATCAAATAGGCGCCCGCGAGACATACGATCACTCCGCAACCGCGCCGCACCCAGCGCGCGCCCGAACCTTCGCCCTGCCACGCCAGCCAACGCTGCACCCAGGAACTCGCGACACCCGCGAGCCCGATGACCGCGCAGTGCCCGAGCCCAAACAGCACCAGCACGCCGTAACCGAAGATCGGCTGGCTGCCCGCCAGCGCGAACGTCACGCCCAGCACCGGCGCCATGAATCCGAACGTGCACGGCCCGAGCGCGACGCCGAACACGAGCCCGAAAATCAGCGCGCCCCACGCTCCCCGGCGCGGTTGCGTCGCCGCCGGTTTCCACCCCTCGGGCAACGACAGCACATCGAGCAGGTGCAGCCCGAACACGAAGAACACCGCGGCCACCGCGTAATTTCCCCACGGTCCGAGATCGCCCAGCATGCGCCCGGCTGCGGCCGTGACCGCGCCAATCAGCGCAATCGAGCCGAGGATGCCGAGCGCAAACAGCGTCGACAAACCCGCGGCGCGCGCCGGCGTGACGCGTCCGCCACTTTGCAGGAATCCGACGATGAGCGGGATGCTCGCGAGGTGACACGGGCTGAGCACGATGCTCAACACCCCCCACGCAAACGCCGCTGCCAGCGCCACCGCCGGCGCACCGCTCATGGCCTCGCTGAGCGAGATGAACAACTCGTCCACGTCAGCGCTTCTCCGTCGCCACCGCGGGATCGTGCACGGCGACGCCCAACTCCCGCCACTTCGCCAAAATCTCCTTTTTCGCCAGGAAGCCCTCGTGCCGAAAACGCTCTTTGCCCGTCGCGTCGTAGAAAATCTGCGTCGGAATCAGGCGGATGCCGTATTTCTTCCCTTCGTCGCGCTTCTCCCACACGTCGATGAACACCGTTTCAAACTGATCCGCGTAGTCGCGCTTCAACTCCTCGAGGATCGGTTTCATCTGCTGGCACGGAACGCATTTTCCCGCGCCCAGATCGACCAGCCGCGGCAACGCCGGCGGCGCATCAGCGGCACGCAACGCGGCTATCGCCACGGCGGCGCCAAAGAGGGACAGCGAGAGCAAACAGAACGGGGCGTTGATTTTCATCGGCGGAAAAAGAGCGGGAAAGCGGGATCAGGACTTGAGTGCCAGCGCTGCCGCGTGCACGACGCGATCGACCGCGGCGGCATCGGCGGGCGAGTGGCCTTTTCGAAAACCGAGATCAGTCACACGCACGTGCTTGATCACGGTGAAGCCCGCCGCCGCGAGCGTCTTGCGCGCGCAGTCGTGCGGACAGCCGTCGATCGCGAGCAACGCGGGCGCAGCCGCGGCGCTTGCCACCAAGCCGCTCACGCGCGCCGCCACGCCGGCGAGGCACGACATCCGTGCAGTTTCATCGGCGCTGAGTCGCCGCGCGGCGTGATCGGCGATCTCGCCGACATCCGCGGCACCAGAGCAGGGATAAACGAGCGCCGGCAGACCGGCATTCTCGCGGCATTGGCCGGAACAGTTGGTCGAAGTGGTATTCATGGCGCCACGGGATTTTTAACCGAGCAGCTTCTTCGTCTCGTCGAGCGACGGCACCTTGCCGGCGACCTTAACGACACCATCAACCACGAGCGCGGGTGTGAACATCACGCCGAACGACGCGATCTGGTTCAGATCCGTGACCTTCTCGAGGGTGTATTCGAGGCCGAGCGTCCGGGCGGCGCCCTCCGCGGTTTCAGCAAGCAGGCTGCACTTCCGGCAACCCGTTCCGAGCACTTGGATTTTTTTCATGACGAAAATCGATCAGGCCAGCGCGCCGTAGCCCCAGCCGACCAGCGTCGAGAGACCGACGACCAGCCCGACATAGGCGACGGTCTTCTTCGGGCCGAGGATTGAGTTGATCACGACCATGCTCGGCAGGCTAAGCGCCGGACCGGCCAGCAGCAGGGTGAGCGCCGGCCCCTGCCCCATCCCGCTGCCGATCAGCCCCTGCAGGACCGGAATCTCGGTGAGCGTCGCGAAATACATCAGCGCCCCGGCCACCGCGGAAAACAGATTCGCGCCCAACGAATTCCCGCCCACCGCATGCGCGATCCACTCGCTCGGAATCAGACCCGCATGTCCCGGCCGGCCAAGCAGCAAGCCCGCCACCAACACACCGCCGATGAGCAGGGGAAAGATCTGCTTCGCGTTCTCCCACGACTGACTGAACCACTCGCCGGCCTCGCCTTCCTGTCCGGCGGTCGCCCACGCGAGTCCCGCGACCGCCACGAGCACCGCCAACTGCGGATGCGCCGGCGTCGTCAGGGCCACGATCACAGTCGCCGCAACCGTGACGCCTAGCTTCAACGCCGGAAGCTTGAACCAACGCCAAGCCACCACCGCCAGCGCCAGGGCCGCCGCGCTGGTGAGTTCCCACTTCACCGCCAACACCGCTGCGAAAAAGCCGCGCTCGCGCTCCGCGCCGCTCCAGTTGGCGAGGACGAGCACCGCGACCATCAACCCGAAAAATACCGCCGTCTGCCAGAGCGGCCGCGTCGCCGGCGGCGCGGGCAGCTCGGCCAGCTTGATCGCCTTCGCACGCTCTTCGTGCCGGAAAAACCAGTGCATCAGCCCGCCGATCACGAGTGAGAACGCGACCGCTCCGATCGCTCGCGCCAGCCCGAGCTGCAGGCCGAGCACCTTCGCCGTGAGAATGATCGCCAGCGCGTTGATCGCCGGGCCCGAGTAGAGAAACGCCGTCGCAGGTCCCAGCCCCGCCCCCATCCGGAAGATGCCCGAGAAGAGCGGCAACACCGTGCACGAGCACACCGCGAGGATCGTGCCGGACACCGACGCCACGCCGTAACTGGCGAGCTTCGGCGCGTTCGGCCCGAAATACCGCATCACCGACTGCTGCGACACGAACGCGCCGATCGCGCCCGCGATCCAGAATGCCGGGAGCAGGCACAAGATCACGTGCTCCTGCGCATACCACTGTGTGAGCGCGAACGCCTCGCGCAGCGCCCCGTCCACGCGAGGATGAGCGAACGGCACGAAATAGAACCCGGCGAACACCACCGCCATGCCCGCGAGCCAAAGCCACTCCTTGCGCGCGTTCACCGCCTCACTCCTTGCAAGCGCAACTCCGGCGCACTTCCACCGCCTCACCACGATGGGCGGCATCGAGGCAGAGCCGCAGGTTGGACACGCACGGCAGCGCAATCCGATAAAAGACCTGCAACCCGCGCTTCTCGTCCGCCACCACGCCCGCATCCCGCAAGACCGAGAGGTGACGCGACACCGTCGACCATCCCGACCCCACCGCCTCGACGAGTTCGCACACGCAACGCTCGCCGTCCTCCAACTCGTCGACGATCCGCAGGCGATCAGGATGGCCGAGCGCCTTGAACACTTCCGCCCGTCGGGCGATTTCCCGCGAACTGGACCGAACTTTCATGCCTCCGTCTATTTCGCATTTCGGCGAAATAGCAATCGGCCCTCCGCGTCGCACACCGGTCAGAAGCGGAATGCAATAGCGGCATTAGCGCTGCAGCGTCTCGCCCTTCGGCGCCGCGCGAGCGCTCACCCGCGACCGAGCTGGCCTGCCGCCGAGCCCGCTCGGTCACGGTCGCCCGCTAAGCGAGCACCAGCTCTTCGCCCTTCACCTTGAACGTTACCTTGGCGCCCTCCTCGACTTCGCCCGCGATCAGCCCGCGCGCGAGCCGCGTCTCGAGGTGGCGCTGGAGGAAACGCTTCAGCGGACGCGCGCCGAAGACCGGATCGTAACCTTTCTCGGCCACCCAGACCTTCGCCTTCGGATCGAGCGCCACCGTGACGCGACGCTCGACGAGGCGCTTGTTGATGTCGGCAATGAGCAGGTCGACGATGCGCTCGATCTCCTCGAGCGCGAGCGGCTTGAAGAGGATCGTCTCGTCGATGCGGTTGAGGAACTCCGGCCGGAACGACTGGCGCAAGTCGGCCATGACGCTCTCGCGCACGCTTTCTTTAATCTCGTTGCCTTCGACGCCCTCGAGCAGGTGGCGACTGCCGATGTTCGAGGTCATGATGATCACCGTGTTCTTGAAATCCACGGTGCGGCCCTGCGAGTCGGTGATGCGTCCGTCGTCGAGCACCTGGAGCAGCACGTTGAACACGTCCGGGTGCGCCTTCTCCACCTCATCGAAGAGCACGACGGCATACGGCTTGCGCCGCACGGCCTCGGTGAGCTGACCGCCCTCGTCGTAGCCGACATAGCCGGGAGGCGCGCCGATCATGCGCGCGACGCTGTGCTTCTCCATGTATTCGGACATGTCGAGGCGGATGAGATTGGCTTCTGAATCGAAGAGCTGCTCGGCGAGCGTCTTCGCGAGCTCCGTCTTGCCGACGCCCGTCGGGCCGAGGAACAGGAAGCTGCCGATCGGACGGCGCGGGTCCTTGATGCCCGCGCGCGCGCGCAGGATCGCCTCGCTGACGAGACGCACGCCCTCGTCCTGGCCGATGACGCGCTTGTGCAGCTCGTCTTCGAGCCGGAGCAACTTCTCCTTCTCGCCTTCCATGAGTTTCGTCACCGGGATGTGCGTCCACTTCGAGATGATCTCGGCGATCTCCTCGGCGGAAACCTCCTCCTTCACGAGCGAAGTCTTCGCGGTCGGCGACTTCTCGGCCTTCGCCAGTTCCTTCTCGAGCTGCGGGATGCGACCGTGCTTCAGCTCGGCGATCTTGTTCAGATCGTAGGCGCGCTCGGCTTTCGCCATTTCGAGGCGCGCGGCTTCGAGTTCCTCGCGGACCTTCTGCACACGGCCGAGCGACTCCTTTTCCTTTTGCCAGGTGGCGCGGAGCGCCGTGGCCTTTTCCTTCACATCCGCGAGTTCTTTGCGCAGTGCCTCGAGGCGGCGTTTGGAAGCGTCGTCTTTTTCCTTCTGCAGCGCGGTCTCCTCGATCTCGAGCTGCATCACGCGACGCTGGAGCTCATCCAACTCGGTCGGCAACGAATCGATCTCGGTGCGGATCATCGCACACGCCTCGTCGACGAGGTCGATGGCTTTGTCGGGCAGGAAGCGGTCGGAAATGTAGCGGTGCGAGAGCACGGCGGCGGAGACCAGAGCGTTGTCCTGGATGCGCACACCGTGGTGCAGTTCGAAACGCTCGCGCAGGCCGCGCAGGATCGAGATGGCGTCCTCGACGGTCGGCTCCTCGACCAGGATCGGCTGGAAGCGCCGCTCGAGCGCCGGGTCCTTTTCGATGTATTTGCGGTATTCGTCGAGCGTGGTCGCGCCGATGCAGTGCAACTCGCCGCGCGCGAGCATCGGCTTGAGCAGGTTGCCGGCGTCCATCGCCCCGTCCGTTTTGCCGGCGCCGACGATGTTGTGGAGCTCGTCGATGAAGAGCACGATGCGGCCCTCGGCCTGCTTCACCTCGTTGAGCACGGCCTTGAGACGTTCCTCGAACTCGCCGCGGTATTTCGCGCCTGCGATCAGCGCGCCCATATCAAGGGCGAAGACGGTCTTGTCCTTCAACCCCTCCGGCACGTCGCCGCGCAGGATCCGCTGTGCGAGGCCTTCGACGATCGCGGTCTTGCCGACGCCGGGCTCGCCGATGAGCACGGGATTGTTCTTCGTCTTGCGCGAAAGGATGCGGATCGCGCGGCGGATCTCCGCATCACGACCGATCACCGGGTCGAGCTTGCCCTTGCGCGCCTGCGCCACGAGATCGACGCCGTATTTTTCGAGGGCGTTGTAGGTCGACTCCGGATTGTCGGACGTCACGCGCTGGTTGCCGCGCATCGCCGCGAGCTCCTTGAGCACACGCGGGCGCGAGAGATCGAAGCTCTCGAAGTATTTCTTCAACCCCGCCGGCTTGCCGACGTGCATGAGCGCGAGGAACAGGTGCTCCACGCTCATGAATTCGTCCTTGAGCGCGTCGCGTTCTTCCTCTGCACGCGCCAGCACCTCGTTCAGCGCCTGGGTCACGTAGATCTTCGAGACGTCAACCGCGCCACTGACTTTGGGCACGCGCTCCAGCTCCCGCTCGGCGGCGAGCTGCATGGCGCTGACCGTCAAGCCGAGCTTCTCGACGAGCGCGGGCACGATGCCGCCCTCCTGCGCGAGTAGCGCCACGAGCAGGTGCCAGGTGTCGACCTCGTTGTGCGAGCGGCGGCGCGCCTCGTTCTGCGCCTCCTGCACGGCTTGGCGCGACATGACGGTCATCTTTTGCGGGTCCATGATACGTTCTCCTTCGCAGGGGGTGTTCCAACGAAAAGATAGTCGTCCCCGAGGGAAACGCCACCCGCACGACACCGCCGCTGTGCCACAAAGTGCCGCGTCCGCGTCACAAAGCGGGACATTCTGCGTTAGGGCGCGGACTCCGCTCCGCGCCGGGACCGGCGGCGAAGGGACTCGCCGCCCTACCTTTCCTTCGGCCGGTTTTGGGCGTCGAGCAACACCACCGTCGGAACGTGCGCCTCCGCTTCCGCCGGCTCGAACTCGGCATACGCGGCGATGATCACCTCGTCGCCCGGCTGCACCAGGCGCGCCGCCGCGCCGTTCACCATGATCTCGCCGCGTTGCGTGCCACCGATGACGTAGGTCGCGAAGCGCTGGCCGTTGGTCACGTTGTAAATCTCTACGCGCTCGTGCAGCAGAAAGCCCGCGGCGCGTCGCAGCTCCGGTGCGATCGCGATCGAACCCTCGTAGTTCAAATCAGCCGCGGTCACCCGCGCACGGTGGAGCTTCGATTTCAGCAAGGTCAGGCGCATGGCAAAATCACTTCGCTTCCGCGTTGAGCCGGACTGCCTGCCGCAGACCCAGCAGCACGAGCTCCGGCACGATCTCGTCAAAGATCCCCTCCGCTTCGAACATCCGCGCGAAGCCGCCCGTCCCGACCACGAGCGGTCGCTCGCCCGCGAAGGCTTCGACGGTCAGCTCGCCAATGAGGTTCCGCACCGCACCCACGTGTCCGTGATAAAGCCCGGACTGGATGCTCTCCACCGAGGTCCGGCCCAGAACCGATTCCGGCCGGTGAATTTCCACCGCGGGCAGCTTGGCTGTGCGCGTCGACAGCGTCTCCGCGGAAAGCCCCACTCCCGGCATGATCGCCCCGCCGAGGTAGTCCCCCGCGGACGTCACGACGTCGAACGTCGTCGCCGTGCCGCAATCAACCACGATCACGTTACGACCCGGATTCCGCTGCGTCGCGGCGATCGCATTCGCCACGCGATCGGCGCCAACCTCGGCGGGATTCCGATAGCGAATCTTCAGGCCGGTCTTCACCCCCGCCTGCAGCACGAAAGGCTCGACCCGGAAATATTTCACGCTCGCCCCGCGCAACGGATAAGCCGCCGGCGGCACGACCGAGCAGACCGCCACCTGCGTGACGGCCTCCGGGTCGACCCCGTTCTCCCGCAACACCGCGAGGAAGAATACACCGAGTTCGTCCGACGAGCCGAGCGGATGCGTGGACTTCCGGAACTGGCACTTCAACGTGTCGTCCGCAAAGACGCCGCCATGGATCTGGGTATTGCCGACATCAAGACAGAGGAGCATCGGGATTCTCGATTTTGGATTTTGAAATTGGCCGAGGCGCTGCGCGCTGGACGATTGGACCGGGCTGCTGCGGACACTGTGGCGATACGCTGGCGAGCCAGGACTCGAGTGCGACCGCAAGCTCGCTCCGCGTCGCGCAGGCGCGAACGACACCGTCCGGCAAGTGCAGCGACGCCGGAAAATCCCCCTCGGCCGCGCCGCGCGCGGTGAGGTCGTTGTGCACCACGGCGTCAGCGTGGGAGCGGGCAAAGATCGCCCGCACTGCCAGGCTCGCCTCGCTGGCTTGGGCACCACACGTGAGTTTGAATGCGACGACGCGGAGCGGCTTGACCGCGCGGTCGCGCAGCGTGTCGAGCAGCTTCGGGTGAGGTCGCAGGCGCAGCAACGGCGGCGCGTCGGTGTCGAGCTTGCCGGCGCCGGCCGGCTGCGCCCGCCCGGTCGCGTCGACGAATTCAACCCCGTAATCGCTGACCGCCGCCGCATGGATCACCGCGTCGAACGGCTCCGCCGCGAGCAGACGCGTGAGCGCGGCATCGAGATCGGCGAAGGTGAAAAACGTTTCCTCGCGACACGCCACTTCCGGCCGCTCGGCACTGCGCGCGCGCAACAACGTCACCACATGGCCGCAGCGCACAAAATGCTCCGCGAGCAGCGCGCCCGTGGCGCCGGTGCTGGTGTTTGTCAGCACGCGCACGCCATCGACCGGTTCCGCCGTGCCACCACTGGTGATCAGCACACGCAACCGCCGCTCCGGCCGAGCGACCGCGCCCTCGACCGCCGCGACGATCGCCGGCGGTTCGGCCAAGCGCCCTTCGCCCACTTCGCCGCACGCCGTGCGCCCTTGTCCGACGGGCACGAAGGTCACGCCCCAACCCGTCAGCTTCTCCACGGCCGCTTCGGTCGCCGGGTGCACCCACATCGCGGGATTCATCGCGGGCGCAATGAGCCACGGCTTCCGGCGATCGTGCGCGAGAAACAGCGCCCCGGGCAAATCGTCCGCCAGTCCCGCGGCGAGGCGGTTGATCGTGTTCGCCGTCCCCGGACAGACGAGCACGGCATCGGCCCACCGCGTCAGCTCGATGTGCTCGAGCGCCGCGCCCGGCGCGAACATGTCCGTGAGCGGCACGGCGCCGGTGAGGCCCTCGAGCGTCGCCGACCCGATGAAGCGCAATGCCGCCGGCGTCGCCACGCACCGCACGCGATGCCCGCGCTGCACGAGCCGCGAGATGACGTCGCAGGCCTTCGCGGCGGCGATCGAGCCGGTGAGAATGACGAGGAGGTTAGACGCGGACATTGTCGATGAGCCTCACGCCGCCGATGTGCACCGCACCGAGCCGCACGCCGTCGCGCTCGGCAACGTAGTCGACTTCGAAGCCCGCGCCACGCAGCGCGCTTTCCGCCGCCTCGGGCGTGCCAGCCCGCAGCAATTTCGGAAACGCCGCCGCGCGCGCGCGGTCCGCGGGGGCGAGCCGGCGGTTGCGCGAACTCATCGCGAGTCCATCGGCCTCGCGCACGGTGGGACACGCCACGATCTCGCACGGCACGAACAGCGCCTCGACCATGCCGCGCACGAGGTGCAGCTGCTGCCAGTCCTTCTCGCCGAAATACGCGCGCGTCGGCTGCACGAGGTTCAAGAGCTTCAACACAACCGTCAGCACGCCGTCGAAATGCCCCGGGCGGTGCGCGCCTTCGAGTTCGCGACTGAACTCGAGCTCCGTCACGCGATAGCGATAGCGGTCGGGATACATCGCCTCCGGTGGCGGCACGAGGACATCGGTCGCGAGACCGGCCGCGAGCGCCACGTCCTCGTCGAGCGTGCGCGGATACTTTGCCAGATCGGTCGGATCGTTGAACTGCGTCGGGTTGACGAAAACGCTGAGCACGACGCGCTCGTTTTCCGCGCGCGCGCGCTCCAGCAACGCGCGGTGACCGGCGTGCAAGGCGCCCATCGTCGGCACGAAGCCGACCGAGCGACCCGCGAACCGCTCGCCCGCGCGCTCGGCGCGCCACTCCGCCGGCGAATAAAACACGCGCGGCTTCATGCGAGAATCTCCTCCGCCGCCGGAAACCCGGCGCGCCGCACGTCGCCAACGTAGGCGCGCAACGCATCGCGCACCAGCCCGGCACCGTCGAGGTAGCGCCGCGCGAATTTCGGACGGAACTGCGGATCGAGTCCGAGCAGGTCGGTGAGCACGAGAATTTGGCCCGACGTATCGCCACCGGCGCCGATGCCGATGGTTGGCACCGCGAGGTCGGTCGTGATGGCGCGCGCCAGTTCGGCGGGCACGCATTCGAGCACGACGGCGAAGGCGCCGAACTCCACCAGTTGCGCGGCCTCGCGGCGGATTTTCTCCGCTTCGTCGATGGAGCGCCCTTGCAGGCGATAACCGCCGATCAGGTTCACCGATTGCGGCGTCAAACCGAGGTGCCCCATTACGGGAATGCCGCTGCCGACGAGGTGCGGGATCACTTCCTCGTGACCAGCGACGCCTTCGATCTTCACCGCCGTGGCGCCGGCTTGCAGGAGCGCGCCCGCCGCCTCCACGGCCACAGCGCGTCCGCGCCGATGCGCAAGGAACGGCAAATCCGCCACGAGGACCAAATCCGGCGCCCCGCGACGAACGGCTGCGGTGTGCGCGCACATCATCTCGAGCGTGGCGTGCACCGTCGACGGCAGGCCGTGGACAACCATCGCGACGCTGTCGCCCACGAGGAGCGCATCGATGCCGGCTTCGGCCGCGAGCCGCGCCATGAGCGCGTCGTAGGCGGTCGCCATGACGATCGGCCGGGCATCGGCGCGGGCGGTGGAAAAGTCGCGGACGCTCTTCATGGCGCCTCGGCGGTTTTCCGACACCGGAAAACCCGCGGGCGCGGGAGCGAGGAGGACGGGAGTGCGTGTCGCATGGCGATCAGGCCTGTTGTCCGAGGACGGGAGGTTGAAGTTGCGGGCGTCCGGTCGCGCACGAGTTCGCGCCAGACCGGGCCAACGTTGCCGGCGACGCCGCGCGTGCAAACCAATTCTCCCGCGGTGTGCGTCAACCCGGTCAAACCGCGCGCAGCGTTGGCCAACCTCGGCGCAGTCGCTCGCAGGGAGCGCGGGCATACTCGCGCGGCTGCCATCTTCCCCGAGCCCCCGCTCTGCCCCGCGCCGATGAATCTCACGACGAACTACCTTGGGTTGCAGTTGAAGCACCCCATCATGTCGGGCGCGTCGCCGCTCACCAACCGCCTGGCGTGCATCCGCGAACTGGAGGATGCCGGGGCCTCGGCGATCGTGCTCGCCTCACTCTTCGAAGAGCAGGTGCGCCTCACCCAGTCCGAGCGCCTCAAGCAGGAAAACCGTCTCGCCGAGGCCGACCCGCTCAACGAGGCCACCGCGTTCTTCGAAGGCAGCGACGCCTACGCCTACGGGCCCGACGAATACCTCGAGCACATCTACCGCGCGAAGGTCGCCGTCGACATCCCGATCATCGCCTCCCTCAACGCCCGCACGCCAACCACCTGGGTCGACTTCGCGCGCAGCGTGCAACAAGCCGGCGCCGACGCGATCGAGCTGAACCTTTATTTTCTGCCGACCGATCCAGAAACGACGGGCCAGGCCATCGAAGAGCGCATGATCGAGATCGTCACCTCCGTGCGCGAGAACTCCAGCCTGCCGCTCGCGGTGAAGCTCTCGCCGTTCTTCTCCTCGTTGCCCAACTTCGTCGAGCGGCTCGCGCGCGCCGGCGTGAAGAGCGTCGTGCTCTTCAACCGGTTTTATCAGCCCGACATCAACGTCCGCTTCCGCGAAGTCGCCCCGAAGCTCGAGCTCTCCGACTCGTCCGAACTGCTCCTGCGCCTGCGCTGGCTCGCGATCCTCAGCGGCCGCGTGCCGGTCGACCTCGCCGTCACCGGCGGCGTGCACACGCCGAACGACGTCATCAAATCCGTCCTCGCCGGCGCCGACACCGTGCAGGTCGTCTCCGCACTCTTGCGTTACGGGCCGCAGCACCTGCGCTCGCTCGTCAACGGCCTCACGTCTTACCTGGAGGAGCACCGCTTCCGCTCGCTCTCGGAACTCCGCGGCCAACTCAACCTCGCGAGCACCGCGAATCCCGAAGCCTACGAGCGCGCGAATTACGTCCACTCGCTGCTGTTCTGGGATCGGTGAGCGGCGCCGACGAAGCGGCGCCCTACACAAACACAAAACCGTCGCTTTCCCTCAGTTGGAGGGCGGCGGTCCGTCGCCGCCGCTGGCTCTGGACCTCCGCCCCGCGTCGCCGCCCGACGCCCGCGCATTTGACTCCCACCGCCGTCCGCGCACGCTCTGCCCCACATGGCAGATTTTCTCACCGACCAGAAAAAGACGACGCGCGCCCTTCTCGTGGGCGTCCAAACCTTCGACATGACGGCGGGCGAAGGCGCCGAATTGCTCGGTGAACTCAAGGAGCTCGTCGAAAACCTCGGCATCATCGTTTCGCGCACCGTGCTCGTCACCATGCGCGCCGGCGAGCAGCCGAAATTTCTCATCGGCACCGGCAAGACCGCCGAGTTGATCGCGCTCGCCAAGGAAGACGGCTGCGACCTGATCGTTTTCGACAAGGAGCTCTCGCCCGCGCAGCAACGCAACTGGGAGGAAGAGTCCGGCCTCGCCGTCATCGACCGCCAGGAAGTCATCCTGGAAATTTTCGCCGACCGCGCGCAGACCCGCGAAGCCGTGCTCCAAGTCGCGCTCGCCCGCATGGAATACTCGCTCCCGCGCCTGACGCGCGCGTGGACGCACTTGTCGCGCCAGCGCGGCAAAGGCGCCATGGGCGGCGAAGGCGAAACGCAGCTCGAACAGGACCGCCGCCTCGTGCGCGACCGCATCGCGCACCTCAAACGCGAGCTCGAACAGGTTCTTCTGCAACGCGAGGTCCAGCGCCGCCGCCGCATGCGCAAGCCCGTGCCCGGCGCCGCGATCGTCGGCTACACCAACGCCGGCAAATCCTCGCTCCTCAACAAACTCACCGGCGCGCAGGTGCTCGCCGCCGACAAGCTCTTCGCCACGCTCGACCCGACCACCCGCCAGCTCGGCCTGCCCGACGGCCGCACGCTGCTCATGACCGACACCGTCGGCTTCATCCGCCGCCTGCCGCACCGCCTGGTCGAAGCGTTCAAGGCCACGCTCGAGGAAGTCGTCGTCTCGGACTTCATCATCCACGTGCTCGACGTCGCCAACCCGAACGTCGAACACCACTTCGCCACCACGATGGAAGTGCTCGGCGAACTCGGCGCCGGCGAGAAGCCGATGATCATCGCCTTCAACAAGGTCGACGCCGCCGATCCGCAAACGCTCACCGTCATGCGCGCGCGCCACCCGGAAGCGCTCTTCATCAGCGTGCACACCGGCGAAGGCCTCGATCGCCTGCTCGCGCGGTGCGCCGAGCTCGCAATCGACGACCAGATGTCCGCCGAGTTGCTGCTCCCGCACGACCGCTACGACCTCGTCGCCAAGCTGCACCAAATCGGAACGGTCGCCGAGCAGGAGACGCGCGACGACGGTGTGTTTATCCGCGGTCGCTTCCCGCTGAAACAGCGCGCCCTCTTCGAGCCGTTCGCCGCGCCCGCACCCGCCGCGCCGAAGAAAAAGCGCGCGAAGCCCGCCGCTGCCCGCTGACCGCAGGTGGTCGCCGCTGTCCCCGCGGCGACAAAGCGTATCCGTCGCCCCCGCCGCCGCGTTCAGCGGAGCGCGTCGCCTCACCCGAGCACAAGCTTCTGCGTGCGTCCTCGCCTCGCGTAACCAGCCGTCGCGCCGTGCGTCTTCCGCTGCGTAACGCACCCGCCCGCCATGCGACTCGCGCCGCCTTTCATTGCCCTGCTCTTCCTCGGCTTCGCCGCCGCCCAAGCCGCGCCGACGCCCCCCACGCAACCCGCCAGCGGTCCCGGCGGCGCCGACTACGCGTTCGCCCGCGTCGCCAGCCACTCCCTCGGAAACGAGGGCGAAGCCGTAACCGTTTTCTGGCCGGAGAAAGCCGCCGGCCAAGCGCTGCCCGTCATCGTCTTCGCCCACGGCTGGGGTGCCGTGAAACCCGAGCACTACCTCGCGTGGATTCATCACCTCGCGCGCCGCGGCGCGATCGTGCTCTATCCGCGCTACCAAAAAAACCTGCGCGAGCCGTCGGCCGCGTTCACTCCCAACGCCGTCGCCGGCGTCAAACAGGGCCTCGAATGGCTCGCGAAACAAAAAGACCTGCCTCGCGCCGACCTCGCGCGCGTCGCCACCGTCGGCCACTCTGCCGGTGGCATTCTGGCCGCCAATCTCGCGGTCGCGCTGCCCGCCGCCGGCTTGCCCGCGCCGAAAGCGATCTTCTGCGTCGAGCCGGCCGTGATCGAGCGCGCCCAGGGTCCGCTCGTGCCGCTGGCGGACCTGGCAAAAATCTTCTCCGCCACGCTGCTACTCACGCTCTCGGGAGACCAGGACACCCTCGTCGGCGACGCCGGCGCGCGCCGCATCTACGAGGCGACCACCGCGGTTCCCGCCGCGCAGAAGGACTGGCTCGAGTTGCGCTCCGACGACCACGGCGCGCCCGCCCTCGTCGCGACGCACCGTGCGCCCGCCGCTCCCTTGCCCGGTTACCAACCACCCAAGCGTGAGCCGCCGAAGGGATTTCTCCGGAAACGGGTCGCTGAAAAGGCCAGGGAGCGCCTCGCCGAACGCGGCCTCGATCTCGACGACTCCTCGCAAGAGCCGCCCGTCACCGACGCGCTCGATTACTACGGCACGTGGCGACTGTTCGACGCGCTGTGCTCCGCGGCCTTCGAAAACAAGTCCCGTGACCTCGCCCTCGGCGGCGGCGCGGCGCAGCTCGACATGGGCAAATGGAGCGATGGCACACCAGTGAAGCCGCTCGTGCGGCGCAGCCCCGCGGCCAGCGCGCCCGCGCCGTAACGGTCAGTTCCCGAACACGGCGTAGAACGCCATCCCGTAGCACTCGCGGAGCGCGAGTTCGGTTTTTCCCAGCGCGCCCGCGTTCGGAATCCAGTCGAGATACGGCAGCGAACGATTGGGCAGTGCGCGATAGTCCACGGGGAACGCCGTGATCTCCACGCCGGCGCGCTTGAACAGGCGCATCGCCCGCGGCATGTGCCACGCCGAGGTCACGAGCAGCACGCGCTTGAGGCCTCGCTGCGCCGCGAAGCGTTTGAGTTGTTCCGCCTCGTCGGCCGTGTTGCCCACGGCGCCGATGACTGCAACCTGCTCGCGCGGCACGCCACGCTGCAGCGCTTCGCGCTGCAACGCCGTGCCCTCCGAGCCGCGCACATCGCCAGTGAACAGCAGCAGTCGCGCCTTCCCCCGCTGAACGATCTCCACACCGGCGTCGAAACGCTCGACGGCCTCCGACCATTCGGTGATCAGCCCCGGCTCCTTGCCGGGCGACATGATGCCGCCGAGCACGAGCACCGCATCAGCCTCGGCCACGCTGCCGATGCTGCGCGCCGGATAGGCGTTTTCGAGTGACCGCAGTAGCGCGTTCGACGCGACACCGATCGAACTCACCAGCAGGACGAACCCGGCCGCGATCGCCGCCCAGCGCCATTTCTTCCACGCCGCGAGCAAGATCAGAATCGTCACGACGCCGATGGGCAGCACGAACACCGGCAGCAATTTGTTGAAGAAAAGCACGCCGCAGCCAAAACGGGCCGCGGACGCCGAGTCAACTGCCGCGACGAAGCAGCGCGATCGTCGAAAACCGGTTGCGCGCACCGGGGGCAGATTCCATCCTGCACGCGAGCGAGGGCCGCGCTCGCCCAACCACCATGAAACTCCCGTCCCCGCGCCTCGTCCTCGCGCTGTTCGCGATCAACACCGCGGCCCTGTCCGCCCCGCCGCCCTCCGAGCCTGCCGCCGAGACCCAAGCCCTTGCCGAAGGCTACGCCGCAGCGTTTCCGCAGCTCTATCAAGCCAACCGCCTCACGCTCGTGCTGAAGCGCGACGGTCACACCGTCGTGCTCAAAGACGTGCGCAAGCTCGAAGCCTTCGGCGGCGTGCTCCTCGTCTTCGTCGGCAGCCCCGCCGACCGGTTCATCATCAACCCGCGCGACATCGTCTTCGTGACGGACGCGGCGAAATATCCCGCGCTGGACGAGCCCCGTGGGTAATCGGGCGATTTCCGCCCTTGACCCGTCCCAGCCCGCGCTCTTCTTTCGGCCGCTCTACTTACTCACTGCCTGGTGGTGTAATGGTAGCACAGGCGACTTTGACTCGCCTAGTCATGGTTCGAATCCATGCCGGGCAGCCACTTCGAAAAAAATCCGAACCGATTCCCAGATCGGTCAAAGAATTGCCGAAGTGCCTGATTGAACGATTGAAGTCGCAGGTCATATTTTGACCACTCTGGGCAAGAGTTCGTGATTTTCTCCCGAGTCTCGACCGCTTTCAGCTATATGGAGAGTTTGCGAAAAAGATCGGTCAAAAGATTTGAGTAACGAAAATGCGCCCCACTCGGCAGGCGAAAATCGGCACGTGAAATAGCCAAAGCCTCGTGAATCCAGTCGATAGGATTCGGCGCACACGGGAATAGGATGAGCTAGCGTTCACGGTGCCGCTCTTCGACGGGTTCATGCTCCGGGCGATGCCCGAGTTGTGATTCGCACGAAGAGCCTTCAATCAGGTATCCGGTATGTTAGCAGGCTGCTGAAAAACTCCCCCATTGCTTGAACGTCTGGCGCGGGAGTTGCGTCGAAGGGGGCAAGATGCGTGGCGAAGTTCCCTCCCAACCCAATTTCGTGAGCCTGATCAACGTGGAGACGATGATCGCGGCGGATCACCCGATCCGAGCGATCAAGCGGATGTGCGACGAGGTGCTGCGGGAGATGAGCGGGCACTTCGACGAGATCTACGCGGCGAAGGGGGCACCCTCGATCCCGCCGGAGACACTGCTGAAGGCGAAGGTGCTCCAAGCGCT
>JAYRJE010000002.1:0-527747 GCA_041906465.1 Candidatus Didemnitutus sp. | reverse complement strand
TTGGAAGCACACGCCGATATCGACGCAGTCAGACAAAAACTCTCGAAACAGTTATGTTACAAATCTTGCTCGGCGCTCCTGCTGTAGCGCCGCCGCCACGCTCACATATTTAGTTCGCAACATAATGTCCCCAGCAGCGAAACCACGACAAACCACGGCCACGCGCGCCGCTCCATCCAGCGCCCAAACGCCACCAGGAACCACACCGCGAACGCCAGCGCCATCGTCTCGATCAGAAACGCGCGCGCATAAAACACGTAGATCGGACACGTCAGCGCAAACGTCGCCGCGAGCCAGCGCCGCGAGCCCGTGCACCCCAGCGCGCCAAGCAGCGGGAACAGCCCCGCCACCGCCAGGTAGAAACACGCCGCCGATACCGCGCGCCCCGCCTGCACCAGCGGCAGTCCGGTCCAGTCACTCACCTTCACCACCGTCCACTGATACAGCGGAAACTCCATCGGCGCCGTCCACGGCGCACCCAGCACCGGCGTCGGATACGCCAGCGAGAAATTCTGCTCCCGCTGCACGAACAGCGCGCTGATCGCCGTCTGCGTTTGCCGAAATTCCTGTCCCGGCAGATTACCGTTCGTCCACCCGATCGACAGCAACCAACCGTGCACCGCCAGCAGCGTCCCGAAAAGCGCGACCGCCAGCGGCATTTCCCAGCGAGGCGCCTTCGCGGAAGGAGTTGCAGCCATTCGCGCAAGAAACCCGACGCCCCCGGCCGCGCGCAACCTCGAATTGCCGTGCCGCCCGCCGCCCGGAAGAGGCTTTACTGGCCCGCGCGCCGCCGTTTGATTTCCGCCCCTTGCAATGACCGCTTCCGCCGCGCCGCAATTCCACATCGACAGCCCGATTTCGTGGCGCCCGACCGTGGCCGGCATCGAGATCACCGGCTGGCTCTTTGTCGCCGGCGACACGCCTTGCCTCGACATCCGCGCGCGCGTCGACCGCCGTGCCACCCTCGGCATTTACGGCCTCGACCGCCACGACACCGAAACGGCCTTCGGCGGCGGCCTCAAGGCACGGCGCACCGGCTTCATCCAGCGCGCCCAGGTCTGGCGCGGCGCCCGCGAACTCGCCCTCGACTGGCACGACGGCACGCAATGGCGCGAATTTTTCCGCACCGCGCTCGACACCTCCGCGTTGCCCGCCGATGCCACCAAGCCGAAAAAAATCCTGCGCGCCGGCACTGTCTACCAGACGCTCCACTATCTCTATCGCTATTTTCACCGCGCGCCGTGGGGCGAACTCTGCCGCGAGACCGACGCCGTCCTCGCCGACGTGCTCACCGCGACGAGTGATGTCGTCGCGAGCCCGCGCTTTCAGGGCTTCATCGAAAATCCCGGTTTCTGGATCAACGCCGGCTACGAAAAATTTCGCATCACCGGCTGGACGTTCGGCGTCGGCTGCGAAATGCAGCAACTCAGCGCCACCACCGGCGTGCTCACGGAAAACAAGCTCGTTTACCCGAAGGAACGCCCCGACGTCGCCGCGCACCGCCCGGACCATCCTGCCGCCGCGCTCAAGTCCGGCTACTATGGCCTGGTCGACATCCGCAAAGATACGCCGTCGCCCGCGAACCTGAAAATTTTTGCCGAGACCGGCGACGGCCGCCGCGAACTCGCCTTCGCGCGCCGCATGTTCCTCGACCGCCGCGACGAGCACTCCGGCCCGATCCCGGTCTTCAAGCCGTTCTATTTCTACAAGGTCGTCGCCGCTTTCCTGCGTGGCCGTGCCCTCGGTCGCTACGAGTTCGACTCGTGGCCCGAATCCCGCGCCGAGATCGCGCGCCTGAAGGCGCATCTCGCGCAAACGCTCAGCCGCGGTGAGGCGCCGAAAGTCCCCGCCGCGATCGTCCGCCGCCGCGACCAGGATCCCTACACGCGCTGGTGCTGGCACAACCGCCTCACGCCGCGCCTCCGCGCCGTGCTGCAGTCCGACGCCGACGCGCTCGCGAAGGCCGGCGGTCCGCTCATCAGCGTCGTCGTCCCTGCCTACAATACGCCCGAAAAATATCTCCACGAGCTGCTGGATTGCCTGAAACAGCAGCTCTATCCGCGCTGGGAACTCTGCATCGCCGACGACGCGTCACCGCAGCCGCACGTCCGCCGCATCCTCGAAGCCGCCGCAAAAGCCGACCCGCGCATCAAGCCCGTCTTCCGCCCGCAAAACGGCCACATCTCCCGCGCCACGAACTCCGCCCTCGACGTCGCCACCGGCGGCTTCGTGGCGTTGCTCGATCACGACGACGTGCTGCCGCACGATGCCCTCCTCCACGTCGCCCAAGCCATCGCGCGTCACCCGACCGCAAGTTATCTCTACACCGACGAAGACAAGATCGACGACACCGGTCGCCGCTTCGACCCGCAGTTCAAAGGCGGCTGGTCGCCCGAGATGGCGATCACGCACAACTACACGCACCACCTCACCGTCATCCGCCGCGACATCGTCGAGCGCGCCGGCCGCCTGCGGCCCGAGTTCAACGGCGCGCAGGACATCGATCTCTTTCTCCGCTGCTGGGAGCTGATCGACGACCGCGACGTCGTGCACGTGCCGTTCATCGGCTATCATTGGCGCGCCCACGCCGAGAGCACCGCTTCGCGCGGCGACCAGAAAGGCTACCTCTTCGCCGCCGCGCGCAACGGCATCGCCGAAGCCGTCGCGCGCCGGAAGCTCCGCGCCGAGCCCACGCTGCCGGACTTCGCGAAGAATTACGCGCTCTGCCTGCACCAGTTGAAATGGGACCCCGCGCTCCTCGCCGAGAATCCCGTCACGGTCGTCATCCCGTCGAAGAACCGCCCTGATCTTCTCGCGACGTGCCTCGACTCGCTCGCGCGCACCACGCCGCGCGAGCACGTGCAAGTCGTCGTCGTCGACGATAACTCCGACGAACCCGCCGCGCTCGACTACCTCGCGGCACTGCCCGCACGCACCGACCTCCGCGTCGAAGTGCTGCGCGCGCCTGCCACCGGCGAAGGCTTCAACTACTCGCGCCTCGTCAACCTCGGCACCGCGCGCGCCGGCACCCCGCTCGTCCTCCACCTGAACAACGACGTCGAGGCCCTCACGCCCGGCTGGCTCGAGGACATGGTCGGCTGGATGTCGATCGCCGGCGTCGGCGTCGTGGGCGCCAAGCTCCTTTACCCCGACGGCACGATCAACCACGCCGGCATCAGCTTCAGCCGCGACGATCACCTCGCGCACGTCCTCTTCGAACGCGAGCCCGCCGAGGATCTCGGTTACCTCTTCCTGCCGCACGCTGCGCGCAACGTCGCCGCCGTCACCGGCGCCTGCCTGCTTACCCGCACGTCGCTCTACCGCGAGCTCCGCGGCTTCGACGCAGAGAAGCTCCGCGTCGCCTACAACGACGTCGACTACTGCCTGCGCGCCGCCGCCGCCGGCTACCGCACGGTCGTCACGCCGCAGGCCGTCCTGCGCCACGTCGGCAGCGCCTCGCGCGGCAACACCTACGCCGAACGCGAGCACGTCGAGTATCTCGCGCGCCACGGCGGCTACCGCGATCCGTTTCACAGCGAGGCGCTGCAGTTTCCGCCGAGGAATCTTCCCCTCAATCCGTATCATCAACGCTACGCGCAGACGCCGCGGCCGTTCCGCGCACTCGTGGTCACGCACAACCTGAACTTCGAGGGCGCGCCGATCTTCATCTTCGAACTCGCGCGCTTCCTCGCCGAGCAACCGGGCGTTTCCGTCACCGTCGTCTCGCCGCAGGAGGGTCCGCTGCGCCCGCGCTTCGAGCAGGCCGGACTGCGGGTCGAGGTCTGGTCCGACGCCGCCGCGTTCCTCGCCGCGAAAACGAAGCCCGAGTTCGACGCGACGCTGAAAAAATTCACCGCCGCGCACCCGTGCGCCGACGTCGATGTCATCGTCACGAACACGATGCTCACCTTCTGGGCCGTCCACCTCGCCCACGCGCTCGGCAAGTCCTCCGCTCTCTACCTCCACGAAAGCAACGCCGTGAAGCGCTTCTTCGCGCCGCTGCTGCCGCCGCTCCTGCACGATGCGGTCGAGGACGCCTTCCGTCTCGCCACCCGCGTCGTGTTCACCGCGGAGGCCACGCGCGCGATCCACGAGGAGCTGAATCTCAACGACAACTTCCGCACGCTGCGCAGCTGGGTCGACTTCGGCCGCATCGAAGCCTTCAAAGCCACGCACGAGCGCGCCGCCTTGCGCCGCAAGCACGGCCTCGATCCCGAGGCGATCATCGCGGTCAACATCGGCTCGGTCTGCGAGCGCAAGGGCCAGCACATCTACATCCGCGGCATCGACCTCCTGAACAAGGAACTCGCCGGCGAATTCCCCGGCGCCAAGGTGCAGTGGGCCATGGTCGGCGCACGCGAGGGCCTCTACATGGAGACGCTGCGCGAGGACATCGCGCTGATGAATCTTCACGACGTGAAGATCTTCAGTGAAACGCCCGACATCTACGATTTCTACCGCCTCGCCGACATCCTCGTCTGCACGAGTTTCGAGGAGTCGTTCCCGCGCGTGCTGCTCGAGGCGATGGTCTTCGGGCCGCGCATCGTCAGCACCGACGTCAACGGCATCCCCGAGATGCTGACCAACACGGACGAGGCCTACCTCGTGCCCGCGGGCGATCCGTTCAAGCTCGCCGCCGCCCTCAAACGCGCGCTCGCCGACCATCTCGCCGGCAACACGAAGATGATCTCGATGGCGCACGCCCGCGCCGCGCGCAACTACCACCATGCCCGCGCCCTGCCCCAACACGTGCAGATGATCCGCGAGGCGTGGCTCGGCTGATGGCCGAAACGAGTTTCAGCTGGAGCCAGATCGAATCGCCCGCCGCCGGCGCGCGCCTCGCCCCGGGCCGCCATGTCGTCCGCGGCTGGGTGCTCCCGAAGCCCGGCAGTGTTCTCGCCGATGTGCGCGCCCGCCTCGGGGCGCGCGTATTTGCCGGCGTGCACGGCATTCCGCGCGCGGATGTCGCCGCGCATTTCTCGCTCGGCCAGCCGATCGCGCTCGCGGAGTTCGAAATCACTGTGGTGGTCGAACCCGGCGACGACGCGATTGAACTCGACGCGCTCGAACTCGAGGGCCGCTGGTCGTCGTTCGAAGCGGTGAACATCGAGGTCGATCCGACGCTGCCGCGCGTCGAGACCCACGTCCCGTTTCCGCCCCTGAGCTGGCTCAATCACGTCAGGATTGTCGAAGCCGTCCTGCGCCGGGCCGACGGACACGCGTTGCCCGACTGGCCCACACTCGCACGCGAAGTTGTCGCCACCCTGCCCTGGCCCCGCGACCTGCGCACCGCACCTCCGCCTTTCATCGGCTTCGTCGACGAGCCCGTCGCGTTCACATGCTCGCGCTACGGCCGCATCCCGGCGTTTGGCCATCTCTTTCATCCGACGCAGAAGATCGCCCGCCTGCTCGCGACTGCCGATCTGCAGTTCCTGCAGCCGATCAGCCACGGGCAGCCGTCGCCCGGCCCCGCGGCATTCTACGCGCAACACGCCCACGCCAGGGACTGCGGCTTCCTCGGCTACGTCGACGTGCCGTCATCGCTGCCCAATCCCGTCGCGCTCCGTCTCTACGCCGAGCTCGCGGACGGCTCGCTCCATCTGGCGATGGTGGTCCGCGCCGATCTCCACTCGCAGGAAAACGAGAAAATTCCGCTCGCCGCGACGCGCGCCGAATTCGCCGCGGCGATCCTCGCGGTCGACGCCGCGCTCGCCGCGGCCGCGATTCCCGTGTCGCGCGGCGACGAACTCAACCGCGGACTGGCGGAACTCGAAACGCGCGCCTCACGCCGGCCGTCCCGCGCCCGCTCCAGCGCGACACTCCGACCCGCCCCGGCAGCGACCGGACAACCACTGCCCCGCGCGGTAATCCTGGCGACGCACGGGCTCACGCCGCAGGGCGCACCGCGCTTCCTCCTCGACCTCGCCCGCACGCTCGCGCGCGCACGCGTGGCCGTGCACGTCGTCAGCGCCGGCGGCGGTCCGTTGCGGAGCGAATTCGAGCAGGCCGGTGCACGCGTCACCGAACTCGATCTCTCCGCCGCATTCTCCCGCGGCGATTTTGCTGAAGCGACCTCCACGATCGACTGGGCCTCGGCCGACGTCGTGGTCGCGAACACCTTCACCACCTTCTGGGCCGTGCACGCCGCGCGCGCGGCCGGCCGGCCGTCGCTCCTCTACATCCACGAGAGCACGACGCCGGCGGAATTCTACGGCGCCCGCGTGCCGCCGGCGGTGGTGGCGCTCGCGGAGGAGAGCATCGCGCATGCGACCGCGGTGTCGTTCACGACAGCCGCCACCGCACGCTACCACCCCGGCGCCCAATGGCTGACGCCCGGCTGGATCGACGTCGCGGCGCTCGACGCCTGGCGCAGCGCGCATCCGCGCGCAATGAGCCGCGCGCGCCTCGGCCTGCGTGCGGACGAACGGCTCGTCGTCAACATCGGCACCGTCTCCGATCGCAAGGGCCAGCACGCGTTCATCCGCGCCGTCGATCTCCTCTGGCGCCGCTATCCGGACCTCGCCGCGCGCACCCGCTTCGTTCTGCTCGGCGGGCGCGACACGCTGTTCGACACGCTGCTGAGCCGCGCGATCAATGCGCTCCACCGACCCAACCTCGCCGTCCATCCGGAAACGATCGACTACCTCGACTACTATCAGGCGGCGGATGTGTTCGCGTGCAGCAGCTACGAGGAGTCCTCGCCGCGAGTCGTATTGGAAGCGATGGCCCTGGGCGTGCCGATCCTGGCCAACGCCGTGCATGGCGTGCCCAAACTCGTCCGGCCTGATCTGGAGGCGCAGCTCGTTCCCGCCGGCGACACCGCGGCGTGGTGCGAAGCACTCGCGCGGCTCCTCGCGAGTTCACCTCTCCGCGGCGCTCTCGCGGCTCGGGCGCGCGCGCGCGTCGTCGCGGAGTTCGAAGCCGGCGCGGTGCTTCCGCGTCACCTCGCGTTGATCGCGCAGACCGCGGCCGCGCGGGTCACTTGACCTCGATCCGCCGCCAGTAACCCCAGTCGAAAGCGATCGAGCCGTTCGCGGCGGCGTCGAAGCGCAGCACCTCGTCCGGCGCCTCGGGCGTGTAGGCGATGACCGCGCGCTGCAACCCGCGATCACCCGACACATTCACCGGATCGAGCAGCCGCCGGAACACCTGCCGCTTGCTCCCGTCCGGCCGCTCCGCCACGACCACCATTTCGATGCCGTTGGTTTTCCCGCCGGCGCGCTGCCACGCGTCGTCGTAGATGCCGAACTCCCAAGTGATCGAACGCGCATCGCTCGGCGGGCGCAGCCAAAGGTGGCTGTCCGCGTGCGCGCCCAACGCCTGCATTTCGAGGAAGCGGCCCATGTCGTAGCCGAACTGAAAATCACATTGGAAGGGACCGGGCGTCACCATGGGGAACGCGGTCTTCGCGACCGCCGGCGGCACGGCCAGCGGGACGCGTGCCTCCTCGGGCGGACGCGGCGGAATCGTCATTTCGCGACCATAGCGGTTGTAGGAGTTGCGCAAGTGCACCAAGCCACCCGGCACGTAAATCCGCCGCAGGTAAATGTCGGCCTTGTCGCCGTGCTGGTAGGTTGGCACGCGCTCCATGTCGAACGCCGCGAGCGCCCGGTCGAGGAACTCCCGGTTTTCGCGGACGTGTCCCATGACGATCAAGGCCGCCACATCTTCGTCCGCGAGGTCGCGAAACGCCCGTTCCAGGTAGGCGTGGTCGTATTCCAGCCCATTGCGGATCATCAGCGCGCGACGCTGCGAATAATACGGCGTCATCGCCGCCCAGTCGTTACCCGCCACGACGATCACCGAATCCTTGGGCGTGAGCTCCTGAATGGAACGCGTGAACGTCGTCCAGCCCTGCGATTCGACGCGTTGCAGCAGCAGGTAATTGCCCGCGTAGGTCCACGCCTGCGCCGCCAACGGCACGAGCATCACCCCGACGGCCAGCCCGCGCGGCACGCGACTGTCCCACACCTCGAGCGCCAGCAGCGCGAAACCCGCAACGAGAAACACCGCGCACGAATAGTAGTAGTAGTCCTGGTAGGCGTAGGCGAAGGGGAACAACGTCTGCGACAGGAAGAACACGCCCGCCACACCGGCGAACTTCGCCCGCACGCGCGGCAACGCGACCAGCCCCGCGACCGTCAGTCCAAGAATCAGCCACGGCGGCATGATCGCCTCGCTCCACCGCGCCATCAGCGTGCTCCAGACCTCGCGCGAGAACAGGGACGAAAATTTGAACAAGCCCCAGTTGCCCACCGACAGGTTTTGCGAGGTGAAGATCCACGCGGACGGATGCGCCGCCTTGATCGGGTCCGTCAGTCCGATCCACCATTTCAACGCCGCGAACGGGAGCACCACCGAACCGAGCCCCCACGCCAGTGTCGCTGCCGGGGCCCGCCAGCCGTCGCGCGCCCGCAGATCGCGCCACAGCATCCACGCCCCGTAGGCCGCCGCCGGCATCAGCCACACCGCGAGCATGAAACTCTTGACCAGCGCCGCACCGACGCCCGCCACCGTCGCGAGGAGCCACCAGCGCACGCGTCGCTCGTCCATCGTTCGCACAAACGCCGCCACGAACCACGTGCAGCAGGTGAACTCCAGCGGATCGATCAGAAAGGCGCGCGTGTAGAAAATGTAGACCGGACACAGCAGCACCGCCGCCAGCACGAAAAGCCGCCGTGGCCGCGACAGACCCAGTCGCGCCAGCAGCAGCGCGAGCGCCGGCAACGCCGCATAAAACGCCGCGATCGAGATCACGCGCGCCGCGAGAAAATGCGGCCATCCCGTCGCGCGGCTCAGGCCCACCACGCCCCACTGATAGAGCGGAAACTCGAGGATGAAGCCCACCCACGGCTTGCCGAGCAACGGCTGCTCATAAATCGGCGAGAAATTGTTCTCCTGATCGATGTAATAGGCGATCAACGCCGTCTGCGACTGCCGGAACTCGTGTCCAGCCAGGAACGGCATCCGCAAATGATAGAGCACCAGGCTCGCGTGCCACAGGAGCGCAATGACAAAGACCCCGATGAACAATCGGCGCTCGAAAGAGTTCTCCTGGGGAGGACGCATGGTCGTCCGAACAAAGGAAGGCTCACTGGGCCCGGCAATCTCTTTCCCCGCGGTAGTCATGGCGTTCCCCCTCACGACAATCATCGCCCATCCGCCCGCTACTCCCGCACCGAAAGACCGCCGCACTCCGCCGGCGCGTGGCTTCGCTTTACAAGGCCCGGCGCGCCCGCAATCGTCCGCCTTCACCGCATGCAGGAAACCCCGCACGCCACCTTCCACTTCGACGACTGCACCGCGCCCGCCCAGCCGGGTGCGCCGGTGCTGTGGCGCGGTTGGGCCGTCGGGCGCCAAGGCGCGTTTCTCACCGATCTGCGCGTGCGGATCGGAACGACTGTTTTCCCCGCGGTCTTCGGCTTCCCCCGTCCCGACCTCGCGCAATTCTTTCGCGAGGCGAGGCCGTTCCTCCTCGCCGGGTTCGAAGTCTCCCTCCGCGCGCCGGCCGGCGAATCGCGCGCGATCGTCGAAGTTTGCACGGTCGCCGACGGCTGGGTGCCGCTGACCGAGATCCCACTTTCCGTGCCGCCCGGCACGGGCGGCGCCGCGACGGCCGCCACGTCACCGCACACCATCTATCCGCACGAATTCGCCCGCGCGCTGCGTTTCCTGCTCCAGAGCGCCGGCAACGCCTCGCTGGATCGCGCCGCCGCCGGGATCGTCGCTGCGCTGCCGCACCCGAGTGTGGTCCGCTATGCGCCGCTGCCCTTCCACGGACACCTGCACCAGCCGTGCCTGCTCGAGCGCGCCATCTTCGGCCGGCTCATCGTCGAGGGCTGGCTGTTTCACGAAACCGCCCCGATTCGCCGCGTGGCGGCCACGGTCGATCTGCAGGCGTGGTCCTTCCTCGATTACGGCGCGGAGCTGGCCTACGTCGCCGATCTTTTCCCGCAACACGCATCGGCCCGCGCCTCACGCCTCCACGGCTTCGTCGACGTGCCGTCGTCGCTGCCGCAACCACTCACCGTGCGCATTTACGCCGAACTGGCGGACGGGTCGTGGCACCTCTGTCACGTGCAGCGCAATCACGTGCTCGAAGGCGAGACCGCCAAACTGCCCTACGGCCCGTTCCGGCTCGGGCGTTTCGTCGCCGCCGTGCTCGCGCTGCGCCGCGCCTGCGCAGCGCGCGGACTGCGCGTGCCGCTCGACCGTGGCGGACGTGACGCGCTGCGCGAGGTCTGGAACGAGTTCCGCACCCGCGCCGATCGCGGCCCGTATTGCGTCAACGAAGGCACACCCGCCGCCCCCGCTCCCGCCGCGCCGCGCCACGTCACGCTCGTCACGCACAACCTGAACTTCGAGGGCGCGCCGCTGTTCCTGCTCGAATACGCCACGCATCTCGCGAGCCGCGGCTGCGTGCTGCAGGTGGCCAGCGGCGCCGAGGGACCGCTGCGCGCGCGCTTCGCCGCGCTCGGCGCCGCCGTGCAGCTCGTCGACGTCCGCCGGCTCCACCACGCCCGCACACCCCGCGCCTGGCGCGCGGCCCTGACGCCGATCGCGGACGCACTCGACTGGAGCGCCACCGATCTCGTCGTCGCCAACACGCTCTCCGCCTACTGGGGCATCCATCTCGCGCACCGCGCCGGCCGGCCGTCGCTGTTCTACATCCACGAAAGCACGACGCCTGACGCGTTCTACCACGGGCATCTCCCGCCCGCGCTCCTGCCCATCGTGAAGCAAGCCTTCGCGGTCGCCACGCACGTGTCGTTCCTCACCGACACCACCCGGCGCTACTACCGCCCGCTGCTCACGCGCGCCAATCACAGCCTTAACCCCGGGTGGATCGACCTTGCGCAACTGAACCGCTTCCGCGCCGCCCACGCGCGCGCCGCACTGCGCGAGCGTCTCGGCCTCGCGCCGGCCACGCGCCTCGTGATCAACGTCGGCACGGTCTGCGATCGCAAGGGCCAGCACCTTTTCGCCCGCGCCGTCGACCTCCTCTGGCGCGCCCACCCGGAGCTGGCCGCCTCGGCGCAGTTCCTGATCGTCGGCGGACGCCACACCGCGTTCGACCAGCACGTCGCCGACATTCTTGCCCAACTGCACCGCGACAACCTGCGCATCGTCGGCGAGACCGCCACGCCCTACGAATTCTATGGTGCGGCCGACCTCTTCGTCTGCAGCAGCTACGAAGAATCCTTCCCGCGCGTCGTGCTCGAAGCCATGGGTTTCGCCCTGCCGATCGTCAGCACGAACGTCCACGGCATCCCGGAAATGGCGCGCGCTGATCGCGAAGCGATCCTCGTGCCCCCCGGCGATCCCGCCGCGCTGGCTCGCGCCATGGCCTCTGCCTTGAGCGATCCCTCCCGTGCCGCCGCCCTCGGCGCCGCCGCCGCGCAGCGTGTCGCCAGCGAGTTCGACTCGGCCCGACTACTCCCGCGTCACGCCGCACTCGCCGCGAGCGTCGCCGCGCGTTGACCCCACCTCACTCGATCACCACGCGATCGAGCCAGAACCAGTCGCGCAGCAAACTGCCCCGCGGACCTGGTCCGACGTAGAGCTCCACTTCACCCGGCGCGGTGAGTTCAAACGGGATGTGCAGCGCCAGCCGGTTGCGGGCCGCGGGCCGCGCATTCGGATCGACCACGTGATCGAAAAACGTCCGCTGCCCGTCCGCCGTGCGCAGCATCACCTGCACGCCGTCAGTGCGCAATTCGAGCGGCAGCGCCGGACTGAACGCGTCCGGCAGGAAGAACACCTTCGTGTGGAGCGTGTGCTTGCCGGCGGGCAACGCGAAGATCAGTCGCGATTCCGGATGCACGCCCAGGTCCATGTGGCCGCCCGCACGCTCCATCGTCACGCCAAACTGCGCGAAGAACCGCACCGGCCGCGGCGTCATGCCATCGAACAGCCCGCGTGAGCGCGCGGGCATTTCGGCCGTGTTCACCCAGCGATTCGCAAAATTATCCGTCCCGCCGGTATCGCCGACCGGCCACGCGCGTCCGTCCGCCAACTCGACTTCCACCGCCAGGCGTTTGCCCAGCTCGATCATCACCCACTCCATGCGGTCGCGCGGGAAATAGATCGAGAAACCCTGCCAATGGAACACGGGGTGCGGATCAAGACCGCGCGCCGCCAGATAGTCGATCAGCCATCCCGCGCTCGCATCGCCGCGCGGCACGATCAGCGCCCCGATGGGCTCTCCGGCCAGCGCATCGATCGCCGCCCGGCCTTCCGCGGGTCGTTGCATCACCGGCGCGCGCAACATCAGCGCGCGCCGCTGCGCGTAGTAGGCCGTCATCGAATTCCAGTCCTGCCCCGCGATCACGACGACATCGTCGGCATGGGTTGCGGCGCTCAGGGCGATGCTCAGCGAGTTGCCGCCCGCCCCCCCCGCGCGCTGCACCGGATAATAATGCTGCACATACATCGCGGCCTGCGCACTGAGCACGACCACCACCGCCCACGCCGCGATCGGCCAGCGCGCCCGCTCGAGCAGACCCACCAGCACCAAGCCCGCGGCGAGCAGCAGCCAGCCGACATTCGCGACGTAGTAATAGTCGTGGTAAGCGTAGAGCTCGGGGAAAATCTCCAGCGCCACGAGAAACACCGCCAGGCACCCGAGCGCCGCCAGGCCGCGACGCCCCGCGACGACCGCAAGCAACGCCAGCGCCGCGAATGCCGGCAACGCCGTGATTTCATCACGCAGGATGCGCCACTTCATCGCCCACATCTCCGCCGAAAAACGCGTGCGCGCCGTGCCGAGGTTGAACCCGAGCAAATTCTCCGACGAGAGGAACTGCGCCTGCGGATTCAGCGCCTTGATCGCATCCGCCTGCGCCGTCCACCACAGGCTCGCGATCCCGGGCACCACGACGGCCGCGGCCATCCATGCCATCTCGCTCCGCCACCGCGCGCGCTCGCGCCACAGGCGCCAGACGCTCCACCCGATCAGCGGCACGAGTTGCAGCATCAACGTCGTGATCTTCACCATGCCCGCACCCGCGCCGGCCACCGCCGCCACCGCCAGCCAGCCGGCGCTCCGCTCCGCCACCGCGCGCAGATACGCCACACCAAACCATGCCGCAAACATCAGCGCCATCGTCTCGATCAGAAACGACCGCGCGTAGAACAACAGCAGCGGCGACGTGAGGAACAGCGCCAGCACCACCGCACGCCGCGCCGGCGACACGCGCCACCACGCCAGCAGCAGCCACACCGCCGGCAAGGTCAGATAAAAACACGCGATGCTCACCGCGCGCCCCGCCTTCGTGATGCCCCACCCCGTCACCTTGCTCGTGACGACCACCGTCCACTGGTAGAGCGGAAATTCCATCGGCACGGACCATGGCTTCCCCAGCACCGGCGTCGGATAAGCGAGCGAGAAATTATTCTCCCGTTTGATGAAAAGCACCGAGAGCGCCGTCTGCGCCTGCCGGAATTCCACGCCCGGCAGCGCCTTGTCCGCCCAGCCGACCGTCGTCGTCCACGCGCTGAATCCCAGCGCGAGCACCAGCACGATCAGTGCAAACCAGCGCTCGTTGCGCGCCGGCGTTGAAACGGAATCCGTTGAGGCCACTGCGCTCACCGTGTGCGAGCCGCCGCACGCTTGGCAAGCTCGCGCCGGAGCGCATGGTTGACCTCCCCCGACCCGCGCCCAAACGTCACCCGACCTCGCATGTCCGCCTCAACGCCCCGGCCCGCCCAACCATGAGCGCTTCCGATCGCTGGCGTTTTGCCGTGGAAATCCTTCCCGCCGACCGGCGCTTCCCCGCCGGCGCGTCGTGGATCGCGGGATGGATTCTCGACCGCAACGGCCGCGCGCCCGCCGACCTGCGCGCGTGGATCGATCACCGCCCAGTGCTCGGCCTGCATGGGCTGCCGCGACCCGAAATCGAACAACGCGAGCGCGGCCGCACCGGCGTGCCTTACGCCGGCTTTTCCTTTTTGCTGCAACCGCACCGCGGCGCCGCGTCGCTCCGCCTCGAGGCCCGCGACGCCGCGGGCGAATGGACGGAATTCTTCCGCACACCGATCAGCGTCGATCCCGCCGGCGCGCCCGCAGCCGTTCCCGCGACACTCGCGTCCGACCTTAATCGCACGCTGCTCGCGACGCTGAAGCTCCAAGCGGAGCACCCGACCGCGTCACTCGACCGACTCGCCCACGAAGCACTCGCACGCCGCCTCGCGGAGCCACTCGAATCGCTGCCCAACCCGCCCTTCCACGGCGCACTCGAAGAGCCCAAAGAGACCGGCCGCCTGCGCTACGGCCGGCTTTCAATCAGCGGCTGGCTCGCCCATCGCACGGCTCGTATTGTGCGTCTGACCGCACTCGTCGATCCCGAGCAGGAATTCACGCTGCTGCACGGTCTGCCGCGCGAGGGCATCGACGCCGTCTTCGCCGATCTGCCCGGCCGCGAGACGTCGCAATTCCTCGGCCACGCCGAACTCCCCGCGCACGTGCCCACACCGGCGCTGCTGCGCGTGTTCGCTGAACTCGACAACGGCGAAAAGCATCTCGTCTTCGCCCGCCGCTTCGAGCCGCGCGTCATCGCCGGCGCCGAAACCACGCTGCCCACACGTTCGCGCCGCGCCTTCGCGCAGGCCGTCTGGGCCTTGCGCTCCGCCGCGCACGCGCTCGGCGTCCCGTCCGGCACCGCCCGCGCGCAACTCGCCGCCGTGCGCGACGCCTGGACCGCTTACACCGCCGAAGCGCCGCCGCCCGCCGCCACCCGCATCGCCGCCGCCACCGATCTGCCCGTCGCGAAGATCGGTCCGCTGCGTGTGCTCGTCGTCACGCACAACCTCAACTTCGAGGGCGCGCCGTGGTTCATCTTCGAGCTCGCCCGCCACCTCGCCGCGCAGCCGCAAACGACCGTGGAAGTCATCTCGCCCAGCGAAGGTCCGCTGCGTCGCGCCTTCGAGCAAGCCGGCCTGCGCGTCCGCGTGCTCGACGTGTCCACCGCGCTCGCCGCCACCGATGCCGCGGCCTTCCGCCGCGAACTCACGCGCGCCGGCTCCGCGATCGACTGGCACGCCTTCGACCTCGTCATCCCGAACACGATGGTCGCGTTCTGGGCCGCTCACCTCGCGCGCGCCGCCGGCAAGCCGACGCTGCTCTACGTGCACGAGAGCACGCCCGTCCGCCGTTTCTTCGAGCCGATCGTCGCGCCCGCGCTGTTTCCCGAAATCGAAGAGGCGTTCCGCCGCGCCACGCGCGTGGTCTACACGTCCGACTCAACGCGCCGCGTCCACGCACATCTCGACACCGGCAACACGGCGCTCCTGCCCAGCTGGATCGACGTCGGACGCATCGACGCCTTCACCGCCGCGCACACGGACCGCGCCGCGCTCCGCCGCAAGCACGGCCTCGATCCCGCCGCCACGCTCCTCGTCAACATCGGCTCGCTCTGCGAACGCAAAGGCCAGCACGTTTTTCTTCGCGCCGCCGCGTTGCTCCGCGACGAACTCCGCGCAACGTATCCCGACCGGCGCATCCAGTTCGTGATGGTCGGCTCGCGTCCCGGACCCTACCTCGAAGCCCTGAAACAGGAGGCGCGCGCCCAGTCGCTCGACAACGTCCTCTTCCTTGGCGAGACGGCCGAGGTGTTCGACTTCTACCGGCTCGCGGATCTTTTCGTCTGCACGAGTTTCGAGGAATCCTTCCCGCGCGTGCTGCTCGAGTCCGCCGCGTTCCGCCTGCCGATCGTCTCCACCCACGTCAACGGCATCGCCGAGATGCTCCGCGCCGACGAGGCGTGGCTGATGCCACCCGGCGACCGCGATCAACTCGCGTCCGCCCTGCGCACCGCGCTCGCCGCGCACTTCGCGGACGACACCTCGCGGGTCGAACGCGCCCGCGCCGGCATCGTCGCGCGGTTCGGAGAAGCGCACGCCTTTCCGCAACACGTCGAACTCGCGCGTCGCGCCGCCGCCGTCCATCCATGACCGAGTCGCCGCTCTGCTTCCACCACCTCGAGTGGCCCGCGCCCGGCACGCGCGTCGCCGGTCCGGTCGTTTGGCTGCGCGGCTGGGTGGTCGGCAAACCCGGCCATGACTTCATCGATGTCCGCGCGCGCACCACGGCCGGCGTATTCCTCGGCGTGCTCGGCCTGCCGCGCACCGATCTCGCCGCCCACTTCGCGCCGAGCCGCGCGTGGGTGCCGGCCGAGTTCATCGTCGCCGTTTCGGCGCCTGATGGCGCGGTGCACGTCGCGCTCGAAGCGCAGGAAGCCCGCGGCAACTGGGTGCCGCTGCAGACGCTCGAACTCATCGTCGCTGCCGACGGCGTCGCCAATCCGCGCACCGAAGGAGAACTCGTTCTCCACCCCGGCGGCGGCGCCGTCACCCGCGTGCCGCACCTGCCGCTGCACGGACACCTCGACGACCCCGTCGCCGAGCCCGAAACCCGCGACGGCACCCTCTCCGTTTTCGGCTGGTTCGTGCACGACCAGCAGCGCATCACGCGCGTGTTCGCCACGCTCGACGGACGCACCGTCAGCGTGCTCGCGAGCGGCCTGACCGACGAAGTCCTTGCCCAGAAAGTCCCGCACCTGCCGGCCGCGCGCCACGGCCGAGTGCGTGGCGCCGTGCCGTTCTTCGCCACGCATTTCGTTCCCGCATGCCTGCGCGTTTACGTCGAACTCGATGACGGCGCGGTGCAACTTGCCCTCGCGCGCCGCGTCCGCCCGCGCGCGACGCCGGTGGCTGTTCCGACGGAGACGCCCGCGCTCGCTCCCGCAACGTTGCCTTCATTGCCGTCCGGCCGTCCGCGTCGATTGCTGATCGTCGTGCGCACCATGCGCCCCGACGACGCGACGCTTCGCGCGCTCGACGTGGCCCGTCACCTGCGCGAAAGCGGCCGCTGGGTCGCACGCGTCATCGCCGCTGAGGACGGCGCCGTGCGGGCACGCTTCGAAGCGGTTGACAGCGCCGTGCAGCTCGTCGACCTCCGCGCGCTCATGGCCGCCACCAGCATCGCCCGGGCCGCCGCGCTCGCTCGGCTCGAGCGCGACATCTGGTGGCGTCACCTTGATGCGGTCGCGCTGTTCGATCCGACCTCGGAATGGCTCGCTCCGCTCGCGGCTCGACACGGGCTGCCGGTTTTCCGCGATCCCGCCAACCTCATCTGGTTCGCACCCGACGAGCCGTTCACCCCCGACTCTTCTGCCCCGCTGCTGGCGCCCGTGCGCGGCCTCGCCCGCCACGGCGCCGCGACGTTACTCGGCGCGCTGGCCGATCTCGCCGAGCCGCCGGCGGTGATCGTCAGCGACCTGCGCGATGAGGAAGAGGAAGACTTGTTCCGCGCCGCGCTCGCCTTCTCTTCCTCGATTCTTGCCCAGCCGGCGCCGTCCGCGTGCGCCGCCGTCGTCTGTCCCGCGTGGCGCGATCACCCGGTGCGCACGTTGCTCACCGCAGCGGCGTCCGGCGTGCCGGTAATCACCACGCCCACGCCGCAACTCGCCGCGACGTTTGCGCACGGCGAGATGATTTTTTTCGCGCCGGACAATCCCCTGGCGCTGGCCCACGCGATCCTGGATCTGCGCGCGAATCCCGCCGCCGCCCTCCGCCGCGCCGAGGCTGCGCGCCGCGTCGTCCATGCGGCGCACAATCCCGCCACGCAACTGCCGCGCTGGGTCGCCGCACTCGAAGGCGCCGTCGCCGCGCGCTGAGCGCCGCGGGGCTTGCGCTCGTCCGGCGCGTCCGCCTTAGTTTCCGACCGGCCCGTGAACGAGAACTCCGCCTACATCTTCGACGTCGAGGATCCCACCCAATGGGTTTTCCACGGCGAGCCCGTGTGGATCAGCGGCTGGTTTCTCTCGAAGGTCGGCGCGGTGTTCTCCGACATCCGCGCGGTGATTGATGGCGTGCCGCACTTGGGAATTTTCGGCCTGCCGCACGAACACGTCGAGCGGCGCCACCGCGGCTACACCGGCCTGCCGCACGCGGGTTTTCTGCTGCGCGTGAACCCGCCGAAGAGCGCCAGGGAAATCCGCCTCGAACTGCTCGACGCCGGCCACCGCTGGGTCGAGATCTGGCGCACGCCGATCAAGGTGAAGCAGGGGCAGAACACGATCGGACGCTTCCGCCTCGATGTGCTGCCGGACCAATTGCGCCGCCTCCTGCAGGCGCGCCGCGCCGATCCGTCCGCCGATCTCGCGCCGCTCGCCAGCCAGCTTGCGCTCGAAGCCGCCGCCGTGCCCTGCGACACCTTGCCCAACCCGCCGTTTTTCGGCGCGCTGGAGCGGCCCGAACTCGTCGGCGGCACGCAATTCGGCAAGGTCCGCGTCGAGGGCTGGCTCATTCACCAGACGCAGCGCATCAAACGCCTCATCGCGAGCACGCACCCGCTGGTCGAAAACGAGCTCGATTACGGCGACCGCGAGCGCAAGGAGGCCGCCGAGCTTTTCCCCGGCCATCCCTACGCCGGCCGCTCGCAATACTTTGGCATGCTCGACATCGACGAGCACGCGCCGAGCCCCGCGATCATCAAGCTCTGGGCGGAGCTCGAGGACGGCACGCGCCACCTCGCGTTCGCACGCCGCTTTTATCCGCGGGCCTGCCACGTGTGGGAGCAACCGCTGCCCGCGTTTAGCCGCGGCGAGTTTTTCCACTGCGCCCGCTTGCTCTGGGAGGCGTGCGACCGCCACCAGATCCGCCTCGGAAAATTCGGTGCGCGCTGGCAGGCATTCGCCGCGGCGTATCGGCTGTTCAAGCGCGACGCGCCCGCCGCGCTGCCGCCGGCGGCCAACGCCGACCCGTATCTGGCCTGGCAACAAGCCAACCGCCTCACCCCGCGCCTGCGCGATGCGCTCACGGCCTCGGCCACGCAACTGGCCCGCGGCCCGAAGTTCGCGCTCGTGATCGATGCCCGCGGCTGCACCACCGCGCAACTCTCCGCGCTCACCGATTCGCTCCGCGCGCAAATCTATCCGCGTTGGGAAGTGTGGTTCGTCGCCGAGTCCGCGCCCGCGCTCGTCGACGCTCGCTGCAAGTTCACCGCGTGCAAAGGCGCGAACGACTTTCCGCGCGCCATCAACGCCGCCGCGCACCAGGCCGCGGGCGACTGGCTCGCGCTGCTGCCGGGCCACTCGCGGCTCGCGCCCGACGCGTTGCTCGAAATCGCCGAGCGCGTCACGTCAGACGCCGCGCTCGAGCTCGTCTACACCGACGAGGACCGCATGGACGACGCCGGCGCGCGCTCCGCGCCGAATTTCAAACCGGCGTGGAGTCCGGCGTTCGCGCTGTCCGGCCTGTTTCCCGGCCAGCTCAGCATGGTGCGCAACGATCGCTTTCTCGCCCTCGGCTCGTTCCGCGACCGCTTCGAGCACGTGCCCTGGTATGACTTGCTGCTGCGCCTCGGCGACAAGTTGACCGCCGCGCAAGTCGCGCACGTGCCGCTGGTCTGCCATCACGCATGGGCCGGCGCGCCGCGCGAGTTCGATCTCCGCGACCCGATCTACGAGCAAATGCGCGCCGCGCTCGACGACGCCATGCGCCGCCGCGCGCTCGAAGCCGCCGCGTTTCTCCCGGAGGCCGGTCACTTACGTCGGCAGCCGTTCCAGCAACTGCACTGGAGCGACAAGCTGCTTTCACGCCACGCCGTCACGATCGTCATCCCGACGCGCGACAAGCTCCACCTGCTGCAGGAGTGCGTCGAACTCCTCGACGAGACCGTCGACTGGCGCTGGGCCAAGCTCGTCATCGTCGACGATCATTCGCGCGACGCCGACGCCGTGCGCTACCTCGAGCGCATCACGCAGCGCAACGACCTGCAATGCGTGGTCGCGCGACTGCCGGACGCGCACGCGCCGTTCAATTACTCGCGCCTCGTCAACGCCGCGCTGCCGCACATCGACACGCCGCTCGTGCTGCACCTCAACAACGACGTCAACGCGCTCGAACGCGGCTGGCTCGAGGAGATGGTCGGCTGGTTCACGCAACCCGACGTCGGCGTGGTCGGCGCCAAACTCGTTTTCCCGGACAAGACGCTCAATCACACCGGCATCGTGGTCGGTCCGCACGGCGGTCTGGCCGACACGCCATTCGCGAAAATGCCGGAGGGCGAAGTCGACGTCGCGTGGCACGCCGCCGCGCGTGAAGTCTCCGCCGTCACCGGCGCGTGCCTGCTGACGCGCGCGGACCTCTACCGCAAACTCGGCGGATTCGACGAGACAGCGTTCGGCGTCGCCTACAACGACGTCGACTATTGCCTGCGCGTGGTCGCCGAGGGCTACCGCGTCATCTACACCCCGCAGGCGAAGCTCATGCACTGGGGCAGCGCGACGCGCGGCGTGACATTCGACGAGGCCGAACACGTCGCGTGGCTGCGGCGCTACCCGCTGTATCGCGATGAGTTTTTCAGCGCCTCGCTCGAGCTCAGCGGCGCGCGCGTGCAGTGCCGCGGCGCGGTGAATCGCCGCACCAACCGCGCGGGCAAACTCCGCCTGCTGCTGCTCACGCACAACCTCAACCTCGAGGGCGCACCGCTCTTCCTGCTCGAATACGCCACGTGGATGGTGCGCGAAGCGGGCTTCGAAATCGAAGTGCTCGCGGGCATGGATGGTCCTTTGCGCGGCGCCTACGAACAACTCGGCGCGCGCATTCTGGTCGCGAGCGCGGGCGAACTCTACGCGTCGCCCGATGAGGAGACCTTCCACGCCCGCCTGCTCGACCTCTCGCATCACGTCGACGACTGGGACCGCATCGACCTCGTGGTGTGCAACACCCTCGTCAGCTTCTGGGGCGTGCTGATGGCGAAGCGCGCGGGCAAGCCGTCGCTGTTCTACATCCACGAGAGCACGTCGGTGTTTCGGTTCTTCGAGCCGAAGTTCGAGTTGTCGCTGCATCCGTTGGTTCACGAAGCGCTCGGCGGTGCCACGCGCACGCTGTTTCTCTGCGAAGCGACGCGCCGCTACTACGCCGACTCCGATCGCGGCAACTACCGCCTCGTGCCGAGCTGGATCAAACTCGACGACATCGCCGCGTTTCGCTCCCGCCACACGCGCGAGGAAATGCGCCGCAAGCACGGCTTCCGCGACGACGAGATCGTCATCGCGAACATCGGCACGATCTGCGAGCGCAAGGGCCAGCACATCTTCGTCCGCGCCGTCGACCACTTCAATCATCACTACCACGGCGCTGCGTCCGTGCGCTTCGTGATGGTGGGCGCGCGGCCCGGCATCTTCCTCGATTTGCTCAACCGCGACATCGCGCGGCTCGAACTAAAAAATCTCGCGCAGGTGCCGGAGACGCGCGAGGTGTTCGATTTCTTCGTGCTCGCCGACATGTTCGTGTGCTCGAGCTACGAGGAGTCGTTCCCGCGCGTCGTGATGGAGGCGATGGCCTTCGAGACGCCGATCGTCTCGACCGACGTGCACGGCATCGTCGACCTGATCGGCCAGCGGCAGGACGGTTATCTCGTGAAAGCCGGCGACGTCGAAGGCCTCTCGCGCATGATGCGCACCTGTCTCGCCAAGGAGCGCAGCGGCAAATCGCTCGCGCCCGCCGCATTCTCGCGCGTGCTGCGCGAGCGCGATGCGCTGAAAGTGCTGCCCTTCCACGTCGCCCTCGCGCGCGAGGCGTGGCTGGCGCACGAGTGAGCGGCCGGCTTTGCGACGGCCCCGTTTCGTCCGAGGCCTAGCGAGCGACGTTGATCACCTTGACGCGCAAGGCTGGCACGGACCCGCTGGGGTCGAGGAGCAAGCCGATCCAGCCTCCGCCTTCCGCGGACCAGGCGTGGAACTGCACCGGATTCTCCGCCCGGATCGCGTCCTGCGTCAGCACGTCGAGCCGGCCGCCCTTGTAGTAGAGGACGCGCACGACCGGGAGCGCCGGCGGCTGGAGCCGACCGGCCAAACGCAGCGCGAAATCGAGCGAGAGCCCGCCCTGCACACGCAACCAGATCTCCCCGCCGGGCCGCAGGAGAAGGCCCTCGGACGAGGGCTCTCCCGCCAAGCGCACGAAAACCGGAACACTCCGTGCCTCGGCAGACAACAACGCCGCCTTTTCCTGTTCATCGGCCGGCCGGATGGTCGCCGCGCCCGGTCGCACCGTGGGTGGATCGTCGGGATCGTCCAAGGTATGGCTGAACTGCAGTCCGCGCCACCCCGCCTGGATCCGACCGGACAGCTCCGCCGGCACTGCCACGGAGAAAAGCATCGGCAAGCCGCCCGGGTCGATCGTCGTCGCGAATATTTTCTCCTCCTCGCCCGCCGGCAACTCTGCGTCGAACGACCCGCGCTCGAGCAACTCCCCCGTCGACATGCCGAAAGCGCGGAAGCGCAATTTGACCGGACCGCTCAGCTGTGGATCGATGCGCCGGATCACCGTTTCGAGCTGCAGCCGATAGCTCGCAGGCTGCAGCGTCAATGACCCGATCCCCTCGGTTGTGCCCAAAAATTCGCGGCCGTCGCTGAGGGCGAACGCATGCAGGCTGGATCGAAGCCGGGTGGCGTCAGCGTTGCCGCCGAACCGCGCCAGGAAATCCAGCGGCGCGCCGGAAGGCGCGCCGGGCGGAAGCGCACGATACAAAATCCACGTTGAGCCGAAGTAGGTGCGCACAAAACCGTCGCGGATCCGCGCCCCGATCTCCGCTGGCCAGAAATTGCGCGCTTCGGTGACCGCCACGTAGTCGAACATCCCGCCGGTTCGCAGCGCCTCGACCAATCGCGCCCGTTCCTCCGGGCCATAGCTGGTGCCGTCATGCAGCCACAGCGGCAGACCGCGCACCTTGACCGCCGGCCACACACGCTCCAGCCATTCGAGCCCCGGACCATAAAAAATCTTTTTCTGAAACAGGCGCGGGATCTTGGCCCGTTCTTGCAACGCCTCATTCATCGTCTGCGTCATCTCGGGCGGCAAACGGGTGCCGCGAAGATAGCCGAAATCCTCGTGAACCGTGCCTGCATCCACGTAATTCTTCCGCGGCGCCGTCGAGTAGCCGAACTGCGAACGCTGCCCGCGCCACGCCGATTCCCACGCCGCTGCGCCCACGACCAGGAGCGGTGTCGCGATCACCAGCCAGAAGCCGACCCCGCGCACCGGCAGGCCGAAGCCCATCCAAAGCGCCGCGACCAAACCCAGCCACGCCGCCATCGCGATCCAGGCGATCTCGTAATTGGTCGCCAACAACCCCGCGCCCGCCGCCGCCGCGAACAGCGCCGCAGCCACCGCCCAAGCGCGATCCGCCCACCCGGACGCCGCCCGCCACGCCACTACTCCGGTGCCGAGCGTCGCCGCCAAGCCCAGCGCGCCGAGCCAGGGAATCGTGACGCCGCCGTAGTAATCGTGCCGGACCTGCAGATAAAACTCCGGCCGCCACACCCCGCCGAAATCGCCCGCACGACTGGAAAACGGCATCGCGATCACGTTGTGCCACCACGCCGGGAAGGTTGCGCCGCTCCACGCGACTTCGAACGCCACCGGCGCCACCACGCCCGCGACCACCCAACCGGCCAGCGCCGCAAGCGCACCGCGCCCATCCGTTTCCCGCCGCGCCAGCGCACGCAACGTCCACGCCGCCGCACACGCGAGCGCGACGAGGTGGGCGTTGAGCTTGTTGATGCCGCCAATGAACAACGCCGCCATCGCCAATGCCACCCACGGCCAGTTGCCGCGACGCGGCACCGGAGCGAGCGCGGCCGCCCAAGCGACGACGACCAGACCCAGCGCGCCGACCGCGTTGTGCCAGACAATCGTGTGTTGCGACGCCGACATGATCGTGAGCCCCGCCGCCGCCAGCACCGCGACCCAAGCCGGCCAGCGCCGGGCAAACATCAAGCCGAGCCCCACCACGCCGAGCAGAATCAACCCTGCCGCGCCCCACGTCATGGCCTGATACGTCCCGCCGCCCGCGCGCTCCGCCCAGCCATTGAACAGGAAGGTGCCGGTCTGGATCGGCGTGACAAAATCCACATACGGCCGCTCGCCGGCGGCGATGCGTCCGACGCCCGACATCACCAGGCCGTAGTCGTAGAAATCGCGCAGGTAACCGTGATTTCGCCACCACGGCAGCAAGGCCGCGAGGGCGGCAAACGCGAGACCGGCCGTCAAGGCCAGGCGACGAATCCAAGAGGGGCGCACGGACATGAGCGCGACATCTCCGCCGCTTGCCCGCGCCTGCGCAAGCTTTCCGTCGCCCGCCGATGGCGGGTCCGATCGGCCCAGTTGTCCTAGGTTGACGGTGCACGCCGCGCCTTCGCACACTGCCGCCCGCCTAGAACATGCTCAACGACGCCGACGATGCCCTCCGGTCGCCAGCGTGCGCTCGCTGCGCGCGCTCTACCTGACCATGCGCGCGTCGCGGTTGGCCCCCTGGCTCGTTTTGCTCGCCCTCGTCGGCTGGACGCTGTGGTTGCGTGCACCGAGCCTCGCCCATCCGATCTGGAACCTCGACGAGGCGATCCACTCCGCCGTGGCCGACAAGCTGCTCGACGGCGGCGTCCTCTACCGCGACGCCATCGACCAGCGCACGCCGCTCTCCTACTACGTCGTCGCCGGCCTCTACGCCGTCACGGGCCGCAACAATTTCTTCGCGCTCCACGTCTTCACCGCCCTGCTGGTGGCCGCCACGGCCTTTCTGCTCTGGCGCATCGGCCGCGCCTCACGACATCCGGGAGTCGGCGGCTGGGCCGCGGTGCTCTACGCCACGCTCGCGACGACGCTGTTCTACCAAGGCGATGCCAACGCGTTTAACACCGAGTGGCTCGTCGCTTTCTTCACCGCCAGTGCGGCGCTGGCGTGGTTGAAAGCCCGCACGACGGGATCGGACCGCTGGCTCATCGCCGGCGGCGCTCTGCTCGGACTGGCATTTCTCTCGAAACAACCGGCCCTGCTCGACGCCATCGCGCCGGTCGCCGCCCTCGTCTATCTCTGCTGGCGCGACCGCAGCGAACGCCGCCAGCTGCTCGCGCGTGTCGCGGCGTTGGTCGTGGGCTGGCTGATCCCGGTCGCGCTCACCGCGGCGTATTTCGCCGCCCAGGGCGCCCTCGGCGATGCGGTTTACTACGCCTGGACCTACAACGTCACGATCTACGGCCCGGAAATCGCGACGAGCGACCGGATCGCGAGCGCGATGCGGCTGTGGTGGTCGCTGTCCGATGAGGCGCCCGCGATTCTCGGCACGCTCATCGTGGCCGCGGCGCTCTCGGCCTACCGGCTCGTGCAACGCACGCCGACGGCCGACGAGCAGCGCGACCAGCCGTTCCGCGCCTATGTCGCCGCCTGGGCGCTCACGTCATTCGCCGGCGCGGTTTCGGGCGGTCGCGGCTTCGAACACTACTTCGTGCAACCGCTCCCGGCGCTCTGCCTGCTCGCCGCGGCGCTGCTCGGGTGGGTCGCCGGCATGAGCCTCGCCCCGCACCGGCGTCGGTCCACGCGCGTGGTGGCCGCGGCGGTGGTGACGCTCGCGGTCGTGACGCTGGGCCTGAGTGTCCTTCCCCAGCGCGAGCGCGAATTGCCGCTCGATACTTCGGTGCGCACCGCGCGATTCATCGGCCAAGCCGCGCCGGCCGGCGAAACGCTCTTCGTCTGGGGTTACCATCCGGAGTTCTACGCGTTTTCCGGACGCCCCCCCGCCTCGCGCTTCGTCTATGGCTCGTTCCTCACCGGCATGATTCCGTGGACGAACGTCGCCCTGGGCCGCGACACGAGCTACGCGATCGTGCCGGGCGCGATGGATACCTTGCTCGCGGAACTCGACGCCGCGCGCCCGATGTTCTTCGTCGACTGCAGCGCCGGGCAAAACCGCTTCTGGCACAAATACCCCCTCGCCAAGTTTCCCGCGCTCAAGGCGTTCGTGGACGCGCATTATGTGCTGGTCGACCCGGATCAGTTCCGCGGCCAGGGCTTCGATGTCTATCTGCGGCGCGACGAGGCGCGACGCCGGCCGTTGCCGCATTCCGCCGTCGCAGGCGACACCCGCGCCCAACTCAGCGCGCCGATCAGCCTGGGCTCCGATACCTTCAGCGCACTGCCGACGAACGTCACGCTCGTTGGGACCAGCGCGAATCGCCAGCTCATCGGCCTGCAACTGCTCGTCGACGGTCGCGTCACCACCGGCGTCTCCACTGCGCCGCTCGATTCGCTCAAGGTCTCGATCTCGCTCCAGTTTCGCACCGTCGATGGCGACCGCCACACGCTGCAAGTGCGCGCGCTCGGCGCGGACGGCACCTCCGTCGACGGCCCGGTGCGCACGATCCGCGTCGCGGAAGGACGCCTCCCGGACGCCGAGGCGGCGAAGTTCGAGCTCCCGCAAGTGACCACCCCGCTCAAGCCGCTGTTCGTCCAGTCGCTCTACGGCGCGGCTTACGAGGTGGTGAACGGACGCGCCGAGTATTTCGCCCACGCGCCGTCGACGCTGGCCTTCGCCCTGCCGCCGGAGGCGCGGACGATCCAGGGCGGATTCGGCTTCCGCGACGAAGCGTTTGCCGCCGGGAACAAATCCCCCACCGACGGCGCCGAGTTCCGGATCGAAGTGGTGGCGCCGAGCGGCACGCGCCGCACGCTGTTCTCGCGCTTGCTCCAGCCGACGACCGTTCCGACCGACCGCGGCGTGCAATCCTTCGCCGTGCCGCTCCCCACGGCCGCGCCGGCCGGCAGCCGCCTGGAATTCGTGGTGGCGCCCGGCCCCGCCGACAACGCGGCGACGGACTGGACCTTCTGGGTCGACCTGCGCCTCGAAACTTCCCGCTAGACGCGCCCGGCCCGGCGCGGCATCCCTGTTTGCTCGATGGAACCCGTTCCAGCCTCCTCCCCCACGCGTGCGGATCGCTTCGCGCGCGCCCTGTTCTTCGTCGTCCTGTTCGTCACGATCTTCACGTATCCGAACAAGCCGATTGCCGAGCTCGACGCCTCGTGGCGCATGGTGCTGACGCAGGGCCTGGTCGAAGGCTGGCAGTTCGGCCGCGATCTCGTGTTCACCTACGGCCCGCTGGGCTTCCTGATGGGCAACACGTATTCCGGCGTCACGTTCTGGCCGTTCCTCATCTGGCAGACCATCAGCTCGCTGTTCTTTGCCTGGGTGATCTACCGCCAGGGCCTGCGCCTCAGCGGCTACGCCCGCGCAATCTACTGGATCGTCACGATTCTCGTCGGCGTCAGCTACACGGACTCGCTGCTGATGGTCATCATCGCGCTGCTCGGTTGCGAAATGATTCGCGAGACCGATCGACCCAAGCCGCTGTGGACGGTCGCGACGCTGGTGCTCTTCGCCGTGCTCGCGGCCATCAAGTTCACCAACCTCATGCTGGCCGGCTTCGTCGTGCTGGTCGCGAGCGGACTCGATGTCGCGCTGAAGCGTCCGGGCGAGGCCGGGCGCAAGCTCCTCTGGTTCCTCGGCACGTTCCTGCTCATCTGGGTGCTCTGCCGCCAGAACCTGCTGAACCTGCCCGCCTATTTCCGCAACTCCCTCGAGATCAGTTCCGGCTACGAGCAGACGATGGGGCTGCCCACGCCGCCGGCCGCGCTCTGGAAGGGCCTCGTCGTGCTCGGCGTGCTCATCGTCTACGCCTTGCTGCACATTCTGGGCAGCGCGGATCGCCGCCGCGGCTTCGCCGGCGCGCTCGTGCTCGGCGCCTTTGTTTACCTGAACTGGAAACACGGCTTCGTCCGCGCCGACGGCCACATGATCGGCTTCTTCATTTGTGCGCTGGTGCCGATCACGGCGTTCCCGGCCCTGCTTGACGACGGCCTGCGCTTCCGCCGTCTCCAGCGCTGGCTGCTCGTGCCGGCCGGCTTTCTCTGCGTGCTCGGCCTCGAGGATGCGCTTCCCGGCATGGCACGCGCCTCGCTGCAGTTGTTCCAGGACCGCGTCTGGGCCAACAGCTACAACACCGCGCACTTCCCGCAGTGGAAACTCTCCTACCGCGACGCCCTCCGCGGCATGCGCGCCGAAAACGAGTTTCCCAAAACCAAGGCCGTCGTCGGCGATGCCTCGATCGACGTCTTCGGCCACAATCAGTCGATCGCGCTCTTCAACCGCTTCAACTACCGCCCGCGTCCCGTCATCCAGGGCTATTCCGCCTACACGCCCGCGCTCACGCAGCTCAACGCCGACTACTACGCCAGCGACCGCGCGCCGGAATACGTGCTCTTCCGCCTCGAGACGATCGACGACCGCTTCCCGATGCTCGACGACGCGCGCGCTCTCTACGTCTTCCTCCACCGCTACGAGTTCGTTCACTCCGAGAAAAACTACCAGCTCTGGCGCCGGACGCCGAAGGCCTTCGACTGGGCGCAGGTCGCGCCGAAGCCCGCGCGCACGCTCGAAGCCGCGCCCGGCCAGCCGATCGACCTGAGTGCGTTCAAGGAGCAACCGCTCTGGATCACGATCGATCTCCCGCGCTCGCTGCTCGGCCGCGCGCGTGACTTTTTCTACAAGCCGCCGGTCGTGCGCCTCGGCTTCAAGGACACCAAGGGCAACACGACCAGCTACCGCATGCCGCTGCCGCTCGCACGCTCCGGCTTCATCGTGAACCCGATGATCGAAGACATCGTCGGCTTCATGCGCTTCGCCGGTGGCACGCCCGAGCGCTACGCCGCCCAGATCTCGATCGAGATCGACGAGAGCGACCGCAAACTCTTCGCCGACACCGCGCGCGTCGAGATCAGCACGGTCCACGGCAGCGGCAACGGCGGCGACTACTTCCTCGAAGCCGAAAAGACGCGCTTCCACATGTTCAAGACCGTGCCGCTCACCTACGAGGCGCAGACGCCGGTCTCCGAAGCCATCATCGACAACACGCCCGTGATGGTGATGCACGCGCGCAGCGAAATGACCTTCAACATCAAGGCCGGCAGCGCGCGCGTCAGCGGCGGCTTCGGCATGCTGCCGGGCACCTACACCAAGGGCGGCAACACCGATGGCGCCGAGTTCATCGTCTACTGGTCCAACGGCGGCGAACGCGTCGAACTCTTCAAGCGCTTCCTCGATCCGAACCGCCAGGCGAAGGATCGCGGCCTCCATCGTTTCGACGTCGCGCTGCCGCAACAGCCCGGCGGCCGGCTCTTCCTCGTCGTCAAACCCGGTCCCAACAACAACCACTCGTGGGACTGGACGGCCTGGACTGGCATCGAGATCAAGTGAACGACGCCCGCGAGAGCCCACCGACCGCGCTCGCCTCAATCCGCAGGCATTGGTGGGCGTGGCTCGCGGTGGCGCTCGCGATTCTCAAGCTGGCACTGCTGCGCGCGCAGCCGATCTACGCGATCGGCAACGCCATTCACGATGACGAGCTGTTCCTCAAGCTCGCGCGCTTCATCGCCGAAGGCCAGTGGCTCGGCCCCTACGACAATCTCACGCTCGCCAAAGGCCCGATCTATCCCGCGTTCGTCGCACTGAACCACTACCTCGGGCTGCCGCTCCGCTTCACCGAGGAACTCGTCTACATCGGCGCCTGCGCGCTCGCGGTCCGTGCGTTGCGTCCGCTCGCGCTGGCCAACTGGGCGCGGCTCCTGATTTTCGCCACGCTGCTCGTCAACCCCCTGACCTACGAAGGCCAGGACATGACGCGCATCCTGCGCCAGCACCTCACCGTGCCGTTCGCGCTCATCGTGTGCGCGTCGCTCGTCGGCCTCGCGCTGCGCCGCGATCGCACCATCGCCGCGCGCCTGCCGTGGGCGATCACGTTCGGTCTCACGCTCGGCCTGTTCTGGCTCACGCGCGAGGAGGGCATCTGGATTCTCGGCATGACGGCGCTGCTCGCCGCGCTCGCGTTCGGCCAGATCGTCATCGGACCGGCGCTCGCCCGCGGCCGCAGTCTCGCGCTCCTGCTCATTGCATTCGCCGCCGCCGCTGCGCCCTACGTCACCGTCGGCACGCTGAACGAGCGACACTACGGCTGGTTCGGTCCGACCGAGTTTCACGCCCGGGACTTTCGCGACGCCTACGGCGCTTTGGCCCGCGTGCAAGTCGGCCCGCACTATCCCTACGTCGCCGTCACCCGCGAGGCGCGCGAGGCGATCTACCAAGTCAGCCCCGCCTTCGCCGAGCTGCGCCCGTATTTCGAAGGCAAGATCGGCTACGGCTGGGCCGACGACACGTCCTTCAAACGCGAGGAGCGGCAGATCGCCGCCGGCTGGTTCATGTGGGCGTTCCGCGACGCCGTCGCGGCGGCCGGCCACTACGGCAGCGCCCGCGAGGCGCTGGCGTTTTACCGGCGCATCGCCGACGAGGTGAACCGCGCCTGCGACGAGGGGAAAATTCCCGCGCGCGGTCCGCGTTCGGGCTTCGCGCCCGTCTGGCATCCGGACCACGCCGCGGCGATCCGCGAGGGCGCGCCACGTTTTCTGCGCGGCGCGTTTGACTTCTCCAACTTCGAACCGACGACGCCCTACAGCGTCGGCACCGATGACGAAGTGCGGATCTTCCGTGACATCACGCACGACCGCATCAGCCACGCACCGCGCGCCACGCACATCGAGCTGCCCGCCCAGCGCGAACTCGATGGCGCCAAGCTCAACGTGCTGCGCTGGCTCGGTCGCAACGTCGGCCCGTGGCTCACGACGCTGATCGTGCTCGCGCACCTCGCGGCGCTGGTGCGGCTCGTGCAACTCATCGTCGCGCGACGCTTCTCGTGGCCGTTCGCTTTCGCGGTCGGCGCTTGGGCCGGCGGCGCCGGTGAGCTCGCGCTCAACATCCTCGTTCACACGACCGCGTTTCCGAATTTCTACACCGCGGCTTACGCCCCCGCACTCCCGTTGCTGCTGTTCTTCGCGCTGCTGATCGTCGTGGACGTCGCGCGCGACTGGCGCGCGCCGGCGGCCGCGGCGTTTCGCCGCACGCGCGATTTCCTCGCTCGTTTTCCGCGGGCCACGTGGGCGGTCGGCATCGGTTTCCTCGTTTTCGGCGCGCGCGCCCGTGAAGTGCTGCTGCACGCCGGCGACGTTCCGTTGTTCGACCAATGGAAAGTCGAGGCCGAACAGATTATCGGTCCCTGGCTGCGCGGCGATTTGAGCCTCGGTGCGTTTTTCCAACCGCACGACGGGCCCCTGCCACTCTGGCCGCGTGTGCTCGCCTGGATCGACACCGCGGTGCTCGGGTCGTGGGAGCCACGGCTGCAGATGGTCGTCAACGCCGCGCTCCACGCCGCGTGGGCCGCGCTGCTGTGCGATTGGCTGCGGCGGCATCTGGACGCGCTGGCGGCGCTGCTCACGACGCTGCTGGTGCTCGCGCTGGCGTGCCTGCCGCACGCGTGGGAGAACATCACATGGGGTTTCCAATCGCACGTGCCGCTGGCGCTGCTGAGCGTGTTCGTGTTCGTGCGCGGCTCGTTCGCCCACGCCATCGGCTCGCGTGGCTGGTGGCTCGCGCAGGTGGCGGGACTCGCCGGCCTGTTCACGCTGGGATCGTTCTGGACCGCACCGCTGCTCATCGCACTCGTGAATCTCTGGATCGCGCCGCGCGGCCGCCGCGACTGGCTGGCGCCGCTCGGACTCGCCGCTCTCGGGGCGGGGCTGATGTTCCTGGCGCTTCGCTCGTCGTCGTCCGAAGCACCCTCCGGCGTGCGCGGCTTCCTGCATGCGTGGCTCCATCAGCTGGGCTGGCCGTGGGCGACTCCCGCCGCCGCCGTGTTGCTCAACTTGCCGCTGCTCGTTTTCGCGCTGCGCCTGCGGAATGCCGGCACCGCGTCCGCTTTCGACCGCACGCTGCTGGTTTTCGGGCTGTGGTCCGTCGCGCAAGCTGCGGCCATCGCCCTCGCGAGCGGCGGAAGCGGCGCGGAGTTCGCGTCGCGCCACGCCGATCTGCTGGCCGTCGGTGTGATCGCCAACGGCGTGATGGCGCTGCGGCTCGCCGGTGCGCGCTGGTTCTGGGCGCCTGTCGCACTCGCCTGGGGCGCCGCGGTCATTCTCGGCCTGCACACCGTGAACACCTCCGGTGCCACGCTCGAATTCCACGAGCGCAGCGCCGGCCTCGCGGCGTTTCGCGAAAACGCCGTCACCGCCTACGTGCGCCACGGCAACACCAAGGCGCTGACCAGCGAGGAGGGCCGCCGCCTGATTTACCCCGAACCGGCAACCATCACGCGCCTGCTCGATGACCGGCGCTTCGTGGCGCTGCTTCCGCGCCACGTCACGCTGTCGGGTTCCGCGCCGAACCTCGGCTACGTCATCGCCGAGCACTGGAAATTCTGGCTCGCGCTCGGTGGCCTGCTCACGGTCGCCGGACTCGCGGGCCGTCCGACGCCGACTCTCGCTCCCGCGCTGCCCGCGGGCGCGTCGCCGTTGCTTCCGGGTGCCCTGCTCGGCGCCGGCGCGCTCGGCGCGTTCCTGCTTTGGCCCCGCCCGCTGGCCTGGGACGCGATCGAACGCCGTGACGCTCTCGTTTATCCTCCCTCGCCGCTGCGCGAACTGCGCTACGAGTTTGCCACCCCGACGAATTATCCGGTCGAGCGGCTGGACGGCGCCGCCAGCCTTTCCCCGGAATCGCTGCGCAATCTTTTTGTCGGCACGCATCTCGACGGCCCGGATTTCACCGGCACGGTGCGCAGCCAGCCCTTCACGCTCACTTCGCCCTGGCTGGTCGTGCCGGTCGCCGGTTTCCCCGCGGCCCCGGACAACTCGCTCACGCTGGTGGTCGAAGGCGCCGCACCCGGCTCCGCTGACGCCACGGTGCGTTGCGCGCTGCCGGCTCCGCGTGATGTCGGATTCTGGAGCGTTGACGTGAGCGCCTGGCGCGGGCGCCGGGCGCGCCTCGTGCTCCACGATGGTCGCACCGCGGAAGAGGGCTGGCTCGCCGTCGCTCCGCCGCAGCCGGTCGAAAACGCCGCCGCGGCCGCGCGCCGCGCCGCCGCTTGGGAGGCGGAGCGCTCCGTCGCCGTCCGGCCCACGCTGCTGGCTGCGCTCGCGGTCGCGCTGGCCGGCGTCGCCGCCGGCCTAATGTCCGCCCGCCGCCGTGACTAATCCCGCGGCATCGCGACGGGTTTCGGCTGGCCAGTGCGGCGGCACCCCGTAGCGTGACGTTTCACTTTTTCCCCATGGCCAAGACCATCCTCGTCACCGGTTCCTCGGGCCTCATCGGCTCCGAGGTGTGCGTTTACTTCGCTGCGCAGGGTTACACCGTGCACGGCGTCGACAACAACCAGCGCGCCGTTTTCTTCGGCCCGCAGGGTGACACCCGCTGGAACCAGCAACGCCTCGCGCAGGATCTGAAGGGCTTTCAGCACCACGAGCTGGACATCCGCGACCGCGCCGGCGTGCTCGCGCTCGTCAAGCAGCTCCAGCCGTCCGTCATCGTCCACACCGCCGCGCAGCCGTCGCACGATCGCGCCGCCGCGATTCCCTTCGACGATTTCGACACCAACGCCGTCGGCACGCTCAATCTCCTCGAAGCCGCGCGCCAGGCCTGCCCGGAATCGCCGTTCGTGCACATGAGCACAAACAAGGTTTACGGCGACGCCCCCAACTCCATCAAGCTCGCCGAACTCGAGACGCGTTGGGACTACGCCGATCCGGCCTACGCGCACGGCATCGCCGAGACGTTCACGATCGACCAGTCGAAGCACTCGCTCTTCGGCGCGTCGAAGGTCGCCGCCGACGTCATGGTCCAGGAATACGGCCGCTACTTCAACATGCCCACCTGCGCGCTGCGCGGCGGCTGCCTCACCGGCCCCAACCACAGCGGCGTGGAGCTGCACGGCTTCCTCAGCTACCTCGTGAAATGCAACCTCGAGGGCCGCGAATACCGCGTGTTCGGCTACAAGGGCAAGCAGGTGCGCGACAACATCCACTCGCTCGACGTGGCGCGCTTCATGGCGGCGTTCGTCGCCGCGCCGCGCGCCGGCGAAGTCTACAATCTCGGCGGCGGCAAGAACAACTCCTGCTCGATCCTCGAAGCGTTCCAGATTGCGGAAAAATTCTCCGGCAAGAAACAGCTCTACACCTACGTCGACCAGAACCGCGCCGGCGACCACATCTGCTATTACTCGGACTTGCGGAAGATGCGCGCGCATTACCCGAGCTGGGACATCAGCGTCTCGCTCGAGGAAACCATCCGCCAGATCGTCGAGGCGTGGAAAGCGCGCCCGAAGTCGGCGTAATTTCCCGGCCTTCGTTACTCCAGCCGGCGGCACGCACCGCCGGCTTTTTCATGGCCGTCGCCTCACTCGCGCCGCAGCCGCGCCTCGAACGTCAGGCCGTGCCAGTAGCTCCAATCGAACGCGGTGTTGCCCGCCGGGCCGGACGTGACTTTCAACTCCAGCTTTGCTCCCGCCGCGCCCGGTGGCAGCGCCAACGCGAAAAGCTGCAACCCGCGGTCCTCCGGTCGCGCCACCGGATCGAGTGAGCGACGCAGCAACTCGTGGGTAGAGCCATCGGGCCGCAGCAGGGAAATCACGAACTCGGCCCCGTCCGTCACGTTCGGTCGCGGCTGCGCGTAAGCCCCCTCGTAGAGGCCGAAGCCGCCCGTGAAGTGAGTCACGCTCTCGCCCAGCGGCAGCACCAGACGAGACGGCGCGTGGGCCGAAAATCCATTGCCCGTGTCCTCGACCGGCATCAGCGCCTCCCGCACCGTCACCCCATCCAGCGTGACCGGCGCGAACACGACCCCGGCGCGCCTCGGCGGCGCGTCCGGCTTGCGGCGGTAGATCTCGAACACGGCGTCGTGACCCAGGTAACCCGGGATGGGCAACCACCGCGCCGCCTTGATCTGCGCCGTCACATCGAACACCTGCACGCGCTCATAAGTGGACGCCAGCAGCCGCGCGTCGTTCTTGGCCACCTCGACCACCTCGAACGGACGCAGCACGAGCCAATCCGGCCGCAACATGGGAATCAGGTTCCCCCACGAATACGGATAAGCCCGTGCCGGTGAAAGTTTGCGGGCGACCACCATCTCGGGCGAACAGAGCCCGGGAAAATCGAACATCTTCAACCCGGAGTAAAAGCCGATGTAACCGAGCGGCTCCAACAGCACCGTGTCCCGCTCCGACGACGCGTGCTCCCGGAGCCACTCGCCCACCGCCCGCCGCACCGGCTGCTCGACCACGTCCATGGTGAGGCGACACTGACGCGCCGTCACCACGGCCAGCAACGCGGAGACAACCAACATCACGGCCATGATCGTCGCCGCCGACCAGCGACGCCAGCGAGCCGCCAGCGGCCCCCCGGCGAGTTCGGCCAGAGCAAGCGTGAGCGCGATCATTCCGAGCCAAGCCACCGTCGGCATATACCAGGGCGCCGGAGCTTTCACCCCCACCGTGAGGAAGAGATGCCCGCCGAGATAACTCGCGGAGACAAAACGCACCTCCCGCGATACTCCCGGCAGAAAAGCCAACAGCAGTATCGCTGCGGCCAGACCGAACAAGCCGGGCCGCATGAACTCCAGCGCCGCCGGCAGGGCTCCGTAATACGGCGGAAAGGTGAAACCGACACTCGTTCCGCCCTCCGCAAACGCCGCTGGCAGCGAAGCGACGTAACGCGCCAAACCGCTCACTGAATTGTCCTGAAAGAGTCCCTTGGCGACGATCGTGTGCGGCACCGGACTGCCATAGTAGTGCCACGCCCACGCGAACCATGGCACATAAAGCACCGCGCAGAGCGCGCCCGCCGCCATGATTTCTCTCAGCACCTGCCAGCGCGGGACCGCGACGCCGTTTTCCCGCCGCGACAGCAGCACGAGCGCGCCGCCCAGCACGGCGATATACACGCACGAATCCGGCCGGCTCCACATCAGTCCCGCCCACGCCACGCCCAAGTGAGCCGCCACGTGCCGCGGCGACGTCAGACACGCCCAAACCGTCCAACCGAGGAAAAACAACAGCACGCCCGTTTCCATGCCGCCGGCGGTGAACGTCAGGGTCTTGCTGTCCGTTGCGAGCCAGGCCACCGCCGCCACCGCGGCCCACGGCTGCGCCGGCCGCAGGCGCCGCAGCGCGTGCCAGATGAAGCAGGCCGCGCCCGCCAGCGCCGCAAACGAGATGACCCGAAACACCCACAACGCCGCGTCATCCGAACTCCGCCCCGTGAGCACATAACTCAACGCCGGCAACAGCACGCCCAACGGCGACGTGAACGAGTGCACGCGTTCGCCAGGCGTGAAGACGAGCCCGTGCCCCTCCGCCAGATTTTTCGACGCCCGGTAAGTGATGTAATAATCCTCCCACGCCACCCGCGCCAGCGCCGCCCAGAGCAGGCCGAACGCGAAAACCGCGACAAACACGATCACCCCTGCGCGATCGGTCCGCAGGCGATCCTCCGACGAAAAGGGCAGGGACGTTGTTGGCCGCAACCCCTCAGGCAACATTCGAGCTGGCATCTTCCTCATGACCAGCGAAGTGCCCCGTCCCTCTACTCCGCCGGACCGATTTCCACTGTCTCCCGACGCGAACTCGGCCGCTCGGGCAACTTTCTCCCGAAATTTCGGCGTGGCCCAGTAGCGGGTTCGCGGCCTACGTTTGTCTCCATGGGCAGCCGTGCCTCCCATCACCGCCGAACGCTCCGTTTACGCCTCCGCCACTGCCGCTCCGGCACTAGGCGGGGAAGTCGACGCTGCGCCGTCGTTTGCCGACCGCAGCGCCATGTCTGAACAGCCGGACAACCGCCGCGATTTTGCCGGGCTTTACCGCGCCACCGTCGCGCCGTTGCGCCGCTACCTGACGCGCCTCCTGCGCAACGAGTCGGAAGCCGAGGATGTCGCCCACGACGCCTACGTGCGCGTCTATCCCACGGTGCAGAAAGACGCCGCGGAAAAACCCGAAGCCCTCCTCTACACCACCGCACGCCGCCTCGCCATCAACCGGCTGAAACGCCGCGCCATCTCGCCCATTGCCCCCGGCGAGGCGCCCATCGACCACACCGCCTCCGCCCAGCCCGGCGTCGCCCAACAGGTCATCGCCCGCCAGGAACTCGCCCGCCTCGAAGCCGCCATCGCCCAACTCCCGGAGGGCTGCCGCACCGTGCTCCTCCTCCGCAAGGTCGAGCTGCTCTCCCACCAGGAAATTTCCGACCGCCTCGGCATCGCCATCAGCACGGTCGAAAAACAACACGCGCGCGCCTTGCGCCTCCTGCGCACTGCGCTCGACGATTCTCCTCCCGCCAACGCCACCGCTGTCACCCCGGAGGGCGTGTCATGAATCCACACCACGAACACTTCGATCCCGCTGTCGAAGAGCAGGCCGCACTCTGGGCCGCCAAGCTCGACGGCTCCGTGCTCACCACCAGTGAACGCACCGCGCTCGACGCGTGGCTCGCCGCCGCCCCCACGCACCGCGCCGCGCTCTCCGCGTATTGCCAGTTTTCCGCCGACCTCGAACAGCAGTTGCCGTTGTTGGCAGGCATCCCGGACACGTCGGTGGAAACCAACCGCGAGCTTACGACTGCCCGTCCGCGTCCCGGGTTGCTCCGACCGATGTGGGTCGGGGCAATGCTCACCGCGGCCGCGGCAGCCATCGCGGTCATGCTCTGGAACGGGCACACCACCCCGCCCGCCGCCACCGAGTTCGCCACCGCCGCCGCGCAACGCCAGTCCATCGCCCTCGCCGACGGCTCGCGCATCGAGCTGAACGCTCACACGCAACTTACCGCCACGCTCAGCGCGACTGAGCGCCGCATTCACCTCGCGCGCGGTCAGGCCTTCTTCAGTGTCGCGAAAGACGCGGCCCGCCCGTTCTTCGTCGAGACGCCCGCCGGCACCGTGCGCGTCACCGGCACGCAATTCGACGTGCGCGCCGACGACATCACGCCCTTCCAGGTCACCGTGCTGGAAGGCTCCGTGCAGGTGCAGCCCGGCCATCCCGCCACCACCGCCCCGCTCGCGCTGACGGCAAACGAGCAATACGCCGCCAACACCGTGCGTGCGCTCAGCCCCAAGGAGCTCGATGCCTTCCTCGCCTGGCGCGACGGCCGGATCGTCTTCGACCGCGCGCCGCTGCGCGATGTGCTCGCCGCCTTCGCCCGCCATCACGACCGCGTGATCACCGCCTCCCCCGGCGCCGCGGCCGAGCGGCTCACCGGCAGCTTCAACCTCGACAGTCTCCCGCAATTCCTGGAGGCGCTGCCGCAGGCAGTCGACGTCACCCTCTCACGCGACGCCCACGGAGCCGTGCACGTCACCCTCGCGAACGAACGCTGACGCATGGCCCGGCCCGCCGCCCTGCTCCGACGACTGGCCGCCGGCACGATGCTCGCGCTTGCCGCGTCGCTCGTCGCCACTCCCGTCGAGTTTCATCTCCCCGCCCAACCCGCGGCCGATGCCCTGCTCGCCTTCTCGCAACAGGCGAAAGTCGACGTGCTCTTTCCCTCCGACGAAATCGGCGCCGCGCAGGCCAACGCCGTCGAGGACACGCTCGAACCCGAAGTCGCGCTCGCTCGCCTGCTCGCGAACACCGGCTTCGCCGCGCGGCGCTACGCCGGCGGCAAATACGTCGTCCGCTCCGTCCAGCAGACGACCGGCACCATCACCGGCCGGCTCCTCCTCGCGCACGGCGAGCCCGCCGCCGGCATCGCCGTCGCGCTCGCCGGCACGCGGCTCGCCGCCCTCACCGATGCCGCCGGCCATTTCCATTTCGCCTCGGTGCCAGCCGGACGGCATCAACTCTTTGCCACCGCCGCCGGCTGGCACCCCCTGCGCATCGACAACATCGAAGTCGAAGCGGGCCGCATCTCGCAGCTCGCCGATCAGCGCTTCCAGCCCGCGCGCGAACTCGAAACGCTCGAGCCCTACGTCGTCCAAGGCCGCTCCGCCCGCCTGCGCCCGATCGACGACAGCGCCGCGCTGCTCGGTCCCCGTCGCGCCACCGGCAATCTCGATCTTCCGCGCGGCGAGAACGACGCGCTCCCCTTCACCATCTACACGCGCGAGCAAATCACCCGCAGCGGCGTCGTCGCGCTGAACGAATTTCTCCAGCGCGCCATCCTCGAAGGCGACGCCGCCGCGCGCCCGCCGGAGCAGAGCGGCGCCTTCGATCTCACCCGCGGCATCGCCGGCAGCACGAACCTCAAACTGCGCGGCTACGACGAAAACGAGACCGTCATTCTGATCAACGGCCGCCGCCTGCCCGAGGTGCAGACCAGCGTCGGGCAAACCCAGCCGGCGGACGTGAACTTCATTCCGCTCTCGCTGATTCAGCAGGTCGAGGTCCTTCCCGCCTCCGCCTCCGCGATCTACAGCGGCAACCCGGTCGGCGGCGTGATCAACATTGTCCTCCGCCCGGACGTCACCGCCACGGAGGTCAACGCCACCTACACCAACGCCGCCGCCGGCTACGACGCCCCCCAGACCTCCTTCTCGCTCCAGCACGGCCAGTCGCTGCTCGACAACAAACTCCGCGTGCGCCTCAACGCCGTGCTCACATCTTCGGAACCGCCCACGGAGACCGAACTCGGCTTCCGTCGCCGCCACGATCGCTCGCTCAACGTCCCGCAGGACTCGCTCTACCGCGCCACGCCGAACCTCCGCAGCGCCGACGGCTCACCGCTTTTCGGCGCCGGCAGCGCGAGCTTCACCTCCGTCGCACCCGGCGCCGACGGCACCGGCGGCCTCGCGGCGTTCAACGGTCGCGCCGGCATCGTGCAGCGCGATTTCTACGACTCCCCCGCGGGCCTCTCCGCGTCACCGCTGACCCTCGACTCCCCCTACGGCCGCCGCCAGCGGCGTGAGGCGTTCTTCGGCTCGGTCACCTACGATCCGTGGCCGTGGATTCAAGTCGGCGTCGACGCCACCCACTCGCGCACGGTGATGAACCGCGGGCTCGACGTGCTCACCGGCAATCTCACCCTCGCGCCCACCTCGCCGTTCAATCCGTTCGGCCGGGCGATCGACATCACCTTGCTCGAAACCGCGCCGTTGCTCGGCGAAAACTACAGCGAAGCCCGCATCGACTTTTCCTCGGCCGTCGGCGGCGTCCTGCTCCGCCTGCCGCGCGACTGGCGCGTTTCGGCCGACGCGCAGGTTTCGCGCAACGTCGTCAAATACCGCGGCCTCTCCGCCGCCGACCCCGAGCGCTGGCAGACGCTCGTCGACCAGGGGCTCTACAACCCGCTGCGCGACACCCAGCGCTTCGAGCCGCCCCAGGCCTTCTATGATTCCGTGCTCATCTATCGCGGCGGACGCGATCGCTTCGTCACCCTCGGCGACTATCGCACCCTCGACGTTTCCGCCCGTGTCACAAATCAGGAACTGAGCCTTCCCACCGGCCGCGCCAGTCTCATCGCCGGCGCCGACTACCGCATGCTGCGACTCGAGGACTACACCGAGCAGGACGTCTACGCCGACGGCACACCCGCCGACGGGCCGGCCATCCGCGAGGGTCGCCAACTCGAGCGCTACAGCTTCTTCTCCGAGGTTCAGGCGCCGCTGCTCCCTTCCCGCTGGTTGCCCAAATGGCTGCGCCAATTCGAAGCCGACATCGCCGTCCGCTACGTCGCGTCGGATCAATCCAACGAGGTGAACACCGTGCCGACCTTCGGCCTGAAGGCGGGCTTCACCGGCGGCCTCACGTTCCGCGGCAGCGTCACCTCCTCGAAGCGCTTCCCCACGCCGCAGCTCAGCCGCGGCGTCGCGAGCCCCGGCGGACCGGGCGGCGGCGTAAACCAGCAGTTCATCACCGACCCGCGCCGGAACAACGAAACCTACCTCACGCAGATCGACGACGACGTGAATCTCCTCCTCCCGCCCGAGGATGCCGTCACGCAGACCGCTGGGCTCGTTTTCGAGCGGGGCGACGAACACCATTTCCGCGCCTCGCTGGATTTCATCGATACGCGCAAAACCAATGAGATCCTGGCGCTGACCAAGGACGACACGCTCACGCTCGAAACGCTGCTGCCCGACCGCGTCGAGCGCGGCGCACCCGAGGCCGGCGAGACCGTCGGTCGCGTGACGCGCCTGATCGTCGGCAGCATCAATGCTTCCTCGCGCCACTCGCAAAACTGGACGCTCGCGCTCGACTATGCCTGGACCGGCGTGTTCGGCGGCACGCTCGAGACGCGCGGACGCCTGCTCTACTACCAGCGGTATCAGCGGCAGGTGTTCTCCAATTCGCCGACGATCGACCAGCTGAACCATCCGGACGGCACCGCGCCCGGCCTGCTGCGCTACCGCGCGAATTTCGGCGCCGGGTGGTCGAACCGCACCTATGGCTTCGGCCTCGACGGCCAGTATTTTCACTCCCGGCTGTTGCCCGCCACCCAGTGGATTGCGCAAGGCGAGCGGCGCGTCCGTCCCTACTGGCAGTTCGACGCCTACGGACAAGCCGACCTCGTGCGCCTGCTCCAGCTGAAGACCAAACGCTACGGCCTGCGCCTGCAGGTGCGCGTGAACAATCTTTCCGGCTTCGACTACCCGAAATTCGTCAGCGACGACGCGGCGGCGGGAGTGCAGCCCTACGGCGACTGGCGGGGCAGGACGTATTCGCTGTCCCTCACCGCGACATTCTGAGCGGCCCGGCCGCGCCCGATTTTTTTGCGCCGCGCAATAGCGGGTCGAAGCCACCACGTTGTCGTAGCGGACATGCGGGCCGGATCCGTCCGGCCCGGCAGTGTTCAGTAGGGTCCCGCTCCTGCATCGGTGCTCCGGCTGGCCCAGGCCGGAAACGCCGGTGCAGGAGCCGGGATTTCTCCGATAGATCGCCGCAATTTTTCTCTGGCGCGTGGATTCATCGCCCGCGTAGTTCTCTGCGCTGGGCCAATGGAATGCTGCACTCCCTCTTCTTCACTCTCGATACCCATCCGGGAATTTACTGGGGCTTCGCTTGGCCGGCCATGGCGCTCCTGCTCGCCTGGGCCTTGGCGCCCCATTTTCGTGCGACCGCACCGTATGGGCGGTCACCGTGGTTCGGCGCGCTGGCGATCGCGCTGACGCTGCTGGCGTGGCGATGGCCCTGGCTGCTGGCGGCCTCGGAATTCAATCCCGATGAAAGCCAGATGATCGGCGGCGCGATGGCGCTCGCCCGCGATCCCGTCTTCTGGCGCTCGGTCGACGGCACGACCTCCGGACCGCTGAACTATTACGTGCTGCTGCCGATCGCGTGGCTCGGACTGCCGCTGGATTTCTTCACCGGGAGGCTGGCCGGCCTGGCGATGGCGGGCGGCGGCGGCTTCGCCCTTTATTGCGCTCTGCGGCGGATCACGGACGAACCGGTCGCCCGGCTCGGCGTGCTGCCGCCGACCTTGTTCTTCGCGACGACGGTCGATCCCGATTTTTTTCACTACTCTTCGGAGCACGTCACGCTGCTGCTCGGTCCGGTTTCGCTCTGGCTGATCGTGCGCTATCGGACGGATGCCGCCGGCGGTTTGTGGAACCTGCGTTTGGCGGCGGTGGCGGCGGGCGCCATTCCCTGGGCCAAGCTGCAAGGCGTGCCGATCGCCGGCGTCTTGTTGCTCTGGATCGCCTGGCTCGCGTGGTCGTCGGCCACCGCGGTGACCGCGCGCATCAGGGCGCTGCTCAGCGTCACGTTGGCCGGCCTGGCGGCGTCGCTGACCTTCGCGGTCATGACGGCGTGGACCGGAGTGTTCGAGGTGATGCTCCATCGCTACGTGCTGCAAAACGCCGCCTATGTCGACGCGACGGCCAACCTGCCGTCCTCACTGCCCGGCCTGCTGCGACGCGCGACGGAATTCGGACAATTCACCGCGCTCCTCCTGCTCGCGGTCGTGCTGGCCTTGAGTGCGAGCGTCGCGCTCGGCCGGCAAAAACGCCGGCCAGGCGAGTTGTTCTGGGTCGCATGGGTGTGGCTGGGCGCGGCGACGTTCGCGATCGCGGTGCCGCGCCGCGAGTTTCTCCATTACCTGCTGCTCGCCGTGACGCCGTTGGCGCTGGTGGCGGCGGTGGCGCTGGCTGAGTGCTGGCGGGGCGCCCGCGCGCGCGCGCGACAAATGCTGGTGGCGGTGTTTGTCGTGGCCGGTTTCGCGGCACCGCTCGCGTGGCGGGCGCAACATGGCGTGCCGTTCCTGATCGGCGGCCTGCTCGACCAGTGGCAGCGGCCGGCGCACGGCGACGGCGCCATCCTCCGGACGCTGCGCCGTCCGGGCGACACACTCGCGATTTGGGGCTGGTCGGCCCGCACCTACATCGAGGCCGGCATGCCTCAGGCGACCCGTGACACGCACACGTTTTGGGCGACCGGCGAGCAACCCGGACACGACCCGATTCGCCAGGTTTTTCTCGCCGACTTCCGCGCCGCACTTCCGCCGTTCTTCGTGGATGCGGTCGGTGAGGGCGCCTTCTTCTACACCGATCGCGACAAGCACGGGCATGAGAACTTTCCCGAGCTGGCCGAGGAGATCCGGCGCCATTACACCGCGTTGATCGATCTCGGCTTTTCGCGCGTGTATATCCGCAACGACCGCTGGGCCGATCAACCGCTCACGCCGGCCGAAGCGTCGAAGGTGGCCGCACGCGCACGTCAGATCGAGACGCCTCCCGGAGTGCCTCACCAAATGACCTTCGTGGATGGAGCGCATTTCGAGACGCTCGAAGGCCGCCGGGTCGTGGTTTTGCCGACTCCGGCGCGAGCCTACTGCATCCTCGACCCGTCGACGCGCGCGCTGGACCTCGCCGTGCGTTTTCATCCCCGCGCCTTGGCGGAGGGGCATTCGGACGGCGCGGACATCGCGATCGAGCTGGTCGACCCGCGCGGGGAGCGCCGCATTCTGCAGGAGCGACTGGAATTCAAAGCCGGCGAACGCCTCGAACGCCGCATCGTGCTGCCGCCGTTCGCCTACGGCACTCACGTGCAAATCCGCGCACTCCCCGGCCCGACCTTGAACAACGCCTGGGATTGGCTGTGCATCGAGAATCTCCGTCCCGTGCGCCGTTCGCTGTATGTCGCGGAGCAGTTCCCCCATTTCAACCGCCTGCCCACGGCGGCGGAATTCGACACGGCGGAACTCATCGGGACCGACGCTCCGGCCCTCCTGCGCGCAACGGCACCCGCCAAGCTCGAGTTCAGCCTCACGCCGTCCGACCAACATTTGACGATCGCACTAAAGCCGATGAACCCGCGCGAGGTCGAGTTGGTCGTCGAGCGCGTCCGCGCGAGCGGCGCGCGCGCTGTCCTCGCCCGGAGCGATCTGGCCGGCCTGCCGCAACGCGATGGAGTCGCGCAGATCAATTTGCCGCTGCCGGTCAATCAGACTGGAGACCGCCTCTGCGTCACTCTGCACGCCAGCACGGCCGCATCGATGGTGGAGTTCGCCGCCGTGGCAATTCAGTGATTGTCCCGACGGCGCGGCGGGTGAGACCTGCGCCGCGCCGCCGGGCAGTCGAGGGGGAAAACGCCGGTTTCCGCTTCCCCTCGAAAATGCCGGGTGTTTAGCTCGCGATCATGCGTTTTCTGATTTCCGGGGTTTGCGGCTTCGTCGGCAGCACGATCGCCAAGACTCTGCTCCACTCCGATCGCGGACACAGCGTCGCCGGTTTTGACAATTTTATCCGCCCCGGCAGCGAAACGAACCGGGCCGAGCTCAAGGCGCTGGGCGTCAAACTTTATCACGCCGACCTCCGCGCCCCCAGCGACGTCGACGCGCTTCCGGATGCGGATTTCGTCATCGATGCCGCCGCCAACCCGAGCGTGCTGGCGGGAGTCGATGGCAAAACCAGCAGCCGTCAGCTCGTGGAGCATAATCTCGGCGGCACGATCAACCTGCTCGAATACTGCAAGGCCCGCAAAGCCGGTTTTGTCCTCCTCAGCACCAGCCGCGTCTACGCCATCGAGCCGCTCGCGACCCTGCCGGTCGCGGTCCGCGATGGAGCATTCGTGCCGGACGCCACGCAAACGCTGCCACGCGGCCTGACGCCCGCCGGGTTGGACGAAACCTATTCCACCGGCGCGCCGATCTCCCTCTACGGTGCCACCAAGCTGGCTTCCGAGGCGATGGCGCTCGAATACGGCGAAACGTTCGGCTTCCCCGTGTTCATCAATCGCTGCGGCGTGCTGGCCGGCGCCGGCCAGTTCGGTCGTGCCGACCAAGGCATCTTCGCGTATTGGATCCACAGCTGGAAACGGCAGCGCCCGCTGAAGTATCTCGGCTTCGGCGGACAGGGCCATCAAGTGCGCGACTGCCTGCATCCCCGCGATCTCGTCCCCCTGATCGAAAAGCAGGTCTCCGCCGGCAAGATCGCCGCGAGCGAGCGGCTGATCAATGTCTCCGGCGGCGCGGCCTCGGCCATGTCTTTGAAACAGTTGAGCGACTGGTGCGGCGCCCGTTTCGGTCCGCACACCGTCGTGCAGGACGGAGCTCCCCGCCCGTTCGATATCGCTTGGATCGTGCTCGACTCCATGAAGGCCGAGCGGATCTGGGGCTGGCGCCCGGCCACGACGACACCCCAAATCCTGGAGGAAATCGCCCGCCACGCCGAAACCAACGCCGGCTGGCTGGACCTGTCGGCGCCCTTCTGACGGTTCGCGCTTCAGGGCCGTGAAGCGCGCGCCGAAAGAACGATAGACTCCCTTTGTTGCCTCCCCTCTCCCACCTTCCGCGGTGGCAGACCCGCGTCTGCCTTGAGCCATGATTTCGTTCTGGAGCTGGCTCGATCACCACCCCGAGGCCTACTTCGGCACCGCCCTGGTGCCGGTGGCGCTCTTATTGTGGCACGCCTTTCGCGCGCCGGCCGCACCGGAGCCGCCGTCCTGGCGCACGCGCTGGCTCTTTCCCCTCCTCCTGCTGCTCACGCTGGCCGCGTTGCGCTGGCCGCAGCTCGTCACGCATGACGAGCTGAATCCGGACGAGAGCCAGTTCATCGCGGGCGCGCTGACGCTGCAGCACGATCCGATTTTCTGGCGCTCGGTGGACGGCATGACGGCCGGGCCTCTGACCTCGTTCGCGTTGCTACCCATCCTGTGGCTCGGGCTGCCGCTCGACTACTTCGCGGCGCGAGTGATGGCGCTACTCGCGCTGGGGCTGACGTTCACGCTGTGCTACCGGCTGATCCTCGCGCATTCGCACCGGCGGGCGGCCAGTCTCGGTCTCCTGCCGGCCGGGCTTTTCTTTGCCGCGGTCACCGACGTCGATTTCAACCATTTCTCCTCCGAAGTGGTCCCGCTGGTCCTGCTCAGCGGGGCGGCACTCGCGCTGTGGCGGCCCGGCGCACCGAGTCGGCGGGCGCTTTTTTGCGGCGGCGTGCTGGCGGGTCTGACCCCGTGGGCCAAGCTGCAATCGGCTCCTCTCGGCGCCGTGATCGTGCTCATCGCGCTGTGGCGCGTGCTCCGCGCCGAGTCGAGCACCGGCCGCTGGCCGCGCAGCCTCCTCCTGGTCGGCAGCACGCTGATTCCGGCCGGGGTGGTTCTCGTCGTGGCGTGCAGCACCGGCATCGGTGGGGATTTTTACCGCAGTTACGTCGTCCAGAATTTCATCTACGCCGAGCCGGGGACCTTGCGCGCGCTGTCTGCCACCAGCCGCTACCTGCGCGGCGATTTCCCCATCCTCGGCTACCTCACCGTGCTGATCGCCGCGCTCGTCGCGGCCGTCGCCGGGTTCCGGCGCGAACGCCGCAGCGGCGCCGCCGGGCTGGGAATCTGGGCCGGGATACTGCTGGCCACTGCGATCGTGTGCGTCTTGGCGCCGGGCCGCGACTTTCTGCACTACACGCTGTTGCTTCTGCCCGCGATCGGCCTGCTGCACGGCGCCGCCCTCGGTGCGGCCGCCACCGCCGTCGGCGATTTTTGGCGGCGGTCGGAGCTCGGAGTCGTTTTGGCGCTCGCGGCCGTATTTTTCCTCCATGTGCTGCAACCGTTGCCTCCCCTCTGGGGCCGGCTGGCAAACAACGCGCGCTTTCCGGTCTCGGAACTCAGCGCGCTCGTGCGCACGGTCACACGACACGAACCAACGCTGTCAGTGTGGGGTTGGCACTCGCGCGTGTATGTCGAAGCCGCCGCCCGCCAGGGCACCCGCAGTGCTTTGACCTACTGGGAACTCGTGGCGCATCCGCAGCGGGAGTATTTTCGCGCCCGATACCTGAGCGATTTCGCCACCCGCCGGCCGGCGGTGTTCGTGGACGCCGTGGGCGAATCGACCTTCTTCTTCAGCAATCGCGCGATTCACGGTCATGAGTCGTTCCCCGAGTTGGCCCGCATCGTCGCTCGTGACTACTGTCAGGTGGCCGACCTGCGCTACTCCCGGGTCTATGTGCGTCGCGACGTTCTCGCCCGCCACGAGATTTCGCAACGCGAGTTGTGGAACGCCTCGCGCACCGGTGCGCCGTCAATGTATCTCGACGGACCGGAGAACCAGGACCTCAATCGCTTCTCCCTGCCGAAAACCGTGGTCGATGGCCGTTTCGCGATGATCATGCGGCCTCCCGCCCAGGCGACCTGGACGCTGAGCGGCACCGAGCGAGAGCTGCGTCTGTTCTACGGGTATCTTCCGGAGGCCGCCACGCGCACGGAAGGCAACGGCACCGAGTTGATCGTCATGCTGACGGCCCCGGACGGAGCGAAGCGGCAGCTCAGCCGCTTTCTTTACAACCCTGCCCGCGAGCCCAACTCCTCCGGCGCGCGGCAACTGCGCGTCCTGCTGCCGCCCGGCGATCTGCAAGGTCACAAGCTGCAGATCGAAACCACCCCGGGCCCCGGCAACGATGACGCGTGGGACTGGTTCTACGTCGCGCGCGTTGGCTTGCTGCATTACGGAGGCTTCCTGCCGCGACAGTTCCCCGCGTTCAACCGACCGCCCGATTCCGTGGATGCGCCGCTCGCGCTCCTGCGCGGACCACCCCGTGACCCTGAACTCCTGTTGCATGCCCCCGCCCAGTTGCGATTCAAGCTGGCCGGACACGAACGGACGCTCGAGTTCACCTTCGGCTTCCGCCGCGGCGCCTATACCGGCGGCGGCCACACCAACGGCGCCATTTTCCGCCTCCGCGCGCACCGCCCCGACCAAGCCCCCTCGATCCTCTTCGAACGCCTCGTCGATCCGGTGAGCCGCCCCGCCGATCGCACGACGCTCAAGACGACGCTCGACCTGCCTGAACTCCCGGCCGGCACCGTGCTGGAGCTCACCATCGACCCCAACGGCAGCAACGCCTGGGACTGGACCTTCATCGATAGCCTGCGCCTCGGTTGAACGAGCACGCGGCCGGCAAAAAGCGAACTTGCGCCCTCTCCGCGATTTCAGGTGAGTTGCGCCCGCCCGCATGCCCGCCACCGCTCCGCTCCAACTGTATTCGATCATCATTCCCGCCCGCGACGAGCAGGACTCGCTGCCGCCCACGCTCACGGACATCTACGAGACCTTCACCCGCGAAGGCGTGCCACACGAGATCGTCGTCGTCGATGACGGCAGCCGCGACCGCACGTGGGCCGTGCTCCAGGAGCTGAAACAGAAAATCCCGACGCTCGCGCCGGTGCAGAATCCCGGCCCGCACGGCTTTGGCCGTGCCGTCGTCTATGGCCTCAATCACATGAAAGGCGACGCGTGCGCGATCATGATGGCCGACGCCTCCGACTCGCCCGAAGATGCCGTGAAATACTGGCGTCTGCTCAATGACGGTTGGGAATGCGTCTTCGGCTCCCGCTTCGTCAAGGGCGGCGAAGTCATCGACTACCCCCGCGTGAAGCTCTTCGTGAACCGTCTCGCCAATTTCTTCGTTCGCATCGGCTTCAACATCCCGCTCAACGACACGACCAACGCCTTCAAAGCCTACCGCCGCCACGTCATCGAAGGCTGCCGGCCGTTCCTGGCGCCTCACTTCAACCTCACCGTCGAGATTCCGCTCAAAGCGATCGTTCGCGGCTACCGGTGGACCGTGATGCCCATCTCCTGGCGCAACCGCAAATACGGCGAGGCCAAGCTCAAGATCAAGGAGATGGGCAGCCGCTATTTCTTCATCTGCGCTTACGTGTGGCTCGAGAAGTATTTCAGCCGCGGCGACTACCGCCGAAAGTGAGCGTTTTCGGTCGCCAAACCGCGTGTTGACGCCCGCCACGCCGCTCTGTCTCGTAGCCGCTCCATGATTTACCTGCTCGGAGGTTCCGGCTACGTCGGCCATGCTTATCAGGCCTTGCTCACGCGCAAGGGCATCCCGTTCCGCAATCTGCGGCGCGCGGACGTCAACTACGCCGATCGCGCGACGCTCACCGACCTGCTGCGCCACGCGAAACCGGAATTCCTGATCAACGCCGCCGGCTACACCGGCAAACCCAACGTCGACGCCTGCGAACTCCACAAGTCCGAGTGCCTCGAGGGCAACGCCGTCCTCCCCGGCACCATCGCCCTCGCCTGCGCCGACGCCGGCGTGCCGTGGGGCCACGTATCGTCCGGGTGCATCTACACCGGCGCACGCCCCGACGGCGCCGGGTTCACCGAGACCGACACCCCCAACTTTTCCTTCCGCACCAACAACTGTTCGTTCTACTCCGGCACGAAAGCGCTCGGCGAAGAAGTCCTCGCCGACAAGCCGAACGTCTACGTCTGGCGCCTGCGCATCCCGTTCAACGAGGTCGACAACCCCCGCAACTACCTCACCAAGCTCCAGCGCTACGCCACGCTGCTCGAAGCCACCAACTCCATCTCGCAGCTCGAGGAGTTCGTCGCCGCCACCTTCGCCTGCTGGGAAAAACGCGTCCCGTTCGGCACCTACAACGTCACCAATCCCGGCCGGATCACCACGCACGAGGTCGTCGAACTGATCCAGAAGACCGGCGTCTCGAACAAGAACTTCCAGTTTTTCAAAGACGAAGCCGATTTCATGTCGAAGGCCGCCAAGACCCCGCGCTCCAACTGCGTGATGGATTCCTCCAAGCTCGCCTCCACCGGCATCCGCATGACCGAAGTCCACGAAGCCGTCGAACGCGACCTGCGCCGCTGGGTCCGCGCCTGACGTCTGCTCTCAACTCTCAGCCCTCAACTCTCAGCTCGCTTGAAAATCCTCGTCACCGGCGGCGCCGGCTTCATCGGCTCCAACTTCATCCGTCAACGCCTGCTCGAAAAGGGCTCGCCGCTCACCAAGCTCGTCAACCTCGACGCCCTCACCTACGCCGGCAACCCCGCCAACCTCGCCGACCTCGCGCACGATCCGCGCTACGTTTTTGCCCACGGCGACATCGGCGACGCCACGCTCGTCGCGAAGCTCCTCGCCGAGCACGAGATCGACGCCGTGGTGAACTTCGCCGCCGAGTCGCACGTCGACCGCTCGATCGATTCGCCCGAGCCGTTCATTCAGACCAACGTCGTCGGCACGCTCCGCCTCCTCAACTGCGCCAAGCAATACTGGGCCAAGCTGCCCGAGCCGAAAAAGAGCGCGTTCCGTTTCCTCCACGTCTCCACCGACGAGGTCTATGGCTCGCTCCAGCCCGGCGCGCCCGCGTTCACCGAGGAGCACAACTTCGAGCCCAACTCCCCCTACGCCGCCTCCAAAGCCGCCAGCGATCACCTCGTCCGCGCCTACCAGCACACCTACGGCCTGCCCACGCTCACGACGAACTGCTCGAACAACTACGGCCCGTTCCACTTCCCCGAGAAGCTCATCCCGCTGATGATTCTCAACGCCCTCGAAGGAAAAAATCTGCCCGTCTACGGCGACGGCATGCAGATCCGCGACTGGCTCTACGTCGAGGACCACGCCGCCGCGATCTGGACCGTCCTTCGCGGCGGCCGCGTCGGCGAGACCTACAACATCGGCGGCTGGAACGAAAAACCGAACCTCGAAATCGTGAACACCATCTGCGCGCTGCTGGATAAGAAGTCCCCGCGCGCCGACGGCCAGAGTTACACGAAACAAATCACCTACGTCACCGACCGCCCCGGCCACGACCGCCGCTACGCGATCGACGCCACGAAAATCCACCGCGAGCTCGGCTGGAAACCCGCCGAAACCTTCGCGAGCGGCATCGAGAAGACCGTCGACTGGTATCTCACCCACCGCAGCTGGGCCGCCGACATCACCGCGAAGAAATACTCGCGCGAGCGGCTCGGCACCAAAGTCTGATTCTCACCCCATGAATCGCAAAGGCATCGTCCTCGCCGGCGGCTCCGGCACCCGCCTCTACCCGCTCACCATCGCGGTCTCGAAGCAGCTCATGCCGGTCTACGACAAGCCGATGATCTATTATCCGCTGTCGGTGCTCATGCTCGCCGGCATCCGCGAGATCCTGATCATCTCCACCCCCACCGACCTGCCGCTCTTCAAGAAACTCCTCGGCGATGGCGCGAATCTCGGCGTGAAATTCAGCTACGCCGAACAACCGAGCCCCGACGGCCTCGCCCAAGCCTTCACCATCGCCGCCGACGTCGGTTTTCTCACGGGCACCGAACCCTCCGCGCTCGTTCTCGGCGACAACCTTTTCTACGGCGCCGAGTTCGTCTCCAGCGTCACCGCCGCCTCCGCCCGCACTGCCGGCTCCACGATTTTCGGCTACCACGTCGCCAATCCCACCGCTTACGGCGTCGTCGAGTTCGCCCCGGACGGGCGCGTCGTCTCGCTCGAGGAAAAGCCCAAGCAGCCGAAATCCAACTACGCCGTTCCCGGCCTGTATTTCTACGACGAACAAGTCGTCGCCCTCGCCCGCAGTCTGAAACCCTCCGCGCGCGGCGAGCTCGAGATCACGGATCTCAACCGTCTCTACCTCGAGAAAGGCCAGCTCCACGTCGAACTCTTCGGCCGCGGCACGGCTTGGCTCGACACCGGCACGCACGACTCGCTCCTCGAAGCCGCGACCTTCGTCAACGTCCTCGAGAACCGCACCGGGCTGAAGATCGCCTGCCTCGAGGAGATCGCCTTCAAGCAAGGCTGGATCGACCGCGCCGGCCTCGCAGCCAACATCCAGAAGCTCGGCAAATCCTCCTACGGCGAATACCTCCGCCGCCTCTGAGCTGAGCCCGCCCGCCATGCGCCTCGTCGCCGTCTCTGTCGTCAAGAACGAGGCCGACGTCATCGAGGCGTTCGTCCGTCACACCGCCGCGCTGGTCGATCACCACCTGATTTTCGATCACGCGAGCACCGACGGCACCCGCGAGATCCTCTTCGCTCTGCAACAGGAAGGCCTCGCTCTGTCGCTCTTCACCGACGACGCGCTGCTCAATCTTCAGCAGCACCGCAGCAATCACCTCGCCCGGCGCGCCGCCCTCGAGCAGGCCGCCGACTGGATCGTGCCGCTCGACGCCGACGAATTCCTGGAAGCGCCTGACCGCGCCGCCCTCGAAACCGCCCTCGCCCGGCACTCCCCCGCGCCGCGCGCCCTGCCCCTGCTCGATTATTGCCTTTCCGACGCCGACGACCCGACCGAAGCAAACCCCGCCCGCCGCCAGCAACACACGGCTCGTTCCTTTTCATCCACGCGCAAACTCCTCCTTCCCCGCGCGCTCGTGCTCGATTCGTCTCTCACGATCAGCAAAGGCAGCCACGCCGTCACCGGTCCTGCCGGCGAACTCGCCACGACCGCGCTGCCAGCCGAATTTTTCCTCGCCCACCTCAGCCAGCGCTCGCCCGCCCAACTCGCCGCGCGCCTCATCACGGCCGAGTTGCAAAAGGTCAGCCGCGGCCAACGCCATGCCGGCATCGACGTCCACTACCGCCTCGGCTTTCAGCTGCTGAAGGAAAACCCGGCCCTGTTCGCGAACATCACGCGCCGCCCGGCCGCCGCGCTCACACACCGTCCGATCCACTATCGCGGCGGACCTCTCCGTTACGCCGCCCCGAACGAGGAATCACGCCTGGCCCGCGCCCTTCTGCCCTTTCTCGAATCGCTCGCCCTGAGTCATGGCCGGCTCATCGACGGTGCGGCCGCCGCATCCGACATCGGCGACCAGCCGCCCATCCGCACGCTCGCTCCCACTGCGGCAGTGTTGTCCCGCGCCGGCACCGACCAAGCGTTCGCGGGTTTCTCTGCGGCGAGCGGTTGGGCCGCCCGCGAAGGCCCGATCGCCGCCGCGTTCCTGCCTCCGTTCCACTGGGGCCTGGCCCCCGAGACCGTCCTCCGGATCGACGCCGGCTCGACTGCTTCACTGCTGTTTGAGGCCGAGGCGCTCACCTACTCCGAAAACCAGGCCATCGAAGCCGTGGTCGACGGCGCCGTGGTTTTCCGCCACACGTTCGCGCGCGTCCACCAAAAGGAAATGTTGCGCTTCACGCTGCCACGCCCCGCCGACGATGCCCTCACGCTGCGTTACGCCGCGCACCTGCCCACCACCCCGCGCGACCCGCGCGCGCTTGCCGTGATTTTCCTTTCGCTGCACATTGCCCCGGTGCGCTCCGCCTGAGCTGCGCTCCGCCGTGCAGGTCTCGTTCCTCATCCCCCTCTACAACTGCCTCGCGCACACGCGCGAATGCCTGCGCACGCTGCGGGCGACGTTGCCGGCCGGACTCGCCTGCGAAATCATCTTCGTCGACGACGGCTCCACCGACGGCACGCGCGAGTGGCTGGCGACGCTGGGCGTGCCGTGCCGCGCCCTCCTCAACGAAAAAAATCTCGGCTTCGCCGGCGCCTGCAACCGCGCCGCCGCCGCGGCCTCCGGCGAATTCCTCTTCTTCCTGAACAACGACCTCGTGCTGCTGCCCGGCTGGTTCGAGCCCATGCGCGCCTTGCTCGCCCGCCGCGACGTCGCCCTCGTCGGCAACGTTCAGCTCAACGCCCGCACCAGCACGCTCGACCACGCCGGCGTGCGCTTCGACGCGAAAGGCAAACCCGAGCACGATCACGCGCGCCCCTTCCTCGCCCGCCTGCGGGGCTGGCGCGAAGTGCCTGCCGTGACCGGTGCGTGCTTCGGCATCCGTCGCGCCACCTGGCAAAAACTCGGCGCGTTTGACGAAGGATTCCGCAACGGCGGCGAAGACGTCGACCTCGCCCTCCGCGCCCGCGCGGCCGGCCTGCGCACGGTCGTGTCGCTCCGCAGCGTCGTGCGCCATCACGTGAGCGCCTCCCTCGGCCGCAAGCTGCGCGACGAACACAATTCCCGCCGCCTCGCGGTGCGCTGGCGCCATGCCATCGTTCCGCTCGCCGCGCGCGCCTGGTCCCGCGCTCACATCACGACACTCTGGGAGCGCTCCTGCCTGTTCGATGATGCGCTGGCCCGCGCCGCTCTCTGGACCGCCCTCGGCGGTCAGCCTTCACCGGCGGTCTGCGCCGGCGTGCACCGCGCCTTTCAACGCGAGTTCGCCCGCTGGCACACCCTGCTCGACGGCGCCGCGACGACGACCGAGCCCACGGTCGTTCACCCCGCGCGGCTCTAGCCGCCGCGCTCGACCGAGCGCACGACCGACTGCGGCCGCCGATTCACGGTGAGGAACATGCGGCCGATGTATTCGCCGATGAGACCGAGCATCACCAGCTGGGTGCCGGAAAACACCAGCAACGCGCCCATCAGTGAGCCCCAACCGTATTCCGGACCGTGGTTGATGAAGCGCAGGTAGAACACCACCGCCAAGCCGATCAGCCCCCCTGCGGCCATCAGCAGCCCGAGCAGCGTGGCAATTCGCAACGGCATGACCGAGAAATTCACGAACGTGCTCGCCCACAGCCGCAGCAGGCGCCGCAGCGTGTAGCCGCTCTGGCCAACCTGTCGCGCCCGGTGCCGCACCTCGACCGAGCCGATGCTTTGCGTCACCTGCAGCAGCAACCCGTCAATGTAGGGGAACGGCCCGTCGTGAGTCGCGACTTCCTTCGCCACGAACGCGCTCACGCACCGGAAGCTCGAAAGATAAAAGCCCTTCGGCTTATCGAGCACATAGTCGGTCAGCCGATTCGTGAACCAGCTGCCGAAATTCCGAAACGGCGAGTGCTCCTTCTGCGCGTAATGCCCGTAAACCACATCCAGCCCTGCCGCGCGCGCCTGTTGCCACAAACGCACCGCCTCCGCCGGCGGATTCTGGCCGTCGTCATCAATGTTCACCACGTGCGCCCCCCGGGCGTGACGATAACCGGTGAGCACGGCGTTGTGCTCGCCGAAATTCCGCGCGTGATTCACGAATGTGATCGGCACGCGCGCCTCGCGCACGAGTTCGCGGCATACCACCGCCGTCGCATCGCGACTGCCGTCGTTCACCAGCACGATCTCGAGCCCCCCGTCGATGGCGAGCGCTTCAATTTCCTTCACCAACGGGCGAATCGTCTCGGCGCTGTAATAGAGCGGAATGACGAAACTGAGCGCAGGCGACGCAGACGACATGGGGTGACCGGGAAGTGAGGTTCGCCAAGCCACCACAGCCCCCGCGCGCTGTCAACGCCCGGCCCCCGCCGCGCGACGCGCGCGCTCACCCCCTGTCCGCGTGCGCGATCGCGAGCAGCGAACTCCCGAACGGCAGCGGGTGGCCACGCGCGATCCACTGGTGCTCGAGCCGCATCATCGTATCAAACGCGCGCTCGACCCACGGCGCATACAGGCGCACATCGCTCTCGCCCTCCGCCGCCGGGAAAATCCTCCGCCGCAACACCGCGAGCGGAAACGGGATCATGTTCCAGTAGGTAAGGCTCGACGGCCGCCACCCCGCGTCCCGCAACAGATCCGCCAGTTCACCGCGCGCGTAACGCCGCAGGTTCCCCACCTGCCGGTCGTGGTAGGAATACATCCACTGAAACGCCGGCATCGTCAGCACGAGCGCACCGCCCGGCTTGAGCACGCGACGAAACTCCGCCAAAGCCCGGCGCGGATCCGGCACCTGGCACAGCACGTCGCACGACACGATCGCCGCATACGAACCGCTCCCGAAAGGCATCTGCTCCACCGAACCCTCGAGCACCAGCGCGCCCGTGCGCTCCCGCGTCAGCTCGCACGCCAGAGGCGAGAGATCAGTGCCCGCCAGCCGCCAGCCACGGTCCATTTGCCGCAAGGCGCGCAGCAATCCGCCCGTGCCACACCCGGCATCGAGAATCGCCGCCCCCGCCGGAGCCACCTGCTGCAGCGCCGCACCGACGTTCCGATGCAACGCGCGATAATACCACATGACATCCTCAACCTCGGCCATCTTGCGGTGTTCTTCGGGCAGCATCGCTCCGTAGATGCGGGATTCGCCGCCCGGCGCAAGGCCCCAGAATTGCATCGGCAACGCCGTCGTCTTCGCTCATCAAATTCGCCGAGTGTATCTGCCCGCCTCCCGCCGCGATTTACCCCGTGCCGCCCTCGTGGCGCTGCTCGCCGCGCTCATCTGGATCGGCTGGCAAGGCGCCTGGACCAGGGCCGCGTGGGACAGTCCCGCCGCCTACAGCGTCGACGCGCTCGAATACCTTGCCCGCCTCAAACTCGCCGAGGAACGCGGGGTCACCTTTTTGTGGAACGAAACGGCGCCGCGACTCGGCGCGCCATGGCAGGCCGATTGGGCGCCCTATCCGATGCCCGACCGGCCGATCAACATCGCCACCGGCTGGGCCGCACGCGTCACCGGCCTCATCGTCGGCGGCAACCTCTCACTCCTCGCGGCCCACGTGCTCGCCGCGCTGGCGTTTTTTCTCGGTGCGCGCGCGCTCGGACATCGCGCAATTATCGCCGGCGCTGGAGCGCTGGTGTTCGCCTTCAGCTACTCGATCGCACAGCGCGGCTTTTCGCATTACTCGTTCGCGCTCGCGTTCGTCGTGCCCGCAATGCTCGCGCTCACCCTTGTCGCTGGCGGCGCGCGTCGGTTGCTCCATCGCCGCGCCTGGCAGATGGCCGGTGCGATTGTGGCCGTGCTCATCGCGGTCGGCAGCCCCTACTTCGGCTTCGTCTTCGGCCAGCTGCTCATCTTCGCTCTGGCGGCGCGCTGGCTTTTCCACCGCGGCCGCGGCGCCGGCGTCGTCTCGCTCTGGCTGGCGGTTTTCCTCGGCGTGTTTGCGCTCGGCAATCTCTCCTCGCTCCTCGCGCTCGCCACCGGGGGCGGCGCCGTGGAACCGCGCGGCTACGCCTCCACCGAAATCTACGGCCTGCGCCCGATCGAGTTTCTCATCCCGCCGCCAACGCATCGCCTCACCGCCGCCGCTGAACTTGGCCGCCATTACGCCGCCGCCACCAGTCTCAAGGGTGAGCTCTTCTTCCCGTATCTCGGCCTCGTCGGCCTCGGCGGCCTCGCGCTGCTTTTCGGCGCCGGCCTGCGCCAGCTCGCGCGCGGGCGCCTGAGCCTGCGCCCCGCCTACCTGCCGCTGACGCTGTGGATCATCGCATTCGCGATGGTCGGCGGCGCCGCCGCGATGTTCGCGCTCGGCGTGACCGACGTCTTCCGCGCCACCAATCGCTACAGCGTCTTCGTTCTCGCGCTCGCCCTGTTCGCGTTGACCTCGTGGGCGTCCCGTCGCGGCGGCAAATCGCGCCCGCTCATCGCGCTCGGCAGCGTCGCACTCGTCGCGTTGGCGCTTTGGGATCAACTCCCGCCGCGCTCGCCCGATCGAGCGCAGTTGCACGCTCAAGTCGAAGCCGATCGCGCCTTCGCCGCGGAACTCGAGAGCGCTCTGCCCTCCGGTGCGATGGTGTTCCAGCTGCCGGTCGTTCCGTTCCTCGAGCAGCCGCCGATCGGCGCAATGACCGACTACGAACTTTTCCGCCCGTATCTGCACACGACGAAGCTGCGTTTCAGCTACGGCCCGCTGGCCAATTCGCCGCATCACCGCTGGCAGAAAAACGTCGCGCAGCTCCCGCCGCTGCAGATGGTCGCCGCGCTCGAGCGCACCGGCTTCGCCGCGCTCTACGTGCGGCGCGATGCCTTCGCCGATCGCGCCGCCGCGCTCGACTCAGCGCTCGCCGCCGCCGGACGCGAGCGCTTGCTCGATCGCGGCAACCAGCTCGTGTTTCGACTGCGTCCCGCGGTTGCGCCACTCCTGCCCGACGCCAGCGATCCGCTCTATCACCTCAACTGGGACGGCACGGCGCCGTCCCCCGCGCAATCCGCCGTGCTGCTCGGCGAGGGCTGGTTCCAGTGGGAACGCGATGGCGCGCGCGCCTGGCGCTGGGCCGGCGCCGACGCCACGTTGTTCGTCTATTGTGCCGGAGAAAAACCCGCCACGCTCCGCCTGGAAGGCGAACTCACGGCCGTCGCCCAAACGCGCGTTGCCTTTCAGCTCGACTCCACGCGCCACGAACAACCGCTGCGCGCGTCGCAATCGACCGCGTTCTCCACGGTTTTTCCGCTCCGCCCCGGCATGAACACCTTGCGGCTTTCCGCCGACCTGCGCCCGCGCCGCGCGGGACCGAACGATCCGCGCCAGCTCGGTTTCAATCTCGCGAATCTCCGCGCAGAATTCTCGCCGGGCCGTCCCGAGTGAAAATCGATTTACATCGGCCCGCTTCCGGCCCGAACTAACCGCTTCGCATGGCGCGCTCCCGCTCCAAGTTCACCGGTCTCTTCCACGACGAAGTGGCGACGGACTCCTTTTGGCTGCGCGAAACCGGCGTCCTCGAACTGCCGCCGCTCACCGAAGCCCGCGAAATCGTCGTCACGGGCGAACTCCGCGCAGCCGATTCCGCCGATCCGACTTCCGCGGGCGAACTCGGCCTGATCGCGAGCTGTGACGGCGCGGAAGTTGTCCGCCTGCCGGCGCTGCCGGTCGGACCGTTCGCGCTCCGCTTTCCCGCCCCCGTCAGTCGCGCCGGCGAGGCGCACCGCCTCGAACTCACTTTGTGCGGCGTCGGCGTCAGCAATTTCCTCGCGTGGCTCGGCCGTCTCACCGGGCTCGGCCCGCTGCAATCGTGGCGCAAGCAGGCGCGCAACCGCCGTCTCCGCATCGCGCGCATCGAGGCGGATGGCGAAGTGCTTTTCGATTTCTCCAACCGCGCGTCGCCGTGGAATCTCACGTTCGCGCGCCGATTCCTGCGCCTCGGATTCAATTTGCTCGGCTTTCTACGCGCCGATCTCGGCATTGGCGAATCCGCCCGGTGCATGGCGCGCGCGGCGGACGCGGCGGGCATTTCCACCGCTCTCGTCGATCTGCGCCTGCCCTGCAAAAATCCGCTCGGCGACGACACCTTCGCAGCCCGCCTGCAAACGACGTTGCCGCACGGCGTCACCGTCGTCCACGTCGATGCGCCCGGCATGCGCGACCTCGAGCACCATCACGGCGCCGACCTGCGCCGCGATCGCTACACGATCGGCTACTGGGCATGGGAACTGCCGGAATTTCCCGACGCATGGATCCAATACGCGGATTTTTGCGACGAAGTCTGGGCGCCGTCCCGCTTCGCCGCCGAGGCCATCGCGGAAAAAGTGCCCGTGCCCGTCCTCACGATGCCGCACGCGATTTCGTTCGCACGGCCGCGCGGAGATTTCCGCACCAAGTTCAACCTGCCGCGCGATCAGTTTCTGTTCCTGTTTCTCTACGACCTGAACTCCTACTCGGAGCGGAAAAATCCCGCCGCCGTGCTCGAAGCGTTCCGTCGCTCCGGTCTGGCGGGGCACGGCGCCGCGCTCGTCATCAAAGTCCACAACGCCGCCAGCAACCCGGACGACTTTGCCCGCCTGCAGCGCGCTGCCGCCGAGTTGCCCAACACGACGCTCATCAACGCCACGCTCACGCGCGCGGAGATCTACGAACTCGAGAGCGCGTGCGACTGCTTCGTCTCGCTGCATCGCTCCGAAGGCTTCGGCTTCGCCGTGGCCGAGGCCATGTTTCTCGGCAAACCCGTGATCGCGACTGATTGGTCCGGCACGGCGGAATTTCTCGATATCACGAACGGCTGCCCGGTGCGCGCGTCGCTCGTGACGCTCGAGCGCAATCACGGCCCCTACGCCAAAGGCCAGACGTGGGCCGAGCCCGATGTCGCCCACGCCGCCGAGTGGATGCAGCGTCTCTTCGCGGACCGCGCGCTGGCACACCGCCTCGGCGCCGCGGCGCAGCGCACGATCGAGGAGAAATTCTCGCCCGCCGCCATCGGCGCGCGCTACCGCCGCCGCCTCGAAGCGATCGCAAGCTGGTGACCGACTCCGATGCGCCTCCGCCAAACCGAGAAACACTGGGACAAGTTCGCACGCACCGATCCGCTCTGGGCCGTGCTCACCGATCCCGACAAGAAGGGCAATCAGTGGCAGCTCGACGACTTTTTCGCGACCGGCGTGAAGGTGATCGACGATGAACTCGCGATGGTGCGCGCACACTACCCGACGCTGCGCACGCGCGCCGCGCTCGATTTCGGCTGCGGCGTCGGCCGGCTGACCCAGGCGCTGGCGCGGCATTTCGACCGCGTGACCGGTGTCGACATTTCCGTGGAAATGATCGGACACGCGCAGCGGCACAACCGTCTGGGCGAGCGCGTGCGCTACATGCACAACTCGGCCGAGGACCTGCGCGTGTTCGCCGACGGCGAGTTCGATTTCGTCTACAGCCTCATCACGCTGCAGCACATGGAGCCGGTCTACGCGCGCCGCTACATCGCGGAGTTCGTGCGCATCACCGCGCCCGGCGGCGCGATTCTTTTTCAGCTGCCCGCGGTCGCCGCGGAAAAACGCCGCCCGTTCACACTCTGGCCCGACACGCTCATCAAGCGCGCCTACCGCGACCTGAAGCGCGCGCTCTCGCCCGAGCCGCGCATGGAAATGCACGCCATCCCGCGCGAGGAAGTCGAAGCATTGCTCGTCTCCTCCGGCGCACGCGTGCTGCGCAGCTACCGTTACGACGCCGCGGGCGCCGAGCTGCCGAGCTGGGGTTACCTCGCCGTCAAACCTTAGCGCGCCTCGGCGGGCAGCAACCGCTGCACGTCGACGCGGAAATTGTGCACCGCGAACGCGAGCGGACGCGGATCACCGGAAACCGTCACCGGCGCGGCATCGGTCGAGAACGCGAGTTCGTTGCGTCCGGGCCGCAGCACGATTTCGGTGATCGTGGCCGTGACCTGTCCGCGCAACGGCACCGACGTGCGCCAGACGGGTTCGCCGTTGAGCACCAGCTGCACCTCACGCGACACCGCGCTCGTGAGTCCGAGTTTCAACCGCACCGCCACCGGCGTGGCGTGCGGATTCACGAGGGTGACCACCGCATTGCCCGCGGCCCACGTCCAATAGCCCGTGCCCCCCTGCTCGGTCCGGTGCCAGGCGGGGCCGAACTCGGCTTTGAATCCCGCTCCGGCGGCGCTCTCCAGCAGCCGCGACGGCCCGCCGATGACGAGACCTTCGCCCGGTGGGGCGCGCAAGACGGACGGCGCGCCGAGCAACGTGAGGTTGCCCACGATCAGCACCGCCAGCCAGCCGCGACCACGAGGCGCGAGGACATTGAACGCCAGCTGCATGGGCAGCAGCACGCGCGACGCGGCGCCCGGGTAACCTTCCCACACGGCGTCGCCGAGGAAAACCATCAAGACCGCAAACGAAACACCGACGCGCCACCACGCCTCCTGCCAGCGCGGTCGCAGCACCAAAAACAGAAACTGCGCCGTCAGCGCGATCATCATCAGCAAACTCCAGATCGGACCGAGTTCGCCCACCGTCGTATCCGGCAGGGTGTCGAAAACCTCACGCCACTTGTGAATGTAACCCACGCCCGGCAGCGCGAAGTTGCGCGCACCCGCATCCGCGGCCGCGCCGACCGTGAGGGAGATGTAGACGATCCACAGCGCCAACGGACCCGCAACCAACATACCGCGCGTCGCCGCCGTCAGCCAAGCCGACCACGGTCGCAACCGCGCCGGCGCGAGCGCCGCGGCGCCGAGCAAATTCGTTTCCTTGGCCAGTCCGCTCAAGGCGAGCACGCCCGTCGCCAGCCACGGACGCTGCTTTTCGAGCAGGAAAAGACCGAAGGCGACGAGCAACAGGCTGGGGCCGTCCGTGAGCGCGTGCCGCAAGCTGAAACACAAGCCGAACGTCGCCATCACACCGGCCCACCGCAGAAAATTTTCCCAGGAGCGCGGCGGAAACCAATGCAGCAACAGCACCGCGAGCAGGAGCCAGGCGATCATGTTCTCCACCGCGTAGGCCTGCAGGATCGACGCCGGATCGCCGAAGCCGAGCACGTAGGCGATCGCCGGCAGCAGGATGCGCCGCGCGCGATACGGCAGGCTGTCGACGGCGTTGCGCAGCTGCGTGTTCTGCAGCGACGGATCCATCGCGACCTGCACGTAATACTGCGCATCGTAGCCGGTGGACGATTTCTCGACGTAGTAATCGAGGCGCCGGATCTTGCTCAGGCGTGAATCCTCAAACTCCGAACCGAACGCGATGAGCGAGCTGAAGCCCTTGCCCGGAATATAGAAATCGGCGAACGCCAGCACGAACGCCACGACGACGGCCAGGTAGGCCACGCACACCGCCACGGACAATCCGCGCCGGTCAAACCAACCTCGAAAGTGCGACCAACTTTCGCGCATCACAACTGCGCTCCCGGCACACGAGTCGCGCGGAGGTTTTTTGTTTGAGCCATTCTCGCAAACAATGACAGCCTGCCGCTTCCGACAACGCTAAAGAATGCAAGCCGCAGCACGCTCGACGTCGCTCCCCCCCCGTTCCGTCGTCGCCGTGCGCTGCACCGTCGCCGTGCTGTTGGCCGTTTATGCGCTGTTCCTGTGGAAATACGCCTACATCCAGCCGGGTGGCGCGGATTCATCGGGGTATTTCAATCTCGGCCGCCTGCTCGCCGAGGGCCGCGTCCACGCGCCGGTTCGGACACTGGAGGGACTGCCGGCGCGGGATCTGCCACTCTACGCCTACGTGCCGCTCGGCTTCGTGCCCACCGGCGACGGCGCGAGCCTGAATCCCACTTATCCGCCCGGTTTGCCGCTGTTGCTCGCCGCGTCGTCGACGGCGCTGGGCTGGATGCAGGGACCGAACGCTCTGTTCGTCCTGCATGCACTGGTCGGCGTGCTCCTCGCTTACGCGCTCGCGCGTCAAGCCGGCGCGAGCGAACTCGGCGGCTGGTGCGCCGCGTTCGCCCTGGCCGTGGCGCCGCTGTATTTTCACCACGTGCTCTATGCGATGAGCGACATGCCCGCGACCGTGTGGTGCGCGCTGGCGCTCTGGCTGATCGGTCGCCCCGGCTGGCGCTCGGCGGTCGGCGCCGGCTTCGCCGTCGGCATCGCGGTGCTCATCCGTCCCTCGAACGCGCTGATCGTTCTGCCGATGGCCATCCTGCTCGGATTCGAGTGGCGACGCTGGCTTGCCTTCGGTGTGGGCGGGCTTCCGGCAGCGGCGTTTCTCTTTGTGTTCAACCGTGCCGCCTACGGCGCAGCGCTCGCCAGCGGCTACGGGGCCTTCGGCAGCCTTTTCTCGACGGAATGGCTCTCGCTCTCGCTCCGCCACTATGCGCAATGGCTCCTCATGGCGGCGACGCCGATCGTGGCCCTCGCGCTCGGCCTGCCGTTCGTCCGCGGACGCAGTTGGCGGCCGCTGCTGGCACACGCCGTCTGGATCGTGACGCTGTTCGCGTTCTACGCGTTCTATTTTCACACTCACGAAGCCTGGTGGTATCTCCGCTTCATCCTGCCCGCCGTGCCTTCGCTGCTCGTGCTGGCGATTCTCGTCGCTCAGCAGCTGGTCGACCGCTTCTCGCCGCGCGTCGCGCTCGCGTGCTGGGTGGGTCTGGCCGCGCTCGCGTTCGTGAACGCCCACTACTGGGACAAGCAACTTGGCCTGCGCCACATCGGCGTCGGAGAACGGGTCTACACGCGCATCGGCGACTTCGTGCGCGCGGACATGCCGCCGAACGCGATCGTAGTGGCGATGCAAGGCAGCGGCGCGCTCTTCTACGCGCGCCCGAACCCGATCGTGCGCTGGGACAACATCGACGACACTTGGCCGCGCATCGTCGCCTCCGCGCGCCAGGCCGGACGGCCGATCTACGCCATCTTGTGGGATTTCGAACGCACCGATCCGCGGTTCGCGCAGAATCTGCCCGGGCGCTGGACGAGTTTGCGCACCGACGGCCCCGCCACGTTGTGGCGCTACGACGGCGACACTCCCTGATGCTGCTCTACGACGCCAGCCATACGAGTCACACGCACGCTCAAACGGGGATTCAACGCGTCGTGCGTTCGCTGTTTGCCGAGCTGGCGCGCCGGCGCGACGTCGCGCCCCTCTGCTTCGATCCGCACCAACACGCCTGGCGCACGCTGCGCGCGCGCGAACAGGCGACGCTGCGCGAGCAGACCGGTGCGGCTGCGGCCTCCCGGGGCGCCAAGTGGACGTTGACGGAGAAGATCGCCGGTCGCGCCCGGCGAGTCCTCGGGCGGAAAAGCGTCCTGCCCGACGCGCGCGGCTTGATCGTGCCTGAGCTGTTCTCCGCCAAAGTCGGTGCGCAACTTCCGGCGCTGCTCGCTCACGTGCGCGGACCGCGCGTGGCGGTTTTTCACGACGCGATCGGACTGAAATTCCCGGAACTCACGCCGCCGGCCACCGTCGCACGTCTGCCCGGTTACCTGTTTGAACTCGCGCAATTCGACGGCGTCGCCGCCGTCTCAGAGGACTCCGCGGCGAGTCTGCGCGACTTCTGGCGCTGGGCCGGACTGAAACGCACACCGCCGGTGCAGGCGATCCCGCTGGGAATCGACGCTCGAACATTCACGGCACACGCGGCGCCGACGCCGCCGCGCGTGCTCTGCGTCTCCACAATCGAAGGTCGCAAAAACCACATCGCGCTCCTCGAAGCCGCGGAGATGCTCTGGCGCGAAGGCGTCGCGTTCGAACTCGAGTTGATCGGCCTGCCGCGCGCGGACACGGCTTCGACCGCACTGGCGCGAATCGCGGAATTGCAGCGCGCTGGCCGGCCGCTGATCGTCCACGGCGCCGTGTCGGACGAAAAACTGCACGCCGCGTATGCACGGTGCTCGTTCACGGTCTATCCATCGTTGATCGAGGGCTTCGGTCTGCCCGTCCTCGAAAGCCTGCAACACGGACGCCCGTGCATTTGCTCCGCGCACGGCGCACTCGGCGAAGCAGCGCGCGAGGGCGGCGTGCTTGCGCTGGACTCCGTCGATGGCGGGGCGCTGGCGACGGCGATGCGGCAGCTGTTGCGCGAACCGGCGGCCGCCGCGAAGCTTTCGGCGCAGGCGCGCGCGCGCAAATTCCGCTCGTGGAGCGACTACGCGAACGACTTGCTCGCTTGGATGGACGCGCTGCCCGCCCGCGATTGAGCGGCAGGCTTTGCGGTTGCCAACACCGGCGATTCTCCGCGTAGTCACGCCTCGGATATCTCATGGCCCTGTCCCTTTTCACCAAGACCAAGAAAGCGATCATCGAGCGCGCGAAAGACGATTACGCGACGAAGATGCGGCTGAAATACAAGCCCTACTACCACGCCATGGAGGCGCAGCAGGGCACGCACATCAAGCTGCAGGGGCGTGACATGATCATGCTTTCGAGCAACGACTACCTCGGTCTGTCGTTCCACCCGAAGGTCATCGAGGCGACCGGCCTCGCCGCGAAAAAATGGGGCACGAGCACGACGGGCGCCCGCATCTCGAACGGCTCGCGCGCCTATCACGTCGAGCTGGAGGAAAAGCTCGCCGCATTTCTCGGTCGCGAAGCGTGCCACATCAGTGTGGCCGGCTACGTCTCGTGCTGCTCCGCCGTCGCGACGTTCGCGCAAAAAGGCGACACGATCGTTGCCGACAAGAATATCCATTCCTGCCTTTGGGACGGCGTGCGCCTGTCGATGGCCGCCGTCGAACGCTTCAGCCACAATAACCCGGAAGACCTCCGCCAGGTGCTGAAGAGCATTCCCTTCAACACGCCGAAAATGCTCGTCGTCGAGGGCGTCTACTCGATGGAAGGCCACATCTGCCGCCTGCCCGAGATCGCGCAGCTCGGCGAGGAAGCCGGCTGCTTCACGGTGCTCGACGACGCGCACGGCTTCGGCGTGCTCGGTCGCCAGGGCCGGGGCACCGTCGACCATTTCAAGCTGAACGAGAAGGTCGACATCCTCTGCGGCTCGATGTCCAAGTCGCTCGCGAGCACCGGCGGTTTCCTCGCCGGCTCCAAGGATCTCATCGAGTATCTCCGCACGAATTCGAAGCAGACGCTCTTCAGCGCGGCGATCAGCCCCAGCATGGCGTTCACCGCCTCGACCTCGCTCGACATCATGCAGAGCGAACCGCAGCACCTCGAACGCCTCTGGAAAAACACGCGCCGCTACCGCGAGATGCTCAAGAGTCTCGGCCTCGACACCTGGGACAGCGAAACGCCCGCCGTGCCGATCGTCCTCGGTTCGAAGGAACTCGTTTACCGCTTCTGGCAGGCGCTCCTCGAAAAAGGCGTGTTCACCGTCATGTCCATCGCGCCGGCCGTGCCTCCGGGCAAGGACCTCATCCGCACCGCCGTCTCCGCACTGCACAGCGACGAGGATCTCGAGAAGATCCAAGCCGCGATGGCCTACGCAGTGAAGCAGCTCTGAGCGGACTTTAGCGGAGTCCGGCCAGCAACGCCGCGGCGGTTTGCTTCCACGTCGGCAAAGGCCGCGTGACCGCTTCCGCGCGCAAGCGCTGCTGCAGTGCCGCGTCGCTCAGGACGCCGCGCAACTTCGCGGTCCAGTCGCCCCGATCGTTCGTCTGCGCGATGACGCAGCCGCCGTGATCGGCGTTCTCGCGCAGCACCGGCAGGTCGCTGCACACGCACGGCACCCCGCGCCACAGCGCCTCGATCACGGGCAGGCCGCAGCCTTCGGCGATCGTGGGGAACACGACCGCGCTCGCATTCGCATAGAGGCCGCGGAGCGTCGCGTCGTTCGCCGCCACATGCAACCGGAGCCGACGCTCGGATTTTGCCAGCGCCTTGACGCGCTTCACGATTGGTTCGCCGAAATGCGGGTTCACGCGCCCGACGATGTGCAGGTCGAAATCCACGCCGTCGCGCCACAGCGCCTCCGCGACATCGAGCAGGAACATCTGATTCTTGCGCGGCTCGATGATGCCGACGCACACAAACGAACCGCGCGCCGGCACCGCCGGAGCGGCCGTCGCTCGTGCGGAACCGTCGAAATCGGAGCCGAGTTCCACGGCATCCACCCGCGCCCGCACCGGTGCGCCCTGCCATTGCCAGAATCCAACGAGGTCGCGCTTCACCGCCTCCGAAATCGCCCACACGCGATCGAAGCTCGCGAGCAGCTTCATGTAATCGGGATGACGCTGCACGCTGTGCGGCCAGGTGATGTGCGGATGCGTCAGCGGAATCGCATCCGGAAACATCGCCGCGATCCGGCACGGCGGGCCGGCGACGAACTCGCGAAAGCCCGGACGCTCCGTGCCGGAAAACAGCTCGACGGTCAGCATCCAGTCTTCCGGAGCGAACGCCACCGCGCGCGCCGGCGCCTCGATGGTTTCAAAGCGGCCGCGACGCCACACGACCGGCACGACCGCGGCGCCGAATTCGGCGAGCAGGCGGGAGCTGACGCGCGTGAGGCCCGACTTCTGCCGGGCCGCGTGCATTTTGGTGACGTCGAAATAGATCATCGGCGAACGGCGCTTTCGAAGCATTCGATCAGTCGCGCGGTGTTTTTTCGTGCGTCGTAGTTCTGTTCCACCCAGACACGCGCGTTGCGACGCAACGTTTCCGCGAGTGCATCATCCGACGCGAGACGCTCGAGCGCCACTTTCCAGGCGAGCGGCAAGTCCACGTCGGCCACCAGACCGGTCCGCTCCTGCTGGACCGCCTCCGTCGTCGCCGACACGGGCGAACTCACCACCAGCACGCCGGCGGCCATCGCTTCGGGGATCACGTTGGGCAAACCGTCGCGATCACCGCTCGGCGCCACGACGCCGGTGTGGAGGAGCACATCGGCCCAGGTGAGTTCCGCCCAGATCTGTTCGTGCGGCAACTGACCAAGGAAACTGACACATTCCGCGATGCCCAACGTCACCGCGAGCGCACGCAGCTGGCTCTCGAGCGGTCCGCCGCCAGCGATGCGCGCCTCGAACGCGACACCCGCGGCCCGCAGCGCGGCGTAAATGCGCAGCTGGTGATCCAATCCTTTTTTCTCCACCAGACGAGCAATGCAGAGCAGTCGCAGGGGGCGGCGAGGTGACCGCAGGCGCTTGAAGGCAGGGAACTCCGCCAGTCCGCGGCGCACGGTGAATAGCTTCGCGGGCGCGATCCCTCGCTCGATCAGGAACTGGCGCCCGGACTCCGTGGACGTCTGCACGAAACGCGCGAGCCGAAGTTTTTCCAGGAGCCACCAATCGCCGCCGTGTTCGTAGAGATCGTAGGCATGCGCGCCGCAGCTGAAGGGGATGCCCAGAATCCGCCAGAGCAGCCAGCCGGCCGTGGCCGGCGCGCCGGCCCAGGCGCCATGCACGAGATCGGGCGGATCACGCCGGAACTCCCGGTAGAAACATCCCGCGAAACCCGCGCCGAGCATGTTCTCCCAGAAATTCAGCCACGCGGGCGGCGCGCGCATGATGACACCCTCGAAAAGGTCGCGCACGATGCGCGGACGTCGCACGCAGTTCCACGGGATCGTGAACAGGAACAGCGGCACGAGCCGCCACAAATTGAAGCGCCGCACCGGCCGGCCGCGGAATTCGCCACCGCCGCCAAACAACGAGTAGAGCCGCACATCGACTCCGTGGTCGATCAACGCCGCGACGTCGCGCTGCAGGAACGTCTCCGAAGTCTTCGGAAACGTGGTGAAGAGAAACGCAACTTTGAGCGGGCGAGACGGCACGGTCGCCGATGAAGTAGCCACGAAGCGGCGCCAAGGGACACAAAAAAGCGCCCAATTCCGTTTGCCCGTCGGGCCGTGGACCACTGCGATTCGCCGCACCGCCATGATGATTCCAGTCTCCGTCAGAACACACGCCGTCCCCCTCATCGCGCTCATGGTTTTTCTCGCCGGCTGTCAGCAGCCGGCGGCGGTGCCCCCCATCCCCGCTTCCACTGCGTCCGCCTCTTCGGCGACAACCTCGAACGAACGCCCAATCGACGTCTGGCTCCTGCCCATCGAGGGATTTCCACCCGAGCTAACCGAATACCTGCGCTCCACCTTCGCCCGCGAGTTGCCGCTCAACATCAAGGCGTCGGTGCACACGGGGCGCAGCGCGAAAATGTTTGGCCCCCACCGGCAAATGATTGCCGAGCAGGTTCTCGCCGAACTCCAGACCGCGATCTCCCGCCTCTACGACGTTACGCCTCAAACGGTTTTCATCATCCTAACCGCTGATGATCTCAACGGAGCCGGCGGCGGAACTCGATTCGTATTCGCCCAGCATTTTCACCGGACGCGAGTATCGATCGTGTCGGTCGCCCGCCTGCGAGACTCGTTCTTCGGCGGAACAGACTCACCCGCGCGGACCAGGACGAGACTCTACAAAATGGTGAAAAAGTCGCTCGGCCTCCAATTCTACCACTACGATCGGTCGACGGAGCTGCATAGCGTCATGTATTCGCCGATCAACAGCCTCGACGACTTGGATGCATCGGGCACGCAGTTTTAGCCCGCCGGTTTCCGTGAGGGCGGAGGAAACACGCGCGGTGTCAGGCGGGTGCCGCTGGCTTGCTGCGCCAGATCGACGAGTTCGGTGACAACCACGGTGGGATCTTCGTCGTAGCGCAGGGCGAGAAAACGCTCGCGGAGGCCGGAATAGCTGGCGGGTCGCTCCATCCACTCGGCGATGATGGCGGCGAAGTCGGCGGCGTTGCGGATCAGTTCCGCTCCCTCGCCGTTGCGGAAAAATTTCACCGTCAGCTCCTCCTGCGGCATGATCCCTCCGATCGCATTGAAGATGATCGGGCACTCGAAGTGCAGCGCCTTGGCGCAGGTCGTCGTGCCGCCGCGCGTCACGATCGCATCGCTTACCTGGAGCAACAGGTGAACTTCCTCGGAGAAGCCGTCGACAAAGCAGTGCAGCTCCGGGTGCTCGTTGCGCCAGTGGACAACCTCGTTGTAGGCCTCGCGATTCTTGCCGCAGATGACGATCGCCTGCACCCGGTCGCCGTAGGGCAGCAGCTGGGGGAGCAGGTCGAGGTGGTTGTTCGCACCGTTGCCCCCTGTCGCGAGAAAGACGGTGAAGCGATCCGGCGAGAGCTCGAGGGTGTCGACGAGGTAGTCGCGCTTCGCGCCGGCGGTCTTGAGCACTTCGAGATGCGCCCGCGGACGCATCAGGTGACCGCGCACGCGGGTGCGATCGCGTGGCATGCCCAACTTCACCGCGTAGTCACGAGCCGTCGGCGTCCGGGAAACGTAGAGATCCGCGCTGGGCTCGATCCAGTTGATGCTGTAACCGAAACCGCCGGAAAACTCCCCGCAATAGGTCGCACAGCGGACCTGATCGGCACCGAGGAGTTTGCGCGCGAGCTGGAAGTAGCCGCGATTCAAACAGTCGTGGACGCTGAAGACGAGATGCGGACGATACTCGAGCAGCACCTTCTCGTAGTAACGACGCCCCCAGGCCACAGACCGGCGATTCACCAGGCTGAGGAGCTCCACGAAAAGGAAGAACGCCTTGTGAATCCACGGGGATTTTTTCTGGATCCAGTTGTAGAAATCGACGCCCCAGCGGAAGAACGTCGAGGATTTCTCCAGCATCTGTTCGATGCGGACGTCGACATCGTGGCGGTAGAGCTCGAAGCACCACTCGGCGAACGCCTGCGCGCGCGCATCATGGCCGGCGCCAGTCGAGGAAGTGAGAATCAGAATGCGAACACGGGCCATAGGTCAGACACGAACAGGAGGAGGCAAATCACCCACGCACGCACCACGTGTCGAAACACTCGCGGCCCGGCGAGTTCTCCGTTTGTGCACAGCGGTGATCATTCGGGGGAGGATTTAGAGATCGAAATACTTCGCGATGATGCGGCGGCGCAGGCCGAGCGAGCCGAAGCGAGCCAGGAACGGCCCGGCCACCGCCTGAAAAAAACGCCCCGTCCGCACCGTGCCACTGCGGCCGCGCGCGAGCGCCCGGCGCAGCGCCTCGGCGGCATGAGCGGGCGCGGGACCGCTTTCCATCAGCCGATGAAACGCCGCCCAAACGCGCTCCTGCTTCGCCTCAGCGAGCTGAGCGGGACGCGTCACGGCACCTTCGAAATCGGTGCGGTAATCGCCCGGGCGAAAATCAATCACCACCACGCCGGTCCCTGCGGTCTCGAACATCAGGCTCTCATTCAACGCACTGAGGCCGGCCTTCACGACATTGTAGGTCGCTTGATACGGCATCGGAAACTCCGCCGCGAGCGACGAGATGTTGACGAGCGCGCCGCGTTTCCGCGCGAGCAGGCCGCGGAGCGCGACGTGCGAGAGGCGGGCGGTGTTCACCAGCATGATTTCCATCTGGCGCTGCCAGAGCGCGAAATCGGTTGCGGCAAAGCCACCGAACGCGCCGAAGCCGGCGTTGTTGATCACCAGATCAAACCCGCCGGCCGCGCGCTCCGCGGCAAGAAACGCGCTCTCCGCCGCCGCGCCGTCGCCGAGTTCGAGCGCGACGGCGTGGAATCGTTCGCGCGGCTTGAGGCGTTTTACGTCGCGCGCAGTGCCCCAGACCGTGACTCCCTCGCGCAGCAGCATTTCGGCAAAGGCGAGCCCGAGGCCGGTGCTCGCACCGGTGATGAAGGCGGTGCGGTAACGCGAGGAAAGCGGGGCGGTGCTCATGCGTTCAGCGCGAGCGAGCCGAATGCGCCGGGGTCAACGCGTTCCTGCGGGGAGCGTGCGTGCGGCTCGGCATGGGACGGCTCAGGCGCTCTTGAACACCAACGCCACGTTCGCGCCGCCGAACCCACTGCTGTTGCTGAGCACGACGTTGGGACGATTGGGCAGCGTGGAGCGGATGATATTCAGTCCTTCACAGGCCGGATCGAGCTTCGCGATGTGCGCCGATCCGGGCATGAAGCCTTCGCGGATGGCCACCGCGCAAAAGGCCGCTTCCATCGCGCCCGCGAGCGAGAGCCCGTGGCCCGTGAGCGCCTTTGTGCTGCTGATAGCCGGCCGCGTCGGCGAATTGCTGCCGAAGATGGCTTTCAAGGCGCGCGCCTCGGAGATGTCGCCGATCGGCGTCGAGGTGGCGTGCGCGTTTACGTAATCGACCTGGTCGGGCGTGATGTCGGCGGACTTGAACGCGTTCTCGATGGCAACGCGCAGGCCGGCGCCGTCGGGATGCGAGATGGCGACGTTGTGGCCGTCGGAGGCCTGGCCCCAACCGGCAACTTCGCAATAAACCTTGGCCCCGCGCCGCTCGACTTCCTCTTCACTTTCGAGCACGACGACGGTCGCGCCGCCGGTGCCAACGAAGCCATCGCGCGCGACATCGAATGGCCGCGACGCCTGCGCCGGATCATTCTGCACGGAAAGGGCGCGCATGCCTGCAAAGGGCAGAATGCTCTCGACGTTGCCGTCTTCCGCGCCGACCGCGAACATGCGCTTCTGGCGCCCGAGTGCGATCTCGTCGTAAGCAAAACCGATCGCGTGCGCTGACGAAGCACACGCGGAGGAGAAACCAGTGGAGGAACCCTTGATCTTGAAATGCGAGACGAGATTGAAGTTCACCGTGCCGGCAATCGAGGCGACGATGCCGAGCGGCTGGCAGCGCATGACGCCCTGCTTGCGCATTTTCTCGAGGTAATGACCGAGCAGAAACGGCGAACCGCCCGACGCGGCATAGAGGCCGGTGCGGTTGTTCGAGTAATCGGCCTCGGTGAGCTTTGCGTCTTCGAGCGCCTGCAACATCGCGCAATATGCGTAGACGCCGTGCGGCGCCATGCCGCGGAGAAGTTCGCGGCGGATGCTGTAACGGGCGGGAAAAATCCAGTCCTCGGCGTCCGTCGTGTCCGTCTGGAAGTCCTTGATCGGCGCAGCGACCTTCACCGGGATGTCCGGCTTCTGGAACGGCGGATAAAGGACCATGCCATGGCGGAGATCGCGCAGGCTTTCGGTGACGGTGGCAAGGTCGTTGCCGATGCTCGTGATGAAACCGACGCCGGTGATATAAACTTTGCGCATTGGGTGGGATCAGGGATGCCGCCACGCTGAAGCCGGCGACAGAATCGCGACACTCAAAGGCCTTTGCCCGGGTCGGTCAACAGGCCCGTGACGGTGGTTGTGCACCCACGCCCTGCCGCGGTGACCGGCCCCGGTGGCAGGCAGAGCTAGACCCACCGTGCGCAACGCGCTCAGGCGTTGACCGCAGTTTGTTGCGTGCCGCCGTTTTCGATTTCTTTGCCGACTGCCTCAGCGGGCGCCACCACGGCGGCCGGCTGGGCCGTTTCCTCGGCGAACGCAAACGTCAGAGTGATTTCTTCGGCGATGGCCGCCTTCTCCTGACCGACGCGAATCTGGCCCTCGAAGGTCGCGAGCGGAAGCTTCAGGCGCTTCGGCTTGATCGAGAGGCTGAGCACGTCACCCGGACGGCAAACGCGGTGGCAGCGCACGCCCTCGCAGGACGTGAAGAAAATCATCTTCGGATCGACCGTCTTGCCCGCCTCGCCAATCTGCGCTTCGAGCAGGAACAAGACGCCGAGTTGGCCGAGTGCCTCGAGCATGATGGACGCAGGCAGCACCGGGTTGTCCTTGAAGTGGCCTTGAAGGAAAAATTCCTGACCGCTGATCTTATATTTCGCGTTCGCACCGTGCGCGCTGACCGAGGCCTCGCTCAGGAACAGGAACGGTGGCTGGATCGGCATCACCGAGGCGATCTGCTCGATCGGGAGAAATTTGGTCGGCTTCGGAAGCGGAAGGCCACGGACCTTGCACTCGATGAAAGTTTTCACATCTCCCACCGTGCGAAGGTGGCGCAATTCCTCGTTGTTGATCGACATCTGGAGCACATCCTCCACGAGAATGACGATCTCCATCATCGTCAGGGAATCGATCCCGAGATCCTCGATGATGCGGAGATCATCGTCGGCATCCTTTAACTTGGCACGGAGGTCGGGCTCCACAAAACGCTCGATGATGCCGAGAACAATGGCAGGCAGATGCTCCGTATTGCCCGTCTTGCGGAACTGAGCGGCTGCCTCGTAAGTTGCCGCGGAGCAACGCTTCAAGGCCTCGCGTAGATTCGCATCATCCTCGGGAGTAAACGGTTTGAGCTGAAATCCCGAAGGATTGTTAACTGCCTGTGCCATTTGGGGAGAATTAGGTGAAGGTGGCTAAGAGTGTAAACCCTAAAAACCCGCAGCCCGGGGGCCGTTGGTCCACCGGTAAAGACACCCGAACCCCGTAAAGCCTCCATTAATAATTCGCTGGCGGCGAGGGCCACAGTCAGCGTAAACGGAACGTTCCTCATGCCCGATCCAGCCCAGCCGCGTCTCGTGACCGTTACGCACGAGTTCTTTCCCCATCGCGGCGGGATCGCCGTCTATACCGCCGAGATGGCGGCCGCCGCCGCCCGCCTCGGCTACGCGGTCGAAGTGTGGGCGCCGCGCCTGCCTCAAAGCGTCGCCGAGCCGGCCTGGCCGTTCCAAGTCAATCGCCTGAACATCGACAGCTCGCACAGCCTGCTCAACCAATGGCGCATGGCCCGGCATCTCCTGGCGCACCGCGAGCACTGGGAGGACACGCTCGTCTACGTCCCCGAACCGGGACCGCTGCTCTCGATGCTGTTCTTGCAGTTCTTCGACATCCTCCCCCCCGGGAAACTTTTTATCACCCTGCATGGCTCCGAAATCCTGAAGCTCGCCATGCGCCCGCTCATGCGCGCCAGCGCACGACGACTGTTTCAACGAGCCGACCGCATCAGCGTCGTCAGCCGCTACGCGGAACGCCTGCTGGTCGACCTTTTTCCCAGCACGGCATCCAAGGTGGTGCTGACGCCGGGCGCGCTCCGCGCCGATTTCGCCCGGGCGTCGCGGCCTCACACCCGCCCGCCGGGCGAGCGCATCGTCATCCTCACCGTGGCCCGCATTCATCCCCGCAAGGGCCAGCTCCGCGTCCTTCAGGCGCTCAAAGCCCTGCCCTCGCCCATCCGCGCGCGGCTCGAATACTGGATCGTGGGCGGACACGGCAAAGAAAACTATGAGCCGGCCATCCGCGCCGCCGCCGCGGACGCCGGATTTCCTGTAACCTTTCTCGGCGATGTGCCGGATGGTGACCTCGGGACGATTTATCAGCAGGCGGACATTTTCGCGATGACCAGCATGCCGCACAAACTCAGCGTCGAAGGCTTCGGGCTCGTCTACCTCGAAGCCGGCGCGCACGGCCTGCCCGTTGTCGCCCACGCGATCGGCGGCGTGCCGGAAGCGGTGATCGACGGCGAAACCGGCCTGCTGGTCCCGCCCGACGATTCCACCGCCCTCACCGCCGCCTTCGCCAAGTTGATCAACGACCCAGCGCTCTGCCGTCGCCTCGGCGCCGCCGGGCGCAACCGGGCCCTGAGCCACACTTGGGACGCCGCCGCCCTGACCTTGTTTGGACCGCCCGGCGCGTCCGCCGCCCCCTGAAACGCTCATGATCGTTGCTCGCTCCACCGTTCACGTCCGCTACGCCGAAACCGACATGATGGGCGTGGTCTATCACGCCAACTATTTCGCCTGGTTCGAAGTCGGCCGCACCCAACTTCTCAAGGAACAGGGGATCGTTTACCGGGACCTCGAAGCCCAAGGCTACCTGCTCCCCGTGATCGAAGTCGGCGCCAAATACCTCCGACCCGCGCTCTACGACGACGAACTCACCATCGTCACCACCCTCGCCGAAAGACCGCTGCTCCGCATCCGCCTCGACTACGAAGTGAAGCGCGGCGACGAGCTGCTCGTGACCGGCTTCACGGTGCACAGCTTCATCAACCGCCAAGGTGAACCCGTGCGCCCGCCGCCGGCGTTCGCCGAGCGGATGCGCGAACTTTTCGCCGCCAAGTAGGGCCGGTCGCAGACCTGCCCTACTCGTATTCCGCCAACACCATCGGCTCCATCTCTGCTGCCCGCGCGCCCGCCAGCAATTCACCCGCGCGGTCCGCCGCCAGGCGTCGCACCGCCCACACCGCATGCGCGCGCACCAGCGGCAATTCGTGCGCGGCGAGCGCCACGAGCAACGGCACGAGCGACACGTCGCCCGAATTGCCGGCCACCACACACGCGTTGCGCAGCAGTCCCGACAGCTTCAACCGCTTCACCGCCGTGCGCCGAAACACCTGGGCAAAACGCGTCGGGGTCATCACCAGCAAGTCACTCAACGTGAGCGCCCCGAGCTCCTCGCGTGCGACCAACAGCGTCTTGCGGCCTTCACGCGCGAAGCGATTCCACGGACAAACCTCCAGGCATCCATCGCAGCCGTAGATGCGCGCGCCGATGCCCGCACGCAGTTCGTGTGGGATCACGCCCTTGTTCTCGATCGTCTGGTAAGAAACGCACCGCCGCGCGTCGACCACGCCCGGCGCCGGGATCGCGGCCGTCGGACACGCCTCGATACACCGCGTGCACTTCCCGCACAGCAACCCGGCCGGCTCATCCGTCCCCGCGCGCGCGAGGTCCGGCCGCAGCGGCGCATCCGGCTCGATCCCGACCCGGGTGACGATCGCGGCCAGGAACAGCCAGTTTCCAAACTCACGCGAGATGAGCATGCCGTTCTTGCCGCGAAACCCGAGGCCCGCTCGCGCCGCGAAACCGCGCTCCGCCACCGGCCCCGTGTCCGTGTAGTAGCGGTAATCAGCCGAAGCCGCGCCACACCACTCCTCCAACACACGCCCGGCAGCCATGAGTCCCGGCTTGATCGTGTCGTGATAATCCTCGTGCAACACATACCGCGCCCACGCGGGAGTTTGGTTTCTGCCATTGGGATTCTGGATTTTCGAACCAGACCAATAATTCACCCCCAGCACGATCACCGTGCGCGCGCCCTCGACTACGAGCGAGGCATCGCCCCGCTTTCCAATCGTGCGCTCCATCCACGCCATGTCGGCGTGCATGCCCTGCGCGAACCACGCCCGCAATGCCTCGCCGCCCGCCGGCGCCGCCGCGGCAAAGCGCACGACGTCGAAACCGGGCGCGAGCAACCGTCGGCGCAGCTCCTCCCGCCGCTCGCCCGCGAGCGGCGCGGACTGCGCGCCCGCATTCATGCCTGCGGGCGCCACTCGCGCGCTTCCTGCCGATACACGCGCAGCACGTGCGCGACGATTTCCCGCAGCGGACGCGAGTCGGTCAAAACCATCGTGCCCGCGCGGCGGTAGATCGCCTCGCGCGCCGCGTAGAGCGTGCGCAGCTTTTCCTCGCGATTCTCTCCCGCCAGCAACGGCCGGTGGTTCGTGCGCCCGGTGCGCTCAAGAATCGTCGCGAGCGAAGCGTGCAGGCAAATCACGACGCCGCGTGCCCGCAACAGGTCGAGCATGCCGTCGGGAACGATCAACCCGCCGCCGCACGACACCACGCAGCCCTCCGCCGGATGCCCGCTCGAAAGGAAGGCGCGCTCCATCGCCCGAAACGCCGGTTCGCCCTGCTCGGCAAAAATCTGCGGGATCGGCTGGCCCGCAGCGCGCTCGATTTCGTGATCCACGTCGAGCAACGTGTAGCCAAGCGTGCGCGCCGCGTGCCGGCCGACCGTGCTTTTGCCGGTGCCGGCAAAACCCACGAGGTAAAGGTTGACGCGAGGCGCATCCATCGCGCTCGAACGAACACCCCCGCCGCCCGCGGCGCAAGGCCGCGCTGCGTCGCGCCGCGTCCCGTCGTCCACCCACCCAGTCGCCCCGCGGAGCCACTCGCCACCCACCGCGCCCCCCGCCCCCCGAAATGCCTCCATCGTTTATGGCGTAATACGCCATATTCGCCGCCACTTCACTCGGATAGTGCACAGCAGAGGCTCGCGTCGATTCATGGCGTATTACGCAATTTCACAGCGGCGCGGGAGACCGGATGGTGCGACGCGGTGCGCGTCGGCGCACTTCCCTCTCGGCAATCCGCCGCATTTCGCCAACCCTCGCGCCCATGTCCGCGTCCGTTCCGCCCGACTACACGTTCGCCTCCGACAACACCGCCGGCATCGCGCCCGAAGCGCTCGCCGCCCTCACCGCCGCCAATGCCGGCACCACGCCGTCCTACGGCGGCGATCCGTGGACCGCCCGCGCGAAGCAGCTGATCCGCGACGTGTTCGAGACGGACTGCGAGGTCTTCTTCGTCTTCAACGGCACCGCCGCCAACTCCCTCGCGCTCGCGCAATTCTGCCGCAGCTACCACAGCGTCATCTGCCACGAATTTTCGCACGTCGACACCGACGAGTGCAGCGCACCCGAATTTTTCCTCGGCGGCGGCAAGGTGATCACCGTCAAAGGCCCGACCTGCAAATTGCGCCCGACCGGCATCGAGCCGGTCTTCTCGCGCGGCCACGGCGTGCACTACCCGAAACCAGGCGCTCTCTCGCTCACCCAAACGACCGAGTGGGGCACGCTCTACACGCCTGGCGAAGTGCGTGCCGTCACCGACCTGGCCCACGCGCACGGCCTGGCGGTGCACATGGACGGTGCACGCTTCGCCAACGCCGCCGCCGCGCTCGCCGCACGCGGTCACGCGCCGGCCGACTTCACGTGGCGCGCCGGCGTGGACGTGCTGTCGTTCGGCGGCACGAAAAACGGCATGAACACCACCGAAGCCGTCGTGTTCTTCCGACCGGAGCACGCACGCGAATTCGAGTATCGTGTGAAACAGAGCGCCCAGCTCGCCTCGAAGCAGCGTTTCGCCGCCGCGCAATGGTGCGGCATGCTTGAAAACGGCGCGTGGCTCCGACACGCCGGCCACGCCAACGCGATGGCAGCCCGCCTCGCCACCGCACTCCGTGCCGCCGGCGCGCGTTTTAGCGTCGATCCGGAGGCAAACGGGCTCTTCGTCGAACTCACGTCTGCGCAGGCCGACGCGCTCGCGGCGCGCGGCTGGCAATTCTACCGCTTCATCGGCGAGACCGGCTACCGCCTCATGTGCTCGTGGGCGACGTCGCCGGAAAGCGTCGATCGTTTCGCGTCTGACTTCGCCGCGGTGGTCGGGGCGAGGTAGCGCGGCGCAAAGCCTAGCGTCGGTTCCTTAAACCTACCCGACCGTCATCTTCTGTCATCGCGAGGTGTGCGAAGCGCGCCGTAGCGATCCAGTCACCTCGGCACGCGCAGGACCCTGAGTCTGTCGAACCAGCTGGATGGCTTCGTCGTTTCACTCCTCGCAATGACAGGGCGCTCCGTCGCCGTTGGATACGCGCCACGAGACCACGACGGCTGCGCTCCGCGCAAAATAAAAAACGCCCTCCATTGCGGAGGGCGTTCGTGCATCTAAAAACTTCGCGTGTTCGCGGCTTACTTTTGCGCGGGCTGCTCGGCCGGAGCGTCGGCGACGCCGAACACTTCGACTTCGAAGATCAGCGTGGCCGCCGGCGGGATGCCTTGGATGCCATCGTCGCCATAGGCCAGGTGCGGCGGCACGTAGAGGCGCCACTTCGAGCCGACGGGCATGTTCTTGAGGGCGAGGACCAGGCCTTCCGGAGCGGGAGTGCCGGACTTCACGAGCACGTCGATCGGCTCGGGAATGCCGCCGCCTTGCTGCTGCTGGACGGTGGATTCGAAAATCTGGCCGTTGGTGAACGCACCGACGAGGTGGATCTTGGCGACTTGGCCTTCCTTCGCGATCTGGCCCTTGCCTTCCTTGACCACTTCGTAGCGGAGACCGTTCGAGCCGGAGAGCTCCTTCACGTTCTTGTTTTCCTTCAGCTTGGTGAAAAACTCCGCGGTGTTCGCGAGGTTGGCGTTGCGGATCTTGCCGAGGAGCGCCTGCTGCTTCTTCGCGAGGAGGGCGCGGAGCTGTTCGCCCATCTGCTTGCCATCATAGTCCAGGTTCTTGCCCTGCACGACGGCGTTCATGCCCTTGGCCATCGCCTCGATATTGGCGGGCGTGAACTCGAGATCGCGCAGACCGTTCTGCAGCGCGAGCATCCAGCCATAGGCTTCCATGATCTGCGCCTCGGAATAGGTCACCGCGGGCGCGGCCGCAGCGGCCGGCTGAGCCGCGGGCTGTTGCGCCGGGGCCTGCGCGGCGGGCGTCTGCGCGCCGGAGCCGACTTGGGGAAGTTCAAATTTGACCGGATTCTGCGTCTGCGCAGAAACGGCGACCAGCAGGCCGAGGGAGGCAATGCCTGCACTGATTTTGGAGGTGAATTTCATTGAGGGATGGAGCCCCGGTTGGAAAACGGCCCGGGTTCGTTGTGCCGTGAAAACCGCGACGTTGCGGAGGCGGCCCCGAAAAATCAACCCCTTTGGCGGCCATTTTCCCTCGGGCGCCACCCGACACCGGAACGTTGCCATCGTGGGCTTGTCACTCTGCAACCCCATCCCCACCCTCGCCAATCCCATGAACGAAAACCAATTCTGGCACAGCACCGACGGCCAGATTCTGACCGTGAAGACGAAGAACGGCGGCGATGCCGTGGGCCTGACTCTCGCGTTCTGGCCGCGCCATTCCGCGGAAATGGAGTTTCTGAAGACGCACCTCGCCGACCTGCGGTTCACCGAGCGCTCCTCGCTCGCGCGCATCGGCATCGAGATGCTCGCGCAAGGCGCGCCCGTGGTCGACGGCCACCGCCTGCTCCTCGAAGTCGTCTCCACGCTCTACGACCCCAGTTTCCCCAACGCGCCTTACTGGAAAAAACTCCTGCGCCCCGGCGTGCCCGCCGGCCGCCTCTTCTACGCGCCCGCCGCGGCTAAACTTTCCTCGACGGAAATCTGGGACGCCGTGCAGACCAACCTGCTCAAGCTCCCGCACACGACCTCGATCGATTCGCAGGGCCGCGTGTTTTTCACACCGCACGCCGTCAGCTACACGCTCAGCCCGCGCCTGCAGCGCCTGAACTTCGAGCACATCGTCAGCGGCTACGCCGGCCGCAGCTTCATCGACAAGGTCCAGATCCGCCACGACGCCTCGCCGCTGTCGATCCCGCCGCGCGCGGGCATTCTCACGAGTTGCTCGATGTATCTGAAGGAGCACTTCGTCGTCCTCAATCCCGGCGAGGGCAACTTCGGCCTGCACACCAGCGCCGTGCTCCTCGATCCGGTAAAAACGTTCGGCACGAACGTCATGTTGGAAATCTACAACAAGGGCGACCAACCCGTCGTGAACCCGATGGTCTCCGTCGACGTCTTCCGCTCGCCGCCCTCCGAGGACACCGAGTTCAGAGGCCTCCAAAAGCGCCGCACGCGCCTGCTCTCGACGGTCTCCACGCTCTACAAGTGCCTCGACGAGTATCCCGCGATCGACTCCGGCGGCGCCAAACCGAAAACGAAAATCACCGTCCGCGGCCAAAGCGCCACGATGTCGAACCGCGCCGTCGTCGTCCGCGCCAATGACGACGATCTCAAGAAACTCCTCGAAACCGGCTCCTGCCCGCTCGGCGCGCACACCGTCATCGAAGCGCTCGACGGCGCACCTGCCGACGCCGACACGCTCGTCGCCGATTACTTCCCCGATCTGCTCGAGCACATGGAACTCATCACGCGCCTCGGCGACGTGAAGCTCAAGCGTGTCATCTTCCGCCGCGCCTCGCGCACGCACGGCTATTTCCTGTCGTCGAACGCGCACGCACGCCTCGACACCTTCAACCAGCTCGGCATCCCCGTCTACTGGCACGACGAGATGACGAACGACCTCTACCTCCACACCTACAAGAAGGGCCACGGCTTCTTCGTGCGCGAGGAGATGGCGAAGAAATTCCAGGAAAGCCCGATCCTCGCGTTCTACGGCTCCGCCGTGCAGCTCGACGCCAACGACACCGCGCGCATCTCCTCGCTCGTCGACAAGCTCGGCAGCTTCATCGGCCCGAACATCGGCGTGCTCACCGGCGGCGGCGGCGGCGTGATGCGCCTCGCCACCGAGACGGCCCGCGCGAAGGGCGCGCTCACCGGCGCATGCTTCCTCGAACTCGAAGCGCAGCCGCCCGAGCTCGGTGTGGATTTCTTCAACACGTTCCAGGAGACGTCGCGGCACTTCCGCCAAAAATGGTTCGAGGTCGCCGATTTTTGCATCTTCAACGTCGGCGGCGTCGGCACGCTCGAGGAGATCGGCATCGAGCTCTGCAACCTCAAGCTCGGCATCCGTCCGCGCACGCCCTACGTGTTCTTCGGCTCCGGTTTCTGGCGCGATCTCGAGAAACAAGTCCTCCACATCATCCGCGAGAAGCGCGCGCCCGCGTGGATGAAAGACTACGTCCTCTTCTCCGAGGACCCCGACGAAGTCCTGCGCTTCTACCGCAAGACGCTGCAAGTGCTGTGAAGCAGCGCCGGCTTCCCGCCGGCATCCTCTGCCGTCATGGAGGGCCGCGCTCCCGCGAGGCCGCGAACGTGATGCCGCGCGCACAACCGTCCGCCGCCCAGGAGTGCTGCCCTCCATTGGCTCTCGAAACTCAGCGGTCTGACACGCAGAAACCGGCCGGGCCCCCAAAGCCCGGCCGGCACTCTTACGCTGAAATACACCGCGTGTCAGCGCGTTGCCGCGGCCAGATTTTTGGCCACGGCAAACAACTGATCCATCAGCGCGGCGTCCAAAACGAAGCTCCACTCGCCATCCGCACCACGCTGGAACGGGAGCCGGTCCTTGTTGGTGCCGGGCACGCGCAACAGCATCCGATCCTTCCCCACCGGCTCCATCACGGCCGCATCGAGCACATCCGCACTTGGGAACGGACTCATCTGCGTCGCCATGCTCAGCAGCGTCGCCACCATCTCGTCCGCCGATGTCCAGCGGCCGCGCACGTCCGCCGGCAAGCTCGCGTAATACGCCTCCGCCTTCGCCCGCGCTTCGGGCTCCAGTTGCGTCAACTGCACCAACGCCACCACGTCGCCGCGGTCGCAGCACCACGCAAGGGTCTGGAGCGTCGCCCGGGCCGTCGCGCGGCCTTCGTTGCGATACTCCTCGACCCTTCGCACCGCTGCCTCGGCCGGCTTTGCGAGGGACGTGCGGTCCACCTCGCTCGCCGCTGACGCGACCGGCGCGGCAGCTGTCGCGTGCCGACGGTAAGCCTCGCTGCGCAAACGGGTGTTCTCGCGACGCAGACGCCGGATTTCACTGTCCTGTTGTTGCTGGCGATACGTCAGACCCGCCGTCGTGAGCATTGCCGCCAGAACCGCCGCACCGATGATCCATTTGAAACTTTTCATGGTTCAGGGCGACGGCGTCGTCGTCTTGTTCAACCGCGCCAGCGTTCCGCTGTTCAGGATGCCCGGCAACCCGCGCACGCCGGCTTCGGGCAGCACATACTTCCAACCTGATTCCGTGAGTTGATACTCGTGATGGTTCCGGTCCGAGCCCACCCGCCGCGACGCCGCGCGGCCGGGTCCGATTTCGACGACGGTCATCAGGCGCTCCATCATCTCCGCCGACGGCGGCGGTGCCTCGAGACACGACGCCGCCAGCAACATGCCGTAGAATTTTTCCGGTGTCGGATACTGCGTGCGAATCTCCTCCGGCATCCCCGCGAGCACCTCGAGGGCCGCCGCCCGCGCCTTCCCGTCGAAATAGACCAGCTTCGCGAGTTCGTCCGGATCGCAAATATCCGTCGCCCAACCGAATGTTAGCGCCGCGTCGTGCGGCGTCGCCGTGCCATGGTTGCGGTGACCACGCGCGGTGACTTCGCCGGCGGACGTCGCGCTCGATTTCGCGGGGCGCGCCGCCGCGCCGGTTCGCGTCGCCTGCCGCTGCTCCATCGCCCGCGAGATCGCGGTCGCCGTCGCGGCGTATTCGTTCGCGACCGCCGCCGTTTCGCTCGCGGGCGCGTTCGCCGCCGTAGCGCGCGTGAGTTTCGCGTTTTCCTCGCGTAACGATTCGAATTCAGGACCACGATCCCGGGCCACGGAGGTCCACACGACGGTCGTGAGACCCACGGCAACCAACGCACTCAGCGCAGAAGCAGCTGCTTTGTTCATAAGAAAAAAAGTCACCGCGCCCGCCACCGCCCCCGTCGGCGCCGCCGCGACCGCGGCCGCCGAGGCGCTCGCCGCCAACCCCGCCGGCGCCGCCACGAGCGGCTGATTCGCCAGCAACACGCCCAGCGCCGCCGTCGTCGACGTGACACCGCGCCGCGCGAGATGTCCGCGCAATTTGTCGAGCGCGCGCTCCGTGCGCCGCCGCGCCGCATCCTCGCGCAACCCGAACCGCGCACCGGCGTCGGCGAAGGTCAGCCCGGAAAAATAGCGCAGCAACACGAGCTCGCGGTCGCGCGCGGACAACTTATCGAGCGCCGCATCGAGGAGCGGACGCAACTCCTCCCACGCCACCGTGGGCTCGGCAGGACCATCATGATCGGGCATGGTAGTGAACTCCCGCACCAGTTTGTCGCGCCGCATCTCCCCGCGCAGCGCCGCGAAGGCCGCGCATCGCGTGCTGCGATGGAGCCAGCCGATCAGCACGGGATGATCCACCAGCAGCGCCGCTTTGCGGGCGAGATCGCAGAAGACGCGCTGCGTGATGTCCTCCGCGAGATGGACGCGCCCGTTGGCCCGCCGCAACGCCGCCGCATACACCACGTCGACGTGCCGCCGCACGAGTTCGGCAAAAGCGCCCTCGTCCCGGCGCTGCACATAGGTTCGGAGGAGTTCAGCATCGTTCGACATGCGGCTTCACTCCTTAACTTCCGGCCGCCGAAAAAGCGGACAAAAAAAACGCCGCGCACTCGAACATGTGCTCACGTGCGAACGCCGGCCGAGCTCCAACGCTCGGCCGGCGCCTCCCCCAATCGAAGCGCGGCAAACCCGAAAGACCTCTGCGCGCGTGCTACTGCCGCCGACTCTGCCGGATGTAAGCGTCGACGGCTTGCTCGCTGAGAACGTATTTCCAGCCCTCGGCCGACTGTTGATATTCAGTGACGCCGCGCGGCGCCGGCACGTTCGGCATCAGGAGGCGAACGCGACTCGGCGAGATTGTCTCCGCGCTCGCCGTGGCCAGCAGATCGCGATGCGGAAACGGACGCTCCATGACGCCGCGCGTGAGCACCGCCGCCGTCATCTCGTCCATGTTCTTCCACTGCGCCCGCGCCTCCGCCGGCAAACTCGCCCAAAAGGCTTCCGCCTTCGGTCGCGCCGCTGGCTCGATGAACAGCAGCCGCGCCACGGCCTCGACATCGCCGCGATCGCACGCCCATGCGAGCGTCTGCAACGCCGCCTGCGGCGTGGCGTTGCCTTCGTTGCGGTAATACTCCGCCCCCCGCGGCGCGGCAACGACCGCGTTCGGAGCGGCGGCTGCGGCAGCGGAGTCCTTCTCCAGCGTTGGTGCCTTTCCTTCGAGGCGTGCGCTGACCTCGCGGCGCAAGCGATCGTTTTCCCAGCGCAGCGCGTGCGCTTCGCGCTGCCGCGCACCATGCCGCAAGTAGAGCGCACCGGCGGTCACGACCACCGCGCCCACCGCGACGAGCGAAGAAATTTTTAGCGGAGACATCGCGAAAAGGATCGTTCAGCGACCGCCGCCCAAGCGGGCGAGCGTCTGGCTGTTGAGATTGCCGGGCCAGAGCGTCACGGCGCCCTCCGGAATCACGAATTTCCAGCCCTCTGTCGTGAGTTGATACTCGTGCTCGTTGCGGTTGCTGCCTTTGCGACGCATGGCGAAGCGATCAGGCTTCAGCTCAACTTCCGTGGTGTTGCGCTCGATCAGATCGGCGCCCGGCGGCGGCCCTTCGAGGCAGGTGGCCGCGAGCACGAGTCCGTAGAACGCCTCCGGAATCGGATACTGCTGGCGAATCGCCTCCGGCATGGTCGCGAGAACCTCCAGGGCTTTTTGCCGGGCCGCGGGGTCGAAAGTGATGACCTTGGCCAGTTCGTCGGGATCGCAAATGTCGCTCGCCCACGTGAACGTCATCACCGCCGCGTGCGGTGTCGCGAGGCCGTGGTTGCGATGGCCGCGCGGCGTGACGTCGGCGGCGGCGGAGCTTCTCGCCTCACCCGTCGCACCCCCTTTCCTCGCGGCCGAACGTTCGGTCATCGCGCGCGCGATGCCGTTCACGGTCGCCGCATATTCGTCGGCGACCTCTTTCACCTGCGCGGTTGAAGCGTCCGCGTCCGCCGCGACCGTAAGGCGCGCCTGATCGCGGCGCAACGCGGCCAGTTCCTCGGCGCTCACACCGGGCACCGTCAAAGTCCAGACGAGGGCAGTAGCACCGGCGGCAAGCACAGCACTGAGAGCGGGGGTAGCGATTTTGCTCATAAGGAGAGTCGTCGCCAGCGCGCCGCCAGCCGGCGCCGCGGCCAGCGCCGCGGCCGACACGCTCGCGGCCACGCCGGCCGGCGCCCCCACGAGCGGCTGATTCGCCAGCAACACGCCCAGCGCCGCCGTCGTCGATGTGACGCCGCGGCGTGCCAGCACGCCGCGCAGTTTGTCGAGCGCGCGCTCCGTGCGCCGTCGCGCGGCATCCTCGCGCAACCCGAAGCGCGCGCCGGCGTCGGCGAAGGTTAGGCCGGAAAAATAGCGCAGCAACACGAGTTCACGGTCGCGCGCGGACAGCTCGTCGAGCGCCGCATCGAGCACCGGACGCAGCTGCTCCCACGGCACCCTCGTTTCGGCGTCTGACGATGAATCGGTCATGGCGGTGAGCTCCCGGGCGATTTTTTCGCGCCGCATTTCGCTCCGCAGCGCATCGATCGCCGCGTAGCGCGTGCTGCGATGGAGCCAGCCGATCAACACGGGATGACGCGCGAGCAACGCCGCCTTGCGGGCGAGATCGCCGAAGACGCGTTGCGTGATGTCCTCCGCGAGATGTGCGCGCCCGTTGGCCCGCCGCAGCGCCGCGGCATACACGACGTCGACGTGCCGGCGCACCAGTTCGGTGAAAGCGCCCTCGTCCCGGTGCTGGACGTAAGATCGGAGTAATTCGGCATCGTTCGACATGCGGCTTCACTTCCTAACCGCCTGACCCAGCGAAAGCGGACAAAATTTCTCGCATTGCGCGTATCATCTCGGCGCGTCATGCGCGTCCACAGGCTGGACGCCGCCCGGCATCCGTGCCCATCTCTTCTCCTCCTGTGGCTCACGAGAAACTCCCCTCCTCCGTCCTCGTCGTCGGTTCCGGCGGGCGCGAACACGCGCTCGTCCGCTCGCTGCTCGCCTCACCGGCCCAACCGCGCGTCATCTGCGCGCCGGGCAACGCCGGCATCGCGCAGGACGTGACGTGCTTCGCCGCCGCCGCCGACAACATCGCCGGCCTCGTCGAACTCGCCCAGCGCGAACACGTGGAGTTCGTCGTGGTCGGTCCCGAAGTGCCGCTCTCGCTCGGCCTCGTCGACGCATTGACCAAGGTCGGCATTCCCGCCTACGGCCCCAAGGCCGATGGCGCGCGCCTCGAGGCTTCCAAGGTCTTCACGAAACAAATCCTGCTGAAGTATAAAATCCCAACCGCGCCCGCCGGGATCTTCACCGAAGTCGCGCCGGCGCTCGACTACGTGCGCCGCCGCGGCGCGCCGATCGTCATCAAGGCCGACGGCCTCGCCGCCGGCAAAGGCGTCGTCGTCGCGCAAACGCTCGCCGAAGCCGAGGCCGCGATCCACGACATGCTCGCGGGCAACAAATTCGGCTCTGCCGGCAGCCAGATTCTCGTCGAGGACTGCATGTTCGGCGACGAGACCTCGATCCTCGTCGTCGTCTCGGGCCGCGACTACGTCATCCTCCCCGTCTCGCAGGACCACAAGCGCGTGGGCGACGGCGACACCGGCCCCAACACCGGCGGCATGGGCACCTACTCGCCCGCCGAAGTCGTCACGCCCGAGCTGCTCGCGCGCATCGACCGCGAGATCGTGAAACCTTCCGTCGACGCCATCGCGAGCGAGGGCATCGATTTCCGCGGCACGCTCTTCATCGGCATCATGCTCACCGCCTCCGGGCCGAGCGTCCTCGAATACAACACGCGCTTCGGCGACCCCGAGACGCAGGTCGTGCTCCCGCGCCTGAAAACCGACCTGCTTGCGTTGCTCTGGCGCGCGGCCAGGAGCGAGCTCGCGGGCGCCACGCTCGAGGTTCGTCCCGAGGCCGCGCTCTGTGTCGTGGTCGCCGCCAAAGGTTATCCGGAGAAATTCCCCAAGGGCGACGTCATCGCTTTCCCCGCAACACTTCCGCCGGCGACGACGATCTTCCACGCCGGCACCGCCAAAAACGTCGCGGGCGAGATCGTCACCAATGGCGGCCGCGTCCTCGGCGTCACCGCGCTCGCGCCGACGCTGCGCCAAGCCGCCGACCGCGCCTACGCCGCGTGCGATGCGATCGAGTGTGTATCGAAATATTTCCGCCGCGACATCGGCGCGCGTCAACTCAACCGATGATGACTCGCTACGCCTCCCATGCATGCATGCCGCGCTTCCTTGCGTATTACGCAAGAAGCCTTCGACGCGGCGCGCGCGGAGCAATTTTGCGTATTACGCAAAATTGCCGTCAGAGTCTCGGTCTGATCGCGGCGCTGGCGCTCGCTGCGCCGGTGGTCGCGGCCGACGCGGCGCGCGCGTCCGCCGCTTCCGCTGCCGCGGAACGGGCGAACGTCAATACAGCCGCGCCCTACGACCTCGGTGAAGACCTGGCCTACGTGCGTGTGCACCGCATCGCGGATGCGCTGCCATTGCTGGATTTGCTCAATCGCGTGCAGTCGAAAGCCTCGGCGCTCGTGCTCGATCTGCGCTATCCGGTGATCAACGAAGCAGACGTGCCGGCGCTGGCGCTCACGCTCGCTCAACGCCCGGCCCCGACCCCGGTGTTCGTGCTGGTATCACCGCAAACGCCGGAAGTGCTCATGCCGGCGCTGGCAAAATTGCCATCGCCCGCGCTGACCATCGGCGTCAGCGAGTCGCGGCCTCTTCCCTCCGTCGTGGTGAATCAGCCCGCCGATGTCGACCGTCGCGCCTACGCCGCCTTCGAGAGCGGCATGCCGCTCGAGACGCTCATCACGGGTAGGATCGAGAAGGAACGCTTCGACGAAGCCGAGCTCGTGAAGGAGTTTGAAAACGGCAACGCCAACGCCGCCCCGCCGCCCGAGCCCGATCCGAGCAAGCCCGCGACCGAAAAAGCGCCCGTGCTTACCGATCGCGTCCTCCAGCGTGCCGTGAATCTGCACCGCGCATTGCTGGCCTTGAAACGCGGCTGACCCGAAAACCGGCGGGCCGCTCCGGCAGCGTGGCAGGTTGCCCGCAAGCGGGCAACGAGACGCCTTTGCCTGGAGAAGTTGCGCGCAAGCGCGCAACCCACCTCGGATACCGCTTCGATGCCTTTCGGAGCCACCGACGTGAGTCGGCAGATTCCTCGTCCGCGATGCCGCCCGGCCCGCACGCGCCCGCTCCCACGGCAACTCCACCCCGTGACGCGCGCCGCCCGCCCTTTGGCTTGCAGCGGGCGGGTTAGTGCTTACCGCTTGGCGCTCAATTCATGTCCGCACCCGGCCCCATCATCGTCGTCTGCACAGCCAACATCTGTCGCAGCCCCATGGCCGAAGGTCTGCTGGCCCACGCCCTCGCGGCCGAAGACGGTCCCCTGAAAAAATTCAAGGTCGTCTCCGCCGGCGTCGCCGCGCGTCCCGGCGAGCGCGTATCGGAAAACTCCGTCGTCGCCTTGAAAAAAGTCGGCATCGATATTTCCAGCCACCGCGCCCGACCGCTGACGCAGGAAATGCTCAACACCGCCTCGATGGTTCTGTGCATGACGGAGTCGCACCGCAGCCTCATCGAGCTCCAAGCCTCGCCCGTGCCCGCGCGCCTGCACCTCTTCCGCGATTTCCTGCCCGGCAACGCCAGCCGCGAGATCGCCGATCCGTTCGGCGGGCCGCTGAAACTCTACGAACTCAGCCGCGACGAGATGGTCGAGGCCATCCCCAGCCTCCTCGCGCAATTGAAATCACTGGTCAGCACGCCCCAGCCGCCCGCCGCGCCCCCGGCAAAATAACCAACCCGCCTTTCCGCAGCCCTTCGAAAATCGAAAATCCAAAATCGAAAATACGCACGCTCGATGTCCCTCAACGCCGCTCCCCTCGCCCAGCTCGATCCCGCCCTGCACGCCGCCATCGCCGGCGAACTCAAGCGCCAGCAGCATCACATCGAGCTGATCGCCTCGGAAAACTTCACCTACCCCGCCGCCATGGAGGCGCAGGGCAGCGTGCTCACGAACAAATACGCGGAAGGTTATCCGGCGAAACGCTGGTATGGCGGCTGCGAACAGGTCGACCTCGTCGAGACGCTCGCCATCGAGCGCGCGAAGCAGCTCTTCGGCGCCGAGCACGCCAACGTCCAGCCGCACTCCGGCGCACAGGCCAACACCGCCGTCTACGCCGCCGTCCTCCAGCCGGGCGACAAGCTCCTCGGCATGAATCTCAGCCACGGCGGCCACCTCACGCACGGCAACCCGGCGAACTTCTCCGGCAAACTCTACAACTTCTGCCAATACGGCGTCCGCGAGGACAACGGCCTCATCGACTACGACGAGCTCGCCGCCGTCGCCCAGCGCGAGAAGCCCAAGATGATCACCGTCGGCGCCTCCGCCTACTCGCGCACGATCGACTTCGCGCGCATGGGCGAGATCGCCCGCAGCGTCGGCGCGTATCTGTTCGCCGACATCGCACACATCGCCGGCCTCGTCGCCTCGGGCGTGCATCCGTCGCCCGTGCCGCACGCCGACTTCGTCACCACCACGACGCACAAGACGCTCCGCGGTCCACGCGGCGGCCTCATCCTCTGCAAGGCGGCGCACGCGAAGGCGATCGACTCCGCCGTGTTCCCCGGCACGCAAGGCGGCCCGCTCATGCATGTCATCGCCGCCAAGGCCGTGTGCTTCGGCGAGGCGCTCAAGCCCGAGTTCAAAACCTATTCGCAGCAGGTCGTGAAAAATGCCGCCACCCTCGCCGACGCGATGGTCGCGCGCGGATATAAGATCGTCTCCGGGGGCACCGACAACCACCTCATGCTCGTCGATCTTCGCGCCAAATTGCCGAATCTCACCGGCAAAGTCGCGCAGGAGACGCTCGATCGCGCCAACATCACCTGCAACAAGAACACCGTGCCCTTCGAGACGCGCTCACCGTTCCAAGCCTCGGGCATCCGCCTCGGTTCCCCGGCGATGACGACCCGCGGCTTCAAGGAAGCCGAGTTCCAGCAGGTCGCCGCGCTGATCGATCAAGTCCTTGTCGCGATCGGCACCGAGCAGGAGGCCGCCGCGCTGGCCGAAGTGAAGGCCAAGGTCGTCACACTCACGAGCGGTTTCCCGCTGCCCTACCGCGCCTGAGCGGTTCGGCCGCGCTGGTGCCGTCGCGCGCGGGATTGCGCTTCGGCGCAATCCCCCGCTAACTGATCGCAATGGCCCCGCGTTTTCTGCTGCTCCGGCATCGCCGTTTTGCCGTCTGGTTCGTCGTCGCCGCAGGCCTCACTCTTTCGTTTCTCACCTGGCGCTTTGCAGACCGACAGGGCGATGAGCGGACCCGCACCGGATTCCAGTCTCGTGCCCAGGCCCTCTTCAAAGTCACGGGCCAGACCCTGCGCAGCTATGAGGAGATGGTCTACAGCCTGCGCGACACTTACGTCGCCTCCGACGAGATCACGCGCGAAGAATTCGCCGAGCTCGCGCACAACCTCCTGCGCCGGCACGACGGTGTGCAGGCGCTGGAGTGGGTCGCCATCGTGCCGCACGCCGAGCGCGAGTCGTTCGAGCGCGCCGCTTCCGCCAGTCTGGGCCGGCCGTTTCAAATCATGCAGCGCCGGCCCGACGGATCGCTCGTCGTCGCCGCGCCCGCGCCGGAATATTTTGCGATCGCCTACGTCGAGCCGATGGCCGGCAACGAGTCGGCGCTCGGCTACGACCTCAAGAGCGCTCCCAGCGCGCCGCAGATTACCGCGGCCCGCGCCGAACGCGCGTTCAAGGTCAGCCCGCCGTTCCGTCTGATCCAATCCACGCAACCGGACGAACTGGGCGTGACATTCATCCTGCCGTTCTGGCGAACGCAGGGACCGGTGCAGGGCTTCCTGCAGGGAGTCTTCAAGCTGCAGACGCTTCTCGCCCAGCCGCATCATCTCGAAACCAACGAAGCCATCGACGCCTACTACCTGGCGCCCGGCGCGGCAGGCGAACCGCCCACTCTTCTCTACGCCAACCTCGGCGGCGCCGAGCCACTGCGCACGCCGGGCGCTCACGTGGCCCTGCCGCCCCTCGACGATCCGGAGAACATCACCACGCGCCTGCACGTCGGCGACCGCGAATGGCTCGTGATCGCGCGAATGAACGCCGCGTGGAGGGAATCCGTCTCCTCCCGGCAACCGCTGCTCCTGCTCGGCGCCGGCGTGATCATCACGCTTCTACTCGCCTACACGCTGCGCAACCTGCTCGAGCGCACCTCCCTCATCGAAGACGAAGTGGAACAGCGCACGGCCGAACTCGCCGAGAGCAAGCGACGCCTCGCCTCCCTGCTTTCCGACATGCCCGGCGCCGCCTACCGCTGCGCGCCCCGCGCCCCCTTCACGGCCGAGTTCGTCAGCGAAGGCATTGCCGACCTCAGCGGTTTCAGTGCCGACAGTTTTCTCCGCGGCCAGGTGCGCTGGATCGACCGCGTGCACCGGGAGGATCTCGTGGAGTGCGAGCGCCGCATTACGGAAGCCGTCGCCCACCGCAGCGCCTACGAGTTGGAGTATCGCATCCAGCACGCCGACGGCAGCGAACGCCACGTCTGGGAACGCGGCCATCCGCTCTACGATGAGCAAGGCGCCCCCCGCGCACTCGAGGGCCTCTTGGTCGAGGCGACCGCCCGCAAGGCCGCCGAAGCCCGCGCCCGCGAGTTCGACCGGCAGATCGTGGAAACGCAAAAACTCGAAAGCCTCGGCGTGCTCGCCGGCGGCATCGCCCACGACTTCAACAACATTCTCACCGCCGTGCTCGGCAACGCGTCCATCGCCCGCCAATCGCTGCCCGCCCCCCACCCGCTGCAATCCCAGCTCCAGCAAATCGAGCGCGCCGCACGCCGCGCCGCCGAGCTGTGCGCGCAAATGCTCGCCTACGCGGGCAAAAGCCACCTCACCACGGCGCGGCTCGATCTCTCCGAGCTGGTCCGCGACACCACCTCGCTGCTGGAAGTCACCCTCGGCAAGAGCACGCGCCTGGACCTGCGACTCGGAAGCGATTTGCCGCACGTCCAGGTGGACGCGACCCAGATCCGGCAGATCGTGATGAACCTCGTCATCAACGCGGCCGATGCCATCGGCGACCGCCCTGGCGAGGTCGGACTCCGCACCTTCGTCGTGGAAGCCCATCGCGAAGACTTTCGCTCCGCCGTGGAGCGACCCGATCTGCCGGCCGGCTGCTACGTCGGCCTCGAAGTGCGCGACAACGGCATCGGCATGCCGGCCGAGATGCTCGCCCGCATCTTCGAACCGTTTTTCACCACCAAATTTTCCGGGCGCGGCCTGGGTCTTTCGGCCGTGCTCGGGATCGTGCGCAGTCACCGCGGCGCGCTCTTCGTCGAATCCCAATCGGGCGTCGGGACGACTTTCCGCTTGCTGCTCCCCGCCGCCACCACGCCAGTCGCGGCCATCCTGCCGGGCGTGCAGGCGCCAGGAGCCGGCACGACACCAGCAACGTTGCCCCAGCTCTGCGGCACCGTGCTCATCGTCGACGACGAAGCCCACGTCCGCGAAATGACCTCGCTCGCGCTGCAGCTGGCGGGCTTGAAAGCCCTGGAGGCACCGGACGGCGAGAAGGCGCTCCAGCTTTGCCGTGAACATCCCGAGAGCGTCGATCTGATCCTCCTCGACCTCACGATGCCCGGCCTGTCCGGCGAGGAGACTCTGCGCCGGCTGCGCATGCAGGGCGCGTCACAAAAAGTGATTCTCATCAGCGGCTACAGCGCCGCCGACACCGCGCGCCGCTGCGCCCAGCTCGGCGCGGTGGCATTCCTCCAGAAACCGTTTGAAATCACCGCGCTGCTCGGGGAGCTGAAAAAACACCTGCCTGAATCGACGCCGGCGTGACGACGGCGCGTCGTTCACCAGCGCGCCGCTCGCGCCGCACGCAACACCGGTCGCACGAAATTAGCGCCGGCGCGCCACGATCGACACCGAATTAATCCCACGCTTGTGCGTGAAACGGGCTTTGCGCGGAGGCGTCTTTTCGCCAACGTGCGCGTTCCCGTGTCCACGCCTTCCTCACCGTCCAAGCCGCTCTCGCTCGGGGTCATTTTCCTGACGCTCTACATCGACCTGATCGGCTTCTCGATTTTCTTCCCGCTCGGGCCGGAGCTGCTGCGCTACTACATCGCGCACGAACCGGCCGGCGGGCTTTTCACGAACCTGTTCTCGCACCTGCAGGCGCTCGCGCACTCCTCGCATGTGCCGGAGATGGCCACGGGCGCGCTGTTCGCCGGCCTGATCGGTTCGATTTACGCGTTCATGCAGTTCATTTTCTCGCCGGTGTGGGGCGCGCGCTCCGACCGGGTCGGGCGCCGTCCCGTGCTGCTGCTGACCGTGATGGGCAACGTGCTCAGCTACCTGCTGCTGGTGTTCAGCGGATCGTTCGTGGTCTTTCTGGTCAGCCGCGTCCTGGCGGGCGTCATGGGCGGCAACCTCGCCGTGGCCGTCGCGTCGGTCGCAGACGTGACGACGCGCGAGAACCGCGCCAAAGGCATGGGCATCGTCGGGGCGGCGTTCGGCCTCGGCTTCCTCACGGGGCCCGCGATCGGTGGTCTTACGTCGGGCATCAACTTGCTGACGCAGCATCCTCAACTCGCCGCGTGGGGCCTCCATCCCTTCAGTGTCCCGGCGGCGATCGGTCTCGGCCTCTGTCTGCTCAACCTCGTCTGGATTGCCGCGCGTTTCCACGAAACGTTGCCCCCGGAAAAGCGCGGCGCCGGCATCACGCTGCGCGAGCGCAACCCCATTCGCGCGCTGCTTACGCTGCCCGATCGTGCCATTCGGCGAGCCAACGTCGTGGGCTTCCTCCTGACGTTCGGCTTCAGCTTCTTCGAGACCCTCATCACCTTTTTCATGGCCGACCGCTTCGGCTATACGCCGCGTGACCTTGTGAGCATCTTCGTCTACAACGGCACCGTGTCCATCCTCACACAAGGGTTCCTCGTTCGCCGCTTCGTGCCGAAGATCGGCGAAAAGCGCGCCGCGACCTTCGGCCTGAGCTTGGTCGCCCTCGGCATGCTCGGCATCGGTCTGTCGGTCGGCCTCGCACGTTCGGTGCCGTGGCTGTTTGTCGCGCTGACCTGCTGCTCAGTCGGTTCGGGCTTCGCGAACGTCGGCCTGCAATCGCTCATCTCGCTTTACGCCCCCGCCGACGAGCAGGGAAAAGTCACGGGCATTTTCCGTTCGCTCGGCTTCCTCGCCCGCGCCGCGAGCCCCGCCGTGGCCGGCGTGCTGTTTTTCCAATTCGGTGGCACCGTCGCGTTCGCGATTGCAGCCGCGTTGCTCTGCGTGCCGGCCGCGCTCAGCACGGCCCTGCCGCAACCGCACAAATGACCCGCGAGACGATGAGCGCCCGGACCTGGCGGACCTCGCTGCGGCGGCCGGTCACCGTTCTCTGTTTTCTTTCCTCCGTCCTCTGGCTCGCGCTCGGCACCGGTTGCGCCAATCTCCCCTTCGGTCGCGGACCGGGAAAAACCGTCGTTCAAACCAAACCCGCCACGCTGCCCGCCCGCCTGCTCTCGAACTACTTTATCGTCGAAGCCGAGCAGACAGACGGAACGACGCGCCGCTTCCTCATCGACACCGGTTCGACCGCGACCTTCGTCTCGCGAAACCTGGCCAAGGCGATCGGCGAAAAAGAGCGGCATGCCGCACAGCGCACGCTGCCCGTCCGCTCCGTCAACGGCGGCGAGATCACGCTCGAGACCGTCACGCTGAAACGCCTCCAGCTCGGCGACGCGAAATTCGATCGAGTCACCGCATTGGTCTACGACTTCGACGAACTCTCGGCGCATCTCGGCGTCACGATCGATGGCCTGATCGGGTTTCCCCTGTTCCGCGACGCGTTGCTCACGCTCGACTACCCCAACTCGCAACTTGTCATCGCGCCGCACCCGGCCGGCGCCGGCGTGCCCCGTTCGGCCGGACGCACCGCCGTGATCGCCTTCAACAACGAGCAAGGCACGCCCTTCATCCCCGTGCAGCTCGGCAACGAGTCGTTCGTCGTGCTCGTCGACTCCGGCAGCGACGGCGGCCTGCAGCTCAATCCCGTCGGCCTGCACCCGCGCTTCGCCTTCGGCCCGCGCGCCGGCACGCTCGTGTCCTCGATCTCCGGCGACCGCGCGCAACAGGTCGGTCGCCTCGGACAAAACCTCCTCCTCGGCACGCACGTCGTCGAGCAACCCGTCGTCGACGTCACCGATCAGCTGTCATCAGTCGGCGGCGAGATCCTCCGGCATTTCGTGGTCACGTTCGACCAGCGGCGCAACTACGCCACCTTCACCCGCGACACGGACGGTCCCGTCCGCATCGATGCGCGCCGCAGCACCGGCCTGTCGTTCTCGCGCTCCCCGGCTTATTGGCGCGTCATGCGCATCGTGCCGGACACTCCGACCACGCAAGCCGGCGTGCAAACCGGCGACCTGGTCGTCCGCATCAACGGCGAGCCGGTCGCGAGCTGGAACTACGAGCGCTACGCCACGCTCCTCGCGAGCGCCGCGAAGATCACCTACACCTTTCTCACCGGCACGCGCGAATACGACGTGGAAATCCCGGTCTTCGAGCTGGTGCCGTAGTCAGCCGTCAGCAATCAGCTTTCAGCTACGGCAAAAACGTTTCGGCAATGCGGCTGCCCTAACCGGCACCTGGGCGCGGCCCGGTGCCCGCAGATCGACCTGCTTGCTTGGCTGATAGCTGACGGCTGATGGCTACTGCTTCCTCAGCAAAAACGCCCCCGCGCCGTCGTGGCCATCGATCCACGGATACGCGAGCACATGACGCTCCAGCGTCCACGGCACTCGCGCCTCCTTCAGGAAACGTTGCACGATCTCCTCGTTCTCCAACGTATCGATGCTGCACGTCGAGTAAACCAGCCGACCGCCTTCGCGCACCAGCCGCGCCGCGGCGCGAAGGAGTGCGAGCTGTTGCGCGGCGTGCTTGGCGAAGTCGCCCTCCTGCAGGCGCCACTTTACGTCGATGCGGTGGCGCATCACGCCGGTGTTGCTGCACGGCGCATCGAGCAGCACGGCGTCGTAGGTTGCGGGCAGGTTGAAATCCTTGAAGAACTTCGCGCCGGTTTGCCGCAGGTCGCCGGGCATCAGCGCGACTTCCATGCCGGACGGCACGCGCGTCAGGTTCTCCTTCAAGCGTTCGAAGCGCACGTCGCGTTCGTCCTCGGCCGCGGGCAAATCGAGCGCCACGAGCCGGCCGCTCTTCATGACGTCGGCGATGAACAAGCTCTTGCCCCCTGGCGCCGCACAGGCGTCGAGCACGGTTTCGTTGGCCGCAGGGGCGAGCAATTCGATGCAAAGACGCGTCGACGGGTCTTGGAGATAGAGCGCGCCTTTCCGGGCGAGATCGCGCACCTCGTCCCAGTGGCCGGCCTTCACTTCGTAATAGGCGGGCCACTTCGTCGGCGTGAGAAATTCCGGCACCGCGACCGAGGCGTCGCTGGTCCGCCAGCGCGCATAGACCGGCGCGGGACGCTGGTTCCATTCGAGCAACTGCCGCGTGGCCTCGGTCCCGAACTGCTTCTCCCAACGCGCCACCAGCCAGGCCGGGTGCGCATAGGCTTCGGCCGGGCTGGCCGGCTTCTCGGCGAGCCGCGCCGCCAGCTTGCGGGCAACAGCGTTGACTAGGCCGGCTTCCTTCACGCTGGCGACCCGCTTCGCCTTTTCGACCGCGTGGTGGACGATCTTGGCCGGTTCGGCGCCTTCCTCGAGCATTTCAAAGCCCGCGACAAAGAGCACCGCGCGCACCTTCGTCCGCGGCGCGCGCGCCATCAGGCCGGTCAGCGCGGCTTCGAGCCGGTCCGCCCAACGCACGACGCCATAAAAAAGGTGCTGGGCGCGGGCGCGCTCCTGCGGCGCGAGGCCCGGCGTAAGTTGTTCCAGCAGCGCATCCACGCGCGCTTGGGTCGCGAGCCAGCGCTCGGCGAGCAGCACGGCGGTTTCCCAACCGTCGGAACCGGGTTTCAAGGTGTGTGAGCGGGGCTTTGGGAAACCCTGTTTGACATCGCTGCGCATTACGGACTGAACTAACCCTTTCAACGACTCGCTACGCAAATATGAATTCCGAGGCCATCTCCGCGATCACCGCCAAAAATCCCGCCCTCAAGGCAGCAAAAGCCAAGCTGGAGGCGATGGAACCCGGCGCCTACGTGATGCACCGTTCCTGGGGTTTCGGCCAGATCAAGAGCTACGACGAGTCCGCCCAGAAGCTCGTCATCGATTTCAAGGGCAAGAAGGCCCACGCCATGGACCCGGCGTTCTGTATCGGCACGATGGAAGTGCTCCCGCCGAAACACATCCTCGCCCGCAAGGAAACCGAGACGGCCAAGATCAACGAGCTGATCGAAAACGACCCCGTCCAGCTGGTCATCGACACCCTTTCCGCCTACCCGAACAAGGCCTGCTCCGCCATAGAGCTCGAGTCGACCCTCACGCAGGTTCTCGGCGAGGAGAAGTTCAAGCGCTGGTTCTCCAACGTTAAGAAGCAACTCATCAAGGACCCGCGCGTCGGCGTCCCGGCCAAGAAGACCGAAGTCTACATCGTCCGCGAAGAGCCCGTTTCCGCCGAGGACGAGATCCTCGAGGCCTTCGGCACCACCCGCTCCGCTCGCCGCCGGATCACGCTCGCCGAGGACCTCCTCGCCGCGTCGATCAAGGAAGAGTCCAAGCCCGGCCTGCAATCCGTCCTCACCGGCCTGACCGAGGCCGTGCGCGACTCCAACCAGCTCGACGCCGCCGAGCGCCTCTACGGCGCTTTCGTCCGCGACGAGCTCGCCCGCATCCTCGGCCACGACAACACCAAGCTGAACCCGCCGCAGGCCGAGCTGATCAAGGAAGTCCGCGGCCTCAGCGCCATCGCCGAGAAGATCCCCGTTCACTTCCAATCGCGCTTCCTCGACCTCGTGAAGGAGACGCACCCGCTGGAGTGGCGCGAAATCGTCTTCGCCCTCCTCAAGACCTCGCAGGGCAAGTTCACCACCGAGTGCATCAACTTCCTCGTCGAGAACGAGCAGTCCGACGAACTCGCGCAAACCCTCGTCCGCTGGAAGACCGAGCAGAATCTCCGCGCGCCGGTGCTGCTCTGGATCATCAAGAACCGCCACTCGAAGAAGTTTGCCAAGCTGCTCAACAACCTCGTCACGCCGCGCCTGCTCTCCGCGATCTTCTTCGCCATCGATTACGAGGCGCTGCAATCCGCCGGCACGCGCCGCATCCCGCTGGCCGAGGCCTTGAGCGACGATCCGGAGCTCATCTCCGATCTCCTCGCCACCGCCGACACCGAGACGGCCCGCGACCTCGCGAACACCCTTCTCCTCAACCAGGGCTTCGAGGAACTCACCAAGAAGTCGCTCCTCGCGCGCTTCATCAAACTCTTCCCCTCGCTCCAGGCGCTCGTCGCCGGCGAGGCCGAAGCCAAGGACGAGCAGCTCATTGTCTCGCGCCCGAGCTACGAGAAAAAGCGCGTCGAATACGAGGAGATCGTCTCCAAGCGCATCCCGGACAACTCCAAGGCCATCGCCGCCGCCCGCGAGCACGGCGACCTCCGCGAGAACTCCGAGTTCAAGATGGCGAAGCAGGACCAGTCCGTGCTCATGGCGCAAAAGGCGCAGCTCGAGCGCGACCTCGCCCGCGCACGCATCTCGGACTTCGCTGACGCGACGACCGAGCAGGTTTCCGTCGGGACGATCGTCGACCTCCGCGACGTCACCAACGGCAAAGCCGTCCGCTACACCGTGCTCGGCGCGTGGGACTCCGACCCGGAGAATCACGTCATCGCCTACAAGACCCCGCTCGGCTCCGCCCTTCTCGGCCGCAAGGTCGGCGAACACGTGAAGCTCAAGATCGGCGGCGTGCAACACGAGTATCAGGTCGCCGGCATCACGCGCTACACCGCCTGAGCACCGCGCAAATCCTGCAGCGGCGATCCACGATCGCCGACAAACTTCCGGCCGCGACACTCTCGTCGCGGCCTTTTTGTTTGAGCCCTCGTCCATCAGTCCGCGCTCGCGACCGAACGCCAACGCAGGCCGAACCGTCCCCGGTGCGCCGCGGCTCGCCGAAGCGCCTTCGCCCAACGGCCGAGCAACGGCCCTGCACTCGCGCACGCGCGGTGCCGTGATCGCACACCAAGCAAAAAGGCCGGGCGCGAGGCCCGGCCTGAATCCCTTAACTGCTCTGCCTCACTTCTTCGGCCTCAGCAACTTCTCGCGCGCCACGAGGTAGAGAAACACGCAGACCGCCGCGAACGGCAGCAGCGCCAGCAGATCGGCATACGCCCCGCCGTAGAACGGATTGTGCGCCGTCGACCACTGCGTCACCGCGTGATCGAAGTTCACCGTCACGCCCGCGAGGAACGCGATCACGATGCCCGCGATCGCCCCGCCCGCGATGTAGCCGGAGGCGAGCAGCACGCCCGGGCTCTTGTCGCTCTCCGCCGTGAACTGCTCCTCCGTCATCGTCGCATAAGGCGCCTTCGAGCGCACGCGCCGGTCCACCAGCCAGCGAATCAGACCGCCGACGAAAATCGGCGTGGACGCCGCCAGCGGGATGTAGACGCCGACCGCAAACGCCAGCGCCGGCACAAAGCTCATCTGCAACACGACCGCGATCATCGCGCCGAACATCACCAGCGCCCACGGCAACTGCTGATCGAGAATGCCCTTGATGATGTAGGAAACCAGCCGCGCCTGCGGCGCCGCGAACTTCACGACCTTCGTGCCGTCCGGTCGCTCGGCATACGCGCCGTTGATGCCGGGATCGACGAACCACACCGCGCGGCCCTCGTCGTTGACGAAATACTTCCCCGCCGGACCGCCCACCGCGTCGTCCTTGTGCCACACGCGATACTGCGCCGCGTCGCCCGCCGCCTGCGGTCCACGCAGCCCTTCACGCTCGGCATTTGCCGGAATCGCCGGCGCGTGCAGCCCCGCCGGCGCCACCTTCTCGATCGGCACATAGACCGTCGCCGAGTCATTCAGGCGCAGCAGAATCGGCCCGAGCAACAGCGCCGAGACAAACGCGCCGATCAGAATCGCGATCTGCTGCAACCGCGGCGTGCCGCCGACGAGAAAGCCCGTTTTCAAATCCTGCGACGTCGTGCCGCCGTTCGAAGCGGCGATGCACACGATCGCGCCGACCGACAGCGCCGTCACGTAATACGCCGGCGTGTTCCAACCGATGAGCAGAAAGATCAGACACACGAACAGCAGCGTCGCCACGGTCATGCCCGAAATCGGATTCGACGACGAACCGATCTCGCCCGTGAGCCGCGACGACACCGTCACGAACAGAAAGCCGAACAACACGATCAGAATCGCGCCGAGCAGGTTCATCTGCAGCGGTCGCGCCAGCACGATCAACGCGAGCAACACCACGATGCCGACGCCGATCAGCTTCGGCGAGAGGTCGCGCTCGGTGCGCGGCACGCTGTCGCCGCTTGTCTTCTCGCCACGGGCCGAGCGCACGTCGCGGACGCCGGCCACGAAACTGTGCCAGATCGTCGGCAGCGCGTTGAAGAGGCTGATCAAACCGCCCGCCGTCACCGCGCCCGCGCCGATGTAGAGAATGTAGGCACGCCGAATGTCGTAAGGATCCATGTCCGCGATCGGCATCGTGCCGGGCGCGATCGGCGTCGGCACGCCGTCGCCGAAGAATTTGATCAGCGGAATCAACACGAGAAACGACAACACGCCGCCGCCGCACATGATCGCCGCCACGCGCGGCCCGATCACATAGCCGACACCGACCAACTCCGGCGAAATCTCCGCGCCGACCGAACCGCCCTTGAGCGGCGCGCCGAAAACTTTTTCGGGGATGTCCTTCCACCCCTTGAATGCCGCCATGAGCGTCTTGTAGACGAGGCCGACGAAGAAGCCGGCGAACACGACCTTCGCGCCCGGCGACTTGCCCAAACCGGCCGCTTCCGCCGCCGCCATTTCCGCCCGTGCGCTCGGCGAGGCCGCCGCCCGCGATACGTCATCGACGCCCGCCTTCAACACCGCCGCGCACGCCGTGCCCTCGGGATACTTCAGCACGCCGTGCTCCTTCACGATCAGTGCGCGCCGCAACGGCACCATCATCAAAATGCCGAGCAAGCCGCCGAGAACCGCGACGAGCATGACGCGCGTCAGCTCGAGATCGAAGCCGAGGATCATGATCGCCGGCATGGTCGCCCCGATGCCGAACGCCAGCGACTCGCCCGCCGAACCGGCGGTCTGCGCGATGTTGTGCTCGAGGATCGTCGCGTCGCGCACGCCGAACTTCGACAAGCCGCGCCACAGCGTCAGCGAGATGACCGCCACCGGGATCGACGCGCTGACGGTCAATCCGACCTTCAGCACGAGATAGAGCGACGAGGCGCCAAACACGACGCCGAGCACCGCACCGGTGATGATCGCGCGGGCGGTGAATTCAGGCAGCTGGGCAGACGCGGGAATGAACGGCTCAAACTTCGGCGAGTTGTTTTGCGACATGTTGGGGAAAAAACGGCCGCGAGCGTGCGCACGGCGCGAACCGCGCGCAACTGCGTAGTTCCGCCAGTGGTTCAGCACCCGCCGCACCGTAGCGGAGTATCTCGCATGCGTTCCGAACCGGTGGTCGGCGCTGTCCCGTAGCGACAACGAAACCAGCGCCGCGCTCCCGGCGCCGCTCGGGACGGCGGCGCCCACCTGCGAGAGCCGGCCGGCGTCACGACCGCAGGAGCCTTGCGCCGCCGCAGCCGCTCACCAAATCGTCACGCGCGCGTCGCCGGCGCGGCGCATCGGCGCGCCCTCGGGCACCTCGAATGCGTTCCAGAATTCCTCCAGATTCGAGAGCGGACCGTTGACGCGCCAGCGACCGGGCGAATGCGGGTCGACGTTCACGCGGCGGCGCTGTTCCTCGGGGCGCTGGAGATCGCGCCAGATGTTCGCATAGCTGAGGAAGAATCGCTGCTCCGGCGTCCAGCCGTCGATCGGCGCGCGCGACTTGCCCTCGAGCGCCTTCTGCAACGCGGCGAAGGCGACTTTGATGCCACCCAGATCGGCGATGTTCTCGCCCTGTGTGAGATCGCCTTTCAGATGCAGCGTGCCGTCGAGCACGGTGTAGCCGTTGAACTGCTCGACAACCTTCGCCGCGCGCTTGTTGAACTCCTCACCGGACTCCTTGGACCACCAGTCGACCAAGTTTCCCGCGTAGTCGAAGCGGCGGCCCGAATCGTCGAAGCCGTGCGTCATCTCGTGCCCGATCACCGTGCCGATGCCGCCGTAATTGGACGCATCATCGGCCTTCGGATCGAAGAACGGCGGTTGGAGAATGCCGGCCGGAAACGTGATCGAGTTGGCGAGCGGGCTGTAGGAAGCGTTCACGGTCGGCGGCGTCATGCCCCACTCCGTCTTGTCGGTCGGCTGGCCGAGGCGCGCGATGTTGCGCTTCTGCTCATACTGCGCGATGCGCAGCTGGTTGAGCACATACGGGCCACGATCGAGCTGGAGCGCGCTGTAGTCCTGCCACTTGTCGGGATAGCCCATCTTCACGGAAAACGCGGCGAGCTTCGCCAGCGCTTTTTCCTTCGTCGGCGCGTCCATCCACTCGAGTGCACGGATGCGATCACCGAGCGCAGCGCGCAGATCCTCGACGAGCTTGAGCACGCGCGTCTTCGCCTCGGGCGGGAAATACTCCGCCACGTAAAGCTGGCCAAGCGCCTCGCCGAGCCCGTTGTCGGTCGCAGTGACAATGCGGCGCCAGCGCGGCTTGCGCTCCTTCACGCCGGCGATGACGCCGCTGTAGAAATTGAAACTCTCCTCCTCGAACGCCGTGCCGAGCGAGCCCGCGAACTGCGAGAGCAAGCGCCAGCGCAAATAAGCCTGCCAGTCGGCGGCGGGCGCCTCGTTCACGAGTTTCGCGAAACCCGCGAAGAACTTCGGATGGGCGAGGTTCAGTTCCTGAAACTCGCCGAGGCCGACCGCCTTGAAATAGGCGGACCAGTCGAGTCCGGGGGCCTTCGCGGCGAGGTCGGCGACGGCGATCTTGTTGTAACTCGCGTAGGGATTGCGCAGCGCGCCGCGCGGCAGGGAAACGTCGGCAAGCGCGGTCTCGATGCGCATCGCTCCAGCGGCGCCGGCCTGCGCAGCGGCGACATCCCAGCCTGAGAGTTCGAGCATCTTTGCGATGTGGGCGACGTATTGCTCGCGAATCTTCACCGAGCGCTCGTCGGTGTTGAAATAGTAGTCGCGATCCGAGTCGCGTCCGCCGCCCGGCAGGCCGAGGCCCGCCTGGCGCATCTGGAAAATCTGCGTGTTGCTGTCCTTCGCATCGGGGCCGACGCCCGCGCCGAACCCGACCCGGATGCCTTGCGCGTGCAGGTGGGCCATCACGGCAAAGATCTCCGCCGGAGACTTCGCGGCCGCGATGCGGTCGAGCTGCGGCTGCAACGGCGCGATGCCGGCCGCGTTGATCGCCGCCTCGTCCATGCCGCTCGCGTAGAAATCGCCGACGAGCTGCTCAATCGTCGTGCCGGACTTGCCCTTGGCCGCTGCGCGTTCGGCAAGTTGGTGCAGCGCCTCCATGTTGCGCTCGGCGAGAATCGTGAACGTGTGCCAGCGCGCCTGGTCGGCGGGAATCGCAGTGTTGTTCAACCACGTGCCGTTGACGAACCGGTAGAAGTCGTCCTGCGGCTTCACGGAGCGGTCGAAGTTCGCGGGATTGATCTCCGCGCGCGCGACCAAGCAAAGCGCGCACGCTGAGAGCAGCGGGAGGAATTTCAGGGAACGCATGACCGGACGCTCGCCCGTAAGCCCCGGCGGCGCAACGCGGAATCAACCCGGGCGCCGCGGCGAACGACGACGGCGCGACGGGGGCGTGTGGTTTGGAGGCGGGGCCATCAGCCCCGCGAAGCGTGCGTCTCGAAGCCGGAGACTCGCGGGGCGGATGCCCCAGCCTCCATGCGAGGAGCAGTTCAGCGCTTTTTCTTCGCGCCCTTGCGCGCGGCGAGGCGATGCCGGATCAGCCAGTAAAGCATCTCCATGCGCGGCACGGCGGCGCCGACCGACTTCGCGCGCCGCACGGGCTCGCCCCAGATCTCCTCGAGTTCGAGTTCCTTGCCATCCTCGAAATCCACCAAGCTCGAGGGCCGATAACCGCCCATCTTCGCCGTGCGTTCGAACTGCAGATCGACGAACGACCGCGGAATCTCGTGGCCAAATTTCCCCGCCGCCTCGACGACTTCTTCCATGATGCGCCGCGCGAGCGTGCGCAGACCGTCATCGGCCATGATGACGTCCGTCGTTACACCGCCGGCGGCGATCGCGAGACCGTTGAACGGCACGTTCCAGACCAGTTTGCGCCACCGCATCTCCTCGAGATTGTCCTGGGCTTCGCACTTCACGCCGGCGCGCCGGAACATCGCGGCCACCGCCTGCGTGCGCTCGCCGGCTGGTTTGCCGAACTTGCCGATCGTCATCACGCCCGGGAAGCGACACTCGACCACGCCCGGAGCGGTGCGCTCGCACGCGATGTAGCACAACGCACCGATCACCCGATCAGGTCCCGCCACTTCGGCCACGGGTTCTTCGACGCCAAGTCCATTTTGCAGCGTCAACACGAGTGTGCCCGGCCCGAGCAGCGGGGGCAGGAGTTTTTTCAGTTCGTCGTTCGCCGTCGCCTTCAGCGCGACGATGACGAGATCGCAGGCACCGATCTCGTCGGTGAAGCCGTAGACCTGGACCTTTTTGAGGTGAAACTTCTCGGTCGGACTCTTGATGCGCAACCCGCGCGCGAGCACCGCCGCGCGACCGCTGCGCACGAGGAAATGCACATCGTGTCCCGCGCGCGCGAGGCAGGCGCCGTAATAGGTGCCCAAGGCTCCGGTGCCGACGATTGCGATGCGGGGTTTCGAGGGGAAAGGGGTGTTCACGCGCGGAAAACACACCGCTCCGGCCTAAAACTCAACCCCGCACTCCACGCTCCGTAGGCAGATTTCCTCACATTGACGCGAGCCCCGGCTGCGCGAGGGCGGCAATTCCTGCCTCGGATATCACCGGGAGGCGCCGGCTTCCCGTTTGCCGGATGCTTCAGGCCGGGACCGCAGTAGGGCCCAACGGCCCCTTTTTACCTCACCCGTTGCAGCGATATGCGCGCCACCAAGGCTTTAGCCATCGGGAAAAAACCGATCTGCAAGGGCCATTTCGGCTCGGTTGGAACGCTTGCAACGCCGAGAGCGCGCCGACGCAAACGTCTCTCCCTGCTCCACGCGCGTCGTCGACGGGTGGACTACCGACAACTTATTCACAGCCTTTTCCAGCCCGTATTGTCAGAGTGGAATGTTGTCCGTGAGGCGCACTTCATCGACCCAGAACGCGACCGCCATCAACGCCACGCCCGGCACGACCTCGCGCATCGGCTCCATCGTTTCCCGATTCACGACGGCAATGTAGATGACGCGCAGGCGACGCTTCGCCGACATGATGTGCGTCGCCTCGGCCACCACGCGGTCCGCGCTGCGCACGCCCGCCTCCACCATTTCTTTCGCGCGCGTGAGCGCGCGGAAAACGGCGAGGGCTTCGTCGCGTTGGTTCGGCGTCAAATAAGTGTTGCGGGCACTGACGGCCAGCCCGTCGGCATCGCGCACAGTCGGCGCGGTGAGGATTTCGAGCGGCAGCCCCAGATCGGCCAGCGTCTTCCGCACCACCGCGACCTGTTGAAAATCCTTTTCGCCCATCACGAGCGCGTGCGGCTGCACGACGTTGACCAGCTTCAGCCAGCACGTGAGCACGCCCTTGAACAGGACCGGCCGCGACACGCCGCACAGCGGCTTGCTCACGCGATCCTCGATAATCGTGGTCGAGAAATTCTTCGGAAACATCTCCTCGGTCGTCGGCGCGAAAAACACCTCCGCGCCCTCGCGCTCGCACAGCGCCGCATCGGCCGCCGCGCTGCGCGGATACTTCGCCAGATCTTCGTTCGCGCCAAACTGCAGCGGGTTCACGAACACGGAGACCACGACCGCAAAGCCGCGCTCGCGCGCGAGCCGGATGAGGCTGACGTGCCCCGCGTGCAGCGCGCCGAGTGTCGGAATGAGCGCAAGCTGGCGCCCCGAGGCGCGCAACTCCGCGGCGCTGGCCCGCATCGCCGTGAGAGAGTCGATTTTTTGCATGACCGGGAAGTGACTTGAACTAACCCGGAGCGCGGCGCTTTATCAAGCCTCCTCGCCTCGGTCCGCCGAAGACGAGCCCCGCCGTAGCCCCCTGAAGCGACGGTGGATGCGCCTGAAATTTCACCCGCCCTTTACGCATGTCCACGCCGCCTGATTTTACCGCCCTGCGCTCGCAAACCGAGCAGCTTTTCGCCGCCGGCCCCGCCGCCGACAAAGCCGCCGCCCGCGCGCTCTGGTCGGAAATCCGCTCCGCCCTCAACGCCGGTGCGATCCGCTCCGCCGAGCCCGACCCCACCTCGCCCACCGGATGGAAAGTGAACACGTGGGTGAAGCAGGCGATCCTCCTCGGCCTCCGCCACGGCGACATGGCCGACGTGAGCGGCGCGTTCCCCTTCTACGACAAGGACACGCTGCCCGTCCGCCGCCCCGGCCTCGCCGCCGGCGTGCGCATCGTCCCCGGCGGCTCTTCCATCCGCGAGGGCGCTTACCTCGCGAAAGGCGTCATCTGCATGCCGCCGATGTATATCAACCTCGGCGCCTACGTCGACGAAGGCACCATGGTCGACTCGCACGCGCTCGTCGGCTCGTGCGCGCAAATCGGCAAGCGCGTGCACCTCTCCGCCGCCGCGCAGATCGGCGGCGTCATCGAGCCCGTCGGCGCGCTGCCCGTCATCATCGAGGACGACGTCCTCGTCGGCGGCAACACCGGCATCTACGAAGGCGCCATCGTGAAGACCAAAGCCGTCATCGCCGCCGGCGTCGTGCTCACCGGCTCCACGCCGATCTACGATCTCGTCAACCAAACCATCATCGCGCCCGCGCCCGGCCAACCCGTCGTCGTGCCCGCCGGCGCCGTTGTCGTCCCCGGCGCCCGCACCGTCAAGCGCTCGCCCGGCCCCGAGTGGGGCATCTCCGTCGCCACGCCCGTCATCGTCAAATACCGCGACGACAAGACCGACGCCCGCACCGAACTCGAAAGCTGGATCCGATGAGCACCGCACTGAAGGGCGGAAACGATTTCGACGCCGTCGCGTTCGCGCGCGGCCTGATGGACATCGAGTCCACCACCGGCACCGAGGCCGCGTGCGGGAAAAAACTCGCCACCGATCTCCGCGCGCTCGGCTGGAACGTCCGCGAGCAACCCGTCGCCGGCGACCGCTGCAACATTCTCGCCACCGTCGGCGAGCCGCGCGTGACGTTCTCCACGCACTTCGACTGCGTGCCGCCGTTTTTCCCGAGTCGCGTCGAGGGCGACAAACTCATCGGCCGCGGCGCGTGCGACGCGAAAGGCATCCTCGCCGCTCAAGTCGCCGCCGCCGAGCGCCTGCGCGCGAACGGCGAAACGCGCGTCGCGCTGCTCTTCGTCGTCGGTGAAGAGCGCGGCAGCGACGGCGCCAAGCTCGCCAACACGCTCCCGAACCAGTCGAAGTTCCTCATCAACGGCGAACCGACCGACCTCCGCCTCGGCACCGCCACGCGCGGCGCGATCCGCCTGCGCCTGCACGCCGCCGGCAAGGCCGCGCACTCCGGTTATCCCGAGCTCGGCGAGTCCGCGACGGAGAAGCTGCTCGATGGCCTCGAAGTCCTGCGCCGCACCGAGTGGCCCGCCGACCCGGTGCTCGGCCGCACGTATTTCAACATCGGCCTGCTCAGCGGCGGCGTGGCGCCGAACGTCATCCCGCCCCACGCGCAAGCAGAACTGTTTTTCCGCACCGTCGGCGATGCCGACGTGATCCGCCGCCGCGTGCAGGAACTCGTCGGCGCGCGCCTCCGCATCGAGGAAACCGCCTTCGTGCCGCTCGTGCGCCTGCACACGGTCGCCGGATTTGAGCAAGCCGTGTTCTCCTACGCGACTGACGTGCCGTTCCTGGACCACTGGGGCACGCCGCTGCTCTACGGCCCCGGCTCGATCCACGTCGCGCACACGGACCACGAGTTCCTCTCGATCGCCGAACTCCACGGCGCCATCGACGGCAACGTCCGCCTCGCCACCGAGCTGCTCGCGACGGCGTGAACCGAAATTCGGCTTCAATCGGAACCATTCGCTGATCGCTGGAAGGCGGCGCAATCTTCCGGCACGATTTTCTGCATCGCGCGGTGCGAATCACCCTGTTTCGCTGCCTGCCTCTCCGGCGCGGGCCACGCCGGTTTTCGCCCCATGAAAAATTCCCGGCTCCGCCGCGCAGCCCTTGTGCTTTGGCTCGCTCTCGCTCCGCTCCTCGCCCTCGCCGTAGAGAAAAGCACATTTTTCTCCGATTTGTCGTTTGATGCCGCGCGCGAAAGGGCGGCCGCGGAAAACAAGATCGTCTTCATTGATTTCTACACGACGTGGTGCAGCCCGTGCAAAGAACTCGACGCCACGACCTGGCAGGACCCCGCCGTGGTCGCCCTGCTCACGGAGAAAGCCGTGAGCCTGAAGATCGACGCCGAAAAAGAACGCGATCTCGCTCGTCGCTATGGCGTGCGCGGCTACCCCACCCTCTTGTTGCTCAAGCCGAGCGGCCAAGAGATCGACCGCCTCATCGGCTACCGCGAACCCGCTCGATTCATCGAAGAGTTCAACGCCGGGCTCTCAGGTCAAACGGCGCTCGTCCGCGCTCGCGACGCCGTCGCTGCGGCGAGCGATGAGCACGCTCGCGTCAAGGCGCGCTACGCGCTGGGACAAGAGCTCGCTCGCGCCGGTCACGTCGAGGAGGCGCTGGCCGAATACCTCTGGTGCTACGATGAAGGCATGGTTCGCGTTCGCTCATTCACCGGCGTGCGCGTGAGCTTCCTGCTGAGCGACATCCGAAAATTGTCGCACATCTACACGCCCGCGAAAACCGCGCTCGTCGAGCGCCGCGACCGCGCCCGGGAGCAATTTCTCCAAGGCGGCACCGCGATCGTCAACGAGTTGGCGGAGCTGAACAAGGCGCTGGATGACAGCGCGGCCAACCTCGCGCTTTTCGACCAACTCAAGCCCGGTGACGTGCGCCGCGTCGGATTGAGCCGCAGCCTGTTCGATCAATTGGTCGGGGAGCGTCGCTACCGCGATGCAGTGGAAGGATTGTCGCCGGCCAGCATGGAACTCCAGTGGCAGAACATGAAGCAACTGCAGGACCGCGCCGGCAAATCGGAGCGGCTGGTCGCGGCGGAGCGCAAATTCCTGCAGCGCTGGCTCGCCGCCCGCATCGAGGCCTTTGCCGGCGCCGGCAGCCTGAACGATGCCCGCCACTGGATTCAGATCGCCCGGGCCGCCGATGATACGCCCGAACTCGCCACCGAAATCCGCCGCCGTCTCACGCGCGCCGGACATCCGGAGCTGTTACCCGAGTAAGTTCAGTTCCGCCCGCGCAATCGCTTACTGCAGCAGCCGCTGCGTGTTCAGGCTCTCGTGCACCCAGAAGCGGTGCACGGTCAGCGGCCCGAGACGCAGATCGTAGCCCCACTCGGTGTCGACGATGGACGGCGAGCCAAACGCCCCCGTCTCGCGGATGCGGCTCCAAGTCTCATTGGCCAGGCAGCGAGCGCTGTGGAACGCCGCTTCGACGTCGCGGTAAGAGCCGCAGTTGGTCGAGCGCTGCATCGGCGTGCTGTCCGGTCCGGTTTCCAGCGTGAACTGGATCACCGTGAACGTGGAGGGGGCGTCTCCGGACTGGGCCATGGCCGAACTGATAGCCAGCTCCGTGCCAGCAGCCAGCGCAAAGTGCGCTATGGCGCATCCGAACACCGGGCGGGCTGAAGCCGGCCCACCTTTCGCGGCACACTCACGATCATTTCGTCACGAGCGTGGCCGGTGGCGCGCTCGTCGCGCCACGCTCGCAAACGCAACCGGGAACGTGTGCGGAGGAGTTGCGCGCGAGCGCACCCCACCCTGCGATCATTGCGCCGCTCCAGCTATTGTTTCGGCGCGCTCGCGACTACCTCGTCGGCGAGCGCGGTCACCGCCTGGCTCAAACCGCGCGCGAGCTGGGCATAGTCCTTGTCCCATGCCACCGCGGGCGCCGTGAACTCCTTTCGCACCACCACCTCGGGGCGATCGCCCACGCGCAGGAGCTCGATCACGGCCACAAACCGCACGCCGCTCGGGCCGCCCTCGGCATTCAGCACGCGCACCGTGAGGTCGAAGTCGCGTGGCAGCTGCGCGGGAAACGGATACGGGAGCACGGTCGCTCGCGCCGCGAGGCTCTCCCGCAACACGCGCGCGATGCCCGCGTCGAGCGGCTCGGCCCAGAACGCGTCGTGGGCGTAGCGCACCTCGTTGTCGCCGACCCGCGTCGCGATGGCCTTGCCGCGCAGGTAACTGGCGACTTCCACCGGACGCAGGCCGATTTTGAGCGAAACGTCGGAAACCGTCGCCCCGCGGGCCGATGGAGCTTCGAGCACATAATAGTGTGCGTTCTCCGGCCGCGCCTCCGGCAGGAGATTGCAGCTGACGAGCAAGGCGCTGAGCGCCGCGACGACCAACCAGGAAATCGAACGAAGAGTTTTCACGACGGAAACGGGATTGATTGCGACGCGACTCAACGGGGCGCGCCTTCGTTGTTGTGCTTCCGCCCGACGAGCAGCGCGTTCGGATTGCGCTCGAGGAGTTCGGCCAGGCGCTGGATGGCGCCGGCGGCCTCGGAAACCTGTTGCAGCGTGCGCGTGACGTCTTCGCCGAGGTAGCCTTGCGATTGCACAAAACGGCGCGTCGTGGCCGCGGCGCCGTCGATCTGCTTCAGCGCCGCCTGCGCGTCGGCGAGCGTCTTCTTCAGCTCGGTGCTGACGGGGTCGACCTGCGCATCGAGTTTCGCGATCAGCGCCTGCGTCTCGACGATGGTTTTGCTGAGGTTGACCATGACCGCTTTCGCCTCGGGCGAGCCGGCGAATTTCTCGATCGAGTCCGCCGCGCGGCCGACGCGTTCGCCGAGTGCCTTCAGGTCGAGTTCGGCCACCTTCTGGTTGGTCGTCGTCAACAGGGTTTTCAGCTCTTTGCTGAGGCCGGCGAAGTCGACCTTTTTGATATCGGCCACGATCTCAACAATGCTGCTCTGCACCTCGGCGATCGGCGACTTGATCGCGGGGATCGCGGGATACGGATCGACGCCCGCGCGCTTGGGCGCCGGATACTCCCGCGGATCTTCGAAGCTCAACTCGACGAACAGCAGGCCGGTGATGCCCTGGAGGTTCAGCTTCGCGCGCATGCCGCGCTCGACCAGATTCTGCAGTTCGACCGGGTTGGTGAGCTCGATGGTGTTGCCGTCGCGGTCGGTGAGCACATTGCGATCGATTTCGCAGATCGTCTGGACCAGCGCCGTGCGCGTGGCGGAGTCGTAGCGGACGTTGATCGCGGCCACGCGACCGATGCGCACGCCGTTCACCTTCACCGCCGCGCCCGGGTCGAGGCCGCTGACGGATTCGTCGAAGTAGACGACGAAACGCGTGGGCTTGGAGAAGAAGTTCGTCCCGCCAAACGAGATGAACGCCAGCAGGCCCAGCAACACGGCGCCGAGCACGAACATGCCCACGGCAGCAGGACTGAAGCGAGATTTCACGGGGTTGAGACTCCTTTTTGCCCGGCGGGCTCCATGCGTCTATTCAAAAACTCCCGCACGCGCGCATCCTCGCTGCGGTCGCGCAACTCGCGCGGGTCGCCCTCCGCAATCACGCCGCGCGTCTCGCGATCGAGCATGATCACGCGATCCGCGATCCCGTAGATGCTCGCGAGTTCGTGCGACACAACGACGATCGTGGTGCCGAGTGTGTCGCGCAGTTGGAGGATGAGTTCGTCGAGCTTGAGCGACGTCACCGGATCGAGGCCGGCCGAGGGTTCATCGAAGAACACGATATCGGGATCGAGCGCCAGCGCGCGCGCCAGCCCCGCGCGTTTTTTCATGCCGCCGGAAAGCTCGGACGGAAAGTAATCCTCGTAACCCGCGAGCCCGACTTGCGCGAGTTTCAGGCCGACAATGCCGGCGCGTTCGCGCTTCGAGAGGTTCGTGTAGAGTTCGAGCGGCAGCGCGACGTTCTCGCCGACGGTCATCGAACTCCACAGCGCCCCGCCTTGATACAGGACGCCGAAGGACCGCAGGAACGCCTTGCGTTGCGCGGCCGGAGCGTGGGTGAAATCGCGCCCGAAATACCGCACACTCCCCTTCGGCGGATGCTGCAGGCCGATCATGTTGCGCAGGAGCGTGCTCTTGCCGCAGCCCGAGCCGCCGATGATGAAGAACACCTCGCCCTTCTTCACCGCAAAGGAGACGCCGTCGAGAATCACCCGATCATCGTAGCGCGCCTGCAGGCCCTCGACTTCGATGGCGAACTTGCCGGGCGCGGGCGGGAGAGGTTTGGCGTCGTCGCTCATGTCACCAGCCGAGAATGTTGAAGAACACCGCGAACACCGCATCGAGCACGATGATCAGCAGGATGCTGGTCACGACCGCACTCGTCGCCGCCGCACCAACGCCCGCCGCACTGCGCTCCGCCTGCAAACCGCGCAAGCAGCCGGAAAGTCCGATCAACACGCCGAACACGCCGGCCTTGATCAGGCCCACAAACAGGTCCGAGAGGTCGACGATCGTTTTCGTCTCCGCCCAGTAGAGGCTGGCCGGGATGTCGAGGATGGCCGCCGAGATCACAAGTCCGCCGAGAATGCCGACGACATTCGAGTAGAGCGCGAGCAGCGGCATCATCAGGAACAGCGCCGCCATCCGTGGCATCACCAGAAAATCGACCGGAGAAATGCCGAGCGTCTCGAGCGCATCGATCTCCTCGTTCGCCTTCATGTTGCCGAGCGTCGCCGCAAAGGCCGCGCCGGTGCGGCCCGCCAGCACGATGCCCGCCATCAGCGCTCCCATTTCGCGCACCACGGCCACGCCCACCATGTCCGCCACGTAGATGTCCGCGCCGAACGCCCGGAGCTGCACCGCGCCCTGATACGCGAGAATGATGCCAACCAGAAAACTGATCAGCCCCACGATTGGCAGCGCCATCGCGCCGCACAGCTGCATCTCCGTGAGACAATCGCGCCAGCGAAACTGCGCCTGCCCGCGCACGAATCGCCCGATGCTGAACACGCACTCGCCCACCAGCCGTGCGATGTCGCGCAGCTCGCGCCAAAGCCCGGTCGTGAACTCGCCCACCGCCGTGAACAGGTCCGGCAGCGCCGCATGCTCCGACTTCACCGCGGGCCGAACGGCCAGTTGGTGAATGAGTTCCTCCACGCCGTGCGGCAGATTGGCCGTCTCAAATTGCGCGTGGATCGACTCCGCCCCGCGCATCGCCTGCCCCACGAACAACGGCAGCGCGCTATCCCAGTTCGAAATTTCCCGCCCTTCGACCCGCACCCGTCGCGGCGGCTCCTTCGCGCCCGCGTCCGCCATCGTGCGCTCCACGAGGTTGTGCCAGTCGGGCCGGTCCGCCGTGATTTGCCAGCAACCGCTCACGACGACCGTCAACACTCCGTCCGCGAGGTGAGCTTCAGCTCGAGCGGTGGCGGCGGCGGCATCGGACATCCTGCCACTCTCGCCGCTGCCGCGCGCGGTCTCCAGAACTTTTTCTCCCGGCATGCTCGTCGCAGACACCGCTCGATTCAACGCGGGGCCGTGCCGGATTGGCTTTTCGCCGTCGCCCCCCACGGAAAAACTCCCCACCTCGATCCGGATGAAATTTCCCGCGCTCGTCTCCGCCCTCGCGCTTGCCAGCGTCGCTTGTGCCGCTGAATCGCTTTCGCTGCACGACGCCGTCGCGCGCTTCCACACCCAAACCGCGGAGAACCTCCCCGCGGCCTACCGCGCCGCATTCGCCGACGACGGCATCCTGATGTTTCTACACGCGCGCGGTCGCGCCGAGCTCGATACGGCCACCGCCAATCGTATCTCGCCCACCGCGAAGTTCACCGCCACGCCGACCGAGGAAATCGAAGCGGCCTCCCACGATCTCGGTTTCGTGCGCGGCGACTACCGCCTCGAATTCACCCGCAAATCCACCGGCGAACACATCACCACCAACGGACGTTTCGTCGAACTGTGGAAAAAAGGCGCCACGGGCGAATGGCAGCTCTGGCTCGCCAGCTGGGCCGGCGTCCAGCCGGAGGATCCGGCGGCGACCGCGCTCGAGCTGCCCCCCGCGTTTCCGGAATTGAAAGGCTCATTCGCGGACGCCGAACGACACTTTCTGGAACAAGCCGCCACGACCGGCATCCGGCCGGCCTTTCTCGCCCACCTGGCGGAGGATGGAACGATTCTGTTTCTCGATGCCCACGGACGCGATGCCATCCGCCGCGCCGTGAACAAGATTCCGGCCGACGCGCGCACATTCGGCGAGGCGGTCGTCATCGCTGAATCCGCCGCCCAGGACCTCGGTTGGGCGTGGGGGCCGTATCGCTTCGCCGCCACGATCGAGGGCAAGCCCTTCGAATCGCACGGCAAGTTCATCACCGTCTGGAAAAAAACCGCCGACGGCTCCTGGCGCATCGCCCTCGACCACGGCACGCAAGACCCGGCGCCCGCCGCGACCACGGCGCCGACCGACAAGAAAAGCTAAGCCCGGCGGCTCCGCGGTGGAACGCGTTGACCTCAACGCGTTCGGCCATTCCCACGGCCGCGTGGCAGGTTGCGCGCTCGCGCGCAACCCGTCCGTCCATCGCCGCAAGTCGCGAGGCGATCCCCACGGCCGCACACACTGACAGATTTCGCTCTCGCGCCGCACGCCTTCCCTTTGAATCGTGATCGCCGCTCATGCGCCTGCGCACCGTCCTCTTCGATCTCGACGGCACCCTCGTCGATCAGTTCCACGCGATCCACCGCTGCCACGCCCACGCAATGCGACAGATCGGCCTGCCGGAACCCACATTCGAGCAGGTGAAACGCGCCATCGGGCGCGGGCTCGACGACGCCATCCGCGACCTCGCCGGCGATGAAAACGTCGCGCGCATCCTTCCGATCTATCAGGCACACTGGAACGCGACCGGACTGCGCGATGCCGCGCTCTTCCCCGGCTCGCTCGAACTGCTGCAAGCGCTCCGCGACCACGGCGTGAAATGTGCCGCGCTCACCAACAAGCGCGGCCAGGCCTCGCGTGAAGTCTGCGCCCACCTCGGACTCACGCCCTGGCTCGACGGCATCTTCGGCGCCGGCGACACGCCCTGGCTCAAACCGCAGCGCGAATTCGCCGCGCACGCACTCCACACCCTCGGCGCGACGGCTCCCGAGACGGCGTTGGTCGGCGACTCCATCTATGACGTCGCCGCCGCGTTGAACGCCGACCTCGCCTTCTTCGGCGTCACCACCGGCACGCATGACGCAGACGCGCTGCGGGCAGCTGGCGCACGCGACATTTTCGCCGATCTCGCCACCGCGGCGCCAGCGATCCTCGCCCGCTGTTGACCATCGAACGGGTAGGGGCGGCGACTCTGCTCGCCGCCGGAAACCTCCGGCGCGGAGCGGAGTGCGTGCCCTACCCCAGATCATCCCTCACGCTCACTTCCCTTGCCGCGACCAGGCGACTTCGGAGTCGAGCGCGTGGAGAGAGATGACGATGTCGCGCACGAAATAGACGAGCGACCCGAAGAGCAGGCCGATGCTTGCGACGAAGAAGACGAACAACAGCCACTCGCCGTCGAACCGCAGTCGCGCCGTCGCGAAGATCGCCAGGATCAGCAGGCACGCCGACAGCATGCTCAAGACCGCCCACAACACCGACGAGCGGATCATCCGCGTGCGCCGCGTGAGCACCGCCAGTTGCTCCTCGATCCGCGGGTTCACATCGCCACGATGCTCGCGCAGCTCTTTGGCCAGCGCGCGCGTGCGATCGACGGTGCGGCCCAGACGATTGGTCAGCGTCAAGAGCAGCATGCCCGCACCCGAAATCAAAATCACCGGCGCAATGGAGGCCTGAATCACCGGCAGCATCGTGGAGGAAATCGCATCCATGCGAGCCAACCTAGGTCCCGTTTCCCTGCCTGCAACGCCTTCCCCAGTCACGAAGCCGCGTTCCTTGTCAGGATCAGCGCATGCAATGCCGCCCCGAGGAGAAACCGGCCAGTCAGCGACCACGACGCCCGCACTCGCGACCAGAAAATGATTGGAGCAGCTGCTCCGCGCTCACTACCGCGGCAACGCCTTCGCCCGGTCGATCTGCAAACGCAGCGCGTGCAGCGCCGAGAAAATATCGCGCAAAAACTCCGCGAGCGACGCGATCAGCAAGAGGATGCTCACGCCGAACAGAAACAGCACCACCTCGCGCATGGGCCATTCAAGCAGCGCGCCACAAAACAGCGCCACGATCATGAAGCACGACGCCAGCATGCTGAACCCCGCCGCCGTCACCGCGCGCCGGATCATCACGGAGCGGCCCCACATGATTTCCAGCTGCTCCTCCAGATGCAGCCGCGCGTCCCCGTGCGTCCCGGGAATCGCCTCCGCTACCACGCGCGTGCGATCCACGATGCGTCCCATGCGATTCGTCAGCACGATCAGCAGTGCGCCCATGCCCGAAAGCAAAATCACCGGCGTGATCGCGAGCTGGATGATCGGCAGGAGTGAGGACAGCGAATCCATGGCGCTGAGCGTGCGGACCGCGCGCCAGCCGGCAACCCGGTTATCGGGCAAAAACCGTCGCGCCCATCGCCACCGCCGCCGGCAGCGCCTGCACGTAGAGAATTTTGCGATTCGCGGTCGCCGCGCCGAAGACGCCCGCCACCACCACGCAACCCAGGAAAAATACTCGAACCGCGCCGCCCAGTTCGCCGCCCGCAACAATCCCCCACGCCAATCCCGCAGCAAGAAACCCATTATAGAGCCCCTGGTTCATCGCGAGCTTCCGGCTCGCCACCGCGAACTCCGGCGTCAGCCCGAACACGCGCCGCCCATACGGCGTGTCCCACAGAAATATTTCCAGCACGAGAAACCAGACATGCAACAGCGCGACGAGCGCGGTGAGGAGCGTGGCAGCGAGGGGCATGCCGCGAACTTGCCGCGCGACCCGCCGCCCGCCAAGCGCCGAAACGACGCCCGCAGCGAGTCAGGTAGGGGCGGTTGTCCCAACGCCCTCGCGCACCCGCAGCGGAGAGCGCCCGCGATTTCCCAACGCTACCGCTCGCGCCGATACGCTCTCAGCCGTGCGCCGGCGCGCGTCGCTGGATCACCAACTGCGAAGTCATGTCCTGCACCAGCTTCCCGTGCTGGTTGAACGTCCGACAGCGCAGCGTGAGCCGCCCGTGCGTAGGGTGTCCGGGCATTTCGCTCTTCGCCACCACTTCCTGCACGACGCGCAACCGGTCGCCTGGTCGCACCGGTCGCGGGAAGCGCAGCTCCTCGATCACGTGACCGATCACGCCGCCCTCGACCTGCATCTCGCCCTGCACCATCAGCCGCATCGTCACCGCCGCCGTGTGCCAGCCGCTCGCCACATGTTCGCCGAAGAGCGAAGCCTTCGCCGCCACCGGGTCCGTGTGAAACGGCTGCGGATCATACTGCCGCGCAAACGCCACGATCTCCGCGGCCGTCATCTCGTAGTCGGCCGTGCCGAATCTCTGGCCGGGTTGCAGGTCTTCCCAAGTGAGCATGGGCCGCAGCGTGCGCGCTTCCGCCCGTTTGTCGAACGCCCGCGCGCCCGTCCGTCGCCGGCCGCCCCCCGTCGCACGCGTGGCCGAAGTTTTGGCTTGCCTACTGTATTACTTCACTAATTCAGTAGGCCCATCGCCGCCCCTTTCTCCCCCGTGCCTCCCCTCCTCTTCATCAACCCGCACAACGGCGTGCCCGCCTACCGGCAGATCATGGACCAGATCAAACTCCAGATCGCCACCGGGCAGTTGCCGCCGGGCAGCGAGATGGCCTCGACCCGCACGCTCTCGGCCGAGTTGAAGCTCAACCCGATGACCGTGAGCAAAGCCTATGCGTTGCTCGAACGCGACGGCGCGCTCGAACGCCGGCGCGGCCAGACGCTCGTCGTCCGCGAACCCGCCGGCGACACGCCGGCAGTCGAGCGCATCGAGCCTTTGCGCGATCAACTCACGACCGCCGCCCAACTCGCGCGCCAGCTCGGCGTCTCGCGCACCCAAGCCCTGAAACTCTTCCGCGAATCTCTCGACTCCCTGCCATGACCACCGCCGCTCTCTCCGCTCCCCTCGTCGTCACGGAGCGCCTGACCAAACGCTACCCCGGCCACATCGCCCTGCGCGAGGTGAGCCTCGAGATTCCCGCCGGCCGTGTCGTCGGCCTGCTCGGCCGCAACGGCGCCGGCAAGTCCACGCTCCTGCACACGCTGGCCGGGCTCACTCTGCCCGACTCCGGCCGCTGCCTCACCCTCGGCCGTTCCGCCGCCGAACTCGACACCCCCGAACTAACCCGCCTCGGTCTCGTGCAGCAGGACGCCCGCTTCATCGAATGGAAAACCGTGCGCCGGCACCTCGAGTTCAACGCCTCCTTCTACCCGACGTGGGACCACGCCCTCGAGGCGCGCCTCATCGAATCGCTCGAAGTGCCGCTCGAGCGCAAGATCGCCGTGCTCAGCCCCGGCGACCGCCAGAAACTCAGCCTCCTGCTCGGTGTGTGCCACCATCCGGCGCTGCTGCTCCTCGACGAGCCGATGAGCGCGCTCGATCCGATCACCCGTGCCCGCGCGCTGGAAATGCTGCTCGACCGCTTGCGCGACGACGGTTGCACGGTCGTCATCTCGTCCCACTTGCTCGACGACGTGGAAAAGGTCGTCGACTGGATCGTCGTCCTCCACGAAGGCGCCGTGGTCGAGAACCGTGCGTTCGACGAATTGCAGGAAAGCTTTGCCGAGTGGACCGTCACCAGCGAACGCACCGCCCTGCCCGCCCGATTCGCGGAGAGTTACATCCTGACCCAGGAGATTCGCGAGCGCACCGCGCGCCTGCTCGTGCGCACCGCCTTGCCCGACGCCGCCGCCGACTTCGCGCGCGCGCATGATGTCCGCGTCGAGGCGCGCCCGCTCAATCTCGGCGAAATGTTCCCGCTGCTCATCGCCGCCCATCCCGTCCGCCCGTGAAAACCATCCTGCTTCACCTGCGCGTCCTCCGTCCGCTCCGCTCGCTCGCGCTGACGGCGTTCTACGCGTTTATTTCCCACACGTGGGCCAAGCTTTGGTTCGGTCTCGCTCCGCTCGACGCGCAACTGTTCACGTTTGCCGTCAGCGTGCCGCTGCTCGGCGGCGCCTTCATCGCCGCGGCGGCGCACGAGCCGATGCATCGCTCCTTCGGCTTCATGTTGCCCGGACTGCGACTCCGCCAGCTCCGCGCGGCGACGATCGATTGCGTCGTCCTCGCCGCGATCGTGGCCGCGATCGTCTCGCTGCGTATCGATCCGCGTGTGTCTCCGCTCGGCATCTTCGGGCTGAGCTTCGGTCTCAGCGCGGCGCTCGCCGCCGACCGCCGGCAACGGTGGGGCGGCACGGCCAGCGTCATCGGCGCACTGCTTGGCTGGGCTGCCGTGGGCTACTTTGGCAGTTCGTCGCTCCTCGCGCTGCTGCGCGAGGCGCCGGTCGTTGTCTTCGCGATCGGCCTCGCCATCGGCACGCTCGGCCTTGCCCGTGGTTTCTCGCGCGAAGCGGCCCGCGACCGCGCCCACACGCTCTTTGTCGCGTGGCAAACCGCGATCTTCTCCCACCTTTTTCACCGCGGCATGGTGCAGAAGTGGCAGGCGGAGGTGCTCGCCCAACAGCAGCTCCGCACGAAACCCAGACCCAGCCGGGAATGGAACGCCGCCCGCTTCGCCGCCACAGTCGACGGCTGGCGCGCCACGCTGTGGCACGCCCAATTCGGCGCGCGCGGTCGGCGCGGATCTTTTCTGGGCCTGCACCTGGGTTTGTCCGCCGGCTGCGTCATGGCTGTTCTGGCCGGCACATTCACGACCCATCTGATGGATGGCCACGGGGATCTCTGGAACAGGCTCGCCTACTCTCTCGCTCCGGACCTGCGCGCTGAGCGAAGCCCCATCGCCGTCGGGGGCATCGGAGTCATGAGCCTGACGCTGCCGGTGTTCGTCATGCTTGCGGCGGCGCTCCAGCTCACTCCGCAAATTCCCTATCCGATCTCACGTCGCATGCTGGCCCGCATCGCCTTCAGTCACGCCCTGCGCCAATCGCTGGCGTGCCTCACGCTGCCGACACTCGGGCTGTATCTGGTGTCGCTTACCGGCCAGTTGATGTCGGGGCAAGTTCGCCCCGGCTACGGTCTGCCCGCGCTGGTCAGCGTGCTGCTCCCGCTCGTCGCGCTCCTGCCGTATTTCATGGCCTGCGCCACGCTGCGCCGGCCGTGGGCGCGCCTCGCTGTCGCGATCCCGCTGGGCGTGGTGATGAGCCTCGTCGCCCTCCTCCGGCCGTGGGGAGATGCGTCCGCTGCCGCCGTGCTCGTCGCACTGGCGATCGGCGCGCCCGGTTTCGCGCTGCTGCGCCAACGCCTGTTCGACGACTACGCCACCAACGATCTCTCGCGCCCACCCGCACCTTTGATCCCGACCGCGGGTTGAGCCTCCCCTGCTCCTCGCTTCGCCAATCCCGGGTTGCGGTTCCCACGCCACTATCGCTCACTGTTACTGCGCCCGGGCCAGCGCTTTCTTCCCATGAAAAAAATCCTGCTCGCACTCTCGTGCGTTGCGCTCGCCCTGAGCGCAACCGCCCAAAACGCCCCGGCGCCGGCCCCCGACGCCGCCAAACTCGCCCTCGCACGCGAAGTCATCACGGCCATGCAAGCCGACAAGCTCATCGATCGCATGACCGGTCAGATGAAACAGATGGCCGCACAGATGTCCGGCTACGCGCCCGACATGCCGGCCGACAAACGCGCTCGCGCCGAAGCCACGCAGTCCAAGATCATGGATCTGAGCATGGAAATGTCGAAGACGCTGCTCTCGAAGATGGACACCATCTACGCCGACGTCTTCACCGAACCGGAGCTCAAGGCGATGAAGGCCTTCTATTCCTCGCCCGAGGGCGCGAGCGCCCAGCTCAAGCAGGCCGAGGTCGCTCAACGCATGATGCCGCTCGTGCAGGAGCTGCAACGCGGCTTGATGCCCAAGATCCAGCAGATCATGGCCGAGGCGCAGGCCGAAGAAGCGAAGGCCGCAGCAGCCGCGATCGCAGCACCCGCGCCGGAAGCCACTCCGTCCGCCAAAACCACCGAGCCCGCGAAGTAATCGGCGCCGCCTGGCGCATAGTGCAGGCCGCTCGCCTGCCGATCTCACTCCGCCCCGCCCGCTGCGCTCACCGCGCGGCGGGCTTCTTGTTCGGATACGGCACCAAGCCCATCTGACGCAACCGCGCCACGACGCACGGCTCCGGATCGCGCTTCGCCCGGCGCAGGGCCACGCGCACGTCAGCACGCAGCTCCGGCTGTCGCTTCGCCGCGAGCCATAGCGCGTTCAAACTCCACACCCGCACCGTCGCCTTGGGATCGTCCAACTGCTCGCGCAGGAAACTCGTCACCTCTTCCGGCGCCAGCTCGATCAACTCGGGGTGTTCCGCCCAGAGTTGGCAAAGAATCAGCCGACCGAGGTGGGACCGCACACCGTCTAACCCGTCGATCACGATCGTCCACGCATCCGACGGCGGCTGCCCGCCTTCGTTCACCCAGCGCCGCAACAGCCACGCGCCCATCCACTCGAGCGCAGCCGAGCCGCTCACGATCGCCTCGGCCACGGTCTGCGCGTAGCGCGGATGCGTGCGATTGCGCTCGTGCCACTGCCGCAGCTGCGCCACGGAAATTCGCGTTTCGGTCTCCAACTCGTCGAGCAACATGCGACCGTTCTAACGGCCCTTCCCCTGTGGGAGCGAGCTTGCTCGCAACGCTGGCCGCGCTAACCGTTTCCCTCGCGTGGCCGCACCCTCCGCCAACTCCCTGACCGGCGTCCTCGAACGCATCATCTTCTTCAACGAGGAAAATCACTACACCATCGCGGAGCTGCGCCCGGAGGTAGGGCGCGGAGTCCCTTCCGCGCCGCCGGGCGCCCCCACCGAAAAGCCCGCCCTCGTTACCATCGTCGGCACACTCCCCGGCGTGCAATGCGGCGAGACGCTCCAGCTGACCGGCGAGTGGGTGAAGCACGCGCAGCACGGCGCGCAGTTCAAGATCGCCGCGCACAAGAGCGAACTGCCCTCCTCCGTCTACGGCATCCGCAAATACCTCGGCAGCGGCCTCGTCCCCGGTATCGGCAAAGTCTACGCCAACAAGATCGTCGACGCGTTCGGCACCGACACCTTCCGCGTGCTCAGCGAGGAGTCGGGCAAGCTCCGCAAAGTCCCCGGCATCGGCAAGGTCCGCGCCACCGCGATCAAGGCCGCCTGGGACGAACAGAAGACGCTCCGCGAAGTCCACATCTACCTTCAAACCTACGGCGTCACGACCTCACAGTGCGTGAAGATCGTGAACAAGTTCGGCCTCACCGCGCCGCAAATTATCCGCGAGGAGCCTTACCGCATCGCCCGCGAAATCGACGGCATCGGTTTCAAGACCGCCGACCGCCTCGCCATCAATCTCGGCTTCGCCAACGACTCCCCTCCGCGCCTCGACGCCGGTCTGATCTACGCGCTCGAGACGCTGCAGGAAGACGGCCACACCGCCTACCCACGCGACGAACTCGTCACCTACACCGCCACGCTGCTCGAAACGTCCGCCGAACGCGTCGAGGCCCGCATCGACGCGCTGATCGTGCAGAAGGCCATCGTCGCGAATGGTGGTGGGAAGGAGGCGGCTCTCCAGTTGCCCGCCAACTCCCGCGCCGAGCAAAAGATCGCCGACGTTGTCCGCCGGCTCGCCGCCGTGCCGAGCGGCCTCCCGCCCATCAAAGTCGATGCCGCCGTGACGTGGGCGCAGGAGAAGGCCGGCTTCGAGTTCCACGGCCTCCAGTCCGCCGCGATCAAAAACGCGCTCACGAACAAGTTCACCATTCTCACCGGTGGACCCGGCACGGGCAAAACCACGATCCTCCGTGCGCTCGTCGACATCCTGAAAGCCAAGAAAGTCCGCGTCACGCTCGCCGCTCCGACCGGCCGCGCCGCGCAGCGCCTGGCGGAAACGACCGGCGGCTTCGCCTCGACGATTCACCGCCTGCTGAAGTTCGAAAACGGCGCGTTCACCGTGAACGAATCGCATCCGCTCGCGACGGACTTCCTCATCGTCGACGAGGCTTCGATGCTCGACACGCGTCTCGCCGCCGCGCTGATGCAAGCCGTGCCGGCGCGCGCGCACTTGCTGCTCGTCGGCGACATCGACCAGCTCCCCAGCGTCGGCGCTGGCAACGTGCTCAAGGACCTCATCGCGACCGAGGCCGTGCCCGTCACGCGCCTGTCGTTCGTCTACCGCCAGGGCAAGGAAAGCGCGATCGTCACCACCGCGCACGCCATCAACGAAGGCCACGCGCAACCGCCGCCCGTGTTGAGCGAAGTCGAGAAGGCGCAGGCGTGGAGCGACCTGAACTTCATCGCGGCGACCGACGCCGAGGACTGCCTCGCGAAAATCGTCGAGCTCACCACGCAGTTCATCCCGGCGCATTTCAAGTGGTTCAACCCGATCACCGACGTGCAGGTGCTCGCGCCGATGCACAAAGGCACGGTCGGTGTCGGCAATCTCAACACGCGTCTGCAGACCGCGCTCAACCCGCACCAGAAGGGCCTGCGCGCCGTGAGCGGCGAGTATCGCCCGGGCGACAAGCTCATCCAGCTGCGCAACAACTACGACAAGGGCCTTTTCAACGGCGACATCGGCACCGTCGTCAGCACCGACCTCACCAAGGGCACGCTCATCGCGGAATTCGACGGCGAGCAACACGTCTTCGAGCGCGGCGAGATGAACGAAGTCGCGCTCGCCTACGCCATCAGCATCCACAAGTCGCAAGGCAGCGAATATCCCGTCGTGATCGTGCCGCTCTTGAAAGCGCACTTCATGATGCTCCAGCGCAATCTCGTCTACACCGCGATCACGCGCGGCCGAAAAAAGGTCTTCCTCGTCGGCGAGCCCGCCGCCTACTCGATGGCCGTGCGCAACGCCGAATCAAAGTTCCGGCACACCCATCTCAAAGAGAAGATCATTTCGTCCGCCGGATAGCGCCCTGGCCGGCCGCAGCGTCGGCAACGGCTGATGCGCGCACCAGCGCAGAAAATCCGCCTGTCCGCTCATCTGTTCTTCATCGCTTGATTCGGGCAACCAGACGTTCCAGCGTCGCGCGCATGCGCTCTGCCTCCTCCCGGATCGATCGTCGCCCCCTGATGTTCGCACTCGTGTGTCTGGGCGGCACGCTCCTCGCCCCGTTCACGCGGGCCCAGGACAACGCCGCGCTGATCGAGCGCGCGCGGCAGGCCAACGACAGCCGCCAATTCGAACAGGCCCGCGCGGACCTGGCGGTGGTGCTGGCGCGCTCGCCGTGGAACGAGGGCGCGCTGCTCGAACAGGCGCGGTTGCTCTATTTCGAGCGCAACCACGAGGACGCCTGGAAAATTGTCACCGCCCTTCTCGGCGAGTATCCGCGCAACGCCTCCGCGCTCAACCTGCGCGCGCTGCTGAACTTCGAGTTCAAAAAGGACCCGGAAGCTGCACTCGCCGACCTCACCTCGGCGGTGCAGCACGATCCGAAGCTGGCGAAGGCCTTCATGAACCGCGCCCGCATCCTGCGCACGCTGAAGCGCCCTGCCGAAGCCTTGGAGGACGTCGACGCCGCCATCGAACTGGAACCCGAGAACGGCGCGTTCCGCTGGACCCGTGGGCTGATTTTTTTCGAACTGAAGCAGACGCCCCGGGCGCTGGAAAATTTCAACGACGCCATCGACCTGATCCCCGACGACGCCGAGATGCGGATCCGTCGTGCCACGCTGCACCACTCACTCTGGACGCCCAACACGCAGGCGGAAACCTTCGGGGCGATGAAGCCCGACGTCGAACGCGCGCTCGAGCTCGTCCCGGGCCACCCGGAGGCGCTCCTCCTGCGCGGTTATTGCCTCGAATTCGAGGAGAACCCCGCCGGAGCCTTCGACAGTTACTTCGAGGCCTACCGCAAGCTGCCGAACGACAACCGCGTGTGGCAGGCGTTGAAGAAGACCTGCCGCACCCAGTTCGAGCCGGGCCGCGATCCCGCCCGCGTTTACCAACTCCTCGACGACGCCAAGGCCGCCTTCGTGCGCAGCAACTACGATCCCGACCAAGCCCGGCACCTCGAGGGAGTCTTCGGCTTCATCCCCTTCAAGGTGGCGAGCACCGATCCGGCGCGCCTCCGGAACAAGGACTATCTGGAGAGCCTGCTGCGTTCCAATCCCGGCAACCTGCGCCTGCTCTACCATGTGCACGCAGGCGTCATCGGGCAGGAGGCCGAGCAGGCGATGCGCAGCATTGTGCGCGATTTCGACCCGGCCAAGGACAAGGTTTTCGGCGTGCTCGCGGCGATCCAGGTGTCGAGAATCCTCCAAACCAGAGGCGACTCGCAGCCGAACCAGGAGGGCTCCCGGCTCTACAAGGAAGCGGGCGAGTGGCTGGAGAAGGTTGTCCAAATCGATCCCACCACCGACCGTTTCAAACCCGCGGTTGAGCAATACAACCGGCGGGTCAAAGCCTTCATGGCGGAGCGCGCCGCCGCGACCAAAGCGATCACGGACATGGTCGAGCAATACAATCGGCTCAGCAGCCGGTTCGTTCAGGCCCGCGATCACATCGCGAGCACCGACGCCATCGCGGCGCAGCACCTGCAAAGGTCGATGCAAATCCTGCGGAGCAGCCGCACCGCCAATCAGGGGGACCTGAACCGGGCCACGGCCTACAAGCAGCAGGCCTTTGCCGCCAAAAAAAGCGGCATGGCGGGCGTGAAGGAACTCTACAAAGAGCTGGATGACTTTCGCTACCGGTTCCCGAACGCGTCGAAGGAGCACAAAGACTGGACCATCGAGGCGCGAAACTACCTCGGCAAAAAAATGAGTGAGTTCGGGGCCATGGAAAGAGAGATGCAGCAGTGACCCGCCCGGCCCGCCGCGATCGGCTGCGGCCGCGAGAGGTAGGGCGAATTCTCCGAATGAGCCGGGGTTGATCAGCGGCTCGCGAGGACGACTCGCCCTACCCGCGATCAATCGATTTTCTCTCCGCAGGCGCTGCTCAGCCGGCTCACCGGCGGCGGCGACGGAGCACCGCGAGACCGAGCACCGCGAGACCGGCGAGGGCTGCGGTGGTGGCGGGCTCGGGGATCGCCGTGGGCGTGAGAATGAAGCCGCGCTGCACGCCGGCAAACGTGCCCATGCCGACGATCACGCCGGCGTTGTTGATCTTGAGCGCGGTGTTGAGCACCCAGCCGCTGCTGGGATCGACCAGCGTGTTCAGGTCGGTCATCACGCCATTCTGGTAGATGAAGGCGTAGAACGTGTTGTTATCCTCCTTGAGCGAGGCGCCGACGACCGTGTCCGCGTCGTTGATGCCGTAGCCGGTGGAGATGCGCCCGCCGAGCGTGCCGAGGTCGAGGACGGTCTCGCCGGTGAAGAGGAACGCGTGGCTCACCTCGTTGTTTCCGGGCAAGGACGATTGGCCGACGACCTTGCCGGCGTCGTTGATGTCCTGCGCGGAGGAAAAATCGCCGCCGAGACCGAAGCCGAACATCGCCTGGCCGGGCCGGGCGATGAAGGCGCGGGTGGCGGAAACGCCCAGCGAGAGATCCGAGGTGCCGGCGACCCAGCCGTTGGCGTTGATCGCCATGCCGGTGCTGGTGAGGCCGCCGAGCGTGCCGAGGTCGGTCATCGTGCCGGTGTTGAGATCGTAGCGGAAGGCGTGGCCCGTGTTGTCGGCAAGATTGGCCTGACCGGTAACGAAGCCGGCGTTGTTGATGTCGCGGGCGCCGGCGGAGTTGCCCCCGAGCGTGGGCAGCGTCGTGGTGGCCCTGTTACGGTGATAGACGAAAGCGACGCTGCCTCCAGAGCCAAAGCTGCTGCCGGCCACGTCGCCGAAGTCGTTGATGCCCCAGCCCCAGCCAGGATTGGGGCCGAAGAAGGACAGCGAGCCGGCGCTGTAGCGAAAGGGGCGCATCGATGCGGTTTGCGCGGCGTAGCCGATGACGACCCCGGAGGCGTTGACGTCGGTGGCGGCGGAAAGCGCGCCGGCGCCGAACGGACCGAAGTTGGTGATGGTGTAGGCTTGCGCACCGGCGGAGGTGGCGAGCGCAGCGGCGACGAGCGCAAGGAGGATGTGACGCATGGACGCGGCGAGCCAAGGTGCGAACGCACCGCACGACCAGCGTCAATCGGTCATCTGCGTAGAATTGCGTAGAACGCGGGGACGGCGGGGTGCATCGCGGTCCGGACCGCTTGTTTCCTTCGCCTTCACCCGATCGAGAAACACCGCACCTGCGCCGACGACGAGTCCAGCGTAGAGAAAACCAATCTGACACAGCCTTGGTTCGGCGCCGTATCCGGCTGCGCTCCATACGCACGACCCGAGCAGGCACCTCACTCCGGTTCGAGCTTCTTGCCCCGCACGTCCGTGTTTCGGCTACAACTCACCGCCAGCGGGCTCAGCGGCTCTGGGTCGGAGGCCACTGCGCATCGCGCCTCAGCGCCGCAGGGCGAACAGGAGCGCGCGGGAGGGCACGCCGTGCTTGCGCAGGATCGAGGCGACCTGGTTCTTGATCCTGGCTTCGGCGCGGTTGAGCTCGTCCGTGATCTCCTTGTTGGAGAGGCCGGTCAGGAGCAGTTCGCACACCCGCTGCTCGGCCGGCGTGAGCCCGTAGGGGGCCTCGCAGACGGGCGGGAAGATCGGTGCGGCCGGCGCGAATTCGGGGCGGGCCAGCAGCAGGTAGCTGGCGCCGAAGAGGAGGCTGGAGGGGACGAAGCGGGAGGAGCGGGAGGCAACCATGGCGAAGGCTAGGCAGCGCGGCGGAATGACGGCGCTCATGATCTTAGACGAACGAACCGGCGAAATCTCCGAAAATAAAACGCCGCCAGTGCGTCACGTCCCTTGGGCGTTTGTGGCGTATTACGCCACAAACGCGGGGCTCGGTCGGAGGCCGACCATGGACGCATTGGCGGCGTCAGAGGCCAAGCAGGCGCGTCACCTCGGCCTCGAGCTTCTCGCCGCGGGCGTCGGTGGAGACGAGCATGCCTTTCTGGTCGAGGAGGAACATCGCCGGAATGGCCATCACGGTGTATTGCTTCGCCACCGGATCCTCCCAGCCTTTGCCGACAAAGCGCTGCGGCCAGGGCAATCCTTCCTTCGCGACGAGAGCGGCGAACTTCTGGCGATCGCGCTCCTGATCGAGGGAAATGCCGATGATTTCGAAGCCGTGTTCGTGCAGTTCCGCGTAGGCTTTCTTCACGTTCGGCAACTCCGCGATGCACGGCCCGCACCACGTCGCCCAGAAGTCGATGAGCACGACCTTGCCGCGGAGCGCGGCGAGGTCGACTTCGCGTCCGTCGAGCGCGGTGAACTTCAACTCGAACGGTCGCTGGCTGAGTTCGAAGAACCGCAGGCGATCGTTCACGTAGTCACGCGCACCGCGGTTCGCGCTCTCGGCGAACGGCCGCAACACGTCGGCCTCGCTCTGGCCGCGCGCGTTCATCGCCAGGCGCACGAACATCGTGAGCAGGCCGCGACCGGAATTGCTGTCCGGCCAGCGCGCGAGGAAGGCGTTCATCTCCGTCTCGACGCGTGCGAGATCGAACGGCCGCTTCTCCTGCGCCGCCATGTAGGCGGGTTGAAAGACGGCCATCAGGTCGAAGAACTCGATCTGCTCGCGCACTTCGGGCGGGACGTCTTTCGCGGCGCGCAATTGCTTCTCCAACTCGTCAACGCGTGCGCTCCACGCGGTCTCGGCCGCAGTGTCGCGCACGACGGCCTTTTCGCCGACGGTCGCGTAGTCGTCGCCGATCGAGACGACGAAGCGCGGATGAAAGCGCCGCTGCTGGAGGATCAGCGCCGCGTGCCAGCGCCGCGGGTCGTCCGGATGCTTGGCGATGAAGGCAAACGCGTCCGCGCCGATCTTCCGCGTGAGACCGTCGAACCACCGGTAGTGGTCCGCGCCGCTCAGCCCGGGCGGCGGTTGGCTGGTCGTGAGCGCGCGCAGCGCGTCGAGTTCGGCTTGCGTGGCGTCGGCGGGCGGCGCCGGGTCTTGCGCGAACGCGGTCGCGGCGAGCAGGAGAGCGGCGACCGCGCCCGCGAGATGCGAGCGCAGACGGAAGAAGGAGGATTTCATAGGCTCTTTTTCACCTGCAGATAAACGAAGCGCTGACGCGGATCGTCGGCGCCATTGTAGAAGCCGGAGCCGTCGGAGACGAACGTCGGCTTGTCGTTGAGCGCGTTCAGGACGCCGAGCGTCCACTTCGTGCCCTGCAGCCAATGTTGGAGGCCGCGCGCGGCGGTGCTGGCGGGAATCTCGTAGCTCGTCTGCAGATCCCAGCGCACGAAGCCCGGCAGATACTCGCCATCGATCGGGAACGCGCCCGGATAACTCGGACTCGCCGCCGTGGTGTTCGTGGAGCGCTTGCCCACGTAGCGCGCGGTGACCGTGGCCGACCACGCGTTGCGCGACCAGGTGACGGAACTGTTGCCGCGCCAGTGCAGCGGGCCGCTGCCGTTGGCGGTGTTGACGATCGGCGCGGTGGGCGTGGCGAGGAGCAGGAAGTGATTCGTGAAGCTCGCCGAGCCGTTGAAGGTGAAGCTGCCGAGCGAATGCGTCTCGAGCAGGTAACGCAGACGGAGGTCGACGCCTTCGGTGCGGGTGATGGAGGCGTTGAACGCGCGGGCGTCGACCGCAGTGATGCGGCCGAGCCAGCCCTGCGCCGTGTCCGCGGCGGTCGGAGCTTCGCGCGTGATCAGGAAACCGAACGCGTCGGGGTTCGAGATGATGTCGACGAAGGACGTGGAAACGATCGCGTCGGTCTTTTCGATTTTCCAAAAATCCGCAGTGAGCGAGAGGCCGGGGACGAAACGCGGCGTGAAGATGATGCCGGCGTTGTAGGAATCGGCGGTCTCGGGTTTCAGGCCGGGATTGCCGCCCTGCATGATGCTCATCATCGGCGTGAACTGCATGGTGTTGCCGCGCTTCGGATCGGGGAAGAAGCCGGGCAGCGAGAACTGCGTGGTGGGCAGGCTGACGGCGCCCCACTCCGGCGGATAAAAGCCTTCGGAAAACGAAGCGCGCAGCGCGAGGTCGCGCGTGAGCTGGAGTTTCGCGGCGATGACGCTGCTGTTCGACGCCTGCTTGTTGGTGAAGGGCTCGTCGGCAGCGAAGCCCGCAGTGATATCGCGCTCGCGGGAGAAGCTTCCCTGAAGCTCGAGACTCTCGATCGGCACGGGGCGCCACGAGCCGCCGATCACCGGCACGCTGAACTCCAGCGCGCCTTGCCAGATTTTGCGGGTGGCGTTGTTGCTCGACTCGTTTTGGTCGAACGGCGCGGCGTTGACGAGCTGCGACCAGTCGTCGCTGCCGTAGAATTTCTGGCCGTAGTCGAACTTCCAGTGCTGATATTTGCCGAGCGCCGAAACGCGCAGCGGACCGGCCGGGAGCGTAACGACCGGGCCCATGACGCGAGCGTTGCCTTCGCGCTGCACGCTGAGATTGGAACTGTAGCGAATGGAACGGAAATAGCGTTCCGAGTCGGCCGCGGAGAGCGGTGACGTGCCGTGATCGGCGAGCAGCGCATAAACGGCACGGCGCGTAGCTAGCGGCGCGGACGGGCCCGGATCAGCATAGGGAGACAACGACACCAGCGTGCTCATCGCGTCGGGCGGATTGTCGCTGCTGACGGTGCTGTGCGCGTAGTCGATGGTGCCGTCGGCGGACCATTCCCAGTCGCCGGCGATCTTGCCCTTGAGGCCGATCACAGCGCGCGCGGAACCGTCTTCGTAGAGCGCGGACGGATCCGGAATGTCGGTGGGATCGAGGAACACCGTGACCGAACGGCCGACGAACCCGGGCGTCACGCCGGTGCGAAACGGGTTGAGCGGATCGGTCTCCGAGAGGTTGAAGGCGAGCGACTGCGGCATGTCGAACTGGCGGCGATTGTAGCCGAGGGTGAACTCGCCGTAAGCGGAGAGCCGGTCCTTGACGAACTCGTGCTCGAGCTGCGCGTTCAGGCTGTAGGTGTCGACCGGCTCGTAGAGGATGGAGCGGCCGAGGCGCGAGCCGAACGCGGCCTGACCCGCGGTGCTCTGGAACGAATCCGGCGTGAGCGTCAGCGAGCCGGCGGGAGTGGTGCCAGCCGGGACCGAAGCGAAGCGCACGCCGGGCGCGCCGGGGATGCCGAGATCGCTGCTCGCGCCGCCGGAGCTAAGGAGAATCACCGGACGCGAACTGGCGAACGCCGGGAGAATCAACGTCTCGAACAGGCGCTGACCCTGGGCGTTCGTCGCGGTCGAATCGGGACCGTAGCGGCGCAATGCTTCGTCGAGGTAATCGCGATCGGCGCCGCGCAACGCCTCGCGGTGCTGGTGGCTGAGCGTGAGCGTGAGGTTGGTGCGACCGCCGTTAAACGAGCGTCCTTCGAGATACGTGAAGCGATATTCGGTGGCGCCGCCCTCGGTCGAAGTGCCGACGTAGGTCGTGAGATCGCGGCCGGAAAATTCCTTGCGCAGGATGATGTTGATCGCGCCGCCGAGCGCGCCCGCGCCGTAGATGGCGGAACCGGCGTAAGGCAAAATCTCCACGCGCTCGATCGCCGCGATCGGGATGCGGCTGATGTCGGCACCGTCACCGCCGAACAAGCCGCTGCGCGGCAGTGCGCGACCGTTGATCAACACGACGGTTTGCGCGGAGGAAAACCCGCGCAGTCCCACCGTGGCGGTTTTGTTGGTAAGGCCGCCGCTCGTGCGGTTGTTGCTCACCGAAGTCTGGAGCGCGGTGGTGGTCGAACTCGTCTGCGGGAGATAACGAAAAAGCTCCTCCACGCTCGAGACGCCGAGGCGCTCGATGTCCATGCGGCTCACGACGTCGTGGTAAAGCGGCGCTTGGTCACCGCCCTGGAGCAGGCCGCGATTGTTCAGACCGTCGATTTTCGTGGCGTTGACCGCGAACGAATCGAGTTTCGTGACGCCGCCCTCGGTGTGCGCCGCCGCTTCAAGGCGACGGCCCGGGGCGTTTTTTTCGGGGACCTCCGGTGCTTTGCGCACGGCAAAGGCGCCGGTCTTTTCGTCTTCGCGAGCAACCAGGCCTGTGTCGGTGAGGAGCAACTCGAGCGCGGCACTCGGCGTGAGGCGGCCGTTCACGGCGGGCGTTTTCACGCCGGCGACCGTCGCCGGAGCGAAGACAATTTCGCGCGCGGCTTGTGTCGCAAACTGCTTCAGCGTCTGCGCCGCGTCGCCGGCCGGGATGTCGAAGGAGCGCGTCGTTTCGCCGTCCTTCGCCAAAGTGTCCGCGCCCACGAGGGCGAAGACGGACAAAATGAGCAACGATCGCCACAGCCCGGAGGCGCGACGGAGAGACAGGGGGAACAGGTTCATCGTGTGTGTGTGCGGATTCGCCAAGTAGAACCATGGCGGCCCCGTTTCCGTGAACGGGATTCCGCGTATGACGCTGAATCGCGCACCGCCGCGCCGCGAGGCCCCGCCCCGCCCGGCGCGATCATTTCCGCCGCAGCGTGATTTCCGTCTCGCCGCGCCAATCGGCGCGCACGTCGAAGTCGGCCTCCAGCAGGCGCACGAAACCCTCGACATTGTCCGAGCGGACCGTCGCGCTCAAACGCAGTGCGGCCACCGCGGGGTCGGCAATGACGAGACGCACCGGGTTGCGTCGATTGAATTCGGCGACGATTGCCGCCAGCGGCTCGTCGGTGAAATCGAGCAAGCGCGGCTGCCACGCCAGCGCGCGAGCGGCCTCTTCGGCGCTGACCGCCGAAACCTGCGGAGCCGGCGCCGCGACATCGAGCGACACGACGGTGCGGCGTCCCGCCTCGACAAACGACACCGGAAGCGCCGCGGCGCGCGCAGCCACCGGCGGCGTGACCTGCACGCGCCCCTCGGTGACGAGCACCTCGACGGACTTCGGCTCGAGCCGGACGTTGAATGCCGTGCCGACGGCCTGGACGTCCACTCCGCCCGCGTGGACGACAAAGGGTCGCGCCGGCTGTTTGGCCACGGTGAAATTGGCCTCGCCTCTCACCAGGTGCACGCGGCGCTCCGCCGGGGTGAACTCCACCTCGATCACCGCGCCGCGATTGAGCGCAATGACGCTGCCGTCCTCGAGCGAGCGCTCCTCGATCGGCGCCGCGAGCGCATACGACGGAGCCCGCTCCACCGCCGGCGGCATCGTTGCGCGGCGCGGCCATCCGATGAGAGCGATCACCGCGGCAGCGGCGGCGAGCCCGAGCGCTTGCGGCCAAAAACGGAGAACACGCGACGCGCGACGGCGGGGACGGAGCAAGTCAGGATCCGGCACCGCGTGCACGGAGTCCTGGATGCCGGCAAGGCGATCGAGCTCGTCCCAGCCCCAGCGCGCCGCAGCGAGCGCGTCGCGGTGGCGCGGATCGGCGGCGAGCCATTGCGTGTAGTCGTCCTGTTCGGCGGGCGTGAGGCCGCGATCGAGCCGGAGGACCCATTCGGCGGCGGCGTGGGCGATCGGATCGGAGGCGGGGTGATGGGGTTCAGCGGGGGTCATGGGCGTGCGGTCCGGTCGTGGCCCCGACGGCGGAAAAATTCGATGCATTTGCGCAGCCCAATCGCACCCTGCGCCTCGACTGTGTTCTCGGTGATGCCGAGGCGCTCCGCGACCTCCTTTTGGGAGAGGCCGTAGATCTTGCGCAAGGTGACCACCTGGCGGCAGCGGTCGGGCAGAGACTGGATGGCTTCGATCAAGAGTTGAAAATCCTCGCGGCGCGCCAGCGTATCGGGCGCACCGAGGGCGTCATCTACGACACTCAACGGATCGATTTCCGTGGCTCCAGTGGGCCGTTCGTAGCCTTGGTGGCGCAGGCGGTTCAGCGCGAGATTCCGGGCGGTGACGAAGAGGAAGGCCTGCGGGTTGGCAATCGGGCCGGAGGCATGCGCCCGCAACAGCCGCGCGTAGGCGTCCTGCACCAGATCGTCCGCGTCGCCCGCGCCAGGAAAGCGCGCACGAATCCACGCCCGCAGTTTCGGCTCGTGCGGGAGGACCTCGTCGACGAACCAACGGGCTTGTTCGGGATCCTGTGGCGGCATGAAGAAAGTCGGCGCACGGAGTGAACCGACCAGCTAGACACGCGACCGCGAAGCTTCCGTTAAGGCAATCGTCGAAAAACACCCCTTGGGTCGCCGCGGCGGTCCGCGGCGGCCGGCGGCGGCACGGACACCGACGCCGGCCGATGGCATGATTCCGACCAAGGCTGCAACAGCCGTTCCCCCTCAGCGTCGAGTTTCTCGCCGCACGCATTCGTGTTGGCGAGCCGTCCATCGCCACCGACGAGGAACATCGACGGAACCGCGTTGATGCCGAGATGCACGGCAAGCGCGTTCCGCCAATGCTTGCCGTCGAGATGCGCGGCGGGCTGCAGCCGCTCGCTCGGATATTCCGCGCGCCGCGCGATCTACTCCCCCTTCTCTGCGGCGAACGCCTGGGGAATCTCCACCTCGTGGCCGGTTAATTTTGCGAGCAGGTCCCAAATCTTCCGGCCGGTCGCGTGCTGGGTAACCATGAATCCTTCCTGGTTGATGGAGTCGCTGCGATTATCCGCTCCACCAAACGCGCGGCGATCGTTCGTGTTGATCGTCGCCGTGTCGCGCGCAGCGAGAGGCGTGCTCCGCTCATGCGACAACGTCATCCGAGGGAGAGAAAAGCAGCTGTTCGCCGGACTGGGCGGCGAACTGCTTCAACGCCGTCGCAGCGTCGTCCGCGGGCACGTTGAAATTTTTCTTAGCCGCTTCGGCCGCGAGGCCGAAAACGGCAAGACCGAGGCCGAGCAAGAGCAGGACAGGCGTCCGCAGGTAACGCGCGGCGCCGACGCGAGGATGCGAGGAGGTGGTCATAGTGTGTGCCCGGCGCACGGAAGGGGCGGCGCGCCGGTCACCAAGGGCAGACGGATGAACTCCGCAAACTCTCTAAGAAATTTTCCCGGATTCGACATCACAGCCTTAGCGACAGAAGATTTTTTAAACACAGAGGCCACGGAGGACACAGAGAAGAACCGTCGGCCTCTCTCTGCTTTTGTGCCTCTACCCGGGATTCCGTTTTCCGATCTTTCTCTGCGCACTCTGTGACCTCTGTGTTCAAATCTCGGACCGGCCAGAGCCGGCAGGATGCCGGCGCTACTTTTCGCGCAGCTCGATGCCCTGCGCGGTGTGTTCGCTCGCCACGCCGAAATTTTCCTCCAGGAGGCGCACGAACGGCTCGTAGGCGTCGGCGCGGAAGGTGCCGCTGAAGCGCTTCGTGTTCAGCGCCGGATCGGCGATCACGAGCTTTGTGCGATTGTAGCGGTTGAACTCCGCCACCACCTCCGCGAGCGGCCAATCCTCGAACTCCAGCCGCCGTTCCTGCCAGGCCAGCACCCGCTGCATCTCGATGGCGCCGACTTCGCTGATCGCGACGACGGACGGCGCGGCCTTCCCGCTTTCGGCCGCAAGCGTCACGCGCACACTCTCGCCCTGCACGAGCAGCGGCGGGCCGGATTGGTCGGCGGCGGCGGGGAGCAGCGACGCGCCCTTGACCGTGTCGCGCACCTGCACCTTGCCCTCGGTCACGAGCACGTCGATCGCACCCTCGCGCAGGCGGACATTGAAGGCGGTGCCGACGGCGCTCACGGCGACGTGATGGGCGGCGACGATGAACGGCCGCGCCGGGTTCTTCGCGACGTCGAAGTGCGCTTCGCCGCGCAACAGTTCGACGCGGCGCTCGTGGTCCGAGTAGCGGACCTTGATCGCGCTGTCGGTGTTGAGTTGCACGACGGAACCGTCGGGCAGATCGAGTTTCTGAAACGCTCCCACGGCCGTCTCCGCGGTTGGTCGCGCGGCATTGAAACCCGCCCATCCCATCCACGCAAAGGCGATAGCCGCAGCGGCGGCGAGCAGCGCCCAAACCCGAGACGTGCGGCGGTGGACCAGCGAGCGCGGACGCGGCGCGAGCAACTCGGGCTCGGGCGCGATTGCGCTCGCTGCCGTCGGACGCAGCGCGGCGGTGCGGTTAAAATCGCGCCAGACCGCATCGAGCTCGGCGAAAACCTCGGCGTGCCGCGGCGATTGTTGCAGCCAGCGCATGAACTCGGCAGTTTCGCTCTCGGTCATGCCGCGATCGCGCAGGCTGAGCCAGACGGCGGCGGTGGCTTCGATTTCCTCGGGGTCGTGCGGGTGGGGCAGATCAGCATTCATGCGGCGCCTCCGTGGGTCACTCCGCGTTGTTTCAAAAAGTCGCGCAGGCGCAGGACACCGATGGCGATCTGCGCGTTCACCGTGTGCTCGGAGATGCCGAGCTGCGCCGCGATCTCGCGGTGCGAGAGGCCGTAGATTTTGCGCAGGGTCAGCACGTGACGGCAGCGGTTGGGCAGCGCCGCGATGGCTTGGGCGAGCAGTTGAAGTTCCTGGTCATGGGCGACGGCCTCGGGGATGCCGGGCCTATCTTCCAAGACGGGCAATGACTCGAGTTCAGCTAGTCCGTCGATCGTGGCGATTTTTCGCCGACGGAAATAATCGAAGGCGGCGTTGCGGGCGGTGGTGAAGAGGAAGGCCTTCGGCGCGCGCACCTCGCCGTGCTCTCGCGCCTGCAGCAGCCGCGCGTAGGTTTCCTGCACGAGATCCTCGATATCGGGATGGCCGGGAAACTTGCCCCGCAGGTAGGAGCGCAGCGCGCCTTCGTGCGGCTGCACCTCGCGAGCAAACCAGCGGGCGGTCTCAGGATCATGCGGCGGCATGGCGAAGCCAATGGCATTGGTCTGCCCGTGACCGGAGTCGAGCGGGATTCGACGATTTTACCCCACCCGAAAATTTTCGCCCAAGGCGCTAGGGCGTGTTTTCAAACCCGATGAATGAGCCAATCGATCACCGCAGCGAGTTGGACAAAGGCCAGAAAGGTGGTCGCGAGTTTTTCGTAGCGGGTGGAGATGCGGCGCATGGCCTTGATGCGCCCAAAGAAGTTTTCGACGTGATGGCGGTGTCGGTAGTGTCCGCGGTGGAAGCGGGCGGGCTGTCGGCGACCGCTTTTGGGCGGAATGCAGCAGCGAGTGCGCTGGGCCCGCAACCGGCGGCGGAAGTTGTCGGCGTCAAAGCCCTTGTCGGCTACGACAAGGCCGCGCCGAGCCCGCGCCAGCACGGGCTCGACGGCCAGCAAGTCATGGCGGGGTCCGGGTGCCAGCGCCACGGCGAGGGCCCGACCGTGCCGATCCACGATGGCCGCCAACTTGGTGTTCAGCCCGCCTTTGGTCCGACCCATCGCCTGGGCCAATTGGCCGCCAGCGGGGTTGGTCCCATGCTGATGCAGCTTGATGTGTGAGCAGTCCAAATGCCGCAACACGCCACGCCCGCGCCGGCTCAGCACGCTGAGCATCCGGGCGAACAGGCCGGTTGCGCACCAACGCCGGAAGCGGGTGTAGATCGTGCCCCAGACCCCAAAGTGCGCCGGCACATCGCGCCACGGCAAACCCGTGCGCAGCACGTAGACGATGCCACTGAGCACAAGCCGGTCATCCTTTGGCGGGCGACCACCCACTGTGCCATTAGGCCCACCACGCGCTCTCGCCCGGCTCAGGTTAATTTTTTTAGCCGTCGCCACAGCGGATCGGCAAGGTCCATGCGATTGGGTCGAAGCATTGCGCCGCCTTCGATCTCTCCACCTCTACCTTGTTCCGCTTGGTTTGAAAACACGCCCTAGTAGTTCCGCGCCGCGCACGCGTCTTAGCACGGATCACGGCGCCGCCGTCCGGGTGGCGCATGCCCGCCGACCGTTACCGGCGCAAGGCGAGCAGACGCGCGCGGGAAGGCACGCCGTGCTTGCGGAGGATCGACGCCACCTGGTTTTTGATGGTCGCCTCCGCGCGGCCGAGGTCGTTGGCGATTTCTTTGTTCGACTGGCCGGTCAGGAGGAGTTCGCACACCCGCTGTTCCGCGGGGGTGAGAACCGGATCGAGAGCACCGGACGCGCGGTTCACGGGCACCGCGGGCGACGGTTCCTGACGCGCCGGCAGCAGGCAGCTGGCGCCGAACAGGAGGCTGGAGGGAACGAAACGAGAGGATCGGGAGGCAACCATGGCGAGATCAAGGGTCAGCGCCGCGAAAGACGGCGCTTATGGTCTTAGACGAACGAAGCGGCGAAATCCCCGAAAAGAAAATCGTCGGCGTGCGTCACAAGGCCTCGCGCGCGCTGGTGGAGGGCAAAGCATTCCGCCGCGCCTCCGTCGCAGTGTTCGCGCCTCAGCGACCTCGAAAAGAATCCCGCCGGCCGGATTGCTCCGACCGGCGGGGGAAGCCGATGGCTCTTGTCCGCCTCCACGCTGGCGGTGGGCGAGCTCGGCTAAAGGGTCACGCCGTCCTTGAAGATCGCGATCTCGCGGAAGCCGTTCACTTCGTTCCGCGCGAGTTGTCCGCTCGCGGTGGCGAGCACGAGATCAAGCAACTCATCCGCGGCGGCGTTCATCGGCAGGCCGTTGATGATGCGGCCGGCGTCGAAATCGATCCACCCGGCCTTGCGCGTCGCGAGGTCGGAATTCGAGGCGATTTTCAGCGTCGGCACCGGGCCCCCGAGCGGCGTGCCGCGGCCGGTGGTGAAGAGCGCGAGATGCGCGCCCGACGCCGCCAGCGCCGTGAGCGAGACGATATCGTTGCCGGGGCCGGTGAGAAAATTCAGACCCGGCTTCGCAAGGCGGCCGGCATAGGGCAACACGGCGACGACCTCCGAGGTGCCGCCCTTCTGCAGGCAGCCGAGCGACTTTTCCTCGAGCGTCGTGATGCCGCCGTCCTTGTTGCCGGGCGACGGGTTCTCGTAGACGACCTGGTTGTAGCGCTGGAAGTATTCCTTGAAGCCGTTGATCATGCCGACGCAGTCGTCGAAGACCGCGCGGCTCGTGCAACGATTGAGAAACAGCGCCTCGGCGCCGAACATCTCGGGCACCTCGGTCAGCACGGTTGTGCCGCCCGCGGCGACGAGCCGGTCGGAAAATGCACCGACGACGGGATTCGCCGTGAGACCGGAGAAACCGTCGGAGCCGCCGCACTTCAGGCCAACGCGCAGGCGCGCAAGCGGGTGCGGCGTGCGCTTGGACTGCGCCGCGTAGGCCGCGAGTTCCGCCAGGAGCTTCGCACCTTCCGCCATTTCATCGGGCGACTCCTGCACGGAGAGGAAACGATAGCGGCCGCTTTCCGCATCGGGCAGCAGCTTCCGGAAGCTCGGCATCGTGTTGTTTTCGCAACCGAGACCGATGACGAGCACGGCGCCGGCGTTCGGGTGCGTCGCGAGACCGGAGAGGATTTGCTGCGTCGACGCGTGATCGGTGCCGAGTTGCGAGCAGCCGTGCGGATGCGAGAACGCGTGCACGCCGTCGATGCCGGCCGGGAGGCCCGCGGAGCGGAGATTGCGCGCGAGCGCCTGGGCGACCTCGTTGACGCAGCCGACCGTCGGGATGATCCAGAGTTCGTTGCGGATGCCGACGTCGCCGTTCGGACGCGCGTAGCCGAGGAACGTGCGACCCTCGACGCGCGGGAGCGACGCGGGCGGCTGCGGCGTGAACGTGTAGTCGAGCACGCCGTCGAGATTCGTGCGCACATTGTGCGTATGCACCCAGCCGCCCGCCGGCACGTCCTGCGTGGCGGAGCCGATCGGCTGACCGAACTTGCGCACGTGGTCGCCCGCGCGCAGCGCGACGCGGGCGAATTTGTGACCGCAGGGAATGTCGGACGCCAGTGTCACGGCCACGCCGCCCGCATCAACCGCCGTGCCGGCCGCGAGGCGGCGGAGCGCGATGGCGACGTTGTCGGCCGGATGGATGAGGAGCACGCCGGAGTTCATGATCGGATCAGGCGGAGCGCGGAGTGTCGACGACGAGCTTCTTGAGCGTCTCGCGCATGCCGAGGCTGGCGATGCGTTCGAGCGCGATCGAGACCGTGAACGTCAGGCCCGGGACTTCGTTCAGGTCGCGGCCCCAGAACTGCGTTTGCGCGAGCGCGTTTTTCGTGAACTGGAAACGGTCGCCGGTCTCGTCGGCCAGCGCCCACTCGCGCACGAAGAAGTCGAGCACGCCCTCGTCGTCGCGGATCGGATATTTCTCGTCGCCGCGGCGGCCGAAGACCTGGCCGTTCGGCTCGCGGTGGCCGCGGTAGAACCACAGCAGCGCCGCCAGCGAGAACGCCAGCAGCGGCGTCACCGTGCGATTCGCCGCCACGGCGTCGAGCAGCGAGGGCAGCACGCGAACCTTCCACTTCGAGACCGAGTTGAGCGAGATCGAGAGCAGCTCGTGGCGGACAAACGGATTGCGGAACCGCTCCAGCACCGCCTCGGCGTAGGCGCGGCGCTCCTCGGCAGGTTGCGAGAGGTATGGCACGATCTCGTCGAACACGAGGCGGTAGACGAAGGCGGCGGTGAGTTCGTCGTCCATCATCTCCTTCACCGTCGTCGCGCCGGCGGCGTAGGCGGCGAGCACGGAGCCGGTGTGCGCGCCGTTCAGCACGCGGACCTTGCGGCTGCGGTAAGGGGTGAGATCGTCGGTCCACACGACGTTGAGGCCGGCGCGCGCGAACGGCAGCTCGGCTTCCAACTCGCGCGGCCCCTCGATCACCCACAGGTGGAAGTGTTCGGACGCGACGACGAGGTTGTCCTGATAGCCGACCTTCTTGGCGATCTCGGCGGCTTCCGCCTTCGGGTAACCCGGGACGATGCGATCGACGAGCGTGTTGAGAAAGACGTTCGACTCGCTCACCCACTTGGCAAACTCCGCGGACAGGCCCCACGCCTGCACGTGCTTCAGCACGCACTCGCGCAGGTTGGTGCCGTTCTTCTCGATCAATTCGCAGGGCACGAAAACCAGGCCGCGCTCCGGGTGACCGCGCACGGCGTTGAAACGCGCGTAGAGCAGCGAGGCGATTTTGGCCGGGAACGACTCGGGGCACACGGCGGGATTGAACGGCTCGGCCGAGTAGGCGATGCCGGCCTCCGTAGTGTTCGAGAGCACGAAGCGCAGATCGCTGCTCTCGAAGGTCGCGACGAGTTCCTTCCAGCTCGCATACGGGTCGAGCGCGCGACGCACGGCGGTGACGACGCGGGGCGACTCGACGACCTTGCCGTTCTCCGTGCCGCGCACGAGCACGGTGTAGAGACCGTCCTGCGCATTCAGTTGCGCAGCGAGGCCCTGGCGGATCGGCTGCACCACGAGCACCTGGCTCTGGAGGAGACCGCGGCTGTTGAGCTCGTCGATCATCCAGTCGGCGAACGCGCGGAGGAAATTGCCCTCGCCGAACTGCACAATGCGTTCGGGAAACGTCGCGAGCGGGCCACAGGCCACGCCGGCCGGCAGCGCGGAAGGTTGCGAGAGGAAGGTGCGAGTAAGAGTCGTCATGGCTGCGGACGCGAGGCGCCCGCACCCTCCACTACGGCGCAACCGGCCGCATTCGACGATACGCCGCGGTGTCATGTCGCATGGTTTCAACTCCACGTGCGCGAAACGCCGGTCCCGCTACTGACTCGGCACATGGTGAGGGAATCGCAAGCGATGCAAAGCCCGCCGCCCTCGCTGTCCGCTATGCTGGCTTGTTTTAGACGCCCGGAGCGACCCGCCAATCTTCCGCGCCTCGCGCCACCTTTGGGGCAGGCTCCTAAGTTCGGCTCGCGCCCGCCGGCTCGTCCACCCACACGCCGACATCGTGGACGCGATGGAAGTCGGGCGACCACTCCGGAATCGGCGCCAGATTCCAACGCCACGTGCGATCGGGCGCGCGGAGGCCGAAGCGCGTGTAAAGCGTCTCGGTCTTGCGCACCGTGACGCCGTCCGGCGCGAGATCGAGCCGCGCCGCGTCCACAAGCAGCACCCGCACGGCACCCCGGCGCTCCGCGAGCCAGTCGAGGTGGCGGCGCGCCGCAACTTTCGCGCAGCGGTCGGGCAATGCCTTGTCTTTCTCCGCCGCGGGCAGCGAGTGCGCGGGCACGAGGCCGAGTTGGGAGAGACAGTTGGCCGAGACGACGAGGTCCGGCTCCCCGCCCGGCGGCGGCCCCGGATCGGCCTCGGCGAACAGCTTCGGCGCATCATGCGCCGAGATCACGTCACGCACCTCCGCGAGACGCGCGAGCGCGCCGGTGGCATCCCACGCCACGCAACGGACGCGCCCGGGAAGGCGTTTCGCCCAATCCTTGGCGGTGGCGCTCACCACGATGTCCGCGAGCGTCACCTGCGCGAAACGCTCCGCGAGTTCCGCCACCGGCACATCGAGGCAATCGCCCGCGCCGATCACGAGCGCGCACTGGCGCCGCGAGCAGCGCTCTGCCGCGGCGAGGATCGCCTCGCGGCTCGCGCGCAAGTGCGGCGCCCACGCGGCGCGCACCCGCGCGTGGCGGTTGGCGATCGCGAAATGCTCGCGCGTCAGCCCGAGCCGCTGCGCGGCGCGCGACGAGTCGGTGCGAAGGCGTTTCCAGAAACCGGCGAACATGAAAGTTCGTGAAATGTAGGGCGGAGTCGCCGAACCCCGCCTTTTCCGAACGCGATGGCACGTTCACGGCGGGGTTCGGCGACCCCGCCCTACATCACTTCAAATATTCCGTCAGCCACGCGAAGACTTCCTTGTGCCAGAGCTCGCTGTTTTGCGGCTTCAACACCCAGTGGCCTTCGTCCGGGAACATGATCAGCTTCGACGGCACGCCTCGGCGCTGGAGCGTCGTGAACAGCTCCATGCCCTGGTTCAGCGGCACGCGAAAATCGCGGTCGTTGTGAATGATCAGATTCGGCGTCTTGAAGTTCGCGGCATATTTGTGCGGCGAGAATGTGTCGTAGTCCGGCGTCTCCCACGGAATGCCGTGCTCCCACTCGTCGAACCACACCTCCTCCGTCGTGCCATACATGCTGGCGAAATTATAGACGCCGCAATGCGTGATGAGCGTGCGGAAGCGGTCGGTGTGGCCCTGGAACCAGTTCATCATGTAGCCGCCGTAGCTGGCGCCGGCCGCCGCCGCGCGCTTCGCGTCGATGAACGGCTGCTTCTCCAACCAGTCCATGCACGCCATGAGATCCGTGAAAACCTTGCCGCCCCAGTCCTTGGAAATCTCGTCGGTGAACTTCTGCCCAAAACCGGTCGAGCCGCGCGGATTCGGCAGCGCGATCACGTAGCCCTGCGCCGCCCAGATCTGCGGGTTCCAGCGCGTGCTCCACGCGTCCATCCACGCGCCCTGCGGGCCGCCGTGCACCCAGAACACCAGCGGATATTTCTTCGCGGGATCGAAGCCCGGCGGCTTGAGCAGCCACATCTGCACCGGCGTGCCGCCCGCACCGGCCACGGTGACGGATTCGAGCGCGTTCAACTCGAGGCCGGCCAGCTGCGCGGAGTTCGCCTGCGAGAGAGCGCGCGGCGCCGCGACATCGGCCGAGCCCACGAGATTGAGGGCCGCCACTTCGGGTGGTTGCGTCGCCTTGGCGTGGGTGAACGCGAGCACGCCACCGTCGGCGGTGACGCTCAAGCTGCCGAACACGCCGCCGTCGTTCGTGACGCGCGTCGGCTCCGATGCCGCGCCGCCCGTCGCGACGTCCAGTGCCCATACCGGTTCCACGCCGGCGTCCTGCGCGGTGAAGTAGAGTTTCTTGCCGTCCGGCGCCCAGACGAACGCCTCGGCGGAGCGGTCCCATTTCGGGGTGAGACGGCGCGACTGCCCGGTGGCGAGGTCGAGCACCTTCAGCTCCCAGCGCTCCGCCTCGAAGCCGCTGCGCTCCTGGGCACGATAGGCGAGCGTCTTGCCGTCGGGCGAAAAGCGCGGGTAACCTTCCGCGCCGGGCGCGGTCGTCAGGCGCTTGCGCTGCAGCGTCGCAAGATCGACGAGCCAGATGTCGTGGTTCGTGCTCCAGGCTTGCTCGCGCGTCGGCAGTGTCGGTGCGGTGAACGCGAGCGATTTGCCGTCGGGCGAAAACGTAAACTCGTCGCCCGCGCTGAACGTGTCCGAGGTCGGCACGCCGTCGTTCTCACCCGGCGTGACGTTGCGCGGCTCACCGGTCGCGGCGCCATCCTTCACCGGCACCACGAACACGTGCTGGCGCTTGCCCTCGACCCATGAATCCCAATGGCGGTAGAGCAGCTGCGTGACGATGCGCGCCTGCACCTTGCTCGCCTCGCGCGCCGCGAGTTTCTCTTTGTTCAACTTGTCCGCCTCCGCGAACGGCTTTTCGGAAAACTCGGGAAATACTTCCGACACGAACGCAATCTGATCGCCCTGCGTGGACCACACCGGCGAAGTCGCTCCCGTCGACAGCGTCGTCACCTGCCGCGCCTCGCCGCCGTCGATCGGCAGCACGAACACTTGGTAGTCGCTGCCGGCGCGATTCGATTCGAAGGCGATCCATTTGCCGTCGGGCGACCAGCGCGGATGCCGCTCGTTCTTCGGCGTGGACGTGAGCGCGCGGACGTTGCCGCCCGTCGTGTCCGCAAGCCAGAGGTCGGACTGCGTGCGGTTCTCCGCAAACAAAACCTCGGTGACGACGTAGATGACGTGCCGGCCATCGGGCGAGATCTGCGGATCGGACACGCGCTTGAACTTGAACAGGTCGTCCAGCGAGATGGGCCGTTTGTCCGCGGCGGAGGCGGCCACGGCAATCGCGAGCAACGAGAACCAGAGTGCGGCGCGACGGCCGCGAAGGAGGCGGGGAAGCATATGCGAGCGGCGAAGCTAGCGAGCGCCGGCCGCAAGGAAAGCGTCTGTTTTGCCCACCCTGAATTTGGCTGCATCGGCGCAGACCGGCCGCCACGCGCCGCTTGTCACCTGGCCACGCCTCTGTCTTCTGTCGTCAATCCTCCGTCCTCCGCCATGCCCGCCCTGCTCTACACCGTTCGCGCCTCGTGCCGAGACCTCCCACAACGCGGCCGCTATCTCTCGTGGCTGACGCCCAACCACGTCGCCGAGGTCATGGCGGGGGGAGCGACCTCCGTGCGCATCGTATTGCCCGACCGCGAGAGTGATACCGCGCCGGCCGTCGTGGAGACACAATACGTGTTCCCCTCGCGCAAAGCCTTCGACACCTACGTGCGCGACCACGCCCCACGACTGCGCGCGGATGGGCTGAAGCATTTTCCGCCCGAGAGCGGCATCACCTACGCACGCCAAGTCGCCGAGATCGCGACGGAGCTGAGCAGCGAGTGAGTATCAGGCAGGGCGAACCGTCCCCGCTGAACCGCAGCTCTCGAAAAACGCCCTGGCCTCCACTTCCCTCCGCTACACCGCGGGCGCCATCGCGCGCCACGGGCTCACCCTTTCGGTCGGAGCAGTTCCTCGTAAGGCGCGAAGCCGCGGAGTGCTGCGAACTCCGGTTCGCTGCGGCCGAAATCGAACGTCGGCGAATTGAAGCCGCCAAACCACAAGCCGCCCGCCACCGCCTGTCGCAGCAGCGCCACCGCGCGCTCCTTGTCGCCGGCGCGCGCGGCAATGCGCGCCCGCCAGTAATCGGGCAGTCCGCGGGCGTTGCGCCGCTCCCAGGTTTCCAGTTTGCGCTCTTCCGCGGCCGCATCCTCGGCTCGTCCGAGCGCACGCAGCACCAAGGCCCGCGCGCCCACGATATTGACCATGCTGCCAAAGCGCTTCTCCATGCGCTCGATCGCCGCGAGGGATTTTTCCGGGCGGCCGGCGGCGTCGTTCAACCAAATGGCGAGCGTCTCGAGATTCTCCGGCGGTTTGCCGCTCAGGGTCAGCTCGTCCCAGCTGCGCAGCGCCTCCGCGAGCCAGCGTTGCGCCGCCTGCGGCTGGCCCAAGTGGAGCGCCCGCGTGTAGCCCATCCACTGCAGCATCAAGGGCTCGATCCGCGCGCTGCCGGCCAGCGCCGCCACATCGGCGATGACCTGACGTTGCTCCGCTTCGCGCCCGAGCGCGGCCAGGGCGGAAAACCGCATCCAGTGCAGCGCAGGCATCGGCTGCCCATCGGACACCGCCTGCAACCGATCGAGCGTCGCCAGCGCTTTCGCCGGATCGTTGGCCTGCAAATGCAGGAATGCCTCGGTCGCGAACAGGCCCGCTTCGGAGGAAGCGCGGCTCGACGCCGGCAACTCGCTCTTATGCTTTTCCCACCACGCCGCCAGCGCGTCGCGGGCGGCGCGCGGCCGGTTCTGCGCCCAAAGGCAGGCCACGACCTGCGTGATCGCATCGCTCAACGGCCGCAACTCCACGAGCGCGCGCGCGGCCGTCAATGCCCGCTCCGGATCGCCGGCGAGCAACGCCTCATCATAAGTGATGCCGAGGATTTCCACTTCGGCCAGGCGACCGCGATCGTCGCGCAGCAGTTCGCGGAAAAGTTTCTGCGCCTCGTCCAGCCGTCCCAGGTCACGCAACAGGCGCGCGAGGTCATGCTTCACTTTCAGCATCTCGGGCGACTCGGCCAGAATCGCGCGGAACCCCGCGATGATCTCCTCCGCATTTTCGGCCGCTCCCGCGCGCAACGCCTGCAAGCGCGCCGCTTGCGAGAAGCGCGGCCACGGCCGGTTGTAGATCACCGCCGCAATCCGCGTCGGCGGATTCTGCAACGTGATCACCGCGTTCGATACGCCCGTGGCCAGCCGCTCCGTCAAATCGACGAAGCCCGGGCCGCGGAGCGCACCGGGAGAAGTTGTGACCGGCCCGGCGGTGCCAAACAAGTCGCCCTCCGCCGTCAACACCACCGCCGCACTGATCTCAATCTCGTCCCCCACCTTCACGTAGGAACCGACGACCAGCGAAGCCGCTCCGACCTCGCGCGCCGCGGCACGACCGGCCGAACGACCGGACACCTCGACGGGCAGCACTCGCGCCACCTGCACGGGCGCGAGCCCGCGAATCAACTCCGCCTCAATCACGCGAGCGAGCGAATCGAGCGACGCGTCGCCGCTGAGATTCTCGAACCGCGTGAGCACCACACGCTGCGGATCGAGCTTGGGCGCGGCGGGGGCCGCGGCCTTGGCCGGATCGGCGGGTGCGCGCGCGCTGGCTTCGGCCGGCTTGGCCGAACGCGGCTTGCGCTCCGACCATAGCGGGCGGGTCACGAAAAAAAGGCCCATGCCAATGCCGACCACCGCCCAACCGTAGCCGATCCAACGGCCGATTTTGCTCCGCTCGGAACGCGCCGCGCCGGCGGGGGTATAGCTCGCGATCGAGGGCTCAGCGGCATCGTCCTCGGTGGTCAGGAGCTTTTTCACGCGAGCGCGAAACGCCGGCGTGCTCTCGCCGCCCGGCAGACGCGTCCACTGCACCGCTTTGAATTCCGCCGGCACCTTCGCTTCGGCGTCGCGCGTGCCGTCGACGACGATCGGCAGGATAAACGCCTTCTCCTCCGCCATCGTGTGCGTGCGCTGGGCGGCGATTTTCCATTCGAGACGGAAATAGCCCTCGAGCCGCGCCTGCGTGTTCGCCGAAATTACCGGGAGAAACAGCCCGCACTCGCCGATCTGGCGGCGGATCTTCGCATCCCACGCATCGCCGCCCACCAGTTCGTCCTGGTCGAACCACACTTCGACGCCTTCGGTCCGCAGCGCCTCCGCGAGACGACGCGCCGACTCAATGTCCTGCGACGCATAGGAAATGAATACGGCGTTCGTGGTCGGCGCGGTCATCAGTGGGCGCCGCTGTTCTCGGCGGCACAGGCGCCAGCGACAAGTCGGATCTGTTACCCGACACAGAAAATGCCCCGCCGCACCGATGCGGCCCGCCTCAGTTCAGCGGGATCTTCTCCTCCGCCAGCGCCGAGAATGGCACCACGCGCACATCGTCGCGCTCGGCCAACCACTCCGCGAGCCCGTGCAGCACGCTGACGAACGTCTCGTTCTCGGCGCCATTGTGGAAATATTCCCACCAATGCGTCACGAGCACCGTCACGCGCTGGCTTAGCACGGCGCGTTGGAGATTTTGCAACATCGTCTCCATCGGACGCTGATAGGACAGAATGCAGCCCGGGTGGCTCAACAACACCGTCTCGCCCACGCGCCAATGCGGCTGCTTCAGGAATTTCTTCACCGCGTAACGCGGCCACCACGTCGGCGGCAGGCGGCGCAACTCGAACCACCCGCTCGACACCACCGCGAAGCGCTCCGCCGCCGCCTCGAGGCTCGCGGGCGAGAAACGATCGTGTGGCGCGACGAAGGTCACCGGTGCCTTGAAACCCGCCTCGACGAAACGCTGCGCGCCGCGATCGAAGCGATGCGCGATCTCCTGCGGGTCCGAGATACCGAACTCGAAGCAGTCGTGATGACAGCCGTGCTGCACGAGGTGCAGGTGCGGATTCGCCTTCAGGTAGCGCACGAGTTCGGGGCTTTTAATCAGCGGCACCGTCGGCTCGCCGTTGCCCGGCGGCACGAAGCCCTCGCGCTGGCCGCGCGGATCGGTCGTCGCGCGCCGCACTTCGGGAATGACCGCGAGATTCACCGGCAGCCCGCGATCGAGAAACGGCCGGTAAAGCCGCTCGAGCGAGGCCACGGGCGTCAGCGCGTTCGTGTCGTCGTCACGCAGAATGACGTAGCGGGTGCCGTTCCGCGATGAGTTCTTCATAAACCGATTTCACCTGCGCGGCCACGGCCGCCGTGTCGTAGTGCGCCGCGACCTTGCGGCGTCCGGCTGCGATGGCGGTCGTGCGCCATGCATCATCCGTCAGCGCCGTGTGCAGCGCCGCGTTGAAGGCCAGCGGTCGTTCGAGATCGAACAGCACGCCGTCCGTGCCGGACGCGATGAGCGCCGTCGCGCCCGACGTGCGGCTCGCGAGCACCGGCGTGCCCGCCGCCCACGCCTCGAGAATCACCAGACCGAAAGTCTCCGACACCGACGGCAGCACCATCACGCGCGCGAGCTGCATCAGGCCGATCAGGCGCGGATCGCCGGCCGGCAAACCGCCGAGGAAACGCACGCGCTCCCCGAGTCCCAGCTCCGCGACGCGGCGCTGCAACGCCTCCTGATAACCGAGCTCCGTGCACGCGCCTGCGAGCGCCAGCACGGCGCGTGGATGACGCTCAAGCATCGCGGGCAGACGCTCGATCACCCAGCCGGGATTCTTCACCGCATCGAGCCGGCCCACGATCAAGATCACTTCGGCGCCGTCCGTCCACGGAAACGCCGCGCGCGCCGCCCCGCGCCGATCCACGGCGTAGACGTCAGCGTTCACGCCGTGCGGCTGCACCCGCACGCGCTGGCCGGGATGCCGCTCGCGATTCAGTTCCGCTTCGCGCGGATTACAGGTGAAGACCGCGTCCGCGTCGTCGAGCATCTGGCGCGAACGCACCAGGAGCCCGAACAGCTTGCCCCACTCCCAGCCGCGCACGGGCGCGTGATGGAGGTCTTGCTGCACCTTCGGGGGGAGATCGTAGACGCCGCCGTGAATTGTCGTCGCAAACGGCAGGCCGCGCCGCCGCGCTACCGTGAGACCGATCCCGCCGAGACGCCCGAGCGCGTGCGAATGCACGACGTCGAGCCCGCGCTCGCGCCACAGCGCGCCCATGAGTTCGAACGAGACGAGATTGCCGCCGACCGCGACCATCTGGCGCCGCGCCTCCGGCGAAATGCCCCACACCGGCACGACCGCCTCGAAGCGTCGCACGCGGAAGCCGGCGTCGGCAAACGGATCCTCGCGCACGCCGCGCGCGAGCCGCGGCGCGATGACCGTGCTTTCCACCCCGTTCTTCCGCAGGCCGTCGAGCAGGCGCAACACCGCCGACTCCGTGCCGCCCCGCTCCGCGGGATCGTATTTCCTCAGAATGTGGGCGACGCGCATCTCACCACCTCCCCGCCGCGGCCGTCGCCGCCGGCGCTTCGTCCCAATCTTCCTCGCGCGGCTGCGCGACGTCGAACGCCGGCGCCACGTGCCGCCGCGTCCACGTCAGGCTCGCGAGCGTTCCGAGCAGGATGGCGAACGTGAAGTAGATCGTCGTTTGCCGGTAAACCCACTCGGTCATGCTCTGGAGAAAAATGCCGCACGTGCCGAAAAAAATGCCGGTGCCCAGCCGGTGCATCGGCCACGTGAGCCGGCGCCAGAGGAACATGCTGCCGAGTTGCAGCCAGCGCAGCCACATGAGCAGGAGGAGAATTCCGCCCGCGTAGCCGAGCTCGCCCGTCGTCAGCGCGAACAGATTGTGCGCCGGCGCGGCGTGGAAACCGGGATTGCCGTCGCGGCCGGGCGGATTGCTGAAGTCGCCATAGTCCTCGTAATAGTAGCCTTCGCGCGGACCGTATTCACGACTGACCCAGTAGGACCAGTTGTTGAGCCCGACGCCGTAAGGATGCTCGTCGAGAATCGATTTCGCCCAGCGCAAATAGACGCCACGCCCCTCGGTATTCCTGTCGAAATACTCCTCCTCGAGCGTCGCCTGCTGGTAGCGCTCGACGACGTTGTCCCACGATTGCCGCACGACGACCGCGCCGATGAGTGCCACCACCGCGAGCCACGCGAGCTTCTTGAACGAAAAGCGCCACGACGCGCCCCACAGCACCATGCCGCCGACGGTCACGATGAAAATCGGAATGCCCGCGCGCGAAACCGTGAGCAGCAGCGCCAGCGCGCCGCCGCCGACCGCGAGCCAGCACCACGTCCGCAACCAGCGCGGAAAATCCGCCAGCGCCGCCGCCGCGATCACCGGCGTCACGAGGCAAAGATACATCGAAAGACTGTTCGCGTGTTCCACCGTGCCGGCGACACGATCCATGCCGCCGATGTATCGCTGCTTCAGCGCCGCCAGCGCCTGAATGCCCACGGCGCACGACAGTGCGAACGCCATCTCGCCGAGCTCGCGATCCGAGCGCACATACGCCGCAGCCGCCGCAAACACGAGGAGCCCGCGCATGATCTTGCTCAGCTCGAACATGCCCGTGATCGCCGGATCGGCCGTGATCACCGATCCGGCCGCGTAGAGCGTGAACAGCACCATCATCCCGATGCCTGCCGGCCAATACCAGCGCGGCAACTGCGTGCGCGGCGCCAGCAACGAGCCGATCAGCACGCTGATCGCCAGCACATCGAGCAGCGTGGCTTCGAAGCCCCGCGTCGACCCGCGATACCAATACAGGCTCGCGAACTCGACGTTCAGCCGCTCGACGAACACCGCCCCGACCAGCAGCAGGATGAAAAGCACACTGCGGGCATACTGGGAGAGACACGACACGAGCACGCCACCACAAGTGGCGACGAGCAGCAGCGAGGCTGCCACGAGATCTTTGGCTTCCATGGCGAGGGGTAAGGCGCGCGGAAACTGCCGCGCTCAGGTGGAGGGAGCGGCTTGCTGCAACATCGCGCCGCGATGGGCCTTCGGCCAAAAATGCGTCTGGCCGCGCTTCAAAAAGCGGAACGCGCTCCGGCACGAAACGACCGTCACGCCCGTGGCGATCAGCGCGGCCGGCAAATACGCGAAACGCCGCCAGCCGCCCATCGCCCAGCAGCGGCGCAAGCGGAACATGAGCAGGCCCGGAAAGAGGTCCCAGAAAAACCGCGCTCCGCTCAGGTGCTCCGCGAGCAGCCGCTTCAACCATTCGGGATCGCGCGCTTCGAGCCGCTTCAACGTCGCGGCGAGATTCACGCGTTCGGAGTGCGGTCGCGTTTTCAGATATTCGATCAACACATGCACGATCGTCTGCCCGATCATCTGCCGGCGTTGGTTGCGCATCACTTCGACCGGCGACGTGTAGGCCTCGAAGATGGCTGCGCGGCGTCGCGTTCGGCTGGCTGCGCGACGCGCAACGCGACTTCGCCTACTGTCTGCGCGAACACCGCCTGCGCGAGTGGCCGCACGCGCTCGGCATTCGCTGGGCGAAGCGCACCGGGCGCCTCGCCGGCACGCGCGCCGGCCGCGCCGTGCACGAAGGCCTTTTTCCCCATGACCGCGGAGACGCCTACCCCACCCACCATGCTGCGCCCGCAATCCAGCACCCGGCCTGAGCAACGCTTCACGCCGGGCGGCAGCGATGAACTCGAACAGCACCTCGAACACGTGTGCGACCGCGTGCTTCGCAGCGTGCGCGGCCTGATTCCCGCCCCGCAACTGGAAGCCGTCTACCTCGGCGGCGGCTATGGCCGCGGCGAGGGCGGCGTGCTATCCACGCCCGATGGCGAGCGCCCCTACAACGACCTCGAGTTCTACGTTTTCCTCCGCGGCAACCGCCACGCCAGCGAGTGGCGCCACGCGCGCGCCCTCGACGTGCTCGGGGAGATGTTGACGCCCGCGGCGGGCGCGCACGTCGAGTTCAAGATCGCTTCGCGCACCGAACTCGCACGCCAGCCCGTCAGCATGTTCAGCTACGACCTCGTCGCGGCGCACCGGCTGCTCTTCGGCTCGCAGAGATATTTCGAGCCCTGCGCGCACCACTGTCACGCCCCGCGCATCCCGCTCGCCGAAGGCACGCGCCTGCTGATGAACCGCCTCACCGGCCTGCTGCTCGCGCGCGAGCGCCTCGAAGCCGACACGTTCACGACTGCCGACGCCGACTTCGTCCGCCGCAACATCGCCAAAGCCGAACTCGCCCTCGGCGACGCCGTGCTGGTTGCGCAGCACCGCTACCAGTGGAGCGCGAAGGAGCGGCACCGCCGCCTGCGCTTCGACCTCGCGCAGGGGGGGCATGCCCGAATGGCGCGACGAGATCCTGCGCTTCCACGCCGCCGGCGTGCAGTTCAAGTTTCACCCGGAACGCTCGACCGCCTCGCGCGCGGCGCTGCGGGAAGCATGGGACCGACTCGTGCCGTTTGCCCAGCTCGTCTGGCTCTGGCTCGAGGAGCAGCGCCTCGGAACGCGCTTCGCCGACGCGCGCTCCTATGCGCTCGATCCGCGCCCGAAGTTTCCCGAACTGCGCCGCGGGCGTGCGCGGCTCGCGACCCTGCGGCAAGTCGGTCCTGCCGCACTGCTATCGCGCGATCCCTTCGAGCCGGCGCGCGAACGCATTGTGCGCGCGCTGGCGTTGCTCTTGTGGATACCCGACGCGCACACCCACCCGCGCTTGCTCACGCGCCTGCAACGCGAGCTCCGCACCGACGCCGTCGCGTTCCCGGCCTTCCTGCCCGCCTACGTCCGCCTCTGGGAACGCGCCCGCTGAACGGCCCCGCGAGTTTATTCCTCCTGACGCAGCCAACTCTGCATCCGTTTCTGCCACGGCGCCGCTCCCGGGGAGTGCCCGCGAGTTTGTTGCTTAATAAGCAATAAACTCCGGCCACCGCTCCCGCACCCCGGAACCGGCCTGCGTCGAGTGCTCTTGTTGCGGCGTATCGAAAGCAGCGCCGCCGTGTGGCACGGCGGAACACGCTGGGTCCGCCGAAACTCACTCGTGGCCGGCCCCGCGGTCGCACCCTGCCGTTGCGCCACGAACGTCCCTGCTTCACCGGCAATCCTCACCCATGCGCCGCCAGTCGTTGCACGCCCAAGATCCGGGGGCCCGACCGCGCCTTCACGGATATTGCTTAATAAGCAATTTTGGTTTGGCGGTGCGGACTACCGGGCGCGCGCGTCCCCGGCGCCTGATGTGCGACGGCGCGAGCACGGCGCAGCGATCCGTGCGGTGCAACGCGCTCCCGCTGCGTCGCCTGGCCCCATTGGCTGCGCCACGGCGGCAATCAACGTGCCACGAACTAGGCGGCCGTCAGCCCGCGCACCCGCTGCTGCACCGCTTCGGCCGCCTGGCCCACCGCCGTGACCTGCCGGGGCGTGTGCGCCGTGAGTGCGCCGAGGTGGCTGATCGCGTCGTCGAGTGCGGTGAGTTGCCGGTTGGTCTCGTCGATCTTGCGGCGAAAATCCGCGAACATCGCGCGCAGGTTTTCCGCGCCTTCGATGCGCGCCGCTTCCGTGAGGCCGCGCACCTGCGCGAGTTGAATGCTCATCGCGACCTTGCTGAGCAGGTCGCGACTGCTGGCCAGGAGCGCGGACTCCGTTTGCAGCTCGGCAATCGCGGTCGCCGCCGCCCGCGTGCGCGTGAGGAAGGCGTCCTGGAGATCGTTGAACATCGCGAGCTTCGTCCGCATGTCACCGGTGCCCTGCGCGAGTTCGGCCTGATACACCAGGACCATCTCCATCTGCAACCGGGCGATGGCGACGTCGGCGTTGATGCTCTCGGTGGCGGCGGACGTGCGCGTGATGTGGTGCCCGAGTTCGCGCGTGCCGAGGCCGAGTTCCTGCGCGTAGCGATCGAGAAACGACGCCACCACGCCCACCGTGCGACCGTCGATGCCGTGCCGCTGGGCGGTGATGTTGACGTTGAGCGAGTGCATGCGGAAGTCCTCCGCCACACCGCCGACGGCCCGCCCCGCTTCCTGGAGTTCCCGGTGGAAGCGCACGAACGCATGCAAGTCGCGGAACAGTCCGGTGACCTCGCGATAGATACTCTGGCTGTCCGAGTAGAGCAGCGCGCGCTGCGCGGTCACCCCGGGCAGACGGGTGGGAAACAATGCCAGGTTCTGCGCGGCGAGGAAGTCGTCGCGCTGTTGCAGCTCCGTGTTCAGCGCCACATGAGAAAAAGCGTCGTAATGTGCGAAACCCAGCTGCCGGAGCTCCGCTTCGAGCAGGGAGCGGCTGCGCTCCATCGCCTGTGGCGGCTTGCCGTCCTGCGCCAGCACCTCGCGCTCCGCGCGGATGAGCCGCGCGTAGAGTTGCTCGACCACCGCGAGCGTGGGGCTCGTCGGCTTGAAACGGATGGACAACAGGCGTCCGTCGGCGAGCGGCACGATCACCGCAAAGACCCAGTAGAACGCGCCGTCCTTGGCCATGTTCTTCACGTAGCCGCTGAAGGGCCGGCCGGTCTTGAGCGTTTCCCAGAGCAGCTGAAACGCGACCCGCGGCATGTCGGGATGGCGAATGATATTGTGCGCCGAGCCGACCAGCTCGTTTTCCGCAAAGCCGCTGACCCGCGTGAACACGCCGTTCCCATTCACAATGACGCCGCGAGCGTCGGTCGTGGAGAAGAACATTTCGTTGAGATTGAACTCCCGCGCGCGATCGAGCGGGGTGACAGGTCGGACGTGCATAGAACGGCTGCGTGCGTGGGGAGCGCCTTGCCATTCTTCGACACGGCCTCGGGCAACTTGAGGTCGCGGAACGATAAATCAGCAACCGGAGTCCGCTGCGGCCGACGGCAGCCGCGTCGCGAGGACCGCCAGCAGGTCCTGAGCTGTAAACGGCTTGCGGATAAGGGGCGGCGGCCGGGTCCCGACACTGCTCAATGCGGCGTGCACCGCTTCGGGGTCCATCAATCCCGACATCAAGACCAGCGGCAGATCCGGGCGCACGCCGAGCATCTCCGCGGCGGCACGATCCCCGGTCATCAGCGGCATCATGATGTCCATGACGACCGCGGCGACGGCCTCCCGGTGGGTCAGGAAAATCTCCAGTGCCTCGCGGCCGTTGCCCGCCTCGATCGTGGTGAAACCGGCGTTCTTCAACACCACGCCCGCCACCTCGCGAACCGCCGGCTCATCGTCGCACACCAGCACCAACCGACCGCCACCTCGCAGGGCCGGTCCGGCCGGCGGCGGGTTTTCGGCGCAGGTCTCCGGCGGCATCGCCGGGAGATACACGCGAAACTCCGAACCCGCGCCCGGGTGTGAGTCCACTGCGATGAAGCCCTCATGGCTGCGCACGATGCCCAGCACCGTGGGCAGACCGAGTCCCGTGCCCTTCCCCCGCGGTTTGGTGGTGAAAAACGGTTCGAAGATATGCTCCCGCACCTCCTCGCTCATCCCCTGGCCGGTGTCGTGCACCGACAGCACGACGTAATCGCCTGGCGGGATTTCGCCCATGTAACTCGGACGCCTGGCCAGCACCTGCTCGCGGTGTGCGCCCAGCAACAACCGGCCGCCGCCCGGCATGGCGTCACGCGCATTGACGGCGAGGTTCAACAGCACCTGGTGCAGCTGCGTGGGGTCGCCGAGGATCATCGGCGTGTCCTCTTCCACCTCGCGCCGGATCGCGATGTCCCGCGGGAACGTCTCCTCCATCATCAGCGCCAGTTCGCGCAGCAAATCGCCCGGGCGCAGCGGCGTCCGCTCGCCGTCGATGCCGCGCGCGAACGTCAGCACCTGACGGACGACGCCCGTGCCCCGTCGTGCGGCGGCCTCGATCACCTCGAGCGTCCGTTTGTCGACCGGTTCATTCTCGCGCAGGCGCAGCAACTCGACGCTGAGCAGGATCGGTGCGAGCACGTTGTTCAAATCGTGCGCGATGCCGCCCGCGAGCAGGCCGATGCCTTCCATGCGTTGCGCACGGAGCAGCTGCTGCTCGATCTGCCGGCGTTCGGTGATGTCCTGCTTGATGGCGATGAAATGCGTCACGCCATCCGCGCCATGAGAGACAGGCGCGATGATCATGTGTTCGTGGTATTCGGACCCGTCCTTGCGGCGATTCACGATCTCGCCCGACCAGACGCGCCCCTGCAAAATCGTGTTCCACATCTGCGCGTAGAACTCCGGTGGGTGCCGGTCCGACTTCAGCACCCGCGGCGTGCCGCCCACCACCTCCGCGGCCGTGTAGCCGGTAAGACGGGTGAACCCGTCGTTCACCCACTCCACGCGCCCGGTGTGATCGGTGACCACGATCCCCGCCGGCATGGCCTGCAGCGCCGTTTCCAGCAGCGCGAGGTGGCGGGCGGCGCGGCGCGATTCCGTGACGTCGCTCGCCGTGCCGATGACGCGTTGCGGGCCACCGGCGGCGTCGCGGGCCACCACCTTGCCGCGCACCAGCACCCACAGGTAGCGACCATCCCGGCGGCGACAGCGATACTCGGTCTGCAAGAGATCGCTCCGCCCACTCACGCATTCGGCGAACGCATCGTGGAGTCGCCCCCGATCGTCCGGATGCACCAGATTTTCCCAGCTGTTCAGCATCGCGTGATCGTCCGCGGCATAGCCGAACATCTCCAGCAGCCGCGCCGAAAAGAACGTCTCCTCCCGCCGCACGTTCCAATCCCAGACGCCGTCGCCGGCGCCCTCCAGCGCAAACTGCCAGCGCTGCTCGCTCTCGCGCAGCGCCGCCGCCTGCTGCGCGAAACGCTGTCGCACCAACAACACCTCCAGGCCGTGCGTCAGGTCAGCCGCCAGTTTCTCGACCAGGCCGAGCAGGTCCGCGGAAAAGAAGCCGCGCTCGTCGGAATAGATCGTGAGCGCCCCGCGCGTGCCATCAGCCAGTCGCAGCGGCACCGCGGCGCTGGAGCGGAGGCCATGAGACAGCGCATGCTCGCGCCAGGGCTGCATGCGCGGCTCATGCTCGATGTCGGCGCACACGAAACTCTCGCCGCGCAGGATGGCCTGCCCCGTCGGGCCGGACGACTCCCGCCGCTGCGGATCGACCGAAATGAGCAGCCCCTCGGCGTAGCCCGCGGCCGGTCCGACCACCGTCTCGAGCTGCATGACTTGGCGCGCCTCGTCGATCCAGCCCACGCACGCCAGCCGCATGCCTGCTTCCCGGACGAGGGCTTCGCAAATGGCGCGGCAGAGTCCGTCCCGCTCCGTCGCGGTCAGTGCCGCTTCATTGGCGCGGGCCAGCGTGGCGTAAAAGCGGTTGGCCCGACCGAGTGCCAGCGCGGCGTCACGCTCCGCGCGCGTCCGCTCCTGCTCGCTGTGGCGCACGCGGCGCGCCATGGCGACCGCCAGACGGTAGAGCACCAGGCTCGACACCACGACGAAGAAGCCGCCTTTGGCCACGTTCACGAGCATCTCGTCCGCCGGCGTCCTGTGCCACAGCGCGACCGCCGTGTCCGAGCCCACGATCCAGACTCCAGCGAGCACGGCATACGCCAGGGTTAACTGCAACGGTTCCGTCAGCTTGATGCGCATGGTCGGTGGCTGCGAGCTGGCCCGGGCTCGAGTGGCCGGACGCTAGGGGCGCAGCATCCGCACACAAACCGATTCTCGCCGCCGCCGCACGAGCGGACACGCCACATGCGCCGTCGAGTTTCCACCACCCGGGACACCGCCCGTCCCCAAACGGTCCGGCTGACACTTCTGTCCTCGTTCACTCGGCGAAGGATGGTGGACGCTACTGGACTCGAACCAGTGATTCTAGTCCGCATCAAGTCCGGCTTGCCGAGTTCGAGTCCCTAGAGGAGAGTAACAACGAAAATAACAACAGAAACCATCCTGACTTCCTTTTCTGTGTTGTTATTTTGTTGTTACGCTAACCTTCGAATCCATGGCCAGTCTTCGTCGACAACGTAAAGTTTGGTTCGCCTGCCTCACGCTCGGCGACGGCAGCCGCACGCAGCGCTCCACCGGCATCAAGGATGTTGGCGAGCCCAAGGACCGTGCGCTGGCGAAAAAGAAAGCGCTCTTGATCGCACAGGAGATGGAAGAGGCGGCTCGCGGCAACAAAACGGAAACGCAGATCCGCAAATCGATCACAGACCTTTACTCCAAGGTGAACGGCAAGCGCGTGGAGTTTTCGAAGACCGATGCGTTCCTCAACAACTGGCTCGCCCGAGTGAAGCTTCACAAGGCGAAGTCGAGTTATGATCGCTACGAAGGCGTTGTCCGCGAATTCCTCGCCTCGCTTGGCCAACGCGTTTCGGTGCCGATCTCCGAAATCACGCCGAACGACATCCAAAGTTTCGTCGATGCGGGCCAGCGGGACGGAAAAAAGGGCAAGACGCTCAGCAATGAACTCAAGATTCTCAGCGGCGCGTTTACCTTGGCGCTCAAACAGAGCCTGATCATCACGAATCCGATCGTCACGGCCGACGTCCCGAAGGAGGCAGGCGAGTCCAAAGCACCGTTTACGGTGAAGCAGGTTGCGGCGATACTCAACGCCGCGACAGGCGACTGGAAAACAGCGTGTATGTTCGGCGCCTACACGGGTGGTCGCTTGAGCGACTGCGCGAATTTCACTTGGGCCAACGTTGATCTCGACAAGAAGCTACTGCGCTACCGCCCCGGCAAAACGTCACGACACAAGAAGGATGTCTTCTGCCCGCTTCATCCAGCGCTTGAGCAGCATCTCATGAGTCTCCCGTCTTCGGATAAACCGAACGCGCCGATCATGCCGAAGCTCTCCGGACGTTACACCGGTGGGCGCGCCGGCCTCTCAAACGAATTCGACGAGCTGCTGAACGATGCTGGCATCAAGAACCCGTTCACAGTGCAGGGCACCGGAAAGGGACGCGCTTTCCGTCCGCTTGGGTTCCACTCGTTCCGCCACACTTTCAAGACGATCTTGGTGAATGCCGGCGTCGAGGTGACCACGGTTGACGTGCTCATCGGGCACGCGAAGAAACGAGCGAGGTCTCATTGGCGAACCCGGTTGGTCCCGAAATCGGCTGAGGGATGGCGCGAACACCAGCCGATCAGCGTTGCACCTAATCCATGTCGATGTGGCGCAAAGCTGACAACTATGGCGGACTCAAACAACAGTGCTTGGTTGTTATTTTGTTGTTACGTTTTCCCGGTTCTAGTCCGTGAAAAAGCCGCGTCTCAGAGTGAAAACGCGGCTTGGGAAAACGATGGTGGACGCTACTGGACTCGAACCAGTGACCCCGTGCGTGTGAAGCACGTGCTCTAACCAACTGAGCTAAGCGTCCAAAAAACCGGACGGGCACGGTTGCGGACGCTTTTTCGGAAATCAAACCTTCTTTTTTTGCACGGCCGTCACGGCGCTTTCGGCTTCGCGCAACGCCGCGAGGAGTTCGTCCTCCAGGAACGGCTTCGGCAGAAAGGCATTCGCCTGGTCCGCCGCGAGCTCGACCATGGCCTCCGTCATCTCGTCGCCCCCCGCAAAACCCGAGGAATACACGATGCGCAAGGTCGGCAGCAGCGCCCGCAGCTCCCGAATCACCTCGGTGCCGTGCATGCGCGGCATCATCAGATCGACGATCGCGGCGTGATACGCCGCGGGCCGTTGCCCGAAAATCCGCAGCGCCTCCACTCCATCCGCCGCCGGCACCGGATCAAAACCGTGCCGCCGCAACATCTGCGTCAGCACGACGCGAATCGGCTCCTCGTCGTCCACAATCAACACCCGGCGTCCGCCGCCCTCGAGCACGCGGCCGGCCGGCACCGGCGCCCGCGGCTCGGATTTTTCGACCGCCTCGGGGAGCAGGATGCGGAATGTCGTGCCGCGCCCGAGTGCGGTATCGACCTCCACCTTGCCGCCGTGGCTGCGCACGATGCCGTAAACCGTCGAGAGCCCCAGGCCGGTGCCCTTCCCGCGCGGCTTCGTGGTGAAGAACGGCTCGAACATATGCTCGAGCACTTCCTCCGTCATTCCCGTGCCGGTGTCGCTCACCGTGATCTCGACGTAGCGACCCGCGGTGAACGGCGCCAGCGCGCGGGCACGGTCGGCGTCGACCTCCACCGCGCGCACCCCGAAGCTGAGCCGCCCGCCTCGCGGCATGGCGTCCCGCGCGTTCACGGCGAGGTTGAGCAAAACCTGGTGCAGTTGCGTGATGTCGCCGCGGATGGTCGGCACGTCGCGACCGTTCTCCACCTCGATCTCGATCGAGCGCGGAAACGTCTCCTCCGCGAGCTGCGCCATCTCCTTCAGCAGGTAACGCGGCTGCACGATCGTGCGCTCGCCCTCCACTCCACGTGCGAACGTCAGGACCTGCTTCACGATGCCCGCGCCGCGTTGCGCAGCCTGGCCCACCAGATCGAGCCGGCTCGCGGCCGAGGCGGAGAGCCCCTCCGTCCGGAGCAGTTCCACCGCGAGCATGATCGGCGTGAGAACGTTGTTCAGATCGTGCGCGATGCCGCTCGCCAGCATGCCGACGCTCTCGAGCCGCTGCGAACGCGCCGCCTGCTGCTCGAGCCGCCGCTCGTTGGTGATGTCCTCCTTCACGGCGACGAAGTTCGTGATCTCGCCCGCGCTGTTGCGCACCGGCGCGATCGTCATGTGTTCATAGTAGAGCGTGCCGTCCTTGCGCCGGTTCTGCAGGTCGCCCGACCAGTCCTCGCCGCGTGAAATCGTCCCCCACAGCTCACGGTAAAACGCCTCATCGTGCTGACCGGAGCGCAACAGCCGCGGCGTGGCGCCCTGCACCTCGGCCAGCGTGTAGCCCGTCATGCCCGTGAAGGCCGCGTTGGCCCACTCGATCCGTCCTTGCGTATCGGTGACGATCACTCCCTCCGGTGTCGCCTGCAGCGCCGCATGCAGCAACTGCAGCTCGCGCGTCGCCCGCTTGCGCTCGGTGATGTCGCGCGCCACCACCACCAGCGAGCGGCGTCCCTCATGGTTCAGGCCGCTGACCACCACCTCCGCATCGACGAGCGCCCCGTCGATGCGCTGCAGCGTCCACTCGAACGGCGGCACCCGCTCCAGCCACACGCGCGCGAGCACGCTGCGCGCTTTGTCGATCGAGCGCTCGCCGTCCGGCTGCCGCTCGGGAAAGAAATCCGGCAGGCGGAGCCCCCACAACTCGTCGGTGGACAACCCGAGCAACTCGAGCGCCCGCGGATTGGCGCTGGTGACACCATAGTTCTCGTCCGCGGTCAGGATCGCGTCGTTCGCGCGCTCGAAAATCGCCCGGAACTTCTGCTCGCTCTCCTCGATGGCACGCAAGGCATGGCGCTGCTGCGTGACGTCGTGAGCCACCACCACGCGCGCCGGCCGGCCATGCCACTCGATCGCGTGCGACATGATTTCGACGAGAATCAGCCCCCCATTGGCGCGGCGATGCCGCCACGGCCCGGAATTCTGGACCGCATCCGGAATTGTCGCGAGGTTCTCACGCAACAACGGCACGTCTTCGGGCGGCCGCAGATCGAGGATGGTTTTCTCCAGAAACTCCGCGCGGGAGTAGCCGTAGTCGCGAATGGCAAAATCGTTCACCGCCAAGATGCGCAAGGTCTCCTGATCGTAGATCCACATCGGATGGGGGTTCTGTTCGAACAGCGCCTGATAGTGTGCGGCCTGCGCCGCGAGCTGCTCCTCGAGGCGTTTGCGCGGCGTGATGTCGAAATGGGTGCCGATCATCCGCCGCGGATTTCCGTCGGCATCGCGCTCGATCACGACGCCGCGTCCGAGCACCCAGGCCCACGTGCCGTCCTTGCGGCGCATCCGGTGCTCGGAGCGGTAGACGATCGCCTCACCCCGAAAACACCGCTCCAACTCGCGGCTCACGCCCGGGAGATCGTCCGGATGCACCCGGGACTGCCACGCCTCGAGGCCGCGGCGAAATTCGCCCGCCGCATACCCCAGCATGCGCTCGAGCTGGGGCGCGTAGTCGACGCGGTTCGTCGCCACGTCCCACTCCCACACGCCGTCGCCCACTCCGTCCAGCGCCTGCCGCCAGCGCTGCTCCTCGTGCGACCGTTCGGCTTCCAAACGGGCCAGATGCCGCTCCGCGCGGCGCAACAGGAGGAAAAGCAGGCCCGCCGTCACCGCAACGAACAGCCCCCCCTTGGCCAGCGCCAGAGCGCCATGGCCGCCGCCGCTCCCGGCGTGAACCGTCGGCAGCAACAGATCCGAGAAAACCACCCAGGCCAACGCCACCGCCGCATAAATGAGGGCGAGGCGCCGGGCACGCAGAGAGGGGCGGGGGTTCATCCGTGTCGCCTCCACTTTATCGATGCGCCCCCCACCCCGCCTCCGCACCTCTTGCCGGGTAGCTCTCGCGCCTTGCCGTGCGCGCGGATTGCCTCCCGTCGGCCAAGAAATGCGCAGCCTTTCCGCTCCATTCGCGGGCGACCCCGCCGATTTCTAGGCACGGGCCAAATCGTTCACTCACCAGTCTACGAACCGCACTCCCATGTCCCGTTCCTTCACGATTGCCCGCCGCGTCAGCCTCGGCTTCGCGCTCCTGCTCGTCATCACGCTCCTGCTCGGCGCGTCCTCCGCCTGGTGGATGCGCGTCGCGGCCCGCGACGCCCGCTACCTCTCGTCCGCGATCGCCCCCGAGGCCGACACCGCCTCGCGGCTCGCCCAAGCCTCCACGCGCATGCAACTCGCCGCGCGCACCTACAGCCTGACCGGCGATTCCGCCCAGCTGGACCTCACGCGCAAAGGCCTGGCCGAGGTGGAAAAAGCGCTCGAGGCCTGCCGCGAGCTCGCCCGCCGCGAGCCCTCGCTCACCGCGCTCGCTCGCGGCGTCACCCAGGCCGAAGCCACCCTGGCCGCGTATCGGACGGGATTCGAGGCCACCGCCGTCAATCTCGCCGAGCTCGCGCAGATTCGCACGGAGCTCGACGCCACCGCCCAACAGTTCACCACGCACGTTGACGCCTACACCGCCGCGCAGGAAAAGGCCCTCGCCGACGAGATCGCCCGCAGCGAACCCGCCGCGAAGGTCGAGGAGCGCCGCCAAAAATTGGCCTCCGCCAACGAGATCTCCCGTCTCGGCAATCTGGTCCGCATCGCCAATTTCAAAAGCCAGGCCCTGCGCGACGCCGAAGGGGTGGAGAAAGTCATCCCGCACTTTGACCAGATCGACCGCACCATCGACGCCCTGCTCCTCACCACGCGCCAGGAAAAAAATCTCGTCGAGCTCCGCACCGCCGACACCGCCGCGCAGAATTACCGCGCCGGCATTCTGCGCATCACGCGAAACTTCGCGGACGCCAAAACGCTGATGGCCCAGCGCGCCAAAGCCGCCGCCGACTTCGACGCCGTCGTCGCCACCGTGCTCGAGAGCTCGCTCCAAGATACCTCCGCGCAAGCCCAGAGCTCCTCCGGCACCCTCAGCCGCACCAGCCGCCTCGCGCTCGGGGGACTCGTCACCGCCCTCGCCCTCGGTCCGCTCGCCGCCTGGGTGATCGTGCGCGCGCTGAACCGCATCCTGCGCGAGACCTCAGTCGGTTTGACCCAGGGCGCCATCCAGATCGCGTCCGCCTCCAGCCAGGTCTCCGCCACCAGCCAGGGCCTCGCCCAGGGCGCCAGCGAGCAAGCCGCCTCGCTCGAAGAAATCAGCTCCTCGCTCGAGGAACTCGCCAGCACGACCAAACACAACGCCACCAACGCCAGCGCGGCCAAAGCCGCCGCGGACGAAGCGCGCAGCAGCGCGGAAAACGGCGCCCAGGAGATGGAAAAGATGCAGCAGGCCATGGCCGGCATCCGCCAGTCGTCCCACGACATTTCCAAAATCATCAAGACCATCGACGAGATCGCGTTTCAAACGAACATCCTCGCGCTCAACGCCGCTGTCGAAGCCGCCCGCGCCGGCGAGGCCGGCGCCGGTTTCGCCGTCGTCGCCGACGAGGTGCGCACACTCGCCCAGCGCTGCGCCGTCGCCGCGCGCGAGACGAACGAGAAAATCTCCGACGCCACGCACCGCAGCGAGCAGGGCGCCACCCTCTCCGCCAGCGTCACGCAAAGCCTCCAAGCCATCGTCACCCGATCGCGTGAAGTCGATCGCCTGATCGCCGAGGTCGCCACCGCCTCCCGCGAGCAGAGCGTCGGTCTGGAACAAGTGAACACCGCGGTCACGCAAATGGACAAGGTCACCCAGTCCAACGCCGCCAGCGCCGAGGAGGCCGCCAGTGCCGCCGAGGAACTCAACGCGCAGTCCGTGGAAATGCGCCACGCCGCGAGCAGCCTCGCCGCGCTCGTCGGACTCGAGTCGGCCGGCGACGATGATCTCGCCCCACGCCAGCCCCGCAGACCCTCCCTCTCCGCGACCGCCACGAACGGCGCGCCCACGCACGCTTCCCCTCGGCGGCCGGCCGTTCCCGCGCCCGCGCCGGAACCCGAGCCGGCCGAACTGCATTTCCGCTGATTAGGGGTAGTCAGCGACCATGCCGCCGGCGCCCGCCAGGGCCCGGCGGCCCAAATTTTGCGCCTTCGGTCGCGGGCGTCACTTCCGCGTCTTCACCGGCCGCTTGCGCTCGGGAAACAGCGTGCGGCAAATCCCGCACACCGTGCCGTCGCACCCCAGCGCCGTGCAGTGCTCGCGGCCGTAGTAGATGATCCGCAGGTGGAGCGGATTCCACTGCTCGCGCGGAAACAGCTTTTTCAAATCGCGCTCGGTTTGCTCGACACTCGCGCCACTCGTCAGTTTCCAACGCTGCGCGAGCCGGTGGATGTGCGTGTCGACCGGAAACGCCGGCACGCCGAACGCCTGGCTCATCACCACCGACGCCGTCTTGTGTCCGACGCCGGGCAATTCCTCCAACTCCTCGAACGTCCGCGGCACCGCGCCGCCATGGCGTTCCATCAACAGTCGCGAGAGTCCGCTGATCGCCTTCGCCTTCTGCGGCGAGAGCCCGCACGGCCGGATGATTTCCTGAATCTTCGCCACCGGCACGTGTCTCATCGCGGCCGGATTGTCCGCGAGTCGCCAGAGGTGCGGCGTGACTTCGTTCACGCGCTTGTCGGTGCACTGCGCGGAAAGCAGCACCGCCACGAGCAGCGTGTAGGCGTCGCGATGCTCGAGCGGAATCGGCGGGTTTGGATAGAGCTCGGCCAGGCGCCGCGCGACATAGTCGGCGCGGGCTTGCTTCGGGGCGAATTCCGGAGCGGGCATCAGCGAACGCGTAGCGGGTCGCAAAGACGCCGCAAGCCCGCGTTGCGCGGAATCACGAGCGACTCAGCCCAAACCCGCGCCGGCGCCAGGCCACGAAGCCGAACATCGCCAGGCCGGCGAGCGCAGCGTAGGTGGCCGGCTCGGGCACGGCGGAGACGGCGGTGAGCTGCCCGGCGGTCAGCGACAGCGTCGCGCTCCCGAAAAACTCGCCGCCACTGAGGCGCCACGAGGTGACCTGAGCGAAATCGAAGCCGCCGGTCGCCGTGAGCGCGGCCTGCACAGTCGTGAGGCTCGCGGCGCTGAAGCTCGAAACCAGGAACGTGCTGGTCGCACTCTCGCCGTTGTCGTTGAGCAGCGTGAGGGCGAAGCTCGCGGCGTTGTTGAGGCCGGAGTCGATCTGCGCGGAAAACGCGAGCGTGTCGTAGCCGGTGAGATTCCACGTGCCGGCGAACTCGGCGCCCATCGTGTCATCGGTGCTGCCGGTGAACGTGTAGACGCCGGCGCCTTGCTGCCCGGTCCAGTCGCCGAGGAATGTCGGATTCGCACTCGAAAAATCGTCGAGCGTCACCTGGGCCGAGGCCGCGGCGACGCCGCCGAGAAGGGAGAGAAGCGCGAAGAGAACGCGGATTTTCATGGTGTTCAGTAGGGGCGGGAGAGGACGAAATCCGTCGTGCCGGCGGTGGCGCCGGGACGCTGGACGAGCAGGAGCGCACCGGCGGGCACAACCGTATCGTTGCTGATCGCACCGCCGGAGAGCGCGATCCAGTTGGCGCCGTTGTAGACGTAGCCGACCCACGTGGTGCCGTTGTGCAGATAGAGTTGATCCGCCGCGGTGGTGGTGCCGGCGCGCCAGCCACTCACGCGAGTCTGGAACGCCAGCGCGCCGAGCGTGGTGTCGGTCGGGAAGCCGTGCGTGAGCGTGGTGGCGCCGGCGTTGGCGACCGGCTGGCGATACGTGCTGCCGAGGACGCGACCGGTGACGGTCACCGTCTTGGTGGCGCCGCGGCGAAGCACCGCGAAGCCGGAACCCGGGCGAAGCGTGGCGTCGGAGGCGTTGGCCGTAGTCGTGGAACGGCGCCAGTATGCGAGGCCCGTGTCGTAGAAATACGTCAGCGCGGTCGCACCGGAGCGGATCTGGAGGTTGTCGGCATTCGCGGTGGATGTGCCGCCCTGCAGCGTCGTCGAACCGAACAACGTGCCGAGCGTGTCGATCGCGATCAGCTCGAAGGTGTCGCCGACGGCGACGCCGAGCGCGGTGAGATCGGCGTTCTTGAGTGTGAGCGTCGTCGCGGTGTTGGTGGCGATGTCGACAAGCTTGCCGGCCGCGTTGCCGCTGGTGAAGCGCACGGCCCACGGAGCGGCGGCGGCGCCGAGCACGCCGCTGCTCCAGCCGCCGGACACGTGCGTGAGCGTGGTCGCGGTGAACGCGGCGACCTTGCCGCCCTTGATCCCGCTGAGCGGGCCCGCGGGATCATCGAACGGAATGCCGAAGGCGAGCGTGCGACCATTCGTGAGCGTGAAGTTCATATAGCCCACCGGCACGGTGGCGACGCTATCGGCGACGAGACGGAAGAACTCCTTCGGCTGCGTCGCCGGCACGCTGGCGAGGCACGTCTCGGCGCTGGCGGTCGAGGACTCAACCGTCGTCGCGACGTTCGACCAGGTGACGAGATCGCTGGATTTCTGGATCGTGACCGTGACACCGGTCGCGCTCAGCGACTGGGTGAAGCGGAACGCGAAGGCGCTGCCCTCGAGCGTGCCGACCGGCAGCGTGGCCGCGGCGGCGGCGTTCGGATCGCTGCCCAGGACGTATTCGAGGACGTTGGCGACGCCGTCCCCGTCGGGGTCGGCGGCATCGGCGGCGCTGCCGGTGTTGTCCGTGGAACCGAAGTGCGTCTGCCGCCAGGCTTGTTGCGCGCTGAGCACGGTCAGTGTCGCCGCGCTGCTCGTGGCCGAACCGCCGGAGTTGGTCACCACGACGTCGTATTCGCCCGCGTCGGCGAGCGTCACGCTGGAGAGAACCAGCGACGCGGTGGTGGCCGTGGCGTTGCTGGAGATCGGCTGACCGCCCTTGCGCCACTGGTAGGTCAGCGCATTGCCGGAGGCGGTGACGGTCAGCGTCGTGCTCGCGCCGGCGGCGACGCTGCGCGAGGTGGGCGACACCGTGATGGTAGGCGCCGGATCGGGCGTGCTGAAGCTGAAGTCGTCGATCGCGAGCGCGTGGTCGTTGCCGGAGTCGTTCGCGTCGGTCCAACGGACCACGAGCGTCTGGCCGGCGCCCCACGTGAGTCCGGTCACCGTCGCGCTGATCGCGGTGCGGTTCGCGTTGGCATTGCCGTCGAGCGCTGCGGCGGTGCTGCCGACGGTGGGCGACGTGAAGGTGAGCGCGGTCGCCGCCGTGAAGGTGCCGGCGTTGATGCTCGTGGCGCCGACGCCGTATTCGAACGAGAGAGACTGCGCGGCGGTGTTGCCGCCGTTGCGCCATTGTTCGCCGATGTAGCTCAGCGTGAATTGCGAGATCGTGCGGCCGGTGGTGTTCACCAGCACGAGGCCGAAGCGGGAGATGGTGCTGTTGCTCGAGATGGTGCCGAGCGCGCGGTCGGAGGCGGGATTGGCGCCGGCGGCGCCGAAGGAGAAGGCGCTGCCGGTGTTGCTGGTGCCGGTGCTGATGTTGAACAGCGCGTTCGTGCCGGTGCCGCCGAACTTCGCGAGATGCCAACCGCCGAGTTCCGCCGCGTTGAACGGCGTGCTGTCGAAGGCGTGCGGTCCGGCGCCGGAAAGTGCGAACGTGCCGCTGGTCGGGAGCGTGTCGAAGTTCTGCGTGTAGGCACCGCCGGCGTAGGCGACCTGACCGGGGAGGATGGTCTTCAGCGTGAGCGCCGCCGCCGCGCTGGTGGCGGGCAGGCCGACGCCGTTGCTGACCGTGACGGTGTAGCTTCCGAGGTCGGCATTGCTGACGTTGCCGACGCTCAGCGTGGCGGTGGTCGCGCCGGAGAGGTTGCCGCCGTCGGCGAGCGTGAGGCCGCCCTTGCTCCACTGGTAGGTGAGCGGCGTGGTGCCGCGCGCGGCGACGGTGAACGTCGCGGTGCTGCCGGCGATCACGCTGGTCGCGGCGGGCGGCGTGACGATCGTCGGCGCCGCGGCGTTGACCTGCAACGCAACGGCCGTGCTCGTGGCGGAGCTCACCGAGTTGGTGACGATGACGTCGTAGAGCGCCGCGTCGGCGGACTGGACATTCGTGAGCGTGAGCGTGGCGGAAGTGGCGCCGGCGACGTTGCCGCCGTTGGCGAGCGGCTGGGTATTTTTCCGCCACTGGTAGCTGAGTGTCGCCGAGCCGCTGGCCACGACGTTGAAGGTCGCGGTGGTGCCCGCCGAAACCGTCTGCGCCGTGGGCGCGGTGGTGATCGACGGCGCGATGCCGGTGATGTCGAGCACCGCGGCGTTGCTGGTCGTCGAGCCGACGTTGTTGGAAACTGTCACGGTGTAGCTGCCGGCGTCGGTGGCTTGGACGGGATTGAAGGTCAGCGACGTGCCGGTGGCGCCGGGGATTTCGGCATCATCCTTCGACCATTGATAACTGAGCGGCGCGTCGCCCGTGGCGGTGACGGAGAATGTCACCGCGCCGCCGAGCGTGACGGTTTGCGAGGTCGGATGGGTGGCGATCACCGGCATACCGCTGACGGTCTGACCGTCGACTTTGGTGCGGAGGACGTTGGCGGTCGCCGAAGGCAGGGCGGTGAGGAAGGTGAGGCCGGTGTCAGCCTCGATTTGCGCGATGGAGGTGACGTAGTTCGTCCACGGATCGCTGCGGACGCCGGAAATATTGGGGATGCGGATCGCGATGACGCGCGTCGCGGTCGTGACGCGATCGACGGCCATGCCGGCGCCCGTCGGCACGACGAGGACGATTTTCCAAACGTAGCCCGGAATCGCGACGCCGCTCGCGATGGTGGAGCCGGAGTAGTGGCTGCCGCCGCAGGTGATGAGCAACTCGTTGCCCTCGGCGGCCAGCGTGCGGCAATACGTCTCGAAATTGGCCCACACGCCCTGGTTGTTGTCGGGCGTCTGCGGGACCATGTTGGTCATGTAGAAAACGATCTTGTTGTTGGCGGCGTCGACCGTGCGGTCGGCGGAGGGACACATGTGACCGCGGTCGTAGCCGGAGCCGGAGTAATCGCCGGTGCCGACGATGGTGAAGCTCGCAGGCAGGCCGGGATCAGTAGCGAAACTGGAGCGGCCGCTGCCGCCGACGTCCTCGGTGGTGAGGTCCCAACTCACCCAGTTGGCGACGCGCCGGGTGTCGTTGTAGTCCATCGCGTATTCGTCGCGCTGGATGAGGTAATTGACGTGATTGGACGACGTGGACGTCGCGCTGCTCGGATTGCCGAGCTGCATCTGGTAGGCGACGCCGATCTTGGCGTAGCCGGCGACGGCGGAGAACAGCACTGCCGCGCCCAGCGCAACGGCGAGGAGCGAATGCGTCGCACGCGCGACGACGACACGGAGGCGGGCGCCTCCAAGGAAGGATTGCATGTGACCGGGAAACGGGAGCCCGCCCGCCAACGATGTTTGGCCGGCAGCGCAATGAGACGGAGTGGAGCGGTGAAACCAAAGCCGGTCCCGCGTGGCCGCAGGTCCGACGAGTCGCGTGACGGAGCGCGTCAGGCCCGCGCGCTGCGGCGGCGGATGATCACCCCCACGAGCGCGAGCGCGCCGGCGATGGCGGCGTAGGTGGAGGGCTCGGGGACGGCGGTGAGACTCGAATAGCCGAGATAGTTATCCGTGCCCGCGACGGCGGCGTTGACGGTGGCGTTCGTCGCTTGCGTCCAGACCGAGAAATAAGTGGCCACGCTCGTGCCGGCAGTGAGGTCGTAGCCGGCGGCAAGCGAGGTGCGGACGAAGGCGCGATCCGCGCCTTCGTTGCCGGCGTTGGTGAAGCTGAGGGCGTCCGTGATCCGCGCCGTGGAATAGGTCGCCTGATCGTTCCAGAGCACGAGACTGTCGTTGCCGTTGAAGGCGGCGATGCCCGTTGTCATGACGTTCGCGGTGGAGGCGGCGCGCGGCAGCACGGCGCTGGAATGGGCGATGAGAAACGAACTCCCCGCGGCCAACGAACCGCTCAGGGCGAGGTTGGTCGACGCGGCGGTGCCGCTCTTCCAACTTTCGGCCGCGGCATTGGAGTAAAGAGACACCGTGTAGGCGGTGAGATCGATGCTCGTGGTGCCGACGTTGGTGAGCTCGATCCACTTGTTGTTGCTCGTTCCCTCGTAGTATTGGGTGAAGACCAGCTGGGCGTGCGCCACGCTGGCGAGCAGCATGAACACCCCGCCGAGACGAAGGACGATGGAGGACAGGCGTTGAAGATACATGAGGCGCGCAAGTTGCGAGAAGCGCACCGCCGCGATCAACCCGACCAGGTTACAACCACGTCGAGATCACGTTACGAACGCGCGCGCCGCGGCGGGCACGCCACGAACAGCGGCGCTTTCCTCTCGCGAATAGTCCTTAATGCCCGCCCGCGGCTACAAATCTCAGTTGCGCGGCGCTTCGGCCGAGGCGTAGGTTCGCGCATGGCTCTGTCCCGCGAATCCCTCGCCCCGCTCGACACCTTTGAACGCCGCCACACCGGCTCCGCTCCCGCCGCTGTCGCCGAGATGCTGCGCACCGTCGGCTACGAATCGGTCGACGCCCTGGCCGACGCCGCCGTGCCGGCCAAGATCCGCCTGAAGCGCCCGCTGCGTCTGCCCGCCGCCCTCGGCGAGCGCGAGGCCCTCGCCGAACTCCGCGGCATTGCGGCGAAGAACAAGGTCTACCGCTCGTTCATCGGCCTCGGCTACTACGACACCGCCACACCCGGCGTCATCCAGCGCAACATCCTCGAAAATCCCGCCTGGTATACCGCCTACACACCGTATCAGGCCGAGATCTCGCAAGGCCGCCTCGAAGCGCTGCTGAATTTCCAAACGCTCATCACCGACCTCACCGGCCTCGAGATCGCCAACGCCTCCATGCTCGACGAAGGCACCGCCGCCGCCGAGGCCATGATGCTCGCCCACCGCGTGAAGCTCGGCGAAGCCGCCGGCGCCTCGACCTTCTTCGTCTCCGAGAAGTGCCACCCGCAGACGATCGACATCGTCCGCACGCGCGCCAAGCCGCTCCACATCTCCGTCGTCGTCGGCAACCACGCCACGTTCGACTTCTCCGCCGGCAACGTCTTCGGCGTCCTCGTCCAATACCCCGACACCACGGGCAGCATCGTCGACTTCACCGCCTTCTTCGAAAAAGCCCACGCCGCCGGCGCACTCTGCGTCGTCGCGACCGATTTGCTCGCGCTCACGCTTCTGAAGGCGCCCGGCGAGCTCGGTGCCGACGTCGCCGTCGGTTCCGCCCAACGCTTCGGCGTGCCGATGGGCTTCGGCGGACCGCACGCCGGCTTCCTCGCCACCAAGGACGCCTACAAACGCCAGATGCCCGGTCGCCTCGTCGGCGTCTCCAAGGACGCGCAAGGCAACCCCGGCATGCGCCTCGCCCTCGGCACCCGCGAGCAGCACATCCGCCGCGACAAGGCCACGTCCAACATCTGCACCGCCCAGGTCCTCCTCGCCGTCATGGCCTCGATGTATGCCGTCTATCACGGCCCCGAGGGCCTGAAAAAAATCGCCCAGCGCACGCGCTCGCTCACGCAGCTGCTCGCCGACGCGCTCAAGACGACCAACGCCATCATCAACGCGGATCCGGTCTTCGACACGCTCACGATTTCCGGCGTCGACGCCGCCGCGCTGCACGCCGCCGCCGACGCGCGAAAGATCAACCTGCGCCGCGTCAACGACACCACCGTCGGCATCTCGCTCGACGAAACGACCACGCTCCAGGAAATCGAGACGCTCGCCGGCCTCTTCGGCGCGACGGTCAGTCTCGAAACCGAACCGGTCGGCTACGCGCCCGCGCTCGCACGCAGCACGCCCTTCCTCACCGCCAAGGTGTTCAACAGCTACCACACCGAGCACGAGATGCTCCGCTACATCAAGCGCCTCGAGTTGAAGGACCTCTCGCTCGTCCACTCGATGATCTCGCTCGGCTCATGCACGATGAAGCTCAACGCCACCGCCGAGATGTTCCCGGTCACGTGGCCCGAGTTCGGCCGCCTGCACCCCTTCGCGCCCGCCGAGCAAAGCAAGGGCTACGCGAAGCTGTTCAAGGATCTGGAAAAATGGCTCAGCGAGATCACCGGCTTCGCCCAAGTCTCGCTCCAGCCCAACGCCGGCTCGCAAGGCGAATACGCCGGCCTCCTCGTCATCCGCGCCTACCACGAGTCGCGCGGTGAAGGTCACCGCCACATCTGCCTCATCCCCACCAGCGCGCACGGCACGAACCCCGCCAGCGCCGCGATGAACGGCATGACGGTCGTCCCCGTCGCCTGCGACGCCAGCGGCAACATCGACGTCGCCGACCTCAAGGCCAAGGCGGAGCAGCACGCCGCGAACCTCTCCGCGCTCATGGTCACCTACCCGTCGACCCACGGCGTGTTCGAGACCGCGATCCGCGACATCTGCAAGATCGTCCACGCCGCCGGCGGCCAGGTTTACATGGACGGCGCGAACATGAACGCGCAGGTCGGCCTCACCTCGCCCGGCTTCATCGGCGCCGACGTCTGCCACCTGAATCTCCACAAGACGTTCTGCATCCCGCACGGCGGCGGCGGCCCCGGCATGGGCCCCATCGGCGTCGCGAAACACCTCGTGCCCTTCCTGCCGAACCATCCCGTCGTGCCCGCGCGCCCGGCTTCTGAAATCTCAAATTTCAAATCCCAAATCGGCGCCGTCAGCGCCGCGCCTTACGGCAGCGCGAGCATCCTCGTGATTTCGTGGATGTATATCCGCATGATGGGCGCCGACGGCCTCACGCGCGCCACGAAGTTCGCCATCCTCAACGCCAACTACATCGCCAAGCGCCTCGAGAACCACTTCCCCGTCCTCTACAAGGGCGCGAGCAACCTCGTCGCGCACGAGTGCATCCTCGAGTTCCGCCCGTGGAAGAAGCACGGCCTCGAAGTCGAGGACGTCGCGAAACGCCTGATGGATTACGGCTACCACGCGCCCACGATGTCGTTCCCCGTCCCCGGCACGCTCATGATCGAGCCGACCGAGAGCGAAACGAAGACCGAGCTCGATCGCTTCTGCGACGTGCTCATCTCGATCCACGGCGAAATGGCCGCGGTCGCCAGCGGCGAGAGCGACAAGCTCAACAACCCGCTCAAGCACGCCCCGCACACCGCGGCGGTCGTGACCGCGAGCGAGTGGCCGCATCCGTATTCGCGCGAGGTGGCCGCGTTCCCCGACCAATGGACGCGCGCCTCGAAGTTCTGGCCGAGCGTGGGCCGCATCGACAACGTCTACGGCGACCGCAACCTCGTGTGCAGCTGCGTCGGCATGGAGAACTACGCAGCACCGGCACCGACCGCGTAAAGTAGCGCCAGCTTCCTGCCGGCTCGAACACTCAAGCCCCGCACTACGCGGGGCTTTTTCATTCCTTCCAAAGCGGCTGATCCTGCCAATTCGCCGTGAAGCCCATCGGACCGATAGGCTGCTCAGGAAACTCCGCGAACAACGCGCGCACGCGCTTCGACCAGCCGTTGGTCGGAGAAAGGTGGTTCAGCCACACGCGACAGAGCGTCAGGATCACCGCGATTCGATTATTCGGCAGGCGCGGGGCGTGCCACGCGGGAAATTTGTTCGCCTGCGGAATCAGCACCGGCGTCCCGAGTTCCCAATTGTAGAGGCGCAGGTGATGCGCGCAGCGGTTTCGCACCGTGTTCAACGCGAGCAGCCACGACATCACCACGCGGTCAGGTTGCCCGATCTCGGCTGCGATCTGCTTCTTGATGTCGTCGTTGACACCGCGAAAGAAGGTCAGCGTTGCCCCGAAATCCATCAACTCAACCAGCATCCAGATCGGAAGTCGTCGATGCTCGTCGCCATACTTCGCGAAGAAGTGCGTCACGAATTCTTCGCGGCTCCGCTGGCTGCGCTCCACCTGGTCGTCGAGCTTGCGCTGCCAGAGAATGAACTGGTCGGGCGCCAAGTTCGGAAAGCAACAGCCGTCGTTGTAAGCGAAGGCGCCATGTCGGTGAGAGAACCGGTAGGCCAATTGAGTGCGGACGTGCACCTCGATCGCTTCGATTGCATCCAGCACCAACGTGCGGAGTCGTTGATCGAACACACAGATTTTCCAAACACCATCGAGCGTGGTGCCCGCTCGGTATCGATCGCCGCCAGCTTCACGAAACGGATGCAGGTAACCCGTGAGGCGAAAGTAGCTGGTCGCTCGGAGTCGCCGGATCAACTGAGCCCGGTCTGCCACCAGACCACGCACCAGGAGAAGATCGGCCTGCTCGTCGAAGGATTTGGGCGCTTTGTCGTATCGCATGATGCACGGCGGGGCGGCCCGACCCCGAAAAGAAAAACACCCGCCGAAGTAAGCTGCACTCTTCCGAAGAAAAGGAGAAGCCCGGCGGGTTTGCTGGTGTGAAAGAACGCGCCCGCCGCACCGAGTCAAGCTCCCGAATCCGCTCAAATCGGGCGCAAGACGCCTCAAACAATATCCTCAACCGTCTTCGCCAGCCTGTAGGGCACATGGAGACAGTTCTCGAAATGCCGCTCGCCACACTTGATCCGCAATCGCTCCGCGTCAGGCAGCTGCTTGCGGTCAGTGGTGCCCTTTGTTTCCACCACGAGATAAACCCGGCCGTCGCTCTCTCGCACCAACGCCCAATCGGGCCGATAGTCGCCGAGCGGCGTCTTCACCAGAAACCAGCGCGGCAGCTTCACGAACAGGCGCACGTCCTCGTTCGCGTCGAGCGCCTCGGCAAACTTCCGCTCCACCTCGGAGTCGTATTCGATCGCATCGTAAACCGAGTGCGCGACCGGCAGCAACCGGCTCAGGTAGCTCTCGATCTCGTCGTTTTCGAACAGCTGCATTTCGTAGGTCTGTCCCTCGACTCGTTCGTAGCGGATGCCGTCCACCATCAGCTCGCGCTTCGCGTGGAGAATCGCGCTCGCCGCCTGCTCCATGAACTGCTGCGGGTTCTTCAACGCCTCCGCCGCCCGGCCGGACGCGATCAGAATCTCCACGATCGTGCTGCGCGTGAGTTCGGTCTCGCGTTGCAGATAACCGACGATGTCAGGCACCGGCGGCGCGTCGCCCATGCGAGCGCCCGGCCGCGTCGCTCGCGGCGCTTCTTCGACGCCGGTGGCCGTGATGACCACTTCCGACTTCCGCACCACGACCTGCGGCGCGGACACCGCCGGCTCGTCGCGCAACACTCGCGCCGCCGCTGCGACCAGGTCCGCCGTGGCGAACTCCACGTGATAACGCGTCTTGTGGCTGATGCGCTCCCACAGCGCGCGGAACTCCTCCGAGAGCAGGCGTTCCTTGCGCAACGTCAGCTTCCGCCGATCGCGCTTGTTCACGATGCGGTCTTTGAACGACACGCCGCACTCGTCCTCGAGTTCGGTCTGCAGGCGCCGCGCGAAATCCGCGAAGCTCTCGTTCGCGATCAACGTCAGCCGGTTGATCTTCGGGTCGTCGCAGCGAAAACCGTTCTCCATGCGCGCCAGCCGCAACCCGCGACCGACTTCCTGCCGCTTGCGAATCTCGCTTTGACCTTCGCGGAGTGTGCAAATCTGGAAAACGTTCGGGTTGTCCCAGCCTTCGCGCAGGGCGGAGTGACTGAAGATGAAACGCAACGGCTCGTCGGGCGAAAGCAGCCGCTCCTTGTCGCGCATGATCAGCTGATACGCCTCGTCGTCCGCCTTGGTCGACTTGCCTTCGCTGGAATCCCGCGGGCCTTCCTTGTCGCACGCAAAATAGCCGTTGTGCACCTGCTCGACGGGCAACGGCGCGAGCGCCGCGAATTCCGCCTGCGCCGCGAGCTTCCGGTAACTTTCCTCGAACCAGCGCCGAATTTTGCCGTCCGCCGCCGCGTAGTTCGCCACGCGGTCGATGAAAAACAGCGAAAGCACTTTAATTCGTTCGCCCGTCGGTCGGGCCCGCAGCGCGAGTTCCTTGCGGAAGTGCTCGCGGATCGTCTCCTCGATCTGCACGCGCATCACCAAATCGGTCTGCCCGCCTTGCGATTCGCCCACGCGCAGGATTATGCCGTTGCCGAAGCTCACGAAGCCGCCATCCGCATTGATTTCCGTCACGACGTAACCGCGGTAAACGTCGCGGCCCTTCGAAAGTTCAAACAAGTCCTCCTCCGCTCGCTTCACGCTGACCGGCTTTCGCTTCACGCCGCTGGCGGTTTCCACGTCGAGCGTCAGCTTGGCCGCGAGGCCACGCTTCGACGTCGTGACGCTCTCCAGCGAGAGAAACGGCCGGTTGAAATCGCCACCGTCCGTCACCGAGTCGACCTCGATTCGTTTCACCAAGCCCAGATCGTAGGCGCGCACGGGATCGAGTCGGTAAACGAGATTGTGCACGTTCCGGTGCGTGGCCGAGTAGCGGAGCGTGAACAGCGGATTCAGCGACTGGATCGCACGCCGCGCGTTCTCGCTCTCCATGTTCTGCGGCTCGTCGAGGATGACGATCGGCTGGCTCTGCTGGATGAACTCGATCGGTCGCCGTCCCTGCATCCGGTCGCTCTCTTGATGCACCACGGCAATCGACTTCTTGTCGAACGCCTGGATGTTCATCACGAGCACCTGGAGCTGATTGCCGAGCGCGAACTGCCGCAACCGCGACGCCTGGGCCGAATCGTAAACCCACGCGTCCAGCGGCACGTGGCCGTAGATCGCCGCGAAATGCTCAGCCATTGCCCCGATGCTCTGCGTCACGCCTTCGCGGATCGGCACGGTCGGCACGACGATGACAAACTTGTTCCAGCCGTAAGCGCGATGGAGTTCGTGGATCGTGCGCAGGAAAACGTAGGTCTTGCCCGTGCCCGTCTCCATCTCGACGGAGAAGTTGCGCGGCCCGAGAATTTCGTCCTGCGCCAGCGCCTCGGCCGGCGACAGCTTGTTGCGCTCCTGCACCGCGCGCAGATTCGCCAGCAGCCGCGACTCCGTCAGCGCAAGCGCGTTCGCCACGCCGAGCGTTTCGAGCAACTCGGGCTCCAGCATGTTCGCCTGCCACTCGAAACTGCCGGCCGCCGCCGGCTGACCGGCAAACAGGTCCACGACCGCGCGGATCGCGTCGAGCTGATACGGCTGTTGCGCGTCGAAATGGAGCCTCACGTCAGGCGGTGCGGAACTGGATGCCGTGGCTCTGGCATTCGAGCTGTGCGTTCACCTTGAGTGCGTCGTTGCCCTTGAAGCCGATGTCGAGGCACAGCAGCGACTGCGGCTGCAGCGCGATCATCGCACGCAACGCTTCCGACGCGACCTCGCGCGCGAGGCAGATCACCAACCGCCCTTCATCGAGCCGATGAGCGACGCAACCCGCGGCGTCCACTGTTTCGACTGGGGACGAGAGCGGCAGGCCGCACTTCAGCATCAACTCGTAGAGTAGTGCCTGCTCCTGCGCATCGGCCCGGACATTGTCCGCCGTGAGCTGCCACTGCGCCGCCAGCTGGTCCGGCTGCGCGGACGCCAGCGCCGGGTCCCAGACGGAAAAGTTGCTCGCCGCCAGCTTGAAGACTTTGAACCCGAGATCGACGCCCGGCGCCCCGGCCGAAAGTTCGGGCCGGCCGGCGCGCTCCTGTTCGAGACGCGCGATGACACGCCGCACGCGCTCCTTCGTGATTTCGGCGATGGTCGGAAAATCGGCGCGTCCCGTCGGCTCGGGCAACTGCACGAGGATGAACTTCCGGTTGCCACCGTCCTCCAAGTTGAGCTCAAGCACCGCCTGCGCCGTCGTGCCGCTGCCGGCGAAGAAATCGAGGATGAGATCAGAACCGCCAGTCTTGGTTGCCAGCCGGAGAATCTTTTTGATGAGCGCCGTCGGCTTGGGTGTGCCGAAAACTTCAGTCGCCTCGGGAAAGAGAGAAAGCAGCTCCTTTTTCGCCTCATCGTTGTGGCCCGCGTCTTCCCATCCCCAAATCGTTTGGGCCACCACCCCCGACACCTCCGAGAGGAACCGCTTGTAAGCCGGTGTTCTATTTTTGCCTCCGACACCCCACCAAACACGATTTTCCCGAATATTTTCTTCGTGCGCCTCTCGGCTGTAGGCCCAGACCCGCGTGCGCTTGGGGAGGACCTCGTCTCCCGTGTGAGGATTTCTGATCGGATAATACAGGTTGGGACGCTCGTCTGCCGATTTGTTGCACGTGTAATCACCCGGTTTCCAAGGCCCCCGCTCGTCGCCGTCTAGGTTCTCGTAAGCCGCGTTCATATCTTCATCGCGAGCCTCGCGAGCCAATAGTGCAGTGATCTTCCCCTGTTCGTCGCGCGGTCGGACGCGCGCATAAACGAGGAGATAGTCATGCGATGCGGAGAAATCGGCCTTGTCGTTTGCCGGCGCGTATTTTTTCTGCCACGTGACGCAGGCGAGGAAATTCTCCTCCCCGAAAATCTCGTCCATCAGCAGCCGCAGGTTGTGCACCTCGTGGTCGTCGATGGAGACGAAGATGACGCCGTCTTCGCGCAGGAGATTCCGCGCAAGGTAGAGGCGCGGATACATCATCGTGAGCCAGCGCGAGTGGTAGCGACCGCTCGTATTGACGTTGGTCGTGAGCTTGTGGCCTGCGTCGTTCACCTGCCGCGTAAAGCGCTGGTAGCTCACCAGACCTTCGGCGTAGTCGTCTGGATAGATGAAATCGCCGCCAGTGTTGTAGGGCGGGTCGATGTAGATGAGCTTCACCTTCCCGTGATAGGCGTGCTGCAGCGTCTTCAGCACTTCGAGATTGTCACCCTCGATGATCGCGTTGCCCATGGTCTCCCATTTCACCGACTCCGACGGCGCCGGTTGCAGCGTGGCCGTCGTCAGGAGGCGCAGCACCTTCAGCGCATCGCTCTTGCCCGCCCAGGAAAGTCCATAGCGCTCCGGCCCGCTGGCCGCCTGCTCGCCGAGCAGCGCGCGTAGCTTCTCGAGGTCAATCCGCCCGTCGGTCAGTGCCATCGGCAACCGGGCTTTCAGCTCTTCAAACCGCGGAGCAAGCGGATCGGCGGAAGTCAGAGGCAAACGCTCAGAAGCAGAACGGTCGGGCATAGGCGCAACTCATCCCGCACTACCTTCAAGTAGCTGTAAAGCCCACACTACCCATCGGCGGTGTTTGAGAAAACCCTCGCCCGCTATGTTCGTGCGTGGTCAACGAAACAACGAAGCGCCTGATGGCGCGCGTGAAGCAAATCCGGCTGGCGCAAGGCCTCACTCAAGAGCAATTCGCCGAGCGGGCAGATTTGGACCCGAAATATTACCAGCACGCCGAGGCAGGCCGAAAGCCAAACCCCGGAATGGATACGCTGCTCAAGCTCGCCAAAGGATGCGGCATGGAACTGTGGCAACTCCTCAACTTCGAGAAAGAGCCGCTGGTGGCCAACGAAGATCGCGCGAAATTTGAGACGGCGACAACCAAGCAGGCACCCCGTTCCGCCAAAGCAACGCGGACGAAGGGCTAATCGCGCTTTGGATCTACGACTGGCCTCCGTGCCCTCCGTGTTCAATCAGACCGCGCATCGTCGCGACTTCTCAGCGGCGATTAGCCGCTCCTCGGAACTCAAACCGGAGCCGATTAGGCGGAGGGCATTCTCAGGCAGAGCCGTTAGGCGGAGCATTCGTGGTCAAACTCTCCGGGCCTACCCTTTTACTCCTCACCCTCCATCTCCGGCGCCTTGATCGGCGCGAGGAGGCGGTCGAGCTCGGCTTGCGTGGGATTGCGGATCGAGAGCACCGTGAGCATCGACGGACCCGCGGGGAGCTGGACTTGGGTCGGCGTGTTCACCTTCAAACCGAGCAGCGCGGCGGCGAGCGGGGAGTTGTGCGGGAGACACTCGATGTTGGTCTCGGCGTCGGTCGCGGTCTCGCCGTAGGTCGCGACAAGGAACTTGAAACTGTCTTTCCGCTTCGCGCCGACGTCCTGCTTTTCGATTTTAATCACGTGCCCGAGCTGCACGAAGTCCGTGGGTTTCGTCAGCCACGCGGCGGGGTCGACTTCGATGAAAGTGTTGCGCCGATAGAAACGGTCGAGGTCGTCCATCTTGCGGTCGACGGCGCGAATGGCGTCTTTCGCGGCTTTGAAACCGAAGTTCTCGCGCAGATCGCCCTGGCTGTGCGCTTCCATTTTGTCTTCGACGAGCGCGGCGCGCTTCACTTTCAGCGCCTCGAATTCGTCGGTGAGCGCACGAAGAAAGCCGTTGCGCACATAGATCGTCATCGGCGGCGGTGGAGCGAGGCGGAAGATGTTTTTGCGGCGCGGCGGAGCCATACGCCGCCGAGTGAGCGAGCCGCGAAGCGAAACGCAAGCCGAGGACACGGAGCTCAACCTCGCCAAGGATCGGACCGACCTCACAGGAGAAAACAGAGGTAACAGCGAGGGCCGATTTCGATCCTCCGTTTCCTCCGTTGCCTCCGGTGAGATTGCTGTGATTTCTCATCTGCGCTGATCCGCGCGATCCGCGGACAACGCCGTCCCCGTTCCCTGTGAAAATCATCCGTCACCTATCCCCTGCCGGCCCCGCTTACGCCGCGATGCAACCCGATGGCTCCGTCCGCGCGATCGACGGCGATCTGTTCGGCGCGTGGCTCGTCTCCGACCGCGTCGTCACGCCGGGCCAGCTCCTCGCGCCGGTCGCGCCGACGACGATCGTGTGCATCGGCCTCAACTACGCCAAGCACGCCGCCGAGGGAAAGCGCCCGCCGCCGGACCGCCCGATGTGGTTCATGAAGCTGCCCGGCGCCGTGCAGCATCCGGGCGACCCCATCCGCATCCCGACGATTCAGGCGAGCACGCGCGTCGATTACGAAGCGGAGCTGGCGATCGTGTTGAAAAAATCCGCGCGCAATGTCCCGCGCGCTGACGCCTTCGACTACGTGCTCGGCTACACCTGCGCCAACGACGTGAGTGCGCGCGACTGGCAGCGCGATTTTGGCGGCGGCCAGTGGAACCACGCGAAGAGCTTCGATACCTTCTGCCCCCTCGGCCCGGTGCTCGTCACGCCCGACGAGTTGAAAAACCCGAACGCGCTCCGCATCCGCTCCGTGCTCAACGGCGCCGTGATGCAGGACTCGTCGACGTCGGACATGATTTTCGACGTGCCCGCGCTGATCGAATTTCTCACCGCCGACAAGACGCTGCCGGCCGGCACGCTCATCCTCACCGGCACGCCCGAAGGCGTCGGCTTCGCGCGCCAGCCGCCGGTGTGGCTCAAGCGCGGCGACACCATCGCCATCGAGATCGAAGGCATCGGCACGCTGAGCAATCCGGTGGAGTAAACCGGCGACGCCTCACCGCGCCGCCGCACACATTCACGGCGCTGACGGAGCCGCGCCCTCCCGAAGCGCCGCCGCAACCGCGGCAAACCCACCCGCGCGCAAGCCGCATTGACCCGTTCGCGCGGCCCCGCCTAGCCTCCGCGCGGTCACCCCGATGAATCTTCTGAGCCGCCTCGCGCTGGTCACGCTGCTCGTCTGCGCCGCCTTCGGCGCGCTCTATTGGATCGTGCTCGAGCAGGGCCGCGACGAGATCCACGGCCTCATGCGCGACCTCTCGGCGGAGCGAACAGCGCGCTTCGAGGCGGCCACGCGCATCCAAGGGGCCGGTCTCGAATCGCTCGTCTCCAGTTACGCGTGGTGGGATGAGATGGTGAAGTTCATGGACAAGCCCGACGAGCAATGGGCCGCGGGCAACGTCGACAACATCGTCGGCATCCCCAACGGCGGCGACGCGGTCTGGGTGCTCGACGTGAACCTCGCCCTCCTGCACACGATCGACAAGGACTTCCGCCGCCCCGCCGCGCCCTTCGCCAACGCCGAGGTGCTGCGCAAAGGCATCGGTGATCGCTACACTTTCCGCTACTTCACGCTCGTCGATGGTGCGCTGTGGGAAATCTTCGGCGCCGCGATTCAGGACGCGAAATTCTGGCGTCACCAAACCCCGGTGCGCGGCTACCTGCTGGTCGGTCGTCGCTGGGATGAGCCATGGCTCGCGCAACTCAACACCATCCTCGGGGCACGCATCACGCTCCATCCCATCCAGGCCAAACTCTCCCGCGCCGGCCTGGTCCACGATTTCCGGCAGACGCTCACGGATCTCGACGGCCAGCCGCTCGCGCAACTCGACGCCCGCTTCAACTTCGAGCTCATCGAGGCCGCGCGGCAGGCCTTCATCCGGCGCGTCGTCTACGTGAGCATCGGCGCGGTGCTCGCGGTGGCGATCGTCGTTGGCGTGGTGGCGTTTCTTGTGCTGCGTCCGCTCGGCCAGATCACGCGCAGTCTCGAGAGTCGCGTGCCGACCCATCTCGCCGGCCTGCTCAACTCCCGCACGGAATTCGGCGAGATCGCGCGCCTCGTCGCCGGTCAGCTCCGCTGGGGCCGCATGCTCGAGGAGGAAATGCGCCGGCAGCTCGAGCGCGCGCACCCCGACTCCGCCAAGCGGGATGCGGAGGCGAACGAGGCCCTGCGCCTGCGCCTCGCCGGCAACATCCACGACGGGCCGATCCAGTCGATCTATGCCGCCGGCCTGCAGCTCGCCGCCGTGCAGACCGGCGCCGAACAGGGCCTGGCGCCGCGACCGGAACAGATCACCGCCATCAACGGCATGCTGCAGCAGGCCTCGTCCGACCTGCGCAACCTCATCCTCGACCTCGAGCCGGAGGAGTTGCGCGAGCGCGACCTCGATGCGGCCCTCAGCCGCCTCGAACGGCACATGCGGCAGTTCGCGCGCTGCCAATTCACACTCGCCGTGCCCGAGGGCGCGCTCGACGGCCTCTCCCGCGACGCGCAGACCCACCTCTATTTCATCTGCCGCGAGCTCGCCAGCAACGCGCTCCGTCATGCGCGCCCCACGCAAGCCGCGCTGCGCTTCGCCCTCGCCCATGGTTTTCTTCGCCTGGAATGGAGCAACAACGGCGTGCGCACCGACCGCAGCGCCGCCGGCAACGGCAACGGCCTGGCCAACATCGAGCGGCGCGTCAGCGAACTCGGCGGCACGTTGCGCTATGGACCGGTCCCGCCCGACGGCTGGCGCGTCCAAGCCGAACTGCCCTTCGCGAGCCTGGTGCTCAGTCGTCCGATTGTCTGAGCTGAACCTCCGCGCGCGGTTCCTCGCGGCATCGGGAATTCCCCGATGACATCGGGAGAACTCCCGCGGAGATGAAATAGCGCCGAGGAAGTTTTTGACGCCGCGCTCCCGCTCCCCGTAAAGTGCGCCCGCGATGGTCTCCCCGCTGCAGCGCAAACACGGTTTTCTGGTCCTCGTGCTGGCGGGCGTAATGGGCATGTTCGCCGGCCTCGGCACCTACACCTTCTACTACGCCCACGGGTTGTCGTATTTTTCCAACGACCCCAAGGCCTGTGTGAACTGCCACATCATGCGTGAGCAATACGACGGCTGGCTGAAGTCCCCGCACCACGCCGTGGCCACGTGCAACGATTGCCACACGCCGCACGATTTCATCGGCAAATACCTCACCAAAGCGGAAAACGGCTACTGGCACTCGAAGGGTTTCACCCTGCAGGATTTTCACGAGCCGATCATGATCCGCCCGAAGAACTCCACCGTGCTGCAGCGCAACTGTGTCAGCTGCCACGAGCAGATCGTCTCCGCCATCAACACCCATCCCGGGAAGCAACGCGAGATGCTCGACTGCGTCCAATGCCACCGCGACGTCGGCCACGGCCCGGTGAACTGAGTTTCTTAACCACAGATAAACACAGATGCACACAGCTAGCCGACAACCCCCAGACCAACGGCGGGCGCCCTCCGCCGTTTCTGGATCTGTGTCCACCTGTGTTCATCTGTGGTCCAACCTCCTTCTGCCATGAACTCCCGCCTTAACTCCACTCGCGGCATCACTATCCTCGGCTTCGTCGGCCTCATCGCGTTGTTCGCCGTCGCGACGTTCGCCGTGCTGATGCTCTATCAGAACATCGTCGCCCGTCAGGCCGAGGCCACGCAGCACGTGTTCCGGGTGGTGAGCGTCGACGACAACACCACCGATCCGGTGCTCTGGGGCAAAAACTACCCGCGCCAATACGACAGTTATCGCCGCACCGTCGACACGCAGTTCACCAAATACGGCGGCAGCGAAGCGTTCCAGCACCTCGATCGCGATCCGGTCTGGCGGCGGATCTTCGCCGGCTACGCCTTCTCGATCGATTACCGCGAGGAGCGCGGCCACGCCTACATGCTCAGCGACCAACGCGAAACGGAGCGCGTCCACCAGTTCAAACAGCCCGGCGCGTGCCTCCAGTGCCACGCCTCCGTCATCCCGGCCTACATCAAAGCCGGCCTCGCCGCCGGCGCCCCCGCGGGCAAGGAGCACCGCGAAGAGCAGATCCAAAAAGGCTTCGAGGTGATCTCGCCCCAGCCCTACACGGAGGTCACGAAACTCGTCGACCACCCCGTCTCGTGCATCGACTGCCACGACGCCGAGACGATGAACCTGCGCGTCTCGCGCCCGGCTTTCCTCAACGGCCTGCGCGCCCTCGCCAAATCGAGTTACCCCACGCCGCACCTCCCGAGCATCGAGCGCTGGCGCAAGGGCGATCGCAAGGAAGCCTACCAGCCGAACACGGAAGCCAACCGCCAGGAGATGCGCTCGCTCGTCTGCGCGCAGTGCCACAACGAGTATTACTTCAAGGGCGACCAGAAGCTCGTCACCCACCCGTGGGACAACGGCCTCCGCGTCGAACTGGAGGAAAAATATTACGACGACGCCGGCTACAAGGACTGGGTGCACAAGGAGACCGGCGCGCCGATCCTGAAGGCGCAACACCCGGAATTCGAGATGTGGAGCCAGGGCATCCACGCGCGCAGCGGCGTCGCCTGCGCCGATTGCCACATGCCTTATCAACGCGAAGGCGCCATCAAGGTCAGCAACCACCACGTCCGCTCGCCGCTGCTCAATGTCGCCGCCGCCTGCCAGACCTGCCACCGCGTGCCCGAGCAGGAACTCACCGCGCGCGTCACGATCATCCAGGACCGCAACCGCCAGCTCCTCGACCGTGGCCAGGAAGCCGTGGTCGGCCTCATCGATGCCTTGGTGGCCGCGAAGAAAGCCGGCGCCACCGACGCCCAACTCGCGAAGGCGCGCGACCTCCAGCGCAAGGCGCAATGGCGCCTCGATTGGGTCTACGCGGAGAACTCGATGGGCTTCCACGCCTCGCAAGAGGCCGCACGCATCCTCGCCGAGGCCATCGACTACGCCCGCCAGGGCGAACTCGAGCTTGCGAAAGCCCGCGCCGGCGGCCCGTCGAACGCGGCGCTGAAGTAGGCGGACGCGCTTTCCCGCCAAAGCGAAACGGATTGCCGGCAGGGGCGGTTGTCCCCAACCGCCCTTCCTCCATTGCCGCCAGCCGGACCGTTGACGAAAACGGCCCCGGCCGCGCCCGGTGCGCGCTGCGCCCCCTTTCTGCTACCTGGGTTGCGCGCTTGCGCGCAACTCCGTCGCTCGCGCATGCTCGCACGCGAAGTCCCGCCTCCACGCCATGAGCAAAATCAATCTGCGCGACGTGCCCGAACTCGAGCAACGTTCGCCGACCGGCAAATTCCATTCGTTCTCGAAAAACGTCTCTCTCGCCCTCGGCGGCATCCGCAACGTCGGCGTCGAGGGCGGCGGCCATCCCTTCGATTTCCAGGTGCGCCGCATTCCGCCCGGCGCCGCCGTCTGCCCGCACCACGCCCACCTCGCCCAGTGGGAACTGTTCGTCGTGCGCCACGGCACCGGCACTGTGCGCGTCGGCGACGAACGCCGCACCGTGCGCGCGGGCGACTGCTTTCTTCATCTGCCCAACGAGGCGCACCAGCTGATCAACAGCAGCACCGAAGATCTCGAGGTGTTCATCGTCGCAGACAACCCGCCGCTCGACGCCTGCTGGTATCCCGACTCGCAAAAGTGGGGCCTCCGCCCGCCCGGCATCTTCTTCCGCCTGACGCCCGTCGACTATTTCGCTGGCGAAGACGACGCGCCCACCGCCAGCGCCCCCGCGGCCACAGCCCGCAATGCGGACGTTGCCGCACCCACGCTCCCGCCGCCGACGACGCCGTTCTCCGCGCGCTGCCGCAACCTCGACGCCATTCCGTGGGAGGACTGGCAGTCGCCGAAGGGCAAATACCGCGGCTCCTTCCGCGGCATCTCGCTCGCGTTCGGCGCGCAGCATCGCACGCCGCAACACGCCGGCGGACACCCCTTCGACCTCGAACTGGGCAAAGTGCCGCCCGGTGCCACGCTGTTTCCGTTTCACTGGCACGCGCTGCAATGGGAGTTCTACGTCTTTGTGGAAGGACACGGCGAATTCCGGCTCGGCGACGCGACGTTCGCCGTCGAACCCGGTGATTGCGTGATGGCGGCGCCGCAGGTAGGCCACAGTTTTCGCAACACCGGCGACGCCGACCTGCACTACTTCGTCGTCGCGGACGATCCCCTCAACGAATTCTGGGCCTATCCCGACTCGAACAAGTTCGGCTTCCCCAAGCCGCGAAGAATCTTCCGCGCGACCGACGCCGACTATTCCGACGGCGAGGAGTGAAACGCCGGTGGAGGCGGGGCCATCAGCCCCGCGTAGTGCCGGCGTCGCTGCGCAGTGCGGCCGCGCTGTCAAAAGTAGCGGGAGCTTCCAGCTCCCGCCACTTTCGCAACCGCACGCTGCCTGGAATCGGTCCGTCGCTGCCAGGCCGCACACGGTGTTCGAGCTCACTTTCTCCCGCCGGGCCTTTTGATTTGTCAACGAGCGCAGCGTCCGGAATCTTCGCCGGATTCGCCGATGTTTTTCAAAGGTCTGCTCATCGGATTTGCCATCGCGGTCCCTGTCGGCCCGATCGGCTTTCTCTGCCTCCGTCGCACGCTGATCTACGGTCGCGTCACGGGTTTGGTCTCCGGACTGGGCGCGGCCACCGCGGATGCGCTCTACGGACTCGTCGCCGCTTTGGGCCTGACCGCGATCTCGTCGTTCCTGATTCGGATGGAATCGTGGCTGCAATTTTTCGGCGGCACCTTCCTCGTGATCCTCGGCCTGAAAACCGCGCTCACCACCCCGCCGGCGAAGGACGCCGTCGACCCCGCCACGCCGCCGCCGACCCGCTCGTGGCAGGCGGCCTATGCGTCGACGCTGGCGCTCACGCTCACCAGCCCGGCAACGATTTTCGCCTTCGTGGCGATTTTTGCCGGCGTCGGGCTCGGCAAAACCGACACCAGTCTGCTCCACGCTTTCGAAATCGTATCGGGCGTGTTCCTGGGCTCGGCCGCGTGGTGGTTGCTGCTCAGTTTCGGTGCGGGCGCCCTTCGCGACCGCCTGCACGCGCGCACGCTGCACGTGATGCACGTCGTCTCCGGCCTCGGCATCATGACGCTCGGGCTCTGGCAGGGCGTGCTGCTGGTCTCGAAATGGCTCGGTTGAGCGCCCCACAGTGCGCGATTGCACCGCGCGCAGCCGGACTTCAGCCTGCGTTCGCTCATGACCGACTCCTGGGACAGTCTTAAAATTCTCTCCGATCCGACGCGTCTGCGCGTGCTTTCGCTCCTGCTCCGGGAGGAGCTGTCGGTCGCCGAATTACAGGACATTCTCGGCATGGCCCAATCGCGCATCTCCTCGCAGCTCGCGCTGCTGCGCCAGGGCGGTTTCGTGCAGGACCGCCGCGAGGGCAAAAAGGCGTTCTACTCGCTCCGCACCACGCTTCCGCCCAAGCAACTCGCGCTGCTCCGCGCGGCCTGCGAGTCGGTGGCGGAGCTGCCGGAGTCGGCGGAGGACCGGGAGAATCTCGACCGCGTGCTCCAGCGTCGGCGCCGCGTTTCCGAACAGTATTTCAACCTCATCGCCGGCCGCCTCGGCAAAGGCTACTGCCCGGGCCGATCCTGGGAAGCGCTCGGCCACCTCGCACTCCGCCTCGTGCCCGCGATCACCGTCGCCGATCTCGGCGCGGGTGAAGGTCTCGTTTCGCAGCTCCTCGCCCACCGCGCCGAGCGCGTGTGGTGCATCGACAGCTCGCCGAAGATGGTCGAGGTTGGCACCGAATTGGCCAAGAAAAACGGCCTGGCAAATCTCAGCTACAAACTCGGCGACATCGAAGAGGTCCCGCTCGCAGACAAGTCGGTCGATCTGGCGATCCTTTCGCAGGCGCTCCACCATGCCGCCCACCCGCAGCGGGCGGTTGATGAAGCTTTCCGCATCTTGAAACCCGGCGGCCAGCTGCTCGTGCTCGACCTCAAGGAACACGCCTTCGAGAAAGCGCACGAACTCTACGGCGACCTCTGGCTGGGCTTCAAGGAGAGCGCACTGCACGCGTTCCTCAAGAAAGCCGGCTTTCAGAAAGTGGAAGTCACCACGGTCGCGCAGGAGGAAGTCGAACCGCGCTTCGAGACGCTGCTGGCGAGCGGCTTGAAGGCCGCGCGCTGAGCTTAGGTAGGGCGGCGAGTCCCTTCGCCGCCGCAAACCACGCGGATGCGGCGGCGCGGAGCGGAGTCCGCGCCCTACCTCGCCGCCAAAGTAGCGCAGACATCCTCGCCTGCTCTTTAATAGTGCACGCGAGGAGCCGCCGCTATCCGCTCAATCGCTCGTCATGATGAACTGCGGCCGCATCTCGAAGCTGCGATACTGCGGACGGAGCCGGTCCGTGTTGTAGAACTTCTCCACGTTCACGAGCTTCTTGGTCGAGGTGATGACTTCGATCGGCAGATTGTCGTAGCGGCCGTTCTTCAACACCACGAGCCGGCCGTGGATGCCCTGCATGATGAGGTCGAGCGCGAGATTGCCGTAGGCCATCGGCACGATCGAATCGACGGCATCGGGATCGCCGCCGCGCACGAGGTAACCGAGGCGCTGGTTGATGCACTCGACCTTTTTGCCCTTGTTGAATTTCGGCGAGAGGTCCTTGAGGCGCGACGCCACCATGTCGCCGATGCCGCCGAGCTTGGCGTGGCCGAACATGTCCTTCTCCGCGCTCTCGAAGACCATCTCCTCGCCTTCGAACGACGCGCCCTCGGACACGAGCACGATCGAGTATTTGCTGGGGTTGTTCACGCGATCGGAGACGAGCAGTTCGGTGAGTCGCTCGATGTTGAACTTCCACTCGGGGATCACGCAGCGGTTCGCCGCACCGGCCATCGTCGGCAGCATCGCCGTGAAGCCGGCGTAGCGGCCGAACACCTCGACGACGAGGAAGCGTTCGTGCGAGCCGGCCGACGTGCGCAGCGTGTTCACGAGACTGATCGTGCGCGAGACGCACGTGCTGAAGCCGATGCAGTAGTCCGTGCCGGGGACGTCGTTGTCCATGGTCTTCGGAATCGCGATCACCTTCACGCCGTTCTGAAACAGGTGCACGCCGTAGCTGAGCGTGTCGTCGCCGCCGATGGGGATGACGTGGTCGATGCCGAGCCACTCGAGATTCTTCAGCACCTCGGGCGTGAGGTCGTTGATCTCGGCGCTGTAGGTCGCCTTGAGGTGCTCCGGCACGCTGGCCTTCGGCACGTGGCTCGGGCGCGTGCGCGAGCTGTGCAGGAACGTGCCGCCCGTGCGTCCGGCGCGGTTGACGATTTCCTCGGTGAGGTGCACGTAGCACTCGCCGTTGTCGTGCTCCTTGTCGCGGATCATCGTAATGAGTCCGCTCCAGCCTTTGCGGATGCCGATGACCTTGTAGCCTTCGCGCAGGGCGCGAATCGTGACCGCACGAATCGCGGGGTTGAGTCCTGGCACGTCGCCGCCGCCCGTGAGGATGCCGATCGTGCCCTTCGCTTTGATGTGAGCCATGGTGGGGTTCTCCAAATTGCTGCAAATCGCCGCCGACGGACCATATGGCTATCACTTCGTCGCCCGCGCATCAATCCGCACCTCGCGGTATGAACGCCCCTAACCGCGCGCAATCCGCCCCCTACTCCGCACCCCGACACGACCGGCGCAAAAATCTCCGCTCGACGCGGAAATTTTCCACCCCTTCACGTTCCCTAAAGGTTCGCTCGGCTACAGTAGGCGCACATTTCCGCCCGCCATGCCGATCCCGCGTCCTCCCTTCTTCCTCGCCGCCTTGGCGCTTCTATCCGTCAGCGCCATCGCCGCCGACTCCCCACGCTCTACACCCGCCGTCCCGACCGCGTGGCAACAAGCGCCCGCCGGGGGTTCGACTGACGCCGCCGTGCTCGCGCAATGGTGGCAGCAGTTCCACGACCCGATCCTCGACCGCCTCATCGCCGGCGCGCTGCAATCCAGCCCCGACGTTCGCACCGCGATCGCCAAGATCGAGGAATCCCGCGCCCGCTACGGCGTCCAGCGCGCCACGCTGTTGCCGTCGCTCTCCGTCTCGGCCTCGGGTCAAGGCTCGCGCACGAACAACCGCACGACCGACGTCACCACGCGCGCGGAAAAATACTCTGCTACGCTCGACGCGAGCTGGGAGATCGACCTCTTCGGCCAGAACCGCAAGACGCTCGACGCCACCGCCGCCGACCTCGCGCAGACCGAGGAGAATCTCCGCAGCGCCCAAGCCTCGCTCGCCGCCGAAGTCGCCACCGCCTACGTGACGCTCCGCTCCGCCGAAGCGCAGCTCGTCATCGTGAGCCGCAACCTCGCCTCGCGTGAGGAAACGCTCCAGCTCACGCGCTGGCGCGAGCAGGCCGGCACCGTCACCGCGCTCGATACGCAACAGGCCGTCAGCACGCTCGAGCAGACGCGTGCCTCGCTGCCGACCTTGCAGCAGACCGTCACGCAAACGCGCAACCAGCTCGCGCTGCTCTCCGGCCAAACGCCCGGCGCGCTCGACGCATTGCTCGGCGAATCCGCCACCGTGCCCGCGGTCGCCAGCACGCTCGCCACCGGCATCCCCGCCGACACGTTGCGCCAACGCCCCGACGTCCGCGCCGCCGCCCGCGCGGTCGAAGCCGCCGCCGCCCGCACGTCCGCGGCCAAGCGCGCGCGCTTCCCCTCGCTCGCTCTCACCGGCTCCCTCGGCGTCGACGCGCTGAAAGCCGGCAAGCTCTTCTCGCCCGAGTCCACCGTGGCCAGCCTGCTCGGCAGCCTGACCGCGCCGATCTTCGCCGGCGGAAAAATCCAGCAGACGATCCAGGTCCAGAGCGCCGTCGAGCGCCAGACCCTCATCGCCTACGAATCCACCGTCCTCACCGCGCTCTCCGAAGTCGAAAACGCCCTCGTCACCGTCCAGCGCAACACCGAGCGCCTCGCCATCCTCGACACCGCCGTCACCGCGGCACGCGAAGCCGAACGCCTCGCCGAGCTGCAATACCAAGCCGGCCAAGCCGACCTCCTCACCGTCCTCGAAGCCCAGCGCACGCTGCTCAGCGTCGAGCAGCAACAAGTCACCGCCAACGCCGACCGCGCCACCGCGCACATCCAGCTCTACAAAGCCCTCGGCGGCGGCTGGACCAATTCCTGAACCCTTTTCACTCATCGCCATGAAGCCCACCTCTTCTTCCCAACAACCCGCCAACCTCGCCGCCGTCATCAACGCCGGCGGTCCCGGTTCCGCGAAAAAATCCCGCTATGTCCTGATCGCTCTCGCCGCCGTCCTCGTGCTCGGCGGTGGCTTCTGGATCAGCCGCGCCCGCGCCGCGAAAAACCAGGGCCCCACCTACGCCACCGAGGCCGTGCACCGCGGTGACCTCGGCCTGACCATCACCGCCACCGGAAATCTCGAACCGACCAACGAAGTTACCGTCGGCTCCGAACTCTCCGGCACCATCCTCGAGGTCTACGTCGACATCAACGACCGCGTCACCAAGGGCCAGCCGCTCGCCAAACTCGACACCACCAAAGTCGCCCAACAGGCCGAGAGCAGCCGCGCCGCGCTCAAAGCCGCGCAAGCGTCCGTCGCGCAGGCCGAGGCCACGGTCAAGGAAACCGCCGCCACGCTCACACGTCAGCAGGAACTCCACCGCGTCAGCGGCGGCAAGCTGCCCTCGCAGTCCGACCTCGACGCCGCCGAAGCCGCCGCCACCCGCGCTCGCGCCAACTTGCTCAGCGCCCAAGCCTCGGTCGCGCAAGCCGAGGCCCAGCTGCGCATCAACGAAAACGACCTCGGCAAAGCCGTCATCAAGTCGCCGATCGACGGCATCGTCCTCACGCGCAGCGTCGAGCCGGGCCAGACCGTCGCCGCTTCGCTGAACGCCCCCGAGCTCTTCGTCCTCGCCGAGAACCTCGAGCACATGAAGCTCAAGGTCACCGTCGCCGAAGCCGACATCGGCCGCGTCACTGCCGGCCTCAACTCCAGCTTCACCGTCGACGCCTGGCCCAACCGCGCCTACCGCGCCAGCGTCTCGCGCGTCGCCTACGGCTCCACCACGACCAACAACGTCGTCACCTACGAAACCAACCTCGAAGTCTCCAACGACGACCTCAGCCTCCGCCCCGGCATGACCGCCACCGCCGACATCAAAGTCGCCGAGGCGAAAGGCGTCCTCCTCGTGCCAGCCGCCGCGTTGCGCTTCGATCCTGCCTCCGCCGCGCCCGCCACCACCGCCGCCAAAAAATCCTTCGTGCAAAGCCTCACGCCCATGCCGCCACGTCGCGAAGGCAGCACGAAAGGCGACACCAACGCCGAGAAACTTCCCATCGGCACCGGCCGCCTCTGGGTGTTGCGCGACGGCCAGCCGCACGCCGTCTCCGTGAAACTCGGCCTCACCGACGGTCGCTACACCGAAGTCTCCGCCGACGGCCTGACCGAAGGTGCGCCCGTCATCCTCCGCCTCAACTCGCCCGCGTCATGAGCTCCGCCGCCGACACTCCTCTCATCGAACTCCGCCAGCTGAGCAAAACCTACGGCACCGGCGACGCCGCGTTCCAAGCGTTGCGCGGGGTCGATCTCACGATCCAGCGCGGCGAGTTCGTCGCCATCATGGGCCCGAGCGGCTCCGGCAAATCGACTCTGATGAACATCCTCGGCTGCCTCGATACGCCGACCACCGGCTCGTATCTCTACCAAGGCATCGCTGTCGAGGGGCTCGACGCCAACCAGCGCGCGCTGCTCCGCCGCCACGCACTGGGCTTCATCTTCCAAGGCTTCAATCTCCTCGCCCGCACCAGCGCGCTCGAAAACGTCGAGCTGCCGCTCCTCTACCGCGGCATCCCGCGCCGCGAACGCCACGAACTCGCCCGCGCCGCGCTCGCGTCCGTCGGCCTGCCCGACAAGCTCCGCAACACTCCCGCCGAGCTTTCCGGCGGCCAGCAGCAACGCGTCGCCATCGCCCGCGCCCTCGCCACCGAGCCGAGCACGCTCTTCGCCGACGAGCCCACGGGCAACCTCGACTCGTCCACCACGCGCGACGTCATGGATCTCCTCGTCCGCCTCAACACCGAGCGCGGCATCACCATCATCCTCGTCACGCACGAGGACGACGTCGCCGCCTACGCCCAACGCGTCGTCCGCGTGAAGGACGGCCTCATCGAATCCGACCGCCGAGCCGCCGCCTAACTCCTCGCCTCCCATGATCTGGAACGCCTTCGCCATCGCCGTGCGGGAAATCCGCCGCAACCTCACCCGCGCCTTCCTCACCGTCCTCGGCGTGATCATCGGCGTCAGCGCCGTCATCACCATGGTCACGCTCGGCGACGGCGCCACCAACGCCGTGCGCGAGCAGATTTCCTCGCTCGGCAGCAACCTGCTCATGCTCCGTCCCGGCGCCGGCTTCGGCCCGCGCGCCTCCTCCGCCGGCGTGCCCAACTTCTCCGAGCAAGACGCCGTCATTCTCGGCGAACAAGTCGCCGGCATCGCCGCCATCGCGCCGATCCGCTCGACCTCGCTCAGCACGATCTATCTCAACAACGCCCGCGCGACCAACGTCACCGGCTCCACGCCCGACTATTTCACCATCAACAAGTGGTCGCTGGCCGAAGGCCGCTTCTTCTCCGAAGCCGAACTGAAGACCGGCGCCGCCGTCGCCGTCATCGGCCAAACCGTCCGCAAGGAACTCTTCGGCGACGAAAACCCGATCGGCGCCAAGCTCCGCGTCGGTCGCGCCTCGGTCGAGATCATCGGCCTCCTTGCCAGCAAGGGCCAGGCGGGCATGGGCGACCAGGACGACACGCTCATCGTGCCGCTCACCACGCTGCAGCGCCGCCTCGTCGGCCGCACCACGACGCACGACATCACCCAGATCAGCATCTCCGCGCAGGACGGCGCCGACAGCAACGCGCTCATCGCCGACATCACCCGCCTCATGCGTTCGCGCCGCAACCTGCAGCCGAACCAGGAGAATAATTTCAATGTCTTCGACACGCGTCAGATCGCCGAGACGCTCAGCTCCTCCACGCAGATGATGACCATGCTGCTCGCCGCCGTCGCCGGCGTCAGCCTCATGGTCGGCGGCATCGGCATCATGAACATCATGCTCGTCTCCGTCACTGAGCGCACCCGCGAGATCGGCATTCGCCTCGCCATCGGCGCCACGGCGCATGAGGTCCTGCTGCAGTTCCTCGTCGAAGCCGTCACACTCTCCTGCGTCGGCGGCCTCATCGGCATCTTGCTCGCCGTCGGCCTCTGCGCCGGCCTCGCGCAGCTCATCAGCGTCGGCTTCGTCTTCAACACCCAGATCAACGTCATCGCGTTTATCTTCTCCGCCGCCGTCGGCATCGCGTTCGGCTTAACCCCGGCGCGCCGCGCCGCGCGGCTTGATCCGATCAACGCCCTGCGGCATGAGTGAGTTCCCGCATGCGCGTCCTCCTCGTCGAAGATGATCCGCTTCTCCTCCGCAGTCTCACCGCTGCGCTGCGCGAGGAGCAGTTCGCCGTCGACACCGCCGCCGACGGCGAAGAAGGCCTCTTCAAGGCGCGCGAGACCGCCTACGACGCCATCGTCCTCGACGTAATGTTGCCCAAGCTCGACGGCTGGGGCGTCCTCGCTGGCCTCCGCCCCGCGCGGCGCACTCCCGTGCTCATGCTCACCGCTCGCGACGCCGTGCCCGACCGCGTGCGCGGCCTCGACCTCGGCGCCGACGATTATCTGACCAAACCGTTCGATCTCGACGAACTCCTCGCCCGCCTCCGCGCGCTCATCCGCCGCACCACCGGTCAGACGCAATCCGTCGTCGCCATCGGCGACCTCGCGCTCGATACCGCCGCCCGCCGCGCGACGCTCGCCGGCGAGGACGTCGTGCTCACCGCCCGCGAATACGCCTTGCTCGAATACCTCGCACTGCACCGCGGCCAGGTCGTCAGCCGCACCGAACTCTACGAACACCTCTTCGACGAGAACGACAGCACGCTCTCCAACCTGCTCGACGTCCACGTCTCGAACCTCCGCAAAAAACTCGGCCGCGATTTCATCACCACGCGCCGCGGCCACGGCTACGCCATCGAATGAGCTCGCTCCTCCACTCCATCCGCTGGCGCGTCCAAGCGTGGCACGCCGTCCTGCTGCTCGGCGTCATCCTCGCTTTTTGCGGCGCCATCTACCGGCTCGCCTGGACCAACCAGCTCCGCCGTGCCGACCGCGCGATCATCCAGTCCGAACGCACACTGATTCGCAGTCTGGTCGAAGCGCTGCCTCCGTCGACCTCCACCGGCAAACCCGAGCCCTTCTCCCCCGCACGTGTCATGGAATACCTGCGCGGCCCGCATCCGGCCATCCCGGCCGCCGCGGCTTCCTTGTTCCACGGCACGGAGCCCGGCTACGCCTACTTCGTGTTCCGCGACGTCGACGGACGCGTTCTGCTCCGCTCGCCGAATCTGCCCGCCGATCTCGCCGCGCAACCGCTCCCGCCTGAGACCTTCAACGACGACTGGCGCACCCTCGGCGACCGCCGCGAAACCATTCACCGGAATCCCGAAGGCATCACGAGCATCGTCGGCGCCGACCTCACGCCCGAACGCGAAGAGATGAAACGCTTCGCGCTCTCCCTCGGCCTCACCGGACTCGCCGTCTGGGCCCTCGGCCTGCTCGGCGGCTGGTGGCTCGCCGGCCGCGCCATCCGTCCGATTCAGGCGATCAGCCGCACCGCCACGCGCATCGCCGACGGCAACCTCGCGGAGCGCATAGACACTTCCGGGGGCGACAGCGAACTCGACCTGCTCGGCCGCATCCTCAACACGACCTTCGACCGCCTTCACGCCGCTGTCGAACGCCAGAAGCAGTTCACCGCCGACGCCTCGCACGAACTGAAAACGCCGGTCACGATCCTCCTCGCCGAAACGCAACGCGCGCTCAAGCGCGAGCGTTCGCCCGAGGAATACCGCGCCGCGCTCGCCACCTGCCAGACCGCTGCCGAACGCATGCGCCAGCTGACCGAGTCGTTGCTCCTGCTCGCGCGGCAGGAAGCGGGCGCCAACGCCCCGCGCGAGCGCTGCGACCTCGCCGCCCTGCTCCGGGACACGGTCGAGCATCTCCGCCCGCTCGCCGCCGAGCGCCAGCTCGCGCTCGAAACGGACCTGCAGCCCGCCGCCTGCCTCGGCGATCCCGCGGCGCTTTCCATCCTCGCGTCCAACCTCGTCGCCAACGCGCTCCAGCATCACGACCGCACCGGCGGCTCCGTGCGCGTCAGCTGCGCCACCGACGCCGACGGCGCAACTCTGACCGTGGTCGACGACGGCCCCGGCATCCCGCCGGAACGCCTGCCGCACCTCTTCGAACGGTTCTACCGCGGCGACCACGCCCGCACCGGCGGCTCCGGCCACACCGGCCTCGGCCTCGCGATCGCGCGAGCGATCGTGCAGAATCACGGCGGCACGCTCATTGCGGCCAACGAGCCCAGGCGCGGCGCGCGCTTCACCGCTCGCTTGCCAGCGGCCTGAGCGGCGATCGCGCGCTATTCGGCCGCGACGTGCTTCTCGTAGAACGCCTCGACCAGCGCCGCCGTCTTTTTCGTGTCGGTCTGCGCCAGGCAATCGGCGGCGAGTTTTTGCGCCTCGGAGAACTTGATGGCGCGCACGAGATACTTCACGGCCGGGAGCAACGGGGGCGTCATGCTCAGCTCGTCGACGCCGAGGCCGATGAGCAACGGCGCGTAGATCGGATCGCCCGCCATCTCGCCGCAAACGCTCACCTTGAGATTGTTCGAACGCGCGGCATCGATGACCTGCTTCAGCACGCGCAGCACGGCCGGGTGCGTCGGATCGTAGAGGTGCGCGATGCGGTTATTGCCGCGGTCAATCGCCAGCAGGTATTGGATCAGGTCGTTCGTGCCGATGCTGAAGAACTGGCAGTGCGGCGCGAGCGTGTCGGCCGCCAGCGCCGCGCTCGGTATCTCGATCATCGTGCCGACGGGCACTTTCTCGTCGAACGCCTGCCCGCGTTCCTTCAGCTCCGACTTGGCCTCGTCCAGCAGGGCATTGGCGCGCTCGAGTTCGTCGGCACAGCCGATCATCGGATACATGATCTCGACCTTGCCGTGCGCGCTGGCGCGGAGGATCGCCCGCAGCTGCTCCTTGAACAGCTCCGGGTTTTCCAGGCACATGCGAATGGCGCGGAAGCCGAGAAACGGATTCGCCTCGGGACCGATCAACTCGGGGTTGCCGGGCAGCGGCTTGTCGCCGCCGATATCGAGTGTGCGGATCGTCACCGGCGCGGGCGCGAGCCCTTCGACAATCGCACGGTAGTTCGCGTATTGATGCTCCTCGTTCGGCAGGTGATGCGAGCTGAGGTAGAGATACTCGGTGCGGTAAAGACCCACGCCCTCGCCGCGATACTGGCGGACAAGCGCGACCTCGTCGGCTTTCTCGATGTTGGCGCGCAGCGTCACCCGGACGCCGTCGAGCGTCTCCGCGGGCAATTCGTTCGCGGCGAGCAGGCGCGACTCGAACGAACTTTTTTCCTTCTGGATCTTCCCGTAACGAAAGAGCGTGGCCTGCGTCGGATGCAGGATGGCGATGCCCTCGTAGCCGTCGACGATCAGCCAGTCCCCGTCCTGCACGCGCCGGGTGAGGTCGCGCGCGCCGACGACCGCCGGAATCTTCATCGAGCGCGCCACGATCACCGCGTGGCTCGTGCGGCTGCCGGTGTCAGTCACGATGCCGAGCGCCGCGCTGCGGTCGATGCCGGCCGCCTCAGAGGGCGTGATGTCGTGCGCGACGATGATGCGTTTCTCGACGAGTTCCGAGAGATTCATCGCCGACTGGCCGAGCAACACGTGCAGCACCCGGCGGGCAACGTCTTTGATGTCGGCCGCGCGCTCGCGGAGATATTCGTCGTCGATCTCGGCGAACGCCTGGATGTAGCGCTGCGCGACGGCGTTGAAACACGTCTCGATGTTCAACCCCGTCGTCTCGAATTCGCGGATCGTCTCGCTGATGAGCGCCTGGTCCTCCAGCACCATCTGGTGCGCGTCGAAGATGAGCGCCTCCTCCTCGCTGAGATTTTTCCGCACCTGCTGCTGGATCGCAGCGATCTGCTGGCGCGTGGTCACCAACGCCTGCTCGAACCGCGCGATTTCGGGCACGCGCTTGGTCGGATCGACCTGATAGCGCGGCACCTCGAGTTCACTCTGCAAATACAGAAACACCTGCCCGTAGGCGATGCCGCGCGACGCAGCAATGCCCCGGATCACTGTCTCGGTTTTGCCGCGGGCGTCCATGTGCGTCCGATGATTAACGAAGCGCGGAGAAATCCGGTCAATGCGTAACTAACGCAGTCGCGTCTCAAAGACACACGCCGACTCGCCCCACGCCGCGCGGATCCGTGTGATTATCGGCGCCGCCGGCTGGTCGTCGCGCAGGAGCGCGAAACACGCGCTGCCGCTGCCGCTCATGCGCGGCGAGAGGCCGAACTCCTCGCGCAATTTTTGCAACAACACCGGCAGGGCGACGAATTTCTCGAACGCCGCCGGCTCCATATTGTTGAAAAGCAGTTCCTCCGCCGGCGCATCACTCGCGATCCACGCCGCCAGCCGCGCCTCCGCGTCAGCCGCAGGGAGATAGTCACCGCCCCGCGCGATCATGCGGCCGTAGGCCCACGGCGTCGCGATGCCGAAACTCGGCTTGAACACCAACACGCGCCGCCCGCGCACGCGCGTCGCCGCCGCGGCGGCCAGACTTTCCACTTGCTCGCCGCGCCCACGCATCACGACGGGCGCATCGCGCAAAAACAGCACGCAATCCGACCCGAGCTGCGCGGCCATCGCCTCGAGTTGGGCCTCGCTCGCGCGCCCGCCGGCCAGTTGATTGAGCGCCCGCATCGCCGCCACAGCGTTGCTGCTGCCACCACCGAGCCCCGCGCCCATCGGGATGCGCTTCGTCAGCCGAAAATGCGCCGCACCGCTCCAACCCGTCGTCGTCGCGAACAGCTGCGCCGCCCTCAGAACCAAATTCGTCTCATCGAGCGGCACGTCAGCTGCATCACACGCCAGCGTGAACCGCCCCGCGCCCTCCGTCCTCGGTCCTCCGTCCTCCGTCCTCCGCTCTCCGTCCTCCGCGGTCAGCTCATCGCCAAACGCCAGCGGCGCCACGACGGAAACGAGATCGTGAAACCCATCTGCCCGTCGGCCGGTGATGGCGAGGAACAGATTGATTTTCGCCGGACTGAAAACGGTCACATTCATTGCGCGTCTTCCCAGTTAGGCACAGTGCCGTGCAGTCTCTAGCCGAAACTCACCGCGTTTCCCCGTCTTCGCCTTCCGGTCCCCTCCAGCGAATTCTCTCTTTGATTAGTGCCCGTTAGTGTTCATTAGTGATTCCCCGCTCCGCACCCGATGCCCTGCGATCTGATCCTTGCCCTAGACGTCCCCACGCGCGAAGAAGCCGCCCCAATCCTCCGCCAACTGCGCGGCCAGCTCCGCTGGGTCAAGATTGGCCTCCAAATGTTCACCGCCTACGGGCCGAACTACGTGCGTGAAGTCGCCGGGATGGGCTTCGAGGTCTTCCTCGACCTCAAGCTCCACGACATCCCCAACACGGTCGCGAAAGCCGTCGAGTCGCTCGCTCCGCTGCCGATCAAGATGCTCACGCTGCACACCGCCGGCGGCAGCGAAATGATGCGTGCCGCCGTCGCCGCCCAGCAAAAGACGAACCCGAATCTCCTCCTCCTCGGCGTCACCGTGCTCACGTCGATGGACGCCACCGGCCTCGCCGAGATCGGCGTCGGCGTCGCCCCCGAGCAGCAAGTCGCCCGCCTCGGCCGCCTCGCCGCCGACTCTGGCATGCGCGGACTCGTCTGCTCGCCCCTCGAAGTTTCTCTGCTCCGCTCGTCGCTCCCCGCCCACATGCAACTCGTTACGCCCGGCATCCGCCCGGCGAGCGAGCAAGGGAGCGACGACCAGAAGCGCATCATGACTCCCGCCGACGCCGCCCGCGCCGGCTCGAGCTACATCGTCGTCGGCCGCCCGATCCTGAAGGCCGCCGATCCCGCCGCCGCTGCACGCGCGATTCTCGCCGAACTCAACGGCGCCTGACCGGTCTCACCTCTCCGGTCGCCCTCACTCACACGTTCAACCTCCCTTTTAATTACCCCGCATGAGCCGCACCGCCGCCATCCTCCTCGCCGCCGGTAGCAGCCGCCGCATGTCCGGCGCCGTGCCCGACAAGATCCTCGCCCCGCTCGCCGGCAAGGCTGTCTTCGCCCACTCTGCCGCCACGTTCTACCGCAGCGGCGTGGTCGACTTCTTTGTCGTCACCTACCGCGACCAGCGCCAGATGGTCGAACTCTCCGCCTACGCGCCGACGCCCACGCTCTTCGTGCCCGGCGGCGCCGAGCGTCAGGACTCCGTCGCCGCCGCTCTCGCCGAGCTGCCCGAGGACGTGAAATACGTCTTCATCCACGACTGCGCCCGCCCGCTCGTCCGCGAGGAGCAACTCCTCGCGCTCCACAAGATCGTCCGTCGCGAAAACGCCGTCGTGCTCGCACACCGCGTCACCGACACGATCAAGGAGCACCACGGCGAAGGCATGTTGCGCGGCCTCAACCGCGAACAGCTCTGGGCCATGGAGACGCCGCAGGTTTTCTCCCGCGACCTCATCTGCCGTGCCTACGCCAAGGCCGCCGAGAAGAAAAAGCGGCTCACCGACGACGCCGCCGCCGTCGAGCTGTTGAAGCACCCCGTCGCGCTCCTCGAAAACCCGCACGCCAACCCTAAGCTCACCACGCCGCACGATCTCGCCTACGTCGAGTTTCTGCTCAGTCAGGGCGCTGAATGATCGTCGCAAGGTGCCTTTGGATTGGAGCGAAGAATCCAAAGGGATGCACACGATCGCGCCCAATTGGATTCCTCGCTCTGCTCAGAATGACGGGCAGCGAAAATCTTCCGTGTGTTCCGTGGGCCACCCTGGTTCTTTCGTGTCTTTCGTGGTGACCTTCTGACCCTCAATCTCCCGTCGCGCTCATGTCTTCCCTCCGCATCGGTCACGGCTACGACATCCACCGCACCGTCAAAGGCCGCGCGCTCGTGCTCGGCGGTGTGACGTTCGACTGCGACTTCGGCCTCGACGGCCACTCCGACGCCGATGCCCTCACCCACGCCATCTGCGACGCGCTCCTCGGTGCCGCTGCGCTCCCCGACATCGGCCATTTCTTCCCGAACACCGATCCGCGTTGGAAGAACGTCGACTCTCAAGTGCTCCTGCAACACGTCGTCGCCGCCCTGCGCGAACGCGGTTGGAAACCGGCCAACATCGACGCCTCGCTGATCGCCGAGCGCCCGAAGATTGCCCCGCGCCTCGCCGACATGAAAGCCGCGCTCGCTCGCTCGACCGGCTTGCCCGTCGACTGCGTCGGCCTGAAGGCCACAACCAATGAAGGCAGCGACGACATCGGCCGCGGCCTGGCCATCGCCGCCCACGCCGTCGCGCTGATCGAGCGCGCCTGAGTTTCTCCATGCCCACGCACACTGACTTTTGTAGGGGCGCAGTCTTGCTGCGCCCGTTCCATGCGCGAGCCGTTCGAGCGCAGACAGACTGCGCGCCTAGCTCGACCCGTTTCTTTTTCTGCGCCTTCTTGTGCCTCTTTGCGGCCCTCGGCTCGTCTTGCTCCAAGCGCGAGACTCCCGTCCAAATCGGCAACCGCACCGGCACGCTGCACCTGGGCATTGGCTCCGACCCAAGCGACCTCGACCCGCACCTCGTCACCGGCGTCGGTGAAGCCAAGGTCCTCCACTCGCTCTTCGAACCGCTCGTCAGCTTCGATCTGAAAACCCTGAAGCCCGTCCCCGCGCTCGCCGAGAGCTGGGACGTCTCCCCCGACGGCCTCACCTACACGTTCCGCCTGCGCGCCGACGCGAAGTGGTCCAACGGCGAAACCATCACCGCGCAGGACTGCGTCGATTCCTGGAAGCGCATCCTCACGCCCACGCTCGGCGCCGACTACGCCTACATGCTCTACATGGTTCGCGGCGCCGAAGCCTTCAACAAAGGCAAATCCGACTTCTCCGCCGTCGGCCTCGCCGCGCCCGACACGCGCACGCTCGTCGTCCAACTCACGGCGCCCGCCCCGTATTTTCTTCAGGTGCTGCTCAACTCCCCGTGGCGTCCCGTCAACGTCCGCGCTGTCGCCGCCGTGGGCAACGCTTACCAGCGCGGCAACGCGTGGACGCGTCCCGAGCACATCGTCACCAGCGGCCCGTTTCATCTGAAGGAGTGGACGTCGCACCAGCGCCTCGTCGTCGAGCGCTCGCCGACTTACTGGGACCGCGAGCACGTGAAACTCAACTCCATCGTCTTCTACCCCACCGACAGCGTCGATGCCGAGGAGCGCGCCTTCCGCGCCGGCCAGCTGCACATCACCTACAGCCTCTCGCTCTCCAAGATCGCCGGCTACCGCGAGTCGTTGCCCGACTCGCTGCGCATCGACCCGTATCTCTGCACGTATTTCTTCCGCGCCAACACCCGCAAGCCCCCGCTCGACCATCCGCTCGTCCGCCGCGCCCTCGCACTCGCCATCGACCGCACGCTCATCGTCGAAAAGGTCCTCCGCGGCGGCCAGCGCCCCGCCCCCTCGCTCGTCCCGCCGGAGACGCCCGAGTATCCCGTGCCCGCCCTTCCCGCGCGCGACGTCGACACGGCAAAGAAACTCCTCGCCGACGCCGGGTTCCCCGGAGGCAAAGGTTTTCCGACGCTCGAGATCACCTACGACAACTCCGAAATCCACCGCCTCGTCGTCGAAGCCATCCAGGAGATGTGGCGCCGCGATCTCGGCATCGACGTCGCCATCGTCAACCAGGAGAAGAAAGTCGCCTTCGCCAACCGCCGCACCGGCAACTACCAGCTCCTCTACGGCGACTGGGTCGGGGATTACCTCGACGCCACGACCTTCCTCGACCTCTGGCGCAGCGACGCCGGCAACAATCACACCGCCTGGGCCAATCACGATTACGACGCCCTCATGGACCGCGCCATGACCACCGCGGACGTCACCGCCCGCGGCCAACTCCTCCAGCAAGCCGAACTCCTCATGCTCGAGCAGTCGCCCTGCATTCCGGTTTATTTCAACACGCACGTCTACCTGTGCTCGCCGTCGGTGAAGGGGTGGTTGCCAAATCCGATGGATCACATGGACTATCGGCATGTGTCGCTCGCGCCGTGAAGAACCGGTAGGGCGCGGACTCCGTTCCGCGCCGCACGCCGCGGCGGCGAAGGGACTCGCCGCCCTACCTTCCGTCCTCTGCCTCGCCGTCGCCGCCGCGTTTCTCGCCTTCGCCACCGGCTGCTCGCGTCGCGACTCGCCCTCCGCGTCCGCCACCACAGCGCCGCCCACCGCGCAACTCCTCCGCCTCAGCCAGCGCAGCGAGCCCGCGACGCTCGACCCGCACCTCGCCACGCTGCCGGACGAGTTCTTCCTGATCCGCACGCTCACCGAAGGCCTCGTCGTCCCGAATCCCGACGGCGGCCCACCGCTTCCCGGCGTCGCCGAGCGCTGGGAAACCTCGGTCGACGGCCGCACCTGGACCTTCCACCTGCGCGCCGACGCTCGTTGGTCCAACGGCGATCCCGTCACCGCCGCCGATTTCGTTTATTCGTTCCGCCGAGCTCTCACGCCCGCCCTCGGCGCGCCGAAGGCGCCGCTGTTCTTTGTCCTGAAAAATGCCGCCGCGTTCTACCGCGGCCAACTCGCCGACGCCGCGCAGATCGGCGTAGCCGCCCCGAACGCGCGCACGCTCGTGCTCACGCTCGAACAACCCGCGCCGCACCTGCTCGCCCTCGCCGCCAGCGGACCGTGGCTGCCCGTGCATCCGGCCAGCGTGGAAAATTCCGGCGGCGCCGCCGCGCGCGACGGCACGTGGACCGAGCCGGGACGCTACGTCGGCAACGGTCCGTTCGTCCTCACCGAATGGCGCAAAGGCCAGCACGTGCTCGTCACACGCAACCCGCGCTACCACGCCGCCAGCCGCATCCAACTCACCGGCGTGCGCCATCAGGTCTACGACAGCGGCGACACGGAAGAACGCGCCTTCCGCGCCGCGCAAGTCGACATCACGATGGCTGTGCCGTTCACGAAGCTGGAGCACTACGCGCCGCCCATCCTGCGCCGCCAACCGCTACACGAGACCCGCTACTTCGCGCTGAACACCACGCGTCCGCCGCTCAACGACGTCCGCGTGCGCCGCGCCCTCGCTCTCGCGCTCGACCGCGACGCGCTCGTGCGCCACGTCCTCCGCGGCGCGCAGCGCCCCGCGTTGAGTTTCATTCCGCCCGGCCTCGGCGGTTACACGGCGACGGCGCAACTCCGTCCGGACGCCGCCGCGGCGCGCGCCCTGCTCGCAGAAGCCGGTTTCCCCGACGGCAAAGGTTTTCCCAAGCTCGAAGTCGCCGCCTGGAACGTGAACCCCGCGATCCTCGAGGCGCTCCAACAAATGTGGCGGCACGAACTCGGCATCGAAACCGCCATCGTCCAACGCGAAGGCAAGGTGCACATGGCCGCCGTGATCGCCGGCGACTTCGCCATCGCGCTCATGCCCGCGATTCCGGACTACGACGATGCCGCCGCGCTCTTTGACGAGCTGACGACCGGCGCCACCGGCAACTTTGGACGCTGGAGCAACGCCCGCTACGACGAACTCGCGCAGCGCGCTCGCCGCGAAACGGACCCCTCGCGCCGCACCGCGCTTTACCGCGCCGCCGAGGAGGTTCTGCTCGCCGAGCTCCCGGTCGTGCCGCTCTACTTCAACGCGCAGGACTACCTCGTCGTCCCGCGCGTCTCCGGCTGGCGCCAGGATGCGCTCTGGAATCGATTCTATGAAGATGTCACTGTTCGGTAAAGGTAGGGCGCGGACTCCGCTCCGCGCCGCGTTCTCGGCGGCGAAGGGACTCGCCGCCCTGCCCACGCACGCCCCCGGCGCCCTCGTCGGCCTCATTCTACTATCAGCGGCAACTGCCCTCGCCGCCGACACGCCCGCCCCCTCCGCGGAGCGCATTCTCGCGCGCACGAGGGTGCTCGCATCCGACGAATTCGAGGGCCGCGCGCCCGGCACGCCGGGCGAGGACAAGACCGTCGCCTACCTGATCGCCGAGTTCAAAAAACTCGGCCTGCAGCCCGGCAATCCCGACGGAACCTACGTGCAGGAGGTCAAGACCACCGGCCTCACCTCGAAATCGGCGCTCACGTTCGCCGCGGGCACGCAAACGCTCACGCCGCAAGTCGGCCTCGACTTCATCGCGCTGTCGCGCCGCCGGCAGGCGCAGATCGATTTGAAAGACAGCGAAGTGATCTTCGTCGGCTACGGCATCACCGCACCCGAGTTCGGCTGGGACGATTTCAAGGGCGTCGACGTGCGCGGCAAAACCGTCGTGATGCTCATCAACGACCCGCCGATCGCCGACGCGAAAACCGGCCAGCTCGACAACGCGATCTTCGGCGGCAACGCGATGACCTACTACGGCCGCTGGACCTACAAGTTCGAGAGCGCCTCCGCGCGCGGCGCCGCCGCCGTCTTCATCGTGCACGAGACCGGCCCGGCCGGTTATCCGTTCGCCGTCATCGCCGCCGGCTCCGGTCGCGAGACGTTCGACGTCGGCTCCGACGCCGCGAGCCTCCAACGCGTCGCGGTCGAGGGCTGGATCACTCTCGACACCGCGCGCCAGCTCTTCGCCGCCGCCGGCCAGGACTACGCGACGCTCAAAGCCGCCGCCGCGCGCCGCGATTTCCGTCCCGTCCCGCTGAACGTCCGCGCGCAGATCTCCGTCGCCAACACCGTGCGCAGCGTCACCTCGCGCAACGTCGTCGCGCTGCTGCCCGGCTCCGATCCGAAGCTGCACGACCAATTCGTCGTCTACTCCGCACACTGGGACGCCTACGGCCGCAATCCCGCGCTGACCGGTGATCAGATCCTCAACGGCGCCGCGGACAACGCCATCTCGGTCGCCATGATGCTCGACATCGCCGAGGTCGCCGCGTCGCTGCCCGCCGCCGAGCGCCCTCGTCGCTCGCTGCTGTTCTTCGCCCCGACCTACGAGGAGAAAGGCATCCTCGGCTCGCAGTTCTATGCGCGCAATCCGCTCCATCCGCTCGCGCGCACCGTCGCAAACCTCAACATCGAGCCGCTCGACGCCAACCTCGCCTACGGCCCGACGCGCGACCTGGAGGTCGTCGGCCGCAATCCGTCAACGCTCGACGACTACGCCGCCGAGATCGCGCGCGCGCAGGGCCGCGTGCTGCGTCCCGACTCCGAGCCGGAGAAGGGTTACTATTATCGCAGCGACCACTTCGAGTTCGCCAAGGTCGGCGTGCCCGCGTTCTTCGTCCGCTCCGGCAAGGATTTCGTCGATCAACCGCCCGGCACCGGCGAAAAGCTGCGCCTGAACTATCTCGTGAACGACTACCACAAGGTTACCGACGAAGTGAAAGCCGACTGGACCTGCGGCGGCGCGGCCGCCGACGCGAAGTTCCTCCTCGCCCTCGGCGTCAAGGTCGCCAACACCGACGCGCTGCCCGAGTGGAAACCCGGCACGGAGTTCAAGGCCGCGCGCGAAGCGTCCCTCGCTGGCGCCGCCACCAAGCAGCACTGATCGAAGCCGTTTTCTTTTCCGAACACACCACACACACCATGCCCCTGCACCTTCCCGTCATGATCGGTCTCGGTCTCCTGCTCGCGACCGCGAGCGCGTTGGCCGCTGAGCCCTTGCCCCACCCGACCTCCGCCGCCCGCATCCTCGAGCGCACGAAGGTCCTCGCCTCCGATGAGTTCGAAGGCCGCGCGCCCGGCACGCCCGGCGAGGACAAAACCATCGCCTACCTCGTCGGCGAGTTCCAGAAGCTCGGCCTCCAACCCGGCAATCCCGAGGGCGGCTTCCTGCAAAACGCCCCGCTCGTCGGCATCACGTCGGCACCCACGCTCTCGTTCGTCCGCGACGGCGTCACGACGACGCTCACCAATATCAACGACTTTGTTGGCGTCACCGCACGCATCGAGCCGCGCGTCGAAGCCAAGGATAGCGATGTGGTCTTCGTCGGCTACGGCGTGGTCGCGCCCGAGTTCGGCTGGGACGACTACAAGGGCGTCGATGTCCGCGGCAAAACCGTCGTCATGCTCATCAACGATCCGCCCGTCACCGATCCCGCGACCGGCGAGCTCGACCCCAAAATTTTCGGCGGCAAGGCCATGACCTACTACGGCCGCTGGACCTACAAATACGAGATCGCCGCCGAGAAAGGCGCCGCCGCTTGCCTCATTGTGCACGAGACCGGTCCCGCCGCGTATCCCTTCGCCGTCGTCACCGGCTCGTGGGCGCGTGAGAATTTCGAGATCAGCGCGCTCGACAAGAACGCCGGCAAGGTCGCGATGCAGGGCTGGCTCACGCTCGACGCCGGCCGCCGCCTCTTTTCCTCGTGCGGCCTCGACTACGACGTCGCCAAGAAAGCCGCCGCGCGCCGCGATTTCCGCCCGATCACGCTCGGAACGAAAGCCTCGTTCGTCGTCGAAAACCAGCTGCGCAACGTCGCCTCGCGCAACGTCGTCGCGCTGCTCCCCGGCTCCGACCCGAAGTTGAAGGACGAGTTCGTCATCTACTCCGCCCACTGGGACCACCTCGGCCGCGACCCGAAGCTGGCGGGCGACCAGATCTACAACGGCGCCGCCGACAACGCCGCCGGCTGCGCCGTCCTTCTCGAGATCGCCGAGGTCATGGCGAAGCTCCCGCCGGAACAGCGTCCGAAGCGCAGCATCCTGTTCCTCTCCGTCACTGCCGAGGAAAAGGGCCTGCTCGGCTCGCGCTACTACGCCGAGAACCCGCTTTACCCGCTCAACAAGACACTCGCGAACATCAACATCGATGGCGCGAACCAGTTCGGGCCGACGAGCGACATGACGACGATCGGCTTCGGCGCGTCGACAATCGACGACGTCGGCATCGCCGTCGCGAAGGACATGGGCCGCACGATGGGCCCGGAGGCGCATCCGGAGTTCGGCTCCTATTACCGCAGCGACCACTTCGAATTCGCGAAGGTCGGCGTGCCTTCCTACTACCCGAAGAACGGTCGCAGCTACATCGGCCAGCCCGCCGATTTCGCCGATCGAAACGTGAAGGACTACATCGCGAACCGCTACCACAAGCCCGGCGACGAAGTGCAGCCCGAGTGGACTTTCGAAGGCGCCGCACAGGACACCGCGTTCCTCGTCGAGGTCGGCCTCCGCATCGCCAACGGCACCACCTGGCCGCAATGGCGCGACGGCAACGAGTTCAAGCCGAAGCGCGACGCGATGATGAAGACCAAATCATCCGAGTAGCATTCTCCGAGGTGGTCGCCGCCGTCCCCGGCGGCGACCAAGAGCCGCACTGCCCACACGGAATCCACGGGTCACACGGAAGCTCCGTTCCGCGAGAATTCTTCCGTGTGTTCCGTGTATTCCGTGGGTCGATTTTTCGTGTGTTTGGTGTGTTTCGTGGTCATCCGCTGAATTTTTCCGTCTGGCCACCACCTCCCGTCATCTGTCCTCTGTAATCCGTCCTCTGTCCTCGGTCATCCGTCCTCCGTAAATGCTCCGCTTCGTCCTCCGCCGCCTGCTGCAGACGATCCCCGTGATCCTCGTCATCATCACGGCGACGTTCTTCATGGTGCGGCTGGCACCGGGCGGTCCGTTCACCAACGAGAAAGCGATTCCGCCCGAAATCCTGCGCAACATCGAGGCGCACTACGGCCTGGATCAGCCCCTCTGGCGGCAATACCTCAACTACCTCGGCAAACTCGCGCACGGCGATTTCGGTCCGTCGTTCAAATACACCAACCGCACCGTCACCGAGATCATCGCCGAAGGCCTGCCCGTCTCGCTCGAGCTCGGCGCTTGGGCGCTGCTGGTGGCGCTCGCGCTCGGCCTGCCGCTCGGCATCGCCGCGGCGGCGAAGCGCAACACGGTGCTCGACTATCTGTGCAGCAGCGTGGGCATGTTCGGCATCTGCGTGCCGACCTTCGTGCTCGGCCCGCTGCTGGCCCTGACGTTCGGCATTTACCTGCGCTGGGTAAACGTGTCCGGCTGGTATGATCCCTCCGATCGCATCCTGCCCGCGCTGACGCTCGGCTTCGTCTACGCCGCCTACGTGATGCGCCTCACGCGCGCCGGCATGCTCGACGTGCTGCACCAGGACTTCATCCGCACCGCGCGCGCGAAAGGCGCCACCGAGGCGCGCGTGATCTTCAAGCACGCGCTCCGCGGCGGCGTGGCGCCGGTGGTCTCGTTCCTCGGCCCCGCCATCGCCGGCATCCTGACCGGCTCGTTTGTGATCGAAACGATCTTCCAGGTGCCCGGCATCGGCCGCCAATTCGTCACCAGCGCCTTCGCGCGCGACTTCTTCGTCGTGCAGGGCGTCGTGGCGCTCTACGGCGCGTTGATCGTCGGCCTCAACCTCGTCGTCGACCTCGTGCAGGTCTGGCTCAACCCGAAGCTGAAATTCGAATGAGTTTAGAAGCCACGAAACACACGAAATACACGAAAACGGAACTCCTTGGTCCGACCTTTCGTGTGTTTGGTGTATTTCGTGGTTCTCGTGCTTTGCCGCCTTTCATTCGCGCCCATTCGCGTGAATTCGCAGGCCAAACCCCGTCCGTGTCGTCCGTGTATTCCGTGGGCACCTGATTCCGTGGCGACTCCCTCCTCATCCGCGATCCCTCCCGTCGCCGACGCCTCAGCCGAAGCCGATACCGGCCACTCGCTCGGCGCCGATGCGTGGCATCGCCTCAAGAAGAACAAACTCGCGGTCTTCGGCGGCGCCACGCTGCTCGTGCTGAGCGCGCTGTGCGTCTTCGCGCCGCTGTTCTTCCAGCTTTCCTACCAGGACCAGAACCTCGATCTCGGCGCCACGCCGCCCTCCGCCGAGCACTGGCTCGGCACCGACACGCTCGGCCGCGACCTGCTCGTGCGCATGCTCTACGGCGGTCGCATCTCGCTCGGCGTCGGGCTCTGCGCCACGTTCGTCGCGCTGACGATCGGCGTGCTCTACGGCGCCGCGGCGGGCTATCACGGCGGCAAGATCGACGCGGTGATGATGCGTATCGTCGACATCCTCTACGCGCTGCCGTTCACGATCTTCGTCATCCTGCTGATGGTGCTCTTCGGTCGAAACATCATCCTGCTTTTCGTCGCGATCGGCGCCGTCGAGTGGCTGACAATGGCCCGCATCGTCCGCGGGCAGGTCATGGCGCTGAAGAAAATGGAATTCATCGAGGCCGCCCGTTCGCTCGGCTACGGCAATGTCCGCATCGTCCTCCGCCACATGATCCCGAACATCCTCGGGCCGATCATCGTCTACACGACGCTGACGATTCCCGCCGTGATGCTCCTCGAGGCGTTCCTCAGCTTCCTCGGTCTCGGCGTGCAGCCGCCGATGAGCTCGTGGGGCACGCTGATCAAGGACGGCGCGGAAAAAATGGAGGAATACTGGTGGCTGCTCGTGTTCCCCGGCGGCGTGTTCTCGCTGACGCTCTTCTCGCTCAACTTCCTCGGTGACGGCCTGAGAGACGCACTCGACGTGCGCGCGGCGAAGGACTAACCCTTTCCGCCGCGCCCATGAACATCCGCCGTTTCCGCCCGTATTTCGGCTACCTCAAGCAGGTCCGCGGCCCCATCGCGAAGGCCATCAGCTACGGCGTGCTCTACGGTGTGGCGAGTGGCGCGGGCATCCCGCTGCTCGTGAAATACGTCTTCCCTCCGATCTTCGACCGGCAGGGCGGCGCACTCCCGATGTCCACCGTCGTGCTCATCGCGGCGTGCATACCGATGGTGTTTCTGCTGCGCGCGGTCACGGGCTACCTCAACAGCTTTTACACCCAATACGCCGGCGTGCGCATCCTCGAGGCGATCCGCCTCGATTACTTCCGCAAGCTCCAGTTGCTCCCGCTGTCGTTCGTGCAGCGCAAGCAGACGGGCGACCTGATCTCGCGCGGCCTCGCCGACACCGCGCAGCTCCAATTTACTCTCACCCAGCTGGCCAACGATGGCATCAAGCAACCGGCCACGCTCATCGGTTCGATCTTCGCCGTCGGCTACCTGGCCTATACCTCGCAAGGCGTCGCGCTGATGCTCGTGTGCCTTGCCGCGGTTCCGCTCGTCGTGCTGCCGATCCGCTTCATCGGCAAGAAAGTCATCAAGCGCGCCGCCGATATGCAATCGCGCCTCGGCCACGTCACCTCGCATTTCTCGGAAAATCTTTCCGCCGCGCGCGAGGTGCGCGCCTTCAGTCTCGAGGAACGCGAGACTCAGCGTTTCGCCGCCGGCACTTCGGCACTCGTGACGGCGCAGATGAAGATCACGAAATACGCGCAGGCGCTGACGCCTGCGATCGAAGTCATTTCCGCCGGCGGCATCGCATTCACCCTCGTTTATGCCTACGGCAGCGGCGTCGATCTCGCGACGTTCATTTCGATCATCAGCGCCCTCTACACGTCCTACGAGCCGGTAAAAAAAATGGGCGCGCTCAACAGCGAGATGAAGCGCGGCGAGGCTTCCCTCGACCGCCTCGAAGTCGTCCTGCACGAACCCGTCACCATCGCCGATCCGGCGCAACCGGTCGCCGTCTCGCGCCTGCGCGGTGATCTCGCGTTTGAGGAGGTTTCGTTTGCCTACGGCGATTCATCCGCCTCCGGCGGACAAGCCGCAGCGCTCTCGCACGTCAGCGCGCGCATCCCCGCCGGCACTGTCTGCGCGCTCGTCGGGCCGAGCGGCGCGGGCAAGACGACCTTCGCCAATCTCGTGCCGCGCTTCTACGAAGTCGCGGCCGGCCGCGTCGCGATCGACGGGATCGATGTGCGTGCCATGCGCCTCGCCGACCTGCGCCGCAACATCGCGCTCGTTTCGCAGGAGCCGGTCCTCTTCAACGACACCATCTTCAACAACCTCGCGCTCGGGCGCGAAGGCGCCACGCGCGACGAGGTCATCGCCGCCGCCCAGGCCGCGCACGCCCACGAATTCATCGAGAAGCAGCCGCACGGCTACGACACCATCGTCGGCGAGCGCGGCGCCTTGCTCTCCGGCGGCCAGAAGCAGCGCCTCGCCATCGCGCGCGCCTTCCTGCGCAACGCGCCCATCCTCATCCTTGACGAAGCCACCAGCGCGCTCGACTCCGACAGCGAAGCCGCCGTGCAGGACGCGCTCCGCCACCTCGTGGTCGGCAAAACCGTGCTGATCATCGCGCACCGCTTCAGCACGATCCGCGACGCGTCGATGATCCTCGTGTTCGATCAGGGCCGCGTCGTCGCGCAAGGCGATCACGCCGCGCTCTACGCCGGCAACGCGCTCTACAAATCGCTCTACGACCGCCAGGCCGGCTCCGGGCCGATCGGCTAGGAAGCATCGCGCCTGCGGGCCCCCACGCGGACGCGCGCAAAACTTTTTTCGTCCCCCAATTCGCAGGTCTTGTCGCACTCAGGCTCGCCTTCTTCCTCGATAAGTCGCCGTTGGCCTTTTCCGGCCCCACTGCACCGGGAAACACTTTTCACTTCTCCGCGTCGGAGGCGGGGTGAACCACGCCGCTTCCTCCCGCCGCCCGCTCGTCAGTGTTCTGATCCCCACCTACAACTACGCGCGCTTCCTGCCGCAAGCGATCGAGTCCGTCCTCGCACAGGATTACCCGCACTTCGAGTTGCTGGTGAGCGATGATGCGTCAACGGATGCCACCGCCGGCACGCTCGCCAGCTATCGCAACGTCGATCCCCGTCTGCGCATTCATCAGCACCCGCGCAACCTCGGCATGGTCGCGCATTGGAATTGGTGCCTGCAGCAAGCGCGCGGCCGCTACGTGAAATTCCTCTTCGGCGACGACGCCTTCTGCTCGCGCCAAGCGCTCTCGCAACTGGTCGAACTCCTCGAGTGTCATCCGCGCGCCGCCCTCGCCAGCTGCGCCCGCCGCGTGATCGACGCCGACTCGCGCGCCATCGATCTCTGGAATCCCCTCGGCGGCGCCGAACTGCGTGCCGGCCGCGACGTCATCAGCCGCTGTTTTCGCGCCAACCAGAATGTCATCGGCGAGCCATCCGCCGTGCTTTTGCGCCGCGACGCGCTCACCCGCGGCTTCGCTCCGAACTACCGGCAACTCGTCGATCTCGAACTTTGGCTGCACTTGCTGGAGACCGGCGATCTCGCCCACACACCTGATCCGCTCGTCGCGTTTCGCCGACACGACGCGCAGCAATCGCGCGTGAACTTCGACAGCGCCGTCGCCCAACTCGAAACGCTGCAACTGATGGCGCAATTCATCGACACGCGCGAAAAGCGCGCCGCCGCCGGCCTGAGCGAGTTCGACTACCGGCTGATCCAATTCCGCGCCATGCACTATCTCCGCAAAGCCGGCCGCCGCCACCCACCCTGCCTCGCCCCCGCCTCCGAACTCGCCCGGCAACTGCCCTCGCGCTGGCAACTGGCGTGTCGTGTGCGCCACTCCGTGCAACGCCCGTTTGAAAATATTCGCCGCTCGATCGAAAAGCGGCGCGTCGCCCTCGAACTGTGGCCTGAATCCCCCGGCGTGCGCGCAACGCTCTTCTAGTCAGCCAATGTGGGATTGCCGCCCCGCCGCTCCGCCGCGCATCATCCGCGCGTGCCCGCCGCCGTCGCCGCTCCGCACGTTCTCGTCATCCGTCGCCGCTACCTCGGCGACATCGTGCTGCTCGGCTCGCTCCTGCGCAACCTGAGGCTCCACTGGCCCACCGCACGCCTCGCCGTGCTGTGCGAGCCCGCCTACGCGCCGATCCTCGAACTCAACCCCGACGTCGACGAACGCTGGCTGTTTCCACAAACGGCCGCCGCGTGGCCGGGCTTTCTTTGGCGGGTGCGGCGCGCGGGCTTCACGCACGTGCTCGATCTCGACAACCGCGACAAGACCGCCGTCATCGCCCGCGCCACCGGCGCCGGCGTTCGCGCGACCGTCCGCCACGGTGAGCGTCTGCATTTCGCCGGACTCTACACCTCCGCAGTGGAAGTGCCGCGCGAGTTTCTCGCCGCGCGGCACATCACCGACCTCTACCTGCACACGCTGGAGCAAATCGGCGTGCCAGTCGTTACTCACGAAACCCGCCTCGTGCCACGCACCAACGAAGTCGCCGCCGCGCGCGATCTGCTGCGCGGCGCACGTTTGCTCGTGCATCCCGGCTCGCGCAGCGCCTGGCGCATCTGGCCCGCCCAAAACTACGCGGAGGTCATCGACACGCTGCACGCCGAACTCGGCGTCACGACGGCGATCGTCGCCGGCCCGGGCGAGCAAGATACGGTGGACGAGATCTGCCGTCATCTGCGCTCGCCCGCGATTCGCCTCGAGCAACGCCTCGGCGTCACTCAACTCGCCGCGCTCTTCGCCGCCGCGCCGGCGCTCGTGTGCCACGACAGCGGTCCGATGCACGTCGCCGCCGCCGTTGGCACACGCGTGATCGCACTCTTCGGCTCGCAGCCGATGAACATATGGCAACCGGTCGGCGCCGGACACGTCACGCTGCAGCCGCCGCTCCCGTGCGTGAACTGCGTCTCACCCGGGCAATGCCTGCCGGAGGACTCGTATCACAACCACTGCGTGCGCAACATTACCGTCGACCGCGTGATCGACGCAGTGCGCGCGGCGGTGAGCTGACTCGCCTCCAGACGGTGAGCGCTCCGACATGCTTGTTTGGAGGGCGACGCTCTGTCGTCGCCGTGATCCGCGAATTGCCCGCCCGCGCGAAATCCGGCGACGACAGAGCGTCGCCCTCCAGGCAATCCCCGCTACGCCCGGCGCTACTCAATAAAACCGCAACCGCTCGCCATCCCACTTCTCGTGCAGCGTGTGGCCGAAGCGGGCGCGCTCTGTCGTCCGCCACCACCACGCCCGCAGACCGTCGATCGCCTTTTCCCAGCGACGTCGCGCCCAGCCAAGTTTCCATTTCTTGCGGAAGTGCGCGCGGTTCTCCGCCTCGTAAGGCCGCTGCTTCTTCGTATCGCTGAGAGCATCCTGCGTGACCGACCCAAAATGGTGAATGAAGCACGCCCCGACCACTCCGATGTGAAAACCCGCCAGCCGCGCGCGGCGGAAAAAATCAGCGTCCTCGAACTGCCCGATGCGAAACGCCTCGTCGAAACCGCCGATCCGCTCGAACACCGCGCTCCGCACCGCAAAACAGACGCCGTGCGCACCGTCGCGTCGGACCACGCCACCAAGCCGCGCCGCGAATTCGCGCGCGTAGCTCTCGAAATCGTAGTTCTGATCGCGCTCGCGCATCGCCGGGCAAACGAGGTCGAGCCCGTGCCGCTCCGCCGCGCCCAGCAGCGCCGCTAGCCAACCCGCCGGCAGCAGCACGTCGTTGTTCAACACCACCACCCAACCCGGCGTCTCGGACGTTTCTTGCGTATTACGCAAGATTGGTGAAGCCGTCCCCGGGGAGGAAAATTGCTTATTAAGCAATATTCCTGCGGCGGCGACACCTTGGTTCCACGCCGGCGCGCAGCCGCGATTCTGCTCGTTGCGGATGACGGTCAACGCCGGCTGCGTCGCCAGCCACTCGCGCGTGCCGTCGGTCGAGCCGTTGTCGACGACGATCACTTTCGCGCCGGCCGCGAGGGCCGGCTGCAGGCAGCGCACGCAGCCTTGCGTGTAGGCGAGCTGGTTGAGCACCGGGATGACGATCGCAACGGACATCCGGCGCAGCTTCGCGCGAGAGCCGGCGAAGTAAAACCTTTCTTGGCCCGCGGGGAGCGGACCAGAATTGTCCGCTTGTTTCTTCGCTTGCAGGCGCGCGCCTGGCGCGCGCCCGAGAAGCAGCGGACCTCCGACGGGCGCGCTCCAGGCGCGCCCCTACGCCCACGATCCCACTTCCGCACAGCCGCGTTGCCATGCCGCCGGGGATGTGCCCTCCTTTCGCCGAACGTGTCGAAACCGCTGCCCATCTCCGTCTCCGTCATCGCCCGCAACGAGGCCCATAACCTCCCGCGCTGCTTCGAGAGCGTGCGCAGCTGGGTGGCGGAGATCGTGGTCGTGCTCAACAACACGACCGATCCGAGCGCGGAAGTCGCGATGCGCCACGGCGCGCTCGTGTTCGAAACCGAGTGGCGCGGCTATCGCGACACGAAGAACTTCGCGCTCGATCGCTGCACACAGCCGTGGGCGCTTTGCCTCGACGCCGACGAAGAGGTCTCGCCGGCCTTGCGCGAGGAGATCGTTGCTTTCTTCGCGCGCGGCGACGACCGGAAGTTTCACGCCGCGCGTTTCCCGCGCAAAGTGTGGTTCATCGACCGCTGGATCACGCACGGCGACTGGTATCCCGACCACAACACCCGCCTCGTGAACCGCGCGCATTGCCGATGGGGCGGCGACCAATTCGTGCACGAGCACATGCACGTCGACGGTCCGGTCGCGACGCTGCGCGGCGACCTGCATCACTACTCGTTCCCGACGCTCAGCAGCCACGTGGCGAAGATCAATCCGTTCGCCGACCTGTTCCTCCAGCAACAGATGGCCAAGGGCGGGCGCTTCTCGTTCGGTGCCGCGGTGTTTCGGCCGGCGTGGCGTTTTTTCCGCGCGTATGTGCTGAGACTCGGGTTCCTGGATGGTTTTCCCGGCCTCTACATCGCATGGGCGACAGCTTTCGGCGCGTTCGTGCGTTATAGCCGGCTTTACGAGCATGAGCGTCGGTCCCAGCCGAGATAGGCGATGGCAAAGGAGCCAAAAGAGTTCAGCCACGAGGTCGAGAACCTCATCGCCTCCTTCCGCGGCATGCCGGAGGACGAGAGCAAGGCGCGCCACCGCAAGACGCACGACCTCGGCACGTTGATCGACGAGCTGCTGGTCAAATACCGCATCAGCCATGACTCGCTCGAACACTCCATCCGCGAGAAGTGGGTCGAGTTGGTCGGTCCGCCAAACGCCGCCTACTCGCACCCGGTCGTGGTCGAACGCGGCCAGTTGCTCGTGCTTTGTTCGCACGCCGTGGTCCGCAACGAGCTCTTTCATCACCGCCTGCAAATCCTCGAAAAGCTCCGCAAGCTGCCCGGATGCGACGGGATCAAGGGGCTGACGCTGCGAGCGGGGTAAGCGAGATGAGAATGAGGAGAAGCAAACAAGGAGCCGTTTTGCTGCTACTTACTGCACTGGCGGCGTTTGCCGTTTTGCCTACCTGCACCTGACGGATGCGGCCGCCGACAAATGGGCTGCGTTCGTGGTCGGTGTTGTAGCCCTTTTGCTCAGCTGGCAAAGGCTGCGTTCGTCCCGCAAATAAACGCTTGCACGGCATGCCGACGGCTTGGTTAATGCCGGCTTGCGTTAGTGAGAGCCTGCTGGTCGCAGGTTCCCACCACGGTCAGTCCGGGCAACTGGACAGATAACGGTGTCGCCGGCTCGCAAGGGCGGGTGACACGGGGCGAAAGCCTCCAAAACCGACCGCGTCATCAACCACATAAACCACAATGGCTCAACCCGTTAAGTCCGAAGTTATCGCCCAGTTCAAAACCCACGAGAAGGATACCGGCTCCTCCGACGTCCAGATCGCGCTGCTCACCGCTCGCATCAATCACTTGACCGAGCACCTGCGCACGCATCGCAAGGACTTCCACAGCCGCCGCGGCCTCCTCCAAATGGCGAGCCGTCGTCGCAAGCTGCTTGATTACCTCAAGCGCGAAGACCTCGCCAAATACAACGAGCTTCTCCAGAAGCTCAACCTGCGTAAGTAACCCGCTTTCACGAAGGCCGGCCCACCGACGGGCCGGCCTTTGTTTCACCTCGCGACCAGTCTACCGGGACATTTCCGCTTGCCGCCCCAGCCGCTGCTGGGACCGCAATCCGAAATATCTCGGCAACTGATTCAAGAGGGGAACGGAAACGGTCATCGTTCGAACCCCGCTCCCGCCGCCGCACTTTCGCGGCTTCGGCGGAGCACATCCGAAGTTAGCAAATGAATCAGAAATACAATGTCACGGTCCCGGGTCTCGGGATCCAGTTCTCCACCGGTTCCATCGGCAATCTCGCTGGCGGCGCCGTCATCGTCACGGTTGGCGAAACCAACCTCATGGTCACCGCCTGCGTCGCGCAAAACATGCGCCCGGGCCAGGACTTCTTCCCCCTCACGGTCGACTACCGCGAAAAATACGCCGCCGCCGGCCGTTTCCCGGGCGGCTACTTCAAGCGCGAAGGCCGCCCCTCCGAGAAGGAAATCCTCACGTCCCGCCTCTGCGACCGTCCGTGCCGCCCGCTCTTCCCGGAAGGCTTCCTCAATGAGGTCCAGATCATCGGCCAGCTCCTGAGCGCCGACCAGATCAACGACGCCGACATCCCGATGATCAACGGCGCCTCCGCCGCGCTCGCGATCTCGGACATTCCGTGGAATGGGCCGATCGCCGGCGTCCGCGTCGGCCTCATCGATGGCGCGTTCGTCGCCAACCCGAACCTCGAGCAGATGCAGTCCTCCTCGCTCGACCTCATCTACGTCGGCACCGAGAAGGACATGCTGATGATCGAAGGCTCGGCCGACCAGATTCCCGAAGAGGAATTCATCAAGGCCCTCGAGTTCGGCCACCAGGCCATCCAGCCGATCATCGCTGCGATCAAGGACCTCGTCGCCCAATGCGGCAAACCGAAGGCCACCTTCGCCCTCGTCGGCGCCACGCCCGAGGCCCGCGCGATCATCGAGGAAATCGTCCCCGCCCAGCGCCTCGCCGACGCCATCTTCGGCAAGGAAAAGGCCGCCCGCGGCGCCGCCGTGAAGCTCCTCAAGGAGGAAGCCAAGGCCGCCCTCACCGCCAAGCTCGGCGAAGGCAAGTTCACCGACGTCGACCTGAACGTCGTGTTCGAAGACCTCCAATACAAGGCCTACCGCCAGACCGTCCTCACCAAGGGCGTCCGCGCCGACGGCCGCGGCCAGAAGGACATCCGTCCGCTGACCGCCCAGGTCGGCGTCCTCCCGCGCGTGCACGGCTCGGCCATGTTCCAGCGCGGCGACACCCAGAACATCGCCATCACCACCCTTGGGCCCACCAAGGAAGCCCAGGAGATGGACGGCCTGACCGGCGGCGCGACCTCCAAGTCGTTCCTCCTGCACTACAACTTCCCGCCGTTCTCCGTCGGCGAAACCGGCCGCTTCACCGGCCCGGGCCGCCGCGAAATCGGTCACGGCGCTCTCGCCGAGCGCTCGCTTGTTCCGGTGCTGCCACCCGAGGACGTGTTCCCCTACTCCATCCGCGTCGTCTCCGAGATCATGGCCTCCAACGGCTCGACCTCGATGGCCTCGATCTGCGGCGGCTGCTTGTCCCTCATGGACGCGGGCGTGCCGATCATCGCTCCGGTCGCCGGCATCTCCTGCGGTCTCATGACCCAGAACGCCGCCGACGGCTCGATCGAAAAGTGGGTCACGATCACCGACATCCTCGGTGAGGAAGACCACTTCGGCGACATGGACTTCAAGCTCGCCGGCACGACCAAGGGCATCACGGGCTTCCAGCTCGACCTCAAGATCAACGGCCTGCCCTTCGAGATCGCCAAGACTGCAATCTTCCAGGCCCGCGACGCGCGCATCGAAATCCTGAAGACCATGCTCGCCGCCCTCCCGGCGCCGCGCAAGGATCTCAGCACCTACGCGCCGCGCATCCAGACGATCCAGATCGATCCCGAAAAGATCGGCCTGCTCATCGGACCCGGTGGCAAGACCATCCGCCGCATCACCGAGACGACCGGCGCGCAAATCGACATCGCCGAGGACGACTCCGGCAAGGTGTTCATCTACTCGAACAATGCCGACGCGATGAACCGCGCCGTGCAGGAAATCGACGCCCTTTGCGGCGGCGGCGCCCAGATCGAGATCAACAAGATCTACACTGGCCGCGTCACCGGCACGAAGGAGTTCGGTGCGTTCGTCGAGTGCCTCCCGGGCAAGGAAGGCCTCGTGCACATCTCCGAGCTCGCGGACTTCCGCGTCCGCCGCACCGAGGACGTCGTCAAGGTCGGCGACTCGATCACGGTGAAGTGCATCGGCATCGACGAGCGCTCCGGCAAGGTCCGCCTCAGCCGCCGCGCCGCGATGAAGGACCTCGAGCAGCAGAAGCAGGCCGCCGCGCCCGCCGATGCCGCTCCGGCTCCCGCCGCCGACGCCCCCGCGCAATCCTAAGGAAAGCCGCAGGCTTACACGCGTTCCCCGGTAGGGGCGGTTGCCCTCAACCGCCCTCCTCCCTTCCTCTCAAAGCCGCGACGCAAGTCGCGGCTTTTTTCTTTGCCCGCCTCTCCCCCTCTCCCTCGCCGGGCCTTTATGGCGTATTACGCCATGATTTGGCATCCACCGCGGTCGACCGTGTTTCGCTCGTAAATTCACAGCCTGCCCGGGCCAAATTGCGTAATACGCCATAAATGAAACCGCAGTTGCAACGCGGGAAACGAGCGAGCGTCTCGGACCACTAAGGCGCGGACGAAGTCGGCGGATGCGGCGATACAGCAATTCCACGCGTGCAACCCAGTGCGCTCTTCCGCTAAACATCTCCGCGAATGACCCGCGTTTTCGTCTCCGGCTGCTACGACATCCTCCACGCCGGCCACGTCCAGTTTTTCCGCGAAGCCAAGGCCCTCGGCACGCACCTCACCGTGACGTTTGCCGGCTCCGACGTCCTCTGGCAGCACAAACAGCGCCGCAGCTCGCTGCCCGACGACCACAAGCGAGCGCTGATCGCCGCCCTCGACATGGTCGATGACGTCATCGTCACCCATGGCACCGAGCACGGCCTCGATTTTAAGGACGACTTTCTCCGCATGAAGCCCGACATCCTCGCGGTGACGGAGGACGACAAATACGGACCGCTCAAACGCGCGCTCTGCGCCGAAGTCGGCGCGCGCTACGTCGTGCTGCCGAAAACGCCGCCGCAATTCACGCCCGTCTCCACGTCCGAAATTGTCCGGTGGATCAAGGCCCCCACCGAAGCGCCGCTGCGCATCGATTTCGCCGGCGGCTGGCTCGACGTGCCCCGACACGCACGCGAAGGCGGCTACATCGTCAATTGCGCGATTTCGCCCACCGTCTCGCTCCGCGACTGGCCTTACGAACGTCAAGCCGGCCTCGGTGGCAGCGGCGCGTGGGCCTTGCTCAACGGCAAGGACGGCGTCTCCTCCGAGCTCGATCTCGGTGTCGGCTGGCAAGATCCTGCGATCATTCGTGAAGGCGGCTTGTGCGTGTGGCGCAGCGGCCCGAAGCCCGTCCTCGAGATCAAGACTGACGGGGCGATGCTCACGGGCCGACTCGCGCTTTACTGGACCGGCAAGGGTCACTGCACCCCGTCCGTCGCTGACAGCAAACGCGATTACGACGCGATCTTCCGCGCCAGCCTCATCGCCCGCGGAGCCGTGTGGAAAAACGATCTCTCGCAACTCGCCGAGGCCGTGCGCCAGTCCTACACCGTGCAACGCGCCGAAGGCATGGAGGCGCTCCCCGGCGACCCGGCGGCAAACGACGTTCCCGCGCTTGGCGCCTGCCGTCCGCTCGCCTGGAAATATTGCGGCGGCGGCTTCGGCGGCTATGCCGCCTATCTTTTCGCCACGCCCGCCGATCGCGACGCGGCCTGCGCCTGGCCCGGCTTTCGCCCGGTCGAGCCCTTCGTGCACGAGTAAGCTTTTGCGTCGCACCGCCGGCCGCATTACCTTGCGCGCTTTGTGCCCGCGCCCTCTCACACCAACGGTCTTCGTCTCATCGCCTCGCTCGAAGCGTTGAAGGGAGCGATCGTGCTCATCGTGGGCTTCGGCCTCCTCTCGCTGCTCGGTCGCGACCAAGCAGCTTTTGCCGAGCACCTCGTCGCGCGCCTGCACCTGAATCCCGCGCACCACTACCCGCACATCTTCATCGCCGCGATGAGCAACGTGAACAACACGCACCTCGTCCAGCTCGCGGGTCTCGCCGCGCTGTATTCCGTCCTCCGGTTCGCCGAAGCCTACGGGCTGTGGCGGCAGCGTCGCTGGGCGGAGTGGCTCGCCGCCCTCAGTGGCGCGATCTACGTGCCCGTCGAGATCTACGAAATCCTCCAGCACGCCACCTGGCTCAAATTCGCCGCCTTGCTCATCAACGTCGTCATCGTCGCCTACATGGTCTGGCTCCTCACCGAGTCGCGCCGGCTCGCCGCCCGCGAGCCCTCGTGACGCGCAGCGTCGATGCCGGCGATCATACCTCGCGCAGACGCACGATGTGATGCTCCGGCACGCTGATGTGCGTGCCATCCGGGCCGATCAGTTCGACGTTTCCACTCGGCGCGATGCCGGCAAATCTGCCGCGAATCGCCGCCGTCCCCGCGAGTTCCAACGCCACCACGCGCGGCTCGCCCCACGCACTCTGCAGACGCGTGATCATTCCGGCAAAACCGTCTCGGTCGAACGCCACGAACGCCCGGTGCAGCGCGTCCAGCAAGGCCGCGATCATCACTCTGCGCCCGGGCACTTCGCCCGCGACCGCTTCGGCGAGAGAACACGCGATCTCGCGCAACTCCGGTGCCGCCCCCCAAGGCTGGTTGGTCACGTTCAGGCCAATGCCGACCACGAGCGTGTCGGGACCTGCCTGTTCGACGAGGATGCCGCCCACCTTGCGAGGGCCGATCATCAGATCGTTCGGCCAGCGCAAACGCAGACCCTGCGCTCCAAGCGCGAGTAGCGCCTCGCGCACGGCCCACCCAACCGCGAGCGCAAAGCCACGCGAGCGCAACGGATCGCCCGCATACGGCAGCACCGCGGAAAGATAGAGTCCGCCACGGTCCGAGACGAATGACCGCTCGCGCTGGCCGCGGCCCGCTCGTTGCTCATGCGCCACGACCGCGAGCCACGGCCGGCGTCCACGCGCGAGCGTCTGCGTGGAATCTACGACGTCGTGCTCCTCGACGTGCCACTCCGGCGCGCCGGCCTCCGTGTGATGAGAAAGGTCGGCGCGCTGCGACATGTCAGATGATGCCGAGCCCCTTCAGCACGGAGAGCATGATCGCCGCGGCCATGACCGAGCCGATCTGGCCGCCCGTGTTCGCACCCATGGCGTGCATGAGGAGGTGGTTTTGCTTGTTCCAGCGCTGGCCTTCGTTCTGCACGAGGCGGGCCGCCATCGGATAGGCGGAGATGCCGGCCGCACCGACGAGCGGGTTCACTTTTCCACCGGAGAGGTAATACCAGAGTTTGCCGAGCATGACGCCGCCGGCAGTGTCGACGACGATGGCGAACAGGCCCAGCCCGAAAACCATCAGCGTTTGCATCTTCAGAAACTCGGGGCCGCTCATCGTGCCGCCGATGGCGAGACCGAGGAACAGCGTCGAAATGTTCGCGATCTCGTTCTCGCTCGCCTTGGTCAAACGCGTAACGGCACCGGTAACTTTCATGAAGTTGCCGAGCATCACCATGCCCATCAACGGCAGCCCCTTCGGCGCGATGATGCCGGTGATGGCCGTGACGATGAGCGGAAACACGATCAACGCCGTGCGCGAGACCTTGCCGCGACCGCTGGGCATCGGCGTCGCGCGCTCCTTCTGCGTCGTGAGCAAGCGCATGATCGGCGGCTGCAAAATCGGCACGAGCGCCATGTAGGAATACGCCGCGACCGCGAGCGCGCCGACCATCGCGGTCGGAATCTTGCCGAGCCCCGCGAAGAGATTGGAAACGTAAATGACCGTCGGGCCGTCGCACGCGCCGATCACCGCGACAGACACCGCCTCCTCCTTGCTGAAGCCGAGCCAGAGGGCGAAGAGCAGTGTTACGAAAATGCCGAGTTGGCCGGCCGCACCGAAGAGCAGGAGCTTGGGATTGGCGAGCAGCGGCGTGAAATCCGTCATCGAGCCGATCGCGATGAAGATCAGCAGTGGGAACAGCTCGTTGCCGATGCCCATGTCGTAGAAGGCGCGCAACACGCCGCCGTGATCCATGACCTCGCTCAACGGCAGATTCGCCAGCAAACAGCCGAACGCGATCGGCAGCAGCAGCAGCGGCTCCACGTCCTTCTCGATCGCGAGATAGAACATCGTGAGCGCGACGCCGATCATCACGAGATTCGGTCCGCCGTGCGTGGCGAGGTGGCGCGCACCTTCGGCGAGCGCGTTCAGTCCGGCGAGGATCGCGTCAAGCATGGCCGCTCTCCTCCTTTCCCGCCGGCTTTTCCGGCTTCACCGGCCAGATCCGGGTGAGCGCCCCGATCAGGAGCGTCAGCAGATAAAGCGTCAGCATCGTGCCGCCCATGCCGACCAGGAGCAGCGTGAGTCCAAACGTTGGGGTGTCCATGGGGGTAAGGGGTAACAGCCGGCGGCTTCAATCCTCCGCCAGATCAACCGCCGCTGGCGCGGCCGCCGCCGTGCGATTGTGCCAGATCGAAAGCACGATCGAGACGCCGAGGATGATGCCGATCACGAGGAGCGAGACGAACGCGTGCGCCTTGAACCAGTGCTCCACCGGGGTGATGAAGCCGAGGATCATCTTCGCCCCGATGAAGAGCAGGATGAGGCTCACGCCGTGCTTGAGGAACTTGAACATCCCCATGACGCCGCGAATGGCGAAGAACAGCGAGTTCAGGCCGAGCACGGCGAACACGTTCGACGTGAGCACCACGAACGGATCCTGGCTGATGCCCATGATGGCCGGGATCGAGTCGAGCGCGAAGAGCACGTCGGTGCTGCCGATGACGAGGAAGACGAGGAACAGCGGCGTCACGCCCCACTTGCCATTTTTCACCAGGGCGAGGCGGCGAGAACCGGGCTCGTCCAACGGATGCATCGGCAACAACCGCGAGGCGAGGCGATGCAGGAGATTTTTCTCCGGATGCACCTGCTCATCCTCGTCGGCCGTGAGCATTTTCCAGGCGGTCCACACCAGCAGCGCGCCGAACAGATAGAGCAACCAGTGGAACTTCGTCACCAGCGCGATCCCGAAGAGGATGAACACCACGCGCAGCGCGATGGAGAGAAAGATGCCGAGCTTGATCAGCTTCGGCTGCGCCTCCGCGTGCACCCCCATCAGCGAAAAGATGAGGATGAACACGAAGAGATTGTCCACCGAGAGCGAGTATTCCGTCAGGTAACCCGCGATGAACAGCATCGCCGATTCGCGGCCGTTGGGATGCACCCACGCCACGGCGACGGCGAACGCGAACGCGAGCGCGACCCAAAGCGCGGTCCAACGCAGCGCCGACTTGATTCCCACCGCCGAGTGGCGATGGGTGATCACGAACAGATCGAGCGCCGACACGACCACGAACACCGTCCAGAAGCCAATCCAGAGGGCGGTGACCGGGTTCATCGTGGCGTGGGGAAGCGAAGCAGCGATCAGCGAATCTGGTGCGAGCGGAAGACCTCCCGTCGCCCTTCCAGCGACCACATGACCTGGCTGGACGGCACCGGAGCAACGGCGACGAGCCGCGCGCTGCCACCAAAGACGCTGTGCACCGCGGCGAAGATCGCCACCAGTTCGCCCGGCGTGGGCGGACCGAGCGGAGCCGGTGCGGGCGCCGCAGCCGGAGCGGCGGCAGGTTTCGCTGCGGCGGGAGCCGGCGCAGGCGCCGGCGCGGACGGCGCGCGGAGGGTTTCAATTTCGGCGCGCAGCAACGAGACCTGACGCAGCGCGTAAGCCAGGCCGACCAGCGCGAGCACCAGCAGCACGGTGCGCACATCGATGGCGCTGTTGCCCGCTGCGGCCTGAGCGAGAGGCGGAAGGCTGGGAAGAAGAGGAAGACTCATGGATGAGGTGTGGCGAGATCGTGCCCGACAGAATCGGGCACGCGTTTGGCGGAATGCAGCACGGCGAGCGCGGCCATGCCCGCGAAAGCGAGCACTTGGCCGCCCGCCGCCACCGCAGCCCGCAGCAGCGGTGTCGCGCGCGGCAGACAATAGCGCGCGGCTCCGGTGCTGCAGACCAACTCCAACGCGATCAGCAACCAGGCTGCCACGAAGAGAGTTTTCCGGTTCATGGAGGGAATCAGGCGAGCGTGACGAGCGGGCCGGCTTCTTCGACGGCATCACCCGGCGCGACGTGCACGGTGGCGACCTTGCCCGCGCGCGGCGCGTAGACGTAGGTGTTCATCTTCATCGCCTCGAGCGTCACGAGTTGCGCGCCCTCGGCCACGGTGTCGCCGACCTTGACGTCGACGGACACGATCTTGCCCGCGAGCGGGCTCGGCACGGTGCCGGCGCCGGCGGGAGCCGCCGCCTTCGGCGCGGCCGGAGCCGGCGCCGGAGCGGCGGCGACCGGAGCAACCGGAGCCGACACCGAAGCGGGCGCGACGACGGGGGCGGGAGCGGCGGAGTGCACCACCGTCTCCTCGAGAATATCGACGGTCACCTCGTAGGTTTTGCCGTCCACAGTTACGCGAAGTTTCTTCATGGGGAGGATCAAGGGTTGGGAGTGCGCGCCTTAGAGCGGGATGTTGCCGTGCTTCTTCGGCGGGCGCGTCTCGCGCTTCGACAGCGTGTGCCGCAGCGCCATGGCGACGATGCCGCGGGTCTGCGCCGGCTCGATGACGTCGGTGATGACGGCCTTACTCGCCGCCTCGTAAGGCGAGGCAAACTTCTCGCGGTATTCCGCGGCGAGTTCCTTGGCTTTCGCGGCCTTGTCGGTCGCGGCGGCGATTTCCTTGCGGTAAAGGATGTTCACCGCGCCCTCGGCGCCCATGACGGCGATTTCCGCGCTCGGCCAGGCGTAGACGAGGTCCGCGCCCATGTCCTTCGAGCACATGGCGAGGTAAGCGCCGCCATAGGACTTGCGCATGATGATCGTGATCTTCGGCACGGTCGACGCCGCGTAGGCGAAGAGCATCTTCGCGCCGTGGCGGATGATGCCGCCGCGCTCCTGCGCCACGCCGGGCATGAAGCCCGGGATGTCGACGAGCGTGACCAACGGAATGTTGAACACGTTGCAGAAACGGATGAAGCGGGCGCCCTTGTCGGAGGAGTCGATGTCGAGCGTGCCGGCCTTCACCATCGGCTGGTTGGCGACGATGCCGACGACGATGCCTTCGACGCGCGCGAAACCGACGACGATGTTCTTCGCCCAGTCCTTCTGCACTTCGAGGAAGTCGCCTTCGTCCACGAGGCGCTTGATCACGTCGAGCACGTTGATCGGCGCGCGCGGGTCTTCGGGGACGAGCGCATTCATGCCCGGATCCGAATCGAGCCGCACGGTCGGCGTGGGCTTGTGCGGCGGATCCATGACGTTGTTCGACGGGAGGAACGAGTGGAGCTTCTGCACGATCTGCAGCGCGTGATTCTCGTCATCGGCGACGAAGTGGATGTTGCCGCTGACGGTGGCGTGCGCGACCGCGCTGCCGATCTCGTCCATCGTGACCGTGGCGCCGGTGGCGGCCTTGATGACGTCGGGACCGCAGATGAACATCTGCGCGTTCTGCTTCGTCATGATGATGAAGTCAGTCAACGCCGGCGAATACGCCGCGCCGCCGGCGCACGGGCCGGCGATGACCGAGATCTGCGGGACGAGGCCCGAGAGCAGGACGTTGCGGAAGAACACCTGGCCGTAGCCGGAGAGCGAGACGTCGCCTTCCTGAATGCGCGCGCCGCCCGAGTCGTTGATGCCGACCATGGGGATGCCGCACTGCTGCGCGTAGTCCATCAGGTCGCAGATTTTCTTCGCATGGATGCGGCCGACGGCGCCGCCGCCGACCGTGAAGTCCTGCGCGTAAGCCGCCACCGGGCGACCGCCGACGTAACCGACACCGGTGATGACGCCGTCGCACGGAAGCGACTTGTCCTCCATGCCGAAGTGGTGGGCGTCGTGCTGCGCATGCAGACCGAATTCCATGAACGTGCCCGGCTCGAACAACGCCATGAGGCGGTCGCGCGCGGTCATCAGACCTTTCTTGCGACGCTCAGCGAGCTTGTCGGCACCGCCGCCGTCGTAGGCGACGCGGCGCTTTTCCTCGAGTTGGGCCAGGAGTGCTGGGGAGATAGGCATGGGGAAAAAGGATTAGTGAGCCGCGGTGGCGCCGGGCTTCGGCATGCAGAATTCAGTGAGAACGCCGCGCGTCGACTTCGGGTGGAGGAAGGCGACGAGCTTGCCCGCCGCGCCGTCGAACGGCTTCTCGTGGATCAGGCGGACGCCCGCGCCGGAGGCCTGCTGGAGCTGGCCGTCGATGTTGTCCGTGCGGAACGCGATGTGATGGATGCCCTCGCCGCGATCGGTGAGGAACTTCGCGATCGGGCTTTCCGGCGAAGTCGGCTCGAGCAGCTCCAGATGCACGCCGCCGGCGTCGAAGAACGCCGTGCGCACTTTCTGCGAAGCGACTTCCTCGCGGCCGAGGCACTTCAGTCCCAACGCGTTTTCATAGAGCGGCACCGCTTCGTCGAGCGATTTGACGGCGATACCGAGGTGGTCGATGGCTGTGATCATGGCGAAAAGGAGGCGAACGGCTCGATTGTAGACCTCGCGGGCGGCGCGCTCTGCGCGTTTTTTGGCGGGTCTGTGCGTTTCATGGCTGTGGTTGTGTCATGGCGGCGGCCAGCAGCTGGCGCGCAGCGGAAGGCGCCGGAAGGATTCCCGCGGCAACCTGGCTTTCGAGTTCGCGCCGGAGCCGCGCCGCATCAGCCCGCGCGGCAAACGCTTCGCGCAGTCCTTCGTCCACCAACGCATCGAGCCACGCCAGCGCCTGCTCGCGACGCCGCAGGTCGAACGCGCCACGTTCGCGTGCCTGCGCGACGAACCGCTCGACGGCCCGCCAGACTTCCGGAACGCCTTCGTTGGTGTAGGCCGAGCACGCCAGCACCGGCGGCTGCCACGTGCCCTCGGGCGCCGAGAGATAGTGCAACGCGCGCGAAAACTCCCGCCGGGCCGCTTCGGCCCGCGCGCGGTTGTCGCCGTCGGCCTTGTTCACCGCGAGCACGTCAGCGAGCTCGATGATTCCCTTCTTGATGCCCTGCAACTCGTCGCCCGCGCCCGCAAGCAGCAGCACGAGAAAACAGTCCACCATGCCGCGCACGAGCACCTCGCTCTGCCCCACTCCGACCGTTTCGACGAGCACGACCTCGAAGCCCGCGGCCTCGCACAGCACGATCGTCTCGCGCGTGCGTCGCGCGACGCCGCCGAGTTCGCAACCGCTCGGAGAGGGACGGATAAAGGCGTTGGGCAGGCGCGAGAGTTTTTCCATCCGCGCCTTGTCGCCCAAGATGCTGCCGTGCGTGATCGGGCTGCTCGGGTCGACCGAGAGCACCGCAACTTTTTTGCCCGCGTTGCAGAGCAACGTCCCGAGCGCGTCGATGAACGTGCTCTTGCCCGCGCCCGGCGGACCGGTGATCCCAACGCGCACCGCGCCGCCGCTGTGTGGCGAGAGCGCGCGCAATAGCTCATCCGCCGCGGCGCGATGGCTCGCGGCTCGGCTTTCGATCAGCGTGATGCCGCGCGCGAGCGCGCCGCGATCGCCGGAGCGGATCGCTTCGGCGAGTTTCGCCCCATCGTCGGCGCCGCGCCGTTTGCTGCGCGTGCCGGGAATCGCGCGTGCCGGGGTGCCCGCGACGACGCGCGTAGCGAATTCCGCCCCCGCTTCGGGCGGAACCCAATCGGGGCGATGGGAAGGAGGCGTGCTCATGCGCGCACCTCCGTTTGGTAGGTGGCGCTGTCTTCAGCGGCGTCGCGAACGCGCGCCGGCGCTGTAGGGCCGGGTCGCCGAACCCCGCCGCGAACACGGCGTCGCGATCGCAACGGCGGGGTCCGGCGACCCCGCCCTACAACGTCCGGCTGACGCGCGTGGCGCACGGCGCCTCGCTCAGCCCACGGCCGCAGCCGAGAGCTTCTCGAGCACGACGGCCGCGGAGTGCGGGATCGGAGTGCCGGGGCCGAAGATGGCCGCCGCACCGCGTTGATAGAGGTAATCGTAGTCCTGCGCCGGAATGACACCACCGGCGACGACGAGAATGTCGTCGCGGCCGTGCGATTTCAGCGCGGCGACGAGTTGCGGCAGCAGCGTCTTGTGGCCCGCGGCGAGCGAGCTCATGGCAACGATGTGCACGTCGTTCTCGACGGCGTCGCGCGCGGCTTCCTCCGGAGTTTGGAAGAGCGGCCCGATGTCGACGTCGAAACCCATGTCGGCCATCGCGGTCGCAACGACTTTCGCGCCGCGGTCGTGACCGTCCTGGCCGAGCTTGGCAATCAGGATGCGCGGGCGGCGGCCTTCGCGTTCGGCGAACGCATCGGCCATCGCGCGGACTTTCTGCACGTCCGCCTGCTGGCTGTAGGTTTTCTGGTAGACGCCGGACACGGAGCGAATTTGCGCCTGATAGCGGCCGTAAACAACTTCGAGCGCGTCGGAGATTTCGCCGAGCGTCGCACGGGCTTTCGCGGCTTCGACCGAGAGTTCGAGCAGGTTGCCCGTGCCGTTCTTCGCCGCCTCAGTGAGCGCGGCGAGACAGCGTTGCACCGCGGCGTTGTCGCGCTCGGCCTTGAGCTTCTGCAGCTGCTTGATCTGGGCCTCACGAACAGCGGTGTTGTCGACCTCGAGGATGTCCATCGGCGCTTCCTGCTCGAGACGGAACTTGTTCACGCCGACGATCGTCTCCGCGCCGGAGTCGATCATCGCCTGGCGGCGCGCGGCGGCCTCTTCGATGCGGAGCTTCGGCAGACCGGTTTCGATGGCCTTGGCCATGCCGCCGAGCTTCTCGACTTCCTCGATGTGCGCCCACGCCTTTTGCGCGAGCTCGTGCGTAAGCCGTTCGACGTAGTAGCTGCCGCCCCACGGATCGACGACATTGGTGATGCCGGACTCGGCTTGGAGGACGAGCTGCGTGTTGCGCGCGATGCGGGCGGAGAAGTCCGTCGGCAACGCGATGGCTTCGTCGAGCGAGTTGGTGTGCAGCGATTGCGTGTGGCCCATGACGGCCGCCATCGCCTCGACGCAGGTGCGCGCGACGTTGTTGAACGGGTCCTGCTCGGTCAGCGACCAACCCGAGGTCTGCGAGTGCGTGCGCAGCGCCATCGACTTCGGGTTCTTCGGGTTGAACTGCTTGACGATCTTCGCCCAGAGCAGGCGGCCCGCGCGCATCTTCGCGACTTCCATGAACAGGTTCTTGCCCTGCGCCCAGAAGAACGAGAGGCGCGGCGCGAACGCATCGATGTCCATGCCGGCCTTCACGCCGGTGCGGAGATACTCGAGGCCGTCGGCGAGCGTGTAGGCGAGCTCGAGGTCGGCCGTCGCGCCCGCTTCCTGCATGTGGTAGCCGGAGATCGAGATCGAGTTGAACTTCGGCATCTTCTGCGAGGTGAACGCAAAGATGTCCGCGATGATGCGCATCGAAGGAGAAGGCGGATAGATGTAGGTGTTCCGCACCATGTATTCCTTCAAGATGTCATTCTGGATCGTGCCGGAGAGCTGTTCGAGCTTCACGCCCTGCTCTTGCGCGGCGGCGATGTAGAAGGCCAGCACCGGGAGGACGGCGCCGTTCATCGTCATCGAGACGGAGATGCGGTCGAGCGGGATGCCGCCAAAGAGCACCTGCATGTCGAGCACGCTGTCGACCGCCACGCCGGCTTTGCCGACATCGCCCACGACGCGCGGGTGATCGCTGTCGTAGCCGCGGTGGGTCGCGAGGTCGAACGCGACGGAGAGGCCCATCTGGCCGGCGGCGAGGTTGCGCTTGTAGAAGGCATTCGACTCGGTCGCCGTGGAGAAGCCCGCGTATTGGCGGATCGTCCAGGGCTTCTGCACATACATCGTCGCGTAGGGACCGCGCAGGAACGGCGGCAGGCCCGCGGTGAAGCCGAGATGCTCGACGTCTTTGAGGTCGTCGGGCGTGTAGACGGGCTTCACGGGAATCTGCTCCATCGTCTGCCAGTCGCCGAGGGCGTCGGGGCCGCCCGCAGTCGCGCGCGCAGCCTGCGCCCACGCCTCCGGAGGCACGGGAGCGGTCGGGCCGCTCTCAAAAGGAACTGAGGTGAAATCGGGAAATTTCATGGCGGGTTACAGTTTCGGCAGGCCGAGGCGATTTTGGACGTCGGCCAGGAGCTTCGCGCAGTTGGCGCGGATGTGGATGAACTCGTCGACACCGGCGGACTTGAACTGCTGTTGCAGCTCCGGCGTCGCGGGCAGGCCCGCGAGCACGACGAACGGCGCTTTCGCCCCGGCGGCCTTGAGCGCGCCGGCGAGCGGCGGCACGAGAGCCGGATAGGTGTCGTCGGTCGAGCAGATCACGACCACCGGCGCGCCACTCGCGAGTGCGGCGGCGGCAGCGGCCTCGGGGGTTTCGAAGCCCTTGTTCGGCACGACTTCGAAACCGCCGGCGGCAAAGAAGCCGGTGGAGAAGTCGGCGCGCGCGGCGTGTTGCTTGCGCGGGCCCATCGTGGCGAGGAAGACCTTCGGACGCGCCCCGGTCCTGGCCAGGTAAGCCTCGGCGCGGCGACGGAGCACTTCGAACGGTTCGGCGCGGCGGCGCGGTGCGAGCGGCTTGATCTCGCTCGCGGGCTCACGGTCGCACAGGCGCACCTTCACCTCAGTGATCGTGGCTCCGCCGATGAAGGCGTCGCCGAGCGCTTCGAACAGGCCGGCGGCGTTCGTCACGAGCGCCGGATTGAGGCGGTTGAGATCGACGGCGCGGGCGCGCTTGACGCGGCGCGGCAGCTCGAAGGCTTTCGGGGCGGCCACCGCGGGCAGCTTTTCCTTCAGGTTCGGGTGCAGGTTGGTGCCGATGACACCGTCGCGGCGCGCCTCGACGGCGGCGATGCGATCGGCGGCCGTCTTCTCGACGAGCGACTGCGGATAGCCGGCGGCGATCGCCGCGGCCATGCCCCCGCGCTTCTCGATATCCTGGAACAGCGCCCACGCCTTCTCGGCGAGTTGGCTCGTGATGGTCTCGACGTAGTAGGAACCGCCGGCGGGATCGACGACCCGGCCGAGCTGGCACTCCTCCGCGAGGATGATGTGGAGGTTGCGTGCGAGGCGGCGCGAGAGTTCGGTCGGCTCGCCGCCCGGTGCGTCGAACGGCGTGATCTCAAGGCTCTGGCAACCGCCGATGACGGCCGCGAACGATTCGATCGTCTCACGCAGCAGATTATTGTGCGGATCGAGCACGGTCTTGTTCCAGCCCGTGACGCGACCGTGACTGACGAGGCGCTGCGCGGTTTCGCTGCCGCCGGCGGCGGCGACGGCGCGCGACCAGAGCAGGCGGGCCGCGCGGAGCTTCGCGGTCTCAAGGAAGAAGTGCGAGCCGAGTGACCACGTAAACACCGTCGCGAGCGCCGCTTCATCGACCGAGAGGCCGAGCGAGCTGAGTCGGCGGAGATACTCGACGCCGGTCGCGAGACCGAACGCGAGTTCCTGCACGGCGCTGGCGCCGGCATCACCCCAGAGGCCGGCATCGACACCGATCGTGCGCAGGCGCGGCGCGTTTTGCGCGGACCATTGCACCAGCGCGACCATTTGCGCGCAGGCGCATTCGAGGCCGCAGGGCAGTTTGCCCTGCGTGACCCACTCACCGAGCGGATCGGCCAGAATCGCGCCATGCAAGGCGTCGGTGCGACCGTGCGCGTCGCGCACGTGTGTGCCGAGCAGCGCGGCGATGGGCAGCGCGGCGAGGCCGGCGGGAATCATCACCGGCACGGCGCTCAGGTCGACCTTGGCAAACAACGTTTGCACATCGGCCAGTGTCGCCAAGGGCACGCCACCATGACCGGTTGGCTCGGAACCGAGGCGCGTCGCGGCGTCGGGCCGCACGAAGACGGCATTCTGCCCGCGATTGAGATCGGCGAGCAGCGAGCGGTTGCAGTCCGCGAGCGTCGCGCCCGCCGGCTCCTGGCAGATCAGCCAGGTGTGCTCACGCGCGCCGAGAGGCTCGGTGCCGCGCACGAACGGCGCGAAGCCGGGCGAGCGCACCGCCCACGCGGGCGCCGTGGTCGAGGCGCGCGAGTAGATCGGCTGAAGGTCGATGCCTTCGACCGTCTTCGTGACGAGTTTCTTTTCAAACGGTGCGCCATCGAGAGATTCCTCCGCGGCGGCGCGCCAAGCTTGCTCGTCCGCCGGACTAAATTCGGCGAACAAGGGTTTCTGGGCAGTGCTGCTCATGGCGAATCAGTGAATGACCTCCACCGTGGCTTCGTGACGCTTGCCGTTCATGTGCACGGCGTAGCGGCGAGCGTGGTGGGGCGCGTTGGCGTGAGCGGGATGGGCCGCGGCCGCAGCGGGCGCGGCGGCTGGAGCGGCCGCAGGAGCCGCGGGCGCGGGAGCGGCAGCGGGCTTCGGCGCGTGCAGTTTGGCGAATTCCTGCGGGAACATCGCGTGGAGCACGCAGGCCTCGTCGTTCGTCGGGAGTTTCTTCTCGGCGAGTTCGGCGCGGAGCTTGTCCATGCGCGGAGCGAGCGCGTCGGCCGGGCGGCCTTCGATCGGCTTCTGGCCGGTGCGCTCGGCGATGAGCTTGAGCAGCTCTTCCGAGACCTTGCCCGGAGGACGGCCGTATTTGTTCAGCGCGATGTCGGCGGCGGCGGGCGCGATCGTCTTCCAGCGGCCGAACTTCACATTCATCATCGCCTGCGTGCCGACGATCTGGGAGGTCGGCGTGACGAGCGGGATCCAGCCGAGCGCTTCGCGCACGACGGGGATCTCGAGCATCACCTGGGCGAACTTGTCCGCCATGCCCTGCTCTTTGAGTTGATTGCGGAAATTCGAGAGCATGCCGCCGGGCACCTGGTAAACGAGCGTGTCGCTGTCGACGCGCTCGTTGTCGGGCGACGTGAACTTCGAGAGCTCCTTGTAGACGCCGGTGAAATACTCGCGCATTTCCTGGAGCTTCTTCGGGTCGAACTTCGGCTGGCGCGGGTGCCCGTCGAGCAGCGCGATCATGCGCAACGTGTCCGGTTGCGAAGTGCCGTTGGCGAAGGGAACGATCGAGGTCTCGACCGCATCGACGCCGGCATCGATCGCGGCGAGGTAAGCCGCGGCGCCCAGGCCCGCGGTGTCGTGCGTGTGCAGCGTGATCGGCAGACCGACCTTCTTGCGCAGCTGGGTGACGAGCTCGAAGGCCACGCGCGGCGCGATGACGCCGGACATGTCCTTGATGCCGATGCTATCGCAGCCCATCTCGCGCAGCTCGACGCCCATCTTCACGAACGCCTCGATGGTGTGCACCGGGCTCGTGGTGTAGCAAATTTCGCCGCGCGCGTGCTTCTTGCAGGCCTTCACCGTCTTGATGGCGGTGATGAGATTGCGCGTGTCGTTCAGCGCATCGAAGATGCGGAAGATGTCCTGGCCCGCGGCCGCATCGGCGCGCACGAAGGCCTCGACCACGTCGTCCGGAAACGACGTATATTGCACGATGTTCTGGCCGCGCAGCAGCATGATCTGCGGCGTCTTCGGCGCGGCTTTCTTGAGCGCGCGAAGGCGGTCGAACGGATTTTCACCGAGGAAGCGGAGGCACGAATCGATCGTCGCACCGCCCCAGGTTTCGAGGCCGCCAAAGCCCATTTCGTCGAGAATCGGTGCGGCCGGCAGCATTTGTGCCGTCGTCATGCGCGTCGCGGCCAGTGACTGGTGCCCATCGCGCAACACCGTATTGTTGAAGATGACAGGTTTCATCAGCGTTTCGTCTCCGTTACTTTGGGGTTCTTACCAACAGACGCCTTTTCCATGGCGCGAAGAATAGGGCCGAAGCGCCTGCTTACCTCGTCGCCCGTTGTGCGTTTCCGCGCACGCTTTGCCGTCCGAGTGTATTAAGCTGGGTGTGAAAATGTTGCACCCGGACCCAGCGAAATTTCGTCCATCAAACTCAACCGACTCCGCGCCAACAACGGGCGCGAGTGACGGCATCCTCTAGGCGCGGAAAAAAGCCGCGACAATGACCAGCGATCCGAGCACGAGGCAGACCACCGTGTAGCGCCCCACGTTGCGCTCGAGATGAGTCGTGCGGATGGCCTCGTCCAACGCGCGCGGCGGCGACCCGATTCCGCGCACGTGCAACTCGTGCTGGCGGCGCCACGCAAGCGAGCGGCGGGCGGAGCGGGCGAATCCCCGCAGGACGACACCCGCGACGAGCAGTGTGAACCCGACGGCGAGCAGCACGTCGCGCGTGAGGAACGTTGCTCCGTCGGCGCTCATGACCCGGGGTCGACAACGACCTCGCTGCCCACGCGCAAAGTGCCGCGCTTGGATTCGTTGATGAAATTCGCCCCGAAATAAACGGAGGCGGGCTCAAGCGGATCGCGCCGGAACGTCGCCAGCGTGCGCAGCGGCTCCTTGCCGCGCTCGCCAGTGAGCTGGTCCGTCGTGGTGACAATGCAGCGATCGCTCTTGCCGGCGGCCCGCAGCACCACAGCGCCGATGCGCACGCGCGGCCACTCGTCCTCGGCGAACGGCGCAGCGCCGCTCACGACCACGTTGGGGCGGAAGCGATCCATCGGCACCGGATCGCCGCCACGCTCGCGAATGCGATCATTCAGATCGGCGAGGGATGCTTCGCCGGTCACGAGCAAGGGCGAACCGTCGGCAAAGCTGAGGCAATCACCGGGGCGGCCAGCTTTCTTGAGCACGTTGCGCTCGAACGCCGAGCCGATGCGCACGAGCGCGAGTCTCGCGTGGAGAAAATCGCTCAGCCACTGCGCCACCTCCGCGCCGCAGCCCTCCGCCTGCAGGCCGCTGTGTTTCCACACGGTCACGCGGCGCAGCGGCGCGGTCGGGTCCGGCGCGCGCGCCACGGAAACAGCGCCGGCACCCTCCGCCGACAAGGTCAGGCGCTCCGCATCGAGCGCGGTCGCGATAAGCGCCATGCGGGCGTGCGTGCGCTGCGTGAGAAATTTGCCGGTCTCGTCCACCACGAGGAAACGGCGGTCGCCAACCACGCCCAGCGCATCGACTTCGGCCGAAGCCACCGAGAGCCCGCGACACGATTTCACGGGATAAATGAAAAGGCCGGAGACGCGGAGCATGACTTGATGGCGGCAGATTGAGGAAATGCGCGCAAAAGCAAAATCCCATCAGCCTGCACTGCGCAAAGATTGCCGTGGGTGTGATGACCGATTCAGGCGTAGAATATCCGCCACGATGACAGCGCGCGAAAAGTGGATTCAGGTTCTGAGCATCGCCGGTGGCCTGGCGGTGCTGATCGGCGGCATCGATCCGCTGGAGGGTTCCATCCTGGTGCTGACCGGCACGGCGCTGCTCGCGGCGGCCGCGATGGTCGCACCGTGCGAACCCGAGGTGAGGAAAACTCGCGGCCTCAACCTGGGGCTGGCCCTCGCCGGCTTTGCCGCGATCTGGGGAATGACTGCACTCGGCGGCGTGGGCGGGGCGACCGGCCGTTCGTTCTCTTGGGCGCTGCTCGGATTGCCGTTGATGGCCGGCTGGTCGCTCAGCTTCTGGGCACGCGGCGCGCCGCGCTGGATGACGTGGCTCGGGCTGCTGGCCGGAGCGTGGTATCTGATTTTGCCGCTGCTCGCCGCGAGCAAGGCGCGCACGAATCCGCACCTCGTATGGCCGGTGCTCGCCGCGCTCGGAGCGTGCGGGCTCGCAACCGTCGCGGGCTGCCTCTGGCGGCTGCGGCAGCGACGGCCTATCGCCGGGAATACGTGACGAGGTAAAGCTGCGTCCCGGATGCGGTGCGGAAATTTTTCGGCCGCGCGCCGCCGAGGCCGAAGCAGATCATCAACGTGTCGTCGATGAACTTGAACAGGCATGGGATCGTGCGGCCGGCGTTCGGGCCGATGGCGCCATGCAACGTGAGGTAATGACTCGATTCCGTTTCGACGACGAAAGAGCCGGTGTCGGACGCCACGCCGCCGAAGCGCACCGTGTAGATGCCGGCGGCGAGTTCGAGTTCAGTTTGCTGGAGCACCTCTTGCGGCGCCTGTTCGCCATCGAGTTCGGCGTAGAGCGGCCGCCAACGGCCTTCGAGGGATTGATTCATGTGCGTTTGAGAACGTCGCGCGGCTGGAGTTCGGCCGCGGCAGGTGTCTCGAGTTGCTTCACGCCTTTCGCACCGAGCTCCTCGAACTTCCGCGCGCCCGGGAGCAGCGTCTGTTCGAACGAACCGACGGCGGCGTTGTAGGCCTTGCTCGCGGAGTCGAGGCCGCGACCGACCTTGTCGAGATTGTCGGCGAAGTTGGAAATGCGGTCGTAGAGCGCGCGACCGAGCGCGGCGATGTCCTCGGCGTTCTTCGAGACCGCTTCCTGCCGCCAGCCGTAGGCCGTGGCTTTGAGCAACGCGATGAGCGTGGCGGGCGTGGCGAGAAGAACCTTTTTCGCAATGGCCCGATCGATGAGCGTGGCGTCGGCCTGCAGCGCGCCCGAGAGAAACTGGTCGCCCGGCAGGAAGAGCACGACGAACTCCGGCGAGGGCTGGAATTGCTCCCAGTAATTCTTCGCGCCAAGCGCGTCGATGTGGCTGCGAACTTTCGCGGCGTGCTCGGCGAGCTTGGCGGCGCGCACGCTCTCATCCGGCGTGCTGGCGGCTTCGCGATAGGCGTCGTTCGGCGCCTTGGCGTCGACGACGATCTGCTGGCCGCCGGGCAGGCGCACCACCAAGTCGGCGCGGAAGCGTCCGTTGGCATCACTAACGCTCTGCTGTTCGACGAAGTCGCAGTAGGCGGTCATGCCCGACATCTCGACGACGCGGCGCAGTTGCAACTCGCCCCACGTGCCGGCGGTCGTCGTCGAGCGCAGGGCGGTGGAGAGTTTCGCGGCCTCGGCTTGAAGCTGCGTCTGCGACGTGGTGAGCGACTTGAGCTGCTCGGAGAGCGCGCCGTAAGCGCTGGCACGCGCCTTCTCGATTTCGCCAATCTTGGCGTCCACCTTTTCGAGCGACTCCTTGAGCGGCTTCACGAGCGAATCGATCGCTTGCTGGCGTTTTTCGAGTTCGCTGGCGGACTGCTGCTGGAGTTTGCCGAAGGACTCGCGGGCGAGCTTGAGGAACTCGTCGGTGTTCTTGCTCAGCGCGTCAGCGGAAAGGGCCTTGAACTCGGCGGTGAGTCGGGCGTGGGCGTCGGTGAGCGCGGCGATTTTCTCGGCGGCCGCGGCACGTTCGGCGGCGAGGTCGTTCTCGATTCTCGATTTTTGACTTTCGATCTCGGCGAGGCGCGCGCGGACGACAAGGAGATCGGCCTCCATGAGCCGCGCGCGTTCGGCAATGGCCGCGGCACGCGAATGGGCGATGAACCAGCCGAGGCCACCCGCCAGGCCCGCAGCGATGAACGCGATGAGAATTTCGATCACACGCGCAGTGAAGCCATGAGGCGGAGAGCGGGCAAGCGTGGGAGTGGGCCCCGTTGTCGCGGCGCTCGAACGCAGCTACCGGGCGCCGGGATCTCCGCGCCTGCGGCGGGCTGCGTGAACGCGTTGAGATCAACGCGCCCCATCTTCCCACCGGCCCCGCTTACTGACCGAACGGATTGGCCGAGTTGCCCGGTTCCTTCGCGGGCAGGTAGATCGTGAAGCGCGTGCCCTCGCCGAGCTTCGTCTTCACGTGGATGAGCCCGTTGTGATGGCGCACGAGGCGCGTCACGATCGCGAGGCCCAGACCGGTGCCGGTCTGCGCTTTCGTGGTGAAATACGGCTCGAAGATGCGCGACAGCACGTCCTGCTGAATGCCCGGGCCCTGATCGAGCACGGAGAGCGCCACGAGCGGCGTCTGATTCGAGAAGGACTCCAGGTTGATGAAACGCTCCTCCGGCGTGTCGCGGAAATTCTCGATCGGCAGCGACTCCTCGTAACGCTCGGCCGCGATCCAGACGGTCTGCGGACGTTCGCTGCTCTGGAACGCGTTCACCGCGAGATTGAGGAGAATCTGGATGAGCTCGGTGCCGCCGATCTGCGCGCAGGTGTCGCGATCGAGGTGCTTCGCCGCGAGCTTGCCGCCGCGCAGGCTCGGGTGATTGCGCATCAGCGTGTGCACATCGTCGATCACCTGATTGACGGAAACTTCCGGTGCCTGCGCGCTGCGTTTGTTCACGAAACGCAGGTAGCGGCGCGTGATGGCGGCGCAGGTGTTCACTTGTTTCGCGAGGAGGTTCACGTCGTCGCGCACCGACTGGAGATCGGCGCCATAGAGCGAGCCGACGCTGTCGAGTTTGTGGCGGAGGAGCTCGACGTAGCCCGTGATGACGGTGAGCGGGTTGTTGATGTCGTGCAGCGCGCCGGCGTAGATCTCCGTCGTGGTGCGCGCCATCTCCTCCTTCACGGAGGCGTCGTTGAGCTGTTCGCTGAGGGCCTTCAGGCGCTCCGAGGTGGAGGAGACCGTTTCGGAAATGCGGCGCAGGTGCAGCGCGCGCGTGACGGCCTCCCGAATCGTGGAAAGGTCGAACGGCTTGCTGAGATAGTCGCACGCACCGAGCCGCAGCGCCTGGCGCGCGGTCTCGATCGTCTCATAGGCCGTCAGCATGATGACCTCGATGTGCGGATCGATGGCCTTGAGGCCGCGGAGCACATCGATGCCCGACTTGCCCGCCATGCGGATGTCGAGAATCGCAATCTGCACCGCGTTTTTCTTCGCGAACTCGAGCGCCCGGTCGCCGTTGTCGACGGCTTGGACGCTGAAGTCCTGTTTGAATACCATGCGCAGGGAGTGGCGTGGGCCCTCCTCGTCATCGACGATGAGCAAGGTCGGCAGCGTGACAGTCGCCGCAGTGGGCGCAGGAGCGAGAGCAGTGGTCATGTTACGCGAATCTTCGGCAGCGAAACAGGACGCGGGCGGTGGAGAAAAGCCGCGGCATGATGCTGCGGTGAGAATCCGCGTCGTCTCCGCGGTGGCAAGATTGAACTCGGTCAGAGGCGATCACCCGCGCCTGGGGTTTGCTCGTTCAGCCAGAGGCGGACCGCGGAAAAGTCCCGATAGACCCAGCCGCGTTGCCCCGCCAGCGCCGCGGCCACCGCATCAAAGGCGACAGCGGCTTCCGCCAGCGCCCGTCGCAGCACCTCGCCTTCGGCCGCGGTGGCAAAGCCCGTCTGCCCCACCCGCTCCGGCGGCAGCCAGCGCTCCGCGCGCCGCGCTTCCGGCCGGGCCGGACGCGATTGATCGCGCGCCTCCTCCTCGAGCAGGCGCCAGAGCAGCTCCGTCAAGGAAACGTGAAAATGGCGCTGCGCTGCGCGCAGTTCGCCGCGCGCCACCTTTTTCGCCGTCCACACCGCCGCGGCCCAGAACGCCGCACAGACTTCGTGGAATTCGCCTTCGCTCAGGCGCGGCCACGGGAGCACCTGGCCCAGGCGGGCGTAGCGGCGTTCCCACGCGGGGCCGCCCTTGATGATCCGCCACCCGGGACAGGCGACGATTTTCAGGTCGCGCACACCGAATTTGAGCGGTGGCGGCCAGAGCGGCGCCAGACCGGGCGCACGCAGCGCGCCGAATACGACCCGCAGCTCGACCGTTTTGAGAATCACGAAATCCACTTCGACCGCCCCCGGAAGGATCAGCGTCACCTTGTCCGCACCGCCGAAAACCCGCTGCGTGCTGACCACCCACGAGTCACCGAGCTCGCGCCAAGTCGCCGCCGCGCGATAGAGCGCGGGCCGCCGCGTGATGAGCTGGAAATCGTAGTCGGACCATTGGTCGGCGCCGCCGCCCGGTTGCACGCGCGAGCCGATCTGCACCAGCGCCGACACATCCGCGCGGCGCTCCGCCCAGGCGGAAATGCGGTCTAGCACCGGATCGCTCATCGCCGGGAAAGATCAGAGCGTGACGCTCGTGCGGTCCGTCCGCGTGGACTCGTCGCTGTTCGGCCGCACCGGGGGGAGCGAGGCAAACGGGTGCGTCGTGTGCGCCGGGCGCGAACGCAATGCGATCTGCACCTCCGAACCGGTCAGACCCTGCCCGCCCTGCAGCATGCCGTGGTGCCAGCGGATGATTTCGCGCGCGAGGAACACGCGGAGCAACGGATGCGCGGGCATCGGGCCCTTGCTCGTTTCGACGAAACCTTCGAGGTAGAGATTCTTGCCCGAAAGGACGATCAGACCGGTCTCGTGTTCGCCTTCGCCGCGGCGCTTCACGGCGACATTGACCGGGCCGTCCGCCGCCTCGCGATTGCGCACGACGGCATCAAAGATCGATTGGAGCGCGAAGCGCAGCATCGTCTCGTTCGCATGGAGCGCCGGTGACATTTCGCTGGCGCTGACGCGGAGCACGTCATGCAACTCGAGGCCGCGCACGAGTTCGCCGAGGTCGATGCGTCGCACGTCGCCCACCATGAACTCCTGCATCATGTGCAGGACGCGGGAGAGGCCCTTCAACTTCTCGGCGTCGCGCCCGAGCTGGGCGTTGAATTCGCCGAGCAGCTCCGGGGTGGAGCCGGTTTGCTGCGCCAGCTGCAGGAACGTGGTCAGCGTGACCAGCGGGCCGCCGAGTTCGTGCGAGAGCGTCAGGCCGAACTCGCGGCAGTATTTCAGGCGTTCGCGTTCGGCCGCGGCGGCGCGATTGGCGAGTTCCGGCGTGGCGTCCTCCCACTGCACCCACACGCCACCGGTCTCGGCGATCGGACCGGCCTCGGCGCGGAACCGCACCGTGGCACTCGGCTCCAGCCGCGCGATGCGGCCCGTGCGCAACACCTCGCCGGCGAGCGCGCGGATTTCGGGCGGAAGCGAAATGTCGGCCGGCGCACCGGGGCTGAGAATGCGGGCGCCGCCGAGATATTTGGCGCGCAGTTTCTCCTGAAACGCCGCCTCGGCCAGGGCGCGCAGACGGCTCGCTTTTTCGAGACAGCGCTCGAGCAGGCGGCCGAGCTCAAGGGCACGGGAGCGATCAGCGGCGTTGTAGGCGCGACCATCCGCGCGCGGGCCGTAGGCGGCCCAGCCGGCGAGGCGACCGGACTCGAACAGGGGCACGAGCAGGCGTGCGCTCCACGACTGCATTTGCTGGCGGATGTGACTTTCGGCCGCGGGGTCGGCGTTACCGACCCAGTCGTCGAGGTCGATCGCGCAGGGAAACTCCTCCATGCACTGCGGCAGCGGACTGCCGGTGGCGCAGGTCCAGCCGTAACGGTCCGAGCGGAAGGATTCGCCCTCGAGCAGGAACAGGCTGACGCGCGAGGCCTGGAGCAGCGATTGAGCGGCGCGGCGGAACTCTTCCAGCACGCGGTCGCGGTCTTCGAGGTGCTCGATCGCCGCCTCCACGAAACTCAAGTCGTCGACGGCGGCGGCCGGGGTGGTCTCGCGGGCCACCGGGAACGGTGCGCGGGTCCCGCGGGCCTGGAGCGTCTGGATGATGGCGTTTTTCTCGGCGAGCTCGGCCGCCGTGCGCAGGGTGTCCTTCAGCAGCGTGCGGCTTTCATCGTAGGTGAGAAAGAAACGGCCGGCCCCGGCGAGTTTCGCCTGCTCGAAGGGCAGACTTTGCGCCTGGCCCACCACAATCACGATCACGTCGGGATGCGCGCCGAGGACGCTGCGCGGATCGGCGAGGTCCTTGATCCAGACGCGCGCGCCGACTTGGGCGAGTTCGCGGCGCAGCAGCTCGGGCGACGCCGGCGACACCGCCGGATACGGCAGCTGGGCGGACCAGTCCGTGAACAGGCGCGGATCCGGCGTCGTAAGGATCAAGATGGCGGACATGGGAACGTAAGGCGAAAGGTTGCACCGGGCTGGCCCGTGTCCACCAGCGCGATGCTCCCGCGATGGCCCCGCATAATGTTGGCGCTCATGGCGAGGCCAAGCCCGAAACCGTTAACCTTGCCGGAGCTGAACGGCTGGAAGAGACGCGAGCGTTGCTCGGGCGCGACGCCGGGGCCGTTGTCGGCGACGTCGAGCGTGATCTCGCGCGGGCCCAGGCGCGTGTGGACGGTGATGTGCCGTTCGCCCGGCTGACCGGCCAGAGCTTGCTGGGCGTTCACGAGCAGGTTGAGCACGACCTGGTTGATGCTTCCGCTGTCGGCGCTGATCGGCCGCTCGTCGACCGTGAGGTCGAGGTGCAGCTGCACCTGCGCCTCGGCGAACTTCGGCCGCATGAGCGTGGCGCAATCGAGCACGATTTCGTTGAGCTTGACCGGACGCATCACGGGCTTGCGCGGGCTGGAGAGTTTGAGGAGCTGCTCGGTGAGGCTCTCGATGCGCGCGACCTCCTTCTGAAAGACCTGCGAAAACTCGATGCGAAATTCCGGGTCCTGATGCCGTTCGGGCAGGAGTTGCGCGAAGGTCTTGAGCGCGACGAGCGGATTGCGGATCTCGTGCGCGAGGCTCGCTCCGAGGAGGCCGGCGGTCGCGACCTGCTCGGTCTCGCGGGCGCGCTTGACGAGTTGCGCGCGGGACAGCGCGACCTCGATGAGTTCGGACCAGCCCATGAGGTGCTCGATTTCGGGCCAGAGGAACGGCATGCGATCCTCCCGTCGGCCGAGACCAATAGCAATGGGCGCCGTGCCACGCGTGGACGGACTCAGCACGAGGACACCGAGCTGATGCTTGGCGAGAAAGGCGTCGATCTCCTCCAACGCCGGCGTCACGCGTCGGCGGGCCACGCTCTCCGGGGTCACCCAACGTTCCGTCAGCAGCAGCGACAACGCCGGCCCGCCGGCCGCCAGGGACCATGGATTGTCAGCGGCCGCGGGATTTTCGGACGAACAGATGAACACCTTTTCCGTGCGCCCCCAATCGCGCAGGATACGACAATAACGTCCAGTGAGTCCGTCGGGGTCCGGCTCCTCGCGACCGGCGGCCAGAATTTCTGCGCGGACGTGTTCCGCCCTATCAGTCCGACTGAAAAACGAGGGCCACCGGCTGCGACGCTCGAGAAACAAGATAAAGGAAACCGTCGCGCTAAGCCCCACGACCATGGCAATGCCGACTGGCAGGAGATCGCTGACGTATCGCAGCCAGATCAGCATCGCGATGCTCGCCACGACCAGCCCACTGCCCCGGCGCAGAACAGCGAGGAAAAGTCGTCTGGCGTCGAATACCTTCTGGCTGGTGATGCCCCACGCGGTGAGCCCGTAAAAGAAAAGCACCACCAGCGGAGCCAATCCCCGGGCCGATGGCAGACCCAGCATCGGCGGCAGCATCGTCAGACCCAGGCCCACCAGACACGAAATCGCCCCTCCGATAAGGAATATTTTGATCTCCACCAACTGAATGCCCTTTTGCCGGCGCGTCTCCCGAATGCCGACGCCGACGAGAGAGAGATAGCAAACGAGCAGTCCCACATTGTAGACGATCGCTCCCGCTCCCCAGAGGCGATTCTCGCGGGTGGACTCCGTGGGAATGAACCAGTGGGAACTCGCGATCGCCGCCAACATGCAGGCGCTCGCAAACCAGTATCTACCGCGCGAGAAAAGTTCGTGCCACCGGACTTCCGGAGAGATGATGCAGTGCGCCAGCCACCACAGCAGCCACGGAAAGAACGCGCCGACCGCCGAAACCGTCTTGATCCAAGGCACCGGGTCTTCTTTGGCCCCCAAACTTCCCAGCACCCAAAGCACGGCCAGCCAGAGAGAACTCCACAATGAGAGCAACGTGAACGCCTGGTTGATCCGTCGCCGGGGATTGGCAAAGAACACGCTGCCCGCCGCGCACAGCACCACGACGAGGGTGAGAATCTGGATGTTCATGCCGTTTCCAGCACCATCGTGGCGTTGCTGCCGGAGAGGCCGTGCGCGTTCACGATGGCGACATGCGGCTGCAGATGGCGCGGCTGGCCGCTCAGGTTGAGCGCGCAGTCCGGGTCGGGCGTTTCCCAATTCACCGTCGGGGGTATGATACCGGTCCGCAAGCTGAGGGCCACACTCGCGGTCTGAACGGCGCCGGCGGCGCCCAAGGGATTCCCGATCGCGCCTTTAAGCGACGTGCACGCGATCTCGGTCAGGCGCGGCCCGAAAACTTCGGCCAAACATTGCGCTTCCACCCGATCAATATGCTCGTGGCCCGGCCCCCAGGCATTGATGAAATCAACGTCCAGCGGATTCCGGCGCGCGTTCGCCAATGCCATCCGCATGCTCTCGATCAACCCGCTGCCGGACACGTCGGTCGTGTCATTGGCGTAAGCATAGCCGGTCAACCACGCGTATGCGGGACGGGGGCTGGTTTCCGCCTCCAATATCACGACGGCGGCCCCCTCCCCGATCACGCCTGTGCTACGCCACATGTCAAACGGCCGGCACATCCTCTCGGGGCTGTTGGCATTCTGCGGGGAAAGTTTCGTCATACCGAGTTCGAGCATGGGCTGGTAGAGCACGGGCGCTTCCGTGCCGCAACAGATCGCGACGTCCGCCTGACCGGAGGCGATCATCTCCGCACCATGGCCGATCGCATCAATGCCCGAGCAGCAGGCCGTCTGCAGCGCCACGATGCGAGCCGGCACATCGATCCAATCCGCAATCCGTCCTGCGATCGAGATCGGCGGCGCCTCGAAGATCACCGCCGGGTTGGCATAACGCGGTCCTTTGGTTGCCACGCCGCTGATCGTCTTCACGACGAGCTCCGAATCCATCAGCGACGATCCGTTCAAAATCACCGGGTTCCGTCCGCGCAATTGCGCCGTCGTCAACTGCGCGTCCTGCAGCGCCAGCGCGGTGCCAGCGAGGGCAAACTGCGTGTGGCGGGGCAGGCGCTTGTAGTTCGAGTCGAGCGCTCCGACCGGAAACCAGTCCGTCAACTTGAAGTCCGGCACCTCGGCCGCGATGAACTCGCCTTTCTCCTCCAGTTTCTGCACCCGCCGCACGCGACTGATGGGTTCATTGATGCCGCGGAAAAAATTCTCGCGGCCGATTCCGGCCGGCGTGACCGGCCCGATTCCTGTGATCTTGACGCGACGTCTCATCGGTTTTCGTAGCGGCCCGGTGCGATGATGCCGTGCGGGTCCAAAGCGTTTTTCAACGCGCGGTGAATCGCGTTGGCCGGCGGCCCGGGCAGATCGATGCCCAGCCGATACGGCGGATGACCGGCCGCGCGGAGTCGCCGCGCGATTTGCTGTTCGGCCTGCTTCGCCGCAGATTCCTGCCCCGGCGCGATGTGCAGCGTGTAGACCGCGATCAGACAATACGCGTTCACGACGATATAGGTGCACGCCGCCTCCGCCCACTCGCCGCGGATGATGGCAGCCATCCGTTTCGCGTCCGCCGGGTCGAGCGCGCCCACGCCATTGCCGTAAATCGCTCCTTCCGCGGCCTTGTCCGGATTGAACTCCCGCGGCGGCAAGGCCAGCGCCTGCAACCCGGCATCGGACGGCACGCCCCACGTCAGACCGAACAAGGGCAGGAACGACGCCAGCCGGTCGGCCGGATTCCGCAGGCCAATCAGCCGCGCAAGCTTTTCCAGCCGCGCCGCGCCGCGCGGATCGAATCGTCGCGCCACCGCGCCTTCGGGCAGCAAACTTTTCAACTCGCGCCAGCACGCCTGAAGCACACGACGACGTCCGTGCATCGCGGTGAGCGCCACGTGATCCGTGCTGTCCGGAAACACCGCGCGGACCTCTTCTGCGCTTACGTCACGTCCGCGCACTTCCGCGAGGCGACTCGTCGCCAGCCGTCCCGTGCGCCCCGGTTCGCCGATATGCGTCGGCAGTGTCAGCACTCCGGTTGCATAGCACTCGCGCAGCAACGTCAGCAGTCCGGGGAGGGAGCCGGTGACGACCACCGCCTGCTCCAGTTCCTGTTTGCGACGCAGACGCACGCGCGCCGCGATCACCACCCCGTAGTTGGACTGGAAAAACAACCGCTCGTGCGCAGCACCGACCGCGTGATCACGCGCCGGGTGAAACCATTCCGGATCGGGCTGCAGCGGCGTGCCGTCGGCCAGCATCACCTCGAGTCCAAACACGTTTTCGTCGATCGGGCCGGTGTAGCCGATGCCCCGTTCCAACGCGCAGCCAAGAATGCTCGTCTGCGTTCCGGCGCCCGTGGTGTTCAAAGCCAAGTCGGGAGCATGCACCTGCAGCCAGCGATGGAGATCGCCCTGCGTCACGCCGGGCTGGATGCGCACCGACAGCGTCGCGCGATCCAGCGGCCCGATTTCCTTCCACGCGCGCAAGTCGATCAAAGCCGTGCCATCACGCGGCGGCAGGTGCGAGCCGTAGCCCCAATTGCGGCCGGTGCTGATGGCGTTGACCGGCTGCCGTCGCTGTGTGGCCTCCCGCAGAATCTCCCGCAACTCATCGATGTCTCGCGGGCGTTTGACCCAGGGAACGTCGCGCCGGCTCCTGCACAGGGTGGTTGAAGCGCCCACCGGATCACCCGCGGAGGGTGCGGGTGTGAGCGTGGTCCGACCGTGCGGATCAAGATGCTGCATTCGAGGACGTTGAAGTATCGCCACTCTGAAATCGCCGGCCCCACGCGCAAGGGCGAATTGTGGGCGGCGAAGCAGGGCACCTAGCGCGCATCACTCGCCATTCGGGCCAGTGAGCGACGGTGAGCGACAAACCACGTTGCCCAGTCCGCCGCTCCCCCGGTCCGCCACTGCCACTCGGCGATCCAATGAAATTTGTAGGTCACGTAGAGGAGTCGCTGCCGCGGAAAGTGCGCGGCCAATGCCGCCTTGGTTCGCGCGTAGTCCGTGCGCAGGACCGGATCGATCCGCAAGGCGTCACGAAAACGCAGGAGCTCGCACAGTTCCGCACTTTTCGCCGCGTGCACTTGCACCGCGTGGGTGCGCACCCCCGCCTGCCCTTTCTCGAAAAAATGCCCCCCACGAACTCCAAGATAACGATAACCAGCATTGCCCAGCGCGATGCGCACCCGGGCAAATTCCTCCCGAAAGGTCTGAGGAGGAAGCGCCACGGCCAGGTCGATGATTGGCTTGGCCGCCAATTCCTCAATCGCCGTGCTGCCGATATGATGCACCTCCGTCCGTGGCCCGAGCACGCTTTGCAGTCGCACCATCTCTTGCTCCGCCTCCATCCGCCACTCCGGCTTCGGCACACTCAAGACGACGCGAGAATTATGCACACCGGTTCCGAAAGCGGATGCCGCCACGCCCGGCAGGCCATCAGCTCCATCTCGACGCATTCGTTCCACCTGCCTCCACATCATCTGGTGGACCGCCGCCAACGCCCAGCGGTCGAATTTCGCGACGCGGCCACACCAACGTATCTTTGTCAACACCGCCCCCTCAACCGCCTTGTTCCCCAGCGCGATCAGCCACGCACGCATGCGCTCGCCGGTCGTAATCGAGGAATCGGAGGCACTCATTTCTGCGCCTGTTTCTTGTGCCCAGCGCCCAACGTCAAAAGCAAACCAGGGACACGCACGAGGCCTGGCGCGGAATCATGCAGAAAATCTCCCGCGAATTGCGCGAATCACCGCAAAGACAGAGGGGCGCAGTTCGCGTCCTTCTGCATCGCTCGATCGCACCACTGGGGGAGCCGATCGGGACGGATTTTCATTCGGGTCGATTCGTGAGATTCGCGGGCCGCTGCATGAGTCCGGCTTACCTGTGCCCACCCGGCTCCCGGGATATTCTCCCGCCCGGCGGTTTATCTCTTTTTTAGACAGATTTTGTTTTCGGTGCGCCCGGGACGCGTTTGCTCCCCCGCATGCCCGCCACGTATTCCGGCATGATGGTGACCACCGTCACGGCCCAATACACGGTGGAATCCGTCAAGTCGGAGCGTGGGGGGCAGCTTTGAATTTCCGTCCCGGGGCCAGGGGTTAACGGTGGAAGCCGAACGACCCTCCCGTCCATCACCCTGCTCCAGGTGGGGGACGACACGTGGAGGCAGGCTTGCATCGCCGCCGTGTTGCGATCGCACCGGCTTCAATCATCCCACTACGGCACGGCTGATCCATGGGGCGATCTAAGCGGGGCTTCGTCCGTTTCCCGAGCGGCGGGTGGATCGCGCGACAAGACGACGGCGGCCCAGGCCCGACCGCGTTGCCCCAGACGCCGGATCGCGGACATGCGCGATTGACCTGCCGACGAATGCTGTAGCAGCGTGCAAACCGGACGCATGCAGGTCGTCGTTATCACAAATCAGTCGCACGCGGAGATGCACTCGGCGCCCTCCGACTTGAAAAACGGTCGCATACGCCGCGCGCGATGAATTTGTATCTCGCCTGCTTTGTCATCGTCATGAGCGTCGGTTTGAGCGTCGTCTGGTCGGACCGGCGCAACCTCGTGGGCCAGGCTTTTGCCCTTTGCGCGCTCTGCTTTGGGGTTTGGCTCTGCGTCTACTGGACCATCCGGTCACCCTGGCGAAGCGACCCCGTGCCTTGGCTGCGCACGTCTGCGGTGCTGGGCGATTTTTTCCCGTGGATGATTTGGTGGATTGGTCGTTGCGCGGTCGCGCCCCAAGGTTCCTGGCGCGATTTTTTCCGCGCGGGTCGTTTTTGGGCGATAGCCGGCGCGCTGCTGGCGATCATCGCCGTATCCCCTTTGTATATTCCTCCCGAGTCGACCGAGGAGAATCGACTCCGCGGACCAGGTTACCTGCCCCATCAAATCGGCCAGCTCCTGCTGTTCCTCGCTCTTCCCATCTATTTTTCGGTCGCCGTCTCCCGCCTCGAGGGCGCGCTCCGGTCTCGCGCGAAAGTGATCCTCGTGGGCGGCGGTATCACGGCCGCCGGCCTGCTTGGCATCCAATTTCTCTCGATCCTGGTCGGGCACTCCGAATTCGTCCATAGTGTGCCGCTGTTGGGAACGGCGTTCTACGTTGTCACCGCTTGGATCATCGCGAGTCAGCAACTGCTTGATGCCCGTCACGTGATGCTCACGGTCCTGCGCCGAACCGCCGGACTCATTGGCGCAGCATTCATCATTACCACGCTGAGCGAGCGCCCGTCTGATCTGCCGCGCGAGCTGCAGATTCTCCTCATCGCCGCGATGAGTGTTGCGGTCGCGCTTATCTTCGATTGCGCGTCGGGGGTTCTCCTCGACCGGATCTTGACTCGGGCGTCGCTGAACACCGCCCGCGCGCTTCAGGCTTTCGGCACCGAAATTGCCGGCTGGTCCGCGACCGATCTTCGCGACGGAATGGCCCGGCAACTGGCGACACTCGCATCTGCCCCTGCGGTCGCGGTCTATTGGCGCAACGCCGCGAATCAGCCACTCCGAATGGTCTCGTGTGATTGCGGCGCCCTGGAGTGTCCGCCGTTACTGAACAACGATCACCCGCTCGTCGCGCAGAGCGCACACGAACGCAGCGCATGGTGGGTCGCCCGCCGGCTTCCCAGCCTCGAATCCCACGGACCGCATTTCGCCCTCGCGGTGCCCGTGCTCGAGCAAAACCAGGTCTTCCTGCTGGTCCTCACCGGCCACAAGCAGGGCCCGCTCGGCTTCTCGCAGGCGGAGCTCTCCGCCCTGCAATCCTGGGCGCTCGCCTGCCATCACACGCTCACGACCCGCGCGCTGCTCGAACGCGAAAACGCCCAGCAGCAGCTCGTCTACGCCGGCAAACTCGCCGCCGGCATCGCGCACAACATCCGCAACCCGCTCGCGATCGTCCGCGCCTACCTCGAAGCCGACCCCGCGATCCCGCGCGAGGACACCGTCGAGTTGCACCAGCTCGCGCTCACCGAAAGCGCGCGCATCCAGTCGACGATCGACGGCCTCGCCGCGCTCTCTCGCGGCGAACGCTTCACTCTCGTCCCGCACGACCTCGACGCCCTGCTGCGTCGCGCCGCCGAAATCAACGCGCCCTACCTCACCGAGTGTCGTGCCACCGTCGAAATCACCCGCGCGCCCGGCTCGCCGCCGGTGCTTGCGGAACCCTGGCAGCTCACGACGGCATTGACCAATCTCCTGCGCAACTCCGCCGAAGAGGTCGCGCGCGAGGGCGGAGGCTGGATCCGTCTCGAGGTCGCCCCCGCCGCTCCGGGCTGGCTGGAACTGCGCGTGCGCGACAGCGGCCGCGGCCTGCCGGAGCACATTCGCGACGCCGTATTTTCCCGCGATCTGTTCGCGCAAACCACCAAGCCCACCGCCGCCCCGGGCCGGCGCACCGGCTTCGGCATCGGGCTCCACTCCACGATGCTCATTGTCACCATCGGCCACGGGGGCCGGTTCGAGTATCGTGACCAGGCGTTCGTGCTCACGCTCCCGGCCGCGCCCTCAACTCCAGGCGGGATAGAGCAGCTCCACGCTCGCGCGTGACCCGCTGTGCCGGCACACCACCGGCGCGCCGCCCTGCGCCGAGAGATGCGCCAGCGCGTAGAGCAAGCCGGCTTCCGGCGGTCCGGACAAAGCCGCTGCGACCATTGCCGCGTCGATCCGCGCGGGTTCGCATTGGCAATGGAACCGCACGTAACGCCCCGCCGGGATCGCATCGCGATTCAACACCAGCACGCCGTCCTTCGCCGCGAACGAGCGCTCCGCGTCCGCCCGCTCCACCAATCCCGCCGTGATCGCCACACTCGCTTCGGACGTCCGATGCTCGACGAGGAAATGCACCACGTTGCGCAACGCGTTCACCAGCGTCGCCGACGACACGGGCAGCACGAGTTCCAGCGCCGGCGGCACCACCTTCAGCCCGCTCGCCAGCCGCACATCGCCGACGAAAATCTTCGCGAGCGCCTGCAGCGAGACGCCCACTTGCGCCCGCCGGCTCTCATTCATCAAATCTCCGGCCTCCGTCGTCATCTGGCGCACCATCGCGGTGATGCGCGCCAATGCCGCGGCATTCGACTCGGCCGTGTGCCGCAGATTTTCGCCGAGCTGCTTCGTCGAAGTCGCGCTCATGGAGCCGCCCTCGGCGCGCTCCGCGAGAGCATTGAACACCGCGCCCGCGACGCCCAGTGCGGTGAGTTCATTGGCGAGGCTGTGAAAAAAACCGCGATACAGGTCGGCCTGCGTCTGCGAAATCTCCAGCGTGCGCGCCTGCTCCTCCAGGTGCCGGTGCGCTTCCTTCCCGATCGCCGCATGGTGACTGGCGGCACGATTGGCGCGGGTCGCGTCTGCGCCCTCGCGAACCGCCTGCACGATCACCGCGCGCGGGGAGGCCTTGAGGATGCGCCGCACCGCGCGCACCTCGAGCGCGTTCTCGAGCACTTCCGCCGAATCGTCCCCGGTGTAGAGCAGCACCTCGAGATTCGGATCAATTTCCTGCACGGCCCGCGCGACGTCGAAGCCATCTTCGCGCGAGCGGCGCAGATGCACGTCGAGGATGGCCACGTCGAACGCCGTGACGCGCACCGCCTCGATCGCCTGCTCCGGCGTGGCGCAAAAATGCACCCGCCCCACTCCGTGCAGCGTCGCGTTGAGCACATGGCGCTGCGCCGCGTCGTCGTCGACCGCGAGCACTTCCAGCAGCGGACTGCGCAGCGGTTCGCTCATTTCGTTGCGGCGGTGATGCGCCAGCCCACCTTCGCTTCGGTCGCGACCGCGGCTTCAAACCGGCCGCCGTGTTCGGCAAACAGCCGGCGCAGCCGCGAGACGTAGACGTTGAGCGAGTTCGATTGCGTGTTCGCATCCGGTCCCCACACCTCCCGGAGCACGCGCTCCCGCAAAACCAGCGACTGCGGCGCGTGCGCAAACGCCGCCAGGATGCCATATTCCTTGGCGCCGAGTTTTTCGCGGTGTCCGTCGGGAAACCGGCATTGCAGATCCGACGTGATCTCCGCCCCGGCGAACGCGAACTCCGGCCGCACCACCACGCCGTCGACGCGCGCCGCGAAGGTCGCCGCCGGCGCCGATGTGCCGCTCGCGGCGGCGCGGGCCAGTCGGGCGCGGATCTCGTGCACGTCCCACGGCTTCAGCAGCACTTCCGCCGGATTGAGGACCCAAATCAACGGCACCCGCGCATGCGCGGTCGTCGTCGCGACGACCGGGCACCGCCGCGCCGCACCGGTCCACTCGCGCAGCACTTCAATGCCGCTGCGCGAACCGCTGTAGTCCACATCCAGGACCGCGAGGGCGAAAATCTCGTTCCGATACCGGCTCTCCGCGTCTTCCAGGCTGTCCGCACCCACCGTTTCCCACGTCGGAAACAGAGTGGGCAGCAGCTCAAGCAGCAACCGTCGGAGATCGCGCGACTCCTCGACGATCAAAACGCGCTTCATGCCGGGTGGTCAGGCCCGCGCGGCCGCGCCGCGCGAGAAGATGTCGCTGATGATGTCCTCCAGCGGCACGTCTTGAATGGTGATGTCGTCCACGGCGCCCTGTTGCAGGATCTGCTGGCAGACGGCGGTGACTTGCTCACTGGGAACATGGAGCAGAATCTCCCCGTCGTCGCAGGTCTTCGCCTCGCCCGCCGCCGGCTTCCAATCCGCCGGGAACGCGCCGTCGCGCGGCTTGAACTTGATGATGCGCTGGCGCGCCCCCGCGCCGGCGATGCGCGCGAGTTCGCCGTCGTAGATTTTTTTGCCGTGGTCGATCACGATCACGCGTTCGCAGAGCTGCGAGATGTCGGCCATGTAGTGGCTCGTCAGCAGGATCGTGGTCTTGTGCTGCCGATTGTAGCTCCGGAGAAAATCGCGGACGTTTTTCTGCGACACCACATCGAGACCGATCGTCGGCTCGTCGAGAAACAGCACCCGCGGGCGATGCAACAGCGCGGCGATCAGCTCCATCTTCATGCGCTCGCCCAGCGAGAGTTCGCGCACCTGCACGTTCAGCTTGTGACTCACGCCGAGCAGCGCGACGAGTTCGTCGAGCGTCTGCTGGTATTCCTTCGAATCGAGCCCGTAGATCGCACGCAGCAGGTAGAACGACTCCAGCGCGGGCAGGTCCCACCACAGCTGATTCTTTTGGCCAAGCACGAGCGCGAAGAGCCGGCGGTAGGCATTCTCACGCTTCGACGGATCGAAGCCCGCGACCCGCGCCCGGCCGCTCGTCGGATAAATGAGGCCGGACAGCATCTTCAGGGTCGTCGTCTTCCCGGCGCCATTCGGCCCCAGAAAACCGACGAATTCCCCCTCCCGAATCGAGAAACTGACCTGGTCCGCCGCGCGCGTCTCCTCGAAGTCGCGTTTGAACAGCCCCGTCACTCCGCCCCAAAAGCCGGGTTTCTTCTTGTAGATGCGGAAGACGCGCGTGAGGTTGTCGACTTCAATCATGCGAGCGCCGAGTGAAACGAGGAGCGCCCGGGATGCAAAAGCGAATCGCACCGTTCGCGCGGGTGCAGCTTCGCGAGAATTCGCCGTCAAGAAACGCGCCCCGCGGCCGATGAACCATTTGGCCAATGTCTGCTGACTACCGATCGCTGCGCAGCGGGAGCAGCGGCAGACCGCTGCGCTGGGCATGGCGGCTGCCGCCGGGCCTGGCCGTGCTCGCGCTTCTCGGCGTCATCGCCTCCGCCGCGCCGCCCGACGACCCGGACGACCCGGCCGCAACGTTGGGAGCAACGACCTTGACGAGCGTCGGCGACTTCTGGACTTACCGGCACTACAAGCCCACGGAGCGGCAGGCGGTGCGGTTCGAGTTCGTGGTCCTGTTCTACGATTCCGCCTGGAACATGCTCTGGGGCGTGGAGAACGGCTCGTCCTTTTTTCTGCCCTCGGTGGCGGGCCGGCCGCTGCCGCTGAAAGCCGGGCAACGCGTGCGACTCACCGGCAGCGTCCTGCCTGAGGCCGGCATCAGTCCCGACGACGTCCAAGTCACCGTTCTCGCCGAAAATGCGTGGCCGACGCCCCGATCCGCGGCGGGACAACTCACGCGAGTCGACCAGCTCGACGCGGGTTGGACGATCCTCGAAGGCGTGATCTGCGGGCAAACCGAGACGGACCCCACGCACATCAAGTATCTGCTGCTCTCCGAAGGCCGGCTGGTGAATGCCCGGCTGCTCCTGCAGCCCGGCGAACCCGTGCCCCAACTCGATTCCACCCGCGTGCGCCTCCGCGGCGTCTACGTGGGCACCAAGGACCCCAGCGGCACGCTCCAACGCATCGATGTGTGGATCCCTTCGCGCGCGCACATCGAGCCGCTCGGTGCCCTGCACAGCGATCCCCGCTTCGCCTTGCCGCGCACTCCCATCGGCTCCCTCGGACACGCGGACGCCGACAGCTGGGTCCACATCGCCGGCAAGGTTGTCCAACATGAGCCCGGCCAATCCCTCGTCGTGCGCGACGACACCGGCCAGCTGCACATCCGCACGCCCCAGCCGGGCAAGCTGTCGCCGGGTGACGAGGTCAACGTGGTCGGCCGCCGCGCGGGTGGCGGTCTCGAATGGACCTTGCGCGAGCCCGTGTTTCGCAGCGTCGTGCGCGCCGTCCCGCTGCGCCGCGTGGGTGTGCCCGGCGGACCATCCAAAATGCGCCTGGCCGCTCAGATCCTCGAACTGCGCCCCGAGGAGGCCGCGCAGCGCCTGCCCGCTGAGATCAGCGGCGTCGTCACCTGGGCCCATTCTCGCGCCAACTTTTTCTTCATCGCCGACACGAGTGGCGGATTGTATGTGCGCCTCGCGGACGGCGTCGCCGCACCGGCGGTCGGTGAAGGCGTGGTCGTCCACGGCACAACGCGCGCGGGGGCTTTCGCCCCCGAGCTGTCCGCCGATACGTTGTCGCCGGTCGGCGGCTTGTCGGTGCCGGCTCCGCGTAGCGTCACGCTCGAGCAGGCACTCACCGGTGCCGAGGAAGCCCGCTGGGTGGAGCTGCGCGGGTTTCTGCGGAGGGTTGAGCCCGAAGGCCTGTGGCTGAGGCTCGATTTCACGACGGCCACCGGAGAGTTTTCCGCGTTCGCGCCGCCGCACCCCGATTTCGCGAGACTCGTCGGCGCCGTCGTGCGCGTGGCGGGCGTCTGTGCGGCGGAATCCAACGCGCGCCACGAGCTCACCGGCGTGCGCCTCTGGGTCAACGATCCCTCCTCGGTCACGATCGAGGCCCCCGCGCCCGCCGATCCGTTCACCGCGCCGATTCGAACCATTTCCAGCCTGCGCCAATTCGCCGCCCGCGATGTCATCGACCGCCGCGTGCGCATCATGGGCACCGTCACGCGTCACGTGCCGGGGCGCGCGCTGTTTGTGCAGGAAGGCGACGCGGGCATTCTCGTGCTCAGTCGCGAAACCACCCCGGCCGCGCCCGGTGACCGCATCGAAGTGATCGGTTTCCCGGGGCGCGAAGGCCCGCGTCTGGTGTTGCGCGCCGCCTCGTGGCGGCACGTCGCCCTGCCCGGCGAAGCCCTCCGGCCGCTGGAGTTTGATCCGGCGTTGGCACTGCAACCGGAGTTCGATGCCCGCCTCGTGCGCGTCCGCGGCACCCTCACCGAGGTGGCGCTGCGCACCGACGAGACACGTTTCATTCTGCGCGAAAACGGCCGGTTTTTCGAAGCGCAGTTGCCCAACACCCATCCCGGCCCGGCCGCGCGGGTCGGCGGCATCGTCGAGCTGACCGGCATCTATTCGATGCAATTCGACGAGGCGCGCCGTCCCCGGCGCTTCACGGTGCTGCTGCGCTCCCCGGCGGACATCGTGCTGCTGTCCGCGCCACCCTGGTGGACGGCCAAGCGCATCGCGATCGCGGGCGGGCTCCTGCTCTTTCTCGTGCTTGCCGCTGCCAGCTGGGTGGTCGTGCTGCGCCGCCGCGTCGCCCGCCAGACCGCGCAAATCCGCGCGCAGATGGCAAACGAAGCCCGCCTGCAGGCCGAACTCGAGCGCTCGTCGCGTCTCGAGTCGCTCGGCGTCCTCGCCGGTGGCATCGCCCACGATTTCAACAACCTGCTCACCGCCATCATCGGCAACCTCGGCCTGATCGCCCTCGAGGACAGCGTCATGCGCAGCAGCGCCGGCCACAACGTCAGCGAGGCCCAGCGCGCGGCCAAACGCGCCAGCGACGTCACCCAGCAACTGTTGACCTTTGCCAAGGGCGGCGACCCGGTGCGCGAAGCCGTGCTCCTGTCCGAAGTGGTGCAGGAGGCCGCCACCTTCGCCCTCCACGGCGCCAAAGTCGCGAGCGAGTTCTCGTGTCCGCACGATCTGCCCGCCGCCCACGCCGACGCCGGACAGATTTCGCGCGTCGTGCACAATCTCGTGCTCAACGCCGTGCAGGCCATGCCGCACGGCGGCCTCATCAAGCTCGCTCTGGTCGCCGTCGACGTCGCTCCGGGCGAGATCGCCACGCTCGCCGCCGGCCGCTACGTGCAACTCAGCGTCTCCGACAACGGCCCGGGCATTCCGGCGGAAAATCTCGCGCGGATCTTCGAACCCTATTTTTCCACCAAAGGCCGCAACAGCGGGCTCGGCCTCGCGACCGTCCACTCGATCGTCAAGAAGCACCAGGGCCACATCACGGTGGAATCCCAGTTCCACCACGGCACGACCTTCCGCGTCTGGCTCCCCGTCGCGCGCGATCTCCCCGCGCCGCCCACTGTCCCAGCCGCCCCGGCAACCGGGCCGCGTTCCCTGCGCGTTCTGCTGATGGACGACGAAGAGATCATTCGCCGCGTCGCCGGCGCCTTCCTCCAGCGTTTCGGCCATACGGCGACCTTGGTCGCCGATGGAGCCCACGCCGTGCGCGCCTATGCCGAGGCGCGCGAGCGCGGCCAGCCGTTCGACGCGGTGATTCTCGACCTCACGGTTCCCGGCGGGATGGGCGGACTCGAAACAGTCGCCCAACTCCGCGCGCTCGACCCGCAGGTCAACGCCGTCGCTTCGAGCGGTTATTCGAGCGATCCCGTCCTCGCCAATTATCAGGCGCACGGGTTCCGCGCCATCCTCCCCAAGCCCTACGACCTGAAGACGTTTTCCGCCCTCCTCGCGAACGTGCCGCCGCGGTGAAGGCCCGCCAGCGCGGCGTTGTGCCCGGCGCGCCGACTCTCCAACGTCGCGCGATGGCTGAAAAACTTCCGCTGCTCGATCTCCACCGTCACCTCGACGGCAACGTCCGGCTCCGCACGATTCTCGAACTCGGAGAAAAATTCGGCGTGTCGCTCCCCGGCACGACGCTCGAGACGCTGCGGCCCCACGTGCAAATTCAAGGCGCGGTGCAGGACCTCCTCGCCTTCCTGCAACGCCTCGACTGGATGGTCGGCGTGCTCGGCGACCCCGACGCGTGCCGCCGCGTCGCCCGCGAAAACGTCGAGGACGCCCACGCCGAAGGCATCGCCTACCTCGAATTGCGCTTCAGCCCGTATTTCATGGCTCGCACGCACAACCTCGACCAGCGCGAAGTCATCGCCGCCATCGTCGATGGCGTGCGGGAGGGCAGCCACGCGACGGGCGTAAAGGTGAGACTGATCGGCATCCTCAGCCGCACGTTTGGCCCGGAAAGTTGCACGCGCGAACTCGAGGCGCTTCTCGCGCACCGCGACCAGATCACCGCGCTCGATCTGGCCGGCGACGAGAAAAACTGGCCCGCGGAACTCTTCCGCGAGCACTTCCGCCGCGGCCGTGACGCGGGCTGGCACATCACGGTGCACGCCGGCGAAGCCGGCGGCGCCCCGAGCGTCTGGGCTGCCTTGCGGGAACTCGGCGCCACCCGCATCGGCCACTGCGTTCGCGCCGTCGACGATCCGAAGTTGATGGATTACCTGCGCGACCACCGCATCGGCATCGAAGCGAACCTCACGAGCAACATCCAGACGAACACCGTGCGCTCGCTCGCTGAACATCCGCTGAAACAATTCCTCGCCCACGGCCTCCTCGCCACGATCAACACCGACGACCCCGGCGTCAGCGCGATCGACCTGCGCCACGAACTCGAAGTCGCCGCCCCCGCCGCCGGCCTGACGCCCGCCGAGATTTCCCAGGCCCGCCGCAACGCCCTCGAAATCGCCTACCTCTCCCCCGCGGAAAAGGCCGAGTTGCTCGCACACCCGTAAGGTGGAGCGCGGCGCCCCGCCGCATCGCCCCGCCGCGCGCTCACAGCCCCGAGTTCGACGCCGTCTCCAGCGTGCGCAGCTCCTCCGCACTCAACCGGAATCCGATCGCGGCAAAATTGTCGTCCAGCTGGCTCGGATGGCCCGCCCCGACGATCGGGACGACGGGAAACGGTCGCGTCCAAAGGTAGCCCAGCACCACGGCGTTCGCCGTCACGCCTCGCGCCCGCGCCATCCCGCCGACCACGCGCGCGAGCGCCTGATTCGCCGGCGTGTTAAACTCGTGCTCCGCGAAATCGCGCGGCTGCGCTTCCGACCGGAGCTGCGCCTTCGCGAAAAAGCCCTTGGCCTGCGCCGTGTAAGGCACCACGGCAATTCCGCTCTCGACGTGGAAGTCATGCACCGAGCGATCCAGCCAGGCGAGGCCGAGGTGCGGTGGCGGCTTCGACTGCCGGTTGCCGAGACACCAAAAAGGCTGGTTCGCCGCGAGCGTCTGTTGCCCGCTGCGGCAGGCATAGTCGTGCGCGGCGCGCAGGCGCCCGGCCGTCCAATTCGACAACCCAAACGCCCGCACCTTGCCCTCGCGCACGAACACATTCAGCACGTCCACGAAATGCTCCACCGGACGCGCCGGATCGTCGCGATGCAGCCAGTAGAGATCGATCACATCGACACGCAACGTGCGCAGGCTGCCCTCCAGGTCGGTGCGGATTTCCGCCGCGGAGCTGCGCGGCACGCACAGCGTCGCCAAGTCGGGATGCATGCCTTTCGTGGCCACGACGACGCGATCGCGAATCCGGCGCGCCCGCAGCCAGTCGCCCAGCACCCGCTCGCTGCGGCTTCTCTCTCCCGGGAGCCAATCGGAATACATCCGCGCCGTGTCGATGAAGTTGCCGCCCCGCTCGGCGAAATGATCCAGCAGCGCAAACGACGCGACGTCATCGAGCGGCGCACCGAACGGCACCCCGCCGAGGCACAGCGGCGAGACGGCCAGCGGAATTCCAGCCAGGCGAACGCGCGACATCCCGCGCAAACAATCCCCGCGCCTCCGCCAGGTCAACGCCAGGCCAGCGCTCGCAATACGCGCACGGGCCGACGCGCCACGCCCCGCGAACGCGTCCGGAGCCAGCCGGTTATTTCCAGAGCACGATGAACTTTTCCTCGCCCGGATTGAAGAGGCGGCGGATCACGCGCAGTTTGCTGAGAAAAAGTTTCACCTTGAGATCGAACGTGCTCGTCGCGCCGCCGTAACTCGGCCGATAGAGGCTGCGGATGAGTTGGTGCGGTCGCTGGACAATCAGATGGCGGCGAAAACCCGCGCGCGCGCCGAGCTGCGCGATGTAGTCCACCGACATGTCCTTCTCGTGCACGCCAAACTCCTTCACCGCGTGCTGCGACGCCTCCGTCTGGCTGTGGCCGGTGTGCGTCTCGAACGCGATCATCGCGCCGCCCGGTTTCAGCGCCTCGTAGGCGCGCTGCACCGCCAGCTGCTCGACCTCGGCGTGGTGCAGCGAGTCGTAGAACAGCGCGTAATCGAAATCCGTGCGCGGCACGGGGTCTTCGTAATCACCGACGAGAAACTCGGCATTCGCGATCCCGCGCCGCCGCGCCTGCTCGCGCGCGGCCGCGATCGCGTCGGGCGAAATGTCGACGCTCGTGGTTTGGTAGCCGCGCGTGGCGAGAAACAGCGACAGCCAGCCGACGCCGCAGCCGAACTCGATCAGCCGTGCCGGCGGCGGCGACAGAAAATGAAACAGCGCGTCCAGGTTCGACAGATTGGCCGCACAAAATTCGTCGCTGAACGGCTTCCGCGTGGAATGAAGAATCCCCGCGGCGCCGATGCGGGCGAAGTATTCGCGTTCGCCTTGCTTGGGATCGGGCTGCATCCCCGCCTTAACTATGCCCGAGCCGGCGGTAGTCGAGAACGGTGTGGCTGATGCCGCCCTGCTCGAGGCAACGCACGTCCGTCAACGGCTCCGGCGGCGACACGTCGATGATGCTGCCCCACACGAGGCGATGCGAACCGTCGTCCGCCGCCGGCGAGAACAATCCCGGCACGTGCACCTGCGCCGGCACCGTGCGGCACACGCGCGTGTCGGCGCGGCACGGGATCGGAAAATTGATGTTCTGCACCGTGAAACTGTTGCGCGGAACAGTGGGCGCGATCTCGCCCACCAGCCGTGCCGCGTGCGCCGCGGAGGTTTTCAGCGTCTCGAGCAACTCGCCCTGCGGCTCGCCGCCGCGCTCCTTGAGGTGCGCGTAGACCTCCTCGGAGACGTCCTGCGAAAACGCGAACGCCGGCAGCCCGTGAATCGCACCTTCCCACGCCCCAGCCACCGTGCCGCTCGCGAGGATGAAGCCGAGCGAACAATTGAAACCGACGTTGATGCCGCTGACGACCGCGTCGAGCTTCACGTCGCCGAGCAGGTGCGCGATGGCGATGTTCACGCAATCCGACGGCGTGCCGTCGAGCATCCAGGTTGGGCAACCGAAGCCGCGGTCGACCTTGGCGCATTTCACCGGACGCGAGCGCGTCTTCGAGGCGCCCGTCCAGCTTTGTTCCGCGGCTGGCACCGCGAGATACAGCGAATGTCCCGCCGCGCGGAGCGCGTGGACGAGTTGGTGGAAGAAGGGCGAGCCGATGCCGTCGTCGTTCGTGACGAGGAGATTCATGAGGGTGTCGTGTCACCCAACACCCGCACCGCCGCGAAGAAAAGCGCGAATCCGCTAGCCCATCGGCTACCGTCGGCGCGGCGGCATCTCCCGAGATGATCGCCGGTCTCCCCGCGGCGACACGAACATCGCCCCACGCCCGATGGTCGTCGCCGGGACGGCGGCGCCCATTTTTCGCTCCTGCCGACCCCACCCGCGGCGCCCGGCGACGGCGAACTCACCACCCGTCCGCGCCGCCGCGACGCGCGCCTTTGATTTTCGCGCGGTGTTTCTTACCGGCGATCATGCGCGCCTTCTGGCCGCGCGATTTCTGGCGCTTTTGCCGACGGTCGAGTTCGCGCGCGGCCTGCACGGCGTTGGCTGCCTCGGCGCGGCGCCACGCCAGCTTGTCGGCGAGTTCCTGCCACGCCAGCAGGCGATTCGTGGTCTGCGAGCGCTCGCGCTGGCACCTCACCTCGATACCGGTCGGCCGGTGCCGCAGCGAAACGGTAGATGAGGTTTTGTTGATTTTCTGGCCACCCGCCCCGGCGCCGCGCACAAAACGCTCCTCGATCTCCTCCGGCCTCACGCCGAGGGAGACAAATTTCGCGCGCAGCGACGCTTCGATGATCTCCGGAAAATCCGCCATGCCTTTGTCCGAAAACAGCGAAACCCACGCCCGGTTCCCGAGTCAAACCCTCGCCCGTCGGATACCGTTCATCGCACCAATCGCCCGCTCGACCCTGCCGGGCGCGTCGCTGGCGGTTCGGCGCTTGTCTCCCCCTATGCCCCTCCCTTCACTGCCCGCTTATGAGTAACGGCCCCGCTTGGTCCCAAAAACTCCGCGCTGAAATCGGCAAAGCCGTCATCGGACAGGACGCCGTCATCGAACGCCTCCTCGTCGCCCTCCTCGCCAACGGCCACGTGCTCCTCGAGGGCATGCCCGGCCTGGCGAAGACGCTCCTCGTCAAATCGCTCGGCACCGCGCTGGGCGTGCAGTTCGAGCGCATCCAGTTCACGCCCGACCTGCTGCCGTCCGACGTCGTCGGCACGATGATTTTCTCCCCGAAGGACGGCGCCTTCGCCACGCACAAAGGCCCGATCTTCGCCAACCTCGTCCTCGCCGACGAAATCAACCGCGCGCCGGCCAAGGTTCAGTCTGCCCTGCTCGAGGCGATGCAAGAGCGCCAGGTCACCATCGGCGGCCACTCGCACCAGCTGCCGAAGCCGTTTTTCGTCATGGCGACGCAGAACCCCGTCGAGCAGGAAGGCACCTACCCGTTGCCCGAGGCGCAGACCGATCGCTTCCTTTTCAAACTGCTCGTCGACTATCCCACCGCCGCCGAAGAGGCGCGCATGATGGAAATGTGGGGCCAGGTCACGAAGGCGCCCGCCCTCCAGCCTGTCTCGAGCGGCGAGGAACTCATCGCGCTCCGCGCCCACGTCGACGCGATCCACGTCTCGCCCGGCGTGCAGGCCTACATCCTCGCCCTCGTGCGCGACACGCGCGATCTCGCCGCCGCCGCGGAAGGTGGCACCGCGAAGCGTCTGCTCAATTTCGGCGCCTCCCCGCGCGCCTCGCTCGCGCTCTTTCAAGCCGGCCGCGCGCTCGCGTGGCTCCGCGGCTCCGACTATCTTTCGCCCGCCCTCGTGCAGGAGATCTTCCACGACGCCCTGCGCCACCGCGTGGGACTCACCTACGAAGCCGAAGCGGAGGAGCTCTCGTCCGACAAGATCCTCACGCAGGTCCTCGAGCGCACGCCGGTCCCGGCGAAAGTCTGATTGGTAGGGCGCGGACTCCGCTCCGCGCCGCGGCGGCGAGCAGAGTCGCCGCCCTACCCTCCATGCCCAACCCGATCACAGAGCACACGTCCGTCGTCACCTCCCAGCTCGCGCTGCTGCGCCAGCTGGAGTGGAAGGTGCGCCACGCCGTCGAGAACGTGCTCAGCGGCGAGTATCGCTCGGCGTTCCGCGGGCGCGGCATGGAGTTCGACCAGGTCGTCAAATACACCTTCGGCGACGACATCCGCGACATCGACTGGAACGTCACCGCGCGCCTCGGCGAACCTTACCGCAAAAAATTCATTGAGGAGCGCGAAGTCACGCTGCTGCTCGTGCTCGAGGACAGCGTCAGCCTGCAATTCGGCTCCGGCGAAAAATCCAAGCGCGAAGCGCTGCTCGAACTCGCCGGTCTCGTCATGCTGCTCGGCGCCGTGAACCGCGACCGCGTCGGCTTTCTCCACGCCTCTCCCGAAGGCTACACGCTCAAGGAACCCGTCCGCGGCCGCGGCCAGATCCTCCACCTCGCCGCGCAACTCCTCGGCCGCCCCGCGCCCTCGCTCGAGAGCGCCGCGCCGGTTCCGAAAATCGAAAATCCAAAATCCAAAATCGAAAATGGCTTCATCCCCTGGCGTCTGCTGGCCCACGCCGCGCCCCGCCACTCGATTCTGATCTGGCTCGGTGACTTCGCGCCGCGCGCGCATCCGGAGGGCTGGAGCGTCCTCTCGCGCCGCTACCAGACGATGGGCTTCCGCGTCGACGACCCGTGGGACCGCGAACTCCCGCACGGCCGCGTGCTCACCGCCTACGACCCCACCACCGGCCGCCTCGTGAATCTGAACGGCGCCTCCTCCGCCCAACGCGCCGCGCACGCCGCGTGGGTCGAGCAGCGCGAGCATGCCTTTCGCGACCTGTTCCCGAATCCGCTCAGCCGCCTGGTCGTCGGCACCGGCGAAGACCGCCTCGACGCACTCGTCCGCTTTTTCCACGCCCGCATGGCCGCGGGCAACCGGCGATGAGCGTCACCAACTACACCTTCGCCGATCCGTGGTGGCTGGCCGCGTTGCTCGTCCTCCCGCTGTTGGTGTGGATTCGCGGCCGGCGCGGCGCGCCCGTGCTGGTGGTGCCGTTCGCCGGCGCGTGGCATCGGCCGACGTTCATTCCGACCTCGCGCTGGCCGGCGGCGTTCGCGCTCACCGGACTCGTGCTGCTCATCGTCGCCCTCGCCCGCCCGCAAATCGTCGAAGACAAACGCGAGGTCAAACAACAGGGCTACGACCTCATGCTCGCGATCGACCTTTCCGGTTCGATGCTCGCCGAGGATTACGAGCGCGGCGGCGACCGCATCAATCGCCTGCAAGCAATCAAGCCCGTCATCCAAGCCTTCATCACGCAGCGCACCAGCGACCGCATCGGCCTCGTCGTGTTCTCCGGCCGCGCCTACACGCTCGCGCCGCTCACCTTCGACCACGACTGGCTCGGCCGCCAGATCGAGCGCCTGAAAATCGGCCTCATCGAAGACGGCACCGCCATCGGTGATGGTCTCGGCGTCGCGCTCACCCGCCTCGAGCAAGCCGGGCGCGAGGAAGGCAACCAGCGCAAAGGCGCGTTCGTCGTGCTCATGACCGACGGCGCCAACAACCGCGGCCTGCTTTCGCCGGAACAAGCCACCGAAATCGCGAAGTCGCGCGGCGTGCCCGTCTACACCATCGGCGCCGGCCGCGACGGCCTCGTGCCGATGCCGGTGTTCGACGACAACGGCAACAAGATCGGCTATCGCCGCGCCATCTCCGACCTCGACGAAGGCCAGCTCCGCGCCATGGCGGACGCCAGTGGCGGCAAGTTCTTCCGCGCGGCCGATTCCGACACCATCGAAAAGGCCTTCGCCGCCATCGACCGCGCCCAGAAGATCGAATTTCAAGCCAAGTCCTACCTGATCACGACCGAGCTGTTCGCGTGGCTCGCCGCCCCCGGCGCCGTGCTGCTGTTCCTCGGCGCATTGATCGCGTTGCCGCCGCAGTTGCCGAAAGGTAGGGCGCGGACTCCGCTCCGCGCCGAGCCCGCGCCTCGTGCGCCAGCCGCCGCCGCAACGGCGAAACGCGACCCAACCCCGGCGGCGAAGGGACCCGCCGCCCTACCTGCACAGCCGAAGCCATGAGCTTCCACTCCCCGCACCTTCTCTGGCTGCTCGCGCCGCTCGTCATGCTCTTCTCGTGGGAGCTCGCGCGCCGCGCCACCGGCGCCGCCGTGGATTTGCCGAAGGTCGCGCGCGCGTGGGCCGGCGCGTTCGACGTCGCGCTGGGCACGCGCCACACCACCGCCGAGACGCGCGCCCGCATCTGGCTCTGGTTCGGCCTCGCGCTCTGCATCATCGCGCTCGCACGTCCGCAGTGGGGCGTGATCGAGGAAAAGGTCTTCGACCAATCGCGCGAGGTGCTCGTCGCCGTCGACCTCTCGCGCTCGATGATGGCGCAGGACGTGAAACCGTCGCGCCTCGACCGCTCGAAGCTCCTCATCACGTCGCTGCTCGACGGCCTCAAGGGCGAGCGCGTCGGCCTCGTGCTCTTCGCCGGCACCGCGTTTCTGCAGAGCCCGCTCAGCGCCGACTACGAGATCTTGCGCGAGTTCCTGCCGGCGCTGAAACCCGACTTCCTCCCCGAGGGCGGCTCCAACTACAAGGCCATGCTCGAAACCTCGATGCAGGCCTTCGGCACCTCCACCGCCGACCGCTACCTCATCATCCTTTCCGACGGCGAGAGCACCGAGGACGGCTGGAAAGACCTCGGCGAGCAGCTCAAGACGAAGGGCATTCGCGTCATCAGCCTCGGCGTCGGCACGACGCAAGGCTCCTTCATCCCCGACGGCAGCGGCGGCTTCGTGAAGGATGACCGCGGCGCCGTCGTGCTCTCGCGCCTCAACAGCTCCACGCTGCAGGACCTCGCGCAAACCACCGGCGGCGCCTACACCGACGCGAGCGCGTGGATCGACATGCCCGCGCTGCTGAAGAAAACCGTCGAGGCCGGCAAAAAAGGCGAGTTTGCGGAGAAAAACACCGCGCGTAAAATCGAGCGCTTCCAGTGGTTCCTCGCGCCCGGCCTGTTGCTCCTCTTCATCAGCTTCTGGGCCGAGTTTCCGGTGCGCCCGCGCGAGCGCGCGTTGCCGCTCGGGCGAGTCGGAGGACAGAGGACCGAGAACCGAGGACGGAAAACTGTGACCGCCTCGTCCGTCGCCGCGCTAATGCTTCTGTCCTCCGTCCTCAGTCCTCCGTCTTCCGCGGCGCCGGCCGAGCCGGCCTCGACCGAGGACACGCTCGCCAAGCCTCTCACCACCACCGTCGCCCGCCTCGCCGACAAGACCGCCCTCGCCGCCAAAGACTGCGCGGACCTCGCGCAAACCACGATCACCTACGGCCAGCGCCTGAAATCCGGCCAGCAGCGCCCGCCCGAGAGCGTCGTCACCGACGCCCTCGCCGCCATCGCTCTCGGCGAGAAAGCCGACGCCAAAGCCGCCGACTGGCCGCGCTTGCGTCAGGAGCTCGAGCAACTCCTCGAGAAGCCACCCGAGGACAAAAAGCAGGACCAGAAACAGGACGAGCAGCAGAAGCAGGAGCAAAAAAACCAGCAACAGAACCAGCAGAACCAAAACCAACAGAATCAGGACCAGCAGCAGCAACAGCAGGACCAACAGAATTCCGAACAGCAAAAGCAAGAACAGCAACAGAAGCAGCAGCAGGACGCCTTCGGTGATATGAAGGACCAGCAAGAGCCGCCGAAGACCGACGAGGAAAAGGAACCTCCGCAACAGCCACCGCAGCCGCAGACCCAGAAGGTCGGCGGGCAAAAGGAAAAGAAAATGGAAGCTCCGCTCGATCCCGACCTCGCGATGCCGCTCCAAAAGCTCGAACAGGTCCGCAATCAGGATTCGCCCGCCAAGCTGCAGCAGCTCATGCAAGGCCAGCCGCAAAAGGCCCCGAAGAAAGGCAAGGACTGGTGATTTTCATGACGGAAGAACGCCCCACCTCTTTCTCTGTTCTCGCGAGCCCGTGCAGCGGGCGCGGCGGTCCAGGTCTTCCTCGCAATGACGCCCGCTGGACGCATCTCCTCTTCTTTGCGTCACTCCTCGCCGCCCTCATCGCCGGCACGACTCTCCGCGCGCAAACCGTCCGCTGGGACCCGCCCTCCGGCCAACTCGGCTACAATCAAGTCAGCGAACTCGCGCTCGTCTTTGAGGAGTGCGAACCCGACGGCGGTGCTCCCGAGATTCCTGCGGTGGACGGCCTCGTCTTTGGCCGCCCCTCCCAGAGCAGCGAGACGAGCATGATCAATTTCAAGGTCTCGCGCCGCTTCGTCCTCACCTACCCCGTCCGCCCGTCGAAACGCTCCACGATCACGATCCCCGCGTTCACCATCAAAACCGACAAGGGCGCCCTGCGTGTCTCCAGCGCCAGTTACTCCGTCGGCGACGCCACCGTCGGCAATAGCGGTCTGTCCGTCGCCGACATCTCCTCCGCCAAGCTGAACGTCCCGAAAAACACCTTCTGGGCCGGCGAAGTATTCCCGATCGCCTACGAGTTGAGCGTCATCAAACGCTACTTCCATTCGCCCGCCTCGGCCATCGATTGGCAACCGGCGCCGCTCGTCGTTGAGGACTGGTCGAAGCCCGAACCGAGCGAAACGATGCTCAAGGGTGAGCGGCGTTTCCTCGTCACACAGACGACCCGCGCCTACGCCAAGCAGCCCGGCACGTTCTCGATCAAGCCCGCGCAACAGCTGGTAAATCTCAACGTGGGCACCGTCGGCTTCGGTCTGTTCGCGCAACAATCGGTCGAGCAACGCGTCCTCGCCACCGATCCGCTCGACCTGACGATCAAGCCGCTGCCCGCCGCACCGACCGACTTCTCCGGCGCCGTCGGCAGCTTCGCCCTCGTCTCGAAAGTCGTCCCCACCTCGCCTGCCGTCGGCGAGCCGGTCACGTGGACGCTCGAGCTCACCGGCGTCGGCAACTGGCCCGACCTCTCCGGCCTGCCCCAGCGCGAAGTCTCGAGCGATTTCTCCGTCGTGCAGCCGAAATCGAAGCGCGCGATGAAGGACAACTCGCTCTTCGAAGGGACGCTCACGGAAGACGTCGTCCTCGTGCCCAACCAGCCCGGCTCCTACAAGCTCGGCTCCGTCAAATTCACCTACTTCGACACCGCCAGCGGCAGCTACAAAACGATCACGACCGAGCCGGTCACGATCAACGTCGGCCCCGCCGCCGCCACACCGCTCGCCCCGCAAACGAACGGCCCGGTGCAATTCTCGCTCCCGCCCGCCGGCAACAACGCCGCGCCCGCGCTCAAACTCCCCGAGCCCGTCGCCCCCACGCCACCCGAAAATCTCCCGCGCGATCCGCTCACCGAATCCCGCCGCGGCTTCGCGCCGATGCCCGCAGATCGCCTCGTCGTCCTCAGTCTTCTGTCCTCCGTCCTCGGTCCTCTGATCGCCTGGCTCACGCTCGCCGCGCTCCGCTCGCGGGCGCTCGATCCGCAGCGCCGCCGCCGCGAGGCCCGCGCCGCGCTCGCCGGCGTGCTCGACCGCATGCGCACCGTCGGCCCCGACAGCGCCGCGCGCAACGCCCAGCTCCGCCTCTGGCAACTCCACACCGCCGCACTCTGGGAAATCCCGCACGCCGCCCCCGGCGCCCCGCTCGTCCACACCGCCATCGCCGCCCGTGCGAAAGACGCCGCCGGCGCGTGGTCCGCGCTCTGGGCCGAAGCCGACCGCGCGCAACACAGCCGCGACACCGCGCTGCCCGCTGACTGGCCGCTCCGCGCCGAAGGCGCGCTCCAAGCCGTGCGCGTTCCCAGCTGGCCCGTCATCTCACTCTTCGCGCCGCGCCACCTTTTCCCGTTCCTCTTCGTCCTCGCCCTCGCGTTCGCCCCCGCCGCCGCGCACGCCGACGCTCCTGCCGACTACAAAGCCGGCCGCTTCACCGCCGCCGAGAGCGCCTGGCGCAAAGCTGCCGCCGCCGATCCGCGCGACTGGGCGCTTCGCCACAACCTCGGCCTCGCCCTCGCCCAACAAGATCGCTGGGCCGAAGCCACCGCGCACTGGACCGCCGCGTTTCTGCTCGCACCGTCCGATCTCAACACCCGCGCCGATCTCGCGCTCGGCTTGCAACGCTCCGGCATGGCGCCGCCCGAACTCGTCGAGTTCTCGCGCGGCGAAGGCCGTTACGCCCTCGCGCGCGCTGCGTCGCCCGGCGCCTGGCAACTCGCGTTGATCGCCGCCGCCCTCCTCATCGCCGCCGCGCTCGTGCTGCTCCTGCTCAAAGGCTACCGCCGCGTCGGCTATTGGGCGCGCCCGACCGCGTTCAGCATCGTGATCGTCGCGATCGTCCTCGCCGCCGCCGCGACGTTCAGCCTGCGCACCTACGGCCAGCTCGCCCAACCCGACGCAGTGATCGTCTGGCGCGTCTCCACGCTCCGCTCACTCCCGACCGAAGCCGACACGCAGAAGACCACGGCCCTCTCCGCCGGCTCGATCGCGACGGTCGACAAGACCTTTCTCGGCTGGAGCCGGCTGAATTTTGCCGGCGGCCAGACCGGCTGGGCGCGCACGGACGATTTGGTGCGCCTGTATCGGTAGGGGCCGTTGTCCCCAACGGCCTCTCGCCCAGCCGAGAGCCAGAATCTCACCGCGTCTTCCGCACCATCCGCGCCACCGACTCCTCCGCATTGAGCCGCGTCACCTCGCCGAGCGGGACCCACGCGACCGCATGCGATTCGTCGCTGACGACCACCGGCTCTTCCGGATCCGCTTCGATCAGGAAGCGCACATCGAAATGCCAATGCTCCGGCTCGGCCTTCCGCGCCGGGATACGGTGCCGATCCACGTCGAAAATCTCCGGCGACACGGCGCGCACGCGCGTGAGTCCCGACTCCTCCGTCACCTCGCGCAACGCCGCCGCGAGCAGATCCGCTTCGCCATCGGCGTGACCACCGAGCTGAATCCAGAGATTCAGTTTCCGATGGTGAGTCAGCAACACGCGTGTCCGCGCCGGGTCGACGACCCACGCCGACGCCGTGAGATGGCCCTCGAGACACGTGCGCCACAGACAATCCGGATGCGCCGCGACGAACGGAAAAAACTCCGCCAGCATCGCGGCCTCGCGTCCCGCCTCCGCGAGCGCCTCGTGCCGGCGCAGCAGCGCCACGGTGTCCTCAAGCGTCATGGGCTCAACGCGTCTGATACCACTTCGCATCGCCCGGCTGGTGCGTCCAACCCTCGATCAGCGGAAAAATCTCCTCCACCGACTTCGCGACCGAGAATTTCCCGCGGATGGTTTCGCGCATGAATTTCTCCGCGACGATCCGCTCGAACAGCCGCAACAGGTCGTCGTAATAGCCATCCTGGTTGAAAATCACGATCGGCTTCTGCAGCACCTCGAGGTGCGCGAGCGTCAGGATTTCCAGCAGCTCCTCGAGCGTGCCCCAGCCGCCCGGCAGCGCGAGGAACGCATCGGCGCGCGTCTCCATCAGCATCTTTCGCTCGCGCATCGTGATCACTGAAATGAGTTCGTCCGCCTCGGTGAATTCGAGTTCGCGCGCCTTCATGAACTCCGGGATCACGCCGATCACGCGCCCGCCCGCACCCTTGGTGCCGCGCGCCACCGAGCCCATCAGGCCCGTCTTGCCGCCACCGTAAACGAGCGCCCACCCGCGCCGCGCGATTTCTCGTCCCACCTGCTCCGCCACCGCGGAATACTTCGGCTCGAGCCGGTCGCTGGAGGAACAGTAGACGCACAGGGACTTCATGGGTCTCTCTCTGAAACCACGGATTCCACGGATTGCACGGATTATTTTCCACGCTGGTCTCCGCGCCCATCCGTGCCATCCGTGTAACCCGTGGTTCAAAGCCAAGCCAACTACCGCGGCCGCCTCGCGCCTTCACCCACGGGCCACCTGCATCTGGGCCACGCGCGGACGTTCTGGATCGCCCAACAACGTGCCCTCGCCGCCGGCGGCGATCTGATTCTGCGCAATGACGATCTCGACACCGCCCGCTGTCGTCCGGAGTTCGTCGCCGCGATGCTCGAAGACCTCGCGTGGTTCGGCTTCCGCTGGAGCGAAGGACCCGACCTCGGCGGACCGCACGCCCCCTACGACCAAAGCAAACGGATCGCGCACTACGTCGCCGCGTTCGAGCACCTGCGCGCCGCCGGTGCGATCTACCCGTGCACGTGTTCGCGCAAAGACGTGCAAGCCGCCGCCAGCGCCCCGCACGAAACTCACGCCACACCCGCCGCCGGCGACGAGCCGCACTATCCCGGCACTTGTCGCCCCGAAAATCTTTCTCCCGAACGGCGCAACGAAATGGCGACGCTCGCCCGCCGCAGCCTCGCCGAAGCGCGGGTCAACTGGCGCTTCCGCGTGCCCGACGGCGAGACGCTTTCCTTCACCGACGGCCATTTCGGTGCGCAACACGCCATGGCCGGACGCGAAATCGCCGACTTTCTCGTCTGGCGCAAAGACGGCACGCCGAGCTACCAGCTCGCGTGCGTGGTCGATGACGCCGCAATGCGCATCACCGAAGTCGTGCGCGGCGCCGACCTGATCACGTCGACCTTCCGCCAACTCCTTCTCTACCGCGCGCTCGGCGCGCCCACGCCGGCGTTTTTCCATTGTCCGCTCGTCACCGACGAACACGGCGTCCGGCTCGCCAAACGCCACGACGCCCTCTCGCTACGCGCCCTCCGCGCCGCCGGGAAAACTGCCGAGGAGCTGCGTGCCGGCTGGAAAGAGATTGCCGGCGCCTCGGCAAGCTGAGCATTTTGGCGCCGGGCCGCCTCCTCTCGCTATTCATGTCCGACGACTCGCTCGTCCCTCCTGCGCCCGCACCCGAAGGTCCGCCGCCGCCACCCGCGGCCGAATCTGCTTCGCCGAATGCGGAGACGCCCGCGCCCGTCCTCGAAACCCACGTCACACCCGCGCCGGAGCCGCCACCGCTCGCCGCCACGCCAGCCCCACCGGCTCCGCCGCCTCCGCCCGTGCGACACGCGTTTCTGTTCCACGGCGACGAGCGGGAGTATTTTCGTCTCTGGATCGTCAACACGCTGCTGACGCTCCTGACGTTCGGTCTGTTCGCCGCGTGGGCCAAGGTGCGCAAGCGCCGCTATCTCCGCGGCAACACCGAGCTGATGGGGCACCGCTTCGACTACCGCGCGAACCCGTGGCGGCTGCTGATCGGCAATCTCATCGTGGTCGTCCTTTTCGCCGCCTACGGCTTGTTCGGTCAGGTGTATCCGGTGGTGCGCATCATCGCCTTCGCGATTGGCGTCATCCTGCTGCCCTGGATCGTCGTGCGCTCCCTGGCTTTCAACGCGCACAACACCGCCTATCGCGGCATGCGGTTCTATTTTCATCAGGGCTATCTCGGCGCCGCGGCGCTCTATTTCGCCCAGTTCTTCCTCGTGCTGATCACGCTCGGAATCTACTACCCGGCATGGGCGCGGGACCAACGCGCGTTCATCATCACGAATCACCGGCTCGGCGACGCCCTCTTCCGTTTCGATGCGACGCGCGGCCGGTTCTACGCGGCGTATTTCTCGGCCGGCGCTCTCGTCTCGATCGTGATCTTCATCGGTGGCGTCTACCTCGCCACTCGCACCGTGGCTCACCCGGGCAAAATCCCAGGGTTCCTCGAAATGCTGCCGTTCTTCGCCTGCTACGGTCTCGCGCTCTACGTGGCCAAGCACCTCGTCTACGCGATGCTCTTCAACCATGTTTGGAACCACACGCGTCTCGACGATCACCGCTTCGTCGCCGAGCTGAAAACCGGCGCGTGGCTCCAGCTCCAGTTGGTCAACCTCGCCGCCATCGTCGGCACCGTGGGCCTGCTTTATCCGTGGGCGCAGATCCGCAGCGTCCGCTACGCGCTCGCTCACCTGCAGTTTCAGCCCGCCGGACCGCTCGAAAAAACCGAGCGTCTCGGGCGCGACGAAGGCAACGCTCTCGGCGAGAGCGCCGGCGAACTCTTCGGCATGGACTTCGGCCTATGAGCACGAGCCAACCTTTCGCGGCAGAATGGTGCGATGGCCGCCGCCTCGCGTCGCGTCCCGTCACGCTGAGCGCCGACGGGACCAACCTGCACATCGACGGCCTCGAGGCGCCGTGCTCGATTCCCCTCGCCCGCGTGCGCGCGAGCGACCGCCTGGCTCGCGTCCCACGGTTTCTTTACCTGCCCGACGGCGTATCGCTTGCGACGCCGGACAACGACGCCGTGGATGCGCTGCTCGCCTCGCGCGGACAAGCGCGGCTCAACCGCCTCATCGACTGGCTGGAAAGCCGCTCGCGCGTCGCCGCAATTGCCGCCGTGCTCCTCGTGGCGTCGGTGGCGGGGCTGGTTTATTTCGGCTTGCCGGCGGCCGCACGGCGCGCGGCGCAGGCGGTGCCCGCCAACATCGAACGCCAGGCCGGCGAAGCGGCGTTGAATACGCTCTCTCGCATGCTGGGGCCGTCGCAACTCGACCGCGCGGCACGCCAGCGCGTCGCGACGCAGATGGACCGTTTGGTGCGCGCCCAAAAACTCCCCATCGCCCCGCGCCTCGAATATCGCGCGATGGGCAACTTCCCCAACGCGTTCGCGCTGCCCGGTGGCATCCTCGTCGTTTCCGACGAACTCGTCCACCTCGCCACGGACGATGAGCTCGCCGCGGTGCTCGCTCACGAGACCGCCCACTGGCAGCTGCGCCACGGTGCCCAGACGGTGTTTCGCAGCTCGGCCGCACTCCTCGTGGTGAGCACCGTCACCGGCGACCTGTCGACGCTCACCGGCTTCACCGCGAGCCTGCCGCTGCTGCTGCTCCAGCGCGGGTATTCGCGCGAGTTTGAGGAGGAGGCGGACGCTTATGCAGTCGCCGCATTGAAGCAGGCCGGCATCGACCCGCGGCACCTGGCTGCGGTTCTGACGAAACTCCAGCGGGCCCGCCCCGACACCGGTGTGGACTACTCCTATCTCAGCACCCATCCCTCGACCGACGACCGCGCTCGGAAGATCGACCCGACCAACAGCTATCTCAGCCTAATCCCCGCGCCCAATGGGCAGAAAATCGTAACCGCGGCTACCGATGACGTGACTGCGATGGAAAACGTCGACGTTGCACCGCGAGCGCTAACACAAGAGCTGCCAGAATATCCCATCGAACTGCGTAATGCGAAGGTTGAGGGCTCCGTCACCGTCGAATTCATCGTCGCCCAAGACGGCACCGTGCACGAACCGCGCATCGTCCGCTCGACGCACGCCGGATTCGAGGAGCCGGTGCTCGCTGCCATCACCCAGTGGCGCTTCGCGCCCGGCCGGCGCCGTGGACAGCCCGTCAACACACGCGCGCAAATCGACGTGCCTTTCACGCTGGCGGAAGACAGCTCCGAACCGCCGGCAAACTCCGCGGCAAATTCCGACCTCACCGTGCGAGACCTCGTGGCGAAGCTCCAAGTGCCGACATTGATCGAGCAACGCACCCCTGAATTTCCCGCGAACCTGCTCGCGGCACGAGCGAGCGGACGCGTGGTGGTCGAGTTCCAAGTCGAGAACACCGGCCGCGTTCGGCGCGCCTGTGCCAAATCCTCCACGAACACCGACTTCGATCTCGCCGCCGTGGAAGCCGTGCGTCGGTGGAAATTTACCGCCTCCCCGAATAGCGACTCCCGGCTGCTCATCACCCTCCAGACGGAAATCGATTTTCGCATCACGTCCGCGGCGACGGAGCCGCCCGCCGGTGAAGCGACGATCCATTTCGCCCCGCCGCCGAAGGCAGGTCACTAACCCGCACGATTGTGCCACGCCGTCGGCACGATCGCTTCGGTGCCGATGAGATAATTGCGGTAGTAGAGCCAGAAAATCAGCCCACCGAGCACGACGAGGAACAGCAGCTCGCCCACGCCGCCGCCGGCCGAGCGGCTCGTGCGCCGGAGCGATTGCACGCACCACACGATCGCCGGCGCGATCGCGAACGCCACCAGCGACGCCCCGAACAACACCATGCCCATGATGAACAGCGTGCGCAGCAGCCCGTCCTCGATCAGCCGCGCCTTGTAGGCGATGACCTCGTTGGCGAGATTCAACAGCAGCAGACAGCACGGGAGCACGTAGTATTTCTCGAGCGCAGCGGAAACCTTCATCGGAGGAAAGAGGGAGAGTGAAAGTGAGAGGGAGAAAACCGTCCGGCAACCCTGCGCACGCCCAGGCACTTGATTTCCGACGCATCGCACTTTCACTCTCTCTCTCCCTCCTTCCTCCCGCTTGGCCACCTACGTTTACGAAACCATTCCCGATCAACCCGGCGAGGCGCCGCGCCGCTTCGAAGTCGTGCAAAGCATGAAGGACGCCCCGCTCACGCGCGATCCGGCCAGCGGCCAGCGCGTGCGCCGCGTGATCTCCGGCGGCTACGGCCTCATGGGCGTGAGTGAGAAAAACACTACGTCGCCGGCGCCCGCGCCGTGCGCGCCCGGCTGCGCCTGCCACGCCGGTCCGCGCATTCCGCCGATTTTCTGACCATGTCCGATCTGCACAAAGCCTACACCGCTCCCGCCGGCCCCGCGAAAGGCGCCATTTCGATGGGCGCCCCCGATCTCACGCGCCACCCGCCGCGCAGTCCACGCACGCGCCTCGGCGGCTACGTGCATCTGCCACGCTTGATCGACAAGGCCCGCGCGGTGATCGCCGGCACGAACGGCGACTTTCACTTCGATTGCCCGATGGACAAACGGTTCTGGGCTTTCACCGGCATCGCGCCCGAGGCGATGTTCGCCGAAATAAAATCCGGCAAGACCGACAGCGAGTTGCTGGCTTTCGTGCAGGCCAACACGCGGCGCGGCCCGAGCGAGATCGCCGAGTGGTCGCGGTGGTTCGAGCAGCTGACGCCCAGCTCGCCCGACGCGCGTGAATTCTTCAACGAAGTCCACCGCCAGAACGCCGCCCACCGCGAAGACATCGTCACGTGGTTCGACTGGCTCGAACTCGACGACTACGTGACGTTCGGCGGACGGCCGTGACGGAATTTTTGATTCCGGATGGCCTCCGCCATCCAAAATCGAAAACTCAGAGCTCGGTATACTTGTCCGCCCGCCCGCGCGCTTTCTCGACCGGATACTTCGCCGCGTTCTGCGCGAGTTTCGCCTCGATCGCCACGGCGAGATCGAGCTGGCTGATGTTCGCAAACTCCAGCGCGTAGATCACCACGTCGGCGAGTTCGTCGGCGATTTTCTGGCGCTTCTTCGCGTCGGCAACCACGGCCTGCGACGCACCCGACTCGCTCCAGAGAAAGTGCTCCATGAGTTCGCCCGCCTCTGCCGCGAGCGCCATGCTGAGATTCTTCGGCGAGTGAAACTGCACCCAGTCCCGCTCGCGCGCGAATGCCATCACGCGCGCACGCAACTCGCTCACCGTGGTCTGGTCGTCGCACATCGGTTTGGTCATGCGCGCACCCTGCCTCGCGCCTCCGCCGGGGGCAAGGCAGCTGTGCCTTTGAGTCATAGCGGGTGTTGGCACGGTTCCGGCTCAAGAAACCACTTGTTGAACCGATGCGTCTATGCATCGTCCTAGATCACTTACTCAATGGCTCCCGCCGCTAAAGTCCATCCGCACGCCCGCCGCACTGCGCATACGCAGGCGACGTCGTGCCGTGGCATGCAGCAAATGCTGCAGCAGCGTCCGTGCGTCGCCATTTGGGTCAAACTTACCGACGCGGGCTGCCTGGCCTGACGAGACCAAACCAAGGTCGCTCGTCCCCACCCAGGAGACCCGCCGGTGAAAACCGACGAGCCCCGCTCACTATTTTTTCTTCCTTTCTCATGCATACGATCATCCCAGCCCTCAGCCGCTCCTCGACCGACGACAACGTCACGGTCGCGGACTTCCGTCAGCCTCGTTACGAGATCACGGAGCTCGCGCAGGCGCTGAAACTCGACGTCTTCGTTCCCGGCGTCGATCCCAGCCACGTGGACATCACCACGCGCGGGCCGGACCTCGTGATCGTCGCGCGCAAACCGCACGTCGTGCGCACCAACTGGCGCGCGCTCCACCTCGAAGCCGCCCAGCGCGACTACGAGCTGAAGCTGCGCCTCGGTCACGGCTTCGACTTCGACGCGCTCCGTGCCGAGATGCGTGATGGCGTGCTAATGATCCGCGTGCCGAAACGTAATGTTTCGGCAACGCGCACATCTGTGCGACGGGTGGCATAGAACCCGCTATAACCACATCACAGTTTCACTTCCCCCGCATAGCGGGGGTTTGGGGTAGATAACAGCAATGGCGGGCCGCCCAGGGGTGGGCGGCCCGCTTCTTTTCCGGGGTTCGAATGCAGCGCACTCATGCCAGGCATCGAGTGCGAGGCTCGACATCGATCCCGCTCATTCGCCGCGATTGTGGAGCCGCAGCCGCACCGTGCCGGCCTCAACGCCGCGCCTCGCACGATGACACGACCAGCCAGGTAGGTGGCGCGCTCGCGCGCCACTCGCACGGCCAGTTGCACGCGAGCGCGCTATCTACTGAGCGCTTTCGCATCGACCTCCATCCGCCGCCCGCTCCATCCACCGCACATCCGCACGCCACCGCGCACCACGCACCACCGGAAAATCCCTGACGCGACATCTTCCCGTCCCGAAAACGAAGTGAAACGAGGAACTTTCCTCCGCGCCACGGGTTCTGAATTCAAACCACTGCAATTCATCCCATGACGCACCTGACCCAACGCCCCAGCCGCGCCCTTTTCCCGGCCGGCTCCGCCCTCCGAGCGGCGGCGACGCGCGACGTGCTGTGGGGCCGTCCGGTATTTCGTGCCCCGCAGCTCAATCCGCGCGTCCCTCTCGAGCCCCTGCCCTTCATGGCCGCGCGCGTTTCCCAACGCGCCCGCGCCGCGCAGCCTGCGCCGCTTTTCAGCGCTCCGGCACCGGCCAACTGACGCGCGCCTCGCCGCCCGCATCCTGTTTCAGCCGCTCCGCCAGCACCGGCAACACGCGCCGGAACTCCGCCTCGATCTGCCATGGCGGATTCAGCACGAGCAACCCGCAACCCTTCATCCGCACCTGCGATGAATCCGCGGCGATCTGCAGCTCTGCGCACAGCGCCGGCGGCGCGAACGGTGAATCCGCCACCTCCTTCAGGAAGCGTTCGCTCTTCGCGCGCTCCGTGATCGGATACCAGATCGCATACGTGCCACTCGGAAAACGCGCGAGCGCCTCCCGCAACCCGGCACGGATGTCCGCAAATTCGCTCGCGCTCTCGAACGGAGGATCGATCAGCACCAGCGCCCGTTTCTCCGGCGGCGGCAGCATCGCTTTCAGCGCCGTGTAGCCGTCCATGCGCTGGACCGACACGCGCCGCTCACGCCCGAAATCGATCGCGAGCGCCTCGGCATCGTCCTCCCGCAGTTCGCACAGCGCCGCACGATCCTGCGCGCGCAACGCCGACTGCACGATCCAGGGCGACCCGGGATAAAACTGCAGCTCCGCCGCCTTACCGCCGGCGCGCTCATTGAAAGTGCGCACCGCCGCGACGTAACTCGTCAGATCCGCGGGCAAATCCGGCGCTCCCCAGAATCGCCCGATACCCGCCGGCCACTCGGGCGCGCGCTCGCGTCCGTCGGGCAGCAGCGTTGTGGTGCTCAGATCGTAACCACCACGGCCAGCGTGGGTGTCGAGATAGAGAAAACCTTTCTCCTTTCGCTGCATCGCGCGCACGAGTTGCAGCAGCAACGCGTGCTTGAACACATCGGCGTAGTTCCCCGCGTGGTAATGATGGCGATAGTTCATCGGAGGAGAGCGCGAGAGTGGCAGTGAAAGTATCCGCCAGGGAACCGATCGCGCGTCTGCGCGAACGTCCGCCCCGCCACTTTCCTTCTTCCTCTCACTTTCACTTCAGTCCCGGCTGCTCAGGCGACCGGCACCTTCACCACCGTCTTGTGCACGAGCTGCGGTCCCTTGAGTTGCAGCGACGGCATGTGGCCGTCCGCGGGGAAAAACAACGCCACATCGCCCGCCCGCATCACCAGGCGCGAGGCGTTCGGCGTGTCGGCGTATTTGATCAGATCGCGCTCCTCGTTGAACGCCATCGTCGTGGTCAGGCGCGCGATGTCTTCGACCTCGATCGCCTCTTCGCCACCGATGATGACTTGCACGTCGATATACTTGCGATGCGACTCGAAGAACGCATCCGGGCGTGCCTTGGTGTGGTAAACCTGCTCCATCGCAAACGTGCCGCCGCCCAGTTGGACGCGATCCGTTTTCTGACCCGGCGCGATGCCGAGGATCCGCTGCTGCACCGCCGAGCCAGGCTGCAAAGCCTCGGCAACGTAGGCGAACGCGGCCGCGAATTGCGGTCCCGTGGGTTGGGCGCGGAGCGAGGCGAAAGGAGCGAATTGAGCCATGCGGGCGAGGATTGCCGAAGCGGCCGGCCTCGCAAGAGCGTTCCACGTCCCTGCTCCGCACGACGCCCGAGTCCGTGCTGCGCGGTTCGCGCTGCCCTCCCGGAGCTTCCAAGCGTCCCGAAAAAAAAGTTCGAGGGAACGCCGGGTCTGTGGCGTATTATCCCTTCGAACGTCGCCCCGACGGCGCCGTTCGCCAAACTCCCGTTCAACTCATCCCCAAAATATGAAGAACCTCACCCGCCTCGTCCTCGCCCTGTTTGCCCTGTCTGTCGGCTCGTTCGCTTTCGCCGGCGGCAAGAAAGAAGCCTGCAAGGACTGCAAAGACTGCAAGGAGTGCTGCAAGAGCGAGCCCTGCGGCTGCAAGGCCGAGAAGGACGCCAAGAAGGAAGAGAAGAAGCCCGAAAAGAAGTAAATTACCGGAGCCTCCATTTCCGTCTGATTTTCGACCGCTCGTCTTGCCGCGAGCGGTTTTTTGTGGGCGGGCAACGGGACGACAGCGCCTGAATCAGGCCGCCACCGACGCGCGTAGTGCACTCGCGTTGCCGAGAATTTGTCGCGCAAGCTCGAGCTGCGCCTTGTTCAGCGCGATCCTCTGGGCCCGGCGCCACCCGATCAGCACCACCCCAGTCGCGCGATCGCCCTCCCGCAGCGGCACCAGCACGAACGACGGCGGCGCGTCCCCACTCTCCCTCATCCAGGCGGGCAAATAGGGCTTCAGCTTCGGATCGTGCAGGTCATGGATCACCACCGCCTCCCGGCGCGACAGACAAACGCCGAACACCGTGCGCTCGTCCGATCGCACGGCGGCGATCGCCTGAAAACGCTGCCAACGCTCGCCGACCCCATGCGTCAACGGGAGCGAGACACCTCCCGCCTGCACTGCGAATGCCCAGCATTCTTGCGCCGCAAAACTGTCGCGCACGAGCGTGAGCGCCGTGAGCCACGGATCGCGCCCCGCCGGCGCAACCGGTTCGGACAACGGAGCCGTTTCGAATGGCGGCACTGAGATCGGTTTGTCCGCCGCGACCGGCGAGGGAGAGACGGAAGCGGCCGGGAAAGGCGCGACCGAAATCAACGGCCCGGCCGGCGGCGCCGCTTCGGCTTCGACCGGAGCTGCCCCGGCTTCGTTCGACGTCTCCCCGGCCGGTCCGCTGCTCCCATCGACACTCGCCGTCCCGGAGATGACGAGCGGCGCGACCGCCACTTCTCCCTGCGCCGACACCAGGCTGGTGGCGAGCGGCTCCGGCGCCACCGCCGGCCCCCACACCTCCGGGCCCGCATCCGGCGCGGACGGTGTGATCGTCACCGTATCAGGTGCGACATGCTGCACGCGGGCGCGGATGCGATTCAAGCTCACCGTCGGCAGGGCCGTGATGCCGTCGGTCCGCAAAAAGCCGGACAGCCGTGCGTCCGCGTGCTCGAGCGCCGCGGGAATGTATTCCAGCGCGTCCGGCACGACGCGACGGAAACGCCGGGCAAGGGCGCGCGTTTCTTCGCCAAACGAGTCCGACCCCTTGGAGCCGTCGAGCGCGGCGCGCGCGATGCGACTGCCCAGGTCCGCCATCGCCAGCAATCGCGTCTCCGGCAACGTCGCCGTGCCCGCCAGCGCCTCGGGCGAGGTGTCGCGCAGCGCCCGCATGAATTCCTCCGGCAACCGCGCACTCACCAGCAACCGGCGACTCAGCTCGAGCGGCGTCAGGCCGAACACGCCGCGATACGCGATGTCCTCCGGTTTGTCCTTCAAACGCTCCTGCGCGGCGCGGTAATGCTCCAGCGACACCGCCGGCAGGATGATGCCGCCGAAATTCCGCAGCGTCGCACACGCGAACGCCGCCTCCGGGTCCACGTAGCCAAACTTCTGCGCGCAACCCTGCGCGATCAGCCCCGCGCACAACGCCCGCGCCGCCGCCTCCCGCTGCTCCGGCGGATTCCTCGCGCCGGCATTCTCCACCAGCATCAGCGACAGCGTGAGGCTCCGCACGCGACTGAACCCGATCTGGTGAATCGCATGCGTGAGCGACGACAACGGAGTGAAGGTGGGATTGTGAACAATCGTGTTCGCGATTTGGACGATGCGGGCCAGCACCGCCGCATCCTTCTCGATCAGATCCGCCAGTTCCTGAATCGTGACTTCGGCCAGATTGGTCGAGATCGTCTCAATGATCTTCAGCAATTCCGGCAGCCCCGCGCCCTTGCCGTTGTGCAACGCGGCCCGAGCCCGATCCAACGTCGCAGTGGCCGTCAGCGGGGTAATCACCCCTCGTGCATCGGCGCGATTTACCCGCGATTTAGCCCGGAACTACTCAAAACCGAACAGCTCGCCCATCTGCCGGCGGTCCTTCTTCGTCGGTCGCCCGCGGCCCCGTTCACGCGCCAGCATATGCTCGAGACCCGCCTGTTTCGCCCGCTCGTATTCCGCCGCCGGCGTCTGGTCCGCAATGAACTCCGGCAACTGCTTCGCGCCGACGCGCGAACGCGGCACGCCGACCACCTTCAGCGTTCGCGTGATCATCCCGACCCGCGCCGTCACCACCTCCCCGACATGCACATCGCGGCCCGGTTTGGCATCGAGTCCATTCACCTGCACGCGACCGTTGCGACAATGCGCCGTCGCCTCCGCGCGCGTCTTGAACACGCGCACACTCCAGAGCCATTTATCGAGACGGGGGTCGTCCATCGTTTGTGTCACCGTCATTGCCACAAGAAGGCGCGAAAAGACGCAAAAACAAATCCGCCAGTGCACATACTCCCGCCGCAATGTCGGTGATGCGTCCGCCGCACCTCCGCCCTGCGCCCCGCTCAGCATCCGCTCCACCGCTGGTGCGCCCCTGCGCATAGTCACGTAATACGTGACTATCGTCGCGCCCCCTCACCGTCGCTTCCGACTCGCTTTCCGAACCTGCCATTCCGAGCGCTGCAAAAGATTCTTCCACCCCGTCTCCTCACCGCCCGCCGTGCCGCCGCTCCCACGCAAACAGGAACTGCTGTGCAAAACCCGCCAAGGGCCCGAAATGCACGCGGCCGAACTGCGCCACCTGCGCCGGCCTCCAACCCTCGAGCCCGTAGCGGCGCGCCAGCGCTTTGAGAATCCACGTGTCGACCGGAAATGCCTCGAACTTGCCCGCACCAAAAAGCAACACGCAGTCCGCCACCTTTTCGCCCACACCCGGCAACTCCATCAGCCGCGCCTTCGCCTCCGGATACGCCGCCGCCTCCGTGGCGTCGAGCCAGTCGGGACTCGCGGCGAGGAACTCCGCGGTCTCCCGAATGTAGCGGGCGCGAAAACCGAGCAGGCACGCGCGCAATTCCGACTCGGGAATCGCCGCGAGTTCGACCCACGTCGGCAGGCGAAACGGCAGGGCGGCGACTCCGCCCGCCGCCGTCTCGGCGCGGAACGAAGTCCGCGCCCTCCCCGCCGAAATCACCTCCGCCCCATGCCGCTCCGCCAGCAACGCGACCATCTGCTTGATCTGCACGATCTGCTTCGTCGCGCTGCACAAAAACCCGAGCAACGTCTCGCCGAACGGCTGACGCAGCAGCCGCAACCCGCGAAGTGCGCTCACGCATTGCGCCAGATGCGCATCGCTCCGCCACGGCAACGCATCCGCCAGCGCCGCCCAATCGCGCTCACCACCGAGGTAGTGCGGCAACGCCGACGCCACGCGCACGTGGACTGAGCCCGGCGCCCGCCACTCGAGCGTGCCCGCGGGAGCGACCCGCAATTGCGCGACATTGTCCGCCCACACGCCCGTCCACGTGCCATCCGCGTCCTGCTGCCAGCGGAACGCCTGCCCGCCGTCGAGCGTTTCGGCGAGCACCGCCGCGCTGGGAGACCAGCCCGCGAACGGCTGCCAATCGCTCCATGCGCCCCCAACTACGAGCGGCTCGCCGGGACGGCCCGCCCTACCCTTCGCAGCGGCAGCCATGCGTCACTTCTGGGCCGGTTTTTCCCAAAGATAACTCTTCTCCGACGCGAGCACCTGCCCGGCAGCGTCGACGACCTCCAGCTTCCACGCCATCGGCGTCAACGTGCTCGCGCCCCAATCCGCGCCCGTCAGGCCGAGCTGGTAAACCTCATTTCCCGCCGGCAACGACGCCGCGAATTCGAAACGCCGCGGCTGTGTCGCGTCCTGAGTCACGACTTCCAACCGGAAACGCACGTCCCGCGCCGGACCATCGTTGTCCGTGCGCACGAGAAAATAGTAGCCGCCTCGCGCCGCCGGTTGCGTGCGCAGAATGACTTCGCCGCCGGTGTTCTCGCGTCCGGTGAAATACTCCGAAATGCGCTTGAACGACGACGCTTCGCGCCAGCCCGAAAACACCCGCACCACACGCACGCCCGACGCCGGGTCGGCGTCGCGTGCGACCACCGTGCCGGCAACAGCGAGAGCGAGGAGCAACCCGAGGATTCGCATAAGCGGGACCGTGCCGTCAGGGCGCGGCGAGGTAAACCTTTTTGTATTGGTGAAACCCAAGCAGCGCCGGTTCCCACCCCTTGACCGCCGGAGCGATCAAATACGCACGCACACCGAAAAACACCGGGGCAATCGGCGCAGCCTCGAGCAGCTTTTTTTCCGCCACCTGGAAATGCCCATAACGCCTCGCCGTGTCGCGCGCGCCGGCCGCCGCTTCGATCGCCGCGTCGTAGTCGCGATCGGCCCAACCGGTCCAGTTGTTCGAACCGCCGCCGACGAACATGTCGAGGAAGGTCACCGGGTCCACGAAATCGCCGATCCAGCGCGCGCTCGAGATCGCGTAGTTCAGCGACTGTTGGTTCGCGACCCACGTCTTCTGCTCCTGCGGCGAGAGCGTCACGTGCACGCCGAGATCGCGCGCCCACATCGCCTGAATCGCCTCGAGCGTCTTCGCGTGCAGCTCGTCGTTCTTGATCTGCACGTCGAGTGTCGGGAAGCCTTTCCCGTCGGGAAAACCAGCGGCGGCCAGCAACGCTTTCGCCTCCGCGATGTCGTGCGGCACACGCGCCTCGGCCGTGTAGCCGGCGCAGTCCGGCGGCGTGTAGTGCGACGCGGGGGCCCGTGTGCCGCGCAGGAGCGTGCGCGAGAGTTGCTCGCGGTCGATCGCCAGCGAGAGCGCGCGCCGCACGCGCGCGTCGTTCAGCGGCGGCCGCGTCGTGTTGAAGCGCAGAAAAAAGGTCTCGAGAAACGGGTCCAGTCGCAGCGACTCCGGCACGTTTTTCCGATACGCGTCGACCTTGGTGAGTGGCAGTTCGTTGGTGAGATCAACCTGGCCCGCGCGGAAGTTGCGCTCATCCACGTCCATGTTCTCCGTCGGAAAAAACACGATCCGGTCGAGCCGCACCGCCGCCGCGTCCCAGTAATGCGGATTGCGCGCGACTTCGACACGCGCGTTCGGCTCCCAGCTCCTGAGCACAAATGGTCCGTTGCCGACCAGGTTGCCCGGCCGCGTCCAGGCGGTGCCGCGCGCGTTCTTCGCGCCGAATTTTTCCAACACCGCGGGCGGCACCGGAAACCAAACCGGGTTTGCCGTGAGCGCGGGCAGGTAAGGCGTCGCGCGCTCGAGCGTCAGCCGCAGCGTGCGCTCGTCCGGTGCCTCCGCGCCGAGCGTCGTCGCGTCGGCCTTCGCGTTCGCGATCGCCTCGGCGTTTTTCAGCGGGAAAAGCAGGTAGCTGTATTCCGCCGCCAGTGGGGGCGAGAGCGCGCGCCGCCACGACGCCACGAAATCGGTCGCGTTGAGCGGCGAGCCGTCCGACCACTTCAGCGTCTCCCGCAGGTGGAACGTCCACGTCAAGCCGTCGTCCGACACCTCCCACCGCTCCGCCGCCGCCGGCACCGGCGTGGAGGTTTTCTCGTCCAACGCGCACAACCCCTCGAACAGCGCGAGCGCGATGTTCTGGTCCGTGAACGCCGTCATCACCTGCGGGTCGAGATCTTGTGGCTCCGCACCGTTGCCGACACGCAACACCGCGGTCGGCGCACCCGCCGCCGGCGTGGGTGCGGACTTCTTCGAGCAAGCAGCGAACCCCACTGCCAGTGCAGCTAGAATGAGCGCAAACAAACGCATGGCCGCAACATGCACGCCCCCGCGCCCCGCGCAAGGCACTGAAATTTTTCCGGCCCGTGCCGATAAGGAAGACGGAGCCCTGATTGAGCGCCTCCGCCAGATCACCCGCCACGTCCGCAGTCGTCGCCGAGCTGCAAAGCCGGCACGCGACTGAAGTGCGGAGCTATGTCCGCGAATTATGGGACGGCGACGACGCGCGCGCCGCGAAATCGCTGGCTTCCTTCTGGCGCGAGTGGATGCCGCCGCCGGGCGTGGCCGACGAGATTCCGCGCGAATACGTCTTCGCCGGCGCTCGCCACCACGTCATCGCCGAACAACGCGGCGCCGGGATCTCCGTGACCGAATCCGATCGCGACGACGCAGCCGCCGAGGACTCCCCGGACCCGAGCACGCGCACGGCCGCACGCTTTCGCCGCCTCACGGCCAAGCAACAGGAAATGGTCCGACTGCATCTACACCATCGGTTCGACTTCGACGAAATCGCCGAGATCACCGAGTTGCCCGCCTCCACCGCCGCGCAACTGCTGCATACCGCCCTCAGCCGGCTCACCGGCAGCGGCCACGACGACGCGCGCACGGTGCAACTCGCGCTCGAGGGCGCGAGCGGCGATCGCCTCGCGGGCGAATCGCCCGACACCCGCACCCGTGTGGCCGAACTACGTCTGACCATCGAAGTCACCCGCCAGGTGCTCGCCCGCGGCCCGGAGGCTTTTCGCCCGCGCCAACGCACCGTGCGCCGCCGTAGAACGCGCTGGATCGTCGCCGCGGTCGGCGCCGTCGTGCTGGTCGGCGCAACCGTTGCCTGGCTCAACCGTGAAGCCGCGCCCGCAACGGAAACCGTCTCCGCGTCTGCTCGCGGCCAGGCGCGCGTCGCGGTCCGGCACGCGCCCGGAGAAGCCCCGCCATCGGCGGTCCGCCCGAACTCCGAAACCACGAACGATGCCGCCCGCGCGAGCCACCCGATCACGGCGCGCGCAACTCCGCAGCCCGCAGCGACGTCAACGCGCAGCGCCGCCAGCCCCGCCCGCGCCACCGGGACGGCGCCCTCGACCGGAGCCCCTCTGCACGCGACGTTCGACCCTGCCTCCGACGCCACCGCGGAACATACCGCCGAGCACACCGCGCCGCCCGCCGCTTCAGCCGGCACGTCGCTCCGCGCCCCCGCCGCACCTCCGCGGGGTGAAACCGGACCGGTCGCGCGCGAACAAGCCCAGCCGCGCGAAGCGCCGACGGAGCGCGCGGAGACCGCCTCCCGCTTGCTCGCCGACCACGTCGACACCGCACCGATCGCCGCGTTGCGCAAGGCACTCGGCGCGTCGCGCTGGCCCGAACGCCACGAGGTCAACGTCGCGGCCTTGCTCGCCGCCGTGCCGCCCGCCGCCCGCGCCCCGCGCTCGAATTCGCCCGCCTTCACCGCGCAGATCGAATCGAGCGAGTCGCCGTGGCACCCGGAACGCCGGCTGGTGCGCGTCGCGCTACGCGCCCGCGAGCACGTGCCGGCGACGCGCGCCCGCGCCACCGTGATTCTCCTGCTCGATGCGTCCGGCTCCATGGATGCGCCGAACCGCCTCCCGCTCGTGCAAGCCGCCGTGGCGGGCCTGCTGCGCCGCCTGCAGCCGCAGGATCGCATCGGCATCGTGACCTACGCCGGCGACTCGCGCGTTTTGTTGCCACCCGCCGCACTCACCGACGAGCGCGCCGTGCGCGACGCCATCAACAGCCTCGAAGCCAAAGGTCGCACCAACGGCGGCGCGGGCCTGCGCGAAGCCTTTCGCCTGGCGGCGAGCGATCGCGCGGTTGGCGGCGAACACGTGGTGATCCTTTGCACCGACGGTGATTTCAACATGGGCGAAACGAGCGAGGCCGAGTTGGGGGCGCTGATCGACCGGCATCGCGACGCCCGGGTTCGACTCGCGATTTTCGGCTTCGGACGACCGAATCGCATCGATGCCCGCCTCGAAGCGCTCGCTGCGCGCGCCCGCGGGGGCAGCGGCTACGTCAACACCATGGCCGAGGCCGAGCAGGCCCTGGTCTCACAACTCGACGCTCTCTTCGCTCCGGTCGCGGAGAAACTGGAAGCGACGGTGGAGTTCGATCCGGCGCGCGTCGCGCGCTTCCGGCAACTCGGCGATGGCGAGATGCGCTCTGCCGGCCCGGGGGCCGAAGTGACCTTCGCCGCGCGCGAGCGCGTGTTGCCGGGCGAGGTGCTCTCGGCCGTGTTCGAGATCGAGCCGGTGGCGGAAAGTGCGGGCGAAACTTCCGACGTCCGCGTGCGCGCCGTAGGTTTCGCCGCCGACGAATCGCGCGGCTCAACCCCGTATTACGGAGTTTGGCCGGGGCGTGTTGGTCGCACCGCTTTTGCCGCAGCGAGTGTCGATTTCCGTTTCGCGGCCGCGACCGCGGCTTTCGGTGAGGCGTTGCAGGCCGGGGCGGAGAACGGAGCGCCGCAACTCGAAGAGATCGCGCACTGGGCGCACGCGGCAGTCGGAGAAGACCTCGGCGGTTATCGCGCGGAGTTGCTCGCCCTCATCGAACAGGCGCGTCGCGCCGCCGCGGGGCGCTAAGTCCGCCGTCTGGTAGCGGAGCGGAGCCCGTGAGACTTTCGCCAAACGCCGAGCGGAAGCATAGCGGATAAATTTCTCTGGTTTCGTGCCTAAGAAAACGCAGGCTCGCGCGTCGAGCATGGCAGGTGACGTGAACACCCCCGAAAATACCAATGAAAGCCATGCCTTTGTGGAAGCGGCGGTCGCGCGCCATCAAGCGCCATTGCTGCGCTACGCCACCCGACTCCTGCACGGAGACGCCGATCGCGCCCGCGACGTCGTGCAGGATACGTTCGTCAAGCTGCTCGCCCAAAAACCCGCCGAGATCGACGGGCACCTGGCCGAGTGGCTCTTCACGGTTTGCCGCCACCGCACGCTCGACGTGCTGCGCAAGGAGGGTCGCATGAAACTCTTCGAAGAAGGCCAGGCCGAGCGCCTCCGCGCGCCCGAGCCGCTGCCGGGCGCCGGCGCCGAACGCGCCGAGACCCAGGCCGCCGTGCTGAAACTGATCGAACGCCTCCCGCGCAACCAGCAGGAGGTCGTGCGCCTCAAGTTCCAAAACGGTTTTAGCTACAAGGAAATCAGCCGCATCACGTCGCTGTCCGTGACGAATGTCGGCTTCATCCTGCACACCGCCGTCGCGCGGCTGCGAAAGGAGATGGCAGCGCAGGCCGAGTGAGGCCGCCGCCAGAAAGGTAACACGATGAACATTTCGAAATTCGATCCCGAAGACCCGCGCCTGACGGCCTACGCCCTCGGCGAGATGGACCCGGCCGAACGCGCCGAGTTTGAACAGTGGCTGCGTCTGCAACCCGAAGCGCAGAAAGCCGTGGAAGAAATCCGCGCCACCGCCGCGTTGCTCGGCACCGCACTGGCCGACGAACCGGAATTCGCGAGCGCGGGCGAGATCACGAACGCAGCGCAGAAACCGCTCGCCGCCGCCGCGATCATTGCCGGTAAAGACTGGCGCGTGCTCGACGGCGGTCCGGCATCCACGTCCGCACCAGCGGTCGACGAATACCGGAAGAAGCGCAACAAGCTGCTCAGCTTTCCCGCGCTCTACTACATGACGGCGAGCCTCGCCGCCGCGTGCTTCGCGGTGATGTTCTTCACCTCCGCCGAGTATCAGGCGAAAGAGCAGAAGCGCTACATCGAGATGAACGAGGCGATGGCGAGCGGCTTGCGCGCGAAGGCTGCCAGCGCGCAGGCGGAAGAGGCACGGCGCGACGAAATCGTGAAACGCGCCGAGAACGACGCCAAGCGCCGGCAGGAGTTTTCCGTAACGCTCGCGCTGCCGTCGGCTCCGCCCCCGCCATTGGAAGTGGCGGCGAGCCAGGTGCCGGCCGCCCAGGACGCCATCCTGAAACTCGATTCCTTCCAAGTCGCGCCGGCTCCCGCCAGCGCGCCGGCCGTCGCAGGTGCACCGGCTCCCGTCCCCGCGTTCGCGCAGACTTATGGTTATTCGGGGCCCAACGTCACCGGGGTCGCGCGGGCTCCCCGAATGCGCAGCTCGCTCGGACAAACGCTGAGCGCCTCCGCGGTGAACCTCCCGCAAACGGAGCCCGCCAACACCGAAGGCTACGCCCGCACGCCGGAAAACCCGTTCCTCACCGTCACGCAGAATCCGCTCTCCACGTTCTCGGTGGACGTCGACACCGCCTCCTACGCGAACGTCCGGCGCTTCCTCCGCGGCAAGCGCCTGCCGCCGCCCGCGGCCGTGCGCATCGAGGAGCTCGTGAATTATTTCCCGTATCGCTACGCGCCGCCCGCCGGCGGCGCGCCCTTCGCCGCGCATATGGAAGTCGCCAGCGCCCCTTGGGCGCCCGACCACCGGCTCGTGCGCATCGGTCTGAAAGGCCGCGAAGTCAGCGACGCCGCACGGCCATCCGCGAATCTCGTCTTCCTCCTCGACGTGTCCGGCTCGATGAACCAGCCGAACAAGCTTCCGCTCGTGCAGCAGTCGTTGCGGATGCTCGTCGAAAAACTCCGCGCCGACGACCGCGTCGCGATCGTCGTCTACGCCGGCGCCTCGGGCATGGCGCTGCCCTCGACGCCGGTGCGTGAGAAGGCGAAGATCCTCGGCGCGATCGACGCATTGCGCGCCGACGGCTCGACCAACGGCGCGGCCGGCATTCAGCTCGCCTACGACATCGCCAAGGCCAACTTCATCAGCAGCGGCGTCAACCGCGTCGTGCTCGCGACCGACGGCGACTTCAACGTCGGCGTGTCGAGCGAAGGCGAGTTGACCGCGCTCATCGAGGAGAAGGCGAAGAGCCACGTGTTCCTCAGCGTGCTCGGCTTCGGCATGGGCAACCTCAAGGACAGCACGCTCGAGCAGCTGGCCGACAAGGGCAACGGCAACTACGCCTACATCGACACGCTCGCGGAGGTGAAGAAGACGCTCGTCGAACAGGCCGGCGGCACGCTCGTGACGATCGCGAAGGACGTGAAGCTCCAGGTCGAGTTCAACCCCGCCGTCGCGCAGGCCTACCGCCTCATCGGCTACGAAAACCGGCTGATGCGGAAGGAAGACTTCAACAACGACAAGATCGACGCCGGCGAGATCGGCGCCGGCCACACCGTCACGGCGCTCTACGAAGTCATCCCCGTCGGCGTGCCGCTGCCGGAGGCCAACTCGGTCGACGCGCTGAAATACCAGAAGACGGACGATCGCGCGGCACGGACCGCCGCAAGCACCAGCGGCGAGCTGCTGACGCTGAAGGTTCGCTACAAGGAGCCGACCGGCGACGTGAGTTCGAAGCTCGAGTTCCCGCTGCGCGACACCGGCAAGGAATTCGCGGACGCGAGCGCGGACTTCAAGTTCGCCGCGGCCGTGGCGTCGTTCGGCATGACGCTCAAGAACTCGCCCTTCCGCGGCGAAGTGAAGCTCCCCGAGATCGCGCACTGGGCCCGCGAAGGCACGAGCGACGACCCCGGCGGCTACCGCGCCGAGTTCGTCGAACTCGTGAACGAAGCGGCGACGCTGATGGAGAACTGAGCGACGACAGCGCGGCCGCGCTGCTTGAGCACGCCCCGGGGGAGCAGCCACGTTGTCGCTTCGCTCCAACGCGGCTACTGCCGAGCAAATCTCGGAGCGCCACCGCTCCCTCGTAGCCGCGCTTGAGCCGAAGGCGAAAGCGTGGCTTCCTCGCGCACATGCCGAACGCCGACCGTGGCCATCTTCCGCGCCTCCCGGACGCGGCCTACCTCGGTCGAGTAGTTGTCCACTGGTCGATGACGATCCAGCACCGCGAGACCGGCTGGCTGACGACTGATTTTCACGATCACTTCCGCGCGCTCCTGCACCACAACGCGCAACACTATGCCGTGGTCGTTCCCGTCCACTGCCTGATGCCAGATCACCTTCACATTGTCTCAGCCGGCCCGACCGAAGCGAGCGACCACCAACTCTGGTGCCGATCCGTGCGCCGTAAATGCAATGAAGCGCTCCTCCCACACAAATTGCAAAAGCAAGCGCACGATCGCGTGCTCCGCCCCGCGGAGTCCGGCCGCGATGCGTTCGCGACCCTCGTGCACTATATTTGCCAGAATCCGGTGCGCGCCGGACTCGTCGGCCGCCCGGAAGATTGACCATTTATGGGCTCGGTGGTCCCAGAGCTGCCGGAACTCGATGCACGACAGAGCGACTTTGCGGAGGTCTGGTGGAGCTATTGGAACGCGCTCGCAGCGACAACGTGGCGATGGGCACCCCTCGCCACGTTGTCGCTGCGCTCCAACGCGGCTACTTTTCGACTCGGAACCGCGCAGCCAGTAGCCGCGCTTGAGCCGCAGGCGTTCCGAGCGCAGCGAGATTCCGCCAAGCGTGGTTCGCCCGAAGCGCCGGCCCCCCCCTCACCGCGTCAGCCGCCGATACTTGATGCGGTGCGGCTGGTCGGCGTCCTTGCCCTTCCGGCGGTGGTAGTCCTCCATGTAGCTGGAGTAGTTGCCCGCAAACCAGTGCACGTAGCTGTCGCCCTCGAACGCCATGATGTGCGTCGCGATGCGGTCGAGGAACCAGCGGTCGTGCGAGATGATCACCGCGCAGCCGGCAAAGTTCTCCAGACCTTCCTCGAGCGCACGGATCGAGTTCACGTCGAGATCGTTCGTCGGCTCGTCGAGCAGGATGAGATTCGCCCCGCTCTTCAACACGCGCGCGAGCAACACGCGGTTGCGTTCGCCGCCGGAGAGCACGCCGACCTTCTTCTGCTGGTCCGCGCCGGTGAAACCGAACTGCGCGCAATACGCGCGGCTGTTCACCGTGCGCGCGCCGAGCGGCATCATTTCCTGGCCGTCGCTGATGACTTCCCAAATCGTCTTCTCGTTCTGCAACGAATCGCGTGATTGCTCAACGTAGGCCGACTTCACCGTCTCGCCGATGCGGAACGTGCCCGCGTCGGGCTTCTCGAGCGCGGTGATGAGCTTGAAGAGCGTCGTCTTACCCGCGCCGTTGGGACCGATCACGCCGACGATGCCGCCGGGCGGCAGCGAGAAGGACAGGTTTTCGTAGAGGAGCTTGTCGCCGTAGGCCTTCGTGACCCCCTGCGCTTCGACGACGAGTGTGCCGAGGCGCGGACCGGGCGGGATGATGATTTCGAATTTCTTTTCCTGCTCCGCGACGTCCTGCTTGAGCATCGCTTCGTAGGCGTTGATGCGCGCCTGACCTTTGGCCTGCCGCGCCTTCGCGCCCGAGCGAATCCACTCGAGTTCGCGCGCCATCGCCTTCTGGCGGCGGTCCTCGGTGCGTTGCTCGATCGCGAGGCGTTTCTGCTTTTGTTCGAGCCAGCCGGAGTAGTTGCCCTTCCACGGAATGCCGTGGCCGCGGTCGAGTTCGAGGATCCAGCCGGCGACGTTGTCGAGGAAGTAGCGGTCGTGCGTGACGGCGATCACCGTGCCCTCGTAGCGCGCGAGGTGCTGTTCGAGCCAGCCCACGCTCTCGGCATCGAGGTGGTTGGTCGGCTCGTCGAGGAGCAGGATCGAAGGCTTCTGCAACAACAGCCGCGCGAGCGCGACACGGCGGCGTTCGCCGCCGGAGAGCGTGTCGACGATCGCGTCGGGGGGCGGGCAGCGCAGCGCGTCCATCGCCTGCTCGACCATCGGCGCCGTGTCCCAGGCGCCGAGCGCGTCGATCTGCTCCTGGAGCTTTGCTTGTTTCTCGGTGATGGCGTCGCGCGCCGCGTCGTCTTCGGCGGCGGCGATCTCGTCCCACGAGGCGTCGTAGGCGGCGGTGAGATCGGTGAGATGTTTCACGCCTTCCTCCACGCACGCACGCACGGTGGCACCGGGCGTGAGCTGCGGCTCCTGCGGCAGAAAGCCGACCGGGTAACCCGGCTCGAACGCCACGTGGCCATCGAACTCCTTGTCCAGGCCGGCGAGGATGCGCATCAGCGAGGACTTGCCGGAGCCGTTGAGGCCGAGCACGCCGATCTTCGCGCCGTAGAAGAACGACAGCGAGATGTCGCGGAGGATTTCCTTGCGCTCGATCTTCTTCGAGACGCCGAGCATCGAGAAGATGATCTTCGGAGTGGATTCGTCGTTCTTGGCCATGCGGAGAAAAGAGGAAGCCGGAAGCGAAGCCACTAATGCTCACTAATCGACACTAATGGGAAACGTCCGGTCCGGCTGGTTTGGATGAGTGTGCCTTAGTGTCAATTAGTGGTTTCCTCGGCGGGCCGCGCGCGCTTCCCTCGCCGCATGCTCCACTTCGTCGTCGAAATCAATTTCACCGCCGAATTCAGCCGCATTGAGCCGATTGTGCCCGAGCATCGTGCCTTTCTCCAAGTCGGCTACGACCGCGGCTGGCTGCTGATGTCGGGGCCGAAGAACCCGCGCGACGGTGGCATGGTGATCGCCCGCGCGCCCGCGAAGGCCGACATCGAAGGATTTTTCCGCGACGACCCTTACGCCAAGGCCGGCGTCGCGACGTATCGTTTCACGGAATTCAATCCGGTGAAACGTCAGTCATTCCTCGAAAGCTGGGTCACCAACGCCTGATGCGCTCGACTCCGCGCGCGCAGACACCCGCCGAAGCGGGCGACCTGCTCCCGCCACCGGCGCCCATCTACTTCAACTCGCGCGGCGTCTCGACCTTCCGCGCTTCGATGTCGATGACCTCGCCGCCCGACGGCGCCGGTCCCGCACGCGGCGGCGACGGGCGGTTCACCCGGCACGAGCCGTTGAGATTCACGCGCAATTTCCCTCGGCCGAACCAAGTGAACAATGCGGCCACCACCAGGATCGCCCCGACGACGAGCGCTCCGAAGAACGCGGCCACCACGCCCACGATGAGGGCAAGGATGACCGCGACCAATTTAACGATGCGACGCACGCCGAAGCACTCGGCTTATCCGCTCCAAGTTGCAAGCATCCACCGTGTCCAACGGTCTCGCGCCTCGACTCGCACCGTGGCCTGACGCAGCGTCCCGAAACACACTCCCTTCCACCCATGAAAAAATACCTCGTCGAATTCGTCGGCACATTCTTCCTCGTTTTCACGATTGGCATGACGGTCATCGCCCCGGGCGCCGGCGCGATGGCCCCGCTGGCGATCGGTTCGGTGCTCGCGGTCATGATCTTCGCCGGCGGACATGTTTCTGGCGGACACTTCAATCCCGCCGTCACGCTGGGCGTCTGGCTTCGGGGCAAGTGCGACACCAGCGACGTCGTGCCTTACATGGGCGGTCAAGCGGCCGGCGCACTCGTCGCCGCGGCCGCCGTAAAAGCACTGAAAACCGGCCTCGTCACGAAAGCGGCCGCGATCGGTGGTGCCATGACACCGGAGATTCTTCCGGCGCTGCTCGCGGAATTCCTGTTCACCTTCGCGCTCGTGTGGGTCGTGCTCAATGTCGCGACGGCTCGCGGCACCGCGGGCAACTCGTTCTACGGTTTTGCCATCGGTTTCACCGTGCTCAGCGGGGCCTACGCCGTCGGCGGCATTTCCGGCGGGGTTTTCAACCCGGCCGTTGCGATCGGTGTTTGCACGATGGGTATCATCGCCTGGGGCAGCATCTGGATCTACCTCGTCGCCAACTTCGCTGGCGCACTGGTCGCCGCCCTCGCCTACAAAGCAGTCAACGCCACGGACTGAACCGGCTTTCGCCTCCGCGCTCTCTCACTTACTGGGTCTCGCGTTCCAGGCGGGTAAGCGACGCCAGGGCGTCTTCGCGCGTCGCGCCGCACATTTCCTCGCTCGGCCGCAAGCTCACGCAAAACGCCGGCCGCTCCGGCCGGCCAAACAGCGCGCAGCGCAGATCCGGCAGCAGTTGCACACACGGCACGCCCGCCGGCTTCCCATTGTGTCCTTGCAGACCCATATGGAAACCCTACTCTCCCCTCGACTCGCAGCTATCATGGCCCGCTCTGCACAACCCGCCAAGGCTTACTCTTACCTCCGCTTCTCCACGCCCGAACAGATGAAGGGCGACAGCCTCCGCAGGCAGAACGAAGCCGCGCATGCCTACTGCCGCCAGCACGGTCTGGAGTTAGACGACGCCCTCAGCTACCGTGACCTCGGCGTCTCCGCTTTTCGTGGCTCCAACGCGGCGCGGGATGCTGCGCTTGGTCAGTTCCTTTACGCCGTGGAGCATGGCGTCGTGACGCAAGGCTCTTACCTCCTCGTCGAAAACATTGATCGTCTCAGCCGCCGCGAAGCGTGGGACGCGCTCCAAATACTTCAGTCCATCGTCAACAAGGGCGTGACCGTTGTGACGCTGCTGGACCGGCAGGAATACTCGCGCGAGCGGCTACTCCGAGAGCCGTGGTGTTTCATGACGGCATACGGTGCGATGATTCGTGCCCACGAGGAAAGCGCCACCAAATCCCGCCGAGCGAAGGAGGCCTACCGCGCAGCCGTGGAACGAGCGCGTAAAGGGGACGGCGTGGTCAGTCCAAAATTCCCGTCGTGGCTGGCGTTCGATGCGGCGTCCCAGCAGTTCTCTGCCATCCCTGCGCGCGTGGAGATCGTGCGGCGAATGTTTCGCATGGCGCTTGAGGGCGTCGGCAAAGACTCCATCGCTGAAGCACTGAATCGAGAGGGGGTGCCGGTGTTCGGCCGTGGTAAGCGGTGGCATGGTTCCTACGTCGTCAAGACGCTGAACAATCGCGCCGTGCTCGGTGAGCTTCGACCGAACGAGCGAAAGTATGGCCCCGCAGGGGAGCGCCAGCTTGTGCCGCTCGGCGTGATTAAGGGCTACTACCCCGCCATCGTTTCAAAGAAGGACTTCGATAAAGTTGGGGCACTAGCACAGGGAACGAACAGCCCGCGTCGCGGACGCCATGCTGCGGCCCCGGTGTCGAACGTGCTCGGAGGCCTAGCGCGCTGCCCGAAGTGCGGGGAGGCGATGACTCGCGTAAACAAGGGCGCGAACGGCGGCGTCCCTTATCTCGTATGCACCGCGGCGAAGAGCGGCGCAGGCTGCTCCTACCACACAGTCCGCTATCGGGTGGTCGAAGATGCGGTGTTCTCTCAGGCCGCAGACTTGATCGGTGATGCGCCCCCTTCAAATGAGCGTGAGAAGGAAGGCGCAGCCAAGCTTCGCCAACTCCACGAGGAGGTAGACGCTGTGGTGAATGCCATCGCAAAACTGACGCACGTGGCGGAGTCAGGCCGCACGAGTGCCACGCCTGCCGCGATTCGCGAACGCCTCACCGAACTCGAAGGAGAGCTGACGCGGCTTCAGGACGAACAGAGAACTGTTGAGCAAACGCTCGCGTCTCTGGCCCCCACCGTCGTCTCTCACCGCCTGCGGGAATTGCGTGCCGCGCTCAAGGAGCCCCGAGACATCGGCAAGGCCAACGCAGCTCTGCGGCTAGTCGTGGAATCCGTCACCGTGAACTACCAACGAGGAAATCTAGAGTTCAACTGGAGGCACGGCGGTTCCTCCCGCTTGGTGTTCGCGTGGGAAGACGCAGGAACGAAACGCCGCGGGCGTAAACCCGCAGCGGAATAGGCCCGCAATCCCGCGGAGGATGCCCCAAACACGCGTTCTGCGGACGTGGGGCATACCATCCGTAGCCTTCGGACCGCCCGACGCTTTTTAGGCGCTTCTCTTCGGCCCCGATATTTCAGAGGCGGCTAAAACCATCGCCGCCTCTCTGTCGTATGGCCATTTGATTGCGCCCGCAATTATCGGTATCCCATGACCCAACCGAATCGGCGCATGTTAAGAGCGTGTGCGTGACTCGGCTTTTTTCGTTAACAGGCGGTCTGAGATAGTCGGTAGCCCATGGCCTAACCTTTGACAGCGCGAGACAACCAAGGGCGGACGCCAGAGCGGTGAAAAACTCTGCGCCTTGCCACGGTGCGTCACGAATGATGGGCGGGTGTGAATGTCCTCCAAGGGAGGGCGCACCCGTCCCGCTCACTGCGGCCACTTCAAATGTAGGGCGCGTGCCCTGCCACCTTGTTACACTCGGCGTGGAGTTCGTCGTCTTCGACAATCTCTCCACCCTGTCCGACGCCCTCAAGGACGAGAACGATGCAACGGCGTTCAAGCCGATGCAGGCGCTTTTCTCCAAGCTCAAGGCGCAGAACATCGCAGCGGTGTTGATTCACCATTCAGGCAAGGCGCCTGGCGCGCGCTTCCGCGGCAGCAGCAACATTGCTACGACGTTCGAGCGTATCGTCGCACTACGGCACAACGACAAGGAGCCGCCATTCGTGCTCTCTGCGTGCGCAGTGATCGAAAAATACCGCGGAAAGCCTCCGCCTGGCTTCAGCACGGAGGTTCATTTCACATTCAAGACGGACGAAGGGCCTGGAGGCACGCCGGTCAACGCACGGTGGGAAGTGAACCGCGACGAAAGCATCCTTGAGGACGCATGGCGAATGTATCGGCACGGAGGCTTCCGAACTGTGGCGGAGTTCCTCGATGCCGTGAACGGTAAGCACGGAACGAAATTCCGGCCCAGCAAGTTCTCCCGCGACCTCGTCCCGAAGTGGATTCTGAAGGAGCCCGCGCGGAAGGCGGAGATCGAACAAGTGAAGAACATGATGGGAGACCGTCGAGAGGGCGCGGCATCAGCCAGCGACTTCTAAACGGTGAAGGCACACCGGGCGCATCGCTTCATTCCTAAAAAGGAACCGCGCGGATTCACTCCCGCGGTTCTTAGGAGGATGCTGGCGTAGGATGCACCCCAACTACCCAAAGTTCTAAGGGGCTTGGGGAGTTGGGGAGCCGCTCTCAAACAGAGGCCTGAAGTGCGGCCCCACTCCCCAACGCAGAGAATCGCACCGCCTACGGTTTCGCAGTGGGCTTCACGGCACGAGGGTCGGAGCGCCACTCCCCGTTGTAGTAGAACTGGACCTCGCCGGTCTTGTTGTGAACGCGAGTGAGGCGCTCCTCTCCGTCCTGAACAACCTGCCACTCCGGCTGTTTTGCGCAGCTCGATAGCAGCCCGAGGCACAGCAGCAAAGCTAAACGGTTCATTTGCGTGCCGTCTCTCGGGAACTGTATCGGGCGTTATTGTCGGCATTCGCAAGGAAGTCGTCCAATGCCCGGCGAGCTGGCATTCGCCAGCCCCGCTCAAGGCGGGCGACTTCGGAGACCGTAAGATACAAGCCTCGCCGTTTCCGGGAGGCGCGGGGGCGTTTGGAGGTTTGGCTCATGGCGCGAACATTTGGCGCACAGCCGGAGGGCGGTCAACTCTTTTGTATCTGCCAAGTTAATACAGCCTAGAGCGTGTGTGACACACTTCCTAAAAACGCCACGAGCCGACATGGCACGCTACGGCGAACTCGGCTTGGCCGGGGCCTCTTGAACTATCTCCGCCACCGTTGGTAGAAATTTTTCGTGAGCCGTCTTGAGATAACATTTGGCGCTATCGCGGTCGGCCTCGTAGCTGAGCTGATCGCTAAAGAACCGAAGCCTAGCCCGAGCGTCACCAATCGTCTCGGCCCACGTTTTCGCCCACACCTCAATGTTCAGCGAAGCGTCGTCGAAGACCAAGCCGCGCGGACGGCCTCGTTGGTTAGCCTTTCTCTTGGCATAGTCATCCATCTCTTTGGAAATCGCGATGAACCGCCAGCGGCTCTGCGTCCCGTTGAACCGTGCGTCCTCCGCAACTGCGACGGCATACTTTTCCACCTGTGTGAGCACCTCGGCGTCGATCTTTTTCGACGGCCGCTTCAGCTCCACAACCATGTAGTCGAACTCGCCTGTCCGTGGCTGGATAGCTTTGCTAAGCATCAAATCAACACGTCCGCGCTTCCCGTCCGGCAATAGCACGGCAGCATCGTCGTCCGTCCGTTTTCCGAGAAGGTCCAGGTGGATTTGAAGAACCTCTTCAAGTTTCTGCTCGCTCCCTGCCAGAGCGAATTCCTCGTGAAATAGCCACGATTCCTTCTCAAGAATTTTGTGCAATTGGTCGCGCTCTAGTAATGCCTCGCCGGATTTCTCGTCGAAGATCAGTGCATCCAGACCGACCAAGAAATCCAGACGATTGGCCACAATCTTCGCCGATTGGATTATTTGAGAGAGTGGAGTCTTTTTGAGTAACGCCGCAAGGTCGTCCTGCGCCTCCTTTTTGAGCCCGAGAACATCGCTAACGATTTTCTGGACCGACTCCGGATTGTCTTTCAACGCCTGCGAGAGTAATTGGAACGTGAGTCGCTTTGACGGATGCGCGAACTGCTCAAAATCGGGAAGATATTCCTGAACATTGATCGCGATGATGTCGAAGACTTGGCGCTCCGCGGATTCGACGGGTGTGAGTTCCGCTTTCTCAGCGTAGGGATAGATATTCTCCTCTTTCCACCGGTGGACCGCCTGCGAGAGGTCCTCGCTCTCACGCTTCCGAAAGTATGCTTTCAACGCGCGCTTTGCGGAAACTAGCAACGCGTCTACGTCAGGGTGAACATCCTCCAAGATGAGTTTGTTTTCCGCCGCGAGGTCCCGCACCGCTTCGGACATGAGATAAGCGGTGAATGTGAACCCGGGGGCACGGACCGCGGTGCCAAGCTTAAGCTCATGGCGCGAGACACCCTCCTCATCGCAGAGGTGAAGGCTACGCTCCACCGGCTGCTTCCACTCGACAACACGCAAGACCGGGATCACCCGCTTTCCGCTGGAGAGAACAACCTCGTCACATGTCAGGTCTGCGGCCCGCGCCTGCGCTGTCTTCGGGTCGAGTATTGAGCCGTCGTAGTCAACAAGGACCCCAGGGTGCTTGGTGAGATAGCTAGCAAACTCTCTCGTTGCCGCCAGGACTGCGTCTTCGGTCGTCAGCGAGCCAAACTCTTTGTGAAGATTTCCAATTACAACTTCGGTGCCTGTAGCGACGCCCGGTTGGGCCTCCGTCGGGTCACTTACTTCAAAGTCGTCCAGAGCTATGGAACTCCCGCGGATTTTGTAGGTAATCAGGCCCGTTCCGTTCCGGGAGCACGTGGTCGTCCAAGTTACCGAACCTCCGAGACCAAAAGCGCGAAACCGCCCCTTTCCGTCCCGTCCGTGCAAACCGCGCCCACTGTCGGTGCGTAATTTCTTCTTCTTCCAACTGTCGCCCAACTTTCCGAACAGCTCTTCGGCACAGTCGTAATCTATTCCGCTTCCATTGTCGCTCACCCGGATATCTTCAAGAGTATCGAGCGAATTACGATCGAAGCGGACGGTCACGCGTTTCGCGTCAGCGTCCAAGCCGTTCCAAATTACTTCAGCCAGCGCGGCCAAGGGGCGGTTCGTGGCCGCAATTGAGCGAAGGTGCTCTGGAGACAGATTAACGTGAATTTTCGATGCCATAGTTTTGGGGGGTTCGAGAGCAGCCTATGGCCCGTAAGCTGCGGGAATACTACGAATGCCGCCCAGTCACGCGTTGGTCAAGACCCCCCAGCGTTCCGATAATGCCGCACGTCGCCTCTCGTCCAACGCTGCCGCTATTTTTGCCGAAAAATTCGTGACCCCCAGCACTGATTGCACGCGAGCCGCTTTCCCCCCATGCCGGGCCCCCTTCTACGCACGCGGCCTCTGCGCGTAGGGCTCAACGCGCGCAGGTCGCAGCCTCCAGAGTTGTCAGGAACGCCAACGCATCGGCCCGCCCCGCCCCGCACATTTCGTCGGAGGGGCGCAGGCTAAGGCACACTGCGGGCCGCTCCGGCTTACCGAACAACGCGCAGCGTAGATCGTCAGTGAGCTGGACACACGGCACACCTGCGGGCTTTCCTCCGCTCATCCCCGGAATCGGCGAAGAGATGCTCGGCGCTATGCAGCACGCGGCGCAATGCGAACGGCAATTCATGTCTAAACGGTCTCGCTCTTTCATTCTGGAGCAAGGCCGTTTAATTTGGTCTTGACGGACACTACGGCTTGCCGTGTGGCATGCCCGGGATCGGCGAGGTGATGCTCGGCGCGATGCAACACGCGCCGCACGCGGAGCGACATTCCATGCGCTCACTTGAGCAGCGATCGACGGAATGTCACGGGCGGACTTTCAACGCGTCCGCCCGTCGAGCCAAACTCGGCGACCGCAGCCCGCCCGTCACTGCAACGTCAGGAACACGCGCGGGCCCTTGTTCTCCTTGGGCGCCTCTTTCGGCTGCGTCAGGAACAGACGGTCCGCCGCGATCTCACCTTCGTTAGTCAGGTAATCGCGCACCCGCTGCGCCCGCGCGGCCGCGAGCGCGCGCAGATCGTCGGCCGTCACCTCGACCGTCGCCGCCAGGCGGCCCGTCATCTCCTCGAGCGGCAAGCCGGCCGCCGCCGCCGCGGACGCGGCCTGCTCGTGCGCAGCCGCCCGCTTTTCGTTTTCGGCAGCGACCGCCCGCTTCTCGCGCGTCTCCGCGAAAGTCAGCGCGCGCACCATGCGTTTGAAAAAGCCACCCGGCGGCGGAGGCGGCGGCGTGGCCACCGCCGGCGCGGCCGGCAACGGGGTGCCAAACTCCGTGCCGGGAGGAAATTTTTCGTCGAACAGCTGCTTCAACTTCGCCGCGTAAGCCTCCGGTGCGATTTGCAACCGATCCGGCGGCGGGAGATTCGGATCGGCCGCACGCCGCTCCTCCCAGATTTTCGCGCGCACGAGCGCCGCGACTTTCTGCCGCTGGAGGACGAACGTATCCGCGGGTCCGTCGTAACCACCCTCGATGCCGAGGCTGAGGCCCGGGCGGTTCGTCAGCGCCTTCACCAAGGTATCGAGCTTGCCGCGCTCGGCCGCACGCAACTCGGCGAGCCCCGGATCAAATTCCTGAAACGCCAGTTCGTCACCCCCGCCACCGAACATCGAACCGAGCAGCGCAAACGGCGACACCGCCGCCTTCGTGAGGAGATTCCCGATGACGCGCCACACGACGCGACTGATCTTCAAGTTCGGATCGCTCAAATCGCCCGACACCGGCACATCGATAACGATGCGACCTCCGAGGTCCTTCAGCAGCGCCACGCCGAGACGCACGGGGAGCTTCGTGGCGTCCGGGCTTTCCACGGCGGCGCCGAAGGTGAACTGCTGCAGCGTGAGCACGTTTTCCGAGCGCAACTGCGAGCCTTCGACGTGAGCCTTCACGTCGAGCGCCAGCTTGCCGCGCGCGAGTTCGTAGCCGGCGTATTTGCCGCTGTAGGGACTCAGCGGGAGCAGGTCGACGTTCTTGAAATCAAGCTTCACGTCCACGAAACGCGGCGTGCCGAGCGGATCGAGCTGACCCGTGATCGCCACGGGACCGACGCCGTCAACCGTGCCGCGCAAATCCACATCCGCACGCGCCGGATTTTCCGACGACATGTGGCCGATCGTGCCGCCAAATTTGGTCAGGGCGACCCGCACATGCGGACTCAACGAACGATCGAGAAAACTGAAATCGCCCCCTTCGATCTTGACCGCACCGATCGCGATCCGCGGCGCGGCCCCCGCCTCGGGTGCAGACGCGGAAGCTGTCGGCGCGATCGGCACTGCGGCCGCGGTGGCGGACGTCGGCGCGGCCCGCACGAGGCCGGCCAGATTCATCGATTTGTCCTCCCGCACCACCGCGCGCGCGTAGGGCCCCACGAGCGCGATTTCCTTCAAGGTCGCCGACAGTGTCGGCGCCGTGGCGACCTCGATGCCGGTGAGCGCGAGCGACGTGAAACCGGCCAACTCCTCCTCCAGCGTGCCATCAACGAGGCCGAGTCGGTTCACGCGGAGATCGCCCGCCGCGGTCACCGCGGGAGCCGGCGCGCCCGGCGCGAGCCGCAGGGTTTGCCGGAACGACACCGTGCCCTGCGCGATGCGGGCGTTGAGTTGTTGTTCGAGATACGGACTCAGCGGCAGCAGCGCGAAATCGGCGACCTCCGTCTGGAGCTCCGCGCGCAAATCGGGCCGCACGCCCACCTTCCCTGCGATCGAAACCTTGCCTTGCGGCGCCCAATCGAACGCGAGCTGCACCGGCATCTCCACCCCGTCGGCGAGCGACACGTCGCGCAGCGAAAACTGCACCGCGCCCAACGCCAGCTTCGCCGGACGCGGTGCCCCGAGATCGGTGATCTCGACTTGAAAATCCTGCAGCGCCACCTCGCCCACGCGCACCTCGGGCAACGGACTCGCCGGCGCCGTGGGCGCGGCGCCCGCCGTCGCCGGCTGCGCCCCAGGCGCGGACGGCGTGAGCATCGCGAGCCAGTTGATCGTGCCATCGGCTTCGCGGCGCACCGCAACGCGTCCGCCGCTCGCGCGCACCGAGGCGACGCGACCCGCAAGCTTCACCCCATCGAACTCCGCACCCGCCACATCGAACGCCGCGAGTTCGAGGGCGGAGGCGTTCGTGGCGCGCTCGAGAAGTTTCAATCCGCGCACCTGCACCGCACCATCCGCGAGGCGCAGGACGTGCGGCGAGGCCGAGAGATCGACCTCATAGTGCCCCTGCACGCGGAGACGCCCGTCGGCCAGCTCGGCCTGCGTGCGATCCGCGTAGTAGGCCGCATATTTCGCGAGCGCGATATTCTCGAGCTTCAGCTCGCCTTTCGAACGAAGCGGGTCAGCCGACAACGTGCCTTGCCACTCCAATTTTTCGCCAGCCTCCGTCGTGGCTGCGAAGCGATACGGCGCGCCGCGTTCGCCCACGGTGCGAAACTCCGTCAGGTGAAACGACAGCGGTCCGACCACCGTCGCGAACGGCCGCACGCGCGACCGATCGACAAAATCCACGCGTGCGCCATCGACCTTCAGGCGGCCGATCCGCACGGGGCGCGACGGCTCCGCCGCGGTCTTCGGAGCCGTGCCGGAACCCGGCGGCGGGGAAAGCTTCGCGAGGATGTCGGCAAAGCTGGGTTTCCCGTCCGGCTCGATCGCGGCAGCGAGGTGAAAGCCCTCGAGTTCGACGGCGTGCAACACCCAATCGCCGCCGAGCGACGCCACCGCATCGAAGTTCACGTAGAGGCGGTCCCAGCCCGCAAACGCGCTCGTCCTGTCGGCACCGCGAATCTCGAGCCGCTCGATCGTGACGGACAGCGCGTAGGGATTCATGCGGACCCTGCCCACCGTCACCTCCCGCCCGAGCGCGGCGCCGAGCCGTTTTTCCAGCTGCGTCCGCACGATCGGCGGCAGCACGAAGAAACCGGTGACGGTGAACACGCCGAGCAGCCCGAAAAGGATCCAGAGGTTGCGCCGCGTGCGAAGAGACCAAGTGCGCGGGTTCATGCGAGCGAGTCTAGCGCGCCGCCGCGGCCCCGCAACGCCCAAGCTCCCCCAGCCGCACTGGCCGTAACCGCCCAGGCCAAATTGCCCCATGATTATTTTCTCGGGAATGACCCGCCTCGTCCGGAGTGGAGCGAATTGACCTCGATCCGCTCCGAGCGCGCTTCGGCCAACGCCAGACAGGCGCGGGCGCCAGACGCAGCGCTACTCCCGCTCCATCTCCCGGAGCAAGCCACGTAACTCTTCTCGCCGCGGCTGCAGCATCGTCCGGTGGCGATGCCAGAGCGCCGCACCCGCGATCATCGCGAGCACCGCGACAAAAGCCGCCGACGCCGCCGCGCCGGCGCCGTGCAACTCGCCCCCCTGATACTTCAACGCCGAGAGCACACCCGCGACCGCCACCGCGAGCGGCAGGCTCCACGCGGCGATGCGATAGTTGCCGATTTGCAACGCGATCACGCGCAGCGACGCCTCGGCCGCGTCGCGCGTCGTCGCGCCGACATGGCGCCGCTCACGCTGCACCGCACGCGCGGAGCGCACCGCGAGCACCAGCCACAACAGATAAAACGCCGAGCCCGTCGCGTGCGCGGCGAGTTCGAGGTGTGTCAGCGACTTGATTCCGCTGAAGTGCCCGCCGAGTGCGACCAGCCAGCTCAACGCCAGCAGGCCCGCCGCGAGCGCAATCGCGCCGCGGAAGCGCCGGCGCGCACCGTATAGATCGCGTTCCAGTTGTTCTGCGACCATGGCGGCATCCGCCGCGCCACCGACCGCCTGCTGTCCCCAGGCTTTTTCCAGCGCGTCAAAGTTCATCGTTTTCGTCCTTCTGTTCGGCGAGCCACCGCTTGATGCGGTGCAGGCGCACGCCGACGTTGTTTTCGGTGAGCCCGGTGATCTCCGCGATTTCCTGATGCGCGAGGCGGTCCAAGTGGAGCATGAGGAGCGTGCGATCCAGTTCCGGCAAACGCCGGATCGTCGCATAGAGCCAGGCGAGACGCGCGGCGGCCTCGGGCGCGGCGGTCGGGCCGGCCAGCACCAGTTGCGGACACTGTTCGAGTGCCGCGATGCGTCGACCGTAGCGCACGCCGGAGCGGCGCCAGTTCATCGCCCGATTGTTCGCGACGCGGTAAAGAAACGTCGAGAGCTTGCACCCGCCGTGGAAGGTCGGGAGCGCCTGCCACGCGGCGAGCAGCATCTCCTGCACGAGGTCGTCGCGATCGGCGGGCTCGGCGAAAGCGTAAGCCATTTTGAGGAAAATACCCATGTGCTGACGCACCGCTTCGCCGAAGAGCGCTTCTCGTGAGGCGTTGTCCATCGGCCTTCGTTCCGCTTCAATCGCGCGCGCCGCCCGGCTGCGGGGCACTCCGGTTCAGCATCACGACGGCCGCGACGCCGAGCCCGAGCGAGAGCGCGATCCACCAGACCGGAAACAGGTCCGTCAGCGGATTGATCCGCGGGGCGGCCGGCGTGTAGTTCATGATTTTCTCGGTGATACCCAAAGCCGGTCCGAGCACAAACAGCCAGCACAGGTTGATCGCCGCATGGCAGAGCATGCTCGCGAGCAGCGAGCCACTGCGCACGACCAACCAGCCCAACGCGGTGCCCAGCAGCAACGCCAGCACGGCGGTGCCAAAGCCCATCGAAGCGTGCGGCAGCGCGAAGATCAGCGATGAGATCGCCATCGCGGCCCATGCCGGCACATAGCGACGCGCGAGCTGCAGGATCAACCCGCGGTAGAAAATTTCCTCCCACAATGGCGCGAGAATCACCGCCTTCAGGAACAATCCGCCGGGATGCAGCATGTAGTTCAGAAAACGCAGCGGCCGCGACGCGTCCGCGTCGGTCGTCGGCACGGGAATGAAACCGACGATGATCATCACGGGCGCCACGAGCGCGACACCGAGGAGAAAAGACCAGATCGCAGTGCGCACCGGAATCGGGCGCACTGGCACAAACGGAGCGCGCGAGGCCGCTGCCGCTTTCGGCAGCGACGCCGCGCCCGCGGACAGAGGAAGGGTCGTGGAGTTATTCATCACCGATTAAAACCCGCCGCCGCGAAAATCTTACACGCCCCCGGGCGACAGACGCGGGGGTCGAGGAATTTAGTCCGTGTCCCAGCGCCACTTTCGTGCTCAGTTTTTTTTCGCGCTTCCCATGAAATCCCACCGCCAGGAACTCTGGTTCGAGACGCCGACGCGGCGCGTGTTCATCAACATCACTCCACAGGTCGAAGCTGCCGTGACGGCGAGTCGCGTGCGCGAAGGGCTTTGCCTCGTGAATGCGATGCACATCTCCGCCTCCGTCTTCATCAACGACGACGAGCGCGGCCTGCACGCCGACTACGAGCGGTGGCTGGAAAAACTGGCGCCGGAGAAACCGCACAGCGCTTACGACCACAACCGCACCGGCGAGGACAACGCCGACGCGCACTTGAAGCGCCAGCTCATGGGCCGTGAGGTCGTTGTCGCGATCACCGCCGGGCAGCTCGACTTCGGCCCTTGGGAGCAGATCTTCTACGGGGAGTTCGACGGCGGTCGCAAAAAACGCGTGCTGATCAAAATCATCGGCGAGTGAGCCGGGCCGGAAGTGTGCCAGCTTTCCGCGCGACGCCTCGCGGGCCGGCGACACCGTGGCGACCGCCCGCCGGGTCAATGTTTCACCGGCCGCACTTCGACGGTGAGCCGATAATCCAACCCCGGGCAGGCCCGCGCAAACCGTAGCGCGTGCGCCGCGTTGCGCGCGCGGATGAGCACGTAGCCGCCGACGATTTCCTTGGTCTCGGCGTAAGGACCGTCGCTGACATTTTGCCCACGCCGGCCACGCAATACTTTGCCCTTTGGCTTCAAGCCATGCGAGGACACCAACGCCCCCTCCGCACGGAGGCGTGCCATCCACTCGGCGAAATGCGCCATGATCTCACGCATTTGCGCCGCGGTCGGGCCGGGACCGGTTTTCGGCTGACGCAGCAAAAGCAGGTAGAGGGGATTTTCACGGGCTGTTTTCATGGGCGGAGCGGGTCTGGTTTCTCTCCTACGACGAACGCGTCCGTCACCCGAGGACAAATGCACCGTCAATCCCGCCGGTCGCCCCCCAAGCTGGGCCGCTCGCCGGACCCGCGGGCCGGCGGCACCTCCGCGCTCGCCAGCGCTCGCGTTTGGCGTTTCGTCGTCGGTCTTTCACGCATGAGCCAGCTCGTCCCCGAACGCATCTCCGCCCGCGGCCTCACGGCCTTTCTCCACGATCAAATTCCTCTCGCCCGCGCGATGCAGATGAAAGTCACCGAAGCCGGAGACGAACGGGTCGTGCTCGAGGCTCCGCTCGCGCCGAACCGCAATCACCTCGGCACCGCCTTCGGCGGCTCGCTGCAAGTCCTGCCCACGCTCGCCTGCTACAGCGCGTTGTGGATGACGCTGCGCGAGGCGGGTTACGACGGCCATGTCGTGGTGAAGCGCAGCCACGCCACGTTCCACGAGCCGCTGACCGGCGATTTGCGCGCGATCTGCGTGCGCCCGCCGGCAAGCGAACTCGCGACGTTTTTGGCCACGCTCCGCCGCCACAAGAAGGCGCGCCTCGAATTGCATGCGGAAGTGGCGGGCGATACGCCCGAACAGCCGGCTGTGAAGTTTGCCGGGACCTTCGTCGCGCTTTTGTAGGTCGGCATTGCGCGCAGTCGCGCACCATCGACGGCGAACCGGGCGCCACGTGCACGGGCGCGCCGTTTTTCTGTTCGGTTTAGGCCGGATGGAGCAGTTAGGAGATATACCACCGTCCTCCCGTGAACGCTTTGCGCTGCCTCCGGTTCCCTTCGCCGACCGCGTGGATCGGCTCCCGTCATCGTATGCTTTCCCTCGTCGCCTTCGCACTGCTCGCGGTGAGTTTGCTCCCCGCCGCGCCGATCTCGATCGCCGGCAGCTATGAGGCCGAGGGCACAGTCATCGAGGCCGATTCGCCCTACCGCGGCCCGGTTTCGTGGCGCGCGCTCCTCGGACTCGAGTTCGACCACGCGCTCGGCGTGCTCCAGCACGCGCACGTCACCCGCGTGGAAATCATCCAACGCGACGACTCGCTGCGGATCGATCTGTTCGACGATTTGGACCTGAACCACTGGCACGGCCGGTGGCGCAACAACGGCGGTTTCGAAGCCAGCGCCGAAAGTGTGAAGTTTCTCCTGCGCGCGCCGCAACAGCGCGACGATTTGTTTCTCTTCACCGTCACGCCAGTAAATGCCGGCGCGGCGTTGCTCGTGCGCGTGCAAGCCGTGCACGCCTCCACCTTCGGTCCTTCCGGCACGGAGTTGGGCTTGTTCTACTTTGCGCGCCGCGAACCCGCGATTGCGCCCACCATCGCACCCGTGAAGCCCCTCCCCGCGCTCGCCGCCCCACGGCTTCGTCGCACGCGACCGTGACGCCGACGGAGCTGCTGATCGCTGAAAGCTGAGCGCTGACCGCCCCGCTCAGATGTGCTTCGAGTCCGTCTCGTCTTTCTTGGCGTAGCCGGAATCCTGCCGCGCGTGGTTCACCTGATTTTTCTTCAGGTAAGCCTGGTAAACATCGTCGGCCGTCATGCCGAGTGTCTGCGCGAGCGACACGAGGAAATGGAACAGGTCGACGACCTCGACCTTGGCATTCTGCTCGTCGAACTTCTGGTATTTCGCCCACCACTTCCACGGCACGGAGTCGATCAGCTCGGCGGTTTCCTGCTGCATCGCGCGCGTGTAGTTGAGGATCCACTTGGCCTTCTCCTCGTCCGTCGGAGGCGGCAGCGCCACGCCGATCCGCCGGTTCAGAGCATCTTGCATGCGAAAGATTTCCTCAAGTTTGTCCATGGCGCCGCAGCGTGGGAGTCCCCCTCCCGACTGGCAAGCCCCGGACCGGGCAAAAAATTAGCTGTTGCGCGAGGGGGCGGGTTTGCCGACCTTCGCGGCTCCTATTGCCGCCGTTTCAGCGCGCCCTGAGCGCTGTGTCGAGACCGCTCCGCGGGCTCCGGCCGGCTTTCAACCCACCGCGCCGCCCTTTCCGGCAGGCGCTTTCAACCAAGAAGATAGACATGTCCACCAATGACCAGTCCGGTGCGCCCGCCGAGGTGCCCGCGACTCCGCCGGCTGACGCTGCGAGCGCGCCGGTTTCCACGTTCGGCACCAGCCGCGGCTCGGGCCTGGCCCGCGGCAAGCGTCCCGCCCCCGCCTCCTCGGCGGCTCCGGCGTCCAAAGCCAGCACTGCCTACAAGCCCACCGCGATCGAGATCGTTACCGCCCCGCGCGAATACCAGAACCCGTTCGCTCCCGCGACGCCCGAGCCCGCTCCGCAACCCGAAGCCGCTCCCGTCGCCGAAACCGTCGCTCCGGCGCAACCCGCCGCCGCCCCCGAGCCCGCTCCCGCCGCCGCTCAAGCCGCCGAAGTCTCGGCGAAGCCGGCCGAGCTGTTCCCGCTCGATGGTCCCGCCGCCACTCCGGCCGCACCGTCCACGCCCGGGGAAAAGGCCGAGCTTAATATTCTTCCGCCCGAGCGCCCGAAGTCCGTCGCCCCGCAAACGTGGGAAAGCGACAGCTTCCGCGGCCCGCGCGAGCCGCGCGGCGACCGCCGCGAGCGTCGCGAAGGTCGTTACGAGGGCGAGCGCCGCGACCGCCGCGAAGGCGGCGACCAAGCACCCCGCGAACAGACGCCCCGCGAGCCGCGCCCCGAGGGCCAGCCGGCCCCGCGCGAGCAATTCCGCCACCAGCGTCCGGAATTTCGTCGCGAAGACCGCGTGCAGCGCGCCGACGAGGCGACCGCCGCCGCGGCGAAGCCGACCGGCTTCTTCGCCAAAATCAAAGCCTTCTTCACCGGCGGCAGCGCCGAACAACCCGCTGCCAAACCCGAGCAGCCACACTCGCACGGCGGCGGCGGTGAGCCCCGCGGTGATCGCGGCGGCCATCGTCATCACCGCGGCGGTCGCGGCGGCCAGCGCCACCACCGTGGCGGGGATCGTCCCTACGGCCAAGGCCAGGGCGGCGACAACGCGCCGCGCGGCGAACAAGGCGGCGAAGGCCGTCCTTACGGCGAGGGCGAGAATCGCGGCGGCGGCGAGTTCCGCGGCGAAGGTCGTGGCGGCGACGGTTTCCGTCGTCGTCGCGGCGGACGCGGCGGCCGTGGCCGCGGCGGCGATCGCGGCGGTTACCGCGGTGATCGCGGCGGCGACGCCCCGCAGGCCTGATCGCTCTTTCGAAAATTCTGCAAAGGCGCTCCTTCCCAGGGCGCCTTTTTTTATCGCGCCACCCGAACTGTCGGCGCTTGCTTGCAGGCGACTCTTCTCGCCTGCAAGCAGGCTCCTACACTCAATTTTCGCCTCACATGGCTGACCTCATCGTTCACGGCGGCAAGCCCCTCAGCGGCACCATCACGCCGTCCGGCAACAAGAACTCCGTCCTCCCGATTCTCTGCGCCACGTTGCTCACCGACGAAAAGGTGACGCTGCTCAACGTCCCGAACATCACCGACGTCGAGAAACTCGTCGGCTTCTTCGTCGAACAGGGCTCGCGCATCAACTGGGACCGCGGCGGCGGCCGCATGGACGTCGATCACTCGACCTTCGACGCCGCCCGCCTCGACGGCGAGCTCCCCTCCGGGATGCGCTCCTCCGTGCTCCTCTTCGCGCCGTTGCTGCAGCGCATGAAGAAGCTCGTCGTGCCGACCAACGCCAAGGGCTGCTCGCTCGGCATCCGCGAACTCGATCCGCATCTCGAAATCCTCGAGCGCCTCGGCGCCACGATGAGTCGCGGCGAGAAGCTCACCATCCGCCTGAAAAATCGCTTCAAGGGCGCGCGCCACTGGCCGGACTACATGTCGGTCACCGCGACGGAGAACTTCGTCATGGCCGCCGCGCTGGCCGAGGGCGAATCCGTCATCATCAACGCCGCCAGCGAGCCACACGTGCAGGACCTCTGCGCCGTGCTCGTCGCGATGGGCGCCGATCTCGAAGGGCTCGGCACGAGCATGATCACCGTCCGCGGCGTGAAGAAGCTCAAGGGCGGCACGTTCACGATCAACACCGACCACCACGAGGTCGTCACCTTCCTCGCTCTCGGCGCCATCACCGGCGGCGAGGTGCGCGTGACGAAATCGCTGCCGCACCACTTCGACCTCATCAACCGCTGCTTCGCCAAGCTCGGCGTCAACATCGGCTACGAAGGCGACACTGCCGTCGTCGCGAAAAAGCAGAAGCTCGTCGTCGAACAACCGTTCACCACGAACCTGCTCCCGAAGATTGAAGCCGCGCCCTGGCCGTATTTTCCGGTCGACCTGCTGCCGGTCATGATCGCGCTCTCCGTCCGCGCCAAGGGCGAGGTGATGTTCTGGAACAAGGTCTACGAAGGCGGCTTCACCTGGATGGCCGAACTCTCGAAATTCGGCGCGCACATCGTCGTCAACGACCCGCACCGCATCGTCGTCTTCGGCCACAAACCGCTGCGCGCCACGACCGTCGAAGCACCCTACATCATCCGCGCCGCCGTGGCGCTCTACATGGTCGCCGCGAGCATCGAGGGCAGATCCGTCGTCAAGAACGCCGACACCATCAAGCGCGCCCACCCGAACTTCGTCGAAAACCTTCGCAGCATCGGCGCGCAGGTCGAGTGGCGCTGACGGGATTTTCGATTTTGGATTCTCGATTTTCGATTTCGCGTCCCCACTCCCTCAACGTGTCACCCTGCCTGCCAACCGAAACCTTGCGCGTAGGCTGAAGCGAAACGAAGCTTCCTAAAACTCACGCACGCTGTCTCCAGCCACGCCCACCGTGTCCAAATCGAAAATCGAGAATCCAAAATCGAAAATCCCCGCGCCGGCAGGCGCCGCGACCGGCGTCGGTTTCATCTCCGAGGCCCTCCACGCTCCCGTCTCCCAAACCGAAGCCGCGCTCCGCCCGCTCTCTTTTTCCGACTTCGCCGGCCAGCCGAAGACCGTCGATCGCCTCAAAATCATGGTCGGCGCTTCGAAGCGCCGCGGCGAAGCGCTGAACCACATCCTCCTTTCCGGCCCGCCCGGACTCGGCAAAACCACGCTCGCCTTCATCCTCGGCCACGAACTCGGCCGCAACGTCCGCGTCACCTCCGGCCCCGTCATCGAGAAACCCGGCGACCTCGCCGGCATGCTCACCAATCTCGAGGAGGGCGACATCCTCTTCATCGACGAGATCCATCGCATCTCGAAAACCGTCGAGGAATATCTCTACAGCGCGATGGAGGACTTCCGCCTCGACATCATGATCGACCAGGGGCCGAACGCCCGCAGCGTCCGGCTCACGATTCCCAAATTCACGCTCGTCGGCGCCACGACGCGCGCCGGCCTGCTCACCGCGCCGCTGCGCTCGCGCTTCACGCTCAACACGCGCCTCGATTATTACGACCGCGCCACGCTCTGCGGCATCGTCCAGCGCAGCTGCGGCCTGCTCCACGTCGAGATCGACGCCGCCGGTGCCCAGGAAATCGCCGGCCGCGCCCGCGGCACGCCGCGCATCGCGAACAACCTCGTCAACTTCGTCCGCGACTACGCGCAGGAAAAAGCGCAGGGCAAGATCACCCAGCCCGTCGCCGCCGCCGCGCTCGAACTCCTCGAGATCGACGCCGCCGGCCTCGACGAGATGGACAAACGCGTCCTCCGGCTCATGGCCGAAAACTACAAAGGCGGCCCCGTCGGCCTCGGCACCATCGCCATCGCCGTCGGCGAGGAAGCCGACACCCTGGAGGAAGTCCACGAGCCGTTCCTCATCCAGGAAGGCTACCTCGCCCGCACCGCGCAGGGCCGCGTCCTCACGCCCAAAGGCTACCACGCCATCGGCCTGAAGCCGCTGGCCGGTGGTGAACAGCAGGCGTTGCTCTAACCATCGCGCCGCCGCGGCGCTGCGCGAAGGATAGTCTTGCCCCGGTCGCGCCGTTCTCCGGAATGACGGCGATGTCACCCCGTCCGCTTGGGCCAGCGGATCACGCGTCCCCGTTGCTGTTTTCCCGTCGCGAGCTGCTGCGCATGCTCGCGCTCGTCGCGGTCTGCGCCCTGATCTGGGCCATCGACAACCAACGCTGGACGCGCGAGGCGTGGCACCTCCCGACAGTCTACAACGGCGATGCCCACGAAATCCTCGCGCGCATCCAGGCCTCCAGCGAGGGCGACCTGCTGCCGCTCCGTCCGCAAAAGGTCGAGCGTCTCGGCGCGCCGTTCGGCGCGGACTGGAGCGCTTATCCCACGCCGGAAAAAATTCAGCTGCATCTGCTCGGCCTGATCGCCCGCGCCACCGACGTGTTTTTCGCCGCGAACTGCGGCCTGGCACTCGCGTTCGGGCTCAGCGCGGCCGCGTTCTACTGGGTGCTGCGCTGCTGGCTGCGCGCGCGCTGGGAGTGGGCGGCCGCCGGAGCGATCCTCTTCTCCTTCAACTACGCGATCTATCACCGCGGCCTGTCGCACTTCTCGTTCGCACTGGTGTGGGTGGTGCCCTTGGGACTGCTGGCCTGCACGCTCGTCGCACGGAGCCAGCGGCTCGCGTGGGGCAATGTCGGCATGTGGACCTGCTTCGTCGCCGGCGCGGCACTCGGCTGCCACAACACCTACTATCTGTTCTTCTGGCTGCCGCTGATGGGCTGGGCGCTGCTCGCGCAGGTGACGGGCCCGCGTCGGCTGGTCAATCTCGGCATCGGCACCGCGACCATTGGCATCGCGCTCGCCTCCTTCGTGGCGTCGAATCTCGAATACTGGATCTACTCCACCAGCTCCGACGCGCGCCCGCTGCTCGAGCGCAACTACGGCGGCACCGAACTCTACGCGCTCAAGGCCGTCGAACTTTTCATCCCGCCGAGCGTGCACCGCTTCGATGCGCTGGCGTTTTTCGGTCAGCGCTACTTCCGCTGGTCCGAAATGCGCGGCGAAGGTTACCTGCCCTACCTCGGCCTCGTCGGCATCGCCGGCCTCGTGTGGCTCGTCTGGCACACGGTGCCGCGACTTCTGCGCGGCGCGCGCTTGTCGAGCGCCGCACTGACGACGGGATGGCTGGTGGCATTCGGCGCCGCGGGCGGTATCATGAGCTTTTTCGCGTTCTTCGGCGGGTTCTTCGTTTTCCGCGCCACGAACCGCATCGGGGTCTACATCGCCGCCGTCGTGCTCGCTTATCTGGTGCTGCAGCTTTCCCGCCGCACGCGGGCGTGGCCGGCTTGGGCCCGCGGTGCGGCCGCGCTCGCGGTCGTCGGTCTCGGTTTACTCGATCAGTTGCCTCGCACGTCCACCGCCCTACGCGAGGAAATCGCGCGCGCCGTGGCGTCCGACCGGAAATTCGGCACCGCGCTTGAGCGCTTCCTGCCCGCCGGCGCGGCCGTTTTCCAGTTGCCGGTGCTGCCGTTTCCCGAGGTGAAGCCGCCGTGGCGCCTCAACGACTACGAACACTTCCGTCCCTACCTCGTCACGCACACGTTGCGCTTCAGCTACGGCGCCCTGAAGTTCCGCCCGCGCGTCCGCTGGCAACAGGAGGTCGAAACGCTGCCGCCCGCCGAACTCGCCCACCGTCTGGAAAGCCTCGGCTTCACCGCGCTCTACATCAATCGGCGCGGGTTTGAAGACGGCGCCGAGGCCCTGCTTCGAGGGCTCGCGGCCGCGGGCTATGCGGAGCAGATCGTCAGCGCGCTCGGCAGCCAGGTGGTCGTGCGCCTGCGGCCCTCGCCTCGCCCCGCATTGCCCCTCGCGCGCACTTTCACCTACGGACGCGGCTGGCAAAATCGCGCCGTGAACGGCGTGCGCTGGGCCTTCGAACCCGCCTCGCTGCTTTACTACAATCCGCTGCCTCACCCGGTCCGCGTCGCGCTCACCGTGCAGGTCCATGCGCCCGACTCGCGGTCGATCACCCTGGTGCAGGAGGAAAAGCCTCTCACCCGCTTCCGCGCGACGGCCGACGCGCCTACATCCGCGACCGCCACCACATCGTTTGCCCCCGGCCTCAATGTCATCGTGCTGGACGGCGGCGACGGCGTGCGGAACGAGAAAACCAGCGGTCAACTTCGCACGCTCGGCGTCGAGTTCGCCGGCGTGCAGGTGCTCGAGGCCCCCACGCCGGCCGCCGGCGCGCCGGCGCGCCCGCCGGGCGGGTGAGCCAGCCCCGCCAGCGCGCTCACCTCGCGCCCGCCCCGGCTCTCGTCTCCCACGCATACCAGTTGATCCGCCGCGTGCAGAACATCACCAGCGCCAATCCGGCAAAGAGCGCCGCGGTGCCCGCAAGCAGCGCGTAGTCCTGCGACTTCAGCACGAAGTAGAGGTAGCCATACGTCGCGCCGAGCCCCACGAACACGATACCCGTGCGGGCGCCGCTCCGGAGAAAACTCCACGCGTAGAGCGCCACCAGCAGCGTGCACGCTCCCGCCGCGACGCCATAAGCCGCACCGGTCCCGAGAAATTCCGACAACGCCAGAAACCCGAGAAAGAACAGGCCCAGCGCGGCGCCGACAATCGCATACTGCAACGGATGGATCGCCAGCCCGGCCGCGACCTCGAAAACGAAAAAGACCGCGAACACTAGAACGAAGAACAGCACACCGTATTTCTGCGCGCGCTCCGCCATGCTGTAGCCATCCACCGGCTGCGCAAAGCGCACGCCAAACGCGGCGGGCTGAAACTGCTTCGCGATTGCGGCGTTCTCGATCGTCCGCGTCGTCCAGCTTTGCGGAAACGCCCGGCTGAAATGCGTGCTCGCCCACGCGGCCTCGAATCCCTCCGCGCCGACCTGCCGCGCCACCGGCAGGGTCGCGCCGACGAACGACGGATCCGCCCACGCCGAGGCCAGCGTCGCGCGGGTCGTTTTTCCGAGCGGAGCAATTTCCAGTCGCTCACTGCCCTGAACCACCACTTCGAACGCGAACTCCACTTTCCCGACCGCCGCGGTCATCCCCTCAGCCGTCGCCGCCAGCGGCAGGATTTCGTCCCGTGTCGCGCCCGTCGACTCAAACGCCGCCTCCTTCGCGCCGAGCCGCAGCGGCCCGACCGTGCGGAGTCCATGAAGATCGGACACCCCGAAAAGCACGCGCGCCCTCTCCCAGTCGATACGCTCCGCCGCGATCCCGGCGGCCGCGAAATCCGGAACGAAAGCGCCCGTCAGTCGCAGCTTGGTCGTAAACACGACGGTGTCGTAGATGCCGCGATGCCGCAGCTCCGGATCGACGGTGCCATCGACGCTCAGCGTCTCCGGCAGGAAATACGCCGTCGCGGTGACCAGATCGATCTCCTCCACCTGCACCGCTCGGTCACCGACGATTTTGGTCCGCGTGACCTTCGCCTTGTAAGCATACGGCACCGCCAGCGCGGGCCCGGTGACGAGTTGCGATCGTCCCCACAATCCGGCGATCTCCTCCGCCGCCTGCTGCTGATACCCCCGCCGTTCACGCAACACACCGTGGGTCATCGCGAGCGGAATGTGCAGCAGCGCGGTCAGCAGCACGATGCCGCCGATCTTGAGAAACACCATCAGCCGCCGCTTCGCCGGCGACGCGATCACAGGAGGTGGCACGTTTTCCATGCCGCGATCCTGCCCGACTTCTGTGAAGCGCTGATGAAGCGCGTGTGAAATCGCGACGTGCAAGGCAGGGCGCGGACTCCGCTCCGCGCCGTCGATTATCGGCGGCGAAGGAACTCGCCGCCCTACCCCGCCGGCATCCGCAACACCGCCCGTGCGCCGCGGTCCCCGCGATTCTCGAGCGCAGCCTCGCCGCCATGCAGGTGCGCGATCTCGCGCACGAGCGCGAGGCCGAGACCGGTGCTCTTCCGTTCCGTGCCGGGCCGTGGCAGCGAATAAAACCGCTCGAACACCCGCGGCAGCGCGTAGTCCGGCACACCCGGCCCGTCATCCTCGACCGAAAACTCCACGCACGTTGGTCCGCGGGGCTCGGCGCGCGCAGCACCGACCCGCAGCACGACCTCTCCGCCGCGCGGCGAGAAATCCAGCGCGTTCTGCAACAAGTTCACCAGTGCCTCGCGCAACAACACGCGTTCGCCGCACACCGCTGACCGGCCGCGCACGCCGGACTCCACACGCAACTCCACTCCGGCCGCCGCGAACGCCCCGCGCATCACCGCCGCCGCCTCCTCGGCCAACGCCGCGGTGTCGATCGACTCGACGCGCGTCAGCTGTTTGCGCGCCTCGAGCGACGACAGTTCCAGCAATCGTTCGATGATCTGCTGGATGCGCGCCGACTCCACGCGGATGTTGGTCAGAAATTTCGCCCGCTGCGCCTCCGGCATCGCCTCGTCCAACAACTCCGCCGCCCCCCGGATCGCGGCGAGCGGAGCCTTCACTTCGTGCGCGAGCACTTGGGTGTAGCGTTCGACGTGCTGCCGTCCCTCGAGCGCATCACGCATCTCCTCGAACGCCTGCGCCAGCGCGGCGATCTCGGCCGCGCGCGACGTCGGCGCCTGCGAAGCCCGTCCATCGCGCACCGCGCGCGCGTGCTCGGTCAACCGCTCGAGCGAGCGCACGAGCCGGGCCGAAACCCACCAGCCCACCGCCACCAAGCCCAGTGCGATCGCACCGGCCCCAAAAATCAACCGCCAGCGCGCGCGCGTCACGCCCTCCACCACCGTGGCGAGCGGGCGCCCGACGCCGACCCAGCCGACGATTTGCCCGGCGCGCCGCACCGGCGCGCGCACGCGGAGCTCATTGTCGACCACCGCGACGTTCGGCAGCGTGTAGTTTTCCGAGGCAAACTTGCCGCCGCCAAACATGCCCCACGGATAAACCTGCCCCACGTCGCGGCCGGCGGCATCGAACGTCACGCGTCCGTCCACATCGCCCGCGAACACGCGCAGCAGCTCCGCTTGCGGCGGCAGCTGGGCCAGCCGACGCGTCCAATCCTGGCCTGCCGGCTCCGCCGCGGCGAAGGAGGCCAGAAACACCGCCGTGTCACCCATGGTGCGTCGCATCGACTCGACGTAGCGCAGCCGCACGTCACGCAACGCCAGCGCCATCACGGCCGCGAAACCCAGCGCCGAGACGCCGACATAGGTGCCGAAGATGAGCGCGCGGATTCTCATCGGCGGGGCCGGTCTCCGACCGGCCCAAATGCAGCGACATTCGCCTTTTCGGTGCGCGAGCGAGACTCCAACGGGGCCGGTCTCCGACCGGCCCCACATCCAAGGGCATCGCCGCAGTGAACAACGGCGTTCACGTCTCCTCCCGCACCGAATACCCCAACCCGCGGTGCGTCACGATCGGATCGGCGTCGGGAGCGAGTTCGCGCAGCTTCGCGCGCACCGTCTTCACGTGCGCGTCGACCGTGCGATCGAGCGCGGCACCAGGGTCGTCCCACGCCGCCGACATCAACTGATCGCGCGAATACACCCGACCGGGCGCCGCAATCAACGTCGCGAGCAACCGGTATTCGTTGCGCGTCAGCTCGAGCGCCCGTCCGCGATACGCGATCCGGCACCGCGCCCCATCGTGCGTCCAAACCCTCGGCGCCTCCGCGGTCGCTGCCGCGAGCGCGGGCGCATCGCGGCCATGCCCACTCGTCCGCCGCAGCACGGCGCGCACGCGGGCCGTGAGTTCGCGCGGACTGAACGGCTTCGCGAGATAATCGTCGGCACCAAGTTCGAGGCCGACGATCTTGTCGACTTCGCCCGCCCGCGCCGTGAGGAAGATCACCGGCACTGTCGTGCGGCGCTGCAACTCGCGACACACGTCAAAACCGCTCATGTCGGGCAGACCGACATCGAGCACCACCAGCGCAACTCCGCGCGCATCGAGCTCCGCCAGTGCCTCGCGACCGGTCGTTTTCCACACCGGGTCGAAGCCCTCCGTGCGCAACGCGTAGAGGATCGTTTCGGCAATGCCGGCTTCGTCTTCGACGACCAGCACGGTGGGACGGAAAGAGGGCACGCCCGATGTTTCGCCAAGAACCGCCGCCGCCGCAAGCCCGCCGCGAGCGAAGCCGCGCCACGTCCTCGAAAATCCTCCCGCAACGCCGCCCCGGCCGTCGCGCCGACCGCACCGCGCGTCACCATTTTTCGGGGAATCCCCCATGACCGAAACCTTGGCATACCAGACTGCGCCGCTTGTTTTGCGTCGCGGCGCCGCGCTCACGCGCCGGGCGCGCTGAAGCAGTCTCAACGGCGCGACCGACGCCAAAGCGTCAGACCGACGAGCCCGAGTCCAAGCGCAACCAGGACGTAAGTCGACGGCTCCGGCACGGCTGCGATGCCACCGCTCAGGTAAGTGTCCGAAAAGGCGAAGCTCAGCACCTCGTGCTTGCCGTAGGCCTGACCGGTGCCCCCCGTGAAGCCGATGTAGGCACTCGAGCCGCCGATGGTCGCCGCGATGTCCAGCGTGTGCGAAAGCGTCGCCAGCTCGGGCCGCACGCCATCCGTGCTCGCGCGCACCTCCAGAACGGTCCCGTTATAGTCCACCCACACCGACCACTTCGCGCCGTTGTCGAACGCCGTGGCCACGTTCGTTGTCGCGAGCGAGGTGAGGCTGCCGTTCGCGTCGATGCCGACGTGGTTCGAGTTGGGATCCCAGCCATTCTTAAAGGTATCAAACTCGACTGCGACACTGTGGGCGATGCCGGGCGTGCCCGCGCGGGGCCCGTAGCCCATGCCTTCGCCGCTGCCACCGAGAGCCGTTTCCCCTGCGCGCTGCACGACGAAGGCGATGCCATCGGCTCCCGCCGCAATGCCGTCGTTGGTGCCACCCGGGCTCGAGATCCGAAACTCGAACGCGGCGCTGAAACCCGTGATGTTATACTGGCTCTTGGTGAAGAACGAACCGCTGCGATCCTGCTGGTTCTGCGCGAGCAAAACGGCGCCGTTAACCGCCTGGGCCGCGTTCAGACGGAGCAAGTCCGACGTCGACGTGAAATCCGGAAACAGCAGCGTCTGCGCACGCCCATCCCCAGCGATCGCCGCGAAAAGGGTAAAGAAAAGCGCGCTGAGTCGTGGAGTGCTCATGCCGGTCGCGGAAAACGCTGCAAGAAGCTTGTGTCTGCGCGAGTTTATTTACCCGCGATTGAGGGATTGCCGGAGGGGCTTTCGGCTAGTCCTGGCCCGAAAAATTCGCCGCGCTCCCGAACGGCCCTGACAAAAATCGGGAAGCCCGGCGTCAAAGATCGCCTCGTTGCGGACGCAAGACGATCTCCTCGACCACGGTGGATCGACCGAGCCGATAAACATCCAAAAACGCGCGCGCCACATCCTCGGCCGGCATGATGCGCTCCGGCGCCACGCCACTGCCGCTCCACGACGGCGACCACGTCGCCCCCGGATGCACGCAGCACACGCGCACGCCCGCGTCGCGCGTCTCGGCGCGCAACACTTGCGCGAGGCCCGTGACGCCGAACTTCGCGGCGCAATACGCCGCCGCATTCGGATACGCGCCGAGCCCGGCGATCGAACTCATGAAAAAAACGTCGCCGCTGCGCCGCTCGACCATCGCGGGCACGAACGCACGCGTGACGAGGAACGCGCTGCGGAGGTTCACCGCGATCATGCGGTCGAAGTCCGCCACGGAAGTATCGACGAATTTCGCCTGCGTGAACGCGCCGGCATTGTTGATCAACACGTCCACGGCGCCGAAGCGCTTCGCGACGGCCCGCGCGAGCTTCGCCACCGCGTCCTCGTCGCTGACATCGCACGCGAACGTCGCCGCCTCCGCGCCGAGTCCCGTGCACTCGGCCGCCACGACCCGCAGGTTGCGGGCATTGCGCGCCACGAGGGCGAGGCGCACGCCGGGGATTTCGGCGGCGAACACGCGGGCGAGCGCCGCACCGATGCCTTGCGAGGCACCGGTCACGAGGACAGCGGGAGCGGGAGCGGACTTTTTCATCGGAGGCGAAGCAGACCCAACATGCCGAGCGCGAGACCCGCGACGACGAGAATCTTGCCGTAAAGCGGCAGGCGCCGCGTCAGTCCGCGCGTTTCAGCGGCGACGCGGTCCGCCTCCTCGGCGCGGCCGGCGCGCCGCAGGTTTTCCGCGTAGTTTTCGCGGTGACGAAACGCATGCTTGAACGCGTGATTCACCCGCCAGAGGAAAAAGCCGACCGTCAGGCACAGCGCCGCCGTTGTCAGCAAGGCGGTGCCGCGCGTGAGCTCCTGCCACATGGCGAGCGCCGGCCGCTCAGCAGAGCAACTGGCCAAAGTCCATGAAGTCGGCGTTGAAACCGCCTTTCACGCCTTTGCAGATCACGCTGACGGCATCATGTGAGTGCAGCGACTCGAGGTGCGTGCACGCGATGCGAAAATCGGCGATGCGCTTGTCGGCATCGAAGGCGAGATAGAGCTGGCGCGCCGCGTCCTCGACGAACTTGAGGTAGGCGCCGTTGAGCTCGGCAAACGCCTGCTCGTCCTCGCGCTTCACCATGACCTGCGTCTCGGTCTGCAGCGCCTGGAGGCAGAGCGCATGCACGTCCTCGATCCAGATTTTTTTGCCCTCGGCCTCCTCGAGCGTGACGCGCGCCTTCGAGCGCTGCGAGTGCGGCACGCCGTAGGCCCCGCGCTTGTCCCGGGCGTGCTCGGTCAACTCCGCCGAGCACGGGCAGGCGGACGAATAGACGAAATCGAAATGGATGAAGCGCCGGTAGCGTCCGTCGCGCGTCATCACGCCTTCGAACGCGACGTTGTAGAACTGGTAGCCTTCGAGCCCGGTGCGCAGGCTCGGGCGCAGCATCGGATACGAAAACGAAATCTTCAGCCGCGCGTCCTTGCTCTGGATGTTGCGCAGATAGTTTTTCAACACCTTGCCCATCCACTCGCCGGTGGTGACCTCGTCCTTGTGGTCGTAGAAGGTCCGCATGATGCGGCTCATGTTGATGCCCTTCAACTCGGCCTCGAGCGACACCGTGCCGGTGACGCTGGTCTCCAGCGTGAGCGTCTCGCCCTTTTTCGTGCGGTATTTGAGCGGGAGTTTGAAGTTGTGGATGCCGACCTGCTGGATCGGCACGTGCGCACCCTGAATCGTCTCGTGGGCCACCTCCATCATGTCGGGCAGCGTGGCGCGGTAGGCGGCGTCCGGCTTGAACTTGCGATCGTAGCGGCGCTTGATCGGCGCTTCCTTCCCGCAGTTCGACCGGTGGAGATACATCTGTTTCATGACGAGGTGACGTTTTTGGTTGGGTGAGGCGGGTGACGTGACCGCCCGGAAAGTTCAGGTTGCCGCGGGGCCGAAATATTCGGCGAAGTTGCGCGGCGTTTCGTAGAGGCGCACGCAATGGAGCTTGGCGTGCCGCAGGTGCCGCACGTGCGGCTCGATCTCGTTCCAGAACGCAATCACGAGATTCTCCGTCGACGGAATGACGCCGCGCAGGAAATCGACCTCGTCGTTCAGGTTGCGGTGATCGCACTTGTCGACGATCGCGGTGTGCAGGATGCGCTTCAATTCGGCCAGATCGATGATGTAGCCGGTGACCGGATCGGGCTGACCGCGCAACGAAACCTCCAGCACGTAATTGTGCCCGTGCCAGTGCGGGTTGGTGCACAGGCCATACTGCTGCTGGTTCCACGCGAGGCTCTTCGTCGGGTTGTAGAGCCGATGCGCGGAATTGAAATGCACCTGCCGCGTGATCGTCACCACCCCCTGCATCGGACGCACGACCGCCGGCGCCGCCGCAACCGCGGTGGCAGGGCGACGCGAGGGGGCGGAACGCTTCTTGGCCATGGGAGGGACGAGCCAATCCAGTTTCCGGCGCGCGTCAACTGCGCCGCCAAGCACCGCGAGCCTGCGCGCGCCGATCGACGGCGGAGGACTTCGCGCCCGTTGAGCCGATTCCGTAAGTTCGCCGTTGCCCGCTCCGACGCCGCTGGCGACGATGCGCACTCCTCGGCTCGCCCATGAAAATCCGCAAAGCCCTGATCACCGCCGCGAATCCCAAGCAGCGCACCCTGCCGCTCCAGACGCTCGTCGATCGCGACGGCGAAACCAAATCCGCCCTACACATCGTGCTCGCGGAGGCGGCCAGCGCCGGAGTCGAGGAGTTCGCCGTCATCGTGTGTCCTGGCGACGAAGAGGCTTATGCGACCGCGTGCGGTCCGCTGCGCAGCCAGGTGCGCTTCGTTCCGCAACCCGCCGCGCGCGGCTACGGCCACGCCCTGCTGTGCGGAAAAGATTTCTGCGGCCCTGACCCGTTCCTCCACCTCGTGGGCGACCACCTGCCTGTCGCGTCCGGCACAACGAGCTGCGCCCGGCAGCTCATCGATGCCGCCGCCGCGGAAAACGCCCCCGTGTCCGCCGTGCAGGCGACGCGCGAAGGCCTGCTCACCTCTTACGGCGCCGTCGGTGGCCGCCTCGTCACGAGCGGCGAACTCTCGCTCTACCAAATCGAGACCGTCCTCGAAAAACCCACGCCGACCCTCGCGGAGCAACGCCTCATCGTGCCCGGCCTGCGCGCCGGTTTTTATCTGTGCTTCTTCGGCCTTCACGTGCTGGACGGCGAGATTTTCTCTCTGCTCGAGGAGCAGCGGGCCGCGGCGCCGGAGAAAAACCTCGGCCTCTCCCCCGCCCTGCACGCGCTGGCGGCGCGCCGCCGTTATCTCGCGCTCGCCGTCGCGGGTCGCCGCTACGACATCGGTGCACCTTACGGCCTGCTCACGGCCCAGCTCGCCCTCTCGCTCGCCGGCCGCGATCGCGACCTCGTGCTCACGCAACTGGTCGAACTCCTCGCCGTCCGCGCCGACTGAGCAGGAACCAATCGTTCGAAAACCACAGATAGACCCAGATGAACACAGATCAGGTGAAGACGACGGCGCTGCCGGCATCCGTTCCGAGCGTGCACAGGAGCGCCCCCATCTGTGTGCATCCGTGTTCATCTGTGGTTAACCCGCTTCGTCTCGACTGAGCCATGACGCCGCGGATCACCGACCTCATCGCCCGCGCCGAACCCGCGCTGCGCGATCTCGCCCTCGAACGCTGGTGCGCCGGTCGCTCCATCGCCGAACTCCTCACCGCGTGCGCGGAGCTCGAAGCTTTCCGCCGTCGCGAGAGCAATCTCTACCAACGCGTCCGCGCGCTTTTCTTCCTCGCTGCGATCCACCGCTACGAACTGCCCGCGCGCCCCGATTATCCGCGCACCGGCCGCGTGCCGCAGAAAGGTTTCGCCCAGCTCCTCGACCGTCGTTTCGAGGAGGCGATCGCGACCTTCTCCACCGCCTTCGCCGAACAAGGCGCCAACGAAACGCTCTCCTCCGCACTCGCCGCCGCGTATCACGCGCTCGCGTTTCAGACCCTCGCCGACCAAGTGCGCCACACCGTGCGCTCGACGCGCGGCAACGCCTGGATGTTCCGCCTCGGCCATCCCGCCGACCAACCGCTGCGCGTGCGCCCCGAGCTGCTCGCCCGCGAGAGCGACGCCGCGCCGTTTCCCGTGCTGCGCGAATGCACGCCCGTGCGCATGGACCTCACGCATTGCGGCTGGAGCGACATCTTTTTCCTCGGGATGGATTTTCCCGAGGGCGCACGCGTGCTCAACATCTCGATCGATCTCGGCGTGCACGGGCGCGACGCCGCGCCGCGTCCGCCGGTCGAGGCCTACTTCCGCATTATCGACGAGCCGGTCATCCGCCTCGCCAGCGTCGACCTCGAAGCCAGCGCGCGCCTCGAGAAGCTCGACGATGTCTTCGACTTCGGCCGCGATTATCTCGGCCTGCTCAAAGCCGCGCTCATCGCCGCCGGCCTCGTGCCGCCGGGCATCGAGAGCTCGGGCACCCGACTCGCGGACCTGCTCGCGCGCATGTTCGGTCCGGGCCGCGGCTTCGAGCTCGTCAGCAACGTCAACCGCATCCCGAAAGGCTCGCGCCTCGCCGTCTCCACGAATCTCCTCGGCGCACTCATCGGCGCGTGCATGCGCGCCACCGGCCAGATCGCCTCGCTCGAAGGTCCGATGACCGAGGCCGAGCGCCGCATGGTCGCCGCGCGCGCCATCCTCGGCGAGTGGCTCGGCGGCTCCGGCGGCGGCTGGCAGGACTCCGGCGGCCTCTGGCCCGGCATCAAACTCATCGAGGGCACCGTCGCGCAACCGGGCGACCCCGAGCACGGCATCAGCCGCGGCTGCCTGCTCCCGCGCCACACGTTGCTCGGCCATGACCGCGTGCCCCCGGAAGCACGAAAAAAACTCCAGGACTCGCTCGTGCTCGTGCACGGCGGCATGGCGCAAAACGTCGGCCCCATTCTCGAGATGGTGACCGAGAAATACCTCCTCCGCACCGACGCCGCCTGGCGCGCCCGCGGCCAGGCCGTCGCCACGCTCGACGAAATCCTCGGGCTGCTCGCGCGCGGCGACATCCGCGCGCTCGGCCGCGCGCTCACAGACAATTTCTTCGGGCCGCTCCACACCATCATTCCGTGGGTGACGACCTACTACACCGAGCAACTGATCGAAAAAGTGCGCGCGGAATTCGGCGACGACTTCTGGGGCTTCTGGATGCTCGGCGGCATGTCCGGCGGCGGCATGGGTTTCATCTTTGCGCCGGAGAAAAAGCGCGCCGGTCAGGAACGCCTGCAGCAGATCATGCTCGAGACGAAGCGCGAACTCGCCGCCGCGCTGCCGTTCGCGATGGATCCCGTCGTCTACGATTTCGCCATCAACGAGCACGGCTCCGTCGCCACGCTGCTCGCAGGCAGCGCCGCGCTGCTGCCCGTCGGCTACTATCAAGCGAGCATGCCCGCCGCGCTCCGGCGCGAGGCCCGCGAGCTCACGCCGCGCGAGCGCACCGACGTCCAGCAGTTCACCGCCGCCGCGCGCGCGCGACCGGAATTCGCCGCGGCCATGCCCACGCTGCTCGACCGCCTGCTGCCGTCGGCCGCCCGCGAAAACGCCGCCACGCAGAAACTCCAGGCCCAGCTCGCCGCGAACGGCTTCGATCCCGTCCAGCACGAGCAAATTCGCGCCGATCTCCGCCACGGCCGCATCGGTCTGGCAATGAATCGCCTGACGACGACGACGCGCATCGAGGACGTGCGCGGCGACGAACTCTTCGACGCCACGCGCGACCACGCAAAGCTCCGCGCTGCAGGCGAAGCCGCGCTCCGGCGCGGCGAAGTCGCGGTCGTCACCTACGCCGCCGGCGTCGGCAGCCGCTGGACGCAAGGCGCGGGCGTCGTGAAAGGCCTGCATCCGTTCGCCAAATTCGCCGGACGCCACCGCAGCTTCATCGAGGTTCACCTCGCCAAGACGCGCCACCTCGCGCGCGCTCACGGCGCGGCGATCCCGCACGTGTTCACCACGAGTCATCTCACACACGCGCCGATCGAAGCGCGCCTGCGCCAGCTCGTCGGCCACGCTGCGCTCGACCGCGAGGTCTGGCTCTCGCCCGGACGCTCCATCGGCCTGCGCCTCGTGCCGACGGTGCGCGACCTGCATTTCGCGTGGGAGGAGACCGCGCAGCAACGTCTCGACGAACAGAAGCAGAAAATGCGCGACAGCGTCCGCGCCGCGCTGACCAACTGGGCGCGCGCCGCCGGCGAAGGCGCCGACTACACCGACAATCTCCCCGAGCAGTGCCTGCACCCCGTCGGCCATTGGTTCGAAATTCCAAATCTCCTCAAGAACGGCGTGCTCGCCCGCCTGCTCGCGGAGCGACCGCAGCTCCGCACGCTGATGGTGCATAACATCGACACGCTCGGCGCGACGCCCGAGCCCATGATGGCCGGCTGGTTCCAATCGGCCGGCGCCACGCTCGGCTGGGAAGTCATCACGCGCCGCGTCGACGATCACGGCGGCGGTCTCGCGCGCGTCGACGACCGCGTCCGCCTCGTCGAAGGCCTCGCGTTGCCGCGCGAGGAGGACGAGTTCGCGCTGACCTACTACAACACGAACACCTGCTGGATCGATCTCGACCGTCTGCTGGCACTTTTCGAGCTGAGCCGCGCCGATCTCACCGACCCGGAGAAATGCGCCGCCGCCGTGCGCACGCTCGGCGCACGCCTGCCGACTTACGTCACGCTGAAGGACGTGAAGAAGCGCTGGGGCCACGGCCAGGAGGACGTGTATCCCGTCGCGCAATTCGAGAAACTCTGGGGTGACATGACCGCGCTGCCCGAATGCTCGAACGCCTTCGCCCTCGTGCCGCGCCTGCGCGGCCAGCAGTTGAAAGACCAGGCCCAGCTCGACGGCTGGGCGCGCGACGGCTCCGCCGCCGCGATCGCGGCGCGGTGCGAGTTCGAGTGAGCGAGACCTCGTCGCGCTGACGGGGGATCGCATTGACCTCAACGCGACCCGCACGGGTTGAAGTCAACGCGTTCCATCTCCGCACGCGCGCGATGAAAATTCATCGCGCGGTGCTTTCGCCGCTCGACTGATTATTCACTCGGAAAACCTTTGCCGACGCTCGCAATTACCCGCCAGAAAGGCGGCGCATGCATCGCTACTTTCGACCGCTCGACGGCGTGCGTTTCATCGCCGTCGGCATCGTTCTCGCCGCGCACGGCGGCGTTCCGTGGTTCCGCAGCGGCGGCGTGGGCGTCGACCTGTTTTTCGTGCTCAGCGGATTTCTCATCACGAGCATCCTCGCCGCCGAGACGGGCGCGACCGGGCGGCTGAGCTTCCGCAATTTCTACGTGCGTCGCTTCCTGCGTCTCGGCCCCTGCCTCGTGCTGACGTGCGCGTTCGTCGGTCTCTGGCAATGGCTCACGCTCGGCCGCGCACCGTGGACCGCGATCGGCATCGCGCTCACCTACTCCGCCAACTGGGTCCGCGCGTTCTCGGACACGGACCTCACCTGGCTCCTGCATTGCTGGACGCTCGCCGTCGAGGAGCAGTTCTACCTGCTCTGGCCCGCGGTGGTGCTCCTGCTCGAGCGCCGCGCGTCGGACGCGCGCACGCGCGGCTTCGTGCTCGTGATCGGAGCGCTCGTCATCGCCGTCTATCGCGCCGGCATGGTCGGCATTTATTCCGACGAGCGCATCAACTACGGCCTCGATACGCGCATGGACAGCCTGATGGCCGGCGCCGCGCTCGCGTATTTCACGCGCTCGCTCTCCGCCGAAGGTCTCAGCGAGACCGCGAGTCGCTGGCTCGGACGATTGCTCGCGCCGGGAGCGCTGCTCGTGATCCTCGCGACGCCGCGCATCGTCACGTGGTATAGCCCGTGGATGGGACGCTTCGGCTACGTGATCATCGCCGTCGCGTCGGCGCTCGTGCTCGCCGACCTCGTGCTCGGGCGGCACTCGCTGCTGGCGCGACCGCTATCGTGGGCGCCGCTGGTTTACATCGGTCGCATTTCCTACGGCATTTATCTGCTGCACCTGCCGATCTATTTCATCGTGGAACAGGCGCTGCCCAATTGGACGCTGATGGAGAAGCTGCCGCTGAAGCTCGCACTCACCTTCGGCGCCGCGTCGCTGTCGTTCCATGTGTTGGAGCAGCCGTTCCTGCGGTTGAAAGAACGCTTTGAATCCCGCGCGCCCGACGGCGCCGCCGTGCCGCGACGCCTGGCCGCCTGACGCGCGCGTTTTTCCGAGTTTTCCCTTGCTCCGCGCCGCGCGCGCGCCGCTCAATCGCCGCGATGCCCGTGCGCTTTCGCATTCTCGGCAGCGGCAGCAATGGCAACGCCGCTCTCCTCACGACCGACGACACTCGCGTGCTCGTCGACGCCGGGTTTTCTGCGCGGCGCCTCGGCGAAATGCTCGCGGCCGCCGGCGAGTCGCTCGAGCGCATCGACGCGATCTTTCTGACGCACGAGCACGGCGATCACGCCTCCGGACTCGGTGGACTCGCGAAACATCCCCACATCCGGGTCTTCGCCAACAACGCCACGGCGCAAGCGGTCCAGCGTTCGCTCAAACACCGGGCGAACTGGCAGGTGTTCGAGACCGGTGCGACGTTCCGCTTTCGCGATCTCGACGTGAGCTCGTTCTCGGTGCCGCACGACGCGCAGGATCCCGTCGGCTTTTTCATCTCCCACGGACACGAGGGCGATCTCTTCACGCCGCGCCGCACGCTCGCCTGGCTGACCGACCTCGGCCACGCCCCGCAACATGTCCGCGAACGCGTGCGCGAGGCCGACGTGCTCGTGATCGAGGCCAACTATTGCCCGCGCCTCCTCGAGGCCGACACGAAACGGCCGTGGTCCGTGAAGCAGCGCATCAACGGCCGGCACGGCCATCTTTCCAACGAGGCTGCGCGCGAGCTGTTGTCGTCAGTCGCGAATCCGCGTTGGCGCCACGTGTTCTTCGCGCACCTGAGCCGCGATTGTAACTCCCCCGCCGCGGTCGAAGCCGCTTGCGGTCCCGCGCTGGCAGCGCTGCGGTGCAAGTTCTCGGTCGTGGCGCCGGGCGAAGGCAGCGCCGCGTTCGAGTGGTGAGGCGGCATCACGCAACCACCTTTCCGCGTCGGAGCAGCCGAACTCGTCAGAATTTCGCCGGCTCAACGGGCGCATGAACGCGAAAGCCTCACGGCCTCCGCGGCCTGGCGAGACAGGCAGGCTGGTCGGGCGGCATAAGCCCGCACCGCGCCGCGGGCCCACATCGGCACGCGCCGGCCGCGTGACGACGCGATTTTTGTCCGCTGCTCACCAGCGATTGCGCAGCGTTTTGACACGGGGCGCGCCGGCTTTTGTTTTGCGACGCCGCGACGCCCTGAATTCACTCCGCGCCTCATGAAATCCGCGCCTTTCCGCCGCACCAAGATCATCGCAACCCTCGGCCCCGCCACCGAGAGCGAAGAGATGCTCGTGAAGCTCATGGCGGCCGGCGTCGATGTCGTCCGCCTTAACATGGCCCACGCCTCGCACGACTGGACGCGCGCCGTCATCCGCCGCATCCGCGCCGCCGCCAAGACCTGCGGGCGCGAAGTTGCCATCATGATGGACATCAAAGGGCCCGAGATTCGCACCGGCGACGTCGCGCTTCCGATCGAGCTGAAGGCCGGCGAGATTTTCGACTTCTCCGTCAAGCCGCAGGCCGAGTCCGAACGCGCCGAGGAGATCCGCTCGGTCGACGTCAATTACCGCAATCTCGTCAACGACATCCGCGTCGGCGACACCGTGCTCGTCGACAACGGCATCATCCGCCTCGAGGTGCTCGAGAAAAACGACGCGCGCATCCGCTGCCGCGTGCTCACGCCCGGCGAGTTGAAGTCCCGCCGCCACATCAACCTGCCCGGCGTGCGGGTAAATCTCCCGTCGTTCACGGAAAAAGACCGCGGCGACACGCTGGTCGGCATCGCGGAAGGCATCGATTTCGTCGCGCTCTCTTTCGTGCGGGAAGCGAGCGACATCCATGACCTGCGCTCCTTCCTCAAGAAACACGGCTCCGGCGCCCGCATCATCGCGAAGATCGAGGATCAGTCCGCCATCGATCACCTCGACGAGATCATTCGCGCCACCGATGTGTTGATGGTCGCGCGCGGCGATCTCGGCATCGAGATTCCGCTGCAGGAACTGCCCGTCGTCCAGCGCCGCGCCGTCAGCACCTGTCTCGCGATCGGCCGCCCGGTGATCATCGCCACGCACATGCTCGAATCGATGATCAGCCAGCCGATGCCCACGCGCGCCGAGATCACCGACGTCGCCAACGCCGTCTTCGAACGCGCCGACTGCGTGATGCTCTCCGGCGAGACCACGATCGGGAAATACCCGCTCGAGTGCGTCGCCGTGCTCGACCGCATCTCGCGCCGCATCGAGCAGGAAATGTCGACCGACATCGAGGAGCCCGCCGTCTTCGTCGCCGAGCGCATGAAAGTGCTCCGTTCGGCCGTGGTCATGGCCAACGAGCTGCCGAACTCCGCACTGCTCTGCTTCACGCGCCGCGGCGTGACTGCCGCGGGCCTCGCCGCGCACCGCCCCGCGTGCGCCCCCATTCTCGCCGTCACCGACTCGATCGACACCTTGCGCCACCTCAAGATCGTGCGTGGCGTCGAGCCGTTCCTGCAGCCGCCGTTCACCGGTCCGGAAGCCACGCTGGAGCGTGGCATCGCCGCCCTGCAGAAGCTCGGTCGCATCAAGGCCGGCGACAAACTCGTCATCATCTCCGACATCACCACGGAGAGCATGCAACGCGTCGACAGCATCCAGCTGCGCACCGTCGAGTAACCACCCGTTCGGGTGGGGCGATTGACCCGACCGTTCATCAAGTGCGGATGGACAGCGCGACCGCGTTCGGTTCAATCGCGTCCCATGGCCCGCTTGCCCCGCCCGGTCCTTCTTTTCCTTCTTGGCTGTTCGCTCGCTCGCGCCGCGTTTATCGCGCCGGACGCGTTCGACGCGCTGCAACTCATTCCACCCCCACCCGCGCCCGCATCGCCCGCGGCCGCCGGTGAGCGGCTCGTGTTGATCCTCTTCGAGCGCAACCGCACGCCGGCGCAGGCTGCGCTCGCGCGGCACTGGGAGAAATACGACGTGTTCAAACTCGTGCAGCCCGTCCTCGGCGACTGGGCCGACGCCCAATCGCTGCCGAAACTCGCCGCCTTCATCAAAAATTCGACCGTCGAGACGCGCCCGTTCACCGATCGCGCGAAAAACACCTACGCCCGCCCCCGCCCCCACGAGGACAACCCCGCGCTGCAGCTGGCCGTCGCCAAGCCCGACGGCTTCTCGTATCCGAGCGGGCACGCCACCGCCGCCGCCTTGCACGCCGCGCTACTCGCGGCGGCCTGGCCCGAACGCGCGGACGACTTCACCGCGCAAATCGAACTCGTCTGTCTCAGCCGCCTCTACGGTGGCGCGCACTATCCCAGCGACGTCGTCGCCGGACGGATGCTCGGCACCGCCATTGCACGCGAGATGCTGAAAAGCACCGACACCCAAGCCGCCCTCGCGGAAGTGCGAGCCGAGATCGCCGCCGCGCTCGCCGCTCATCGGAAGGCTGCGTAAGTCACGCCGAATTCACGGCCAGGAGGATTTTCAGCTCGCCTGCATAGGGCCTCCACCCTAGCCGTCTAGAGCCGTGAGCATCCTCCTCCAAACTCGCCGCTCCACGCGGGGGAACCGAAAATGGCGTCGCATCGCGTGGATGCTCGTCGTCGTCGCCGTCGCCTATGGTGTCTGGCAAGGCTGGAAGGCCGGTGTGCCTGCCTACCGTCGCTGGAAGCAACAGCGCGCGCTCGCCCAAGCCAAGGAATTCATCGAGAAGCGCGATCCGCAGAACGCCAAGATGGCCCTCGACGTCGCGCTGACCACGGCCCCCGGCAATCCCGAAGCGTGGCGCATGGCGGCCACGTTGCTCGAGCAGGTCGGCGCGCCCCAGGCGATGAAACTGCGCCGTCAGGTCACGCTCATGGAACCCGACTCGGCCGAGGACGCCGCCGCGTTCGTGATGTGCGCGCTGCAATTCCGCGATCTGAACACCGCACGCGATGCGCTGTCCGCGATGTCACCCGATCTGGCGCGACAAAAACCCGCTCTCCAGGCGGCGCTCGCCTACGCGCTCACAACCGACGACAAGCCCGTCGCCGATCTCCTGCTCGATACCCTCAAAGCCCAGAGCCCCGACGACCAGCAGCTGCGCCTCACGCAAGCCTTCCTCCGGCTGCGTCATCCCCGGGAGGAGGCGCGCGACGCGGCCCGCGGTGAACTCCTGCAAATTGCCGCCGCGAATCCGAAACTGGCGTCGATCATCTACCGCGAATTCGGCGCCCAGGAAGTGCGCGCCCGCAATTATCCCGAGGCGAAAAAGTGGTTCACCAAACTCCTGGCGACGCCCGACGCGACGTTCGAGGACCAGCTCCATGTCGCGAACATCGCCCTGCTCGTCGACGGCCAGCCGTTCGCCACCGTTTTTGCCGACGTCGCGCCGAAAGCGGCCGCGTCGCCCCAAGCCGGCCTGACGCTCCTGCAGTGGCTGTTGGTGCAACGGAAAGCGGACGAAGCCGAGCGCTGGCTGGCGACGCTCCCGAAAGAAACGCTCCAGCTGCCGCGCTACCGCGCCGTGCTCGGCGACATTGCCATTCAGCGCCAGGACTGGACGCGCCTCGAGCAACTGCTGCGCGAAGGCGCGCTCGGCGAGGTGAAGGGCGAAACCGTGCAGCTCGCCTTCTCCGCCAAAGCCCTCGATGCCGCCGGCAAGACCAACCTGCGCCGCGAGATCTGGCAGGTGGCTCTGGAGTCGACGCAACGCCAGCTGGGCCCGCTCACCATCTTGCGTCGCCTGGCCACCGCTTGGGAGTGGACCGACGAGGCGGAGCAAACCCTCTGGGCGATCACGAGCAGCTTCCCCGATCAGACGTGGGCCTACCAGGCGCTGATGGCTTCCTACCGCGAACACAAGAACACCCGCGGCCTGCAGAACGTCCTCTCCCTGCTGCGCCAGAACAATCCCGGTGTGGCCCGCTATGATCATGATTGGGCGCTGCTGACGCTGCTGATCGAGCCGAACTCCACGTGGACGCCCGCCAAGGAAATGCTCAAGCAACTCCACACGGCGAACCCGACGCACCCGAACTACGTCACCGGCTACGCCTTCGCGCTGGCCCAAGCCAATCGCGGCGACGAAGCACTGGCGGTGCTGAAGGGCCTGCCGGAAGCCGAGCGCACCGTGCCGTCGCGCCTGCCGCTCATCGCCTACGTGTATGGCGTCGCGCGCGCCAAAACCGAATTCGCCGCGGTGGAGCAGCTGGCAAAGGACACCGATTATTTGCCGGAAGAACGGCAACTGTTCATGGCCGGCCGTGAAGCGCTGGATCGCAAGCCGCTGAAATTCTCGTCCGGCACCGAGCGCAAAAGCGCTGCGCCCACTGCGGGATCGCGTCCGTGACCGGCGCGGCCGCACCAACCTCGCGTCCTCCTCAAGCAGCGTGGCTCGGTTGGGCCGGCGCCGCAGCGCTGGCGGCGGGCGCATTGATTCCGCTCTCGCACGCCTGGCGACTGAGCGCCGATCTCGCGCACGGCTGGGTGGTCCCGCTGCTGATGAGCTACCTGTGGTGGGAACGCTGGCCGGAGCGGCCGAACGCCCTGACGGCGCCCCGCAGCCGCGGCTGGTGGGCGCTGGCGGTGGCGCTGCCGCTGGCATTGCTGCCGCTGCGATTGTTGCTCACGCCATTCCCGCAATGGCCGGCGCTGCTCGCCTTGTTTGTGGCGGGCACACTCGTGATCGCTGGCACGGCCGCCTGGCTGGCGGGCGGCACCGCGGGATTGAAGTGGTTCGCCCCACCGCTCGTGCTGCTGCTCAGCGCGGTGCCGTGGCCGACGTTGTTCGACACGCAAGTCATCCAGCCGCTGCGCATCGGCATCGCGGCCGCCGCCGCGGAAGTGGTGAATCTTTTCATCCAACCCGCACTGGCGCGCGGCACGAGTCTGCAGGTCGGCGGCTCGTGGGTCGGCGTCGACGAAGCCTGTGGCGGCATTCGCTCGCTGCAGGCGTGCGTGATGATCGGCCTGTTTTTCGGCGCGTGGTATCGCTTTTCCTGGCTGCGCCGGATCGCACTCGTCCTCGGCGGCGTCGGCGCCGCGCTGCTCGGAAATTTTCTGCGGGTGGTCTTCCTCTCGACCAAGGCGGCCGCTGGCGCGAGCGCGATTGCCGCGGCGCACGACGCGGCCGGCTGGATCGCCATGCTCAGCAGCCTCGCGCTCACCAGCTTGCTCGCGTGTTCTTGGGCCGGTTTCCGCTGGCCGGCCATCGCCGCCGCAGTGAGCCGCACGTGTGCGCATCCGAATTTCCCCGTGGCCCGCTGGCTCGCGCTCGCGGCGCTGCTGCTGCTCGCGGGCGAAGCCGCCACCCGCACGTGGTTCGCCCGCGGCTCCGCCCAGCGCCAAACGCTGCCGCAGTGGACCGTGCAACTGCCGGAGGGCGCACGGAATTTCCGCTACGAACCGCTCGGCGAAATGGCTCGCGAAATGTTGCGCCCGGACGGTTTTGCTTCCGCCACTTGGGAAGTGCCACCCGATCACTCGGTCGCCGCTTATTACGTGGAATGGACGACCGGCCAAGCGGCGCGCAACGTGCCGTTTCTTCACAATCCGACCGTGTGCCTGCCTTTGGCGGGCTGCGATCTCATCGACTCGCTGGGCGTGCTCGACATCCCCTGGGGCGCGCTGACGATCCCGTTCCACGTCTACAAATTCAAACGCGTGAACAGCGATATGGCAGTCGCCTTCGTGATTTGGGATCCATCGAGAAACCAACCACTTGAGAAAAACATCTCCGCCAGTTGGAGCGAGTGGGGGGCCTCCCGCTGGCGCGACGTCGCCGAAGCCCGCGAGCACCAGCCCGCGCAGCTTTTCACGGTGGCGATCGATTGGACCCCGGACGCGTCTCTTCGCCTCGAACAACTGATCGGGCAATTGCTCACCGCGCCTCGCCAGACGCCACCGTAAGACGAATTTTGGTTGTTGACGGAGACCCTATGAATCCTAGGGTGTTCACCCGAGATGAAAATCAAGCTCCTCGCCCTCGCGGCTCTTTTGTCCGCCTTCGTCGTGTCGGTTCGCGCGCAAACCATCACGACTTTTGAGACGTTCTTCGACTGGTCCGGCTCCGGCTACACGTTCACGGCCAACCGTATTTACGCCCAGACCTTCACGAGCATTTCTGCCATGCAGAAGATGGTCTACAAGTTCACGAGCTCGAACGCCACCTCGAGCAGCAGCATGTCCCTCGATGTGAAACTCGTGGAATGGAACCCCAACGCCCTCACCGCCGCCGCTTCGGTCGGCGCCACCGTGCACGATTTCGGCTCCCAAACGATCGCCGCTCCCAACACGTGGACCGAGACCCTCGGCGGCGGAATGATCGGCTTCGACCTCACGCTCAATCTCGTTCCCACTTACGGCGTGACCGGCATCACGCTCGATCCGAGCAAGACCTACGCCATGATGATGGTCAGCGCGTCCGGCACCCCGAGCGGCTCCGGCATCGGCCTCGCCTTCACCAATGACGACTCCTTTGCTTTCGGCGCCGCCGCGCGTCAATCGACCGCGACCGCGATGAACCAGGACCTCGGCTACGACTGGGGCTTCACCCAAACGGTCGTCACCGTCGTTCCGGAATCCAGCACCATCGCCGCCATCGCGGGCGCCTTGCTCGTCGCAGGCCTCGTCGGTTTCCGCCTGCGTCAGCGCCGCCAGCAGGCGCTCGTGCCGGTCACGACGAACTGATCCGCCCTTCCGGCGGCTTGCCCGCCTGGTTTTCATCTCTCGAGCCCGCGTGTGAACGCGGGCTTTTTTGTGGGCAAAATTCGCCGCGTCCGCACACCGCGGGCGGCCGCGCGGCTCCGTCGGAACCAGGCATCCCGGCCCGGTCCTCCCTTGCGATTCTGCTCAACTGAAAAGCGCGACGATCGGTCAGCCCGCTTGCGGGCGCCCCAAGAGCGCGCGCAGGTTCGCTGGCCGACGAACCATCGCACGATCCCGACTCAGTCGCCCACGCGCGCAAAACGCGGCACGCGCCCGCCCGCCACCTCGACCGTTTCCACGAACATCGTCGCCGGCCGCACCCACGTGCCGCGCTCGCCATAGAGCGCCTGATAAACGACGAGCACCTCGCGCGTCTCCGAATGCCGCGCCAGCCCGAGCACGCGATACTCGTTGCCCTTGTAGTGGCGGTAGAGGCCCGGCTTCGGTTCACTCGGCAGCGGCGGCAGGTCGTTCGACATCCCGGCAGTTCCGCCGCGCCCCGCACGCAACGCAAGCCCCGCTTGCCTCCTCGCCCATTCTGCCCTCTGTCTTCTGTTCTCCGTCCTCCGACATGGCCAACGCTCCCATTCCCGTCACCGTTCTCACCGGCTTCCTCGGCGCCGGCAAGACCACGCTCCTCAATCGCATCCTCACCGAACAGCACGGCAAGAAAATCGCCGTGATCGAAAACGAATTCGGCGAGGTCGGCGTGGACAACCAGCTCGTGATCCAGAGCGACGAGGAAATCTTCGAGATGAACAACGGGTGCATCTGCTGCACCGTGCGCGGCGACCTCCTCCGCATCCTCTCACGCCTCATGAAGCGCAAGGACCGCCTCGACGCCATCCTCATCGAGACCACCGGCCTCGCCAATCCCGCGCCGGTCGCGCAGACCTTCTTCACCGATCCGGAAATGCGCGAGCAGTTCTCCCTCGACGGCATCGTCACCGTCGTCGACGCGAAACATATCCTGCTCCACCTCGACGATTCCCCCGAAGCGCTCAAGCAGGTCGCCTTCGCCGACGTCATCCTCCTCAACAAGACCGACCTCATCTCCGCCGACGAACTCGCCGCCCTCGAACAACGCCTCCGCCGCATTAATGCCGTCGCGAAAGTCTACCACGCGCAAAATGCCGCCGTGCCGGTCGACCGCGTGCTCAACCTCGGCGGCTTCAAACTCGAGCGCGCCGTCGAGGTCGATCCGCAGTTCCTCGAGATGGAATATCCCTTCGAGTGGGCCGGCGGCTACGAGCTGCAGCCCGGCGTGCACGAACTCGAGATCGGCCACGATCCCGCCGAGGCCGACGACGCGCACGACGGTCACGGACACGAAGGCCACGCGCACCACCATCACCACGGCGAGCACGACCACGAATGCGGTCCCGACTGCGGCCACAATCACAACGAGCTCGACGTCGTCGTCGTGCCTGTGAAGTCCTTCGCCGAACCCGACCTCACCGCGGCGATCAATGCCACCGTCCAAACCTATTCCGACTGGGAGAACATTGTGCTCCCCGGCGAGGCGCTCACCGTCGGCGCGAAGCTCAACCGCCTCAAGCTCGCGAACGAATACGGCAAATTCAAAGTCCCGATCGTGACCGCAGGCCGCTACCTGATTTTCACCGGTCACGACGTGCCGACGCACTTCTACCGCCCCGCGGGCAGCCCGCCTGCGGGCGCTTCCGAGATGGAGTTCACGAAATACGCCTGGGACCGCACCTTCCGCCACGAGCACTCGCACGACGAGGCCGTCTCCTCCGTCGGCATCAGCGTCCCCGGCGACCTCGACGGCAAGAAGCTCAACGACTGGATCAGCGAACTCCTCAAGACCAAGGGCGGCGACATCTACCGCATGAAGGGAGTGCTCTGCGTGAAGGGCACCAACAAGCGCCTCGTCTTCCAGGGCGTGCACATGCTCTTCGACGCGAAGTTCGACCGCGAGTGGCAGCGCGACGAGAACCGCACGAACACCCTCGTCTTCATCGGCAAAAACCTCGACCGCGCCGCCCTCACCGAAGGCTTCAAGGCCTGTCTGGCCGGATAGTCTACGCCGGCCTCTCGTTGTCCGTCGGTCGCAACCACCGCTCAGCGCGGGTTCACCGCGTCTGCGGGCTGACGCGCCGGCGCCCACTCGGCGAAAAAGGCGCGCAGTTTGGCCACGTCGTAATCTTTCTTCTCCGCGATTTCCCAGCGGCTGATGTCCGGATGCGCCAGGATGCGACCGTTCGCATCGAGCAACGTCAGCACCGGGATGCCACGCTGCGGCGGCCGCCGGTAGCGCGCGAGAATCTCCGGATTCCGCGGCGCCACCGTCTTCCAATTCACGTCGATCCGCACGAGCACGTAGTCGCGCTTCCAGCGCCCCCGCAGCTCCGCGTCGCTTCGGAGCACCGCGTCGAGCCGGTGGCACCACGGACACCAGTTCGCCCCGAGCATCAAGACCACGCGCCGCCCCCTGGCCTGCGCTTCCGCCAGCGCCGTTTTGATCTGCTCGTCGCCGTCGGCCTTCCAGTCGAACACATCGCGACCGAGTTTGGGAAACTCCGCCGCGCGCGCAGCGAGCGCGGACAACATCGCGCCAAGGACCAGAAGCAGAAAAAACGCGAGCCGTGGAAAGCGCATGCGCGGAGGCTGAGCAGGCCATTGCGCCGCTGGCAACGCTCCATCTCCCCACGCGCGTCACAACCTCGCGGCCGCCACCTTTCGCGCTGGCGCGAGCCGCGCGCCTGCGCCCAAATGAACCGCGATGCTCCGTTTCCGTCCGTGCGCCGTGTGGATCGCGGCCATCGCGCTCGCCGTCCTCGCCGTCCGTGCCGCCGATCCGTCGCCGGCGCTGGAGTCGCGTTGGCTTTTGCCCGACGCGCCCGCCAACGACATCACCACCGTCGCCGCGCTGCCTGACGACGCCTTTCAGCTCACGTCACCCACGATCGGCGCCACGCCCTCGCCGCAGCTCTGGATGCGCCTCACCCTGCGCGGCGCCCCCCCCGCGGGCGCCGCACTTGGCATCCTCGAGGTCGGCTCGCGCTACGACGATCTCGTCGAACTCTATGTCCCCGCGCCTGACGGCGACTGGCAACTCCTCCGCAGCGGCGAAGCGATCGGCCCGCACGGTCGCGCCTGGCCGGGCCTGAGTGCAGCGTTCGCGATTTCGCCCCCCGCGCCGGGCGAGAAACTCGTGTTGCACGCGCGCGTGCACGAACACGGCGGCGCCGCACCGCGCGCGGTCTTCCATCCCGATGCCGCAGCCTTCACCGCGCGCGAGCAGGCCGAGATCAACGAAAACCTGCTCTACTTCGGACTGCTCGCCGCGCTCTTCGCCTACAACGCGTTCCTCTTCGTCCGCCTGCGCTACCGCGACCTGCTGTATTACCTGATCTACCTCGCGTGCTTCGCCACCGCGATGCTCGGCGGCACCTACACCGCGACGCTGTTTTTCCCTTTCCCGTCGCCGTGGCGCGAGTCCGTCCTCCTCGCCGCCTTCAACGGCGCGCTGGTCGCGCTGCTGCTCTTCGTGCGCGAATTTCACGGGCTGCCCACGCTCGCGCCGCGACTCGCCCGCGTCACCGGCATCGTCGCTTCGGTCTTTGCCCTCGGCCTGCTCGCGCCGCTCTTCGACTACCGCACGCCGTGGGTGCATGCGGCGTTCACGCTGAATTTCTTCCTGCTCCTGCTCGGCGTGATCTTCGTGCCGGTCGTGTCCGTGCTCGCCTGGCGCCGCGGCGCGCGGCAGGCGCGCTTCTTCCTGCTCGCTTTCGCGCTCTACCTCGCCGGCCACGTCGCGGTGCTGCTCGAGGCCTTCGGCCTGCACCTGCCTTCCGGCTGGGCGGAGCGCGGCATGCGCATCGGCTCCGCCGCGGAAATGATCCTGCTCTCCCTCGCGATCAGCGACCGCTTCCGCCGCCTCCGCGCGGAGAAGGACGCCCTGCAGGCAAACTACACCGCGCAACTCGAGCGCGACGTCGCCGCCCGCACCCGCGAACTTCAGGAAACCGCCGCGCGTCTCGCCGCCTCCAACGCCGACAAGGACCAGCTCGTCGCCATCATTGCGCACGACGTGCGCACGCCCCTCGTGTCGCTGCTCGCCGTCGCCCGCTCGCTCCACGCCGCCGCGCCAGCCGAGGCACCCGCGCTCGCGCAAGGCATCGCGCAGCGCACCGGCGCGCTGCTGGCACTGATCAACAACCTCCTCGACTGGGCTCGCCTCCACACCGGCCAATCCCGCCACGAGCCCGCGCCCTTCGCCGTCGCCGGCATCGCGAACTCCGTCATCGCCGCGCACGCCCCGCTCGCCGCGGAGAAAAATCTCCTCCTCGGAAACGCCGTGCCCGACGACCTGCTCGCGCACGCCGACCTCCACGGCGTCGAGTGCGTCCTGCGCAACCTCGTCGGCAACGCGTTGAAATTCACCCCGCCCGGCGGACGCGTCTGGCTCGACGCGGCCACTCTCGCGAACGCGCCCACCGACACGTCCGCACCCGCGTGGATCGAAATCCACGTGCACGACACCGGCCCCGGCCTGCCCGCAGACCTGCGCGCGGCCCTCGCGACCGCCGCCGTCGTCCCCAGCGCGCCCGGCACCGCCGGCGAACGCGGCGCCGGCATCGGCCTCGCGCTCTGCCGCGAACTCGTCGCGCGCGACGGCGGCACGTTGACGTTTGCCAGCCCACCCGAGGGTGGCACCGTCGCCACCGTGCGCCTGCCTGCCGCGACTCTTTCCGCATGATCAGCGTCTCCCTCGTCGAAGACGATCCCGCCTTCCGCGCCTCGCTCGTCGCCCTAGCCGGCGCCGCGCCGGACGTCGTGCTGCTCGACGTCTGCCCCTCAGCCGAGATTGCGCGCGATCGCCTGCTCGCCCGTCCGCCGCAGGTGGCGCTCATGGACATCCAGTTGCCGGGCATCACCGGCGTCGCGCTCGTCGGCGAACTCGCCGCGCGCTTGCCGCAGACCGCCTTCCTGATGCTGACGATCAACGAAGACGACGACTCCGTCTTCTCCGCCCTCGAAGCCGGCGCCGTCGGCTACCTGTTGAAGGGCGAACTCACCGCCGAGTCGCTCCGCACGCACCTCGCCGACGCCCACCGCGGCGGCTCACCGATGTCGTGGAGCATCGCGCGCCGCGTCGTGCGCTCCTTCAGCCGCCCGCCGCAAGCCGCACCCGAACTCGCCACGCTATCCGCCCGCGAGCGCCAAGTCCTCGACCAGCTCGCTCTCGGCCTGTCCTACAAGCAGATCGGTGTTCGCCTCGGCATCGCCGAGGACACCGTGCGCGTGCACATTCGGAATCTCTACGCGAAGCTCCAGGTCCGCTCGCGCGCCGAGGCCGTCCTGAAACAGCGCGGCCGGCCCTGAGCCGCGCGCGGTTTGCCTTTCGCGTGTCGCTACCACGAACGTGGTAGGGTGGTTTTCCCGTGCGGCCGCTAGGCTCGTCAGGTGACCGACACCTTTCCCGCCTCGTTCGCCACGCTGCTTTCGTCCGCCTGCCGACGCCTCCTCCTGCTCGCGTGCCTGCTCGTGTTCGCGAGCGAGGCACGCGCTCAAGCCGTCATCGCGTCGCTCACCGAAGACGAGTGCATCCCCGTTCCGGAAGAAGGTATTTTCTGCGGCGAAGATCCGGGCGGATTCGAAATCTTCAGATACCTCATACAAGAGATCTACGGAGAGGCCACGGAGCCGTGGTGGGATGGCGGATTCTACGACGGCTTTTCCTACAGTCACTCCGGCCACCCAAACTTGTTCTTCGACTACACGCTCCGGGAGGGCTCCCGGCTCACGATCGCCGGCTCGGGCGACATGCACTACCGCGGCATCATTCACGGCTCCGGCTCGTTCCGACTTCTTGCCGGTGGCACGCTGCTTTTCGATCGGAACGACTCCTTGGTCTACCAGCTGATTAACGCGCCCCACACCGCCTACTACGGACGCAACACCTACTCCGGCGGCACCGAGATCGCCGGCGGCTGGCTCAAGATCTACGAAGACGCCAGCCTCGGGACCGGCGCCCTCACGCTCAGCGACGGCGGTCGCCTCCAGACGCTCGCCGCCGGTTCGCTCCGCGGCTTCACGCTTCTCGGCAACGACACCGCTCTCCAAGCCGATTACGCTCTCAGCGTCGACGGCGTGATCTCGGGCGACGGCCGCCTCAACAAGCACGGCGCCGGCACCGTCACGCTCACGCAGGAGAACACCTACGCCGGCGGCACGCACGTCGCCGCAGGCGCGCTCGCCGTCTCGACCGACACCAACCTCGGCGCCGCGGACACGCGCGTTTCGCTCGCGAACAACACCACCCTGAGTCTCGGCGACGCCTTCGCCTCCTCGCAGCGCGAACTCGAACTCCAAGGCACGAGCGCCCAAGTCTCCGTCGCCACCGGCAACGCGACCTGGAACGGCACGACCGCCGGCACCGGGCAACTCGTCAAACAAGGCGCTGGCACGCTCACACTCGCCGGCGGCATCGGCCACACCGGCGGTGCCGAGATCGCCGCGGGCACGCTCGAAGTCTCCGTCTCCGCCACGCTCGGCGGCACCGGCACCACGACGTGGAGCGGCCCGATCACCGGCAGCGGCAACCTTGTCAAATCCGGCGCCGGCACTCTGGTGCTCTCGGGCGCCGCGACCCATTCCGGAGCGACCGTCGTCCGCGCCGGCACGCTCGAAGCAGGCGCTGCGAACGTCCTCAGCGCCAACTCCGCGCTGTTCCTCATCAACGGCGCCACGCTCGACCTTGCCGGCCACGACCAAACCGTCGGCGACCTCGACTCCTACAACGTCGCCACACAGCAAACCGAGTCTTCCACCGTCGTCCTCGGCGGCGCGACGCTCACCAGCCTCACCCGCGTCATCAATCTCTGGGCCGGGTCGCTCACCGGCGCCGGCACCGTGATCAAGCAAGGCGCCGCCGAAATGAAGTGGTATGCCTCCAACTCCTTCTCCGGCGAGTTCCGCATCGATACCGGCACCGCGAGCGCGCAAGCCGCCCACGTCTTCAGCCCCCACGCCACCGTTACCGTCGCCAGCGGCGCCACGCTACAGCTCAACAGCCACGCGCAAACCATCGCGGGCCTCTCCGGCGCCGGCGACGTCGCCCTCGGCAGCGCCACGCTCACCGTCAACCAAACCTCCGACCGCACGTTCTCCGGCATCATCTCCGGCACCGGCGGCCTCGCAAAATCCGGTTCGGGTTCGCTCATCCTTTCCGGCGACAACTCGTTCTCAGGCGGCACCAGCCTCGAAGGCGGCACGCTCCTCGCCGCCCACGACAGCGCCTTCGGCACAGGCGCGGTCACCGTTTCCGCCGGCATCCTCGACATCGGCACGCGCACCCTCGCCAACGCCATCACGCTCACCGGCGGCACGCTCCGCGGCAGCGGCACCGTCGGCGGCCTGACCACGATCGCGGACGGCGCCACGCTCGCCCCCGGCAACTCGCCCGGCACGCTCACCTTCACCCACGGCCTCACCCTCGACGACGGCGCAATTCTCAACTTCGAACTCGGCACCACCAGCGATCTCCTCCGCATCAGCGGCGGCACGCTCACCGGCTCCGCTTCCGCCGGCGGCATCACACTCAATCTCGCCGATGCCGGCGGCTTCACCGCCGCCAGCTACACGCTCTTCGATTTCTCGGACGCTACCACGAGCAGCTTCGACGTGAGCGACTTCTCCTTTGGCAGCACCATCGCCGGCTACACCTACCAACTCACTCTCGTCGGCTCCACCCTCCAGCTCACCGCGACCGCCTCGGCCGTGCCCGAGCCATCGACCTACGCCGCCATTCTCGGCGTGTGCGCGATCGGCCTCGCGCTCATCCGCCGGCACAAAAGGTAGGCGAGTTCTCCGAGCGAGCCGTTCTGCAGCGTCACGGCTGCCGGCTCACTGCCCGCGCCACCGGCAACTCGATCCAGAACGTCGCGCCCGCACCAAGTTCCGATTCGCACCCGACCGTCGCGCCCATCGCTTCGGCCAAACGACGCGTCACCGCCAAGCCCAACCCGTGACTCGCCTCGCCGCCCGTGGGCTTCGCCGCGGCGCGGGAAAATTTCCGAAACAGCCCTTCCTGCTCCGCCGCCGCGATGCCGGGCCCTTCGTCGATCACGACGAGCCGCGCGCGGCTGCCGTCTTCCGCCACCAGCACATCGAGTTGCACGCGCGCGCCGCGCGGGCTGAACTTCAGCGCGTTGCCCACAAAATTGTCCGCGACCTGCGCCAACAGCGCCGCATCGGCCGTCACCCACACCGCCGGACCCGCCGCCGCTTCCACGCGCTGCGCCTTCGCCGCCGCGACCAGAGCGTGCCGTTCGGCCGCCTGCGCCGCCTGCACGCGCAAATCGAGCCGCTCCTTGCGCACCGGAAGTCCGCCCGACTCCGCCGCGTGCGCACCGAGAAAGTTCTCCACGAGATTCAGCATGCGCCGCGCGAGCGCGCGAATCGCGGCGTGCGCCTGCGCGGGCTCCGCCGCGCGTCCGTCGGCGAGTTGCTCCGCCAGGCCGTGCACCGACACCAGCGGCGACTGCAGATCGTGCGACGCGATCGCGAGGAACTCGTCCTTCTCCGCATTCAGCCGCGCCAGCTCGGCGTTCGCGCGCGCGAGCTCCGCATTCAAGCGCCGCATGTGCTCGCGCTGCGCGAACATCAGCCGCTCCGACGCCTCGCGATACCACGCCAGCAACAGAATGACGCCGCCGATGAGCGTGAAGTTCGCCGCGAGCATCTTCACGTTGCCCGTCTTCGCCTCGAGCGTGAGTGCGTAGAAAACCAGCGTGCCGCCGAGCGCCAGAGCCAGCGTCACCGCGAGCACGCGTCCGCTCCAGGGCAGCACGATCGCGGTGATGAGCAACAGCGTCATCAGCCCGCCCCACACCGCATCCCAGATGGACAGCGCCGGAAAGATGAACGCCGAGTGCCAGTAGATCAACGCGAGCGCCCAGCACGCGAGCACCGTGCCCGCACCATTCACCCAGTCCGCCCGCCGCCGGTGTCCGGGCAGATACGTCGACACCAGCATCAACAGCCACGCCGGCACGATGCCGAGAAAGCGCAGCCTCAGGTTCATGAAGTGAAAATCCGTCACCTCGCGCTGCACGCCGGAAAACACCGTCGCCGCGCCGATGCCCGCCGCCGCGAGCATTCCCGCGATCAGCGTCACGCGCGTCCGCGTCGCCGCCGCCTTCAGCCGCTCCTCGCGAAACGCCGTCTCCCACACCGGATCGTCGAACCGCAGCCGATTCGCCTGTCGGCGCAGGCCGGCCTCGACGTCGCTGGGCGTGGCGAGCGCGGCCGGCTTCACCGCGCGCCCTCGCTCGCTCGCACGAACTTCACCGCCGCCGCCGTGCGCGAGTTCACCCGCCATTTTCCGTAGATCGCGAACAGGCAATTCTTCACCGTCGAGCGCGTCACGCCGAGTCGCTCCGCCACGTCCTTGTCACTCGCGCCCTCCGCCACGAGCGCCAGCACCTCCGCCTCGCGCGCCGTGAGCAGTGCGAGTTCACCCGTCGGCCGTTTCACCGTCGGCGCGCTGCGCATCAAGCCCAGCACTTGCCGCGCGATCGCGGGCGACATCGGCGCGCCGCCCGCGAGCGCGTCGTCGATCGCCTCGAGCACCGGCGCGAGCTCCGCGCTCTTCAACACGTAGCCGGCCGCGCCGTGCCGGATCGCTTCCAGCACCACCGCGTCGTCACGCGAACCGCTCACCATGAGCACGAGCACGCCGGGGAATTTCGCCAACAACTCGCCCGCTACCGCCGACCCCGCACGCCCCGGCAGACCCACGTCCAGCAACACCACGTCGGGCTTCAGCATCGCCGGCCACGCCAACGCCTCCTCCGCCGAACCGACGGCTGCGACGACTTCGTGCCGTCCGCTCGCGCCGAGCACCGACGCGAGCACGAGCCGGAACTGCGCGTCGTCGTCCACGAGCGCCACGCGAATGCGCGGTCCGGCCGGCACCGGCTTCGCTGCCGTGGCGTGGCGGAGAGAAGGCATGGCCCGCTGTGATGCCGGCCCGCGCGCCGTTTGACTACCCCAAAGTTCCCGCGGCCAGCCGGATGACCCGGGGAACTTGGCCGTTTGACCGCACCCCTGAAGCGCGCCCCTCTCGCGTGCGTCCGCGATCCCGAAAACCCATGCAACTCGCCGTTCCGCTCCGCCTGCTCCTGCTCTTCCTGTTTTCCGTCGCCGGCTCGACCGCCCGCGCCGCGCCGCCCGCGCTCCGTTGCGAAGTCGCCGGCGGCCAGGCCACGCTGACCTGGCCCGTCACCAGTTATTCCTACGCGCTCGAGCGCACGTCCGATCTCGTCGGCGGCGTCTGGTCGACCGTCGCCACCGCGCCGACCGAGGCCGACGGGCAACTCTCCGTCTCGCTCCCACTCGACCCCAAGGCCGCGTTCTTCCGCCTGCGCTGGAGTGCAGCGGAGACCCGCGTCATCATCTGGGCCAACGAGACCGACGAGGATGTCGTCCAACTCGTCCCCGGTTCCTACACACGTCCCACCAGCAATCCCAGCCCCTGGGGCGCGATCATGTCGCTGCCGCTCATGGCCAGCAGCACCGAAAACATCCTCAACGCCGCCCACACCACGGTGCCCGGCACCGACGGCTCCCAGCTGAGCTACGACTGGAAGATCTATTATCCCGAGAACCGGAACGGCGGCATCCAGTTCATCGACAGCCGCAACCGCATCCGCGGCACGAACACCGCGCAGCTGTCCCTCCTCGCCAACGCGCTCCCCGACCTCGGACCCACCCAAGGGCAGAACGAGTGGCGGGTGTTTCTCACGATCACCAACACCGCCGGCCCCACCCCGCAGGTGACCAACTTCCGGTTCCGGTTCCGCTACATTGGGTCGAGCCTGATCATCGCGCTCCCGGCCGGGCTCTGACGCCTCACCATGAAAAAAACCTTCCTGCTCCTCGGCCTGATCTCCGCGCTGCCGCTCCACGCGGCCAACGAAAACCTGTCCTCCACCGTCGGCTACTTTCGCGCCACCTTCGCCGCCGGCACCGGCACCGCGCGCAAAATCACCGCGTTCGCCCCGCCGCTCGAGTTCCCCGCCCACGCGATCACCGGCCTCTCAACGGGCGCGATCGCCTCGATCAGTGCCAACACGATCACGGTGACCGACGCCGGCTGGACGCCCGGTCAGCTCACCGCACCCGCCACGCCTTACTTGATCAAATTCACCACCGGCGCCGCCACCGGCCGCACGTTCCTGCTCTCGGCCACCACGCCCAACACCGCCGACAGCGTCTCGCTCGCGCCGGACCAGACCGATCTCACCACGCTCGGCGTCGCGCCGGGCGACCACGTCGAAATTCTCCACGGCGACACGCTCGCGAACCTGTTCGGCACACCCGCCACCACCGGCATCCTCGGCGGTGTCACTGCCGCGAGCGCGGACAACGTCGTGCTCGTCGTGAGCGGCGTGACGCGCACCTACTACTACCACACCACGCTCGGCCGCTGGACGCTCAACGCCGCCGGATCACCCGACGCCTCGGACACACCGCTCCTGCCCGACACCGGCATCCTCTACTCCCGCCTCGCCGCCACGCCGCTGGAACTGATCGTCACCGGCCGCGTCCCCGACATCGCTCGCGCGGCCGAAGTGAAGAACTCCGGTTCGACCCTCCTCGCCCAGAACCGGCCCGCGGATATCACGCTCGCCACCTCCGGCATCGACCAGATCCCCGGCTGGGTGAGTCACGCCGCCGCCGCTTCCGCCGACAAAGTGAAGCTCTCCGTCAACGGCACGCTCTACACCTACTGGCACGACGGCACCAACTGGCGCCGCCAAACCCTCGGCTCGCCCGTCGCCAACAATGTCGTCCTCCCCGCCGGCTCCGCCGTGACACTGGAAAAAATCGGTGCCGCCGCCGGCCGCACCACGCTCAACCAACCGCTCCCGTATTCGCTGCACTGACCTCCCTCGCCATGAAACGCCTCGCGCTCGCCCTCGCCTTTTCCGCGCTCGTCAGCCTGACCGCCGGCGCGCAAGTCCTCGTCAACTTCGGCTCCGCGAGCTTCACGCCCGATTCCGATCTGTCGGACTTCGCCACGATCACGCAGAATGCCACCAGCGTCAGCATCGCCGGCTTCGACCACGGTCAGACGCTCGCCGGCACTTTCGCCAGCCCGGTGGATTTCAGCGCCGTCACGACCCTCTACCTCACCGCATCCCTCGAGGGCACGGCGCCCGACTCGACGTTCACCGTCCTGCTGTTCAACTCCGACTTCAGTCAGACACGGACCTACGAAAGCGCGTTCAATTCCTACGGTGTGACCAGCGCGAGCTATGCGCTGACCTTCGTCGCCGAGGATTCGGCATTCACCGACATCGCCGGATTCCAACTCATCGCCAACGGCGTCGGCGCGCCCGTCGCTTTCACCTTGGAAAACCTCGCCGCCAGCCCCTCCGCCGTCCCCGAGCCTTCGACCTACGCCGCCGCCCTGGCCGCCGTCGCTTTGGGCGTAGCCATCATCCGCCGTCGAAAGAATCAAAAATCCGCCTCGTTGAGCTAGAAGCGGTTTCGCCCCCGCGCCCCGTTCATCGCCCGATGAACTTCACCGCCGCCTCGGTGCGCGAACGCACGCGCCACTTCGCATACACGTTCGCAAGGTGGTTTTTCACCGTCGAAAGTGCGGTGCCGAGCTCGCTCGCGATCTCCTTGTCGCTCCGGCCCGCTGCCACGCGCGCCAGCACCTCCTCTTCGCGCGGCGTCAGCACGGCGAGCTTTTCCTCGGCGCGCACCGCGGCATTCGTCGCCGGTGCCGCGCGCAGCAACGCCAGCACGCGCCGGGCGATCACCGGCGACATCGGCGCGCCACCTGCCAGCGCATCGTCCACCGCTTCGAGCACCGTCTCCGACGACGCTCCCTTCAGCACATAGCCGCACGCTCCCGCCCGCAGCGACTCGAGCACGAGGTCGTCTCCGTCGAGCGCCGTGAGCATGATCACCAGCACGTCGGGCCGCGCCGCCACCAGCCGCGTCACCGCGCTCGCCCCGGACATGCCGGGCAGGCCCACATCGAGCAGCAGCACGCGCACCGGCGTCACTGCGATTTCCCGCAAGGCTTCCTCGGCCGAGCCCACGGCAAAGGCCACGCGCCGATCGCCCGTCGATTCCAGCAACGCCGCAACATAGTTCCGATACGGCACATCGTCTTCGATCAGTCCCACGGCGATTTTCGGGGCAGCGCTCATCCGCACGCCCAGAAGAGCCCGCGCCGCCTCGCAAATCGACGCAAATCCGCCGCATGACAAACGCCGCGGCGGAGCGGACACCCCTCATCCGTTATCCCGCCATCCCCAACACTCACGCCGCCGGCACCTCGACCCAAAACGTCGCTCCGCTGGCCGCGTTGTTCTCGCAGCCCACGCACCCGCCCATCGCCTCCGCCAGCCGTTTCGCCACGGCCAGCCCGAGTCCATGACTGCTCTCGCCGCCGGTGGGCCGCGCGCTCGTTCGCCCAAACTTCCTGAACAACATCGCTTGCTCGTCCGCCGGAATGCCGGGACCCTCGTCGCTCACCGCGAGCCGGCCGACGGACTCGCGCAACATCGCCTCGACTCGGACCGCCGCGCCGCGCGAACTGAACTTCAACGCGTTCGAGACGAAATTGTCCACGACCTGCGCGAGCAGCGCCGGATCGGCTTCCACCCACACCGCCGGCGCTGCTCCCGCGCCGACGACCGTCTGTCCTTTCGTCGTCGCCGTGACCGCGTGCCGCACGCACGCCTCGCGCGCGACCGCGACGAGATCGACCCGCTCGCGCCGCACCGGCAGCGCCCCGCTCTCCGCCGCATGTGCGCCGAGGTAGTCCGTCACGAGTCCCAGCATCCGCGTCGCCTGCGTGTGGATCTCGTTCACGGCCGCCGCGCGCCTCTCCTCCCCGGCGACCCGCCCGTCGCGCAGCAGCTCGGCAAACCCGCGCACCGTCGCGAGCGGCGCGCGCAGATCGTGCGCCGCGATCGCCATGAACTCATTCTTCTCCGCGTTGAGCCGCGCCAGCTCGGCATTCGCCGCCGCGAGTTCCTCCGCCAGCCGCCGCGCGTATTCGCGTTGCGCGAAGTGTCGCCGGTCCGCCGCCTCGCGAAACCAGCCGCCCAGAACCACCAGTAGCGCGAGCAGCGGCAACTGCCTGAGCGCGCTTCCCAGGTTGACGGCATGGATCGCGTCACCCGCCAGCGTAAGATGGAAAAAAGCGAGCGTGCCACCCAACGAAAGCAGGACGGCCACCACGAGCTGGCGAAAGCGCATCGGCAGCATCAGCAAGGCGACGATTAGCACGAGAATGGTCGAGCCCGAGAGCATGTGCGAGAGGTTGCGGCCGGGCTCCACCCGCAGGACGTGCCACACTATCAGGCTGTGGCCCCAGCAGCTGAGCACCGTCACGATCGCGTTCGCCCAGCCCGCCCAGCGCGAGAATCCCCGCCAAAACGTTGCCGCGCACAGCGCCACCCACAGCGGAATCACGACGCCGAAGCGCACGGTGACGAGCGTCATCATCAGCCCGGGATAACCGTAGAGCGTATTCGCCAGATACACTTCGCCCAGGCCCAGCAGGCCGCTCGCCAGCGCGCACGCCGCCATCGTCACCCGCTCGCGCATCATCGCCGACGCAAACCGGTCCTCGTCGTAGCGCACCTCCGTCGCCGCATCTTGAAACCTGAGCCAGCGCGCTTGGCGCAGAAGTTCGTCGAGAGAAACGCTCACGGAGAGGGGAATCCGTCTCGCCTCGCGCGAAACAGCGGCGACAAGGCACCGCGAATCGCCCCCGCCGTCGAGTTCATAGTGCTCGCCGCGTTCTCGCTCGAGCGTGTCGAGGCCTCCGCGCGCTCCCTGGTTCTTCCGCACTAGTTCCACCGCTGCATCGCGTCCGATCTGCCCCCCGCGAGGCTGCAGGCGTCCCTCCACGACCATGAAGCGCTCCCTTCATTTTCCTTCCGCTCTTCTCCTCCTCGCACTCCTCGCGCCCGCACTGTCCGCCCAGACGAGAATTTGGAACAACGGCACGGTCGGCGACTGGTCGCTCGCCTCGAACTGGAACATCGGCCTGCCGATCGCCGGCCAGGGGTTTCAGATTAACAACGGCACCGCGCAGCTCTCCTCCGCCTTTGCCCCCGCTCCTGGCTTCGGCTGGACCGCTCCCACCGCCGGCCAGAACGGCACGCTCGTTATCACGGGCAACGGCTCGCTCACCACGCCAACCTTCTACGGCGGATACGCGGGCACCGGCACGCTATCGATCACCAACGGCGGCGTGTTCACCAGCCCCACGGTCTACCTCGGTTTCAACGCCGGAGCCACCGGCACCGCCACCATCTCGGACGCGGGCTCCGCCTGGTCCACCACGACGAGGCTCGAGGTCGGCCGCACCGGCGCGGGTTCCCTGACCGTTGCCAACGGGGGCCTCGTGAACAGCGGGGCGAGCTGGCTCGGCCTCAACGCCGGTTCGAACGGCAGCGCCACCGTCACAGGCGCCAACTCCCGCTGGACCAACACCTCCACGCTGGCCGTGGGCAATGCGGGCACCGGAAATCTGCAGATTTCCGACGGCGGCACCGTGACCAATACCAGTTCGTCGGTCGCTGCGATCGCCGGGTCCACCGGCACCGTGCTCGTCGGGGGCGCAAATTCCCGCTGGGACAATGGCGGCACCTTGTATGTGGGCGTAGCGGGCACCGGCAGTGTCTCGGTCACGACCGGCGAAAAAATCACGGCCACCAACGGCCTGGTCGCCAATTCCGCCGGCAGCAGCGGCAACCTTGCCCTGACCGACACCGGCTCTTCGCTGACCGCGAGCAGCGGCCTCGTCATCGGCGCGGCCGGTCATGGCACCCTTTCCATCGCCAATGGCGCCACCGTCAGCGACTACAACGGCTACATTGCGACCGGCGCGGCCTCGAATTCTTCCGTCACCGTCACGGGCGCAGGCTCTGCGTGGATCAACACCAGCTCGCTTGATGTCGGTTACGCGGGCACCGGCAGCCTGCTGGTGTCGACCGGCGGACACGTGTCGAGCCCCACGGCCCGGATCGGATACGGGGCTGGCAGCAACGGTTCCGTCACCGTCACCGGCACCGACTCCCGCTTGACCAGCACCGAGACGCTGCATGTGGGCGCGAGCGGCAGCGGCACCCTCACTGTCGCCGCCGGCGGCACCGTGAACAGCAAGTCGGGCGGTGTCAGCGTCGCCACCACCGCGAGCGGCAGCGCCACCGTCACGGGCGCCAATTCACTCTGGGCCAACACCACCACGCTGGACGTGGCCTATCGCGGCACGGGGCACCTGGAGATTGCGGACGGCGGCACCGTGAGCAACACCACCGGCAGCCTCGGCGGCGTGGCGGGAGCCAGCGGCACCGTGACCGTGCGCGGCGCAGATTCCCGCTGGACCAACAGTGCCGCCCTCCAGGTGGGCATGTCGGGCAGTGGCGGCGTCTCCATCACGACCGGCGCGAAAGTCACGGCCGCCAGCAGCGTCGTCGGTGGACTGGCCGGTGGCAGCGGCAACCTTGCCCTGACCGACACCGGCTCTTCGCTGACCGCGAGCAGCGGCCTCGTCATCGGCGCGGCCGGTCATGGCACCCTTTCCATCGCCCATGGCGCCACCGTCAGCGACTACAACGGCTACATCGCGACCGGCGCGGCCTCGAACTCTTCCGTCACCGTCACGGGCGCAGGCTCTGCGTGGATCAACACCAGCTCGCTTGATGTCGGTTACGCGGGCATCGGCAGCCTGCTGGTGTCGACCGGCGGACACGTGTCGAGCCCCACGGCCCGGATCGGATACGGGGCTGGCAGCAGCGGTTCCGTCACCGTCACCGGCACCGACTCCCGCTTGACCAGCGGTTACCTGGAAATTGGACGCGACGGCGACGGCACCCTGACCATCGCCGACGGCGGCACGGTCTCCGCTTCCTACATCACGCTGGCAACCAGCCTCGCCGGCAGCCACGGCACGCTGAACCTCCAGTCCGGCGGCACGCTGGAGTTGGGCGCTTCCGGCTTATACCTGGGAGCCGGCGGCGGGACGAGGGCGGTCAACCTCGCCGGCGGCACGCTTCGGTCCGTCGCCCAGGCCTTCAACATCACGATCGACGCGACGCTCACCAAGACCACCACGCTCGACACCAACGGGCTCGGCGGAACCATCTCCAGCAAACTCTCGGGTAACGGCGGCCTCACCAAAACCGGCGGCGGCATCCTCGTCCTGAACAACGCCCACGACTACACGGGCGCCACAACCGTCAACGCCGGCAAGCTCCGCCTCAATGGCTCGCTCGGCGCCACCGCCGTCACCCTCAAGACCGGCGCGCAACTCGAAGGCACCGGCAGCTTCGGCGGCCTCGTCACGCTGGAGAATGGCGCCCGCCTCTCCCCCGGCACGCTCACCTTCACCGACGGCCTCACGCTGGCGGGGAACAATTTCATCGATTTCGAACTCGGCACCTTCAGCGACCTGATCGCCATCACCGGCGGCACGCTCACCGGCTCCGCCTCCCCGGGCGGCATCACGCTCAACCTCGCCGACGCTGGCGGCTTCACCGCCGCCACTTACACCCTGATCGATTTCAGCGGCGCGTCCCGCAGCAACTTCGACCTGACCGACTTCACCTTCGGCTCCACCCTCAGCGGCTACACCTACTCCCTCGCCCTCGTTGGCTCCACGCTCCAACTCACCGCGACCGCTTCCGCTGTCCCTGAACCGTCAACTTACGCCGCACTCCTAGGCGCCTGCGCCCTCGCCTTGGTCATCGTGCGTCGGCGCCCTCGCGCCAGCACGCTCGCCTCGATGCTTTGCGTCCGCTGGTAAACCCACCCGCCGCCCGTCGCGAGCGCCACGTAGCGCCAGCCGCCCGCCGCACGCTCGGCACCAAACCACACCGCCGCCGTGACGAAGGGAACCCGGTGGGGTTACCGGAACCGCGACCGGAATTTCTCCATCGCCGGGCGCGCTTCGCTCCGCTTGAAGCTCCGCCGATGTCCCACGCCGATGCCAGCGACCTCTCGCGTCGCCGCCTGTTCTGGATTCTCCAGATCGGCGGCTGGATCGGGCTCGTTCCGCTCTCGATCACCCTCAACGCGTTGCTCGGCCATCCGCTGAAAATCGCCATCGCGATCAGCCTGTGCCGGCAATTCGCGGGCTTCCTCGTCACGCTCGGCCTGTGGCGCACGTTTCACCACTGGCTGAAGAAAACCCGCACGCCCTCCCAACTCGTCCTCCCCGCGCTCGCCGCTGTCGGTGTCGCCACCTTGCTCGAGTCCGTCCTGAGCCGGTCGTTGTTCGCCGCCTTGCCCGCGGAATTCTCGACCGAGCCGTGGAACTTCCTCCAATTCGCCTCGCTCTTCGGTCGCTTCCTCATCCTCGGCTTCTGGAGCGCCCTGTATTTTCTCCTGCGCCAGCTCCTCGATCGCCGCGACCACGAGCGCCAGCTCCACCGCGCCGAGACCGCCGCGCGCGAAGCCGAACTCACCACGCTGCGCGCCCAGATCAACCCGCACTTCCTCTTCAACGCCCTCAACGCCATCCTCGCCGAGTGCGACGACAACCCCCGCGCCGTCCGCACCATCACGCGCTCGCTCGCCGACTATCTGCGCACCTCGCTGCTGCATCCCGGCCATCACGCCCCGCTCGACGCCGAACTCTCCGCCATCGCCGGCTACCTCGGCGTCGAGCAGAGCCGCTTCGAGGAACGGTTGGTGGCCACCCTCGACATCGAGCCGGCCGCACGCCACGCCGTCGCTCCCACCGCCGTGCTGCTCCCGCTCGTCGAGAACGCCGTCAAATACGGCATGCGCACCTCGCCCGTGCCGCTGCGCATCGCCGTCATCGCCCGTCTCCGCGACGGCCGCCTGCTCCTCCGCGTGGAAAACTCGGGCCACTGGCTCGAGCCCCAGCCCGATCGCCCCGACTCCACCCAGATCGGGCTCGCCAATCTCCGCCGCCGCCTCGCGCTGCTCCACGGCGACGACGCGCGCCTGACCATCCAACACGACGACCGCCACGTGTGCGTCAGTGTCGACATGCCCGCCGGCGATCCGCTCCCCCCACCCGCGGCGACCTAAACCATGCGCGCCTCATGAGCCTGCACCCGCTTCGCGCCCTCCTCGTCGACGACGAACGCCTCGCGCGCAAATACCTCCGTCAACTCCTCGCCGAACACGCCGGCGTGACCGTCGTCGGCGAGGCCGCATCGGTCGCCGAAGCCGCCACGCTCGCCGCCGAGCTGCGCCCGGAAGTCATTTTCCTCGACGTGCAAATGCCGCCCGCCAGCGGCTTCGATCTGCTGCCGCTGCTCTCGCCCGCGCCCGCGGTCGTCTTCGTCACCGCCCACGACCAGTTCGCCGTCCGCGCCTTCACGGCCAGCGCCGCCGACTACCTCCTCAAACCCGTCGCGCCCGAACGCCTCGCGCTCGCGCTTCATCACGTGCGCCACGGCCGCGGCGCTCCGGCGACCGCCCCCGCGGAGCGCGCGACGCCTCCCGCCCCCACGCAATCGCTGGGTCTCGACGACACGCTCATCCTCCGCGACGGCGGGCGCCTGTGCCGCGTGCGCGTCGGCGACATCGCCGCCATCGTCGCCGAAGGCAGCTACACGCACGTGCACCTGGCCGCGGAACGCACGATGTTCCTTCCGCGCAGCATGAGCACCTGGGCCCCGCAGTTGCCGACGCCGCCCTTTCTACGCGCCGACCGTTCGCTCTTCGTGAATCTCTCGCGCATCGCGCGGCTCGACGTCCGTTCCCGCGACGAAGGCCAGCTCACGCTCGCCGCGGCCGGCGCACCCACGCTCGTGTTGCGCCGCGTGGCCTTGACGCAAGTCCGCGCCGCCCTCGTGGGATAACAGCCGGCTCCCCGCGCTCGCGCGAGGCAGACGCAGAGGTCTGATCGAAACGGCCTGCCCGTTTCGTCGTTTTTTCCGCCTGTTTCGTGCAATCGGGCTCACTTCGTCGCTTAACCTCCCGCATGGAGGAGAACCACACCGCGCCGCGCTTCAGTCCCGTCTCGGTTTTCGTCTCTCCACGCCATGAGTTTCCCTGTCCTTCACCGTCGCCACCTCGCGCCCGCGCGGAGCCTGTTCCGCCCGCTTCGCGCCCTCCCACTCGCGCTGTGCGCCTTCTTCGCCGGCCGCGACGCCGTCGCGCAAACGGCCTATACTTCCAACACCACGATTTCGTCGAACCGGACGGTCAACGGCATCCGAGTGAGCAACAACGCCACCCTCACCATCAACAACGGCGCCACGCTCACCAGCACCGCCAACGCCGACTTCGGCTATCTCACGAGCGGCTCATTGCGCATCGAGAACGGCGGCGGTCTGAACGTCACCGGCGATATCAACCTGGGCTTCTCCAACAACACGACCACCACCGCCACGGTCACCGGCAGCAACTCCCGCTTGACGGCCAGCGGCAACCTCATCGTCACCAGCAACGGCACCGCCTCGCTCACCCTGAGCGATGGCGGCACCGCCAACGTCGCGAGCGGCAGCGGGACCGTCACCGTGGCCAGCCGCACCGGCCGCACCGGCACGCTGAACATCGGCGCCGCCGCCAACGCCACCGCCGCCGCCGCTGGCATCGTCAACGCCGCCTCCGTCGCGAACGGCAGCGGCACGGGCACGCTCCAATTCAACACCACCGGCACCACCTACTTCACGAAGGACGGCACCGCCTCCGGCACCGGCGTCGCCACCTCCGGTGCCCTCGCCCTCACCGTCACCAACGGCACCAACGTCTTCTCCGGCACGCTCGCCCACACCGCCGCCACCACGCTCAACGGCGGCACCACCCTCCTCAACGGCTCGCTCACGTCTTCCGCCGTCACCGTCAACTCCGGCGCCACTCTCGGCGGCAGCGGCACGATCGGCGGCCTCACCACCATCGCCAGCGGTGGCACGCTCGCCCCGGGCAACTCGCCCGGCACGCTCACGTTCACCAACGGCCTCACGCTCAACGACGGCGCCGCACTCGACTTCCAACTCGGCACCACCAGCGATCTCCTCCGCATCACCGGCGGCACGCTCACCGGCTCCGCCTCCGCGGGCGGCATCACGCTCAACCTTTCCGACGCCGGCGGTTTCGCTCCGGCCACGTTCACGCTCTTCGATTTCACCGGCGCCACCGCGAACGATTTTTCCGCGAGCGACTTCATCCTTGGCTCCACCGTCGCCGGCTACGACTACCAGCTCGCCCTTGTCGGCTCCACGCTCCAACTCACCGCCACCGTCAGCACCAGCGCCGTCCCCGAGCCGCGCACCTACGCCGCATTTGCCGGCCTCGCCGCGCTCGGTCTCGCGCTCGTTCGCCGCCGCAAAAGGTAGGGCGAGTTCTCCGCACGAACCGCCCCGCGCGCGCCCAGGCATCGGGCCACCGCGCTGGGTTCGCCCGCCGCGCAAGCGGCTGAGACGCCGCCGTTCCGGCTCGCCAGCCGCGGCCGCGACCGTTCACTCGGCGCGGCAAGGCATGAGGACCCCGACCACCCACCGCGCAGCGCTGACCGTTTTCTGGAGCGCGCTCTTCGCACTCTCGACCCTATCCGCCGCCCCACCGAGCCGCGAAACCGGCCTGCCGTTTTTCACGACCATCAGCCCGCGCGACTACCGCGGCCACACCCAGGTCTGGTCCGCCGTCGAGGATCGCGCCGGCCTGCTCTACTTCGGCAACTACGGCCGCGTGCTCGTGCACGACGGCGCGCGCTGGTCCCACGTCGAAGTGCCCGACGGCTCGTTCGTCCGCGCGCTCGCCGTCGACGCCGACGACACGCTCTGGCTCGGCGGCGTGGGCGAACTCGGCCACGCCCGCACCGACGCGTTCGGCCGCCGCACCTTCGTCTCGCTCAAAGCGCAACTTCCGCCCGAAGCCCGCAACTGCGGCGAGATCTGGCGCATCGTGCTCACCGCCCGCGGCCCGGTTTTCCTGACCAACTCCTGGCTCCTGCGCTGGGACGGCCACGCCTTCACCGCGCTCTCGCTCTCCGGCAACGGCGGCTGGCAACTCATGACCGTCGGCGACGCCGTGTGGGTCACGCACCAGCGCCACGGCTGGTTCCGCCTCGAAGACGACGGCCGCACGCTGCGACTCACTCCGCTCGCCCGCCCCGCCAATTTCGACAGCGGCTCGCTGTTCTTTTCCTGGCCGTCCGAAACCGCCGGCGAATTCATCCTCGGCAGCCTGCGCGGCGGACTCCTCCGCTGGCGCGACGGCGAGCTGGCCAAGTTCCCCACTGAAGTCGACGACCTGCTCAAAACGCAGCTGCTCTACCAAGGCCTGCGCCTGCCCGACGGACGCCTCGTGCTCTGCACGCTCCAGGGCGGCGCATTCCTGCTCGATGCGGAAGGCCGCCTGCTCGCGCGCCTCAATCAGGATGCCGGCCTGCCCGACAACGCCGTGCTCTCCGCCTTCGCTGATCGTCACGGCGGATTGTGGCTGTGTTTGGAAAAAGGCCTCGTGCGCGTCGACACGCGCCGCTGGCTCACGTGGTTCGGCCCCGCGCGCGGCGCCCCGCCCACCACGCTCGGCACGCCGCTGCGCTGGCGCGGCGAGCTGCTCCTGCCCACGTCCAACGGCATGCACCGCCTCGCACCCGCTCAAGAACCCAAGGAGGCGCGCATCGAGCCGTTACCCCGCGCGACCGACTACGTCAGCGGCACCACGCTCGTCGACGGCGAACTCTTCGTCTGGGGCGCCGAAGGCATCGCGCAATGGAACGACGCCCGCCCCACGTGGTGGCGCGACGCTCATGTCTCCGACGTTTTCGCCTTCACCGCCTCGCGCGCGCAACCCGGCCGCTGGTTCGTGCTCGCGAGCGGCAAGCTCCTCACTTTCCGCCGCGAGGGTGCGCACTGGATCGCCGAAGGCGCCGTGCCGAACCTGCCGCACGTGCGCACGATCGCCGAGGAAGCCGACGGCACCTGCTGGCTCGGCACGCCCGGCGAAGGCATCTATCGCGTGCGCTTTCCCCACGCGACGCCGACCGCACCCGGCGCGCCGGAAATTCAGCCCTTCGGTCGCGAGCGCGGCCTGCCCGCCGGACACGGTTGGTCGCGCGTGGTGCTGCTCGGCGAGCAACCGCTGCTGACATGCGAGCGCGGCTTCTTCCGCCTCGACGCCGCGCGCGAACGCTTCGTCCCAACACACGAGTTCGGCCCGCAATTCGCCGACGGCTCCACCACCGCGCGCAATTTCGAACCCGATCGCGACGGCGGCCTCTGGATCGCCGCCCGCCCCGCCGGCAACGCCGAACTCGTCACCACGCTCCAAGTCGGCCTCGCCGACGCGTCCGGCTGGCGCCCGCTGCACTTGCCGCAGCTCGCGCAACTGGACGACGTGAACTCGATGCGCTACGAGCCCGAAGGCGACGTGCTCTGGATCTCCGGCCACGGCGGCCTGCTGCGCCTCGATCTCGCGGAGTGGCGCCGGGCCACACCCGCTCCGGCTCCCATCGTGCAACTGCGCGCCGTCACCACCGACCGCGACGCACCGCTGCCACTCGCCGCCGGCTGGCAGCTGCCGTTCGCCCGCCGCGTGCTGCATCTCGACTTCGCCGCGCCCGCGCTCGCCGGCGATGCCGCCGCGGAGTTCGAAACCACACTGCGCGGCGACGGCCCGCCGCTCGTGCAAACCTCCGCCGCGCCCGCGCGCGAGTTCGCTGCGCTCTCGCCCGGCGATTACACGCTCCACATCCGCGCGCGCGGCTCGGCCGGCGTGTGGAGTGAGCCCTTGACGATCGCGTTCACCGTCCTGCCACCGTGGTGGTGGAGCCCGTGGGCGTGGGCCGCCTACGGCGCGCTCGCCCTCGGCGCCGTCGCGGCATTGGTCGCTTATCGCACGCGTGCGCTCCGCCGCCGCGCCGAAAAACTCGAAGCCGCCATCGCCGCGCGCACGGAGGAACTGCGCCGCAGCAACGAGGAACTCGCCCGCCTGCACCGCCTCGAACTCGACGAAAAAACCGCCGCCCGCCTCGCGGAGGAAAAAGCGCGCCTCGAAGTGCTGCGCTACCAGCTCAACCCGCATTTCCTCTTCAACGCCCTCACGTCCGTCTGCGCGCAGCTCCCGCCCTCGCTGCCCGGCGCGCGCACGATCATCGAGCGCCTCACCGATTTCTGCCAGGCGACGCTCTTCCGCGACGAGACGCACGACCATCCGTTGCTCGCCGACGAGCTGCGCCTGCTCACCGCCTACCTCGAGATCGAAAAAATCCGCTGGGCCGACGCGCTGCAGGTCGACGTCGAGATCGATCCCGCCACCGCAAACGCTCGCATTCCCTCGTTGCTGTTGCTGCCGCTCATCGAAAACGCGCTGAAATACGGCCGCCAAAATTCCTCCGGCGTGCTCGGTCTGCGTTTGCGCACGGTGGCCGCCCGCGACGGCGCGCTCGTGATCGAGATCGCCAACACCGGCCGCTGGATCGCCGACGCGGCGACGCGCGGCACGACGCCTTCCCTCGGCATCGGCTTGGAAAATCTCCGCCAGCGCCTCCAGCGCTACTATCCCGGCCAGCACGAGTTCACCACCGTGGAAGCCGACGGCTGGGTCATCGTCCGCCTGCGCCTGCCGGCCGCCATGCCGCACACCGGCATTGACGCGCCGGCGGCGCGCTGATGCGAAACGTGTCTCCCGTGTTGCGCACTCTGCTCATCGACGACGAACCCGCCGCCCGCCGCGACCTGCGACAACTGCTCGCCGCCCACCCGGACATTTCCGTGGTCGGCGAAGCGGCCACCCTCGACACCGCGCGTGAACTGCTCGAACGCGGCGGCTACGAAATCGCCTTCCTCGACGTGCAACTGCTCGGCGGCACCGGCTTCGACCTCGTCCCGCACGTCGCGGACGGCGCGCGCGTCATTTTCGTCAGCGCCTTCGATCGCTTCGCGTTGCGCGCGTTCGAAGTCAACGCCCTCGATTACCTGCAAAAGCCCGTGCGCACCGCGCGCCTCGCGGAGACGCTTCGCCGCGCCGCGGCCACTCTCGCGGCACCGCCCACCGACGAGCCCGCGCCCGCCGCGCCCGCGTTGCGCGCCGACGATCTCGTGCACGTGAAAACCGGCCCCGGCCGCGCTCGCTTCATCCGCATCCCCGATGTCGTCGCCATCGCCTCGCAGGACAATTACACCGAGCTGAGCCTGGTCAGCGGCGAGCGCCTCCTCGTGCGCCAGACGCTCGCCGCGTGGGAACAGCGTCTGCCCGCCACGCACTTCCTGCGCGTGCACCGCCAGACAATCGTGAACCTGAGCTTCCTGCGCGGTTACTCGCACGAGGACGAGGAAGTCTCCCAGTTGGATGTGGAGCACCTCCGCGAACCCGTGCGCGCGCGCCGCCACGTCTGGCCGGAACTCGTCGCACGGCTCGACGCCCTCGGCCGCAAACTCACCGCCCGCTAGCATCGACGGGTTCGATCCGCAGCCGCGCTGGAGCCCAGCGACAACGCGACCGCCAACACGCGCACGCCGCGCGCACGCCAGGCGATGAAGGGCCGAGGCCCTGCGAAGCCGCGAACGGAAACGCGGCCCGCACGCTCCGCCGCAACCTCGCCCCCTTTTCGCCACAAATCTCCCGGCGCTCGCCCCCAAGCCGTTGGGGACCGCAAGCCGTTTGCGCACGTTGTCCGCGGACTTGTTCCGTCCCGCTGACACCATGCACACCACGCACACTCTTCGTTTCGTCCGCCGCGCTCTCCGGCGTGGCGGCATCCTCTCGCTCCTCGCTTGCTGCGCGTTCGTGCCCGCACCGGCGCAGACCGTCGGTTTCACGGATGTCTTCACGCCGGCCAACTGGGTCTTCACGTCCGGCGGCGCCGGCTCGACCGTCACGTGGAACAACGACAACACCGCATTCACTCTCACCGGTTCGCTCACCGGCTCCAACTCGACCACGCTGACCACGTTCAAGGTCGACTACCTCTCCGCCTACCGGATCAGTTTCGATTGGGCGTTCACGACCGCCGATCCCTCCGGACCGAATTGGGACCCCGCCGGCTTCAACTCGACCCAACTCTCCAACTCGGCCGGCGCCAACACGCAGAGCGGCCGCGTCACCGACGCGTCGATCTTCAGCGTGCTGCAATTCTACGCCGCCTCCGACAACTGGTCGGACCCGAGCGACGGTCGCAGCACACTCACGATCTCGAACTTCAGCTTCACCGCCGACGGCGGCAGCGGTGGCGAGGGCGGCGGATCGACCGGCACGACTCCCTCGCACACCGTCGCCTGGAGCGGCGCCACCGGGAGTTGGACGACCGCAGCCAACTGGACCGGCGGCGTGCCCGACGCCACCGCGCAGGCCAACATCACCGACAACGCCGCCGTCGCGATCACGGGCGCGGTCGACGCCCACTCCGTCTATGTCGAGCGTTCCACGCTCACGATCAGCGGCAGCGGCGCGCTCACCACCACTGACGGCTACAGCAACGTCGCGCTCGACTACGGCGCCACCCTGAACGTCACCGGCACCGACGCGCGCTGGACCGGCAACTCGCTCACGCTCTATACCGCCACCGCGAACTTCGAGAGCGGCGCGATCGTCTCCACCCTCGGCGCCTCACTGGCCAACTTCGGCGACAACACCGCCACCGCGAACATCCTCACCGGCGCGACGTGGAACGCTGGCCACGTCTCGGCGGGCAACGGCGGCGCCGCCACGATCAACGTGCAAAGTGGCGCCACTCTTACCGCCACCGATCTGTCCCTCGGCTCATCTCCCGGCGGCACCGGCACGCTCAACGTGGCCGGCAGCGGCACGCAGGTAAACGCCGACTTTCTCAAGGTCGGCGAGTTCGCCCCCGGCAACCTCGCGATCAGCGGCGGCGCCGTCGTCACCAGCACCGGCGCCGCGATCGCGTATGGCTCCGCCAACGGCGCCGGCGACGTCGTCGGCACCGCGCTCGTCACCGGCACCGGCTCGCAATGGAAAATCGGCGGCGACCTCGGCATCGGCGACTACCTCGATTCCAGCACCTACAACTTCGGCACGCTCACCGTGGCCAGCGGCGGCCTCGTTCGCGTCGGCACCACCGGCACCGGCACCGTCACGCTGCGACGCGGCGGCACGCTCAACCTCGGCAACGGCGGCACCTCCGGCACGCTCGAGGCCGGCGCGATCGCCTTCGACTACGCCAGCGGCACGGTCTACCCGACCGTCGCGTTCAACCACACGGACACGCTCGTCTTCGCCCCGCTGATTTCCGGTCGCGGTCGCGTCACCAAAGCCGGCAGCGGCACGCTGGTCCTCACCGCCGACAACACCTACACCAACGGCGGCACCGCCGTGAACGCCGGCACGCTCCAGCTCGGCGATGGCGGCACCGCCGGCACCATCGCCGGCGCCGTCAGCGTCGCGAGCGGCGCCACGCTGGCCTTCAACCGCTCCAACGCGCATACGTTCAGCGGCATCATTTCCGGCGCCGGCGGCGTCGTGCAGCGCGGCACGAACACGCTGACGCTCTCCGGCGCCAACACGTTCACCGGCGGCGTGGTCGTCGAAAGCGGCACGCTCCGCGCCACCACGAACACCGGCGCCCTCGGCGCCGGCACGGTCACGCTCAACGGCGGCAATCTCACGCTCGCCAACAACACCGCCCTCAACCTCGGCCGCGCCACCACGCTCGCCGCCGACGCCACCATCACCTCCGATCGCGGCACCAACTCCGGCAACGGCGTCACCCATACGCTCGGCACGCTCTCGCTCGGCGCCCAAACGCTCACCATCGCCGCGGGCGGCCGCGTCACGGGCGGCACCGCCGGCGTCACCTTCGGCGCCACCACGCTCACGGGCAATGCCGCCTTCGCGGTCGGCAGCAGCGCCCAGCTCAACCTCGGTGCCGTCGGCGGCAATTATTCGCTCACCAAGTCCGGCGCCGGCACCCTGGCCCTCACCGCCGCCGGCACCTACACCGGCGGCACCACCGTCACCGGCGGCCTCGTGTCGTTCACCAGTAACCTGAATCGCTTCGGCACGGGCAATATCACCCTCAACGGCGGCGGCCTCCTCTGGGGCAGCAGCACGACGCTCGACGTCTCCGGCCGTCTCAACGCCCTCGGCGCCGCCGGCGCCACGTTCAACACCGGCGGCAACAACGTCACCTTCGCCACCGCCCTCACCGGCAGCGGCGGCCTCACCAAAGCCGGCGCGGGCACCCTCACGCTCAACGCCGCCAACTCCTACACCGGCGGCACGACCGTCACCGGCGGCCTGATTTCCTTCACCGACCTGAATCGCTTCGGCACCGGCAACATCACCCTCAACGGCGGCGGCCTGCTCTGGGGCACCGGCACCACGCTCGATGTCTCCAGCCGCCTCAACGCCCTCGGCGCCGCCGGCGCCACGTTCAACCTCGGCAGCAACAACGTCACTCTTGCCGGCGCGCTCACCGGCACCGGTGGCATCACGAAGTCCGGCACCGGCGTCCTCACGCTCACGGGCAACAACACCTTCGCCGGCGGCGTCACGATCAGCGCCGGCAGCGTGCTCGGCTCCGGCACCAATCCGTTCGGCACCGGCCCGATCACGCCGGGCACGTCGACCAGCCTCGGCGCCGCCGGCAACGGCACCCTCACGCTCGGCAACGAACTCGCCGGCACCGCCACCTCCAGCCTCGCCGGCTCCGGCACGCTGATCCTCACGAACGCCGCGAATTCGTTCTGGACGATGTCGATCAACAGCGGCGGCACACTCGTCGCCGCCGCCAACGGCGCCCTCGGCAGCACCGCCGGCCAGATCAACGTCAACACCGGCACCCTCGCCTTCTCCGGCGGCATCAACTACTCGAGCGCGAAGACCGTCACGTTCACCGGCAACGGCGCGGCCGGACGCAACGGCGCGATCGACAATCTTTCCGGTCACAACACTTTCGCCGGCAACCTCTCGCTCTCCGGCACCGACGGCCGCATCGGCGCCGCCGCCGACACCTCGCTCACGCTCACCGGCACGATCGGCCAGCAAATCGCCGGCTGGGGCGTCACCTACTCCGGTCCGGGCACCGTCATCGTCACCGGCGACAACACCTACTCGGGCGCCACCACCGTCGCCCAAGGCACGCTCGCCGTGAACAACACCTCCGGCAGCGGCACCGGCTCCGGCGCCGTCACCGTGCAATCCGGCGCCATGCTCCGCGGCAGCGGCTCGCTCGCCGGTCTCGCCACGCTGCAAAGCGGCGCTCACCTCGCACCGGGCAACTCGCCCGGCACGCTCACCTTCGCCGGCGGACTCACGCTCGCCGACGGCGCCATCCTCGATTTTGAACTCGGCTCGACGAGCGACCTCATCCGCGTCACCGGCGGCACGCTCACCGGCTCCGCCTCCGCCGGCGGCATCACGCTCAATCTCGCCAACGCCGGCGGCTTCACCGCCGCCAGCTACACGCTCTTCGATTTCTCCGGCGCCAGCACGAGCAGCTTCGACATCAGCGACTTCACCTTCGGCAGCAAAATCGCCGGCTACACCTACTCGCTCGCTCTCGTCGGCAACACGCTCCAACTCACCGCCCTCGCCGCCAGCGCGGTGCCCGAGCCGAGCACCTACGCCGCGCTAGCCGGCCTCGCCGCCTTGGCCCTCGTCGTCCGCCGCCGTCGCACCCGGTAAGGCAGGGCGGGTTCCCCGAACGAGCCGCAGACCGCTCGCTTCCTTTCCCGACCTTCCGTGATCGCTTCCGTCCCCGTGCCCCCGCCATCCCTTCCGCCGACGCGCCCAACGCTCCGCCCACGCACCGTGGCGGAGCTCTATTGCGCGCACCGCGCCCTGCCCGCCGCCGATTTCGAACGCGCACTCCTCCAGGAGACGCTCCACCCGGTCGCGCGCCGCGTTCGCTTTTTCCTCGCGCTGATTCCGCGTTACTTCGAGCCGGACTTGCGGTTCATCAGCTACGTGGGCCGCCTGCGCCGCCTCGAGGACCTGCGTTACGAAGAAATCGATTTCAACCAGGACCGCACCAACCGCGGCTTCCTGCGCGGCAAACTTCGCTGGCGCGTTTCCACCCGCCGGATGCGCCAAGTCGTCCAGCGAACCCTGGGAGAACCGGACGAAACTCCGAACCTGTCTTAATCCCCCCGTCGCCACGCGAATCCGCGCAGCCCACGCCCGCGACACCGCCATCACCACTCACGCCACGTCGTCGCGGCAGAGATATTTTTGGAACTCCGCGAAGAGCTGGCCGATCTGCTCGGGTTGCCCCAGCTCGGTCATCGCGTCCGCGATCGAGTTCCTGGATTTTAACCGCAGCAGCAAACGCAGCTTGTCCGGACTCGGTTTATCCACGCCGAGCTGCACATATTGCCGCAGCACGAGCTTGAGAGACACGCACTGCTTGCGGCGGCTCTCAACCGCACCTCCGGCGTCATCTACAATCACGCCTCCGCTGGCCGCGGGCGCGAGCGTGAGTCATTCGCTCGGATACTCCGCGGTCGCTTCCATCACGACGGTGAAGTCCTTTTGACCGTTGTCGGTGAATGCTTCCAAGGAGAAGCCCGACTGCAGCTTCACCCCGCGCAAATGCGTGCGCCCGGCTTTTCGCAGCGCCTCGCAGTAGGCGAACATCGTTTCCGCGTCATCCGTGATTACGTAGCCAAAGTCGCGTGCGTGGGCCTGACCGATGATTTTGAAATCATCCTTGAGCGACTGCCGGTCGACCCCATCGACCTTGAACTCCTTGAAGTCAAAACCGGCAGCAACAACCGCGTCCTCGTGATTGAACGGCACGAGCATCAACTGCTCGAGCGGCAGCGTGTTGAGTTCCTGCCGCCGGCAAAACTCCGCGACGACGATCGCCGAAACCGCCATCGGCATCCGTTCCTTGAGAAAATGATGGAAGAACTGCTTGGCGGTCGCGTGACGTTCCCGTCGCGGATCGGCGAGAGTGATGAGAAAGCTGGTGTCGAGCTGAACCGCGTTGCGCATGCTCACTCGCGTTGTTCACGCACCCACTGGGCCGCGTCCGGCACATCCGCCCACGCTTTTTCGCCCGCCGCCGTCATGCGTGCAAAAGCCGCTTCGTCGAACTCCGGCTTGTAGGGGACGAACTCGAGGAGGCGAAGCTTGCGGAGGGCTTTTGTGCGCTGATTCCGCTCGGCCGCGACGCGCAGCAATTTGTCGCCGGTGAACGGATAGGCTTCGCGCTCCAGCAAATTCCAATCGAGCCCCACGATCACCGATTTCGACTGATCCTTGAGGCGCACATGAATGTTGGTCTTCTGGCCGCCCGCTTCGAGCACGCGCCCCACCAGCAACAACTCCACCGGCACCCAACGATCCTCGGTCGCGCGGCGCAGCACGGTTTGCGCGTCGATCTTGAGGGCGGGAATGCGTGCGCCCCCGTGCGGGCGAAGATGAAATGTCAGCCCGCGGTCGAATTCCGCGCGCTTCTTCCAGGTTTCGAGCACGGCGAGCCGGAGCGGATCGGGGTGCGTGGCCGCCTCGGGTTCAGTCGCCACCGCGATATCCCGCTCGAAGCTCTCGCGCACGGTTTCCGGGATGGGCACGACGAGCGCGTAGGAGCCCTGACGCACCTCGACAAGAGTGTCGGCCAGCGAACCTTGATTGGAGCCGAGCACCAGGCGTTCGACGTCGTCGTGGAACTTCCGCATCAAGCCGAACGGCACATGCGTGGGAGAAATCTCCACGCCTTGCGCGGTGCCCTGGAGGGCAAATTCGACTGTGGCGGGCTGGGACATGCGGCGGCGCAACCTACGTCAGGCGCTGGCAACGGTGCAAGAGTGCAGAGCGCAGAACAGCCCAAAAACGAGCCGCCCGTCGACGGTTCTAGGCAGATAGAGAAATCAAACGTCGGTTTCTCTGCCTCCGGATCGCGAGGATCATACGAGCATGAAGCCACCATCGACGCGGCGAAGTTTGCCCAAATTCACCAACCACAACAGGCGGAAATTCACCTGCGCGAAGGTGGACCACTCGACTCCGAGGTTTTCTTTCAGGAACGCCAAGACCTCTGCTTCGGTTTGTGGATCATCGGCGGTTTTGAAGAACTCCATGATCTCTTCTACGCCGAGAATGTTTTTAGCGAAGACGGCGAACAAATCGTCTCGGTCTCGCGATTGCTGGATGCGGCGGCCGTCCTCAGTGAGGACATAGCTCCCGTTCGACATCTGCGTCATGCCTATGGCACGTGGCACGTTCACGTAGCCTCCCGCCGTCTTTTCGCTCTTCACTTGGGGAAACGTCTGCATGAACCAACGCACCAAGCTATTCTTCGACATTGGGGTCGCCGCCAGCACGTCGAGCACCTGGAACAACGTCGTAACATACGCGTCGATGCCGCCAGGGAGCGGCCAGAGTCCGGATCGTTTCCCACCCGATTCGGTTTCGTGATCCTCGGCCACGGCATTCTCGAAATACTCCGAATCCAGCGAGAAGACCGGCACCTCGGTTCTTCTGACGCCAATCTGGTGTTTGAAGAGAAGATCGAGCAGCTTGTCTCCGTTCACTAACGCCACCGGCATCTTGTTGGGCGCACTCGCCTCGATCATGCCGTCCTTCGTGAAATCGGATGTCGTGATGACGAGGCCGCGTTGGTCGACTTCCGCGCTGCCGCGGAGCTGCGCGATGATGCTTCCGCCGATGTTGTTTCCCAACTTGAAGCGTTTCACCTGCACGACCGTCTTCACACTGGTGATACCGCCGAGCGTCAGCTTCGCGGTGACATCGATTCCCTTGTCACCGCTTCTCCCGGTCACAACGACGTTTTCATAGCCGAGGTTCTCCAGCAACTCCGCCACCAAAACCTCGAATTGCGCGGGGTCCATCGCAAGCAACTTCCCGTGTAAGAACTCGCGCACCCGGCGATTCTGGTCGTCGATGACCACCTCGGCGGACGAGCCAGACCCCTGCGCCGCACGTAGGGTAAACTTGCCGCGTCCGACCTTGCGAAACGGAGTCTTTGGGTTGCGCCGTAGATCGACGTAGAGCTGCGCACCCATTGTCGCTTCTGGCGTAGCGCCCTCCGTTTCGATGATCCCCTCCTCAAGCGCCCGCTCAACGATCTCTTGCGGCGAAAGAGGCTCACCGGCCTCGCGGAGAATTTTCTCGGCTGCTTTCTTAAACGAGAATGTAGCGGGGTTCATTGCGTCATTTCTCTGTCGTATTCAACCGCACCGATCACAGCTGCGGGGTGGTGCAAACCAGCCGGCTTGGCCCCGCCGATCGGTTCGCACGGGGCGGAGGTTCCCGTAGCGGCGCGTCACCGGCAACGCGAAAGTAGCGTCGTCACGGTCGCACGACGGTCTTGTCCGGTGGTTTCCCCCCTCAGCCCGCCGCCCCGCCGCTCAGCAGCTCCGTCGCCCGCAGCGCCGCGGCTAGCCGCGTTTCCACGCCGAGCTTCGGCAGGAAATTCTCCACGTGCTTCTTCACCGTCGCGGGCGCCGCGCCGAGGATCGTGCCGATCTCGGCGTTCGTCTTCCCCTGCGCCACCCAGAAAAGAATCTCCGTCTCGCGCGGCGTAAGTCCGAGCGGCGCCAGTTGCGCCGGACTCGCCGCGCGTGGCGCTTCGTCGAGGTGCACCGCCAGCGGCCGCGCCGTCCGATCCGCGGGCGCGCTGAGCTTCAACCCCGCCGGCAACTCGGCCGCCAGCAGCGCCGGGGCCACGCGCGCCCCTGTCACTCCGGGAAAATGCCGCGCCAGCAACGTCCGCGCCCGATCGCTCGCGAACAGGATCTCGTCGCCCGCACCGATCACGATCAAGCCACGCTCGAGCACGCGTTGCACCTCGCGCTCCGCCAACACGCGCCGCTGCACTTCACGATCCAGTTCGTCGGCTCGCTGCTCAAGCAGCTGCTGTTGCTCGCGAATTTTCAGATGCGCGTTCACGCGCGCCAGCACCTCGTCCGGATGCAGCGGCTTCGAGAGATAATCCACCGCGCCCGCAGCGAACCCCTTCACCTTGTCCACGACCTCCGTCAACGCCGTCATGAACAGCACGGGCACCTCCGCCGTCGCCTCCGCGCCCTTCAAGCGCCGGCACAGCTCGATGCCGTCCATGCCGGGCATCAGCACGTCGAGCAGGATGATGTCGGGCTTCAACCACGCGAGCTGCTCGAGCGCGCTCTCGCCGCTCTCGGCCACGGCGACTTCGAAACCCGCACCGTGCAGCACGTCCAGCAGCACGCCGACATTCGTCGGCACGTCATCAACGATCAGGATGGTCTTCGGCATCGGAGGAGAGGACTTCGCGCAACCGTTTCATTTGATAACTCGCCGCGAGCGCGTCGAGCATCGCGATTTCCGCCGCGAACCGCGGATCGGCCCCCAACTCCGCCAGCCGCGCGCGCAATCGCAACACATCGCCACGCCGCGCCAGTTCGAGCAACTGCGCCCGCGCCTCCGCCGGCAGCGGCATTTCCTCCGGCGCGGAAACCGCTGCGCCGTTCTCGGCCGCACCGGCGCGCACCCACTTGATCCCGAGATGCATCTCCAACAGCGCGAACAGCTGCTCGTCCTTGAACGGCTTCGCCAGAAACGCGTCGCAACCCGCCGCGAACGCCTGGTGCCGGTCGCTCTCGAACACGCTGGCCGACACCGCAAAAATCTTCGTCGTCGCCAATGCCGGCTCGGCCCGCAGCTCGCGCGCGATCGCCAGCCCGTCGAGTCCGTTCGGAAAACGCAAGTCCAGCAACACCGCGTGCGGCCGCTCCACCCGCGCGAGCGCGAGCGCCGACAGCCCATCCGCCGACTCGCTGACCGCGAACCCGAGCGGCGCGAGCAACTCGCGCAGCACCGCGCGGTTCGTCGCGTCGTCGTCCACCACGAGCAACCGGCGCGAGCCGCCGCTGAAGCCGACGATCGGCGCCCGCGCGACCGTTTCCTGCGGCGACGCGCTGCCGACCTCCGGCAGCGGGAGGTCGAACCAGAATCGCGTGCCATGCCCCAGCTCGCTCGCCACCTGCATCCGCCCGCCGAGCAACTCCACCATGCTGCGACTGAGCGCGAGCCCGAGCCCGGTGCCGGCCTCGCGCTGCTCCGTCGTCGCGAAGGGCTGGAACAACAGCGGCAACCGCTCCGGCGCGATGCCGCGTCCCGTATCCTCGACCAGAAAGCGCACGCGCCCGTCCGCCGCCGGCGCGATCTCCAGCGTCACGCTCCCGCGTTCGGTGAATTTCACCGCGTTGCCGAGCAGGTTGAGCAGCACCTGCCGCAGCTTCTGCTCGTCCGTGCGCACCAAGCGCGGCAACCCCGGCGCCAGCCGCACCTCGAACGTCAGCTGCTTTTCCTCACAGCGCGCGCGCACGATCTCCGCCACGCCGCGCGCCAGTTGCGTCGGCGCGAAGTCGGCCGCGCGCAAGTGCAGCTGGCCCGCCTCGACGCGCGCGAGATCGAGCACGTCGTTGATCAGCGTCAGCAAGTGTTCGCCGCTGCGGATGATTACCTGCAACCGCTCGCGCGTCGGTTCCGGTTGCGCCGGATCGCGCGCCAGCACCTGCGCGTAGCCGAGGATGCCGTTGAGTGGCGTGCGCAGCTCATGGCTCATGTGCGCGAGGAACGTGCTCTTCGCGCGATTCGCCGCATCGGCCGCGTCGCGCGCGACGACCAGCTGCTCGCGGTTCGCCTCCAGCTCGCGCGTGCGCGCCGCGACCGTCGCCTCCAGCGCCGCGCTGCGCGCCCGCAGCGCCCGCACGCGCCAACCGACCAGGCCCGCCATCGCCGCCACGAACAGCAACCCGCCGCCGCTCATCGCCCACCACGACGCCCACCACGGCGCCGCGATGCTGAACGTGAAGACCGGCGTTGGATTGCCGCGCGACCGGCCGTTGCCCGCCTGCACGTGCAGCGTGTAGCGCCCCGGCGGCAGGTGGCTGAAACTCCGACCGCGCTCGCTCGACCACGGCGTCCATTTCTCCTCGAGTCCCTCCAGACGCGTCGAGAAAACCGCTTCGGTCGCGTAAGCCGACGCGCGGAACCGAAAGTCCACCTGATGCGCGCCGGCCGGCAGCGCGAAATCCGCCGGCCACGCCTGGCCGCCGTCGAGCGTCGCCGACCGCAGCGCCACGCCCGGCGGGCGCATCAGCGGAAACGGCGCCTCGAAATCGATCCGCGCCAGTCCATCGGCGCCCGCCGCCCACACGATCCGCCGCGCGGGTTCGGCAAACAGATTTTGCACCGTCCCGGCCGCGGAGAACACCTCGGGGAGTCGAATCTCCGCGGTGAACAACTGCGGCGACACGTAGCGCAGCGCGTCGGGTTGCCCGTCACGTCCCGGCACGAGCATCCAGACAAGATTTTCACGATCACCGCGCTGCGCCGGAGGCGTGCCGTCCAGCGGAACGAACGCCTGTTGCGCCGCCTCGAAGCGCCGCACCTCCCCCGTCGCACTCACCACCAGCACGTGTCCGCCCACCCGCCGCACCTGCAACGCGCCATGCCCCGCTGGCAGGCCCTGGCCCTCGCGGAAAAAAGTCACCTCCGGCGCCGCAGCGTCGATGCCGCGCACCCGTGCCACCCCGCGCGTGAAAGTCCCGAGCCACACCGTCCCGTCGTCTTCCTCCACCAGCGAGCGCACCTCGAAACGCAAGGCCTCGGGCGCAAGCGTGACCCGCCAGCGTCCGTCGCTCTGCCGATCCAGCCGCATCAACCCATCGAGCGCACCCGCCCAAACTCGACCGGGATGGAGACTCGACGCGGCGATCGTCACGACCGAGGTGCCCGCCGCCACCTTCACCGGTTCCGTCGCCTCATTGGCCAGGAAATGCAGCCCCTCATTCTCGCCTGCGAACAAGCCCCACGGCGTGCCGAGCAGGCTGTAATAGCTGCCGTGAAAACCCGGCAACGCGACAAAGCGCGCGTTGCTCAACCGTCCCGCCTCGGCCGGCTCGAGTCGGAACACGCCCCGCCCCGTCGCCACGTGCAGTTGCCCACCGTAGCGCGTGATCGCCCGCGTCGTCGTTCCATCCAAACCCTGCTCGCGCGCGAAGAGCGTGTAGGAAAACGGCATCGAGACGCGCGTGATCCCGTTGTTGTGCGCCAGCCACATCTGCCCCGAGCGGGACGTGAGGATGTGTTTCACCTGCGGGTCGCGCAGGCCGTCCGCCTCGTCGAAGCGGCGCACGAATTTCCCCAGTGGATTGAGCACGACGACGCCCGCCTGGCGGCTCGCGATCACGAGCAGCCCGTTCGCATTCGCCGCGGTCTGCACGCCTTCCTGCCGCATCCACGCATCCGCCTCCGTCGGCCACGGCGTCAGCTGCCCCGTCACCTCGTCCACGCGCGCACAACCGCCCTCCGCCGACAGCAGCAGCAGTCCGTTCACGAAGCTGCCACCGACCATCGCCGGCAGACGATTGCGCCGCACGAACGCATCGTCGCAAAACGGCACGAACTTCCCGCTCTCGAACCGCTGCAACGCCTCCCCGCGCCGGTGCACGTAGACGCGTCCGTTCGCCGCGTGCAACCACACCGACGCGTTGCCCGCAAACTCCCAGACCTGAAACGCGCCCGCGTGCCACCGGAACACTTTTCGTCCCGCGGCGAAGAAAACGCCGTCCGCCGTCGCCACCGCCCGCCAGATGTCGCCAAACTCGCGATGTTCCTTCGGCAACCGATCCCGCAGCGACACGAAGCGCTTTCCCCCGAGCGGATCGGCCTCGATGTAGCCGAGCTCGTCGACGGCGCCGACGTAGATTTTTCCGTCCGGCCCCAGCGCGAGTCCACGCACGAACGTCGTGCCCGGCACCTCGATGCGCAGCCACTCCACGCCGTCAAACTCGAGCACGCAGCCGCGATTGCCGAAATGCGGCAGGCCGAGCGCATCCTCCACGCCCACCCACATCTGGTGATGCGCGCCGTAATCGCGCGCCGCGAAATGCCGCCACAGCGGCCGGCCGGCTTCCGAGCGATCCGCGCCGGCCGGATCGTCGAAGCCCTGCGCGCGCACCGCCGGCGCGACGACGACCGCACCGAGCGTGAGCAACGAAAGCGCGAAGATGTGGCGGAGGGGGCGCACCAGTTGGCCGAGCCAAAGGGCGCCCCCGCCCCGCCGCAACCGCGCAATGAGCGCCTACGCCCGGCGGCGTATGGCCGCCGGCAACGCGGCCGCCTAGAATCGCCACATGCATTTCTCTCGTTGCTCCGTCCTTCACCGCTGCCTGGGCGGCGCGTTGCTCGCCCTCGCCTTCTTCGGCCCGCTCGCCCCGCGCGCCGCGGCCCAGACGGGGACCGTCATCCCGATCGTCAACGAGGTCGTGAACCACTACGATCAGGGGAACTTCGGCAAGCTCACCGTGACGTTCGGCTATGTGAACACCGGCGCCGATATCCGGGTGGTCCAATACAGCGCGAGCAACTTCTTCGCCCCGGAGCCTTCCGTGCGCCGCGTCGCCCCGACGGTATTCTTGCCCGGCGTCAATATGGCGATGTTCTCCACGACCTTCGACAGCAACACCTCCGCTTACTGGCGTCTCCTCGGACAATCGGCCAACGTGGATATCAACACCGATCCCGACGGCGGCGGCACCTTGAGCGTCTTCGGCGGCAACGGCACGATCACCCACACCGCGGAGCGCGTCGTCGGCACGACGCGCTTCGAGCTGAACGGCGGCGGCACGATCATCATCGCGGACGCACCGTTCTCCGCGCCGATCTTCGAGAACCTGAACGGCACCGTGCGCCTCACCGGCTCGACGCTCACGGCCGCCACGCGTTTCGACAACGCCGGCATCCTCCGCTTCGAGGGCGGCGCGCTCGACACACCGATCCTGAACAACACCGGCCGCGTCGAATTCGTCTCCGGCAACTACACGCTCCCGACCCTGAACAACCGCGGCCTGCTCGTCGTCTCGGGCGGCGAGGTGACGAGCGACATCGCGCTCGCGCTCGGCTCCGACGCGACGCTGCGTCTGGCCGGCGGCAAGCTCACCGTCGCCGCGCTCGAGCACACCGGCGGCCACGTCGACCTCGCCGGCGGCACGCTCGTGCTCACGGCGCAGGATCTGATCGTCGGCCCCGGCGGCCCGCTCGGCGCCAACCCGACCCTCGGCACCGGCACGCGCGTGGAGCTCACCACCGGCCGCACCGAAATCGCCCCCGGCCACACGCTCACGATCGGCGCGGGCGCAAGTCTCCTCACGCAGGGCGGCGCGAACGACGGCACGCTGCACGTCAGCGGCGGCACGTTCGAAAGCGCCAGCGGCGCCTTCACGAACCAATCCGGCGCCACCTTGAACGCCACCAGCGCCACGCTGACGTTCACCGGCAACGGCACCGTAAATGCCGGCTACGGCCTGCATAATTTCGGCACGCTGAATCTCCTCAACACCACCGTGCACGGCGACGTCCACTCGCCCACCGGCTCCACCATCAACGCCGGCGGCGGAGTCACCTTCACCGGCTTCGTCAGCGGCGCCGGCCAGTTCACAGGCGGCGGCACGGTGACTTTCGCGGGCGGCTACTCGCCCGGTGACAGTCCGGCTCTCGTCGCGCACGCCGGCGATCTCACGCTTGGCGCGGGCAACGCCCTCATGATGGAAATCGCCGGCTTCGACCGCGGCACCGGCTACGACGCTCTCGACGTCGCCGGCTCGCTCACCTTCGGCGGCACGCTCGAGGTCGTCACCTACGGCGCCTTCACGCCGGCATCGTTCTCCGCCGGCCAGAGCTTCGATCTCTTCAACTGGGGCTCCGCCACCGGCACGTTCTCCACGCTGAACCTCCCCGACCTCTCCGCCTACGGTCTGGCGTGGGACACCTCCGCGCTCTACACGAACGGCGTGCTCAGCGTCACCGCCTCCGCCATCCCCGAGCCGAGCACTTACGCCGCCCTCGCGGGTCTCGCCGCGCTCAGCCTCGTCGCCCTCCGCCGCCGTCGCGCCGCGCTCTAGCGTCAGGTAGGGTGAGTCGCTGCCCGCGCACCATCGCGATTGCGAATCCTCGCGCGCTGCTCCTTATGCCACGCCGCTACGCCCGCCGGCGTATGGCCCTAATCTTCGGCACGCGTTAGGATGCGGCATGGCTCCACGACGCCTCGCTCTCTCGCTCGCCGGCCTCGTGCTCGCGTTGCCGTCCTTTGCCCAAACCCACACCTGGACTGGCAACGGCACGGCTGGCGACATCTCCGTGTGGAACCAGGCGAGCAACTGGGACGGCATCGGCGTCCCGCCCGTCAACAGCACCGCCACAGTCATCTTCGGCCCGTCGAACCGCTACGAAGTTTCCCTCGGCGGCGCGCGCAGCGTGGGCGCGTTGTCGTTCACGGGCATCGGTGCCTACACGGTCTACGACGGCGATCTCACGCTGACCACCGGCAGCCTCACCAGCGATGGCCAGGGCAACCACTACTTCGCCGGCAACATCGCCCTCGGCGCCAACGGCGTCTTCGCGATCAACAACGGCGGCGGCAACTGGCCCTTCCGCATGGTCGGCGTCATCTCCGACAGCGGCGGCGCCCGCTCGCTCACGAAGACCGGCTATGGCACCCTCGAACTCTGGGGCGCCAACACCTACTCCGGCTCCACCATTGTCGACCGAGGCACGCTCGCCCTCGGTCACGACGCCGCGCTCAGCAGCGGCACGGTGCTCATCGGCAACGGCGCCACGCTCACCGCCATCGGCGGCCCTCGCACCATCGCGAACACCGTCAACGTCACGACCGGCGCCGTCTTCGACATCGGCAGCTCCTCGCTGACGATCAACGGCGGCCTCACGGGCGTCGGGCCTATCTACAAGCGCGGCGCGGGCACCCTGACCCTCAACGGCACTGCCAACCGCACTTCCGGCGACTTCGTCCTCGAAGCCGGCACCCTGGCGATCGGCAACAGCAACGCGATCGCTTCGGCTCATCTCGGAGGCACCAGTGCCAAGCTCCTTGCCACCGGCGGCACTTTGACCGCCGTCGGGGCGGACCGCACCCTCTTCGGCGACTTCGTCATCGACGGCACCCTGGAGGTAAACCTCGGGCAATATAGTCTCGCCACCGAAGCCGTCGTCATGGGCCGGGGCACCCTCCTCAAAACGGGCACCGGCACGTTCGGCCTGCTGCAAAACCACAACCTCTTCAGCGGCGAGACCGTGATCCGCGAGGGGAAACTGGCGATCCGTTACGGCGCCACGAGCGAGAACGCCTGGGGTGGCATCGGCAGAGGATTGATCACTCTCGCCGGCGGCACGCTCGGCCACGCCGATCAAACCAGCGTCACGGCGCTCAACAACCCCTTCCGGCTCGCCGGCGATTCTGCTTTCGAATTCCTGAGTCCGGTCACCCTCAACGGCGTGTTCACCCTCGCCGGCAACCACACGCTGGCGATCGACGGCACCGTCGTTTTCGGCGGCGGCATCACCGAAGAGAACGGTGCCCATGCGTTCATCAAAAACGGCCCGGGCACCGCCTTGCTCACCGGCGCCAACACCTTCACCGGCGGCCTCATCGTCAACGCCGGCACCGTGCAGCTCGGCGACAACGGCAATCACCTCGCCCCGGCCAGCCGCGTCACCGTGAACGGCGGCACCTTCCGCCTCGGTGCCGCGGACCAGACCCTCACTTCGCTCAACGGTAACGGCGGCACGATCGACCTGTTCAACGGCACCGGCCGCACCCTCACGCTCGCCGGCGACGACACCGCCGCGATTTCCAGCGCGATCGTCGGCACCGGCGCGCAACTCGTGAAATCCGGCAGCGGCACGCTGACGCTCGGCGGCATCAGCACCTACAGCGGCGGCACGACGCTCAACAGCGGCACGCTGCTCGTCGCAAGTAACTCCGCCCTCGGCACCGGCACCGTGACACTCAACGGCGGCAGACTCGGCGCCACCGGCGGCGCACACACGCTCGCCAATGCTGTCGTGCTCAACAACCACACCACCTTCACCGGCGACTCCCGCCTGACTCTCGCCGGCACCTTCACGCTCGCCCGCACCTTCGAGCTCGCCGTCGACGCCGGCTCGACGCTCGCGATCTCCGGCCCGATCGCCCAAAGCGGCGGCACGCGCACGTTGCAGAAATTCGGCGCTGGCACGCTCGAACTCACCGGCGCCAACACCTACACCGGCGGCACGCTCATCGCCGACGGCACCGTCCGCATCAACAACACCACCGGCTCCGCCTTCGGCACCGGCGCCGTCACCATCGACACCGCCGGCACACTCACCGGCGCCGGCGTCTTCTCCGGCGCGCTCCAGAACAACGGCACCTACGCCCCCGGCAACAGTCCCGCGCTCGCCTCACTCTCATCGTTCTCCCAAGGCCCCACCGGCATCCTCGAAATGGAAATCGCCGGCCTCGACCGCGGCACCGGCTACGACGCCCTCGATGTCGCCGGCGCGCTCGCCTTCGGTGGCACGCTCGAGGTCGTCACCTACGGCGCCTTCACGCCCGCATCGTTCTCCGCCGGCCAGAGCTTCGACCTCTTCAACTGGGGCTCCGCCACCGGCACGTTCTCCACGCTGAACCTCCCCGACCTCTCCGCCTACGGTCTGACGTGGGACACCTCCGCGCTCTACTCCACCGGGGTCCTCAGCGTCACCACCTCCGCCGTCCCCGAGCCGTCGACCTATGCCGCGTTCGCCGGCCTCGCCGCGCTCGGCCTCGTCGCTCTCCGCCGCCGTCGCGCCACACCCTGACGTCGGGCAGGGCGGGTTCTCCGAGCGAGCCGCCCGCGCGCCGACCGCCGATCCGGGAGAACGCGTCTCTACGCCCGCCGGCGTATGGTCCGCCAGGTTGCACTTCGCTAGGATCGCGCCGCCCTGCCGGAGCCCACGATTCCGCGCCAGCGTCACTCCGCCCCCACGTCCGCTCCCTTCATGAAATCCCTCGCTGCCCTCCTGCTCGCCACGTCGCTGATCGCCCCCCTTGCGCTCCGCGCCCAAACCACCGTCACGTGGACCGGCGCTGCCGGCACCAACCGCTGGACCGACGGCCCGAACTGGAGCTCCGGATCGGTCCCCAATACCTACGACAATGTCGTGATCAACGGCCCGGACACCGAGGTCGTGGTCCCGGTCGACACCAACCTGATGCTCGGCACCTCCTGGGGCGACTACACCGCCACCACCGCGACGGTGAATGGCGGTGCCACTCTCCGCGTCGCCGGCTCGTTGCGCACCTTCGCCGGCCTGAATAACGACGTCCAACAATACATCTTCAACAACACTTCCACGCTCGCCCTCGACGTCGGCGGCTACCTGCACCACGGCCACTTCACCTTCAACGACAGCAGCCAGCTCACCGCCGCCGGCGCCGACGCCGTGCGCGGCGGCAGCATCATCCACTTTTACGGCAACTCGGGCTTCGGGGCGCTCGCGGCCGGCGCCATCACCGGTGGCGAGGCCACCTTCCACGGCAACCGCGCCGTGACCTTCACGCCCGGCACCTTCGTCGGCGGCTACATCAATCTCGCTGACACCACGTCCGCCACGCTCAACCAGACCGGCACCTTCGTCGGCAACGCCGAGAACCCCTCGCTGTATTTTCAGCTCCGCGACACCTCCACCGCCACCGTCAGCGCCGCCGGCGCGATCCAGTCCGCCGAACTCAGCGTCGGCGGCTCCTCGACGGCCTACCTCAACGCCACCGGCGCACTCGTGAGCAGCAGCCTCTTCCTCGAAACCAACGGCACCGTCGTCGTCGGCGCCGACAACCCGCTCACCGATTCAAGACTCAGCTTCGCCGATTGGACCGGCGGCAACACCGGCGGCACGCTCGATCTCAACGGCCACACCTTCACCGTCACCGGCGCACAGAGCACCAGCGGCCCGAGCAATCCCGCCTACGAAGGCACCATCACCAGCACGACCGCCGCCACGCTCATCTTCAACGTCAGCGCCGACGACGAGCAGCAGGGCGGCCGTTACCACGGCGCGATCACCGGCGCCGTCTCCGTCGTGAAAAACGGCACCGGCACGCAATACCTCGGCACACCGGCCAACCCGACGGAAGGCTACGCCGCCTCCACGCTCACCTACACCGGGCCGACCACCGTCAACGCCGGCCGCCTTTACGTGAACGCTCCGCTCACCCACAGCGCCGTCACCGTGAACTCCGGCGGCCTCTTCGGCGGCACCGGCAGCATGGCCACCATCACGGTCCACAGCGGCGGGACGCTCGACCCCAGCCCCGGCCCCATCGACGACGGCGACACCGGCACGATGCACGCCACCGGCGTCACTTTCGCCACCGGCGCGAACTTCCTCTTCAACCTCGGCGACGCCACCGGCACCGCGGGAGCCAGCTACAACTGGGACACCAACACCGGCGGCTGGGGTCTCCTCGATGTCGCCAACACCCTCGCGCTCCCCGGCAGCGGCGGCACGCTCAACCTGCTCGTAACGACCGGCGGCTACAACACGGGCGAGCCGGACTACAATTTCATTCCGACGCCCGCCAACTTCGATCCCGCGGCCAACTACACCTTCCGCTTCGCCAGCGCCGGCAGCATCACCGGCTTCGACTCCACGCTCTTCCACATCGGTTACGACCCGCTGTTGGCCGGCAACGGGCTCGACGCCGCGAGTTACTTCACCGGCACGTGGTCGGTCTCGATGCACGACAACAGTCTCTACCTGAACTACACCGGCGCCTCCGCCGTCCCCGAGCCGTCCACCTACGCCGCGCTGCTCGGCGCCAGCGCCCTCGGCCTCGCCGCGTGGCGCCGCCGCCGCGCACCGTAACGCCAAGGCCCTCGCCCGCCGCCCCCGTCGTGTGAGGTTTTGATCTTCCGCGCCCTGCCCAGCCTGACAGTTTCGTTTCCATGCATCCGCGCGCCATCCTCGGAGCCTTTGCGTTCATCGCGACGCTCCCGCTTCTCGCCCTCGCTCAGGAACCACCCGCCGCCCGCGCCTACAGCAGCGGCGTGACCACGAAGATCCTCCTGCAAACGCAGACCGACGGCGCCGGCGCCAAACTCGTCTACCCCACCGGCGCGCCCGCGGAAGTGAGCACCGTCCTCGTCGAGATCGCGCCCGGCCGGCAGACCAACTGGCACACGCACCCCGTGCCCTGCTTCGCCTACATGCTCGACGGCGAGCTCAGCGTCGAGACCGCCACCGGCGAAAAGAAAACCTTCCGCACCGGCGACGCCATCGCCGAGGTCGTCAACGTCCTGCACAACGGCACCAACTCCGGCCCCACGCCTGCGCGCCTCATCCTTTTCGTCGTCGGAACCGCCGGCCAACCCTTCGCCGTCCGCCCGCCCCCCGCCTCCCGCTGACGCGCCATCGCTCGTTTTCCATGCGTTCCCGGCAACCGGTCCGTCCGCGCGCTCACGCGAAGTGTAACCTAATAGGTTACACTTCTCCCTTCGCCCCGAGTGCAACCGCACCTCTCCCCCGTGCCTATCGGTAACCTAACAGGTTACTCCTCCGCGTCGCCTCACCGCGCCAGCGCCGGATACGTGAACAGGAAAAAATGCGCCGCGTTCAACGCCCAGTGCGTGAGCACGCTCGCTTCGACGCGCTGCGTCCGCTCGTAAACCCAGCCGTAGCCCGCGCCCGCCACCGTCGCGAGCGCTACGTATTTCCAACCGCCCGCCGCGTGCGCGAGACCGAAGAGCACCGCCGCCACCGCGAGCGCAAGCCAGTTGCCGCCGCGCATGGTCGCCCACGCGCGCCGCAACCCACCTTGCACGAAGCCGCGAAACAGCGCCTCTTCCGCCGTGCACGTGAACAGCAGATTCACCGCGAGCCACAACGGCGCTTCCGCCGGCAGCTTCGGTGCCCAGCGCACGTAGCCGAGCGCGAAAGACCCCGCCAGCACCACCGCGATCGTCAGCGGCGCGACCTTCGCCACCTCCGCGAGCACGTCGCGCCACTCGCGCCCTGAACTCACGCGCGCGTGCGCGAGGCCGAGCAGCGCGAGCGCGACCAGCGTCTTGTCGAAATTCACGTAGAGGGAAAACGGCACCGCATCCGGCGTGAACCGCACCGCGTCGATCACGCGCGGATTAGCGAAGCCCGGCATCCAATGAATCATCAACGCCGCCGCGGCCACAAGCACCATGCCCGCCTCCAACGCCCGCCGTCCGCGCGGCGCCCCGCGATCGAGCGTCCACACGTGCACCGCGCCCAACCACACCAGCGTCACGCACACTGCGTCCACAGTGATCGCGTCCGCCTTCCATGCCGCCGCCAGCGCCGCGACCATGAACCATTGCCACAACGGACGCCCGAGCCAGGTGCCGGGCAACCACAAGCCCAGCACTGCTAACGCGAGAAGCACACACGCCACGAACATGCCCGCACACTGCCCGACCGCGCCCCGCCGGAGCAAAAACTTTCTCCCGTCCTCCGTCTTCAGTCCTCCATCCTCCGACTTGGGCCCTCTGAACTCCGCACCGCGCCCGCCTCATCCCGCGCCGCGCCCGGCTCGTCACTCGCATGCCACGATGCCGAGCGCGGCCTTGCCGCGAGCCGTCGGACTCCCCCACAGTCGCCGCGTGCCCACGCTCGCACGCATCGACCCGTTTTGGCGTCTTCAGCTCGTCGGCTGGACCTTGTTCGCGGTGGCGACCTTCCCGTTCAAACTCTACGCCTACGAAACCGTCGGCGCCGCCCTTGTCATCACGGCCACGCGCGAACCGTTGAGCTTCGTGCTGTCGAGCCTGCTGCGCCTGCTCTACCGGCGCCACCATCTCGCCCAAGCCCAGCTCGTTGTCCTCATTCTCGCCGCCTCCTTCGTCGCCGGAGTGCTCGACACGCTGCTCGGCGGCAAGATCGCCGCGGCACTCGGTGTCGGCGAAGAGCCGTTGCTCACCTTCGGCGTCTTCATCTTCCGCGGCACACTCTATATTTCGTGGAGCCTCCTCTACTTTTGGTTCCGCGCCCAGCGCACCGCGCACGAACGCGAGCTGAACCTCGCCCACGCCGAAACCACCCGCCGCGAAGCGGAGCTCCAACTGCTCCGCACGCAGGTGAATCCGCATTTCCTCTTCAACGCCCTCAATACCGTGCTCGCCACCCTCGAACCCGGCCAGACGCGACCGACCCGCGTCGTCGAGGGGCTCGCCGCCTACCTGCGTTATTCGCTCCAACATCGCCACGACTCCCTCGTGCCACTCCGCGCCGAATTCGACGCCACCGTCGCCTACCTCGCCGTCGAACAGGAACGTTTCCGCGGAGAACTGGCCGTCGAGGCGACGCTCGACCCCGCCGCGCACGATCTGCCAGTGCCGGGCGTGCTGCTCCAGCCGCTCGTGGAAAACGCCGTGAAATACTCGCGCCAGACTTCCGAGCCTCCGCACCGCGTGCGGCTGCACGTCGCGTGCGCCGGCCGTGACGACATTCTCCTCGAGGTCAGCAACACCGGCAACTGGGTCGCGCCGTCGGCCACGCCGGGACCCCACGGGACCGGGCTCGAAAACCTCCGCCGCCGCCTCGCGCTCCTATATCCCGATCGCCACGAACTCGCCACCTCCGCCGCCGATGGCTGGGTCACGGTCCGCGTGCGCATCATCGACTGCCACGCCGAGACGGGCAGCGCCCGTCCCTTTCCGCATGTCTGACCGCTCCGTCTCCGCCGCGCGCGCGCCGCTCCGCGCCCTCATCGTCGACGACGAGCCGCCCGCGCGCGAACTGCTGCGCCGCCTGCTCGCCGCGCACCCGGAGATCGATGTCATCGGCGAAGCCCGCAGCACTGCCGATGCCGCCGAACAATGCGCGCGCCTCCGCCCCGATGTCGTTTTCCTCGACGTGCAGATGCCACGCGAGGACGGCTTTGCCCTCCTGCCGCGCCTCACGCCGCCGCTGCCCGCAATCGTGTTCGTCACCGCCTACGACGAATTCGCCGTGCGCGCCTTCGACGTGAACGCCGCCGATTACCTCCTGAAACCCGTCGCTCCGGACAGGCTCGCGCGCGCCATCGCGCGCGTCACCGCGCCGCCGCCGACGCATGAAGCCGCGCCCGCAACCTCGCCGAGCACGGCGCGCCTCCAGGCCAGCGACACCCTGTTCCTCCGCACCGATCAAAACCTGCAAACCGTGCCGGTTCTATCCGTGACGCACATCGTTGCCGAAGAGAACTACTCCCGCGCGCACCTCGCCGACGGCACCGCTCCCTTGCTCCGCCGCACGATGAACGAGTGGGAATCTCTCCTGCCCGCCTCGCACTTTTTCCGCATCGAACGCTCGCTGATCGTCAATCGCACCTCCGTGCTCCGGCTCGATGTGATCTCGCGCGATGTCGCTCACGCGCACATCGTCGGTCGCCGCGATCCGCTCATGCTTGCCCGCCGCGCCTCGTTGCGGCTGCGCCAGGCGCTTGAGGAAAACACCTGAGCGCGGACCGGTTCGCCATCGCGCGAGCCCGCTTCGTCACGCGTAGCTGTCAGCGGTTGGCGGCAGCCCTCACGCTGCGCGCATGACCACCGCCCGTCCACGCCCGGTCCGCTTCATTGCGTTTTTCCTTTCCACCCTCCTGCTCACCGCGCCGGCCGTCTTCGCGCAGAGCACCTGGAGTTCGAACCCCACCACCAACAACTGGACCAACACGAGCAACTGGACCAACGGCGTCGTTCCCGCCGGCACCTCCGCGGTGGCGGTCTTCGGCAACTCCACGCGAACCTCGGTGCTTGTCGATCTCCGCCTGATCGTCGGGACACTGCAGTTCGACGCTTCCGCCACCGCGCCCTACACGCTCGAATTCCAATACACGGGCGGCAACGTCAACACCTCGATCCGTTTCGGCACGATCGTGAACAACTCGGGCTGGGCGCCCACCCTGACGTTCCGCGACACCTACGTGAATCAGCTGAACGGCGGCGCGCTCGCGGATGCGAACCTCGTTTTCACCAACACGTATTTCTATCTCAACGGCACCGGCGGCACCTCGACCATCTCGATGAACGGCGGCGCTCTCTACTATGGCCGCGCCGGCACCGCCGCGAATGGCGAAAACGCCCGTCTCCTGCTGAACAGCGGCGCCGTGCTGGCGACCGCCAACCCCTCCGACGGGGCCAACTTCGTTTTCGGCTCCATCGAGGGCAACGGCACCATCGACCTCACGCAGAGCAGCACCCTCACGGTCGGCGCCAACAACCGCAGTTCCACCTTCTCGGGCACGATCGTTGGATCCGTCGACACTCTGCCCCGCGCAGTGACCAAAGCCGGCACCGGCACCTGGACCCTCACCGGCGACAGCACCACCGACGCGGCGTTCAGCGTCACCGGCGGCGCAATCGCCGCCGACGCCAACTCCCGCCTCGGCACCGGTGGCGCGCTCACCCTCGACGGCGGCGCCTTCCGCTACGCCGCCGCGTTCAACGATCTCCGCGCGCTCGTCCTCGGCAGCGGTGGCGGCACGATCGATACGCAGGCTTACGCGGTCGCGCACTCCACCGGCATCAGTGGCTCCGGCGCACTGACGAAAACCGGTTCCGGTTCGCTCACGCTCGACGCCGCCAACACCTACGGCGGCGGCACCACGCTCTCCGCCGGCACGCTCGTCGTCGGCCACGACAGCGCCCTTGGCACCGGCGCACTCCACCTCGCCGGAGGCACGCTCGCCGCCAGCGGCACGCGCTCGCTCGCGAACGCCGTCACGCTTTCCGCCGCGAGCACGATCGGCGGCGCGGCGCCCCTCACTTTCACCGGCGCCTGGACGCTCGCCGGCAGCCACGCTCTCACCGTCAGCAATTCCGCCACCACGACCATCGCCGGCGCCATCGGCGAAAGCGCCACCAGCGCTCTCCTCAAATACGGCAGCGGCACCCTCGAACTCACCGGCGCCAACACCTACACCGGCGGCACGCTCATCGCCGACGGCACGGTGAAGATCAACAACTCCACCGGCTCCGCCTTCGGCACCGGCGCCGTCACGGTCGCCAGCGGCGCCACGCTGACCGGCGCCGGCTCGTTTACCGGCGCCCTCCAGAACAACGGCACCTATTCGCCCGGCAACAGCCCCGACCTGCAGACGCTCTCCAGCTTCAACCAAGGTTCGACCGGCACGCTCGTCATGGAAATCGCCGGCCTCACGCGCGGCACCGGCTACGATGCCCTCGACGTCACCGGCACGCTCACGTTTGGCGGCGCGCTCCAGGTCAGCTTCATCGACGGCTTCACCGGTTCATCGCTCAGCAGCGGCGCCACCTTCAACTTCTTCGACTGGGCCAGCGCCACCGGCACGTTCAATGCGCTCAGCCTGCCGGACCTCGCGGTCTACGGCTTGGCGTGGGACATTTCCGCCCTCTACACGAGCGGCGAACTCAGCGTCACCACTTCCGCCGTGCCCGAACCGTCAACCTACGCAGTGCTGCTCGGCTTCGCTGCGCTCGGCCTCGCTGCTTCGCGTCGCCGCCGTCTTGCCGCAGGCGGTTCTTGACGCGCTCCGGCGCTCCGCCGATTTTCGCGGCGCGTGACGCCGCCCGACACCGCTCCTGCCACACCGAAGCCGACGCTGTTCATCAGCTATGCCTCGGAGGATCGCGAAGCCGCGCGCCGCTTGCGCGACACGCTCGCGGCCGCCGGCCTCGACGTGTGGTATGACGAGAGCGAACTGGGCGGCGGCGATGCGTGGGACGCCAAGATCCGCCGCCAGATCCGCGAATGCGACTACTTCATGCCCGTGATCTCGGCCAACACCGAGCGGCGCAAGGAAGGCTATTTCCGCCGCGAGTGGCGCCTCGCCGTCGAGCGCACGCTCGATATGGCCGACGACGTGATGTTCCTCCTGCCCGTCTGCATCGACGGGACGACGGAGAACAACGCACGCGTGCCCGAGAAATTCTTCGCCGTGCAATGGCTCCGTGCCACCGGCGGCGCCGCCACGCCCGCGCTCGAGAATCTCGCGCGCCGCCTCGCCACCGGCGAACACCTCGCACCACTGCCGCCGCGCGGCCGCACCGAGCCGCCGATCTCGCGTGCCCATCCGCCCGCCGCCGGGGCGCCGCCACCACCCGTGCACGGCACTCCGCCGCCTCCGTCGCACGACGCCGCACCGCCCGACGGCCCGCCGCCCATGCCGCCGTTCCCTCAGCACGAAGGCGAAAAACTGGGCGATCAACTCAGGTTCCTGGCCGAGGTGCTGTGGTGGATCATCACCGCCGCCTGGCTGCTTTTCCGCCGCGCCCCCAAATGGGTCCGCGCACTGGTCATCGTCTGGCTCATCTTCTCGCTCTTCTCGATGTGCACGCGCGACCGCTCCTCCCGCTCCGCAGACAAACCCGCGCCGGAGAAGAGTTCGTCCGAGAAGGTCGAAAAGAAAGCCAAGTCCTCCTTCACCACCGCCGACCTCGCCGCCGCGCAGAAAGCCCTCAAGGAATCCGGCCTGCCCGCCGGCCTCGCCGAGTTGGGTAACGAGGTGGCCAAACGCCTCACCGCGGAAATCCGCAACTCCGACGCCGCCGACAAACAGATCGTCGCGGTGCCGTTCGCCTCCGGCGTTACCGACGCCACCGAGGCGAAGTTCCTCGCGGATGTCTTCACGCCGCTCTGGGGCCGCCTCGCGATCGCGCGCGCCGGCGACACCGCGCTGATCGCCACGCCACTGCCCGCGCCGTCCAACGAAGCACTCGCCGCCCTCGGCAAGAAACTCGACGCCACCTTCGTCCTCGGCGCCCGTCTCGTGCCCGCCGCCACCGCCACGCCAGCCACGCCCGCAACGACTGAGCCCGCCCCACCGCCCCCCGCAAACGACGACGCGACGCTCGAAGTCGTCCTGCTCCGCGGTGAAAACGGCAGCATCGCGTGGTCGCAAAATTTTCTGACGAAGGACGCCGATCCCACTGCGCTCGCCGCCCAAATCGCCGACGCCATCCTCCAGGCCGCTCCGGCGAAGTAGCCCCTGAGCTCCTCCGCCCGTTACCGACCGCGGTGCCGCGAGGTGAGGTTTTGTTTCGCCGCGGATTTCGCGGATCGTCGCGAATCCCGCCGCGATGATTCCTCCGTGGCGCATCCGCTCCGTTCTCATCCACCCGCGCCATCTGACTCCAGGCGGGACGAGCCGTCCCCGGTGAGCCGCGGCTCGGCGAGGACGCCTCGCCCTGCCATAGAATTCAGTGCGCTCAGCGCCCGGCCTGCCGTTCCTCCCACTCGTCGATCGTCTTCGGCCAATCGGAATTGAGCAGCCGCGACAGCGAACGGTCCGCCAGCAGCTTTCCGCCCGTCTGGCAGCGCGGACAATAGTTCACCTCGTTCTCCGCGTAGCGGATCCGCTGCACCGTCGTGCCGCACACCGGGCACGCCTCGCCGAACTTTCCGTGCACCGCCATCTCCGGACGAAACGCCGTGACGTTCGCCGGGAACTTGCCCGCCGCCTCATTGCGCAGTCGCTCGGTCCACTCGCGCAAAGTGCGCTGCGTCGCCGTGTGCAATCGCTTGATCTCCGCCGCGCTCAGTTTCGACGTCAGCGTGACGGGCGATAATTTCGCCGCGTGCAGAATCTCGTCCGAATACGCGTTGCCGATGCCATCGAACAGCCGCGGATCCGTCAGCGCGCGCTTCAGCGTGTGATTCTCGCTTTGCAAGCGCGTCCCAAACTCCGCGGTCGTGGCAGCAAACACTTCGAGCCCGCCGCGCTCGTGAACCGTGAGCCCCGCCTCGTCCGCCACGACGTGTAACGACGCCCGATGCTTCGTGCCCGCCTCGGTGAGCGTCAGCACGCCGTTGGCAAACACCAGATGCGCGAGCGCGTTCTTCACCTTTACCTGCGCTGGTCCCGCCAACGCGCCCGCGGTCCAGTGCAGCCGCCCCGCGATCATCAGGTGCAGCACAAGCCATTTGCCATCGTCGAAACCGAACGCGATCCGCTTCCCCATCCGCCGCAGCTGCACCACCCGCTGACCAGCCAGCGCATCGATCGGCGGCACCGCCGTGCGGAGAACAAAGATGTCGCGCAGCCGCACGCGTTCGAGCACCTGCCCAACCACGCGCGCCTCCAACGCCTCCACGTAGACGGTGATGTCGGGCAACTCGGGCACGGCAGCGAAGAAACCACGAAACCCACCAAAGACACGAAAATCCTCACGCCCGTCGCGCCCCAACTTTGCTCTCCCAATCGTGCGCGACCCGATTTCTCTCTACTCACCACCCGCTACTCACTACTCGCTACTCCCGATACCATGAATTTCGCCAAGCACTGGGCTGCCACCCTCGACGACTACGCCATCGACCTCGCGTGGTCGCCGGACGGATCGCTCCTCGCCGCCGCGTCCGCTGCGGGCGGTCTCACGCTCTTCGACGCCGCGACCGGCGCGATGAAGCACGCCCTTGCCGGCCACGCAGACGGCGCCAACTGCCTCGCTTGGTCGCCCGAGGGCGCGGTGCTGGCCAGCGGCGGTCAGGACGGCTGCGTGCGCCTCTGGAATCCGGCGACCGGCGCCCAAACCGCCGAGACGAAGCTCGGCAGCGCGTGGGTCGAGCACCTCGCGTGGATTAGCGCCGGCGAGGCGCCGGCACTCCTCTTCGCCGCCGCCGGCCGCAAACTCGCCGCGCTCCGCCTCGACGGCACCATCGCGCACGCGTTCCCCGACGCTCCCAAAACGATCAGCGCCCTCGCCGTCCCGCCTCCGTCCGCTGTCCTCCGCTCTCCGTCCTCCGTCGTCGCCGCCGCCTGCTTCGGTCACGTCTCGCTCTGGAACGCGGCGACCTTCGCCGCCGAAAAGGAATTCTCCTACGGCAACGCCATCTACGCGCTGACCTGGTCGCCCGACCGGCGCTGGCTCGTCGCCGGCTGCCATGACAACGCCGTGCACCTGTGGGCCCCGGCGGAAGACCTCGAACTGCACATGAGCGGTTACGAAACCCGCCTGAAGGAGCTCTCGTTCTCGCACGACTCGAAATGGCTCGCGACCGGCGGCGGACGCGATGCGTGCGTCTGGGATTGCAGCGGCGCCGGCCCGGAGGGGCGCGAGCCGATGATGCTGCCACACAACGCCCGCGTCGTCGCCGTCGCGTTCCAGAATTCCCATGGCCTGCTCGCCAGCGGCTCGGCCGAAGGCGAATTCTCACTCTGGGCGCCCGCGCGGAAGAACCCGCTTTTCGCCGAAGTGAAAATGCCGTCCGCCGCCACGAAGTTCGCTTGGCGCGGCGACGATGCGCTCCTCGCCGTCGGCACCGAGAAAGGTCAGTTGTTCGTTTTCAAGACCGCCTGAGCGCCCTCCTTCTTCGCCGCGGCGCGCCCCGCGGCTATCGACGCACCGCGCCGGCCGCTGGCGGCGAATGCGGCCCCACCGCGCGAGCGCGAGTGGAACGCCAGACGGAAGTTTCTATCCGGCGTTTTCGGATTTGCGACCGCCGCGCAGCTGGTCTCTCGTCCGAACCATGAGAATCGCCCCCCTTTGCCTCGCCGCGCTCGCCGGCGCCGTTTCCCTCTTCGCCCAGCCGTCGGCCACGATGCGCCCCGATCTGCTCGCGTCGGCCGAATTCAACGCCGCCTACTCCTCGCGCGAGGACGTCGCACGCGGCCCGCAGACGCTCGGCTCACTCGCCGTGAAAAGCTACGGCGTCAGCGTCTCCGGCCGCCACCCGTGGGACGAGCGCACGCAACTCGTCTACGGCCTCGCGGTGCAACAACACGACCTCGACCAGGACAGCATCTCCGCCCTGCCGCTGCCGGCGCAACTCGCCGAGTTCTCGCTGAACCTCGGCGCGCAGCGCCGCATCGACGCGAACTGGAGCGCCGCGCTCTACCTGCGTCCCGGCTTCTACGGCGACTTCGAGGAAAGCCTCGGCCGGAGCTTCAACATCCCCGCGCTGCTCCTCGCCAACTACGCGCAGAGTCGCGCGCTGATCTGGAGCTTCGGCGTGAACGCAAATCCGTTCTCCGACAATCCCGTGCTGCCCATCGCCGGTGTGCGCTGGCAATTCGCACCGGCGTGGATGTTCAGCGTCGGCTTCCCGCGCAGCGGTTTCACCTACCAAGCCACCGAAAATCTCTCGCTGCGCGCCGCCGCGGGTTTCGCCCTCGGCAGTTTCCGCGTGTCGCGCAACGTCGGCTCGCCCGCCGTCGGCCTCGCCCGCATCGCGAACACCTACGTCGATTTCCGCGAAGTGCGCGTCGGCCTCGGCCTCGACTACTCGCTCGGCGAGCGCGTGACGCTCAGCGCCGACGTCGGCGCGGTGACTGATCGGAAGTTCGATTACTTCGATAAGAACTACCGCCTCGACGGCGACGCCGGCACGTTCGTTTCGCTCGCGTTGAAGGGCTCGTTCTAGGACCGATGGTGAGGCGGGTTGCGAGCAACTCTGCTTGCCGCGATCGGCGCGACAGGTAGGGCGAACCGTCCTCGGTGAGCCGCGGCTCGGCGAGATGCCGCGCCCTACCATTTTTGCGGCATCCGACGGCAGCTAGCCGAACGGCTAACCATCCCCATCACGCTCCGCCGCGCTGCCGAATCGCGCGCGGCTAGCATCGGAGATTTTCCGCGCTCTCTCTGAGAGCAGACGTTTTCGTTGAATGGAATTCAACGATCGCCTGAGAATCTGTCATGGTCACAGTGCTTGTCTGGCATAACTGTGCTGGTATCAATGGACCCGCGCTGCCGCTACTGTGCGGAGTCGTTCTCCGCTACTGTGGCAGCGCACTTCCGCTTTCCACGTCACGCCATGATCCAGACCATCGTCGCCCCCAAGCCGCTTTCGCCCGCGAAGGCCGCCGCGAGACCGCTCTACGCGGAACTCGCTGACTCGCTCCAAAACCTCATTGAGCAAGGCACGCTGCGTCCCGGTCACCGCGTGCCGTCGGTCCGCATCATGTCGCGTCAGCGCGACGTCTCCATCGCGACCGTGCTCCAAGCCTATACGGTGCTCGAAAACCGCGGCTACCTCGAGGCGCGTCCGCAATCCGGTTACTACGTCCGCCCGCGCGCGCTCACCAGCGCACCCGAGCCGCGCATCGCTCGCCCGATGAGCAAACCGTCGTTCGTCGGCGTCAACGACCTCACCGCCGATGTCATGGAGGTCGCCCTCAACAGCGACTACGTGCCTTTCGGCTCCGCCTGCCCGCACTACTCGCTTTTCCCGACGAAAAAACTCGCGCGCATGCTCGGCTCCGTCGCGCGGCGCGATCCGTCGCTCATCGGCCGCCCCGGCATGAACTGGGGCTACGAACCGCTCACGCGCGAAATCGCCCGCCGCTACCTCCAAGCCGGCGTGCCGATCAGCCACGAGGAAATGGTCATCACGAGCGGCGGCACCGAAGCCCTCAACCTCTGCCTGCGCGCCGTCACGAAGCCCGGCGACACGGTCGCGATCGAGACGCCCGCGTATTTCGGCTTTCTGGAAATCATCCAGGCGCTCGGCCTGCGCGCGCTCGAGATCCCCACCTGCTCGCGCCAGGGCATGTGCCTCGATTCGCTCAAGGAGGCGCTCGCGCAAAACGACATCAAGGTCGTGATGCTGATGCCGAATTTCCACAACCCGCTCGGCTCGCTCATGCCGGACGAGAAGAAGCAGCAGCTTTACGAACTCATCGCGGAGCACGACCTGCCCATCATCGAGGACGATATTTACGGCGACACGCATTTCGGCGACATCCGGCCGAAGCCGCTGAAGGCCTGGGACCGCGACGGCCGCGTGATGCTCTGCTCGTCCTTCGGCAAGACGCTCGCACCCGGCTTCCACGTCGGCTGGACCGCGCCGGGCCGTTACCTCGAGCGCATCCGCCGCCTGAAGTTCATCAACACGATGGGCACGCCGCGCATTCTCCAGAAAACCATCGCGGAGTTCCTGCGCGACGGCGGCTACGATCACCACTTGCGCTCGCTGCGCCGCGCGTATCGCGAGCACCTGCACTCGTTCCTCCAGGGCATGCAGCGCCACTTCCCCGACGGCACGCGCTACAGTCGTCCGCAAGGCGGCAACTACATCTGGGTCGAGTTCCCGGTGAAGGTCGACACGCTGCGCCTGCGCCGCGACGCGTTGAAGCACAAGATCAACACCGCGCCTGGCTCGCTCTTCTCCGCCGTGAAGGACCGCTACCGCAACTGTCTCCGGATGAGTTGCAGCCAGCCCTGGTCCGACGAGATGGACACCGCGCTGAAAACACTCGGCGACCTTGTGAAGCAACAGCTCTGAGGTAATCGTTCTCGTTCTCTTAATCTTACTCGTTCTCTCCATCACCAAACTCGAGAGAACGAGAAAGAGAACGATTACGAGAACGACCGCGCCGCGAAACCCTCGCCTGTTTTCCGCGCGAGCTGTCCGCCGGTCGCCCGTCCTCCATAATCCGTCCGCCTCCGCCATCCCAGCCCTTCAGTCTTTCAGTCCTTCAGCCTTTTCCTCGCATGCGCCGCAACGTCGCCATTCTCCTGTTTGATGAAGTCGAAGTCCTCGACTTTGCGGGGCCATTCGAAGTGTTCGCCGTCACCGACGAACTCTCCGGCTACCAATCGTTCAATGTCTACACCGTCGCGGAGAATCCGACGACGATCCGCGCGCGCAACGGTCTGAAGCTCGTGCCCGATCACACCTCCGAATCCGCACCGCAGCCCCACGTGCTGATCATCCCGGGCGGTTTCGGCACGCGCGCACTGCTCAAACGTCCCTCGATCATCGAGTGGATTCGCACCCGCGCGAAACGCGCCGAGATCACCGTCTCCGTTTGCACCGGAGCGCTCGTGCTCGCCAAGGCCGGCCTGCTCGACGGCCTCGACGTCACCACACACGCCGAAAACCTCGATGAACTCCGCGTGCTCGCGCCGGCCGCGCGCGTGCACGGCGATCGTCGTTTCCACGATCACGGCCGCGTCGCCACCGCCGCCGGCATTTCCGCCGGCATCGATCTCTCGCTCCACCTTGTCGCACGCCTCCACGACGTCGCCAGCGCCGAAGCCACCGCGCGCTACATGGAATACGCCTGGAGCAACGACAACGGCGCCCAGCGCTGATTCAATCGTCCTCGTAATCGTAATCCTACTCTTAACCTCACGCAAACGACCGACCAAACCCCGAGAGAACGATTACGATTAAGATTACGAGAACGAGAAGCGCCCTCCGTCCTCAGTCCTTGGTCCTCCGTCCTCCGTTTTCCGTCCTCCGCGCCATGCCTTCCCACGCCCACCACGCTCCCCGCGGCCAGCTCCTCGCCGCCTTCGCCGCCGTCTATCTCGTGTGGGGCTCGACCTACCTCGCGATCCGCGTGGCGGTCGAGACCCTGCCGCCGTTCTTCATGGCCGCGACGCGCTTCGCCGTCTCCGGCGCGCTGCTTTACGGGTTTCTCTGGCTCACGAAAAAAATTCGCCCGACCGCGAAACAGTGGCGCGACAACGCCATCGTCGGTCTCTTCCTCATGCTCGGCGGCAACGGGCTCGTCTGCTGGGCCGAGCAGACCGTCCCCTCCGGCATCGCCACGCTGCTCGTGTCCGCCGGTCCGTTTGCCGTCGTGCTGCTCGACTGGGCGATCCACGCCGCCGACCCCACGAAGAAACGCGGCTCGCGTCCGACACTCCCGATTTGGATCGGCCTCGCGCTCGGCTTCGTCGGTCTCGCGCTGCTCGTCGGCCCCGACGTCGCCCACGGCACCGGCGGCCTGAATTTCCTCAATGTCGGCGCGCTCCTCGCCGCCACGTGGCTCTGGAGCGCGGGCTCGCTCTACGGCCGCTACGCGTCGGAACCCGCCGAGCCGTTCACCGCGTCCGCGATTCAAATGGTCACCGGCAGCGGCTGGCTCTTCCTCGCCAGCCTGCTCGCGGGCGAGCCCGCGCGCGTCACCACCGCGATGTTCACGCCGCATGCGGTGGGTGCGTGGGTTTATCTCACGCTGGTCGGCTCGCTCGTGGGTTTCACGGCGTTCGTGTGGCTGATGAAGCACAGCACGCCCGCCAAGGTCTATACCTACACCTACGTGAACCCGATCGTCGCCGTTTTCCTTGGCTGGCTGATCCTCCACGAAAAGGTCGACTCACGCACCTTCACCGCCGCGGCCGTCATCATCGCCGGCGTCGCCACAATCACCATCGCCAAAGTCAAGAAACCCGCCGCGCCCGCCGCGCTCCGCTCCGGCGCCACGGCGGCAGCTCCGGCAAAGTCGTGAGCGCCGTGCCACGCAAAGAGTAACCTAATAGGTTACTCCTTCCTCGGCACTCCGAGGAGAAAACCACCAGGCGACTCGGACCGCGGTAACCTATTAGGTTACTCCGTTGGGTGCGTTCACCAGGTCGGCGCTGCGGCAGCAACGACCACCCAATGGTTGGGACCCCGTCAGCGGGGATCGCGTCCAACTGCATGAGCCCGCCTGCGCGGCGGCTCGCTCACCAACTCACGTTCGCCGACAGGTGGCCGCGACCGGAATAATCTCCGCGCGAGCTGTCGATCGCTTGCAGCTGCCAGCCGTAGCTGGCACGCAGACTGAAGTGCGCGCCGAATTGGTAATTCACGCCGACGCCCGCGCTCGCGAGATCGGTGCCGTCGTCGTCTTCGTGCAAGCGCAGCGACGCGGCGTCGACGAACGCAAACACATCGGCGCGATCGCGGCCTTTCACGAGCGCGAAACCGGGCGCGTGCAACTCCGCGCTGCCCACCACGCCCCAATCGCCGAACGCGCTGTTCTCGCGATAGCCGCGCACTGCCGCCGAGCCGCCGCCGTTGAGCTGCTCGCTGCCGAGCAGCGCGCCGCTGGCGAACTGCGTGTCGGCGGAGGCGATCAACGACCAAGCGCCGAGAGCGCGCTGATGGCGCACACCGATTTTCGCGTAGCCGTAGGCGGCCTTCGCGCCGGGACGCGAACCGGCGAAAGCGTCATCGTCGTTCTCCGCCGTAAGCCCGCCGGGACTGGCAATCGCTTCAACGCGGACATCGTTCTGGCCGCCGAGCGCGGCGAAGCTCAGATCGTAGTGCGCGCCGAGCTGTGCGATGTGCGTGACATTGCCGGTGATCGGAATCGTCGCGAACTCCAGCGTGTTGTCCGAATACTTGAAATCGGCGCTGAAGCTCAGGCTCTGCCTCGCGCCCGCACGCGTCGCCGGCAGCGGGATTTCGTAACGCGCGCCGAGCTGCCAGCTCTTGCCGGCCTGCGCAAACGGCGCGGGCAAGGCCGACGAAATGGTGGAATACGCGCCCTGCCACGACAGCACGTGCCGCCACGGAAGGAACGCTGTGTAGCCGGCGTTGTAGCTGCGCAGGTGTTTCCACTCGGTGTCGCCGGCCACGCCGAGGCTGAGCAGATCGCCGCGACCGAAAGCGTTGCCCCATTGCAGGCCGGCGTTGGCGCGTTGCTCGCCCGTGGCCGTCGTGCCGGTGTTGGACCAGCCGGCGTTGAGCGTGAACGGGCAACGCTCCTCCGCGCGCAGCGTGACGCGCGTCGTGCCGGGCTGCTCGCCAGCCTCGATGACGGGCGTGACGCGGCGGAAGGGATTGCGATTGAGCCACGCCAGATCGGCGTGGAGCGCCGCGGCGTCGAGCGCCTCGCCCGGCCGCAGGCGGAGCGCGCCGGTGTAGCGCTCCCGCGCGAACCACTTCGCGCCATCAAGCCGCACCTCGCCGTCGAGCGTGGCGAATTGCACCACGATGCGCACGACGCCGTCGGTGATGTCCTGCGGCGGCGCGTAGACGCGCGCGAAGGGCCGGCCGGCGAATTGAAGGTGCAGCCGAATGACCTGCTGCAATCGCTCGAGCGAGCCGAGCGAGACGGGCTGGCCGAGGAAGGGCGTCACGTCGCGCGCAAATTCGGCGCCTTGCAGCCACGGCACGCGGCTCGCGTCGAGTCCGGGCACGGGCGCGGCGGACGCAGCGGCGGACTCATCGGGAACCACGACGATCGCGCGCAGCGCGGGCAAGACGACTGACTCGTCGGGCTGCGGGAGCAGCGCGGTCATCGGATTCTTCGGCGCGTCGATCTGCGCGGACAGCGGAGCGACCGCAATCAACGCGAGGGAGAACAGGAGTGGGTATTTCATGGGCCGGGTTTAAGGAATTCGGCGGAGAGCATCAGAGTCGAGAGCTTCATGTCCTGGTCCATCGCGCTGCTCTTCAGGTCGGCGATCGAGGTGATCTGCTGACCGAGCCGCCAGGAACTCATCAGCGCGTTGAAGTCCTTTTCGTTCTTCACGCTCTCGCCGATCTGCACGGCGCGGACGGCGAGCACCATCATGTTGGCGACGACGATGGCGGGACCGGCGGACGCGGTGGCGGACAGCACGTAAGGCTGCACCGCCGGAAACACCGCCTTCAGCACGGCGGTGACACTGAAGACCGCCGTCAGCGCCGCGGTGCTGGCGCCGCCCGCACCGAGCGTCGATCCGAGATAGGCGCCGAGTGCTTCCTGCGTGGCACCTTCGACGATGCTTTTGAAATCGCCGGGGCCGATGAAGAGCGTCGCGAGGCCGTTCAGCTCGGCGCGCTCGGCGTTCGCTTTGATCATCGCGTCGTATTTCTGCTGGGCGATCCGCACGGTGTCGGAGCGGCGCTGCTCGGTGAGATCGGCGAGACGGCCGAGAACGTCGCGGTCGAGGGGCGACAGGTCTTCGGTTTTCTTGTCCCGCGTGCGCTCGACCAGCGTCGGAAGGATGAAGCCGAAGGCCGCGCTCGCGTCGGCATCGCCGGCGGCGATCAGGCCGCGCAAGCTGTCCACGGAGAGCGAGCCGCTCATCCAACGCGCCAGCAAGTCACGCGCGCCGGCGCTCATGCTCTCGTAGGCGCTGCCTTCTTTGCCTTTGCCGCCGAGGAAACTCCCATAGTTGCCGCTCAGCGACGCCCGCACCTGATCCATCTCGCCGGCAAACGAAGCGAAGTAGCTGCCGAACTCGGTCTTCGTCAGCGGGCGGGTGTCGAAGGCGACGTCCCGCGGGGCGGCGACCGTGATCTTGTTGTCGAGATTGAGCGTGATCGTGGCCGGATCGAACGTGGTGTTGGTGTTGATCGTCGTCGTGGTCGTGAGCGTGGTGTTGGTGAGCGTGATCGGATCGAGGACGACGACATCCTTCACCGGACGCGGAATCGTGACCGTGAGGACGCCACTGGTGCTGCGGAAGTCGTAGTAGCGCGCGAGTTCTTCGAGCGTGAAGCCGGTCTCGGGGGTGATCTCCGGCGTGAGCGCGTAGACGCCCGGCGCGGAAGCATTCGTCGCCAACGTGCGACCGCTGACGCTGAAGCCCACGCCGCCGCTCACCGGCGCCGTCGCGGTGGCGGGAAAACGGCCGGGCAATTCGCCGGCGGGCACGGACGCGTTGGGCACGGTGACAGTGATGACGCGGCGCGCGATACTCAGGACGCCCGGTGTCACCGTGATGTCGTAATTTTGCCGCAACGCCGCGCCGACAGACGGTTGGAGTTCGTTGAAGCCGACCTCATAGGCGCCGGCGGCGAGCGTCGCCCGCTCGGGATTGTTCAGCTGCCAATTAGACTGCGCGAGTGCGAGGTCCCCCGGCAGGAAACCGGTGAAGCTCGCGTTGAACGCCGTGAGTGCGTCGCCGTAGGTGCGACTGGCGCTGCTCGCCGTGATCGCGGCGGCAAGACGGTTGATCGTCAGCGTGCCGGGGAGGACCGTGAGCGCGTAGTTGAGGGCGCTGCCGGCGACGTTGATGGCGTAGGTGCCGGCAGAAGAGGTCGCATTGGCCGAGGTCGTGAGCGCGAAACCGGAGATGACGTTCGTGCTTTCGCCGTTCTTCAGACCTTCGATCGTGTAAGTGAACGCGGGATTCGCCTGGCCGTAACTGCGGCTGGCGTTGCCGACGGTGATTTTCAGCGGCGCGGGCAAAATCGAGATTTTGCCGAAGACCGGCGTGACGGTGTAGTTCGGATTCGAGACGTTTGAAAAGATCAGGCCCCAATCGCCCACGCCGGACGTCTGCGTGGCCTGAGTGGAGAAACTCAGCGGGCCGAAAATCGCGGGCGTGTCGAACGACGCGAGGCCGCTGAACGTGGCCGTGTAGGGCGCGTCGAGATTGCCGTAGAGCCGCGTCTGGCTGTCCGCCGTGATCGTGACCGGACGCGGCGTGATCGTGAGCGTGCCGAAGACTTGGGCCGGAACGGTGTAGTTCGACGACGCGGTCGACGGAAAACCAATGATGCCGTAGGCGCCGATTCCAGCCGTGGCACTCGCGAGCGAGGCGAGATTGTTCATCGTCACGAGGCTGGCGCTGTCGCCGTTCTTCAACCCGCCGATGGAATAGGTGAAGACCGGATCGGCGTCGCCGTAGCGACGGGTGGCATCGGCGATCGTGACCGAGAGCGGCGCGGGCAGCACGCTGAGCGAACCGGGCGAGTAAGTGATGCTGTAGTTCGCCGCGGACGCGCCGGAAGCGGTGATGGCGTAGGTGCCCACATTCGAAGCCGGCGTCGCGGCGGTCGCGAGGTTGAGACCGCTGACGACGGACGACGTGTCGCCGTTGACGAGGCCGTTGAAGTTGGCGGTGAGATTGTTCGCATCGCCGTAATAGCGGGACTGGTTCGGCACCGAGATGGTGAGCGGCGCGCGTTCAATGGTGAGCGTGCCGGGCGCGTAGCTGATGTCGTAGCCGGTCGCCGTGGCGCCGAAGGGCGTGATCGTGTAGGCGCCGATGCCGGAGGATTGCGTGGCTGCGGTGTTGAACTGCAAACCGGTGACCATCGAGGCGTTGTCGCCGCCGACGAAGCCGCTGTAGGTCGCCGTGAACGTCGGGTTCGCCGCGCCGTAGGTGCGCGTGAAACTGTTGGCGGTGATGAGCAACGCGGCGTTGGCGGTGATGTTCAATACGCCGGGCACAAACGTAATCGCATAGTTCGCCGCGGTGAGGCCGGACGGCGTGATGGCGTAGCTGCCGACCGGCGACGCGGACGTCGCGGGCGTCGTGAGGCTGAGCGTGCCGCTGAGCGCGGAGGCGCTCTCGCCGAGCACGAAGCCACTATAACTCGCGCTGAAGGTCGGGTTCTCGAGGTTCACGCGGCGCGTGGCGTTGCTGGCCGTGACGGTGAGCGGCGCCTTCTCGATCGTGAGCGTGCCAGGCACAAAGCTGAAATCGTAGTTCGACGACGCGAGCGTGCCCGCGCTGATGTTGATCGCATAGCCGCCGACGCCCGAGCTTTGCGTCGCGCTCGTGGACAGCGCAGGCGCGCCGGTCACGTCGTTGGTTACGCCGACTTGCCAGCCCGTCGTTGTGTAAGTGAGCGCGGGATTCGCGGCGCCGTAGGTGCGCGTGAAGCTGTTGGCCGTGTAGGTGAGGATCGGCGAACCGGAGGCGGCGGAATAAAAGAAGCGCGAGACGGCGTCGCCGGTGTAGTCGTCGGTGTTGCTGAAGGGATGATTGAACACCTCCGTGCCCACGAGGCCGCCCTTGGTCGTCGCGGCCGTGCTGCTCGAATAAATCAGGAAGCGCGCATTCGCCCCAAACACGGAAGCGCCGGCCTCATTGACGAATGCGCCACCGGTCGACGCGAACAACGCGGTGCCCGCCGTTTCGAAGTTTACTCTGCTACCGCTCTTGAGCGTCAGCGTGCCCGGCGTGATGAATTGCAGGTAAGGCCCTCCCGCTGTCTCCGAGTTGAGCATCACGTCGAGTCCGCCTTGGTGATCCATCACGTAGGCGCTGCTCAATGTGCCGGAGCCGCTGGTGCGGAAGGCGCCGATGGCGTTGTTCGTTCCGTTGGTCAACACGCCCGCCGCGCCTCCGGCGAGATCGACCTCCAGCGTGTCGACCGCGATATTCCCGAAAAGCCAGAGCAAGCCGCTGCGCGCCGGCGACACCGGCGTATAGCCGGCGGGAGCGACCGACTGCGCGTTGGCGCCGTAGATGAGTTTCCCGACAGAGATCGTCGCACTGCTATCCAAAGTGGCCTCGCCGCGAATGTCTTCCAGCCCCTGCTCGCCCGGCGCGGTGGCCTCACGTCCGGCGTAGAGCGCCAGCGTGCTCGCAGCGCCGCCGGTGAGGCTGGCATTGAGGTTGATGTTGTTGCCGGAGCGAACCGTCAGGGAGTTGTTCGTCGCCCAGGTGACGGCGCTGTTGAACGTGATGTCGCCGCTCGAAGTGGACGTGTCGAGAATGACGTTCGAGATCGCGAGCTGGTTCTGCAGCGTGGTGACGTTGAGCGTCGCGGGCGTGGTGGTCGCACCGAACGTGAAAGGGTTCGTGCCGCTCGTGCTCGTGCCGCTGTCGGCGGCCGTGCTGATGAGCAGCGCGTCGGGATCGAGCAGCAACGTGCCGCCGGCGCCGAGCTGGACGGTCGAGGCGGGATTGAAGTCGAGCCAGCGCTTGCCGGAGACCTCGGCGAAGCCGCCGCCGGCGCCGGTCGCGTGCAGCGTGCCCCAGAAGCGCGTCGCGTCGTCGGCCCACACGATGACGCGGCCGGCATTCGCCGCCGTGGAAGGTGCAGCGGCGCTGGCGTCGAGCGTGGCGCTCGCGGTGACGACGGTGCGCGCGGCGTTCGCGACGGCGGCGTTGCCGCCACGGTAGTCGCCACCGACGAGAATCTCGCCGCCGGAGCCGTCGGCGTCGCGCGCGGACACTTCCCCGCTCACACCCACCGTGCCGCCCGCGGCGGTGAGGAGCACGCGGCCGTTGCGCACGGTGGAGCCGGTCGCGCGCACGACGCCGCTTTGGTTGACGGCGAGTTCGTAGAGGCTGCCGCCGGCGGCCTCGAGCTGCGCCTGTGCGGCCGCGATCGCACCGGAGTTTTCCACGCCGGTTTTTTCCGTGGTGGTGAGCTTGGTCTTGATGACGAAGTCCGGCGCGTCGGCCGACGCCAGATAAACCTCCGTGCCCGCACCGAGGCCGACCGTGCCGCGCACCGCGTTGATTTCGCCGGCGTTTTTCACGGTGTGGGCGAACAGCAGCACGTTGCCCTCGCGCGCGGTGATCTGGCCGAGGTTCACGACGCCGGCAGCGCTGTCGCCACTCAGCGTCAGCGCACCGCCGCGCAGGAAAGCCTCGTCGCTCACGTCCAGCGTCGACGCCATGAACGCCGCCGTGTCGATCACCGCGTCTCGACCAACCACGACGCCGCGCGGGTTGATAAGAAAAAGTTTTCCATCGGCCTTGAGCGAACCGAGCAGTTGCGATGGATCGTTGCCCACCACGCGCGCCAGCATGGCCGCATCGGCACCGCTCTGTTGCAGGCGGAGCGACGCGCCGGCGCCGAGATTGAACGACTGCCAGTTGACGATCGCGTTGCGCGACGCCTGCGTGAGCGTCATCGCGTTGCCGGCTTGGGCGATGTTCACGTCGCCGCTGACGACTTGCGCGCCGCTGGGCAGCTGCGCCCGAGCGGTCAGGCACGCGGCCATCTGCAGCACAGCGGCACCGAGAAGCGTGGAGAGGGGTGCTTTCATCGCCGCACATTCTAGTTGGCGCGGGCCGAGGATAGAATACCTCCACGGAGGTATGTCCCGCGGCATGGGCTCCGTGACATAATCCCGCGATGGCTTCCACCTTCCCCCGTCCACCCCGCCTGGGCCTGCCCGTGCTCGGCATCCTGTGCGCGTGCTTCGCGACGGCTGCGCCCTCCCTCGCCAGCGAGCGCGGGCCCAACGAACGCGGGTTGCCGTTTGTGCAGTCGTTCCTGCCCTCCGACTACGAAGGGCACAACCAAACCTGGAACGCCGTGCAAGACCGCGCGGGACGCCTCTACGTGGGCAATCGCGACGCCGTGCTGACGTTCGACGGCCAGCGCTGGGGGCGGATCGAGATCGGCGGGCTGTTCATCTACTCGCTGGGACTCGATGCCGATGACCGCCTCTGGATCGGCGGAGTCAACGAACTCGGGCACCTCGACGACGACGGCCACGGCGGACGAACATTTCACTCGTTACGCGAAAAATTGCCGCCGGAGGCGCGCGAGTTCGGCGCGGTGTTCTACCTCGCGGTGCTGCCGCACGGCGTGTATTTCGTGACGAGTTCGGGCTGGCTGCGGTGGCACGACGGTCGATTCACGTGGTCGCCAGGCTCGCGTCTGACCGGCTGGGCGGTGGGCGGCGAGTTTGTGGTCCACGAGCGCGGCGCGGCTTTGCGAGCTTTCGACGGCGAACGCTGGCGCATCGTCACCGATGCACCCGTGGTCCATTCCAACTGGGTGACGCTCGTCGCCTCGCAACCCGATGGCACGTGGCTGCTCGGCACGCTGACCGACGGTTTCTGGCGGTTGCGCGACGGCGCGTTGTCGCGCTGGCCGACCGAGGTCGACGACCGCCTCCGGCGCCATCGCATCAGCGCGGGCCTCGTCCTCGCGGACGGCTCGATTTGGATTTCGCAACGTCCCGGCGGCGTGCTCGCCCTCGATCGCGACGGACGTCTGCTGCACTACCTCGACGGCGCCAACGGCCTGCAAGGCTCGCTCTCGTCGCGCTTCTTCGCCGACCGCAGCGGCGGTCTCTGGATCTCCCTCGACCGCGGCATCGCGCGGCTCGACTGGCCGGCCTCGATCACGCGCTTCACCCACGTCAACGGCCTCGGCTACGGCGTCGTGAAGGCGATCGCGCGTCATGCCGGGCGGCTCTACGTGGGCACCTCCGAAGGATTGTTCCGCCTCACGCCGGCGCAACCTCCCGCCAACGCGCGCTTCGAATCCGTGCCGGGCGTCGGCGCCAACGTCTGGTCGCTCGACGTCACGGACGGCGAACTCGCCGTCGCCACCAACAACGACGTCCACACGATCGCCGCCGACGGCACCATCGAGCGCCTCGTCACCGGCGGATCGTATCAATTTGCCCGCCGGCTGCCCGGTCCGGAGCGCGTTTACGCCCTCGCCGACAGCAACGGCTTTTTCGTGGCGCGCCGCCCCGCGGACGGCGCACCGGCGCTCCAGCGCGTGCCGGGAATCGAGGCCGAAGTGCGCAACGTGGCGCAGGGCCGCGACGGCTCGCTCTGGCTGACGACGCTCGGCCAAGGCCTCGTGCGCGTGCGCGAAGCAACGAGCGACCATCCGCAGGTCGAAGCCATTCCCGGCGCCCGCGGCCTGCTGAGCGCCAAGCTCGACGGCATCCCGGCGCTCGCGCGTGTGGGTGAAGACATTCTCGTGCTCGATCAAGGGCGGGTGTTCCGCTTCGACGAAAGCGCCGCTCGCTTCGTCGAAGCGGGCAATGTCGCCGCCCGGCTCGCGCTGCCCGACACGCAAGCCGTCAGCTTCGCCGGTGGCATCGACGGCCGCTGGTGGGTGCGCCTGCAAGGCAAGGACGACGCCGCCGGCCCCTGGCGCGGTCGCCAGTTCTGGGGCCTCGACCCTGCGGGCGGGACGACCCGTCTGCCGTTTCAAGTCGCGGAAACGATCGGCGAAAATCCCACTTTCCTCGAGGAAAACGGACCCGCCGGCCGAATCCTGTGGCTCGGCGGCTCCAGCGGACTCGTGCGCATCGAACTGCCCGCCGGCGCCGTGCAACCGCGCGCGTTTCAAACCCGCATCGCAACCCTCCGCGATCGCGACGGCACGCCGCTCGCGTTGGCCGCAACGCCGCTCGCGCGCGACTTCGCCCGCCGGGATCTCGAGATCGACCTCGCCACCGATCGACTCGACAGCCGCCACCTGCGCTTCGTGCGTCAGCTCGACGACACCCCGCCCGTGGCCTCTGCCTCCGGCACCGTCGACCTCCGCTCGCTCCCGCCAGGCCGGCATCGCTTGACCGCCTTCGCCCGCGATGCGGACGGACACGCAAGCCGACCCGCCGTTTTGGACCTGACCGTCCGTCCGCCGTGGTGGCTCGCGTGGTGGGCGCTCGGCCTCTACGGCGCGGGCGCCGCCGCGACGATCGTCGGCGTCGTGCGCTGGCGCAACCGCGCCTTGCGCCGGCGCAACGAAGAACTGGAGCGACTCGTCACCGCGCGCACCGCCGAGTTGCGCGCGCACGAACGCGAACTCGTCGCGGCGCGCGACGCCGCCGAGTCCGCCAACCGCGCGAAGAGCGTCTTCCTCGCCAGCATGAGCCACGAGCTGCGCACGCCGCTCAACGCCATCCTCGGCTACGCGCAAATTCTCCGCCAGTCGCCGCGCCTCGAGCCCGAGCAACGTCGCCAGCTCGACACCGTCCACGCCAGCGGCGACCACCTGCTCCACCTCATCAACGATGTGCTCGACCTCGCCAAGATCGAGGCCGGCAAGGTGGAACTGGCACCGCAACCCGTCTCGCTCTCCCGTTTGCTCGCGCATCTCACGGAGGTCTTCGAGCCCCGCGCCGCGCAAAAATCGCTCGCGTGGTCGCTCCACGGCGAAACGCCCCTGCCCGATCTCGTGCTCGCCGACGAAGCGCGCCTGCGACAGGTGCTCTACAATCTCCTCGGCAACGCGCTCAAATTCACCGAGCACGGCCGGATCGAGCTGCGCGTCGCCGCGCACGAGCACCGCATCCGTTTCACCGTCGCCGACACCGGCATCGGCATCGCGGCGGCCGACCAAGCTGCGATCTTCGGCCTCTTCCACCAAGCCGCCGGTCCCGCGCTCTCCGCGCACGGCGCCGGACTCGGGCTCGCCATCAGCCAGCGTCTCGTGCGCCTCATGGGCGGCGAGATTACCGTCGAAAGTTCACCGGGCGCAGGCAGTCGCTTTTCGTTCGCCGTCGAATTGCCACCCGCGCTCGGCACGCCGCCCGCGGCCACCGAGAAAATTCCCACCGGCTATCGCGGCCCTCGGCGGCACGTGCTCGTCGTGGACGACGAGGCCGTCAACCGCGAGGTGCTCCGCGCCTTGCTCGCGCCGCTCGGTTTCCTCGTCGACGAAGCCGAGACCGCCGAAGCCGCCCTCGCCCAAGTTGCCGCACACGCTCCGGATCTCGTGCTGATGGATCTCCGGCTGCGCGGGCTCGACGGACTCGCTGCGACACGCCGCCTCCGCGCGCTCCCGCACGGCGGCGCCCTGCGCATCATCGCGATCTCCGCCAGCGTCTTCCCGCTCGACCGCGCGCAGGCACTCGAAGCCGGCTGCGACGAGTTCGAGCCGAAACCGCTCCGCGCCGCCTCGCTCCTCGCCGCGATCGGCCGCCTGCTGAACCTCGAATGGACCACCGCCGACAGCGCCGCGCCGTTCGCCCTGCCGGAAACACTGCCGCCGGACTGGCGCGTGCCGGCGTCGTCCACCCTCGCGCAACTCGAGGAACTCGCCGATCTCGGCGACCTCGTGGCCATGCGCGCCGCGTTGGCTGCGGCCCGCGCCACCCAACCCGATGCCGCGCCATTCCTCGACACGCTCGCGCATTTCGCCGCTCACGCCGAGCTCGCGCCCTTGCGCGCGTGGATCGCGGCGGCGTGCGCGCGACCGATCCCCCATTCCCCATGAGCACGCTCCTCGTCGTCGATGATGTCCCCGCCAATCTCGCGCTGCTGATCGACGCCGCGAGCGCCGCCGGCCACCGCGTGCTGCTGGCCGACAGCGGCGAGCGCGCGCTCAAGCTCGTCGCGAAAGCCGCACCCGATCTCATCCTCCTCGACGTCTCGATGCCCGGACTCGGGGGCGTCGAGACCTGCCGGCGCCTCCGCGCCGATCCGGCCACGCGCGAGATTCCCGTCATCTTCGTGACCGCTCACGGCGAGGTGGCCGACAAGGTCGCGGGCCTCGAAGCCGGCGCCGTCGACTACGTCACGAAGCCCCTACAACCCGCCGAAGTCCTCGCCCGCGTGCGCGTGCACCTCGAACTGCGCCGCCTCCGCGCGGAACTGCAGGCGGAGGTCGCACGACGCGAGGAAGCCGAGCGCTCGCTCCGCCACTCGCTCGATCGCGCCGTCCTCGTCGCCACGCTCGACGGTCAGATTCTTTTCGCCACGGTGCGCGCGAGCCGGTTGATCGCGGAGCATTTTCCCCTCGCGGCGACTGAAGCCCTGCCTTCACCGCTGCTCGCGGCGGTCGAGTCGCGTGTCGCCGAGCCGCTCGAGATCGCGACGGGCCGCGGCCGGTTGCGCATCCGCCGCTTTGCCGAGCTCGGCGACGCCGAATGCGCCACGCTGCTGCTCGAACCGCTGCTCGATGGCCCTGCCCTGCTCCAACGCACTTGCGCGCTCACCCCGCGCGAAGCCGAGGTGCTGTTCTGGATTGCCCAGGGCAAAAGCAATCCGGAGATCGCCGTCATCCTCGCCAACACCACCGGCACCGTGAAAAAACAGGTGGCGAGCATCCTCGAGAAGCTCGGGACGGAAAACCGCCTGACCGCCGCCAAGCTCGCGAACGAAGCTCTGGCGTCGGCCCAGGTGTAACCTAATAGGTTACACTTTCCTCGGCCGCCCAGAGGGAAAACACGGTCTGCGCCTCGCGCTGGAGTAACCTATTAGGTTACTCCAGCGGACTGGCTCGCCGCGGCGAGCGACGCACGCTCGGCCGCTTCGCGCGCGAGGCGGCGCTCCCAATACCAAGTGTAGAACACCGGCACGGAGAACAGCGACACGACATCGAAGATCATGCCGCCCACCACGGGCAGCACCATCGGCACCATCAGCTCCGAGCCGCGTCCCGTCGCCCACAGCACCGGGATCAGCGAGAGCAAAGTCGTCGCGTTCGTCATGATGGCGGGCCGACGGCGGCGCAGGCCCGCGAGGAACACGCGGCGGTTCACCTCGTCCAGCGTGCCCGGATGCGTCTTGAACTGCTCCTGGATGTAGCTGCCGAGCAAAATGCCGTCGTTGAACATCACGCCGAGCAACACGAGGAAGCCGACGACCACCGCGGTCGTCATCTCAGCGCCCCACAGCCAGACGAAGAAAAAGCCGCCCGCGGTCGTCACCGTCGCATTCGCGAGCACGATGATCGCCGTGATCAGCCACGAGCGTGTGCCCACATAGATCAGCACCACCATCACGGTCATCGAAACCGCAATGATCCAGCGCAGCGTCTGGTCGGCCTTGATTTTCTGCTCGTAGCGACCGACCCAACGATACGTCGCCCCCGCGGGCAATGTGAGGCGTCCGTCCGCCAGCGCCTCGCGCAGCCGCGCCTCGGCGCCCTGCACCACCTCGACCTCGCCGCGACCGCGCGCGTTGAGCAGCACGTATTGCGTGCGCTTGCCGCCTTCGGAGCGGATCGCCATCGGCCCGATCGTGTAAGTCAGACCCGCCTCGCTCGGGCGCGTCGCGCTCACGCGGATTTGCCCCGCGGCGATCGCCCGCTGCAGCCGCTCCGGCAATTGATCGCCCGCCGCCACCGTGATTTCGGCGCGCCGCGCGGAGAGGATCGTGAAATTGCGCTGATCCGCGAGCGGCAGGCTCGCACTCAGTTCCGCTGCGGCCGGCGCGCCCTCGCCGAGTTCCAACACGTGCACGCGTGGAGTTGCCAGCAAGTTGGTCAACGGCACCGCGCCATGCTCGGCGTTCGCGGGAATCTGCAGCTGCAGCAACTCATCCGGATCATCGCGGCGCTCACGCGCGTAGCGGATGCGCACCGGATAGCGCAGCGCCCCTTCGACCGAATACGTCACCGCCATGCCGCCGAACGCGGATTCCACGCTGCGCATGATCGCCTCGTTGCTCAGGCCGAAGCGTGCCACCTTCGCCGGATCGAGGCGGATCTCCGCGTAGGGCTTGCCGCCCTCGCGCTGCATCTGCACGTCCACCGCGCCGGGTGTGGGTTGGATGATTTTTTCCGCCGCTTCGGCGAAGCGCTCGAGTTCGTCGCTGTCGTCGCCGAGCACCTGCAGAGCAATCAGGCTGCGGATGCCGGTGGACAGCATCACGACGCGCGTCTCGATCGGCTGCAGCCAACTCGGCGCGACGCCGGGAATGTCCGTGATCGCCGCCAGCGCCGCGCGCACCTCGGCGAGCGTGCGAGGACGTTTCTCCATCGTGCCGTCGGCACGCGGGATCTCGTGCACCGGCCACTCGTTGTAAGGCTTCAGCAGCACGACAGTCTCGATCATGCCGAGCGGCGCAGGATCGAGCGCGGTCTCGGCGCGGCCCATCTTGCCCATCACGCTCGCAACTTCCGGCACGGACTCGATCAGCCGATTTTGTTGCAGCATGATGCGCTGCGTCTCGCCGAGTCCGCCGCTCGCCGGAATCGACGGCATGAACAACAAGCTGCCCTCGTCGAGCGGCGGCAAAAAGCTCGAGCCAACGCCGGGGAAAAGTTTCGTCATCCGCTGGTCAAGCGTCGTGCGCGAGAAGTCCGCTCCGGCCAGCGCGAAAACTTTGTGCAGCGGCCAGCTGACGGTCGGCCAGCCCGCGCCGAGCAAATAGCCGCCCAGGGCGAGCGAACCGATCACCAGCGTGAAAGCGACCTTGTGCCGGAGGATGCGCGCGTAGGCCCATTCATACGCCACGTGGATCGCGTGGCTCATCGGATTCTCCTCGTAGTTCACCAGCCGCTCGCGGCCGATCCGCCACATCGCCAGGCCGGCCAGCGCCGCGAAGAACGGCGCAAACAACCAGCCGGGAATCGTAATCGCCCAGCGGCCGTATTCCATCGGCAGCGTCCAGCCGTCGCGCACGAACCAACCGAACGCGAGACCCGCAGCCAGCCCCGTGAGCACCATCAGCACCGGCTTGCGCACATGCCACGGCGGCAGCAGCAACCGGCAGAGCACCGGCACGAGCAACGTGCCGAACAGCACCGCGCCGCTGATCGCGAGCGACTTCGTCAAGGCGAGCGGTTCGAACAGTCGTCCGGCCTGATCGCTCAGCGCGAAGATCGGAAGGAAGCCAATGACCGTCGTCGCGGCCGACGTGAGCAGCGGACGCGCCACTTCCTGCGCGGCGCGGATCACGGTCTCGGTGATCTCCTCGTTGAACGGCGAGTGCGGCATCTCGCGTCCCTCGCGCCGGCATTTCTCCTGCAGGTCCACCAGGTGCTGCGTGATGTTTTCGGTCATGATGATGCCGAAATCCACCATCACGCCGATCGCGATCGCGATGCCGGCGAGGCTCATGATGTTCGCGCCCACGCCGAACACGTGCATGACCAGAAACGTAAACAGCATGCCCAACGGCAAACTCACCGCGACCGCGAGACTCGCGCGCACGTGCAGCAGGAAGGCGACGACGACGATCACCGTCGTCACGACCGCTTCCTGCAGCGTGTCGGTCACCGTGGCGGTCGTTTCGCGGATCAGCTGCGAGCGATCGTAGAACGACACCACGCTGAGCTGCTCGCGCTCGAGCGTCGGCTTCAAGTCGACCAGGCGCTGCTTCACCGCATCGATCACGGTCTTCGGGTCCTCGCGCACGCGCATCCCGATGATTGCGCCGACGTGCTCTTGATAACCATCGGCGAGCACGCCCTGCCGGAACTGCCCGCCGAGGTGAACCTCCGCAAGGTCGCCGAGGCGCAGCCCCGCGCCCTTGATGCGATCGCCGCGCACAATGATGTTCTCGACGTCCGCCACCGAGCGAATGAAGCCCACGCCGCGAATCATCGTTTCGACGCCGCTCTGTTCCACGCTCATGGCGCCGACGTCGCGGCCGGCGTTCTGCACGGCCATCATCAGCATGTCCAACGTGAGCCCCTGCTCCTCGAGGCGCGTCGGGTCGACGTCGATTTGATACTCGCGCACCATGCCGCCCGCGGGCGCGACCTCCGCGACGCCCGGCACCGCGCGCAGCGCCGGCACGACGACCTGGTCGAGCACGTAGCGCTTTTGTTCGACGCTCTTCGGCCCCTGCAACGTGAACGCATAGACCTGCCCCATCGCGGTTGCATCGGGTCCAAGCCGCGGATTCACGCCCGCGGGCAGCAGGCCCTGCAATTGCGAGAGCCGCTCCAGCACGCGCGTGCGGCATTCGTAGAGATCACGGCGCTCCTCGAAAATCACGTAGAGGTAGCTCGCGCCGTAGAGCGACATACCGCGCACGGTCTGGACGCCGGGCAACCCCTGCAACTCGCGCGCGAGCCGGGACGTCACCTGCTGGTCCATGTCCTGCGGGCTCTTGCCCGGCCACTCCGCCCACACGATCACCTGATTGTCGCTCAGGTCAGGGATAGCGTCGACGGGCACGTGCCGCCACCCCCAGATGCCGGCAGCGGCGAGGCCGAATGCGACGGCGAGCGTGAGGAAGGTGTTGCGGATGACGAAGGAGAGCACGAGGTGGTGGAAAGTTGAGGGTTGAGAGTTGAGTGACTCTCGACCGGGTGAACGGGGTGATCGGCGAGGTTCGGGGCTACGACCGCGCGCGGCGCATTTCAGTGCTGATGTCCACCCGCAGGCCCGACGGCGCCGTGCGGAAACAGCAAACTCGGCGTGCCCGCGAGCTGCGCCTGGCTGTCGATGAGAAACACGCCTTGCGCGGCGACTTCATCGCCGGGCTTCAGTCCGGCGCGCACCACATATACGTCGTTGCCGGACTCGTCCTCGATGCGCGGCCCGAGCGCGAGCGGCGCGAGTTCGAAGCGCAGGCGTCCGTCAGGTAAGCGCTCGGCCACGCGCCACGCGACGTGGCGCACGCCGGTCGAGAGCACCGCGGTCTTCGGAATCAACGCAAACTTACCCCACGTGTCGGGATTGCTCGGATTCGCCGGCTGCAGATCCGGCGCGAGGGCGCCTTTCATTTTCGCCGCCACGAGCGAGCCAGGCTGCAGGATCTTGCTCGCGCCGGTGACGTAGATGCGCACCTCGCGCGATCGGATCTCCGGACTGATTTCGCGGGCAAGACGCGCGATGGTCGCCTTGATCTCGGGCAACGGACCGCGGTCGTCACTCTCGAGTTCGACCGGCTGGCCTTCGCGCAGAAAGTTCGCCCGCAGCTCCGGCACGTGGACCACGACGGTCATCTTGTCCGGATCGACGAGCGTCATGAGCGGCGTGTCCGCCATCACCTCTTTACCGAGTTCGAGCATTTCGTTCACCTTCTCAAACTCGCGCATCAACACCTGCCCGGCGACGGGCGAGCGGATCGTGATGGTATCGCGCGGCGCCTCGCCGTTGAGCACGGCTTGGGCGACGTCGGCGAGATTCCAGCGCGCAAAGCGCTGCTTGATCGCATCCACGGTGACCTGGTCGCCGAGCTTCATCGCGGCAAGCAATTCGCCCTGCGCGCTGAAAACCTCGGGGCTGTAGAGATCGACGATCGGCGCGCCCGCGGCGACATCTTCGCAGCAGCCCCAAGTCGCCATGTAGCGCTTCACGATGCGCCCGGCGACGCGCGGGATCACGACGGACGTGAAGCGGTTGTCGTATTCCGCGGCGCCGTAAGCGCGCACCAGCACTTGCGCCGGACCTTCGGTCACAGTCGCTACTTCCACGCCCATGCGGCGCTGTTGTTCGCGCGTGATTTCGCCGGCGGTGACTTTCGTCATCTTCATGCCGCAGACGGGGCAATCGCCGGGCTTGTTGCCGATGAAGTCCATCATCGGGCATGCCCAACGTTCACCGGTCGGCGCGTCATCGGCGTGCGTGTGATGCTCTCCGGCGGTGAAGAGAACACTCGCCGGCAACAGCGCGATGACCGCAGCGCCGAGCAGTAGCCCGGACAGCGCAACGAGAGGAGTGGGCAACGTGCGCATGGTGACGGATCAGCGCTTGGCGGTTTCGTTGCGGAGATAGAGCGGGCCCCAGCGATCCGGGTCCTTCGCGAATTTCGGCGGGCACATCTTGCAGCCGAAGCCGATCGTCTTGCCCTGGTATTGCGCGGTGGGGAGCTTCGGGTCGACCGGCATGCCGCAAATCGCGCACACCGTATTCACCGGCGCGCCGGTCGCCGCGTCCGCGCGTGCGGAGGTCTTCGGCGCGCCGTGGCCGGCGTGCTCATCGGCCACGGGCGCGGCGGGCTTCGCCGCGGAGTTCGCCGGCGCGAGCGTGTTCGTGACCATCGGCGCATAGTCGCCGCCGCCAACGGGCGCGGCTTCAGCGTTCGCGTGCGGTGCGAAGAAGGCGGCGCGTGCGACGAGGGCGATCAAGGCTCCGGCTACGAACGTGCCGAGGAAAATGGTAAGCGTGCGAATCATGGGAAAGGGGAGCGAAGGTTGGTGAAAAGATGGGAGACTCAGCGGGCGGCGCGCGGGAAGCGTTCCGCCGGGAAATGGCGCCAGAGTTCCGCCGCGGCGAGGCGCGCCGCGCGTTCGGCTTCGATCGTCTTGATCTCGGCCTCGGTGGTTTTCTCGAGCAGCTCGACCGTCATGAGGACGGTGGACTCGCTCGGGTTGCCGACGCTGGCGGCGCGGAGAAAGGCGTCGTATTCGGCCTGCAGGCGCGCCGTCGTTTCGTCGCTCAAGCGGCGCGCGGTCTGCGCCAGACGCTCCGCGCGCTCGGCGCGCGCGACCGCGGAACGGATGCGATACGTCGCCGAGGTCGCGTCGGCTTGCGCGGCAAGGCGATCGGCTTCGGCGGCCTTCAACTCGGCGCGCGAGGCGCGGCGGCTCCGCCAGGGAAATTCGGACATGAACGCGATGCCCACCGTGTCCTCGTTGCCCATCGCAGTGCGCTCGCGCTCGAAACGCAGGCCGACCGCCGTCATCGGGTTCGCAGACGCCTTGGCCATCTGGCGCATGGCATCGGCGTCCTGCGTGCGCGCGGCGGCGAGAACCACGCTCGGCGAACTCACCGGATCGATCTCCGCCCGCGGCGGCACCACGAAGGCCGGCAACGGCGCGTCCGGCGCGAGGCCGAGTCGCCCGCGCGCCTCCGCCAGCGCGTCGGCCGCCATGCGGCGATCCTCCTCGATCATCAGCTGCATCGCCGCAAGACGCGTCTGCAGTGTCAGGCGGTCGGCGAGCCGCGTGCCGCCCATGCCGGCCGTGCCGGTGGAAAGTCGGATCTCAATCGCGCGCAGCACGGCTTCGAGGCGCGCGATCTGCGTCTCGACGCACTTGATCTTGGCCTCGGCGCTGCCCGCCTCGGCCAGAGCCATCGCGGTTTCGGCGGCAATTTCGCCGGCCATCATCGCGTAATCGGCTTCGGCCATCGCAGTCGCCGCGCGCGCGCGGTCGCGTTGCGCGGCCCGTTCGCCTTTCTTCGGGAGCGGCTGGCGGACGTTGACTTCATACATGTCGTTCCGCTCGCCCATGGGCCCGCGCATCTGCGAGAGCATGCCTTCCGCTTCCGGATTCGGCAGCAATCCCGCCGCCCCCACGCGCTCCTCCGCCGCCTGCACACGGCGCGCGGCCGCCGTCAGCGACGGCGACTCGGCGATCACGCGAAGGAACTCGGCCGGCGTCGCCGGGCCGGCGCCGGGCAGCGATGAACCCGCGAAAGCCAAAGCGGCAACAAGGATGAGCGCGCGCGTCGGCATGGAGATTTACTTGGCGGCCTTCTGCTTCGCCGCCGCGTCAATCCGCGCCAGGCCCGCGGCCGGATTATCCAAGAAATCCCCGATACAGCCGTCGCAGCAGAACTTCACCAGGCGATCCGGCTGGCCCTTGGCGCGATAGACCCATTCGGTCGCTTCGCCCATGCCGCCGAGATCTTCCTCGGACACGGCGCACACGGTCAGCGCGTAGTTTTTGCGCGCCTCCGCGAGCCAGGCGGCGTCGACTTCGGAAACTTTCAGAAGCTTGCCCTTGGCCGAAGCGGCCGGGGCAGCCGCATGAGCATCGGCATGACCGCCGTGATGTTGGGCCGCGAGCGGCGAGACGGCGGCGAGACCGGTGGCGAGAACGAAAAGGGAAACGGTGGTGTGGAATTTCATCGCGGGGTGATATGCCTCCGGAGACGGAACCCCTCGGAGAATCTTACGCCGACAGCCCAAAAACTTTTCCCAAGGGATTGGCCGCGCCACGGCGTAATACGGCCGTGCCCGCCCGTTCCCGCGACGGCGCCGACGCACCTCCACGTCATGCCCGATCCCGCCGCCGCCCGCCCCGAGGAACTGATTTCCGTCCTCAACGCGCAGCGCGCGACTTTCAAATCGTTCCTCGCCGCCCGGGTCGGCAACGACGCTGAGGCCGAGGACCTGCTGCAGAACGGCCTCGTCAAGGCGTTGCAACGCGCCGGCGAGCTCCGCGAAACCGAGAAGGTAATCCCGTGGTTTTATCAACTTCTGCGCCACGCGATCATCGATCACTACCGCTCCGCCGGCGCCGCGCGGCGCCGCCACGACGCCCTCAGCACGCTCGTGTCCGCACTCGAGGAAGACGTCGCCACCAGTCAGGCTTTCGAGGCCCGGATTTGCACCTGCATGGAAGCGCTGGTGAAAACACTGCCGCCCTCGCAGGCGCAGCTGCTGCGGCGCGTCGATCTCGACGGCGCCCCGGTCCAGGACGCCGCGCGCGAACTCGGCCTGACACCGAACAACGCCAGCGTCACGCTCCACCGCGCCCGCCGAAATCTGAAAACCAAACTCGAGCAATTCTGCGGGGATTGCGCCGCCGGCGCCTGCCTCGATTGCGACTGCAGCGAGTAAACAGCACCGCATCTCGTGTTCGTCCTCCGGTGGGGAGTAACCTAATAGGTTACTCATTCTTCAGATCTTCGCTCTGCAGCACAGCCACTGCTCACGTTCTCGAGTAACCTATTAGGTTACTCATTTCGCAGGCCGCTCTCCACAGCGTGTAAGATTCGGCGGCCGCATCCGTCTCCGGCGATGAAACCACTCATCTCCATGCCGCCGTTAACCGCCCACCCATCCGCCGACACGCTCGGCTATCCGCGGCGCTCGTCGCTCCTCCGCGCGCTGGTGCCCATCGCGCTGGCGTTCCTTCTCTTCCTTACCTACGGTGCGTCGCGTTCCGCTTCCACCGCTCCGCGCACGGCCGAACTCGAACTGATCCGCTGACATGTCCTCCCACTCTCATTGCGCCCCGCCGGAATCCGCCGGCCACCACGCCCACGTCCACGCACCGGCCGCGGCCGACACGCTCCCGCCGCCCAACCAGCCGGTGCACATGGGTCTGCCCCACGAGCGCTACCTGCGTCCGAAATTCTACGTCGCCGCCGCGCTCTCGTTGCCGGTGCTCGTCCTCGCGATGTGGCCGATGGCATCACACGACATCTACGACTGGCTGACGATGCAGCAGTCGGCCTGGCTGCAATTCGCGCTGACCACGCCGGTGTTTTTCTGGAGCGGCTGGCCATTCATCCGGCGCTGGGCGAAGGCGATTCGCGAACGCGATCCGAACATGTTTCTCCTGACCGTGACCGGCACGGGCGCGGCGTATTTCTTCAGCGCCGCCGTCGTCCTGCTGTGGGAACATTTGCCCGCACAGTTTTTCTCCGGTCACGGCGCCACGCTCTACTTCGAGGCCACGGCCTTCACGACCACGATCGTGTTGCTCGGCCAGATCCTCGAGCAACGGGCCACCGCGCGCACCGACGCCGCCATCCGCGCGCTGATGAATCTCGCGCCGAAGATCGCCCACCGCGTCGACGCCGACGGCACCGAGCACGATGTGCCCGTCGAGCAGCTCCAACCTGGCGATGTATTGCGCGTGCGCCCGGGCGAAAACCTCCCGGTCGACGGCGTGCTGATCGCCGGCGCCGCCGAGATCAACGAGTCGATGCTCACCGGCGAGCCATTGCCGGTCGCCAAAGCAGCGGGCGACAAGCTCAGCGCCGGCACGCTCAACACCACCGGCTCGTTCGTCTACCGCGCCGAGCGCGTCGGCGCCGACACGCTGCTCGCGCAGATTGTCCGTCTGGTCGAACAAGCCATCGAGAGCGAGCCACCCATCGCGCGCCTCGCGGACAAGGTCATCACGTGGTTTTTCCCGACGGTGCTCACGATCGCCGCGACGTCGTTTGTCGCATGGACGCTGCTCGTGCCGGAGCGCGGCTGGCTTTACGGCCTGATCAACGCCGTTTCCGTCCTCATCATCGCCTGCCCGTGCGCGCTCGGTCTCGCGACGCCGATGTCGCTCGTCACCGGCATCGGCCGCGGGGCGCAAGCCGGCGTGCTCGTGAAGGATGCCGCCGCCCTGGAAGCCCTGGCGGGCGCGAACACCTTGCTCATCGACAAAACCGGCACGCTCACCGAAGGCCGCCCGGAAGTCGTCGGCGTGCAACCGGCCGCTGGGTTCAGCGACAACGAACTCCTCGCGTTGGCGGCCGCCGCGGAGGCTCCAAGCGAGCACCCGCTCGCGCGCGCCATCGTCACGGCCGCTCAGACGCGCAGCCTCCCGATCGCGAGCGCGACTGATTTCCGGGCCGAGATCGGCGCCGGAGTTTCCGCACGAGTTGACGGCCAGCGCGTCCAAATCACCCGCGCAGCGGCCGGCACCACGCTCGCGGCACATCCCACCGCCACGCTCGTCTCCATCTCGATCGACGGTCATCCCGCCGGCACCATCGCCCTCGCCGATCGCGTGAAATCCACCACGCCAGCCGCGGTGGCCGAGCTGCAGCGCCGAGGTTTCAAGATCTACATGGTCACCGGCGATCGCACCGCCACCGCGGAGGCGATCGCGCGCGAACTCCAGCTCGACGGCTTCCACGCGGAGGTCACGCCGGCCCGCAAACAGGAACTCGTCCGCGAGCACCAGGCACGCGGGGAGCGCGTAGTGTTCGCCGGCGACGGTCTGAACGACGCGCCCGCCCTCGCCGCCGCCGACGTCGGCATCGCCATGGGCACCGGCACAGACGTCGCCATGCACAGCGCCGGCCTCGTGCTGGTGAAAGGCGACCTGCAAGCGCTCGTGCGCGCCGCGCACCTCAGTCGCGCGACGCTCCGCAACATCAAGCAAAACCTCTTCTGGGCGTTCATCTACAACGGCCTCGGCCTGCCGCTTGCCGCCGGCGCGCTCTATCCGTTTTTCGGCTGGCTGCTCAGTCCGATGTTCGCGGGCGCCGCGATGAGCCTCAGCTCGATCACCGTCGTCACCAACGCCCTTCGCCTCCGCCACGCGAAGCTGTAGCCCGCCGCGCTTGCGAACCCGCGGCAAACCGCTTCCCTCGCCCGATGCTCACCGTCGACGTCGTTTCGGATTTCGCCTGCCCGTGGTGTTTCATCGGCAGCCGCCGCCTGGCGGAAGTGCTCGGCGCCCGCGGCGAAACCGGCGGCGATGCGCAGGTGCGCTACCACCCGTTCCTGCTCAACGCCGACACGCCCGCGGCGGGCGCCGACCTCCGCGACTACCTGCGCGAGCGTTACGGCGGCGACCCCGAGGAAATGTTCGGCCGCGTCGAGAGCGCCGCGCGTGACGCGGGCATCGCGCTGGATTTCGCGAAAGTGCGCGTGATGCCGAACACGCTTTCCGCCCACATCCTCGTCGCTGCCGTGCAGGACTCCGCGGCGCAACGCGCGTTCGTCGACGCAATTTTCTCCGCGTATTTTCTCGAGGGTCGCGACATCGGCGACGCTTCCGTGCTCACGGAACTCGCCGCACCGCATGGCCTGCATGCCGAGCAGGTCCAGGTGCTGCTGGCCAACGAAGGCCTGCGCCAGCGCGTGCGCGAACTTGCCCAGGGCATGACCGCGCAGGGCATCACCGGCGTGCCGTTCTTTATCTTCAACCAGAAGCTCGCGCTCTCCGGCGCGCAGCCGGCGGAAGTGTTCCGGCGCGCCTTGACGGAGGCTGAGTCTGCGTGACCGAAACTCTGTTTGCCAAGGCAGGGGGCCCGACTAGCTTCGGCACTCCACTCGCCGGCCGATGCACGACCTTCAAGACCTCTACCAGTCCGTCATTCTGGACCACAACCGCCGCCCGCGTAATCGCGGCAAATTGCCCACGGCCAACCGCGTCGCGCACGGCGACAACCCGTCGTGCGGCGACCAGTGCAGCGTGTTCCTGCGGCTCGACGGCGACCGCATCGCCGACATTTCGTTCGACGGCGCGGGCTGCGCCATCTCGCAGGCGAGCGCGTCGCTCATGACGACGCAGCTGAAGGGCAAGACGGCCGCCGAGGCGCAGCAACTCTACGACGAATTTCATCGCATCGTCACCACCGGCGAGCCGCCCGAGGAGATCAACGACCTCGCCGCGTTCGCGGGCGTCCACTCCTTCCCCGCACGCATCAAGTGCGCCACGCTCGGCTGGCACGCCGCGCTCAATGCGTTGAAAAACGACGCCACCGAGGCGACGACCGAGACGCACAAAGACTGAGCCGCGCCCATGTCCCTCGATCCGCAAAAAATCCGCGCCGACTTCCCGATCCTGCACCAGCAGGTGAACGGCCAGCCGCTCGTCTATCTCGACAACGGCGCCACCTCGCAGAAGCCGCGCCGCGTCATCGACGCGCTCGTCCATTACTACGAGAAGGACAACAGCAACGTCCACCGCGGCCTGCACGACCTGTCGATGCGCGCCACCGACGCCTACGAAGGCGCCCGCGCGCGCGTGGCGAAGTTCATCAACGCCGCCGATCCGTCCGAGATCATCTTCACGCGCGGCACCACCGAGAGCATCAACACCGTCGCGCGCAGCTGGGGCCACGCGCACCTGAAGCCGGGCGACGTCGTGCTGACGACCGAGTTCGAGCACCACTCGAACCTCGTGCCGTGGCAACAAGCCGCGAAGGCCGCCGGCGCCACGATCAAATACGTGCCGCTCCTCGGCGCGGACGGCGAAGGCGGCCCCGATCTCGCCGCGCTCGACACGCTACTCACGCCGCAGGTGAAGCTCTTCGCGTTCACGCACGTTTCAAACACGCTCGGGACGATCAATCCCGCCGCCGATTTTTGCCGCCGCGCGCGCGCCGTCGGCGCGGTCACGGTGATCGACGCCGCGCAATCGATCGGCCACATGCCGCTCGACGTGCAGCAGCTCGGCTGCGACTTCCTCGCCTTCTCCGGCCACAAGATGTGCGGCCCGACCGGCATCGGCGTCCTCTACGGCCGCCGCGCGCTCCTCGACAAACTCGCGCCCGATGAAACGGGCGGCGGCATGGTCGTGCAGGTCACCTACGAACAGGCGACGTGGAAACCCGCCCCCGAGCGCTTCGAGGCCGGCACGCCAAACGTCGCCGGCGCCATCGGCCTCGGCGCCGCATGCGATTACCTGGACTCGATCGGCCGCGAGCAGATCGCGGCGCACGACGATGTGTTGTCGCGCTACGCGATGGAAAAACTCTCCACGTTGCCCGGCATCCGCATCATCGGTCCGCGCGTCGGCGCGCCGCGCAGCGGACTCGTGAGTTTCGCCTTCGAGCACGTGCACGCGCACGACGTCGTCACCTTCGCCAACGAGGACGGCATCGCGCTCCGCGGCGGGCACCACTGCAACCAGCCGCTCATGCGCAAGCTCGGCCTCGCCTCGACCTCGCGCGCCAGTTTCTACCTCTACAACACCGAGGAGGAGATCGACCGCCTCGCGAAGTCGATGCAGCGCATCCTGAAATTCTTCGCGGGCTGAGGCAGGGCCGGCTTTCAACCGGCCCTGCTTCACTCCCCTCGATACCGCACCAGCGTGTTCTCCACGCTCCCGTCGTCGTAGAAATCGATGCGCGCGTAGGTCGGGCCGAACTCCTGGTATTTTCCCTTCCACCAGCCGCCGCATACCGAACCGTTGCACAGGTAGCGCACGCCAAGATACGTCACGTCGTCCTCCAGATGCAGGTGACCGCTGAGGCACACCTTCACGTTGGGATGCTTCCGGAAGAGATCCTTGATACGGCGAGCATCGATGTGCATCCACGCGCCGGGCACCACCCAATCGGCGCCACGCTCGCGTTCCCCGTCGAAGAACGCCGCCGCACTGAAAATCGGAATGTGCGACAGCACGCAAATCGGCGTGGCTGGCGCCGTGGCGGCGAGATCGCGTGCGAGCCACGCGAACTGCGCCTCGTCGAGCTGCGCGATGTAGTGGTGGTGGCTCGCGTAGTCCGGCTGCATGCTGTCGAGCACGACAAAATGCCAGCCGCCTTGATCGAACGAATAGTAGCGGTCCTTCAGGCCAAGCCGCTCCAGCGCGAAAGCCTTGCCGTAAAGTGTATCGCGCTCGGCGGCGGCGCGGTCCTTGTGGGCCCAGCCGTAGATGTCGTGATTGCCGAGACAGAGCCTGGCGGGCGTTTTCACCTCCGCGGAGAACACGCGGTTCCAGAGGTCCCATTGCGCGAGCACCTCGTCCTTCGGCGTATAGAGCGCGTCGCCGATGCAGTCGCCGCCAAAGAGCAATAGGTCGGGCGCGTCGGCTTGCGCGTGCCGGATCGCCTCGGCCATGCCGGCGGCGGGGTGCTGCAAATCCGGTTGGTCGGGCCGCACGTGGATGTCGGTCAGATGCGCGGCGCGCAGGACGCGTCGACGCGCCGGATTAGGCGGGGCAGCGATCGCTGACGCCGGGGCCATCAGGCCCGCCGTCGCGCCAAGAGCGAGCGCTCCACTCCGTTGCAGGAAGTTGCGGCGATTCATCGTTCGCGCAGGCAAGCGCGCAACCCGCTGCGTCGCAATCCCCAAGCCGTCCGAGACCGACACAAAAACGGCAACGGATGCGCAGCCCCGACCGCGCGCATGGTTTACCCTTTTGGGCATTATGGTGTCTCCACGCTACACCGTCCCTCCCGCCATCGAACCCGCGCTTGAGCTGGTCCGGAAATACAACATTCCCGGCCCGCGCTACACGTCGTATCCGACCGCGCCGCAGTTTTCCGACCAGATCGACCGCTACGCGTTGATCCAGGAAATCCGCCGCGACAACGCCGACGAGACCACGCCGCTCTCGCTCTATTTCCACCTGCCGTTCTGCGAGTCGCTCTGCTGGTATTGCGGCTGCAACACGGTCATCACGATGCGCCGCGCGTCGGCCACGGAATACGTCGATCTCCTGATCAAGGAAATCGAGATGACCGCCCCGCTGCTCGACCTGCGCCGGCCGGTCACACAGCTGCACTTCGGCGGCGGCACGCCGACCTTCCTCCCGCCGGCCGACATCGACCGCCTCGCCGCGGCAATCCACCAGTTTTTCAAGTTCTCCGCCGACGCCGAAATCTCCGTGGAGATCGACCCGCGCCGCCTGACCAAGGAGCACGTCGACGCCTTCCGCCGGCTCGGCTGCAACCGCGCCTCGCTCGGCGTGCAGGACACGAATCCGCAAGTGCAGGTCGCGATCCACCGCTGGCAGCCGCTCGCGATGACGAAGCAGGCGATCGATTGGCTGCGCGAAGCCGGCTACCAATCCGTCAGCGTCGACCTCATCTACGGGCTCCCGCTGCAAACGCCGGAGTCCTTCGCCAAGACGGTCGAGGAAGTCATCACGCTCAATCCCGACCGCCTCGCGGTCTTCAGCTACGCGCACGTGCCGTGGGTGAAGCCGTCGCAAAAGATCTTCGACCAACGCCAGCAGCTCCCGTCCACCGAGGAGAAACTGACGATGCTCATGACCGCATCGCAGAAACTCGTCGCCGCCGGCTACGCGACGATCGGCATGGATCACTTCGCGCGCCCCGAGGACGAACTCGCCGTTGCGTTCGCCAACGGCACGCTGCACCGCAATTTTCAGGGCTACACCACGCGCGCGGGCGCCTCGCTCTACGGTTTCGGCATGTCGTCGATTTCGCAAACCGACGGCTCGTTCCGACAAAACTACAAGGACCTCCCCGACTACGAAGTCGCGATCAAGGAAGGCCGCCTGCCGATCGAGCGCGGCTATCTGCTCAGCGACGACGACAAGCGCCGCCGCACGATCATCACAGACATCATGTGCGCACGCGGCCTCGATTTCGCCGCGCTGTCGAAGAAGCTCGGCCTCGATTTCGAGAAAACCTACGCGACCGAACTCGCCACGCTCGACGATCTCGCCGGCGACGGCCTGATCACGCGCGAACCCGGCCGCATCCGCATCACGCAGCTCGGCCAGCTCTTCCTGCGCATCGTCGGCATGCGTTTCGACGCGCATCTCGAGAAGAAGCGCACGGGGTTTTCGAAGGTGGTGTGATGCGCGCGAATCGCCAAGGCAGGGCGCGGACTCCGCTCCGCGCCGCGGCGCCCTCGGAGAGGTCGCCCCACCCGCGCAACCGCTTAACGCTCCCCTGACCGACGCCATGCCTTATCGCATCGCCAAGATCTTCGAAATCGAGAGCGGCCATCTGCTCTCGAAGCACCCGGAAAAATGCCGCTTCCCGCACGGCCACAGTCGCAAGGTTGAGGTCGTGCTCGCCGCCGACACGCTCGATGCGAACGACATGGTCTGCGATTTCAAAGCCGTGAAGCACATCCTCGCCGCGTTTCTCGACCGTTGGGACCACGCGCTGGCGATCAACACGGCCGACCCGCAGTTCGCGTATTTTCAGAAGGCCTACGGCGAACGCGTCGTGGCGTTTCCCGACCGCGACCCCACGACCGAGGTGATGGCAAAGGCGATCTTCGACGAGCTCGCCACGCGCCTCGCGCAGTCGACGACTGCCGGTGGCTACACGATCGGTGCGGGCGTGCGCGTGGAGCGCGTTCGCGTGACCGAGACGAGTTCGAGCTGGGCGGAGTATTCGGAGTAGGACTCGGCGGGCAGTGGCAGGGCGAGTCGTCCCCGACGAGCCGCGAACGTCACTTGCCCTCCGTCTGTCTTTCGGCCCGTCGGGACGACTCGCCCTGCCGCCAGATTCACAACCGCCGCGCGTTGCCGCGGAAGAGCGAGAAGAGGAACAGCACGAGGAAGATCACGAAGCAGATCTTCGCGATCGTGGCCGCGGTGCCGGCGACGACGCCGAAGCCGAGCGCGCCGGCAACGATCGCAACGATGAGGAACAGGATGGTGTAGCTAAGCATGGCGTGGAACGAATGAAGGTTGAGGTGAAGTTACATCGATTTGGAGCCGCGGCCCGTGAACAGGCCGAACAGGCCCAGGATCGCCGCGACGGCTCCGCCAACGAGAAACCAGACGGATTTATCCGTCGGGTTGCCGGTGAAGGCGCGCGACACGTCCGAGCTGACCGATTGCGACGCGTTGAAGCCGAACACCAGCAACACCACGCCGACGATGAGAAGGGCAACTGCCAGAGGTTTGTTCATGCGAGGATTACGACCGCAACTGTAGCGCGCCGGTTGCGCGGCGGCTGTCAGGGAAAGTCCGGCCCGGCAGACCCGGCGAACTGCACGCGACGCGTCGGTGCCGTTCATCGCCGTGCCGCAACCGATCGGCACCGCCGGCTTGAGCACCCGAGCGGTTCGGTCCATGCATGCGGGCGTGAACCCCGCTTCCTCCGACTCCGCCATCCTCGCCATCGAGCGCCCGCACCGGAATCTGTTGACCTACTATTTTCTCTCGCTGCTCGTCTTCCCTCCGCTGCTGCTGTTCGTTGGTCCTTACCTCTACTTCCGCTACCACACGATGCGCTACAAGTTCACGGCGGAGGGCATCTCGATGCGCTGGGGCATCCTGTTTCGCCGTGAGATCATCATCCAATACGCACGCATCCAGGACATCCATCTGCGTTCCAACGTCGTCGAGCGGTGGCTCGGTCTCGCGCGCATCCTCGTGCAAACAGCGAGCGGCAACTCCGGCGCCGAGATGACAATCGAAGGACTGCGCGAGTTCGAGGCGGTCCGCGATTTTCTCTATCATCAGATGCGCGGCGTCAAAGACCCGGCGCATGCGGCGGCGACTCCCGCGGCGGCGTTCACCGCTCCCGCCGGGCACGACGCCGAACTCGCGATGACGCTGCGTGAAGTCGCCGCCGAGTTGCGCGCCACGCGGGCCGCGCTCGAAGCCAGCCGCCGCAACTGAGGACGCCCCATGTTCACCGCGATCCGCTCCCGACTGCTGCGCGTCCTCCGCGTTCCGCACGACCCCGAGCCGCCGTTCGGCGCACCGGGTTCGCTGAAGGTGTTCCGCGCCGCGAGAAACTTCTACTACGTCCGCCTTCTCGCCTGGTTCGTCGCGCAAGTGGGCGCGGTGATCGGCATCGCCGTTTCGGTGGCGTTTCTCGCCGGATTGCGCAGCGAATACGACGCCGTGCAAAGCGCCCGCGAGCAGCCACCGGCAGCCGTGAGCATTCCCGCAACCCCGGACGCCAGTGCTGCGCCAGCAACGGCATCGGAAGGCACGCCGGCCGCGACCGCCACGTCCGCCTCCGAGTCGGCCAAGACGGCGCTGCCCAAAAACATGCGGACAAAGAAGAGCCGCGAGAACGCGAAACGCGCCTTCGTCGAGCGCACGCCGCGCTGGGTGCTGCCCCTTATCGAACTCCTCGAACTTGCCGGTATCGCGGCGTTTCTTTTCCAGCTGCCGATCACCTACGCCGCCGTGCGACTCGATTGGGAGATGCGCTGGTATATTGTCACCGATCGCAGTCTCCGCATTCGCGCCGGCATCTGGTCGCTGCAGGAGTCCACGATGAGCTTCGCCAACCTGCAGCAAGTCGAGGTTCGGCAGGGCCCGATTCAGCGTTTGCTCGGCATCGCCGACGTCATCGTGCAATCCGCCGGCGGCGGCGGTGGCGGCCACGAGAAAGGCGAAGGTCATGACTCTCTTCACACCGGCACCTTCCACGGCGTCGATAACGCCCAAGAGATCCGCGATCTCGTCCTCGAGCGACTGCGTCTGTTCCGTCAGGCCGGCTTGGGCGATCCGGACGAGCAACTCGTCGCCACCGAACCGGCCGCAACACCCGCAAGCGCCGTCGCGTCCGACGTCCACGCCGCCGCACAGGAGCTCCTCGCTAAGGCGCGCGCCCTGCGCTCCGCCGCGAGTCCATAGCGCGCCACAAGACCGCCTCCGCCCGCGCGGCTTTGCTGCGATCACAGCCGGACATCCCGCTTTACACGGGCGCGAAGTTCTACACTAGTGCCCGCCCATGTCCGCCCCGGAATCCCGCACCGAAGCCTTTCTCGAACGCACCATTTTCGCCAGCCGCTGGCTGCAGGCGCCGCTCTACATCGGCCTCATCGTCGCGCAGGCCGTCTATGTCTATCAGTTCTTCGTCGAGCTGTGGCACCTGTTCCACGTCGTGATCGGCCCCGGCGAAGTGAAGGACCCGAGCACCGCCATCATGCTCGGCGTGCTGGGCCTCATCGACGTCGTGATGATCGCGAATCTTCTCATCATGGTCATCATCGGCGGCTACGAGACGTTCGTGTCGCGCCTGCACATCGACGACCACGCCGACCAACCTGAATGGCTCAGCCACGTGAATGCCGGCGTCCTCAAAGTGAAGCTCGCGACGGCGCTGATCAGCATCTCATCGATTCATCTGCTGAAAACTTTCATCGAGGTCCGCGCGCCGAACATCGAGTTCACCAACAATGCCGTGATGTGGCAGGTGATCATCCACGCCGTGTTCGTCCTCTCCGCCATCGCGCTCGCCTGGACGGACAAGATCATGATGGCCGGCGTGCAGGCGGTGAAGTCCGCCGACAAGCACTGAGCGCGGAGCGGCACGGCTTGTCCGCGCCCGAGGCGGCGGGCGCGCACACGACGCGCCCCTACGAGACTTGAGGCGCGTGGCAGGTAGGACGGTTCGCCCTACCAAAGCAAGCAGCTGCGAGCTTACCGAAAACGCCTAGAGCCGCGGCCCGCGCGTGCCGCGACGCACGGCGCGTTCGCACAACGCCAGAAACCGCCGTTGGTGCAGCTCGCCGTCGAGCACGTCGTAGTGCTGCGGCACGATCCAGCGCGGATTGAGGGCGAGCGCCTTGCGCACACTGTCCGCCAGCAGTTCCGGCCGCGCATTCAGGAAGCGCGGAGGGAAATGCACGTTGAAAAAGTAACTCGCGAACAGATCGCCCGAAAAGAGCAGGTCGTGGCGCGCACTATAGAAACCGCAGTGTCCTTCCGTGTGTCCGGGCAAATGCACGACGCGCAGGCCGCCCCAGAACGGCAGCTCGTCGCCATCCGCGATGAAGCAGTCGATGCGTGCCGGACGATAGTTGAACGCCGCGTAGCCGGCGCGCTCGAGCCGTCCACACCAACGCGATGCGCCCGTGAACGGATACGTGCCGTCGAGGTGCGCCTGCTCCGCCGGATGCGCGTAGAGCGGCGCGCCACTGAAACGCTTCGCCCAGTCGGCGTTCGCGCCGTGGTCGAGATGTCCGTGCGTCAGCAGGATCGCCTTGATCGAATCCGGCTCGAGCCCGAGCCGGCGCAGCATCCAGCGAATTTGCGTGCGCTCGCCGATCAGGCCGGTGTCGAGCAGCACGGCGTCCCCGTGCTCGTCCACCAGCAAGTGACACACGCCCATGAAACCACGGATCGTGAACACACCCGGCGGCACGTTGCGCGCGAACCAGGGCTTCGTCGGTCGTGACGCCATGCTCACCCGCGCTTCAATTTCAGCAGTCGTTCGCCGGCGGCGTGCAGCGTGGCGTCCTGCTTGGCGAAATTCAGCCGCACGTAACGATGCTCCGGCGTCGGAAAGAACACCGAGCCCGGCACGCCGGCCACGCCGATCTCCTGCGCCATCCAGCGCGCGAACTCCACGTCGTTCGCGTAGCCGAACGGCGAAATGTCCAGCATCACGAAATACGCGCCCTGCGGAGTCGTGTAGCGCAGCCCGGTGCGGTCGAGGTAGCCGAGCAGGATGTCGCGGCGCGCCGCGTATTCGGCGGTGAGCTGCGCGTAGTAGGCCGGTGGCATCTTCAGGCCGGCGACGATCGCGTGCTGCAGCGGCGCCGCCGCGCCGACCGTTAGGAAGTCGTGCACCTTGCGTCCTTGCGCGACCATCTCGGGCGAAGCGAACACGTAGCCGAGTCGCCAGCCGGTGATCGCGAACGTCTTCGACAGCGAGCTGCACATGATCGTGCGCTCCGCCATGCCGGGCAGCGCCGAGAGATACGTGTGCGTGTGCGGCCCGAAGACGATGTGCTCGTAGACCTCGTCGGTGATGATCCACACATCGAACTCCTGCGCGAGCGCGGCGATCTGCTCGAGTTCGGCGCGCGTGAACACCTTGCCCGTCGGGTTCGACGGATTGCAGAGCACGAAGGCCTTGATGCCGCTCGCGAACACCCGGCGCAGTTCCGCGAGGTCAAAGGTGTAGTCCGGCGGCTGCAACGTGGCGAAAACCGGCGTCACGCCCGAGAGGATCGCGTCGGCACTGTAGTTCTCGTAGAACGGCGAGAACAGGCCGATCTTGTCGCCGACGTCCGTGACCGTCATCACCGCGACCATCATCGCTTCGGTCGCGCCGCAAGTGACGATGAGATTCCTCTCCGGTTCGCAGGGCAGGCCCGTGCAACGCGTGAGCTTGGCCGCGAGCGCTTCGCGCAACGGCGGCGCGCCCCACGTGATGGCGTATTGGTGATTGGCACCATCCATTTCGGCCTTCGCGGCGGCGAGAATTTCCGCGGGCGGATTGAAGTCGGGGAAACCTTGCGAGAGGTTCACCGCGCCGTGGCGCAAAGCGACGCGCGTCATCTCGCGAATCAGCGATTCGGTGAAGACGGACGTGCGACGGGATGTGCGTGGCATGGCGCAGAGCGGTAATCAGCCGACGCCGCGCTGTAAGCTCAAAAGTGCGCCATACGATAGTGAAGGTCACCAGCGAGGTAGGTGGCGCGCTTGCGCGCAACCCGTCGCCTTCCTCGCGATCGCGGCCGACGTGGCGCACCAGCGCGCCACCTACCACGCTGCGGCACCCGCTCAGGGTGGGATCGCGAGCTGCATCCCGATGCGGATATCACCCTCGCTCTTCATCGAACCGCGATTGGCTTGGTAGATATCGCGCCACCGCGAACGCGTGCCGTAGTAACGTAGCGCCAGGCTCATCAAGGTATCGCCCTTGGTGACCGTGTGCGTGCGCGCACCGCGCGCCGGTGGCGGGGTCTGCGCTTGCTTCTGCGCGGTGGACGCCGGACGCGTCGTAGGCGCGGACCCGGGCGGCTCGGCGCGAGTCGGGGTGGGCCGCGTGCGCACCGTAGGCAGACGGTCGAGATTGATGGCGAAATTGTTGCCGGCGCCCGCCGGAGCCGACGGGCTCGGCGCGGCGTTGACCACGGGTTCGCTCACGGGCTCCTTCGGCGCGAGGCCCACGCTCGGCTGCCGTCCGGCCTGCAAATCGGCGACCTGCTGCTTCAAGAGATCGTTCTCGAGCTTCAGCTTATCCATCGCCGCGATCAGATCCACGCGCTGCACCTGGGTGTCGAGCGGCTGCGCCGGGAGCGTGCGCGCGAAATCGCGGATCGCCGCATCGATGCGCTGCCGCACGAGCGGCGCCTGCGCGCTGTTCGGACGCAGGGAGAGGTATTTGCGGAAATGGTAGATCGCGGCGATCGGATCGCGGATGTGCTGCGCGTAGACCAGGCCGGCTTCGAGATGGGACTCGGGCGCGTCGTCGCCGCGCTTTTCGATGACCTTGAGGTAAGCCGAGAGCGCCTCCTGCTGGCGACCGGCACGCTTCATCTGTTCGGCCTGCCGATAATACGGTTCGTCCGCCTCCGTGGCGTAGGACTGGCGGCCACCGTCGCCACACCCCGCGAGCGCGAGCGCGAGCCAGGCCGCCGCGACGAGCGGCAGCAGGCAATGGCGGAGGTTGGCGGAGGCGCGAGCCACGGGGAAAGGGATTGAACGAGCGGAAGTGGCTCGTAGGTTTGCGCCCGGTTTCCCCCAATACAAGTTCAGATGCCACTCGACGCCCCCACGATTCTCGCCAAGGCCCGCCAATGTCTCGCGATCGAGCGCGAAGCCCTCGACGCCACGGCGGAAATCCTGAACGGCGATTTCGTGGACGTCGTGCGCGCCGTGGAAGCGACCGTCGCGGCCGGCCGAAAACTGATTTTCACCGGCATCGGCAAATCCGCGCACATCGCGCAGAAACTCACCGGCACGTTCAACAGCACCGGCGTGCCCTCGGCCTTCCTCGACCCGACCAACGCGCTGCATGGCGACCTCGGCCTGTGCGCGGCGGGCGACCTGGCATTCCTGCTCAGCAACAGCGGTTCGACGCACGAGATGCTGCGCCTGTTGCCGCTGTTCGAGCGGTTCGGTCTCCAAACCGTCGCGCTCACCGGCGCGCCCGACAGCGAGCTGGCGCGCGGCGCCGACCGGAAGCTCATCTATCGCGCGCCGCGCGAAGCCTGCCCGCTGGCGCTGGCGCCCACGGCGAGCACGACTGCGGCACTCGGCCTCGGCGATGCGCTCGCCATGGTGCTGCTCGAGACGCGCGGCGTGACGCGCGAGGATTTCGCGAAGTATCACCCGTCGGGCACGCTCGGCATGACGCTGCTGCTGCGGGTGCGGGACATCATGCGCACCGGCGAGGGTTGCCCGCTGTTGCCCGAGGCGAAGACCACTGTGCAGGAGGCGATTCTCGCCATGACGGGAGCGAAGGCAGGCGCCGTCGCCCTCACGGCCCCCGACGGCAAACTTGCGGGCATTTTCACCGACGGCGATTTCCGGCGCACGGCCCTGAAGGGCGGCGCGGATTTCCTGCAAAAACCCGTCGCGCAATTCATGACCCGCGGCGGCAAGACCATCGACGCCGACGTGCTCGCGGTCGAGGCGCTGAAGCTCTTTCAGCAGTTCAAGATTTCGGATCTCTTCGCCCTCGACGCGGAGGGCCGGCCCGTCGGCTACATCGACGTGCAAGACCTCCCGAAGCTGAAGATTCTCTGATCGCCCGCCTCGCGTCAGACGGAGGGTCCCCTGGCGATTTCGCGCAGCCGCGCTTCGATCAATCGCTGTTCGGGCTGGAGACGTGCGCGATAGCGCCACACGACCGCGGTCAGGCCGAGCGCCAGGCCGAGCGCGAAGACCGCCGCCATCGACCACGCCTGTGCAAGCGAGGCCTTGCCCGCTGCATGCAGTTGCCACACCGCGAGCGCGGTCACCGGCAGCATCGCAACCAGAAGGGCGCCGATCACGCGCAGGCGCTGACGCTCGGACGTGTTGGTTTGCGCCGCCGCGCGCACCACCTCGGCGAAAGGCTGGCCCGCCTGCGGTGTCGCCCTCCCCTGTTGCAGAAACACACGCAGGAAATGCACCGCGGCAAGCCACGGGACGCCCAAGACCGGGATGAGCATCGTCTGCAGGCCGAAAGATACGGCGCCGCGACGCCACTGGACAAACGCGAGAGCGGCTGCACCAGCGAGCGCGAGAAAGGTCCACGCGAGCCAGAGCGCCTGCCAGCGGCGCTGCCGGCGCCAGCGCGCGGCGAGTTGCCCGGCGGTGCGGCGCTCGGCGGCGGCATCGGGCTGATTGGCGGCGGAGCGCCAGAGTGCGTGGAGGGAATCGTGGTTCATGGGGAGTCGGAAGCGTTGAGGTTGAGCTGACGGGAAAGGTGTTGCCGGGCGCGCGTGAGACGGGCGCCGACGTTCGATTCGGAGAGTCCGTGCACCGCGGCGATGTCGCGGTAACTGAGACCATCAAGGGAGAGCAGCAGCAGGGAGCGGTCGACCGGCGGGAGCGTTTGCAGCGCGGCGTAGAGCTGCTCGAGCCGGGCCGGCGTATCGGTGCGGGCGCGCGCGGTCTCGGGTTCGCTCATCCAGCCGATTTCCGGCGCGGCGGCGACGTGGCGGCGGTGTTTGCGCTCGCCGCGCAACCAGAGCAACGCCGCGTTGTGGGCGACGCGATAGATGAACGTCGACGGCGCGCTTCCGTCGCGGAACGCCGGCGCGGCGCGCCAGAGGCTCAGCAGGATTTCCTGCCGCAGGTCGTTGCGGTCGTCGCCGGCCGCGAAAGCATGCACGACGTGATGCACGATGGCGGCGTGGTCGCGCAGCCAGTCGGCGAATCGTTGTTCCTGCGTGGTCTCGTGCATGGTGGGTTGCGGAGTTAGATACCGCCCCGGCCGATTCCTTACAGGGATTTGTGCAGTGATCGTGCTCCGGGATGAAGTTTCTCTGACGCGGCGACGCACACGGTTTATAGGTGCGAGATGCCACACGGCGGCGCCTTGTGCTCGCGCCGCCCTTCCCTACGCTGCGCGGCCATGGCTACGCCTGCCTTCACCTACTCCGATACCTTCGCTCACGGCCCCGACGATACCCAGTATCGCTTGCTTACGAAGGAGGGCGTCTCGATCGCCACCTTCGAGGGCAAAGAGATTCTGAAAATTACGCCGGAAACGCTGGCCTACGTCGCGCGCGAGGCGCTGCACGACGCCAGCTTTTTTCTCCGCACGAAGCACGTCGAGCAGGTCGCCGCGATTTTGAAGGATCCCGAGGCGTCGAACAACGACCGCTACGTCGCGCTGACGCTGCTCAAGAATGCCGAGATCGCCGCGGGCGGCATTCTGCCGATGTGCCAGGATACCGGCACCGCCATCGTCTTCGGCAAGAAGGGCCAGCAAGTCTGGACCGGCGCGAACGACGCGGAGTGGCTCTCGCGCGGCGTCTACGAGTGTTACACGAAAGAGAATCTCCGCTACTCGCAAACTGCCGCGCTCGACATGTTCAAGGAGGTCAACACCGGCACCAACCTCCCCGCACAAATCGACCTCTACGCCACCGAGGGCGCGAAATACGACCTGCTGTTCGTCGCGAAGGGCGGCGGCTCGGCCAACAAAACGTTCCTCTTCCAAGAGACCAAAGCGCTGCTCAATCCGAAGAGCCTGGAGAAATTCATCGTCGACAAGATGCAGCTGCTCGGCACCGCCGCGTGCCCGCCGTATCACCTCGCGTTCGTCATCGGCGGCACGAGCGCGGAGACGTGCCTCAAGACCGTGAAGCTCGCCTCGACGAAATACTACGACACGCTGCCGACCACCGGCGACGCGCATGGCCGCGCCTTCCGCGACCTCGAGATGGAAGCCAAGGTCCTCAAGCTCGCGCAACAAAGCGGCGTGGGCGCGCAGTTTGGCGGCAAATATTTCGCCCTCGATGTCCGCATCATCCGCCTGCCGCGCCACGGCGCGAGCTGCCCCGTCGGCATGGGCGTGTCGTGCAGCGCCGACCGCAACATCAAGGCGAAGATCACCAGGGACGGCGTCTTCCTCGAACAGATGGAGACGAACCCCGGCCGCTACATTCCGGCCGAGATGCGGACCTTCAAGGACGACAGCGCCGTGCGCATCGACCTGAACCAGCCGATGGAAAAAATCCGCGCCGAGCTCTCCAAGCTTCCCGTCACCACGCGCGTATTGCTGAACGGCCCCATGATCGTCGCGCGCGACATCGCGCACGCGAAGCTGAAGGAGCGCGTCGATGCCGGCCAGGGTTTGCCGCAGTATTTCAAGGATCATCCGGTTTACTACGCCGGCCCGGCCAAAACGCCCGCCGGTTACGCCTCGGGGTCGTTTGGTCCGACGACGGCCGGACGCATGGACAGCTACGTCGATCTCTTCCAGTCGCTCGGTGGCTCGATGGTGATGCTCGCCAAGGGCAACCGCTCGAAGCAGGTCACCGACGCCTGCCAGAAACATGGTGGCTTCTACCTCGGCAGCATCGGCGGCCCGGCAGCGATTCTCGCGCAGGACTCGATCAAGAAGGTCGAAGTGCACGAATATCCCGAACTCGGCATGGAAGCCGTGTGGAAGATCGAGGTGCAGGACTTCCCGGCGTTCATCCTCGTCGACGACAAGGGCAACGACTTCTTCGTCCAGAACTGCGGCATCTGCGCGCCGCATTGAGCGAAAGGAAACCGTGCCGGCGCCAGCGAGACTGACGCCAGCCGGGCTCAGATCGGGAACGGCGCATTCCGCAGCGGTCGCACGGCGAGCGCGAGCAACTCGCGTTCGCTGTCGTCACCGGCAATGCGGTTCACGTGGACGGTGAAGCACGACTTGCACTGGTGCACGAGCAGCCACTCGCCGTCCGTCGCGGCATGAATGGCGATCGGCTCCATGCCACCGCCGCAGTCGGCGGCGCGGTCACCGGGCTTGTTGTCGAGATGCACGCTCCACAGGCACCACGGACAGTGGTTGCGGTGGCGCGTGCCGGGCGCGTCGAGGGAGAACTCGCCGCCGCAGTGGCGGCATTTGAGATAGGAGAGCTTCGCGCCGCGACATTCGGGCGGAGAGAAACGGTAGTGGTCTGACATGGGATGCGAATCCCGGCGAGGGAGAGATTCATCCCGCGATCGCGCGGGCCGCATCACACTGGCTGGACCGGCGAAGCGCCGCTGGGCGCTGGCTGCCGGGATTAATAAAAAGCCCGCCGCGAAACGCGGCCGGTGCTCAGCCAGTGGCTGGTCAGACAATATCCGAGAGCAACATCCGCCACTACGTCAGCGGAGCAACGCGCGCGGGTCAAGCGCCCGCTCACTCGCCCACGAACGTCACGATGACCTTGCGCGTATGCGGCGCGCGCCGGTGTTCCCAAAGAAAAACGCCCTGCCACGTGCCGAGCAGCAACTGCCCCTCGGCGAACGGCACCTGCTCGCTCGTGCGGGTCAAGGCCATCTTGATGTGGCTCGGCATATCGTCCGCCCCCTCGAGCGTGTGCGTGAAGTGCCGGTCGTTCTCCGGCACGAGACGGTTAAGCCAAGCTTCGAGGTCGCGGCGCGCGGACGGATCGGCGTTTTCCATGATCACGAGACTTGCACTGGTGTGCTGGCAAAAGACCGTGGCGACGCCGCGCTGCAGACCGCTACGCGAGAGTTCGCGCGCGATTTCGTCCGTGATCTCGTGCGTGCCCTGGCCGGACGTGCGGAGCGTGAGAGTGGCTTGGTGAAGCGAGGACATCGGAAATTGGAGGGCGGCGCTCCACGACATTAGCCGCCGCCGGCGCCGGGCGAACTCGCACCGGGCTGCGTCATCGCGAGCGGATCGAGCGCGTGGTCGAGCGCGGCGGCATCCATCAGCTTTTGCTCGAGCACGAGCTCGCGCAGCGTGCGGCCGGACACGTAAGCCTCCTTCGCGATCGCCGCCGCGGCGTCGTAGCCGATGTGCGGATTGAGCGCGGTGACGAGCATCAGCGAACGATCGACGAGTGCACGGCAGCGGGCCGGATCAGCTTCGAGGCCGACGACGCACTTCGCGGTGAACGTGCGCGTCGCGTTGGTGAGGCACGTGATCGCCTCGTGGAAACAGTGCGCCATGAGCGGCAGCGTGACGTTCAGCTCGAAGTGCCCATCGCGGCCCGCGAGCTGGATCGTCTGCGTCAGGCCCTGCGTGTAGAGGCAGACCTGCACGAGCATCTCGCTCATCACCGGGTTCACTTTGCCCGGCATGATCGAGGAGCCGGGCTGGGTTGCGGGGAGCTTGATCTCCGCGAAACCGGCGCGGGGGCCGGAGCCGAGGAGGCGGAGGTCGTTGGCAATCTTGGTGAGTGCGGCGGCGATGGCGGCGAGTTGGCCGGCGGCTTCGACGCAATCGTCGCGGGCACCTTGCGCCTCGAAATGATTCTGCGCTTCGCGAAAGTTCAGTCCGGTGCGCTCGTTGAGCAGGCGCGCGACGCGCGCGCCGAATTCGACGTGCGTGTTGATGCCGGTGCCGACCGCAGTGCCACCGATCGCGAGTTCGCTCAGCACGAGCACGGCCCGGCGGGCACGCTCAGCGGCTTTGTGCGCCTGCGTGGCGTAGCCGGAAAATTCCTGGCCGAGCGTGAGCGGCGTGGCGTCCATCAAGTGCGTGCGCCCGATCTTCACGACGCTCTGCCACGCCGCAGCCTTGCGATCGAGTTCGGCCGCGAGCGCATCGAGCGCGGGCGCGAGGTCGCGGTGCAACGCCAGCGCGACCGAGACATGCAGCGTCGTGGGGATGACGTCGTTCGACGACTGGCCGAGATTGACGTCGTCATTCGGGTGCAGCGGCTTTTTCGCGTCGGTCGACAGGCCCGCGAGCTGGCCGGCGCGGTGGGCGATCACCTCGTTGGCGTTCATGTTCGTCGAGGTGGCCGAGCCGGTCTGAAAAACGTCGATCGGGAAATGCGTCGCGTGTTGGCCGTCGGCGATCTCGAGCGCGGCCTGTTCGATGAGCCGCGCCTTTTCGGACGGCAGGAGGCCGAGATCGGTGTTGGCGCGCGTGCAGGCCCATTTGACGAGGCCGAGCGCGCGAATGAACGCGGCGGGCAACGGGCGGCCGCTGACGGGGAAGTTGAGCACGGCCCGCTGCGTGGAGGCGCCGTAAAGCGCGTCGTCCGGCACAGCCATCTCTCCCATCGAATCGCGTTCGGTTCTCATGCGGCGGAAGCTAGGTGTGCAGACGCCGTTCGCAAAAACGAAAAGGCTGGCTGCGGCAGTCAGACACGGTGAACCGCGGCAGAAAGCGAGCTCGCGCCATTTTCGCCAGCCGTCTCACGATGGCTTCCACGGAAAGCCGCCGGCTCAGCCTCCGGCGGAAAATAAAAAAGGCCGGTCGAAGACCGGCCCTGCCGTGGGAGGCGCTGCGTCGCTCAGAACTTGAGCGAGACGCGGTCGGCCTTCAGGCCGACGCGAGTCCAGCCGCTGCCGTAATCGGTGTCGCCGAGGCGACGCGCGAGGCGCTCGCGGACGACTTCAGGAGCGGACGGATCGGGCGTGAACTGACGGTCGCCCATCGCGGCGAGCAGGCGGCTGCGGCGCGACGAAACGGCGGCGACACCGGCGAGTTCCGTCGTGCGCGCGGCAACGTCTTCGGCTTCCACCGGAGCGGCGCCGAGACGGTTGAGGAGAGCACGAGCGAGATCGGGCTCCGATTCCTCGAGTCGCGCGAGATTCGCGGCGATCGAGCGAGCGGAAGGCGTTTCCTCGGCCCTCGGGGCACTCCACGGAGTGAGTCCGCTTTGCGAGGGCAGCCGGTCGGAGAGTTGCACTTCGGCGACGGCCTGCGGCTCATCGGCGACAGCGGCGACTTTCGCCACGCGAGGCTGGCTCGACTCGACGCTCGCCACCATGTCATGGCGCGGCTCGGTGACGGAGGAGGCAACAATCGCCCCGCTCGCTTGCTCGACGGGCGCAACGTCGGCAACCGGCGTGGACACGTGACGGAGCGAAACGAGCGTGAACGCCAGGGCGGCCGTCGCGCCGACCGGCAGATAAACGCGCCGATTGAGCAGGAGCGGAATGCTCTGCCACCACGGGCGACGCTCGACGAGCGCGGCGAGCTGCTTCTGGCGGAGCTCAACTTCAAATTTGCTCCAAAACTCTGCGTCCGGGCGCTCGGCGCGTTTCAGACGCAGCAGATCCTCGACGGTGACTTTGGAATGATGCGGACGGGACGACATGCGGTCAGCGGAGGTATTTACTCAATTCACCTTGGAGAAACTGTTTCGCGTAGTGCAGTCGCGAACGAACGGTGCCCTCGGAGCAGTCCATGACTTCGGCAATCTCGGCGTGGCTGAGTCCATCGATTTCGAACAAGGTGATGACGGTGCGATGCTTGATAGACAGTTTTTGCAGCGCTTCGTTCAATTTCTCCTGAAGCTCCTTCAGATAGGCGTCTCGGTCCGCCCCGGAAGTGTCGGTCAACTGGTTGAGAATCTCGGTCGCGGCACCGTCTTCCTGAACCTTCTCCAGGCTGAAAAATTGACGCAACTTATTCTTACGCAGGTGGCTTAGGGTCGTGTTGACGGCGATTTTGTAGAGCCAGGTAAAGAACGACGACTGGCCTTGGAAGCGGTTGATCGACTGAAAGGCCTTGATAAAGGCGTCCTGCACGAGGTCGGCCGTATCTTCGCGATTCGAGGTCAGGTTATAGACCACACCGAAGACGCGCTCGCGGTATTTGCGGATCAGGACGTCGAAGGCGGCGACATCGCCCGCTTGCACCCGTTTCACCACGTCAAAATCCGCGTCCGCCTCCTGCTGGCGCTCAGGGGAGGTCACGAGGGTCTTGGCGAAGACCTTCGAGAGGTTCATCGGTGGTGTAAGGTCGGATCTGGGCCGTCCGAGAGCAACGGCGAATTACGGTTTGGTCGGGGCCTGCAAGGCGGCGATCTGGCCCTTTAGCAGGCCACTCAACTGCCGCAGCAGGGGCACGGGAGCGAGGTCCCCGTAAGGCATAAGGACCGAAAGAGCTTTGGCCAGTTCCTCCTCCACCGCCGCGACCACGCCGGGGGCGATGCCGAGCGCGCGCATGCGCTCCACGCTGACCCCGAGCGGCAGCGGACGGCCCGCTTGCATGGCGGCGATCACTTCGGCGCGCTCGATCGCCGGGAGCTTTTCGAGCAGCAGCATCAGCGGCAGCGTCAGCTTCCCGCTCGCGAGGTCGGTGCCGAGCGTCTTGCCGATGCGCTTTTCCTCGCCGAGGAAATCCACGAGGTCGTCGTAAATCTGGTAGGCGATGCCGAGGTGGCGCCCATAGTCGTTCGCCGCCGCCACGAAGCCGCCGCCGTGGTCCGACAGCCGCGCGCCGAGGAAACACGACACGCGGAACAGCTCCGCTGTCTTCAAATCGATCACGCGGTAGTAATCCGCCAGCGTCACCCCCATGTCGCGGCGGTGCAGCGTTTGCATGATCTCGCCGGAGCAAACCTTGCGCGTCGACTCCGACACCGCGCGGCACACTTCCGTGGTCGGAAACTGCGACGCGACATGCAGCGCCTGCGCGAACAACGCGTCGCCGAGCAACACCGCCGCATCCGGGCCGAACTTGCGCGACGCCGTCGGACGGCTCCGGCGCACGTCGGCCTGGTCCATGATGTCGTCGTGCACGAGCGTGGCGAGGTGCACCATCTCGACCACGCCGGCCGCGCGCACGAGGTCGTCGCTGATCACGCCATCGCCCTGCCAGCCGGAGATGAACACCAGCGTGGGCCGCAAGCGCTTGCCGGAGGTCTCCAGGCAATACGCCGCCATGTCGCGAATCTCGGGCTCGAAGCCCGCCACCTGCTCCTGCATGAACGCATCGAGCGCGGCCATTTGCGGCGCGAGGCGCGCGAAGACAGCAGCGGGGTCGTTTTCGGCAAAGACGGTGTGAGGCGCGGGACCGGACATCGGGGCGTCAGGCTACGAAGCACCTTTTGAAAGGCTAACAAAAAGCTGCGACAGTCTTGCCAGTGATGGGGGCAATCACGTTTCGTTCAAAGATGGGTCAGGACAGCCCCCTTTTACTGCTCGGTTTGCTCGTTGCCACCGGTTACGTCGCGAAGCTCTGGCTCGATGATTACCGTGCCGCTGCGCGCGGTGCGTCGGTGCGCGGCGCATTGCCCGGCGCCGTGCCGACGAACACGAACGCCATCGTCCTTGCCGTGCTGGGTTCACTCGGCCTGCTCGCGCTGGAGACCGCCGGCGAGGGCGCGCTGGGGCTGACGGAGAAGCAAAGCGAAATGACCGTGCTCTTCGGCCTCTACACGCTCGCCGCGGCGTTCGGCGAGGAGCTGATTTTTCGCGGCTTCCTCGTCATCGAAAATCGCGGCCGGGCGAAACTGATCGCGGGCGTGATCGGCGCCTCGGTGCTGTTCGCCGCGCTGCATCCGTTCCTCTGGCAATGGCGCGACGGCACGCTGCACATCCATCTCGGCGCCAAGGCGTGGTTCAGCACCGCGCTCGTGTTCGCCAGTTCGCTCTGGTTCTACACCGTGCGTTTCTGGAAATGGAATCCGTCGCACTCGCTCGTGCCGTGCATCGCCGCGCACCTGGCGAAGAACGTCGGCGTGTTCGCGATCAAATACGCGCAGGGCTTCGTGAGCGGGTGGTGGTGACGGCGCGGCACTCGATTGTGCGGCGAGAAAGTTGCGCGCAAGCGCGCAACCTACACGGCGAGCATCAGTCTTGAAGGTGGAGCGCGTTGACCCGAACGCGCTCCGAACGGGTCGAGGTCGTCCTTGCTCCACCAAAGAAAAGGCCGTCCCGCGGGAGCGAGACGGCCGGAGATTCAGGAGGGTAACGCCGAGCAGTTACTTCGTCAGCTTGGCGCTCGGCGTTTCGCCGGCGGCTTCAAGCGCGGAGGCGTTGAAGACTTGGGCGGGATCCGCCCCGTCGGCGGACACCGTTTTCGCGGTGATGAAGATGAGCAGGTTCGTCGAGACGTCGTTCACGCTCTTCGACGAGAAGAGGCGGCCGAGCACCGGGATGCTGCCGAGCACCGGCACCTTCGTGCCACCGTGCGCCTTGGTGGACGACATCAGGCCGCCGATGCCGGCGGTGTAGCCGTCCTTGAGCGAGACCTGCGTCTTCACCTTGCGCGTGTCGATGATCGGGATCGTCGCGCCGCCGGCGCCGCCGAAGCTGGTTTCGCGACTGGAGCTGCTGATTTCTGGCTCCAGCGTCATGCGGATCGTGCCCTGAGCATTCACCTGCGGGGTGACCTTCAGGATCACGCCGATCGGCTTGTATTGGAAGCCGGAGACTTCGAACGTGCCGCGCTCGGAATTATACGTGTAGCTCGGGATCGGGTATTCGGAGCCGATGTTGATCGTCGCCTCGGTGTTGTTGAGCGTGACGATCGTCGGGTTGGAAACGACCTTCGTGTTGTTCTGCTGCTTCAGCGCCGAGACGATGATGTTGAAGTCGGAAGCGGAGAACACGGCGGAGGCGAGGCGGTTGGTCGTGCCGGTGTTGGCCAGAGCCATCAGATTCTCGACCGTGCTGATGCTTTGGGTGAGGTCTTGCGTGCTATTCGTGACGGCGTTCGAAACTGTTGAACCAATATCAGATCCGATCCTGGTGTTCGTTTGGCTATTGGGTGCTGACGTAGTCACACTCGTGCTCGTCGAGTCGATCGGGACTACCTGATAGCTCGTCGTGGAGACGCCGGTAACGGCGTTTGTCGTCGTTACTGGCTGAAGAGAGCTACCAGTGTTCGTAGAAGTAGAGGACGTCGTGAGCGCACCATTGTTGGTAGTAAGGGTGTTGTTCGAATTAACGGTGTTGGCCGTGGTCCCGTTGTTCGTGTTGCCTTGCACGTCGCGGCTAACCTGCGTCCGCGTGCCGGAATTCGCGTCCGAGCGGTAGTCTTGCCCGCGGCCACGTGTGCTCGAGAGCGACAGATTCCGGGCTCCGAGCTGCATGCCCTGCAGCGAAGCCCAGTTGACGCCGATGTTGCGGATGTCGCTGTCGCTGACTTCGACGAACTTCGATTCGATCATCACCTGGTCGGTGGCCTTGTCGAGTTTCTCGACGATGGCGCGGATGCGCGTCATGCGCGAGGGCTGCGTGGTGATGACGAGCGCGTTGGAGCGCGCGTCGATGAGGATCTTGCCGCCCTGCGCGGGGTCGACGAGGCCGTCGACCGTGGGCTTGATGTCGATCGCTTTCGCGTTGTTCAGAATGAACACTTCGGTCGAGACCGGCTCCTGCATCAGCGAGTCGCGGCTGACGACCTTCACGATGTTGCCTTCCTCGACGTAGGTGTAGTTCACCGGCGAGAGCACGGTCTCGAAAATCTGGCGCCAGGTGACGTCGCGGAGCTTGATCGAGGTCTTGCCGACGAGCGTGTCGGGCACGACGAGGTTGAGCTCGAAGAGATCGGCGACGTTGCGGAGGATCGTTTTGATGTCCTCGTCCGGAAAATCGACGGACAGCGTGTCCTTGTCGCGCGACACGGTGTGCTGCGTGGGTTGCGCACCGGCGACGGTGGCTTCGGGTTGGGCGGCGGGCGGATTGGCCGGCGCAGTCTGCGCGGTGACAGAGCCGAGCAGCGTGAGGGCGAAAGCGGCGGAGGCGATCGTGCGGGTGCGCATGGGGTGGGTCCTCATTTCTTGATGGGCCGGGTGTATTCTTCGTTGTTCAGACGGAGCGTGAAGTTGGCGCGGTCGATGGCAGTGACCTCTAGGGTGTATTCTGCGCCTTCAAAGGTAATTGTCAGCGTGCCACCGGCTTTGACCCGCTTTTGACCGAACGAGAGCGAGGGCTGGCCGCCCATGACGATGAAGCCGCTCGGGCGCAGCGCATCGCTGATGGCCTGGAGCAGATCGCGCGTGCTGCGCGGTCCGGCGGGGCGGGCCGGGCCGGCGGCGGCGGCGCCGGTCGTTCCGCCCGCGGGGGCGACGCTGGGGTTGCCGACGGTGGCCGTGCCGCTCGTCGCGGCGGCGGCGGCGAACGCTTCGGAGTGGAACGGATCGACCAGATTGGCCGGCGCCGCGGCGTCGCGCGGCGTGAGCAACTTCTGGGCGGCGGCGAGCATCTCGGTGCGCTTCGGCGGGGCGACGACGGGAGAGACGTCGGCCGCGAGCGCGGCGGTGGCGGCCACGAGGGCAAAGGCCGCGGAGAGACAGAGCGTCTTCATGGCTTACCGAGGAGTTCGACGGTGAATACGGCGCTCAACAGGTCGGGCACGGCGTCTTTGCCCCCGGCTTCGACTTTGCCCAGGGCGACACGATCGAAGCGGACGAAATGCGGACCGGTCTCGAGGCGGCGCAGGAACGACCAGATCTGCGGATAGGTGCCGTGCAGGGTGACACTGAAGGAGACGGGCACGTAGAGCGTTTTCGGCGCGTTCTGCTTGGGCGCCGGCAACGGATTCTGGCGCGCGTCGATGAGCTTCACGCCGGTCTCGTTCTCCAGGCGGTAGAACACCTGGAGGTTATTCGCGAGATCGCCAGCGCGGATGAGGCGCGACTCGATCGCCTTGCCGGCCGCCTGCAACTCGGCGACCTGCTCGGCGAGGCCGGTGGTGTGACGGGCGTTCTGTGCGATGGCCTTGGACTCCTTGTCCTTGGCTTCGAAGGCCGAGCGCGCCTCGTCGATCGCGCCCATCCGGAAGTAGAATGTGATGCCGCACAGCACGCACACCAGGGCGCACGCCGCGGCGATGGGCTGTTTCTTGATCAGGGCAAGGAGGTCGGCGCCGGTCATTTCTTCGGGCCCTTTCCTTTATAGCGGAGCTCGATTTCGAAGAGCAGCGCGCCGGTGGTCGGATCGGGGTTGATGGCGTTGAGTTTCACGCCCTCGAAAATTTCAGCGAAGCGCGGTTGCGTGCGGAGCGTCTCGACGTAGGCGGAGGCGGCGCCGCTCGCCTGGTCTTTCGAGCCGGCGGCGAGGCCGCGGACGAGGATGCGCGGAGCGGCGGGGTCGCTGGGACGCATTTCGACGGCCGCGATCTGGATCTCCGCGGGCAGGCTGGCACCGAGCAGCGTGAGCAATTCCGTGGGCCCGATCGGGACCTGGACGAAGGCGGTCGCCTCGGCGATTTTTTTGTCCTCGTCGTTGAAGAGCTTCGTGAGGCGCAGGCCTTCGTTGCTCTGCTTTTGGTTTTTGGCGATCTCGGCCTCGGCGGCGGTGCGCTGGACGTCGAAGGCGTAGGCCTGGTATTCGCGCCAGCCGACGAAGGCCAGCAACAGGATGGCGGTGGCGATGCCGCCGACGTTGATGAAGAAGGTCGTGCGCACGACCTTCGTGTCCGGCAACCGTTCGAAGTTGCGGAAGTTCGGATGCCACAGCGGCGCCGCCGCGGGCGCGGCGTTAGCCTTTTTGTTCAGCAGCGACAGAGCCATGGTTGTAGGAGGCCATCAGGCCGAAGAGGCCGAGCCAGCGTTCGTCGGGCGCCGTGAGCGTCACGCCCGGCGCGAGGGAGATGCCGAGGGATTGCGCCCAGGGAAGCAGGTCCGCCTTGAGTGGGGACACCCCGAGCGCGCCCGCGATGGTCGGGCTGAGCCAGGCGAGGCTCGACGGCAGCTGGGTGCAGAGGACGGCGCCGATCGACTGGCCGGTCTGCACTTCGTAGAAGCCGATCGAGGACTGGAGTTCCTTCAGGAGCTTCTTGATGAGCGCGCCGCCCATGCTCGTGAAATCAAAGGTGTTCGAATAAAACAGTTTCCTGGCCGACTCCTCGTCCTTGAGGCCGAGCTCCTTTTGCACAACGGGGATCATCCCTGCGATGCCGGAGCTGATCGGGCGGGAAATATCGACGCCGTCGGCGGTGAGGATGAAGCACTGGGTGGCTTCCTCGCCCATTTCGAGCAGCAGCAAGGGCGCCTTCGATTGCTTGAACTTCTGGTAGTTCACCAGCGCGCCGAGCGTGGCCACCGTGCCGAGCTCCAAACGCTCGGGATAGACGCCGAGTTCGAGCAGCTTGTCCTGCCAGAGAATCAGGTCCTCGGCCGGGGCGCCGCAGAACAGCGCTTCCTTCTGGTTGCCCTTGGCCAAATCGTATTCGGAGCCGTCGGCGGGGTTGAGGAGCAGCGTCGTGTATTTCTCCGCTTCCACGCGGAAAGTCTGCGAGAGCACCTCGGGCACGTAAGCGGGCTCCTTGATGCGCTTCAGATCCATCGTGTGCCGACGGAGCAGCCGGCGCGCGGGATAGATGCCGCAGCGCGCGTGAGCGTAGCCTGTCGGACCTTTGCCCTCGGCGCCTTTGAGGTAGGCTTCCAAGCCGGCCGTGTCGGACGCGCCAAACTCCTTCAGTTCTTCCACCATCAGCGGCGGCTCCTCTTGCGACAACCGCGCCAGCAGCACGGCTTGGTCGCCAAAGTCGACGCAGAAGCCCTTGGTTTTTTTACCAAACATGTGCGAGAGAGTGTGGGAGGTGACAGGTCAGCGCGGCCAAGACAGCGGGTAAACCGCGCCAGTGTGTTGCGACAAAATCGAAGCGAGCGGGATGAGTGGGATAGGTCCGCCGCGAGAATGACACAAGACGAAAACCCCCGATAGACCCATCAGGACCAAGGATTACGAGCAATTTACCTCAGCCGGAAAAAACGAAAACCCGCCGCGAAAAACGGCGGGCTCGGAAAAGCGGGGAAAACCCACGCGCGCGATGGCGCGCTTATTTCTGCCAGGTGCGCTTCTTGTGGCGATTAGCCTTCAGGCGCTTGCGGCGCTTGTGCTTCGACATCTTCAGACGGCGCTTCTTCTTGAGATTTCCCATGATGAAAAGGTGGTGTTTGAGGGGTCAACGTGCGGCCCGCGCGCGCCCCTGTAAAGCCCGAAGTTAGCTCTCGTCCGGCACCGCAAACCGGGCGGCCAAGGCCGTAAAAACCACTTCCGCACCGACGTCGCGTGGAGCGAGCCCGGTCAAGCGCGCCACGACGCGACGGTAGAGACGGAGCTGCGCCGCATGCCGCGCGAGCGCGCGGTCGACGCCGACCGCGCTGCCGCTGAGCGGCTCGGTTTTGAAATCAAACACCGTTGCCGCCACCACGCGCCCCTCGGCGTCGCGCGCAACCACGACGCGATCAAAGATGCCCGTAACCCACTCCTGGCCGAGCACCACTTCGAAAGCACGTTCGCGCCATACTTCTCTCGCGCTCGCGCCCGTCGCCGCTTGCGCTCCCTCAACCGCGGGGCGCCATAGCGCCGCCAGCGCCGGCGCGCGCAAGCAACCGACCACCTCGCTGATCACCGCGGGTTCCACGCCTCTCGCCTGCCACGCCCGCGCGCGCGTCTCGATCTCGTGCGGCTCGCACCACTCCAACTCGGCGAACAAAGCATGCACCTCCGCCCCGAAGGTCACGGCCTCGCGCTGGCCGAGCGCGAACAACTTCGCCGCGCCCCACTCGCCCGTGCGTTCCCCTGATGGCCGGCGCGCCACGCGTCGCGGCGCGGCAGCGGCCACGATCGTCGGCAACGTCGCCGCCGGTTTCGCCGGCTCGGGCGCCGCCAGCGCACGATGCCAGTCCGGATCGCCCGCCGACCACGGCCCCGACGCGGTGAGCGCGCCGATGCGGACCGGTTTCGCTTCGTCGCCGAGCGTCGCCGCGAGGAGCTTCGGGAAATTCTTCGACTCGGAATCGCCGACCGGCTCCGTGATCACGAACATCGCGCGCTTCGCCCGCGTCATCGCGACGTAAAGCAGCGAGAGCGATTCGTAAGCCGCATCCTGCTCCGCCCGCTCGAGCCACGTCCGCAACGCGTCGTCGTTGCGCGCGAACAAGCTCGTGGGCATGTCCAGCACCCACTCCGGCGCATGCGTCGCGTCCGTCTGCACGGCGAGCCCGCCGCGCGGCTCGTCGATGCGATTGCCCTCCAACTCCGGCACGAGCACCACGTCGAAGCCGAGGCCCTTCGACTTGTGAATCGTCATCACGCGCACGACCGCCGCGCTCTCCGCCTCGCGCACCACGTGTCGCGCCATGAACGCCAGAAACTCATCCACGTCGCGACTGCCGCTCGCATCGAACAACGCGGCCGCCGCCGCGAACTGCCGCATGCGCTCGTGTGTGAAGTCCCGTCCGCCCTCCAGCTGCGGCTCCACGCGCTTCATCCAATGCTCCGCCGTGCGCTCGAAGCCATGCGCGTGCACATCGCCCAGCACGCGCCACGCGAGCGCATCCGGCGTCGTCACGCGCTCTTCCGTCAACGCCGCCGCGAGCGGCGTCATTTGCACGTGCTCCCACGCGAGTCGATCGCCCGGATGCGCCGCCGCCTGAAAGAGCGCGAGCAGCGCGGCACCGACGGGATTGTCGCCGCACACGCGCAGATCCGACTCCGCCACCGCCGGCAATCCGCCCTCGCGCCGCAAGTAGTCCGCGATCTCCGCCGCCTCGCTGTTCTTGCGCACCAACACCGCACACGTGAGCCCGTGTTCGAGCGGCCGCAGTTCGCGCAACAACTCGAGCGTGAGCCGCCGCCGCGCCTCCTCATCCTCCGCGTGCAAGAGCGCCGCCTGCCCCGTGCGCCGCGGCAACGCCGTCGTGTGCGTGCGCCATTGTTGGTTCCATTCCGCGGTCGCCGTGCCGGGAAACAACTCCGCCAGTGTCGCGCGCGCACCGAACACCGCGTTGACCATCTCGATGATCGCCGGTCCCGAGCGCCACGACTGGTCGAGCGGCAGCGTTGCGATCGGTGCGTCGCCGCCGTGATTGTAGTGCTGGCGGATCTCGCCCATCAGCCGCGGATCGCCCGCGCGCCACGCGAAGATCGACTGCTTCACGTCGCCCACGCAGAAAAACGTCCGCCGTCCTTCCGCGTCCTGCACGACTTCGTCGATCAGGTTGCGCAACACACTCCATTGCCCGCGGCTCGTGTCCTGAAACTCGTCGAGCAGCCAGTGATCGATCTCCGCATCGAGCCGGTAATCGAGAAACAGCCGATCGCCCACACCGTCCGCCGCGCGCGTCAGCACGCGCCCATCATCCGGCAACAGCAACCGCTCCACGTCCGCGAACGTCAGCTTGCCCGCGCGTCGCACGAGCACGTCGTAGAGCGCGTCGTAGCTCTGCAACACCGCATGGATGCCGCGCGTCGCCTCGAGGCGGCGCTTCAGCTCGCCCTCGCCGACGACGCACAACACCTCGTGCAGAATCGCGCCACCGGCCGCGTCGATCGTCTGCTTCTTGCGTTCGATCGTGAGCTCCACGGGGCCACCGCCGGCGGCTGCGCAAGCCTCCATCAATTTCGGCAGCACGTAGGCCATCGCCTTCGGCAGCGGCGCGCCGGGCTGCCACGCTTCGAGCTCGCCCGCAAAAAGCGTCCAGCGCTCGCGCTGCTTCCCTTCCATCGGCGCGCTCGCGATCCAGCGCCGCAGATCGGTCAACACGCGGTCCTTCTTCAGATCGCGACACCACGGCTGGCCTTGGGGCCAGATGCGCGCCGCATTGCCCCACAAATCGCCGTCGGGCACTTCGAGAAACTTCTCGTAGTGCGCGTCGAGATACTCATCGAGGCGCAGCCCGAGCTGCTTTTCCTCGGTGCCGAACGTCGCGCGCTTGAACGCTTCGAGAAAATCGCGCTGCGCATCCGCCAGTTCGCCGTCGCGCGCGAACAGCCGTTGCAGCACGCGCCGCCGCTCGATGCGTGCGCCGTGCGCCTGCAACACCTCGAAATCGCCCGCGAGCCCGAGCTCGAACGGAAACGCCCGCGCGATCCGCGCAAAAAAACTGTCGAGCGTGCCGAGCCGCAGCTGGTGCAGCGCGTCCGCCACGCCGCGCAGCATCCGCAGGAAATCCGCCGCGCCGAGTGCCGGCTGGCCGACCTCGCGCGCCAGCGTCGCCGCCTCGCGCTCGTCGCGCGCCGCGCTCGCGAGCTTCCGCAGGATGCCGTCGAAGAACTCCCCCGCCGCCTTGCGCGTGAACGTCAGCGCCACGATCCGCTCGGGCGCGGCACCGGCGGCGAGCAAGGCGATGAACCGACTCGTGAGCGCATACGTTTTGCCCGACCCCGCCGAAGCGAGAATCATGACATGCGGCGGCAGATTCACGGCGCCACCTCCCACGCCACGCTCGCCGCCACGCCGCGGTGAAACAGCTCCGCAAACGCATCGCGCTCCGCGTCGATGAGCTCATTCGGCGGCCAGAATTTTTCGTCGCGCACCGCCGCGAGCACGCCGCGCGCACAGCGCATCGCCGCGTCCTGCAACTCGAGCGTGTAACCGTCCCAGCCCACGAAGCCCGTGTCACCGATCGCCTTCGGCAGATTGAAATAACCGCACGCCGCCCGTGCATCCGCGCCGGCGATCAAGCCGGGCAACGCGTGCAGATAGAGCGGCAGTTGCAGATCGGCCCACACGCGCTCCTTGCCCCCGAACGTCACGCACGCCCACTCGGGATACTCGCGCTCGCGCTTCGGCGAAACCAGGTGCGCCGCCACCGGCGCCTTCGCCGTGTCGCTCGTCTTGTAATCGACGACACGCCACGCGCCGGTCTGCTCGTGTCGATCGATGCGATCGATTTTCCCCACGACCGTGATGCCGTCGAAGTCGATCGTGAACTTCCGCTCCACGTCCTGCACGACCCAGCCGGCCGCGCGTTCGCGCGCCTGCACCGCCGCCGCGCGCCGCAACCGCTGCCGTGCCGACTCGAGCTGCGCCACGAGCGGCACCGCGAGCTCGGCGCCGAATTTCTTCGCCGCTTCCGCATCGAACTCGCGCAGCAACATGTCGCGCAACAAGGCCTCGTCCGCGCAATCGCGCCACGGCGTCTCCTTCAGTTTTTCCAATGGCGCGTGACACAGCCGGCCGAAGTCGAACGCGTCCATTTCCGACTTCGTCGCGTCGACTGCTTCCATGCCGAGCACGTGCCGCAAATAGAAACGGAAGGGACACTCGAGATACGCGCGAAACGCCGTGACCGACACGCGCGTCGGCGGGGTGACTCGCCGCGGCCGCAACCGCCACGCGCGTTCCCACGCCGGCAGCGTCGCGTTCACTTCGAGCGGTCGGAACAACAGCTCGATGCGCGCCGGCAGCTCGGCGTCCGCGCATTGCAGGAGCAGACGCGACGGCTTCAACGGATCGCCCGCCGCGGAAATCTTGCCGAGCAACACGTCGACGCGCCCGCCCGCTGCCCGCGCGGCCACGATCGCGTGCAGCAGATAGGCGTCGCGCGCGAAACGCGTCGCGTTCGTCTTCAACCCGAGCCGCGCGCACAGGCTCTCCGGCAAAAACACGTCGCCCGCGACGGCATCCGGCACGAAGCCGTCGTTGACGCCCGCGACGACGAGATGCGGCGCGTCCTCCCACAGCAGTTCGAGCCAGCCCTGAAGTTCGAGCGCGCCGGCCGGCTTGTCGTTCTCGCGCCGCTGGGCGCCGAAGCGCTCCAGCGCCACCTCCCACCACGCCTCGCGGCTCAGGTGCGGAAACGCCCGCGCGGCCACCGCACACTCCGCCAACAGCGCCGTCCATGCTTCGGCCGACTCGGCCAGCTCCGCGTCCGTCTCGCTGGCGAGATCGAGTTTCCGCGCGGCAAACAGATCGGCGAGCACGCCCGCGACCGCGTCGGCAAAGCCGCCCGAGCGCAAACGCGCGCGGAGCGTCTCCAGTTTGCCCAGCGCCTCCGCGAACGAACCTTCGGCATGCGCGCTCGCCTCGGCCAGCGTTGCCGGCAAGTGCTCGGCCCACACCTCATCGAGCGACTTGAGCCATGTTTCGACGTTCAGTCCGCCCAACTCGGCGCGCAACCACCCCATGATCTCCGGCTGACGCGCGAGCGCGGCCACGTTGGGAAACGACGCCTCGCGCCCCAACGCCGCGAGGCCGACCAGCAGATGATGAAAGCCGGTCATCCGCCGCGGCTCGCCCGCCGGGTCAAACGCCGCGCGCCCCACGCGCGCGAGCGCGTTTTCCGCCAGTGGAGCAATCTCCGGATCGGCCACACCGATGCCGAGCACGCCATCGGGCGCGGGATAAAGGGCCGCAAGCGCGGCGATCTGCTCCGCTTGCGCCGTGGCATCCGCGGCGAGATGCACCTGATTCGGAAAATCCGTCCACGGCGCCGCCCGGCCGCGCCAGGCGTCGGGCAGCGGACGGCCCCACGCATCGAAATTTGCCGCTTCCTCCTCCGGCGCGAAAACCACCACGTCCACCGGCATCGCGCGCGCGTGCTCCGTCAGGGTCTCGATGGCGAGCGGCGACGGATCCGGCACGGCGAGCACGACGAGGCGCTCGACGCCCGCGAGCGCCACCGGCGCACGCGCCGCCGCGATGCGCACCGCCTGCGGTTCGCGCCAATCGCGCTCCGCCAACACCGCCGCGTGCGCGCGTCCGAGTTGCCCGAGTTGCTCCCAGCGCTCGCGCTCCGGAAAATCCAGCGGCACGCGCGCCGCCACGTCGCTCAGCGTGAGCCCCGCTTCGGCCAGCGAGGTCTGCAGCCGCAAAAATTGGCCCGCGAGTCGCAGCATCCAGGAGAAATTCCGGGCTGGCGGGTCCACCGGAAAAACCGCGCGCACACGTTCGAGCTCGAGCGTGTCGAGCACCTGGGTCCACGCGACCAGTGATTGCAGCGGCGTCGCCATGTCGCGCGTCCCTTCCGGCCCGACGAACGATTCCGGCGTCTGCACGCGCGGCGGAAACACTGCCTGTGCGCGAGCGGCGGCGAACTCCGCGAGACCGGCGCGCAACCGGCGACCCGCCTGCCGCGTCGGCACGACAATGACCCAGCGCGAGAGATCGAGCGGCGCGCCGCCGTCCCACCCGCGCGCGAGCCATGCCACCGCCTGGGGCAGCAGCGGGGCGCGCCACGTCAGAAAATGACGCCTCACGTTGTCGGGGACCTCGGCCACGCGAGCACTTGAGAGGTTGCGCCGCGTCAGCGCAACCCACGATGAGCGCATCGCCGCGCCAGGACCTTCGGCCCAGTCGCAGGCCATGGTTAATGGCCTAATGGCCCTAACGGGTAAATCAGGTGGAAATGCGCGCGCACGCTCCGTATCGCGATTGAGCCCAGCGAGCGGCGCGGCGGAAGTTGCACCTGCTTCAGGACCGAATGTCTCTTTTCCCTTCCAGCCCTCTGCCCCGCCACTTTGCCCCGAGCGTGCGCTGGCGGTTTGTGGCGCTGCTCGGCGGGTTGTGTGCCGCTTTTCTCGGCGTGCTTTGGCTGCTGTGGGCCGCGGAACAACGGACACTCGCCACGCAGCGTCAGCAGCTGCGCGATGAAGACGCGCGCCAGCTCGGCCGCTGGCTCGAGATCGCGGACCGCCCGATGCAGGAACTGCTCCTCGATCTCGCCGCGTCACCGCAAACCCGTGCGATGCTGGTGCGCCCGGACGCGGAGTGGCTCGCCACCCACGTGAACGCCGCGCTGGCCGACCGCCAGTTCGACGCCATCTGGTTGCTGCGCGCCGACGGCCAGCTCGTGCATCTCGCCACGCGCGATACCGCCGTTCCCGTGCCGCCCGCACCGGCCACACCCAAACTCACCGCCGCCGACCGGGCCGGGCAACGCCTCAATTTTTTCGCGCCCGGGGGCAACGACCTCTGGCAACTGCGCGCGGCGCCCCTGCTCGCAGCCGAGGAACCGGCCGGCTGGATTGTCGTCGGCCGACGCTGGACCGAGGCCTGGCTCGCGCAACTCGCCGCCATCACGGATGCCGACACCCGCCTCGAAGAACCGCGGGTGATGTTCGCCGAAGCCGCCCCGGCGCGAACCCTGCAGGTGCGCCGCCTGCTCGCCGACCTGGACGCGCGCCCGCTGCGCCAACTCGTGCTCGAGCGCCCGTGGCCGACCGACGGCGAGCCCGCCTTCGCGACCTGGCGCATTGCCCTGCTGTTTGTGGCCTTCGGCGCGCTGCTGGTCGTCGCCCTCGGCCTCGCCGTGCGCCACTGGGTGCTGCAGCCGCTCCAGCTGATTGGCGACAGCCTGCGGCGAAAAGATCCCGCCGCGATCACGCCGCTCCTCGGTCGCCACGACGAATTTGCCCCCGTCGCCCAGCTCGTCGAGACGGCACACGCGGATCGCAACGCACTGCAAGTCGAGATCGCCGAACGCCAGCGCACCGAAGTGGCGCTGCGTGAGAGCCAGGAAAACCTGCGCCACTCCGTCGAACTCCGCGCGCGGCTCGCCCGCGATCTGCACGATCACGTGATCCAATCCATCTACGCCGCCGGGCTGGGGCTCGAGTCGGTGCGCACGCAGTTGAGCGCCGATCCGTTCGGCGCGGAGGGCCGCATCCGGAGCTGCATGACGAATCTCAACGAGACGATCCGCACGGTGCGCAGCTACATCAGCGACCTCGAACCCGAGCCACCGGAGCAACGTCAGCGCTTCGCCGACGCCGTGCGCGCGCTCACCGGGACGATGCACGAGCTGTGGCCGGTGGAATTTACGCTCGAGTTGGACGACACCGCCGCCGCGCAGCTGACAAACGTCGTGGAAACCCACGCGCTCCAAATCGTGCGCGAGTGCCTCAGCAACGCGCTCCGTCACGGTCGCGCCTCGCGCATCGCGATCCGGCTGAGCCCGGGTGAAAACGGCGGCGCGCGGCTGGAGGTGATCGACAACGGCCGCGGCTTCGACCCCGTGCGGCGCATGGGCACCGGGCGCGGACTCGTCAATCTCACCACGCGCGCCAAGGAGATGGGCGCGACACTCCGCCTCGATTCCGAGGAAGGGCGCGGCACGACGGTGCGCCTGCATCTGCCGCTGAAGGGAGGCGCCGCATGAACGCGCGATCCGATTCCCTGCCGCCGCACCGCAGCCGCCGGGGTAACGAGGCTGGCGCGGTCGGCATCACGCACGATCGCCACGCAGGTGGCGCGCTCGCCGCGCCGCTCTTCCGCTCGACGGACCAGGTGCGCGCCAGCGCGCAACCCACCCGGCATCGTGCTGCGCTCGCGCACGCCTTCACGCTCGTCGAGGTGATGGTCGCCTCGCTCGTGCTCGTCTTCGGCATCGTCAGCGCGATCAGCGCGATGCAGAGCGGCGTGCGCGCGATGGACCGCACCCGCAAGCTCGCGCTCGCCACACAGGTCCTGCAAACGGAAATGGAACAGCTGCGACTGAAGAGCTGGACGCAGCTCGACGCGCTCGCCGGCAGCTCGACCTTCACGCCCGACTCCGCGGCCCGCGGCGCCAGCGCGTTCACGTGCACGCGCCGCATCACGTCGCCGAAAAGCGACATGAAGGAAATCACGCTCACCGCCGAGTGGCGCGGGAGCGACGGCCGGCCCCAGACCGCGAAGCTCATCACGCGCTACGGCAGAAATGGACTCAATGACTACATCAGCACGTCGCATTGAGGAGCCACGCGCGCGCAGGGCCGCGACGGTCGGCTTCACCCTCGCCGAGGTGCTCATTGCCTCGACGCTGAGCGCATTCGTGCTCGCGGCGGTGATGAGTTCGTTCGTGTTTCTGGGTCGCACGGGTTTTCGCACCAGCAGCCTGAGCGAACTCGATGCGGAGGTGCGGCGCGGCCTGGAAACATTCGCGGAGGAAGCACGCCTCGCCCGCGATGTCCGCTGGAACCACACCCAAAGCGTCACGCTCCTGCTGCCCGCCGGCGCCAGCGCCGCGACCGTCACCTACGGCTACGACGCGGATGCACGCAGCGCGACCTACCAGGCGTTCTATCGCGTGGTCGGTGACGCCAGCTCCACCGCGACGCGGCGCGCGCTGATCCGCAACCTCGCGGCGGATTTCACGTTCAAGCGCTACAAGCTCGAGACCGCCGCCGGCACCAGCAACGTCGCGGCCAACGACACCGAAACCAAGCAGCTCCAGATCGTCCTCCGCGCCCAGCGCACGTCCGGCACGAGCGCGGCGACCGACCAGTCGATCACTTCCGCTCGCTACATCCTGCGCAACAAGCGCGTCAGCAACTGATGAACGCGCCCCTCCCGTTTTCATCTCCGCGCGCGGCCGCCAGTGGGAAGGCGGAACCGCCGGGACCGCCGAAGGAATATTCGCGACGCGCCCGGCAGTCGCACCTGATCTCCGGAACGGCGCTGCGTCCTGACCGCGGCGCCGTGCTGATCGTGACGCTGTTGATCATGGCGGTGCTGGCGCTCGCTCTCACGAGCTACGTCAGTCTCAACGTCAACTCCGCCCGGCTGGCCCAACGCAGCTTTCAGCAGGCCGCGGCATTCAATCTCGCCGAAGCCGGCGCCGAGGAAGCGCTGTGGTCATTCAACCAAGCCAACGCCGGATCGACCACCGCGTGGAACGACTGGACGCTCGCCAGCGGCTCCGCCCGGCGCCGCCTGACCGGCTTCGATCTCGGCAGCGCCACCGGCAGCGTGAAAGTCTACGTCGACAACCACGCGCCGAGCGGCAACGCACACCCGAGCGTCGTGGCCCTTTCCACCGTCGAGGCGGCCGGCAGCGGAGCGGTCACGAAGATGGTCGAAGTCACCTTGCGCCGCCGCTCGCGTTTCAGCGCCGGTCTGATGGCGAAGGACACCGTGACGTTCGCCGGCAACCGCGCCTCGGTCGACAGCTGGAACTCCGACCCCGACAACGATCCCTCCACCGCGCCGGTCGCCTACAGCGCGACGACCCGCAACGATCGCGGCAGCGTGGCGAGCGTCGCGGTGGAAACCCGCAAGGTCCTCGTGAACCACGCGGACATCTACGGCTACGTCTACACGGGCGGCGCCGAGCCCGTCGTCGGCAGCAACGGCTCCGTCACCGGCCGCGACACTCCGGCCGACGTGCGGATCGACCCGGCCCGCATCGCCACCGATTTTTCCGCCAGCTTTCCGAATGTCACGGCTCCCGTGGACGGCATCTGGCTGGCCTCGCTTCCGTCCACGCTCGGCTTTCCGCGCGTCGCGACGAAGTGGCGTTGTCCGAACCTGTCGCTGAGCGGGCGGCAGACACTCACGATCTACGGCGACGTGACGCTCGTGCTCACCGGCGGCACCGGCACGCGCACGATCGATCTCACCGGACAGGCGAGCATCATCATCACGCCCAACTCCAGTCTCACGCTCTATTCCGAAGGCGACCTGCTCATCGGCGGCAACGGCCTCGCGAACCACAACACCCGCCCGAGCACGTGCCTGATCTACGGCACGAACACGCGCGCCGGCGGCCAGCGCATTCAGATCGTCGGCAACGGCAGCCTGACCGCCGCGCTCTACGCGCCGAACGCCGACATCTCGATCAACGGCAACGGCCAGATCTACGGCGGTGCCGTCGGCAACACCCTCACGCTCACCGGCGAAGCCGAGTTTCACTACGACGAGTCGCTCGAAAACCTCGACAGCGGCATGCCCTTCCGCGCCGAAGAATGGCGCGAGATTACCGACGGCGACGCCCGCGCAACCCAGATGCGCAAATTCAACGGCTGGTGAGCCTCCCCCGCACCATCGCCGCCCGCCGCACCATCGTCGCGGCCCACCCGGGCCGGCGGAGGAGCCCGGCGGCGCGTCAGAACCGGCCGACTTGCGTCGGCTGCTACGAAGCCGCGTGCATGCAAAAACAAAAAACCCCGCAGCCTGTCGGCGCGCGGGGTCGGCAAAGGGATCGCGTCAGCGACCGCTCACTTCTTCGCGAAGATATACTTCGAGACCTGCGACTTGTGGTGGGAGGCCGTGTTGCGGTGAATGACGTCGCTCTTCACCGCCTTGTCCAGCGCCGAGCTGTAGGCGATCGCGGTGGCGCGGGCCTTCTCGGGATCGTTGGCGGCAGCGGCCACGGCCTTGGCGAGGGTCTTCAGGCGGGTCTTGACGGTCTTGTTGCGCGCGGCGTTACGGGCGGATTTGCGCGCGGCTTTGATAGCGGACTTGGTGTTGGCCATGGCGGTTTGAAATTTAGAAACGCCGAAGGACCCAAAATCGCTCCGGTGAGTCAAGAGCTTTCTCCCGGCCGGGCCAAATGGACTGCGGCGCGCTGTTTTGTTGCCGCTCCCGGGGAATCCCCCTAGTTCCTCCACGACCGATCCGATGAACACCCAAACCCGACTCGTCGCACTGCTCTGCCTGATCGTGGCAGTCTTTGCGCTGAGCGTGGGCTTGTTGCGGCATTTCCAAGCCCGGGAAACCGCGGATTACATCGAGCGGATCGCGATCGAGCGCAACGCCCTCAACGACCGGCTGCTCGAGCTGACCGGACGCGCGCTGCGCGATTTCACCAACGACTATTCGGTGTGGGGCGAGATGTTCCAATTCGTGGACACCGCCGATCCCGTGTGGGCCAAGGTGAACATCGACTCCAGCCTCGAAACCTTCAGTTGCCATGCCGCGTGGGTGCTGAAGGAGGACGGACGACTGATTTACGGAGCCGTGCGGGGGCTCGATCCCGCGCTCGCCCAACCGCCATTTTCCCCGCTCGATCTCCTGCCCTATCTGCAACGCGTGCGGTTCGGGCATTTTTTTCTCCGCATCCCGGCCGGCGTGCTGGAAATCCGCACCGCCCCCATCCACACCTCGGAAGATCTCGAACGCAAGGGCCCGGCGCATGGCTGGTTCCTCGTCGCGCGGTGGTGGGACGACGCCCAGCAGCGCAATCTCCAGCAGTTCCTCGAAAGTGAAGTGCGGCTCGATCCGGCCGACAGCGCGGCGCCGCCGCCCCCCGCCGATGTGGTGCTGACCCAGCGCCCGCTCGTCGATTGGACCGGTCGACCGGTCGCCACCTTCCGCGCCTTCTATCGCGTGCACGGCGCGGAGGCGATGCAACTGAGCAACGACTACGAGCTGTTCCTGTTCCTCGGGTTCGGCGGCATCGTCATCGCCGCCGCAGTGATCGGCGTGTCGCGCTGGATCGTGCAACCCCTGCGCAAGCTCGAGCAGAGCCTCGCGGCGAATTCGCCCGCCCCGCTCGGCCCGCTCGCCCTGCGGTCCGATATCTTCGGCCGGCTGGCCACCTTGGTCGCCGGCTCGTTCGAGCACCGCCAGGAACTCGAGCGCGAGATCGACGAGCGGCGTCGCGTCGAAATCGCGCTTCGCCAGAGCCGCGAAGAGCTGCGGCAATCCGCAGACCTCCGCGCCCGGCTCGCCCGCGATCTGCACGACGGCGTGATCCAGTCGATCTACGCCGCGGGCCTCGGCCTCGAGGGCGTGCGCGCGTCGTTACATGCCGAACCGGCGGCCGCCGAACGCCGCCTCGACGCCACCCTCGGCTCGCTCAACCAAACCATCCGCGAAGTGCGCAGCTTTATTCAAGGGATGGAACCGGAAGCGAGCGACCGCCCGGAATTCACGCAGGTGCTCCGCTCGCTCGTCTCCACGCTGCAGGCGTTGCATGCCGTGCAGTTCGAACTGCAACTCGGCGTCGAGCCCGCCGCACTCTCCGCGCGCGAAGAAGTGCATGCCCTGCAAATCGTGCGCGAATGCGTGAGCAACGCCCTCCGCCACGGCGAGGCTCGCCACATCATCATCGCCCTGACCACCGAGACCACGGGACCGGTGCTGCTGATTCGCGACGACGGACGCGGCTTCGATCCCGCCAGCGCCCCACGCGGCAGCGGCCTGTCCAACATCGCCGCCCGCGCCGCCGATATCGGCGCCACTTTCTCCCTCCATTCCCTCCGCGGGAAAGGAACTGACATCATCCTCCGCTTCGCCCAAAGAAACCCGACCCCATGACCAGCACCCCCTCCAAGACCATCACCCTGCTTCTCGTCGACGACAGCGAACTCGTCCGCACCGGCCTGAAAACCCTGCTCGCGACCCGCGCCGACGGTTACCATCTCCATGTCTTGGGCGAGGCGTTTTCCGTCGCGACGGCCATTTCCGAAACGGCGCGGCTCCAACCCGACGTCGTGCTGCTCGACATCCGCCTGCCCGACGGCACGGGCTTCGAGGCCTGCCGCCAGATTCTCGCCCAGATGCCCGACACCCGCGTGCTCATTCTCACCTCGGTCATCGACGACAACCTCGTCTACGAAGCCATGAGCAGCGGCGCCCACGGCTACTTGCTCAAGGAAATCAACGCCCAAGCGCTGTGGCAGGCGATCATCGACGTCGCTTCCGGCAAGTTCATCCTCGATCCCGCCGTCACCACGCGCGTGCTCAACCTCGTGCGCCACGGCGCGCCGCAGAACGAGCAGGACAAGCTCGCGCAACTGTCCGCGCAGGAACGCCGCGTCCTCGCCCTCGTCGCCGACGGCAAGACCAACAAGGAAATCGCCGAGCAGATGGGCCTGAGCGACAAGACGGTGAAGAATTATCTCTCCAACATTTTCGAGAAGCTCCAGATCAGCCGCCGCTCGCAGGCCGCCGTCCTCTACGCCGAAAGTCGCACCCCGAAGCCGCCCGTTCGGCCCTAAACGCTAGGGCCGCTTTCGCAAGGCGAGCAGCCATGCCCGCCGTCACGCCGGAGCGCTAAGCTCACGGCGTGAACTCCGGATCTCCGCCTCGCTCGCTCGCCTCCGCGCCTGTCCGCCGCCGGGCCGCGCGCGCGTTCACCCTGCTCGAAACGATGATGGCGACGTTCATCATGGCTCTCGGCATCTCGACTTCGATCATCGCGATGCAACAAGGCTACAAGTTCCTGGACACCTCGCGCGGCACGACGCTCGCCTCGCAAATCATCCAGAGCGAGATCGAGCGCATCCGCATGATGAGCTGGGCCAACGTGACCGCCCTCCCCGCGTCGCAGACCTTCGACGGCGCCACCTATTTCTCCGCCGCCACCACGCTCCAGGGCGACTACTCCATGACGCGCACCATGGCGCTCGACTCCACCCGCTCGAGCGACGTCGCCCTCATCACCATTTCCGTGAACTGGAAGACCTACGACGGCCGCCGCCAGACGCGCCGCTTCCAGACGAAATACATGAAGAACGGTCTCTATGACTACTACTACACTCTCGCGCGTCCCTGACGCCCGCGCCCGCCGGCGCGGCTTCACGCTCGTCGAAGTGCTCATCAGCTCGAGCCTGGCCGCGTTTATTCTCACCGGCGTGATGACCTGCTTTCTCTTCCTCGGTCGCAGCGGCGCAAACATCCAAAACTACAACGACCTCGACGGCCAAGCCCGCCGCGGCCTCGAGCAATTCGCGCAAGACATCCGCCAGGCCAGCTCGATCACGTGGAACGGCCCGAGCGACGTCACGCTCATCGTCGACAGCCAATACATCCGCTATTACTACTCCACCACGGCGCCCGCCGGCTCCGCTCTCACCGGCAACTTTCTCTACCGCACGGCCCCGTCTTCCACCCTGCCGTCCCTTCCCGCCTCGCCCCCGCTTCGCACGCTCGTAATCAGCGGCATCACCGCTCCCGTCGCCCGCACGTCCGATACCGACACCGCGTGCACGCCGCTCTTTCGCGCCTACGACATCAACGGCAATCAGCTCAAATACCTCGAATACGCGTCACCTTCCGCCACGAGCCTCACCAACGGCGGCAAAGCCACCAAGCAGCTGCAAATCTCCCTCGAAGCCGCGCGCATCTCCCGCACCGCCGCCCGCGCCACCAACCTCGTGCTCTCCGCCCGCTACATCCTGCGCAACAAGACCGTCACCGCCTGAGCCATGAATTCTTCGCGCCGTCTTTCCTCCCCACGAGGCTCGCTGCTCATCGTCGCGATGCTCATCTGCGCGATCATCGGCATCAGCCTCGTCAGCTATATCAACGTCGGCCGCTCCGCGCTGAAGACCTCCAACCGCAACCTCTACAACAACGCGGCGATGAACCTCGCCGAAAACGGCCTCGAGGAAGCGATGTATTCCATCAACAAGCTCGTCAGCGACTCCACCTATTCGTTCAGCACCGACGGCTGGACGCCCGTCGGCACCAGCGACATGAAACGCAAGTGGACGAGCGCCAGCGACTCGACGCTGCAATTCGAACAGAACGCCACCGGTGAAGTCCGCGTCTACATCTACAACTACAACGGCGGCGGCGGCACGCCCGCCATCATCGCCCGCTCACTCGTCACCCTCAAAGGCGACACCACCAAGTCCACCGTCGAAAAATGGGTGCGCGTCACCCTCAAGAAAACCTCCAAGTTCGCCAACGGCCTCGTCGCCAAGGACACCATTCGCTTCAGCGGCAACAACGCCTCCGTCGACTCCTGGAACTCCGACCCCGACAGCAGCTCCGCCACCGCCGCGATCCCCTACAGCGCCGGCGTCCGCCACGACAACGGCTCCGTCGGCTCCATCTCCGTTTCCGTCGACTCCGTGCTCGTGCAGAACGCCGACATCTGGGGCTACGCCGCCACCGGCGGCGCATTGCCCTCGGTCGGCAGCAACGGCCTCGTCGGCCCCTTCGGCACCACCACCGGCACGATGGACATGAGCCGCGTCTCCACGGATTTCTCCGCCAACTTCGATCCCGTCACGGCTCCCGGCAGCTACAGTTACACTCCGGTCGGTGCGCTCAGCTCCAACAAAACGCTGCCCGACGATTTCCCCAGCGCCACCCTCCAGGCCGACGGCAAATACTACATCCAATGCACGAACATCGGCGGCGCGAATAACGTCTTCACCATCGCCGCCGGGAAAAAAGTCGTCCTGAAAGTCACCGACACCACGGGCACCTGCATCGACATCAAAGGTGGCAGCGGCGCGCTCAACATCGGCTCCGGCGGCAGCCTCGAAGTCTATGCCGCCGGCGACATCAACATCGGCGGCAAGGGCGTGGCCAACGGCGGCACGACCACCGGCACCGCGAATCAACCGGTGAATTTTCAAATCTGGGGCACCAAGACCAGCGGCGTGCAGGACATCCAGATCGCCGGTCAAGGCGTGCTCAGCGCGGTCGTCTACGCGCCGCAGGGCTCCGTCAAAATCAACGGCAACGGCGACGTGATGGGCTCCGTGGTCGCCAACGACATCACCGTCGTCGGCAACGCCGCGTTCCACTACGACGAATCGCTCGGCAACTTCGGCGGCAACAATCCCTACCGCGTCACGCGCTGGGATGAACTGAACAAAGCCGCCGATCGCGCGACCTATTCCAGCGTCATGACGTTCTGAGCGTCGGCCGCGCCGCCCAGCGCGCCCACGCCAGTCCGAGAGCCGTCGCCGCAAAATCCGCGGCGACCTGTTCCCACTGCACCGCGCCGCGACGCACGGTGACGTCGTCCTTCAGGAAATTCAGCGCCAGTTCCCAATGCAGGCTGTAGGCCTGCCACAGCGCCACCGGCAGCCACACCCGCCACGCGCTCGCGTGGGCCTGCCGCGCCACCCACGCCTCGAACGGCCGCAACGCCGCGAGCATCGCCGCCACGAACACCCCGGCCGCGAGCGCGCGGCCTTCATTCGTCGCCGGCCGAAACCCCGGCCAGCACATCCACCACAACAGCACGACGAGAAATGCGCCGACGCTCCACCCGTGATTCGCCACGACGCGCCCCAAAGGGATGGCGCGCGACCGCATCGCGACCGCGCGCGCACCGAGCGTCAGCGTCACCACGAGCCCCGCGCCGCCGATGACGTGTGCCGCCAGCACGAGATGCTCGTAAGCGAGCCGTTGGTAGAGCCACAAACCCATGTAGCCCGTCAGCCGCTGCGCCGTGCACAGCCCCACGCCCAACACCGCGATCGCCAGATGCGTATCCGCCCGCGTCCAAGACGCGCTCGTGAACTGGACCGGCAAGAGCGGGCGATTGTGCACCGCGTGCATGCAAACAAGCACGCCCCACCTTGTCCGCCCCGAAATCGCCGCCGTTTCGCGCGAATCGAAGTGGAGCGCGTTGACCTCGACGCGCGCGGAACGGGTTGGGGTCAGCCCGTTCCGCGTGCCCGCCGTCGCGCCGTCCTGTCGCGAGAGCCTCAGGGTTTCCCCTGCACGCGAGACACCTCCGCACGGTCGCGCAAATTTCAGAAATGGAGCGGGGCGTGCCGCTCGCCGCAGCACGCCCCGCGTGTGATGAACTAGTTTCGGCGCCGTAAGCCGGATTCTGTGCAGCGCACCGAAGCGCGCCTGACCTTCATTTCTCTCAACTCCCCGCAAGCGGGGACTTGCCGTCCGCAGCCCCCGAAGGAGCGCAGGACGATGCGGCATACCCGCGGCTATCGGACGGGCCGCCCAGCCGCCTATGTTGCCTTGCACCGGATTGGGTTTTTCGTGCCGCCGGCATTGCTGCACGGCGCGGTGGGCTCTTACTCCACCTTTTCACCCTTACCCCGCGGTTGCCCGCGTGGCGGTTTGTTCTCTGTGACACTGTCCATCGCGGCGCCTTGACGCGCCGCGCCCGCGCTTTCACGCGGAATCCTGCCCGATGGTGTCCGGACTTTCCTCTCCTGGTTCAAAGAACGCGGAGCGAAGGTCTGGCTCCGAAACTAGAGCCGCCAGAGAACGATGCGCCCACACTGATCGCAAGTGACAATATTCTCCGCCTTGCGCGCCTCGAACTCGATGTTCGACGACACCTTCATGTGGCAGCCGCCGCAACGTCCGCCCTGCACCGGCACACAGACCGGCATGCCGGGCTTTTTCGCCAGGCGATCGTAGAGCCGGACCTGCGGCTCCGGCACGTGCGCGCGGGCCGCGTTCGTCGCCGCGACCGCCTGCTCGTGCTCGCCGCGCAACTCCTTCTCGTGCGCGCGCAGTGTCGCGATCTTCGCCTCGTGACCGGAAATATTCTCCTTCAACACGCGCTCGGCGGCCGCGAAACGTTTCTTCGCCTCGTCGATCGCATACATCACCTTCAGCTCCTCTTCCTCGAAGCCACCGATGATGCCCTCGGTCGTCTCGATCTCGTGCGTGAGCGCGCGATACTCGTCATTTTTCCGCACCTCGAGCTGCTGCGTGCGATACTTGGCCGCTTTGTCCTGCGCGGACTTGATGTCGTTCTCGAGCGTCTTCTTCTTCGCCTCGAGGCCGTGCCACTCGGCTTTCGCCGTCTCGATCGCCTGCTTCTCCGCGGCGATCTTGGCCTCGACGGATGCGATGTCGCGCGGCGCCGCCGCCAGTTGCTGCTCCAGCGCCAAGCGCTTAATGTCCGCCTCCTGCAACGCGAGCAGGTTTCCCATGTTGATCGCAGCCATGGCCCGACACTGCCCGGCGCCCCGCAGCACCGTCAAACGAATCCTCCCGTGCGCGCGTTTTCGGCCAAATTCTGCGGCAAAAACCGGCCGCCCAAATCAGGGCCGAACGGCTCTCACGCCCCGCACCCAGTCAGCGTCAAAAAGCAATGCCATTTTTACGCCGTAAGTCGTTAGAAATCAGCGGGCTGAAACGGCTAAAAAAAATCAAAAAACCCCTTGTGCCGAGGCCGGATTTTCGCGACGTTTTCCCATTCAATTTTCTCCCTGAATGTCCGCACCTGACGACGCCTCTCCCGCACCGAAAACTCCCGCTTCCGGCGATACTTACGACGCCTCCAAACTGGGCAAACTCGAGGGCCTCGAAGCGGTCCGCAAAAAGCCGGGCATGTATATCGGCGGCACCGACGAACGCGCACTCCACCACTGCGTCTCCGAGGTCCTCGACAACTCCGTCGACGAACACCTCGCCGGCCACTGCAAAAAGATCGACGTCACCATCCACCTCGATGGCTCGATCTCCATCCGCGACGACGGCCGCGGCATCCCGGTCGACATCCACCCGCAATACGGCATCCCCGGCGTCGAGATGGTGCTCACCACCCTCCACTCCGGCGGCAAATACGGCCAGGGCGGCTACAAGTTTTCCGGCGGCACGCACGGCGTCGGCGCCAAGTGCGTGAACGCCGTCTCCGAGTGGTTCGAAGTCGAGGTCTCGCGCGGCGGCCAGGTCCACCACATGACCTTCGAACGCGGCAAGACCACCAAGAAACTCGAAGTCATCGGCAAGGCCAAGGGCACCGGCACGCTCATCACCTTCAAGCCCGATCCGGAGATCTTCAAGGAGACGACCGTCTTCAAGGCCGAGACGATCAGCCGCCGCCTCCGCGAGCTGGCCTTCCTCAACTCCGGCCTCGAGATCGCCTTCACCGACGAACGCCCCGCCGAGCCCAAGCCCGAGCGCTATTTCTACAAGGACGGCGTCGTCGAGTTCGTCAAACAGCTCAACCAGGGCAAGACCGCCCTCCACCCTCAGCCCGTCCGCATCGCGAAGGAGATGCAGACCGAGATCGACGGCAAGAAAGCCGAGGTCCACCTCGAAGTCGTCCTCCAATACAACGACTCCTACAACGATCTCGTCCTCTGCTACACCAACACGATCCACAATCCCGACGGCGGCACCCACCTCTCCGGCTTCCGCTCGGCCCTCACGCGCGCGATCAACCAGTTCGCCAAGGCCAACAACCTGCTGAAGGAAAAAGACCCGCAGATCACCGGTGACGACGTCCGCGAAGGCCTCGCCGCCGTCATCGCGATCAAGCACAGCGATCCGAAGTTCGAGTCGCAGACCAAGGTGAAGCTCCTCTCTCCCGAAGTGGAGTCCATCGTCGGCTCCGCCACCTACGAAGGCCTGATGTTCGCCTTCGAGAGCACGCCGAGCATCGCCAAGCGCGTCATCGAGAAATCCCTCATGGCCGCCCGCGCCCGCGAAGCCGCCCGCAAGGCCCGCGAGACGATCCGCAAGGGCGCCCTCGCCGGCGGCAGCCTCCCCGGCAAGCTCGCCGACTGCTCCGAACGCGACCCCGCCCTGTGCGAACTCTACATCGTCGAGGGCAACTCGGCCGGCGGCTCCGCCAAGCAGGGCCGCGACCGCCGTTACCAGGCCATCCTTCCGCTCCGCGGCAAGCTGATCAACTCGGAGAAGGCCCAGCTCGACAAGGTCCTCTCCAACGAGGAAATCCGCACCCTCATCACCGCCATCGGCACCGGCATCGGCACCGGCGAGGACGACGCCTCCTTCAACCCCGAGAAGGCCCGCTACCACAAGGTCGTCATCATGACCGACGCCGACGTCGACGGCTCGCACATCCGCACGCTCATCCTGACGTTCCTCTACCGCCAGATGAAGGGCATCATCGAGCGCGGCTACGTCTACATCGCCCAGCCGCCGCTCTACAAAATCAAGCGCAAGAAACGCGAGCAATACGTCGACAACGACGAGCAGCTCAACCGCATCCTCCTCGAACTCGGCTCCGAGGACATCCTCCTCACCCGCACCTCCGATCAGCAGGTTTTCGCCCCCACCCAGATCGATCCCATCGTCGAGATGCTGGCCGCCCTCGAGAAACTCGGCCACGGCATCACCCGTCACGGCGCCGGCCTCGGCGAATACCTCGACCAGCACGACCCGGCCACGCACGAACTGCCGCGCTACATTGCGCGCATCCGCGAAGGCAACAAGGAGTCGCACCGCTTCCTCCGCACCGACAAGGAGCGCGCGGCCTTCCTCTCCGAAATGGGCCTCGATGCCGATGCTCTTATCGCCGCGCCGGTCAACGGCGCACCCCAGCGCCGCATCACCGTCCACGAAATCTTCGAGGCCACCGAGATGACCAAGCTCCTCCGCGCCCTCGCCAAGGCCGGAGTCGACACGCGCTTCTCGCCGACCGAAGCGCCCCGCTACGTCTTCACCGAGAACGCCGGCGCCAAAAACGAGAGCAAGACCGAGCTCTTCTCTCCCCTCGAGATCATCGGCCAGATCCGCGCCAACGGCCGCAAGGGCCTCAGCATCCAACGCTACAAAGGTCTCGGTGAAATGAACCCCGAGCAGCTCTTCGAAACCACGATGGACCCCGAGAAGCGCCGCCTCCTCAAGGTCAACATCAACGACGCCGCGAAAGCCGACGCCCTCTTCACCCTCCTCATGGGCGACGAGGTCCCGCCCCGCCGCCAGTTCATCGAGGACAACGCCCTCAACGTCCAGAACCTCGACGTCTGACGATCTGGTCATGGGTGAGAGGCCATAGGTCATTGGACCAAGCCCCACCCATCACCTCCGACCCATTACCCACAACCTTTCCCGCCCGTGTATACCGCGAACGAAAAACTTTCGACCGCCAACATCACCGACATCATGCAGACGGCCTACATCGATTACTCGATGTCGGTCATCATCTCGCGTGCCCTGCCGGACGCCCGCGACGGCCTGAAGCCCGTCCAACGCCGCATCCTCTACGCGATGCTCCGCGAAGGCCTCCTCCACAACCGCGCCTTCGACAAGTGCGCCGGTGTCGTCGGTGAAGTGCTCAAGAACTACCACCCGCACGGCGACTCCTCCGTCTACGACGCCCTCGCCCGCCTCGCCCAATCCTGGGTCATGCGCTACCCGCTCATCGACCCGCAGGGCAACTTCGGCTCCGTCGACGGCGATCCACCCGCCGCCTACCGCTACACCGAGGCCCGCCTCAAAGACGTCGCCGAGGAACTCCTCAAGGACATCGAGGAAGAGACCGTCGACTTCGCGCCCAACTACAAGGAGTCGACCACCGAGCCGACCGTCCTGCCCTCCGGCCTGCCGAATCTTCTGATGAACGGCTCGACCGGCATCGCCGTCGGCATGACGACCAACATCCCGCCGCACAACCTCGGCGAGATCATCGACGCCGCCTGCGCCATCATCGACCGCCCGAGCATTTCCGTCGACGAATTGGTTACCTACATCCCCGGTCCCGACTTCCCGACTGGCGGCATCATCAACGGTCGCGCCGGCATCAAGTCCTACCTCACCACCGGCAAGGGCATCGTCCGCACCCGCGGCAAGGCCCACACCGAGGAACTCAAGGGCGGCGGCGAGCAGGTCGTCATCACGGAGATCCCTTACAACGTTAACCGCGCCAACCTTGTCACCCGCATCGCCGATCTCGTCCGCGAAAAGGAAATCGACGGCATCCGCGACCTCCGCGACGAGTCCGACGAGAACACGCGCATCGTCATCGAGCTGAAGCGCGGCGAGCAGGCGCAGGTCATCATCAACCAGCTCTACCAGAAGACCGCCCTCGAATCCTCCTTCGGCGTCATTCTGCTGGCCCTCGACAAGAAGCGGCCGAAGCAGATGAACATCAAGGAACTCCTCGAGTGCTACATCGACCACCGCCGCGAGGTCGTCACGCGCCGCACCCAGTTCCGCCTCGCCCGCGCCAAGGAGCGCGCCCACATCCTCGAAGGCTACATCATCGCCCTCGATAACCTCGACGACTTCGTGAAGATCATTCGCGCGTCGAGCGACAAGGAGGACGCCAAGCAGCGGTTGATGCTCAAGTATCCGCTCTCCGAAGCGCAGACCAACGCCATCCTCGAGCTCCGCCTCTACCAGCTCACCGGCCTCGAGCGCGGCAAGATCGAGGCGGAATACCTCGAGCTGATGAAACTCATCGAGGAACTCCAGGGCATCCTCGACGACGAGCACAAGCTTCTCGCGCTGATCAAAAAGGAGCTGACCGACCTTCGCCAAAAATACGCCTCGCCGCGCCGCACGCAGATCATCGACGACGCCGGCGAGCTGCGCATGGAGGACGTCATCCCGAACGAAGGCGCCGTCATCACCGTCACGCACCTCGGCTTCATCAAGCGCACGCCCGTCGCCGAATACCGCTCGCAGAAACGCGGCGGCAAGGGCGTCATCGGCGCCGAGACCTACGAAGACGACTTCGTCGAAAACCTCTTCACCGCCTCGACGCACGACTACGTGCTCTTCTTCACCAGCACCGGCCAGTGCCACGCGAAGAAAGTCTACGAAATCCCCGAAGGCACGCGCACCGCGAAGGGCAAATCCGTCGCCTCCTTCCTCCGCCTCACCAACGGCGAAAAACTCGCCGCGCTCCTCTGCGTGAAGGAATTCACGCCCGAGCACTTCGTCGTCATGGCCACCAAGAGCGGCGCGATCAAGAAGACCGCCCTCGCCGAATACGAAGGCGCCACCCGCGAAGGCGGCATCCGCGGCATGAAACTGTCCGACGGCGACGACATCGTCGGCGCCGTGCTCACCAACGGCTCGAACGAGATCGTCCTCGTCTCGCATCAAGGTCTCGCTGTCCGCTTCTACGAAGGCGCCGCCGAAACCGACGACGCGGCTGAAGGCGCCGATGCCACCGCCACCGCGCCCGCCGCCGAAGGCGAAGAAGTCGAAGGCCCGAAGCTCGGCCTGCGTTCGCAAGGCCGCTTCACCGGCGGCGTCACCGGCATGCGTTTCAAGAAAACCGGCGACTACTTGCAAGCGATCGAAGTGTGCGACCACGAAGCGCGCCTGCTCGTCGCCCGCGAGGATGGCGTCGGCAAACGCACGCCGTTCGAGGATTATCGCAAGACGCGCCGCGGCGGCTCCGGTGTCATCGCGATCGACCTGCCCGACGACGGCTCCGTCGCCGTCGCCGGCGCGCTCAGCGTCCGCGACACCGACGAGGTCATGCTCCTCACCGCCAAGGGCCAGAGCATCCGCACCCGCGTGAAGGAAATCCGCGAAACCGGCCGCGGCGCGAAAGGCGTCCGCCTCGTCAACCTCGAGACCGGCGACAAGCTCCTCGCCATCGCGAAAGTCATCGCCTCCGACGAAGAAACCGCCGCGGAAGCTCCGACCGCCTCCACCGAAGCTCCATCTGCCTAAGGTCGGGGCCGTTGTCCCAACGGCCCTTGAAGGGCGCTTGAGGACAAGCGCCCCTGCCAAAGCATCAAGGCGCGCCCACCCGGCGCGCCTTTTTTTCTTCTCCGCCCCAGCAGCGGACGTAAGCCCGCTGACGAACTCCCGCAACCATCCCCACAGTCGACTCACTTCGGCCGTCACGACGCCGGCGTAGGTTGCGCGCTCGCGCGCAACTCTTCCCCTCCACGAGTCACTTCTCCGGATTCGACGTCACTTCAACTTCACGGGCTTCACCTTCACCCGCTCGCGCACGCCGTCTATCTCCAGCCAGTAGGCGCCCATCATCCCCGGATAAATTTTCACCGCCGGCGCCGTCCGCTTGTCGTCGATCCGCTCGCCGCCGCTCACCTGCTGCCAGATCTGACCGTTCTCGAGTTTGAAAACCGTTTTGCCCGTCCAGCCGTCGTAATCGCCGGCCAGCCGGGTGACGATCGCCTCGGCCGCGTCCGGCTTCTCCGCCGTCTCCTGCAAGGTCACCAGCGCCCGCAGCCAGCTCGGACCGCTCGGTTTCGCCTCCGGCTTCGGCGCGACCGCCGTATCAGCCATCGTCGGCGCCGCCGCGGCCTTTGTCCCGGCGTCGCGCTCCGCGATCAGCTTTTCCAGCCGCGCCAGCTCCTCGTCCGTCAGCTTATTCAACCCAGCGGCGGCAAATTGATCGGCCGGGAGGCTTTTCAAAAACCCATCCGCCGCCGCGGACGACGCCACGGTGCACAGCGCGAGGAGAACCAAAACGAGCGACTTCATGGCGGCGCAGCTTACGAACCTTGCCTCGCACCGCAACCGTGACGCGACCAATCGGGCATTATTCGAGCTTGATCGGTTTCACCTTCACGCGCACCGCCGCCTCCGGAATCTGCAGCCAGAACGTCCCGAGGATGCCGGGCCGCACCCGCACGATCGGCCGTTCATAGGTCGGGCCCGCATAGGAATCCGCCTCGATCATCTGCCAGACCTGCCCGTTTTCCAAAGTGAACGCCCGCTTCCCGCGGAACGTGGAGATCGAGCCCGCCAGACGCGATTCGATCGCCTCTTCCGCGTCCGGCTTGGTCTCCGCTTTCTTCAGCGTCACGAGCGCGCCCAGCCAACTCGGTCCTTTCTTCTTTTCCGCCCCCGCGGCGGCCGCGGCTTTGCTCTCGGCTTCCTTCGCCTTCACTTCCGCAGCCACGACCTTCTGCTCCGCCTCCTTCACCTTCGCCTCCGTCGCGGCGACTTTCTGCTCCGCCTGCTCCTGCGCGACCGCAACCGCGCCGGCCTTGTAGCGTTCGACCGCTGCTTTCAGTTTCGCCAGTTCCGCGGCGCTGAGCTTTTCCAGACCCGCGGCCGCCTGCTCCTCCGTGGTCATCGTCCGCGTGAAGTCCTGCGCCTGCACCGTCACCGTCAGCACGAGTGCGCCCAGCCAGATGATCGCCTTTTGCATGCGGCCTTTCTGCGCGCCGTGCGTCGCGCGGCAACGTCGAAAAAAACGCCGCGCCCCGGCGCGCGCACCACTCTCGCCTTGCCAACCTGCGGACGCAGGAGTCTGTTTGCGGCCCCGCCCTCCTCATGGCGACTCGACTCTCCAAGCTTCTCGATCCCGCACGCATCACGCTCACCGTGCATAGCACGAAGCGCACGAATGCCATCAACGAAGTGGCCAAGCTGCTCGAGTCGCATCCCGACGTCGCGAACTTCCAGGGGTTCTACAACGAGCTGCTCGCGCGCGAGCGTCTCGACACCACCTGCCTCGGCAATGAGATCGCGCTCCCGCACGCCCGCACCGAACACGTGAAGAAAATCGTGCTGGCCGTCGGTCGCAGCACCGACGGCGTCCTCTTCGAGAACAGCAACCAGATGGTGAAGCTGATGTTCGTGCTCGGCACGCCGAAGAACAATCCCACCGACTACCTGATCCTCGTCGGCGCGCTTTGCCGGCTGATTAAAGACCCCTCGTCGCGCGAGGCCCTCATGGCCGCAGCCACGCCTGAAGCGTTCATCGCGACCGTGCAGGAGCTCGAGAACAAGATCCTCGGACCGGAGAAATAAAAAAGGCGCGGCCGAAGCCGCGCCGGGGGAGAGTTCTCCGCGCGCCTCACGGCGCGCGTTTTTCATTTCTGGCCGAGCAATTCGTTCACGAGCGCATCCGCGCCGTAAACCTTGCGCATTGCCTCGATGATGCCGCGCACATCGACGCTGACGGACCGGGCGCGCGTGTCGCTGAAAGCGTAGTTCCAGACAAGCGTGTCGATGTTGCCGTCGAAAATGATGCCGATGAATTCGCCCGCGCGGTTGATCGTCGGGCTGCCGGAGTTGCCGCCGATGCTGTAGCAGGTGGCGATGAAGTTGAACGGCACGTTCAGATCGAGCTTCGCCTTGGCCGCGTTCCAGCTCTCCGGCAGGTCATAGGGCGGCACGTTGCCGCGATCCGCTGCGCGCTCGAACATGCCGCCGAGCGTCGTGTAAGGCGCGATGCGGTCGCCGCCCGCCGTGATCCCCTTCACGGCGCCGTAGGACAGGCGCAAGGTGAACGTCGCATCCGGCGAGACGCGGTCGCCATCCTTCGCATAACGCACCTTCGCGATGCGCGCGTGCGCCTGCTGCTTCGCTTCACCCTGCTGATCGATGGTCTTGCGGACGGCGCGGGCCGCCGGGTCCAGCGCGAGCGCGAGCTGCACCATGGCATCGGGGCTCGTCGCGATTTCCTCGGGCGTCTTGGCGTAGAGCGCCTTGCGCGTCTCGATGTCGAGCACCTTCGTGCCATTGACGAGTTCGGCCGCGCGGACCGCCGGCGACTTGCCGCCAAGCGCGAGCTTCACGGCGGGATCGTTCGCGCCGAGCTCCATCGCCATCAGGGTGAGAAAATGCTGGATCTTCACCTGCTCGACTTCGGGATGGATCGGCTTGGCGGAGAAGAGGGCGAGTTCGAACGTGTTCTTCGCCGAGTCGCGGTATTCCGGCAGGCGATCGCCGTTGGGCTTCGTGCGATCAGTCGCCGCGCGGACGAGATCGCGCGCAATTTTGTAGAGCGAGGAGTTGAGCGCATACGTCTCGACGTAGTTGTAGCGCGCGGCGTTGGCGGCGATGACCTGCTGCGCCGCGGCGATCTTGTCCCACGCGTCGCCGGCACCGAGCTCCGGCTTGTCCTGCGCGAACTTCCGCAGCGCATCCTCTTCCGCTTGTTTGGCAGCGACCAGTTCCGGATCGAGCAGGCCGACGATGCGGCCGTCGAAAACCTTGCGGCTGTTTTCGATGCCGCGGATCTCGTCCTGCACCTGGCGCGCGTTCTCGGCGCCGCGTTTCGCGTAGCTGTTGAGCAGCACCTCGCGCGATTTCATCCAGCGGAGCGAGCCGGGCAGCTGCACGTCGCGCGCGTATTCGAGTTCGGCCATCGTGATGAGCCGCTGGGTCGAGCCGGGATGGCCGGCGAGGAAAACCAGATCCCCGTCCTTCGTGCCGGAGGGATTCCATTTCAGGAAATGGTCGATCTTGGCCGGCTGGCCGTTCTCGTAGGCGCGGAAAATCGAGATATCGAGGTTGTAGCGGGGATATTCAAAATTGTCCGGATCGCCGCCGAAGAACGCCGCCTGCTCCTCGGGCGCGAACACGAGACGGACGTCCGTGTAGACCTTGTAGCGGTAGAGATGATATTGCGCGCCCTGGTAGAGCGTGACGATGTCGCTGCGCAGACCCGTCGCATCAAACGACTCCTTTTCGATCGCCGCCTTCGCGGCGTTGCGGGCGGCGAGCACCTCGGCGGGTGACATGTCGGCGCGGACACCGGCGTTCACCTTCGCCGTCACATCCTCGATCGATTGGAGCACATTGAGCTCGAGGTCGACGCACTTGCGTTCGTCGGCGCGCGTCTTCGCGTAGTAGCCGTCCTTGAGGAGATTTTGCTCCTTCGTGCTCAGCTTGAAGATGGCGTCGAAACCCACGTGGTGGTTCGTGATGATCAGGCCGTCCGCCGACGCGAACGAGCCGGAGCCGCCGTTGTTGAAACGCACCGCGGAGCGCTGCACATGTTCGAGCCACGCGGTCGTGGGCTCGAAGCCGTAAGTTTGCTTCAGCTGCGCCGCCGGCGGGGCGTTGAGCAGCCACATGCCATCGTCGGCGCGCACGAGCGCGGTCGCAGAGAGCAGGAGTGAGGAGGCCATCAGCGTGGGGAAACGAAGTCGCATAAGCCCCCGAGCAAACCCGTCGGCCCCGCCGCCTCAACCCCGATTTGGCGAACGGTTCCTTTCCACGATGAACGCCGCCTCCCACACGACAAACCGGCCGGCGCGAGCTTGCCACTCCCACCCCCGCGCACACCATGAGGCCGCGCGCATGATTCATTCGTTCATCTTCAGCGACGGCAAACTGGTCGGCCGCGACCTCGAACTCGAGGCGCTGCGCCTGGTCCGTGCCGACAAGGGCCTGATCCTGTGGGTCGACCTCGACAACCCGACCGATGACGAGATCAAGGCGATCCTGGAAGGTGTCTTTCAGTTTCACCCGCTCGCCATCGAGGACTGCGTCGCGCCGAGCGACCTGCCGAAGATCGAGGACTACGAGGAATATCTCTTCATGGTCACGCACGCGGTCGACTTCAACCGCAAGGACAAGTTCGCCACGACCGAACTCGATATGTTCCTCGGCAAGGATTTCCTGGTGACCTTCCACCGCCAGCCGCTGCGCTCCATCACGATGCTGCGCGAGCGCGCCGCGAAAAACACCGCGCTCGCCCCGCGTGGTCCCGACCGCCTCGCCCACAGCTGCCTCGACCTCATGATCGACAACTTCGCGCCCGTCCTCGACGAGCTGCGCAACGAACTCGACGAGATCGAGGAGATCATGCTGCACAAGAGCACGTCGGAGTCCTTCATGCAGGAAATGCTGCATGCGCGGAAGGACTTCGCGAAACTCCGCCAGATCGTCCGCCCGCAACGCGATGTCATCGAACGCCTCGCCCGCGGCGAAACGAAGATGATCCGCAACACGCTGCTGCCCTACTTCCGCGACTTGCGCGACAACCTCGTGCGCTTCGAAGACGCCGCCAACAGCTACCACGAACGCCTGATGATGGCCTTCGACATCTACCTCAACAAAGCGCAGTTCGAGGCCAACGAAGGCATCAAGTTCCTCACCGCGCTCACCGCCATCACGCTCCCCGCCGTGCTCGTCGGCGGCTGGTATGGGATGAACTTCGAGCACATGCCCGAATTGAAGTCCCCCCACGGCTACCAATTCGCTTTCGGCTTCACGGCCGTAATGACCCTCCTGATGTGGATTTACCTGCGCAAAAAGCGCTGGATGTGAAGTAGTGCCGCGCCGCACGACTCGGCTCGCTCGGAGGTCGCAGTTCCCGCCGCAAACGCGCACACCCGTCTCGCTCGTCCACGCACCTGGAGGGCGGCGCTCCTTCGCCGCCGCCACGACTGCAACTTGGCCCCCCGCGCTGTGCGCCCCGCCCCCGCGCCGCACTGTTCCGCCGCGGCGCACTCCCCGCTTGCTAGCCCGCCCCGCCGCGCAAATCTGCCGCGATGCGCCTTACCCTGCTTTTCGCCGTCGTGCTCGCGACCACGCTGTGCGCCCAGCCGTCCTCCGCGCCTTCCGCCACGCCTGGTCCCGATGCGCAGATGCTCCGCCGCCTCTACGACGCCGCACTCGTCGACAGCCCCGCCTACGAGAACCTCCGCACGCTCACCACGCGCTTCCCCGGCCGCCTCGCCGGCACGCCCGCCGGCCGCACCGCCGAGCTGTGGGCCGAAGACCTGCTGAAAAAACTCGGCTGCGACCGCACCGAACTCCAGCCGACGATGGTCCCACACTGGGAACGCGGCGCCCCGGAGTCGGTCGCCCTCATCCGCTCTGCCGGCGCGGACACGCCGCTCGCCGCCGTCGCCCTCGGCGGTTCCGTCCCCACGCCCGCCGGCGGCCTCGCCGCCTCCGTGGTCGAACTCCGCTCGCTCGACGAACTCGCGACGGCCGACGTGAAGGGCAAAATCGTCTTCTTCAACGGCGCCATGAACCCGCGCCACATCATTCCCGGCCAGGCCTACGGCGAAGCCGGCCAGCAGCGCAACCGCGGCCCCGCCGCCGCCGCGAAACACGGCGCCGTCGGCGTCCTCGTCCGCTCGCTCACGCACCGGCTCGACGACGTCCCGCACACCGGCAATACCACCTACCTGCCCGACGTCCCGCGCATCCCCGCCGCCGCCCTCAGCACCGTCGCCGCCAACCAGCTCAGCGCCGCGCTCAAGACCGACCCCTCACTCCAGGTCGCGATGCAAATCAACTCCTCGTGGCACGCCGATCGCCCCGCCGCCAACGTCATCGGCGAAATCCGCGGCTCCGAGTCACCCGAAAAAATCATCCTCGTCGGCGGCCATCTCGACTCCTGGGACATCTCCCCCGGCGCCCACGACGACGGCGCCGGCGTCGTCCAATCCATCGACGTCCTCCGCATCCTCAAAGCCGTCGGCTACACGCCGAAGCACACGATCCGCTGTGTCCTCTTCGCCAACGAGGAAAACGGCCTCCGCGGCGCCACCACCTACGCCGAGATCGCCGGCCAGAAAAAAGAGCTGCATCTCCTCGCCCTCGAGACCGACGGCGGCGGCTACGCCGCGCGCGGTTTCAACATCGGCAACGCCGCCGGCGACGCCCACCTGAAAGCCGCGCGCTTCAAGCCGCTCTTCGAGCCCTACGGCGTCTTCATCTTCCAAGCCGGCCGCGGCGGCGCCGATGTCGGCCCGCTCATGGCCAAGGGCAACACCGTCGCCGGCCTCATTCCGGAGGCGCAGCGCTATTTCGACATCCACCACACGCGCGAGGACACGATCGACAAGGTCAACCAACGCGAACTCGAACTCGGCGCCGCCGCCATGGCCGCCCTCGTCTACCTCGTCGACCAACACGGATTGTGAGTAGCGCCGGCCTCCAGCCGGCCAAGCCATTGGGCCGCAAAAAACACAAAGCCACCGCCCGCCGCCGCGACCCCCACCGCGCCCTGGAGGCGCGCCGATAATTTCCGAGCGGGACGAGCTCTTTCCGCGTTCTTCGTGGCCAACTCTCCCGACTGTGCTCCATTTCGTGTCTTTCGTGTGTTTCGTGGTGCCCCTCTCCTAGTCAACCGATGAACGCCCTCCTGCGCGACCCGCGCGCCCAGCGCCTCATCGCGGCCAACGCCACTTCCGCCATCGGCTCCGGCGTCACGATCATCGCCGTGCCGTGGCTGCTCGTGAACCGCCCCGGCGGCTCGCAAATCTACGGCTGGGCCACCGCGCTCACCACCGTCGCGATCTTTCTTTTCGCGCCCTACTACGGCGCCTGGGTCGACCGCCACTCGCGGAAAACGATGCTCCTGCTCAGCGAGATCTTCGGCGCCACCGCCACGCTCGCCCTGGCCCTCATCGGCCTCGTCCGCGGCGAATACGCCACCTGGCAGCTCGTCGCCGTCTACTTCTGCGGCATGTTCTACTACACGCTGCACTTCCCGGCGAAGTTCGCCTTCATCCAACAAATCTTCGGCCGCGCCCACTATCAGTCTCTCACCAGCGCGATGGAGATCCAGGGCCAGACCGCCTCGATGCTCGCCGGCGGCCTCGCCTCGCTGCTCATCGATCACGTCAGCCTCACGACGATCCTGCTGCTCGACGCCGCGACCTACGTCGTGAGTTTCTTCCTGCAATCGTCGATCCCCTACGCGGCCACGCATCAGACCGCCGAAACGAGAAACTCGCCGCCGCCCAACGCCTGGCGCGCGGTCGGCGAGGCGTGGACCTGGCTGCGGGCACGGCCCGCACTCGCCACGTTCCTGCTCTGCTCCTTCGTGCCGTTTCTCGGCATCATGGTCGGCAACTATCTCTTCCCCATCTATGTCGCCTCCACGCTCCACGAAACGCCCGGCGTCTATGGTCGCGGCGAAATGATCTTCGCGCTCGGCGCCATCGCGGCCGGCGTGGGTGTGCCCTTCCTGACCGCACGCTTCCATCACGCCCGCACCACCGTCGCACTCGCCGCCGTCTTCCTCGTTGGCCTCACGCTCCTCTCCGTCTGGCCGCGCACGCTGCCCTTCTACGCCGCGATGGTTTTCCTCGGCCTCGGCAACGCCGGCGTCCGCGTCGCCCGCAACGTCATCGTCCTCGAAACCGTGCCCAACGCGATCATGGGCCGCATCCACGTCTTCTTCCTCGTCTTCGAGCGCGCGCTGCGCACCGCCCTCATTCTCCTCATGACCGCGCTCGTGGACGCGCGCGGGGCGCCCTTCTGCTTCGCGATCCTGCTTCTCGTCTGCCTGCTCGCCCTCCTCGGCATGCACCGCTCCCGCCCCGCCGCCGAGGCCGCCCAAGCCGCACCGCCGCGTTAGCGCGCATTTGCCACGAGCCGCCCGGGCGCCTACGCTGCCCGGCGTGAATTCGCCCCCGCGCTTCAACGTCCTCGGCGTCGGCGTCCACGCGCTCTCGCTCGATGAGGCGCGCGACCGCCTCGTCGCCCTGCGCGGGCAAAAACGCTGCGGCTACGTCTGCTGCGCCACGGCCTACAATGCCAGCCTCGCGCGGCACGATCTTGCGCTGCGCGCCGCCTACAACCGCGCGCTGCTCACCACGCCCGACGGCATGCCGCTCGTCTGGCTCGGACGCTGGCACGGCCATCGCACGATCACCCGCGTCTACGGTCCCGATCTGCTCCTCGCGGTGTGCGACGCCGGGCGCGCGGTCGGGTTGCGGCACTTCTTCTTCGGCGGCGCGCCCGGCGTGGCGGAGCAATTGAGCGCCGCGCTCACCACGCGCTTTCCCGGTCTCGCCGTCGTCGGCGCGTTCACGCCGCCTTTCCGCACCCTCACGGCGGACGAGTTCAGCGCGCTGCAACATCAAATCGCATCCGCCCAACCGGACGTGATCTGGGTCGGCCTCAGCACGCCCAAACAGGAAAAATTCATGGCGGCGACCTGGCACCGCCTCGACGCGGCCGTGCTGGTCGGCGTGGGCGCCGCCTTCGATTTTCATTCCGGCCGCGTGCCTCAAGCCCCCCGCTGGATGCAGCGCAGCGGATTGGAGTGGCTCCACCGCTTCCTCACCGAGCCGCGCCGCCTCTGGCGCCGCTACCTCGTGCACAACCCACTGTTCGTGTTACGAACAGCGGCCCAGCTCACGGGCCTGCGTCGCTACCCCCTCGAAGACGCGCGCGACCGTTGACAGACGCACGCCGCCTTGGCGTGCTCTCGCGCGTGCGCCGTCGGGCCCGGAGTGCACGCAACGATGACGACACCCCTGCCCTCCTCCGACGCCGCGTGCGAGCTGCGCGGCCTGACCAAAATTTTCGGCGGCACGCACGCCGTCGACGGCCTCGATCTCCGCGTCGCCCGCGGCGAGTTCTACGCCTTCCTCGGCCCGAACGGCGCCGGCAAGACCACCACGCTGCGCATGACCGCCGGGTTGCTCGCCCCGACGGTCGGCCAAATTTTCCTCGGCGGCATCCCGCTGCACGAGCGCCCGTCCGACGCCAAGCGCGTGCTCGCCTACGTGCCCGACGAGCCCGTGCTCTACGGCAAGCTCCGCCCGCTCGAGCAACTCGAGTTCGTCGCCGCACTCTGGAACATGCCGGGCAGCGAAGCCGCGCCGCGCGCCGAGGAGATGCTGCGCACGTTCGATCTCTGGGAAAAGCGCGGCGACTACATCGAAACCTTCTCGCGCGGCATGATGCAAAAGATGGCCCTCGCGTGCGCCCTCATCCACCGCCCGCAAGTGCTGCTGCTCGACGAACCGCTCACCGGCCTCGACGCGCAATCGGCCCGTTTCGTGAAGGACCTGCTCAACGACTTCGTCCGCGCGGGCAACACCGTCATCCTCACGACGCACATCCTCGAAGTCGCCGAACGCATGGCGCAGCGCATCGGCATCATCCACCGCGGCAAGCTCGCGGCCGAAGGCACGCTCGAGGAACTCCGCGCCCGCTCCGGCCACGCCGCCGGCACGCTGGAAGATGTTTTCCTCACGCTGACCCGCGAAGCCTCGGCACCTTCTGCCCCTTCAGCGCCATGAACGCCACGCTGCGCCCGGTGGGGCTGATCCTGCAGCTGGATTTTCGCGTGCGCCTGCGCGAATGGCGCACCGGCGGCATGAGTCGCTGGGCCGCGGTCGCCTTGCTGGTTCTCGTCTACCTGTTCCTGCACCTCATCGCCTGGCCGCTGGTCGCGACTTCCCGCGAGGCCGGCGGCCCGACGATGGAGGCGCTTGGCTGGGTGCTGGTGGGCTTCGTCGCCATCTCGAGCGCGTTCGCCAACCTGCGCTTCGATCGCGACGACTCCGCGCTGCTGCTGAGTTCGCCGATTTCGCCGCGCGCCGTGTTGATCGCACGGGTCGTCGGCCAAGCCATCGGCAGCGCGCTGCCGGTCCTGTTTTTCGCCACGCCGTTCTTCCATCTCGCGATCGTGCTGAAAGGCGCGAGCTATCTCGCGTGTTACCCAACAGCCCTCGCGCTCGCCGCGCTCTGCGCCAGCGCCACCTACGCGGGCGCGCTCACGCTCAGCCGCTGGATCGGGCCGAAGCGCGTGCTCGGACTCGTGCGCATCGTCGGCGCGCTGCTCGGCGTCTTTTTCGTCCTGCTCGGCCAACTGCCCGGCTTCCTCAAGAGCAAGGCGAGCCTCGCGCAATCCGCCGGGGAGATCCCGTCGCTGCCGGACTGGCCGGTCATCGCCCAGTTCACTCGCGCCGGCGGGGGGCATCCGCTCGATCTGCTCCTCGTCGTTCTCGTTGCCGGCGCCACGATGGCGCTCGTCGCGTGGACGTGCGCCGACGCGCTGTTGCGCGGCATCCAATCTGCCCAGGAAACCAAGCCGCGCCGCGCCCGCGTGGGTGCGCATCGCTGGACCGACTCGCTGGCGCAGGCGACCTATCGCAAGGAGCTGCGCCTGATCTTGCGCACGCCACTGCTGTTCGTGCAGGTGCTGAGCACGATCGGCCCGATGCTCCCGCTGTGGTTTATTCGGCGCGCCATCGACGCGGATGCCTTCGCTGGCTTGGCCGTCGTGCTCGCACAACTCGGCGCGGCGCCGTTCCTCGCCGCCACCACTTCGTTCGAAAATGGCTGGGATCTCGTGCGCGGCAGTCCCACCCCGGAGTTGCGCCTGCGCGTCGCCAAACTCGCGGCGGCGCTCACGTTGCCGCTCGGCGCAGCGATTGCCGTCTGCCTCGGCCTCGCGCTGTGGGGCCGACCCGGCCTGGCCACGGTGACGCTGGCGGTCACCACCGTCGGCTCCGTCGCCATCGGCTGGATCTCGGTCAGCCGTTTCCGTCCGCACTTCGGCAAGACCATCAAACCGAAATTCGATGCGGCGGACCTCGGCCGGATGCTCCTGGCCTTCCTCGTCTTCTTTCCCAGCGTCGGCGGTATCTGGGCCTTCGGGGCCGAGAAATACCTGCTCGCGGCCGGCTTGGTCGGCGGAGTGGTCCTCGTGAGCGCACTCGTCGTGGCCTTCACCCAACTGCGCGAGGTCCCCGAAGCCGAGATCGACGCCGCGCGCGCCGCCGCGGCCGCGGTCAGTTCAAAATAGATCGCCCTGCTGCATGGCGCCGCGACGCTCGGGATCGAGCGTGCTCGTCTGCAGCAGCCACGGGATGGTCGCGCGCGCAAACTCCGGCCGCCGCAGCAAATCGAGCAACAACAGCGCGCCCGCCAGCGCGTCGTAGAGCGCCGCGTGGTAGCGGCGGCGATGCGGCGGACAGTGCGCGGCGGCGAGTTCGTCGAGCTGGGTTTGCAGACCGACCGACACCACGAGGTTCACGAGCTTCGCCTCCGGAAACTGCGGGAAAATCTGCGGATACAGCCGGCCGGTATCGATCCACGGTCCCCACTCGTGCGCGTCCCGGCCGGCCTGCACGAAATCCGGCGCGGTCCGCGGATACGGCCACACCGACTTGAGCAGTGAGTTTTCCGCGTTGGCAAAATGCGCCGCGAGCGGCCCGGTTTCGCGCAGCGTCGCGAAATACTCCCATTCGTGCGCGAACGGCAGTTCGCCCTGCACGCTCTCGGCGCGCAGCCCGTGCACGGCAGTGTCTTCGGTCGCCACGCGTCCGATCGCGGCGCAGGTGCGTGTGCGCGTCTCGGCGATCGCGCCGCCGCGCAGCGTGACCACGCCGAACTCGAGGATGCCCGACGTGCGGTTGCCCTCGAAGTCGATGAAGTGAATCGGCGTGTCAGCCCAATGCATCATTCACCACGAAATACACGAACCACACGAAATCACGGCTATTCTGGTTCGGACATTTTTCGTGTGTTTCGTGTGTTTCGTGGTTTCAAAGGCTCGATGAATTTGGATGCCGAACGCGCCTTCCTCGTCGAACTCGCCCACGCCAGCGGCGATTTCATCCGCCCGCTCTTCGGCCGGCACGATGTCGCCGTCGAACTCAAGGGCGACCTCACGCCGGTCACCGCCGCCGATCGCGGCGCGGAGGAATTGCTGCGCCGGATGATCCAGACGCGCTTCCCCGCGCACGGCATCCTCGGCGAGGAATTCGGCCCCGAAAACACCGACGCCGAATTCGTCTGGGTGCTCGACCCGGTCGACGGCACGAAATCGTTCGTCACCGGCGTGCCGCTCTTCGGCACACTCATCGCGCTGCTCCACCACGGCCAGCCCGTGCTCGGCTGCATTCATCAACCAATCCTCCATCAGCTCGTGATTGGCGACGGCGCCACCACCACGCTCAACGGCGCGCCCGTGCGCTGCCGGCCGACGCGCACGCTCGCCGACTCCACGCTGCTCACCTGCGACTGGGTGAACCCCTCCGTCTACCAAAACGGCCCCGCCTTCGACCGCCTCTCGCGCAGCGTGAAACTCGCCCGCACCTGGGGCGACGCCTACGCCTATCTCCTGCTCGCGACCGGCTGGGCCGACGTCGTGGTCGACCCGATCATGAATCCCTGGGACATCGCCGCGCTCGTGCCGGTGATCCGCGGCGCCGGTGGCGTGATCAGCGATTGGCAAGGCAACGCGCCCTATCCTGCCACTTCAACCATCGCCGCCGCCACACCCGAACTTCACGCCGCCACGCTGACCGCCCTCCGCGCCTGACGGGAGGGCGGAGTCGCCGAACCCCGCCGCCGCGCCGGCTCAAACCCGCACCGCGCGCCGCCGCCACGCGACGAGCCCTAGCGCCGCCAACCCGGCCAGCGCCGCATACGTCGACGGCTCCGGCACTGCGCTCATGGCGGAGTAGCTCAACATCGACTCGCTGAACGAACCGGTGAAGGTCGACACGCGCAACTCGTCGATCGCGCCGGCAAAGCTGCCGCCAACGGAAAAGTTGTTCGGCTGCCCGTTCATCGTGGCCAACGAATAGTCCCGAAAGTAGCCACCACTATAGGACGGGGCCGACGTGTTGTTGATGTAGATCGAAATGTCGCTGTTGCTGTAAACGAGCGCGACGTAGTTCCAGGCATCCGCGTTCAGCGTGCCGACGTTTTGGTCAAACGCACCGCCGGCGAGAACCTGGACCGTGCTGCCGCTGACCATCAGCCCGATGCCCGACCAGCTCGCGTTGCCGTTGTAGAAAAGAAATTTCGATCCCGCACTCGGCGTGCCGTCGGGACGAACCCAGCCCTCAATGATGAACGAGCCCTCCGAGGTCAGACTCTCATCCGCGGCGCCGACGAAAGAGCCCGTCGTGTCGAAGGCCGCCGCGAGCGAGGAGCCCGCGCCCGCCGTGTTGCCCGTGTAGGTGACGGTGCCGCTCGCCGTGAGGGTCAGCGAGCCGACGTGATCGGTCACGGTGGTCACCGCCCCGCCATTGGCCGCACCGCCATCGTTTTCGCCGAAGCGCCACTGGTGGACGAGGCTCTGGGCCGAGGCGGCCACGGCCATCGAAAGGAACAAGGCAAGGAGTCGGAGGGAAGTTTTCATCGAGAGAAAAGAGGCGGGCGTGAACAACGCCGACAAGGGGACGATCCGCGCGCGCACGGTCAAAGCTGCGAATGACCATGGTCAAACGACCAGGGCCTTGCCTCTTGAGAATCGAATCGTTTTTGTCGCCGGCTCGTTGCCCCAGCGATGATCGACGCCGCCCTTTCCCGGCAGGCCAGCCGCCTGCATTTCCACGACCCTGCCCTCGAAGCCCGCTTTCGCGCCGACCACGCTGAGCGCTCGCTGCGTCAGTGGCGCATCGCCGCCGGACTCGGTGCGCTCGCGATCGTCGGCATCGGCGTTTTCTACGATCTCAGCAACACCAGCGCCGCCCGCGTGGAGACGTTCGGACGTTTCGCGCTCGTGCTGCCCTGGTTCGTGCTCGCGCTGGCCTTCAGCTTCTGGCGCGCCCAACGCCACCGCCTGCAGCTGATCGGCGCACTCTGCTGCACCGGGGCCGTTTCCTTCTATTTTCTGACGCAGTGCTTCACCGTGAGCACACACTCGCGCCTGACGTATGCGCTCGTGGTCAGCCTGTTTTCCCTCAACAGCCAGTTTCTCGTCGCTGTCGCCGCCGCCGTGCCACTGCACACGCGCGCCCTCGCGGCCACGCTGCTGGCGACGACGGCGAGCAGCTACTTCGCCATCCGCACCGCGTATCCGGCCGCCCTGCAAAATCCCTCGCTGCACGAAGCCGTCGTGCAACAGGTGGCCACGGCCGCAATCATTTCCCTCGTGTTGATCGCCGTGACGTGGGCGCGCGAGCGCCTGCAACGCATCTCTTTCGCGCAACAGGAGCAGCTCGCCGCCATCAACGCCGAACTCGCGCGCCTCAACGCGGAAAAAAACGAGTTCATGGCCATCGCCGCGCACGACCTCCGCGCCCCGCTCGCCACGGTCGGCGCCGCCGCCGCGCAGGTCGCCGCCGCCCCCGCGACCGAAAAGCAGCATCAGGCCGCCGCGCTCATCGCCGCGCAGACCGGCCGCATGCTCGCCCTGGTGGACGACTATCTCGGCACGCACGCGGCGGAGAGCGGCACGCTGCCCCTCCGTCGCACACCGTTGAACCTCGGCGAAGTCGCACGCGGAGCCGCCCAGCGCCACGCCGTCACCGCCACGGCCAAACAGCAGCGCCTCGAACTCGCCGGTGATGGCGCGCCCGTTTCCGCCGAGGCGGATCCGGCGCTCCTGGCGCAGATCATCGACAACTTCGTCACCAACGCGCTGAAGTTCAGCCCCGCCGGCGCCACCGTGCGACTCGAGGTCCAAACCGCCGCCGACCACCCCCGCGCCCGCCTCGCCGTGATCGACGAAGGCCCCGGCATCGCTGCGGACGAACAGGCGAATCTCTTCCGCAAATTCGGTCGCGCCAGCACGCGACCGACCGGCGGCGAATCCTCGCACGGCCTCGGCCTCGCCGTGGCCAAACGCCTCGCGGAAGCGATGGGGGGCACCGTCGGCTGTGACAGTGAAGTCGGGCGCGGCGCGACTTTCTGGGTTGAGCTGCCACGCGTGCCCTGACGATTTTCCCCCGCCCCATGAAGATCCTCTCCGCCGCCCGTCCGCGCGTCGCGCTGATCGAAGACGATGGCCCCTTTCGCGCCTATCTCGCCGGTCTGCTGCGGGACAGCGGCCGCTACGAACCGGTGGCGCAGGCGGACTCCGCCGAAGCCGCTCGCGCCTGGATTCCGACGCTCGCGCCGGCCGTGGCGTTGGTGGACCTCGCCCTGCCCGGCGCCAGCGGCACGGTGGCCACGCGCGAACTCCTCGAGAAATTTCCCGGGCTCGCGGTCGTGATGCTCACGGCGCGCAGCGACGACGACTCCATCCTCGACGCCATCAAGGCCGGCGCGATCGGCTACATCATCAAAGGCACCGCGTCGGACGACGTCATCGCCGCGCTCGACGAAGCCCTGGCCGGCGGCGCCCCGATGTCGCCCGCCATCGCGCGCCGCGTGCTGGCGTTGATGCGCAACGCCCCTTCCCCCGCCGCGCAAATGAACGCGCAGCGCTCCGGCGCCACTCCGCTGCATCCGCTCACGCCGCGCGAACACGAGGTCCTCGCCCTCGTCGCCGCCGGCGCCACGGACAAGGAAGCGGCCGCGCGCCTCGGCGTCTCCCTTTCCGCCGTGAAACAGCATCTCGCGAACATTTACACGAAGTGGCGCGTGCGGTCGCGCACCGAGGCCGCGATCCGGTTCACGCAGGCCGGCCGCTGATTCGCACGTCCGGCCGCATCTGCAAGAACCGCAGACCGTCAGTATTCCGAGCGCCGATCCGCCCCGCGCGGCGTGAAGAGCGTCTGCGCGAGGAAGCCCAGCCCCAGCGCGCCGGCCAGCGTGCGCACGTTGCGAAACGCACCGAGCGCATGCTCCACCGGCGCCGCTTGCGGCTCGGTCACGCGCCGCAGACAAACCAACACCAGCACGGCCCACACCGGCAGCGTGAAGAAGAAAATCCGGTAAGCCGTCGCCGCCGTCGCGCCGTCCGCGATGCCCCACGCCAGCGCCTGCCCCACCGCGATCGGCGCCAGCGCGGTGCCGAGCGCCACACCGGCGGTGTTGAGGCCGACCGCGAGGCCGCGCGCGTCGGGCGGCATGAGTTTCATCAGGAGATTCAACTGCGCGAGCACGACGCCCGCGTTGATCGCGCCCGTGAACGCCCACACCGGGTAAAGCAATCCGCGCCACTCCGGGCGGAGAAACGCCCACGTCAGATTCACGAGCGTCCACAGCGGCACCGCACATGCCAGCACGGGCTTGGCACCGAAGCGCGCGATGAGTTTGCCCCACGCCGGCAGCGCCAGCGCGCCGAAGAGCAGCGACAGCGCGAGCGGCACGCTGGCCGCCGCGGGCGCCTCACCGAGCACCGACAGCATGAACACCGGCTGAAACGCCGCGTAGCCGTTCAGCATCGCGCCCCACGCAAAGCCGAAGAGCACCATGGGCCAAAACGGTTTCGCCGCGCGCAAGCTGCGCCACTGCGCCAGGAAATCCGTCCCGCGCGCCGACACCGGATCGCCTTGCGCCGGGTTGCGCGCGGCCACGACGGCCGAGATGACGCGCAGCGCGCTCGAGACCAGAATCACGCCCGCGATCACCCGCAGCTCGGGCCAGCGCAACGCCACGCCCGCGAGCAGGAGAAACGTGAGATTCGAGAGCTGCGCCCAGCGATTGCGCCGGGAAAAATAAACCGCGCGCACATGCCCCGGCACCCACGATTGCATGTAAGTCGTCCACGCCACGGCCATCAGCGAAGTCGTCATGCCCGCGGCAAAGAGGAACCATCCCGCCCACCAGCCGGGCCGCGCCTGCACTTCGGCAGAGAAAAAAATCAACGCCCCGCCGAAAGCGATCCACACGGCCGTGTTCACCCAGATCATCGTCACGAACACGTCCTTCGCCCGATAACGCGCGAACAGCAAACTGCCGAACGGGAGCTGCAGGAGATTGCACCAATACGGCAGCGACACCAGCCAGCCGTAGAGATCCGGCGGCACGCGCAACGTCTGTGCCAGCAGCACCGCAATGATGAGGTTCGCCGGCAGGTTCAGGTAAACCAGCGGCATCGCCAGAATCGCCTCCCACGTGCTGCCGGCCAGCGCCCGGCGAAGCGGCGAGTGGCGGTGGGGCCGCGGATGGGAAGGGACGCTCACGGTTTTGGGGGGGGCGGACGACGGCGGCGGCTGGCGCCCAGCGGGGATCACGCCAGCTCCGCCTGGCCGCCTAGCGGCGCTTCGTCGCCGGCTTCCAGTCGGCCGTGATGCGGGAACTGAAACCGCCGCGCGCCTTCCAGTCCGCGATGATCGTGAGGCTGCGCGGTTTCAACGCGGCGCCGAGTTCGTCGCAAATCTTGTTGGTCGCCGCCTCGAAGAAAATGCCTTCGTTGCGGTAGGCGTGGAAGTAGAGCTTGAGCGACTTCAGCTCGACGCACTTTTTGTCCGCCACGTAGCGCACGGTGATGGCGGCAAAATCCGGATGGCCGGTCATCGGGCACACCGAGGTGAACTCATGATGCGTGTGCTCGATGAGAAAATCGCGGTGCGGCGCGGGATTCGGAAAAGTTTCGAGGATCTTCGGGTCGGCCATGGTGTAAGGAAGGCCGAAGCACTGAACGGCTGAAAGACTGAAAATCAAGCCGCACGCGGCCGTCGGTCCCATGGCGCAGGCGCTTGTCCGCCTTTGGTGGATCCCGCCTGCCTCCGATCCGTTCAACCCAAGCAGCACAACACCGCGGAAACCTTTAACACCGAGGTCACCGAGGACACGGAGATACCCAGGCTGCTCTGCGACCTCTGCGCTCTGTGTCTCAGCCCTTCAGCTTCTCAGTCTTTCAGCCTTCTCTCCTGAAACGTCGGCAGCGTCCCCGCCAGCACCTCGTCGATCCGCCGCAACGCCGCCGCCTCGCCGTCGAGCGCGTGCGTCTGCATCAACACGTAAGCCCAACGATGCGCCTGCAAATGCCGCACCCGATCCAGCGACGTGTAGAACACTCGCTCCCCCTGCGACGCCACGATCCGATCCGCACCGACGAACCAATAAACGAGCAACGCCGGCAGCTTCGCCACCTCGCCCCGCGCGTTGGTCACCTCCCGCTCGATGCGCAGGACGGTCGCCGGAAACTTCACGCCGTCGACCGCGAATTCATGCGCGCTGCGTCCGCGAATCGTCCAGCCTTGACCGACCAGGCAGAGCTCCGGCCGATGAATCGACGTCCGATCGCGCCCGCTGAGCACGATCGACAGGAACACCGACTGCCGCCGGTCGCGGAGCGACACGTAGTTCTTGCGCGAAAAGCCCGTATCCGGCGGCAGCACCTCGCGCTCCACCGCGCTCACGGCCGCATTTTGCCCGACCCAATCCAGTCCGATAAAATTGGGCAGTGCGACCGGGTTCAAACCATCCGCGGCCAGCTTCACCCCGGTGCGCGCATCCACCTGCACGCGATCAAGCGCCCGCGCCGCGAACACCACGCCCACCGCCGCGAGCACCACGACCGTCACCGCGCCCCATGTGGCCCGGTAACCCAACAGGTTGCTCGGCTCGCTCGCTCCGCTCGCCGCTCCCGGCGCAAAGTCACGTAATACGTGACTTTCGCCGCCGGACGCGGGCGCGAAATCCGACCGCGGACGTCGCCGCTCCATCAGCCACACGGTCGCCTGCACCAAGCCGAGCACGATCACGAACACCACCGGCCCGAACCACTCGTGCACGAACGCGCCCGCACGCTGCCCCTGCCACTCCGCGGCGACGATGATCGCGAGGATGCGCGCCACGTTGCCGACGAACGCATACGGCAGCGCGAGCAGCCCGACGAAACCGCGCGCCCACCACGACCGGAAACTCAGATAACCCAGCAGCAGCGACAGCGCCGTCAGCGCCGTCAGCGAACGAATGCCCGAGCACGCCGCCGCCACGTCGTAGGAGTAACTGCCGTCTGGCGAGAGCAGCTGCGTGCCGTTGCGGATCACGTCGCACCCAAACGCGCGCGCGATGTGATACGCCACGTCGGTCACACCCACGCGCAGAAAAAAACCGACCGTATCGAGCACATTGAGCGGCACCGCGAACAGCATGAACCCCAGCGGAAAAGCCGCCGCGCGCCCCCACCGCCGCCCGCCGCCGAGCGCGAGCACGCCCCACGTGAACAGCAGCAGCGCCACGATCGACACCCGCGCCTGCTGCATCGCGTAACCGAGCAGATGCAGCGCCAGCCCGCCCAACATCGCCGCCAACGCGCCAAGATAGGGCGCGGACTCCGCTCCGCGCCGCGGGCCGGCGGCGAAGGGACTCGCCGCCCTACCTCCTGTGCATTCCGAGTTCCGAGTTCCGCGTTCCGCGCCGTTCAGCCCTCGCCACAGCAGCCACACGCTCACGCCGAGAATCAGCCAGCCGTGCTCCGTCTCCGCCTGTGGATCGAGCCACTGCGAGATCCACCACCAGAACAGCGACGCGGTCTTCACGTAACCTTGCGACGCGTTGCCCGCGAAGTGAAACAGCACGACGCCCGCCATCGCAGCGACGCCAGCGGCCAGCCAAGGGGCTGGCGAACGCCGGGGTTTTGTGGCTGGATTGGTCACGCGCGCCCCGCATCATTCGCGCTCCCGCCCGCATTCCAAGTCGAAGATGAAGCTCCTGATTCTCGCCCAAACTCCGCCGCCGCTCCACGGCCAGAGTTTGATGGTCGCAACGGCGGTGCGCGGGCTTCCGCAACACGGAATCGAGGTCACGCACGTCAATCTCCGGCTCTCCCGCAACCACGACGACATCGGCGGCTGGCGCGCCGGCAAACTGCTCGCGCTGCTCGACGCGTGTTTTCACGCCATCGTCGCTCGCTTCGCGGAGGGCTGCGACACGCTCTACTACGTGCCGGCTCCGGGCAAACGCGGCGCGCTTTACCGCGACTGGATCGTGATGGCGCTCTGTCGGCCGTTTTTTCGCCACCTCGTGCTGCATTTCCACAGCGGCGGCCTCGGCGACTGGCTCGCGCGCGATGCCACAGCGCTCGAGCGCGTCATCACCCGCGCGCTCCTCGGCAGTGCCGACCTCGCGATTGTGCTTACGAATTCGCTGCGCGCCGATGCGAGGGCCTTGCACGCGCGACGCGTCGTCGTGGTATCCAACGGCATCGCGCCCCCCGCCAATGCCGCCGCGCCGCGCGAGAATTTCGTGCTCTTCCTCGGCGCCGTTGCAGGAGAAAAAGGCGCGCTCGATCTTCTCGCCGCCGTCCAGCTGCTGCGCGCGCGTGGCCACGCCACGCACGTCGTGTTCGCCGGGCCGATCGACGCCACTGCGCGCAGTGCCCTCGGTCGCGCGCGCGCCGACGATCCGGGCATCTGCCAGGAAGCCGGCGTGGTGAGCGGCGAAGCAAAGGCCGATCTGCTCGCCCGCTGCGGGGTCGTGTGCCTGCCCACGCATTACCCGCACGAAGGCCAGCCGCTCGTCGCCCTCGAGGCGCTCGCCGCCGATGCGCCGATCGTCGCCACCCGCTGGCGCGGCCTGCCGGAAACGCTGCCGCCCACGACGAGCCTCGTCGCCCCCGGCGACACGATCAGCCTCGCCGCCGCACTCGCCGCCACGCTCGCGGTTCCGCCCCCCGCCGGCGCACACCGCGCCTTTTTCGAAACGCGCTACACGCAGGAAAAACACCTCCGCCAACTCGCCCGCGCGCTCTGCGATGAACCCGCCGCCTGAGATCTCGGTCATTCTGCCCACTTGCGACCGGCCGGCGCTCGTCGGTCGCGCGCTGCGCAGTATCCTTGAGCAATCGGGGCCAGCCTTTGAAGTCATCCTTGTCGACGCCAACCGCACCACGCCGGAATCAATGCGCGACGCTGCGTTCGCTCCGTGGCGCGATGATTCACGCGTGCGCATGGTGAAGGCGCACGACCGCCCCAACGCCGCCGCCGCCCGCAACGCCGGCCTCGCTGTCGCACGCAGCCGCTGGATCACGTTCCTCGACGACGATGACGAGTATCTTCCCGGGAAACTCGCCTCCCAGCACGCGTTGGCCGAGCAGACAGGTGCGCCTCTCGTCGTCTGCGGCTACGAATTCGTCTGGCCGCAGCGCACTCGTGTCCGGCAGACGGAGCGACCGGAATTCCGCGGCGACGACATTCTGCGGCGCGCCAACCTCGGATCGCCGCTGCTGTTTCATCGCCGCAACGCCGACGTGCGCTTCGACGAGCGCCTCTCCGCGGGCGAAGATATGCTCTACGCGCAACAACTGTTGCTCTCTCAGCGCCAGCGCATCCTGCCCTGCGTGCCGCGGACTCTCGTGCGCGTGCACGGCCATGCGGCCCCGACCAGCGTGCATCGTGACAAGGAAGCCGTCTGGCGCGCCTATCGCGGCGCCGTCCGCGTGGCGCGACGGCAATTTTCGCGCGAAGCCTGTCGCGCGTTTCTTTTGCTCGGCCGGCTCGAGCGCGGCATCGGCGGATACGGGAGCACGCTCTCTTTCCTCGCCACCGTTTGCGCGCTGCTCCGCGCGCGGGGCTGGAGCGAGTGGCGATTAGCCGCCTACGCGTTGTTGGCGCGGCGCAGAAGCGCCCGATAAATCCCGGCGTGCCGGGCGGCGACGCTCGTGGCGGAGAAGCGCTCCATCGCCACGACATCAGGAGACCAACCGCGCAGTGATCCCGGCTGCGCCGCGCGCTCGATTGCCACCGCCAACGCGGGCGCACCACCGTCGAAGCACCAGCCGCCGCGACACTCCTCCACCAGATCGCCGGTTCCCGCCGCCGCTGGCACCAGCAGCGGCACTCCTGCGGCCAGCGCCTCCAGCGCGGCGACGCCAAATGCCTCGCGCGGCGAGGCTCCCACGTAGCAGTCGATCTCGTTCCAAAAATTCGTGAGCGACTCCGTGCGCGGCCGCCACTCGATGGCATCGGCCACCCCGCGCTCCGCCGCGAACCGCCGCAGCGCGTCCGCTTCGCCGTGTCGTTCGTCCATCCGCGGCCCGCCGATGTGCACCAACCGGAGGTTGCTCCGCACCTCCGCCGGCACCACTGCCCACGCCTCCACGAGCCTGCGCCACTCCTTCACCGCAACGATCGGCCCGACCGCCCCGAAAATCCGCGCCGCATCGCGCGGCTTGCGGTGCGCGGGCGCGATCTCGCTCACGCAATCGGGCAGGCATTCGCTCCATGTGCCGCGCCCGAGACCATAATATTCCTTCATTCGCGGGCTCAGCCAAAAAATCCGACCATCGAGCATGCGCGCGAGGTGGCGATACCACCAGCGTTGCCGGCCGAACACGTGCACGGTGGCGAGCACTCGCGTCTCACCCGCGCTCCGCAACAGCGCCGCCGCCAGCGCGCCCGTTCGAGAGTGCCCATGAAATATCCCGTCCGGATTCTCGCGCAGCCATCGTCGGGCCCGCCACGCCACACGCCAGCCCGCGACGAGCAGACGCCCGCCGCCCATTTCGGCTTCGACGCGCGGAAACTCGATGACGTCCAACCGCGGCTCACGCCGCTGGACGCCGCCCGCGTTCAACCCGAGCAGCGTTCGCCACGCGCCAACCGCCGCCAAGCGTTTGATCGCCACCGTCACCCCGCCGTAGTCCTCGTCGTAGCCGGTGTAGTGCAGAACGAGCGGAAGCCGCGACGCTTGCGTCGCCGGGCTCGATTGCTCCACGCTCCACTCCGTTTGGCTCACCCACCCGCCCTAACTGATGCTGCCCTCAGCGCAAGCCCGCGCCGGGGCTGCGCCCGCCCTTGTGAACCGGACGACGCCTGACGCCGCTCCCGTGCTCGCGCGGGCCAACGCGGGTTATCTCAGCACGCTGCTCACCCAAGGCGTGCGCGTGGCCTGCAAACTCGCGGGTTTGGTCGTGCTCGCGCGTCTCGTCTCCCCGGCGGATCACGGCGTTTTCGCCATGGCCGCGAGTTTCACGTTGTTGCTGTCGCTGTTGCGGGATGGCGGCACGGGCGTCGCCGCGATTCAAGCACCGCACCTCGGCGAAGGGCAACAGACCGCGCTTCTCCAGTTGCACGTGCTGCTCGGGTTTGTGCTCGCCGGCGCCACTTGGATCCTCGCCCCGAGCGTCGCCACCTTCTACCGCAGCCCGGAGCTCGTGCCCTTGCTGCACTTGATGAGCGCCGGCTTCGTGCTCAACGGCCTGAATGCGTGGCCGCGCAATCTGCTCGGCCGCGACCTGCGGTTCGGTGAACTCAACCGGCTGGAAACCGTCGGCGCAGCGGCGGGCACGCTCGCGATGATCGTTGCGGCCTGGCTCGGCGCCGGCGCGGCGGCCTTCGCGTGGTTCCTCCTGATCTCCGAGGCGGTGATGGGACTGCTCGCGTGGACGTGGTGCGGCTGGCGTCCGCGCACGGCGGCCAACTGGCGGGAAATCGCTCCGCTCCTCCGCACCGGCCTGCACCTCACCGCCGGCAACTTCCTCGCGCAACTCCTCGCCATCGCAGACACGCTCGGCTTCGGGCGCTGGCTGGGCGCCGGCGCGCTCGGCCCCTACAACCGCGCGGGCCAGCTGCTGCAACAGCCGATCCAACTGATCGCGGTGCCATTCGGGCAGGTGCTCCTCGCCACGCTGTCCCGTCTCGGCCCGACCTCGCCCGCCTTCGCGCCGCATCTGCGCGACATGGCCAACGCCATTGCGCATCTCACGCTGCCCGCCGCTGCGATTTGCGTCGCCCTGCCGGACTTCATCGTGCGGCTCGTTCTCGGTGCCGCTTGGCCGGACGCAGCTCCTCTACTCCGGTGGCTCGCGCTTGGCGCCACCGCCACTTTGCTGACGGCTACGGTGCAGCCGCTGTGCGTGGCCACCGGTCGCGCCCATCGGCTCACGGGACTTGCCGCTTTCGCACTGGCGACCACCGCCGCTGCCTTGTGGGTCGCACGCGATCGCGGTCCGAGCGGCCTGGCCGGCGCGGTCGCGCTCGCGAATCTTGCACTCATTCTACCTCGGCTCTGGTGGGCAACGCGCAACTCGCCAGTTCGCCTGCGCGACTACGCCAAGGCGTTCGCCGGCCCTTTGATCCAGGCCGTCGCGCTCGCTGCCGGGCTCGCGACCGGGCGCTGGGCGATGGCGGCAATCACGGATCGGACGTCGCTCATTGTCGCCGGCGCACTGAGCGGTGGAATGATCGCCTTCGCGCTCGCGATGGCCGCGCGACAGTCCACCCGCGTCGAACTTGCGCGCGTGCGGGCGCTCTTACCCAGCCTGCGTGCGGCTTCGGCGACGGCAGAACCATGAAGCCACCCTCACAACGCCCTCGCGTGCTACAAGTGATCACGCACCTCGCTCTCGGCGGCGCGGAGGCCGTCGCGGCGACGCTGCAACGAACGTTGCAGGACCAATGCGATTTCGGCCTGTTCGCGGTGCAAGGGCAGAGCGGCGATTCAATCGGGCGAGCAACCGAGGAGGAAATGCGACAGCTCGGCATCCCTTGGTTCAGTGGCACGCCTCTGCCGCTGAAACTCGGCGGCGCCGCGCCGGCCGCACTCGCGCTGGCGCGGGCGGTGCGAACGTTTCGTCCCGACATCATCCACCTGCACGCCGAACACGCCGAGCTGACGGCAGCCGTGTGGCGACGGTTTCTGGCGCGGCGAAACACCTCGCCGGTGTTCGTGCGGACCGTGCACAACTCGATTTTCTGGCGCTCGTGGCCGCGGCTCGGTCGGTGGTGTGAACGGCAGTTGCACGCGGCTGCCGTCACGTGCGTGTCGACCGCGGCCGCACAGGAATTCGCGCGCCATCGTGCCGGCAGCGGAGCCCGTCCTCCGCTCTGCGCCCCGCGGGTGATTCCGAACGCGGTGACTTTGCCGACGCAGCCGCCACGCGAGGCTCCGCGCGAGCCGCACCGAGTTCGCGTGCTCGCGGCCGGGCGTTTTGAACCGCAGAAGGGCTTCGACGTTTTGCTGCGCGCCGTGCCTCATACACTCCTCCCCGAGGGCGTGCGCGGCGAACTTGTCGTGCACGGTCGCGGGTCGCAGGACGAAGAGTTGCGTGCCTTGGCGGCCACGGCGCCAGCGACCTGGCAAGTGGAGATCGCCCCGCCGCTGGAGAACCTCGCCGCGCACCTGCGCGAGTTCGATCTGGTGGTAATTCCGTCACGATTTGAGGGCTTGAGCCTCTTCAGTCTCGAAGCGACTCACGCCGGCCTGCCCGTGGTGGCGACGCGAGCGCCGGGACTGAGCGAGACGTTGCCGCCCGAACACCCATGGCTCGCCTCCCCCGATGATCCACCGGCCCTCGCCGCGATGTTGGCGGACGCCCTGCGTCGCACCGAAAGGTGGACGCCCGCGGTGCGGGCCGCCCAAGCGTGGGGCGCAGAGCGATTTTCGCCGAGCGCGATGACGCGCGGCTACTGGCAGCTCTACTCGACCGTCCTTAGCGCAACACGCGCAGGCCGTGCGCCCGCAGCGGGCCCGTGAGAAACAACCGCGCCACCAGCGCCCGCTCGCCTGACGCCGCTCGCACGGCCGCCACCGCCAAACGGAAGGCTGTGAGCACATCGCGCGGCGATTCGCGAAAGGCCGCGAGCTTGCGGGCGTGATACGCGGTCAGACGCGGTTGCCCATCAGCGAGGCAACGCACCGCAAAATGAGCCGCCGCCTCGCGTCGCGTGGGCGGCACCGCCAGACGATCCGCATATTCCTCCTGAAGCTTCGCGAAACCCTCGACGCGCCCTGCTCGCCGGCGCCCCGTCATCAGCCGGATCAAACAGGCCGTAAACCATTGGCGATCGAACGACGCGCTCGTGCTCTGCGTCGGGTGAACGCGATATTGTCCGAGCGTTTCAGGCAACGCGCGCGCCGAGAACGTCTCGGTAGCCCGGGCGAGAAAATCGTAGTCCGCCGCGAGTTCCAGTCCCGGCCGATATGGAAACCGCGCAAATACTTCGCGGTGGCCGGTGAACGTCGGTGCGGTCGCCGCATTCGAATACGCGGTGAAGAGCAGATGGTCGGCAGCGGAGCCGAGGGTGAACGCCCGATCGATGATTTTCCCCTCGGCATCGATGCGATCGGCCGCACTAGCCACGAGACCCCGGCGAGGATCGGCACGCAACGCAGCCACTTGGCGCTCCAGCCGCCTCGGCAGCGCGATATCGTCGCTGTCGAGCAACGCGATGAATTCGCCACGAGCCTCAGCGAGCGCCGCGTTGTGCCCGCCCGCGATGCCCAGATTCCTCGCTTGCGGGAGGAGGCGCAGGCGCGGATCGGCACCGTCCTCACCCAGCGCACCGAGACCGGCGCCAGTGCCATTATCGACGAGCAAAATTTCCACATTGCGTTCGCTCTGATCGAGCAAACTGCGAACGGCCGGTCGCAGATATGGCGTGACGCGGTGAAAACAGACGATGACTGAAACCAAGGGCGTCATGTCGGCGCAAGGGCCGCAGGAGGTGGCGGCGTGAGCAGTCGTCGGCAGACGAGCAGCAGCGCACCCGGCAACGCAAACGTCGGCACAAAGGTGCTCGCCTCGCCGTGCAGCAGAAAGAAGAACGCCACCATGGCGAACCAATGCGCCACTGAGAGCTGGGCAAAGCGCTCGAACCAGCCTCGCATCTCCTCGGGTTGGACCGCGATGGCACGGACGACTTCCACCGCAACGCGCGAAACGGCGACGACGTATCCCATCGCGGCGAGAAAGCCCCACAGGCCCGTGTTCACCAACAGGCTGACGACACCGTTCGGAAATTGACCATTCTGGAACGCAAGCACCACGCCGTCGTCCGCCACGCTGCGCACGGTCTGATCGAGCCGCTCCATGCCAAAGCCGCGTCCCATCAAGAGGTGGTTCGGCACCGCTTGCATCGCGAGTTTCACCACGGCGATGCGATCGTGCAGCGTTCCGGCCGCGTCCGCCGCCGCGACGGGATCGACCGAGATTCCAGGCAGGAACGAGATCGCACGTTGGACGCTCAGCGGGAAGCGGTCCGCCTGCCAGTAAACCACGCCACCCGCCACGGCGAGAGCGAGCCCCAGCGTCACGATGCGCGGCGGCGTGTAGAGACGCTGAACCCAGCCGAGCATCAGGAGCGTCAATCCCGCTTGCACGAGCCGCGTGCGCTCGCCACTCAGCAGACCGAGGAGCAGGATCGCCGCGAGGCACGGCCAGCCAAAATAGAAACGGCGAAACACGAGCTTTTGCAGGGGAAACGCCACCAGAAGCAGCAGCAGCAGGGAGCGCCCCACGATCGAAAACGACTGATACCGCCGGAGCCCCGTCAGCTCGAATCCGTAGTAGAAATTGAAAGCATCGGTCGGCACTTCGAAGAAGTTGAGGAGCAACTGCGCGACGCGACCGCCGGAGATGAGCGCAAAATCCGAAACGACGTAGGTCGCCGAAAACACGACCGAAGCGACAAACGCAGCGAGCAATCGCTCCCGGTTCCACGGCGCCAGCAGGAACAGCAGCGGCACGATGCCCAACACGATTTGCTGCACATAAAAACGTCCGCCCATCTGCGTCCCGCCGAGCGCGCGAAAGCCGACCCCATGAACCGCCATGAGCATCACCACGACCCCCAGATAGACCGCGAGGCAAAGCAACGCGCGCAGTTCGAGGCGGGAAAAGCCGATTTCGGCGAAGCGCGTCCGGTTCAATCCGAGGTGCACGAACACCGCCGGCCATGCCGCGGCGGCCAACGCCTCCCACAGGAAAGGCCGCCCGGGTAGCGCCGGGATGATGAGCGCCGACGAAGAGAAGGCGAAAAACAACCAGGCGCACCACCAATAGTTGATCCCCAAGGTCAGCAGGTAAGCCACGCCCGCCACCATGAAGAAGCTGCCCATCGGGTTCTCGGGAATGCTGACCCCGAGATAAATCGCCGCCCCGACCACGCCGAGCATCAACAGCGCACGCCGCACTTGGAGATCACCGAACGAGGCCATTCCCCATTTGCGGTGGCGCGGCCGAGTAACGCAAGCGCGCGCACACTGCGCCATTGCATGCGCGCGGGCCCGACGTTTAATGCGCCTCCTCCCTTGTGAGAATCGCCCGCGGCATCGACCTCGCTCAGTTTTTCAAGCTCACCACCCGTGAGCGGTCGGATTGGATCAATCCGACGTGCATGGGCGTGCTCTCGACCTTCGGCGTGTTCTTCATCTACAGCGCGCAAGCGGCGTCGGACGGCGACCAGTGGATCAAGCAACTGGTCTATCTCGCCCTCGGCGCCGCGCTCTATGCGGCGACCTCGCTGCTCGATTACCGGTGGTGGCTGAAATACGCGCATTGGGTCTACGCCGCGGCGATCGTGGCGCTCGTGCTCGTGCTCATTCCGGGCATCGGCACGACCCACGGCATGGGCGCGCGGCGCTGGATCGAGATTCCCGCGCTGGGCGCGTTTCAGCCCTCGGAAGCGGGCAAGATCGCGGTGCTGTTCGTGACCGCGTCGATCCTCACCGGCAACCGCCTCGGCACCGTGCGCGATTCGCTGCAAGTGCTGATCAAGTTAGCCCTTGCGGTGGGTATACCCATGTTGTTGATAGTCGCGGAACCTGACCTCGGCAGCGCTCTTGCGATCGCGCCCATGGTCTTTGCCATGCTTTTCGTCTCCAACCTCTCGCTGCGTTTCTTTGCCGGAGCGTTGGCCGTGTTCGCGATCCTCATCGGTGCCGTCGCACTCGATGTCGCGAAATACGCGCAATACATGGACGAGAACGGGCTGGATTTTAACAACGACCGCGGCGCCTACGAAAAATCCACCTGGGCGCGCCTGCCGTTGAAGGACTACCAGCGCAACCGCGTGCTGGCGTTCTGGAATCCCGACAAGGTCGACCGCACCGGCATCGGCTGGAACCAGATCCAGTCGCGCATCTCGGTCGGCTCGGGCGGCCTCACCGGCAAAGGCTGGACCGAGGGCACGCAGGCCAAGCTCGGGTTCCTGCCGCGCGCGGTCGCGCACAACGATTTTATCTTCTCCGTCATCGCGGAGGAGAAAGGTTTCCTGGGAAGCATTGCCGTCATCGGTTTGTTCGGAGTGATGTTGTGGAACGGGGTCCGCATTGCCGGCCTCGCCCGCGACCGCTTCGGGATGCTGCTCGTCATCGGCGTTACCGCGCTGCTGTGCGTGCACATCTTCGTGAACATCGCCATGACCGTCGGCCTCGTGCCGGTGAAAGGCATCCCGCTTCCCTTCATCAGCTACGGCGGCACCTTTGTGCTCAGCTGCTGCTTGCTGCAAGGACTGGTCCAAAGCGTCTATCGATTCCGGAGGGACTTCTAATGGTCGCCGCCCCCGATATTGACCGCTTTGCCGGAATCTCCTGCGCGCAGCCGTCCTGCTCCGAGGCGTCCGCCGACGTCAACCACACCCCACGGCACACGCCACACCATGAACGATCAACCCGCCCAATCTGGCGCCCCGGAGTCTGCCCGGGACGCCGCCGCTCGCCATGAAGAGGAGCTCCAGCAGCCTCCTCCGCTGAAAAACAGCGAGCCGGTCACGTCCGCCCAACTTAACGCCGAAGCCAAGGAGCGCTCCTCCCAGCGCCCGCTCCTCCAAAAGATCCTCAGCATCTTCCAAAAGGAAAAAGCGAACTTCCGCGAACTCGTCATCAACTCCGAACCGCTCGAGAAGCGCGTCGCGCTCCTCATGAACGGCGTGCTCGATCGCTTCGAGATCGAGCGCGAGTCCGACAATCGCATGGTCGGCGGCATCTACAAGGGCCGCATCAAGAACCTCGATCCGGGCCTCAAAGCCGCGTTCGTCGACATCGGTTACTCCAAAAACGCGTTCCTCCATTACTGGGACATGCTCCCCGCCGCCGCCGACTCGTCCGTCGAAGTCGTGCGCGTGAACAAGAAGAAGAACGCCGAGCCGCGGAAACAAGAGCCGACGGTCAAGGACATCCCGAACCTCTATCCTCCGGGCAGTGAGATCGTCATTCAGGTCACCAAGGGCCCCATCGGCACCAAAGGCCCGCGCACGACGACCAATCTCTCCATCCCCGGCCGCTACCTGATCCTCACGCCGTTCTCCGACGGCTGCGGCATCTCCCGCAAGATCGAGGACCAGGCCGAGCGCAAACGCCTCAAGACGCTCATCAACGAGCTCACGATCCCCGAAGGCATGGGCGTCATCGTCCGCACCGCCGGCGAGGGCAAGAAGGCCCGTTACTTCGTCCGCGACCTCCACCTGCTTCTCAAGAAGTGGGAAGAGATTCAGCGCAAGATGGAGAACGACCGCGCCCCCGCGTGCCTCTACCAGGAGCCCGACATCGTCGAGCGCACCGTCCGCGACTTCCTCACCGAGGACATCGACCGCGTGCTCATCGACAACGAAGCCGACTTCAAGCGCACGCAGGATCTCGTCTCGCTCATCTCGTCGCGCTCGCGCGGCAAGATCGCCTACTACAAGGACAGCATCCCGGTCTTCGAGCGCTACAACATCGAGCGCCAGATCGAGCAGACCTTCCAGCGCCGGGTCACGCTGCCCTCCGGCGGCGAGATCGTCATCGACGAGACCGAGGCGCTCATCGCCATCGACGTCAACACCGGCTCCCACAAGAGCCGCAGCGGCGACGAGAAGAACACGATCTTCCAGGTGAACATGGAAGCGGCCGTCGAAATGGCGCGCCAGATCCGGCTCCGCAACATCGGCGGCCTGATCATCATGGACTTCATCGACATGAAGGAGCGCCGCCACCGCCAGTCGGTTTACGACAAGATGGTGGAGCTGATGTCCGAGGACAAAGCCAAGACCCACATCCTGCCCATCTCGCAGCTCGGCATCATGCAGATGACGCGCCAGCGCCAGCAGGAGTCGCTCTCGGCCAACATCTACACCGGCTGTCCGTATTGCCACGGCCGCGGCATCGTGAAGAGCGCGACGACGATGTCCGTCGAACTCCAGCGCCGCCTCTCCTCCGTCGCCCGCCGTCTGCAAAATCGGAAGGACAACAAGGAGTATTCGCTCCGCGTGCATGTGCACCCGTCGATCCTCGAGCGCCTGCGCTCCGAGGATTCCGACCTGCTCGTGCGCATGGAGAAGCTCTTCGGCGTGAAACTAGCCTTCCGCGCCGACCCGAACTACCACGTCGAGAACTTCAAAATCATCAACGCGCTCACGAACGAAGAGTATCGCTGACCGTGTCTTTCGGGATATTTGACCTGAGAACCGGATATTTGACCCGGGACGCGGGGGAACTGACCCGACAATCCAGCGATATTTGAACCAAGACTGGCTGCCTGGAAAACGCGAGGCCTAGTGGTCTGTGGGGTTAATTCCGTTTCGCGGGACTAATCCTGTTTGCAGCAGTTTAATTCTGTTTCGAACCCGATCCCGGAAGGGGTCGGGTTTCTTGTTTAGAGCTAGCGATCCGGTCTTCTTTCCCTATTCGACCGGTTTGTTCATGCAGGATTGCCCACCTGATTGATCCTGTGTCGATAAAATCCTAAACCGACTTCACGCGCTGTCATTGATGTCGCGACACGCGCTCATCGCCAACCGAGTCCGAGGGCCTTGTGCAGCGAAACGAAGTCGCGCAGGAGGCTCGCTTGAGCATGCTTCAGTCCGACGGTCGCGCCCAATTGCTGGCGTTCGGCGCTGAGGACGTCGACTAGGGAGGCTCGCCCCTCGTCGAATCGCTTTCGGGTCAGTTGCTCTGCGTGCACCATCGCGTCGTTGGCGATGGTAACTATTCTCATCGGCTGCAAATCAGAGCCGCGTTTTTGCTTGGTGGCAACACACCACGCAACATGGGCGATTTGTTAGTTACGACTATCCCCGCCGCGAGAATCAGAGCCTCCAGCGTCCAATCGACGGGGCAGAAATGTCACACCGTTATTCCGCACGAGACCCGTCGAGGATTTCCGATCGAACCTTCAATCGACTGAAATCGTCCTCCCGAAACGATCTTCGTCATCGGTAAGCGGGATACCTTCCATGCGCCTGAGCTGATTGGCCACGACCGGCCATTCCCGGAAGATTCGACCGTAAACCATGTCCGTCAGCAGCAGAGCCCCCACCGAATACATCCGGCGACCGAGATCGACCCCAACATGGTAGTGATCCGTGATCACGCGGCCCTTGTATCGGATTCCCTCCGGACCACCGGGGACCAACTCGTCATACGAGCACATCACCACCTCATTGTCTGATCCAGCAGGCAGAGGCTCGCAGGCAGTAACAATCCCGCCCTCAATGGAATGCCGGGACTCCCACAGATTGACGTCGACTGAAACAAAAAGCCTCACTGGCATTTGCGCTCGGAGTGGAAACACGCGGGCCCAATTGGGGAAATTAGTGTCCACCACTATGCGGTAGCTGCGCAAAAACTCTTCGTAAAGAAGGCGAATGTGCTCTTCCACGAACTTCGTTCCGTTTTCGTAGCTGCGCGCAACCTCAAGACTCAATCCGTAGTTCGTAAACCATGGCGTCTGCTCCACCACAAGACAGTCATCCAGCGCTCCCGTCCGCCTGAGCGCGGCTTCAAGATCTCTGATATCGAGCGAAACTGCGCGCAATTCGGGAAATTTATTCGGCGTGGCCATGACCCGGTCGATTGCCGCGGAGACTTCAGCCTCTTCCTCGAGCGAAAGTCGCCACCCGTGCTGTATGGGACGGTCCGACAATTCGGTCATCGCCGGTTTCCGTCTGCGGTTCTCGCGTGCCACATGTTCGAAATGGCAGCGCAGTTTGGCGCGCTGAATAATCTCGTTCACGTCTTGGGCCGCAAACGGGAATTTCAGGACGCGAGCATATGAATCGACGAATGTGCCGAACAACCTCCTATCCTGATGGACGGCCGAGACGAGGGCCTCCTTCGCGAGTTTGTCGCATCCGCGTAAATTCAGCCGCCGCTCTTTGATCGCTCCCATCACCCGGCTAATCAGTTCGTTTTCGAGAACTTCGCGTCGGATATCGAAATCGGTAAATCCATCGGTCGAACCGTGATGGTGCATCGCCCCGGCTCCATTCATGAGGAGCAGATTCGACCTGCTGAGAAACTTGTCCACGGGGACGAGCACGACCGCGGGTTCGTTCGCGTGTCGGCGGCGGAATCCGTATGCGCCGATCACTCCACGGTGAACGACGTATTCGGCGATGAAACCTAGCGCCGGCTTTTCGCCAGGGACGAGCACGTGATCGAGGTTCGGGAAATGGCGTTGAACCAGCGCAGCGTAAAGCCGCACATATTCGTGGGCGTTCCGCCAAACCGGACCTACGGCCGCCTCCGTTTGCTTTGGAGTCGCGTAACGCAGATAGAAGGCAAGCGCGTCCCGATGGACGCCATCGCGCTTGACCGCCGCCAGTTCGTCAGGCCTCGCCGATGCCCAATCGCATATCTTAAACGCAATTATAAAATCGCGTAGGTGCTGAAAATAGAACGTGTAGCCTCCGCCACGCCGCTGAAGAATATTTTCCTCGAACAAGGCGGGCATCAATGATTCGGCTGCCGACAAAGACAGAGCGCGACGGGTCTCTCTGTCTGATACGCACTCCTCATTCTTTTCAAACATGAGGCGGGCTATGGCGAAAATCTGCTCCTCTGCCTGTTCACGCCGGCCGCACTTGCGCAAAATCAAATCCAAGTAGCGCTCAAAGAATTCTCGCGAGGAAAACGTGAGATGCCGGTCACTACTTGCTGCAGCAACCGCGAACATGACGCGCAACAGAAACGGGGTCCTACGTGCTTCATCTAGCGCTTTATCCTCAAACCACGCATCAATGCCAAAGACGTCACGGTAGTTGTGAATCGTGGGAAAAAATTCTTCGTCGGAGAGGGGGCCCAACTGGAATCCACGTTGCTCCACCCCATCACCGGAAGAGCAGAACAGATAGGGGCCGAATCCTATGTCGCTTCCCCGTGACTGCGAAAAGTCCTCCCACGCTACAGTCCGGCACGAGAAAACGAACTTCACGTTCAGATCACGACAGCCTCGTAGTAGAGTAACTAGACTCGCAGCCCGCTGCGGATAGGTCCACTCATCGATCGCGTCGATAACGACGACCACCGGCAACTCTTTCGTCAGATCGCTCAATCGTCGCAGCAGAACGACCGGTGTCAGGTCCTCGGAAAACGTCCACCCGAACTCTCCAGCCAGCGCGGGCAAGAGGCCGGTCTCGATAGACGCGCCCCAAAAAAAGAGTGTCGGCTTGCCCGCTCCATTGTTTCGACGAGCGTAGTCACATAACGCTGACGTTTTTCCGGCACCCGATTCCGCCAACACCAGAAAACAACTGCTCTTCGATTTTTCGAATGACTCTAGTTCAGCGAGCAGTGCGTTCCGCGGGGTTGTCAGTTCTGGGACATATTTCTTCGAAAGGTCCCGCGGTGAACCGATCAATGGCTTCAGCTGCTCGTCGACCTGCGCGCGACAGAACATCAGCAGGTTGTTGATCGAGTAACCAAGAAAAAATCGGAGCGCCTCATCGCGCACCGCCTCTGGCAGCACCAGCTGATACGCGTCTTTTACTGCGACGTGCTGCGGCTCCTCCTTGGTCAGTGTGTCGAAAATCTTCCACTCCATGCCGTTTGTGACGAGCGCATACGGCGCGACCGGGTGAACCAGCCTGGCATAAGAAACAGCCTGATCACGATCATCGTCCGTCAATACGTGGTCGCTTTCTTTCAGTTCGAGAACCAAGAGGTTTTTGCCTCCACGTTTGACAAGTGTATCGGACCGTCCGCGAACGGTTCCATGCCTCGACTTACCTCCGTTCACCGTCACTTTGTTGCCGCCAATTTGGAGCGAGAATGATGACTCGAAACTAAGCTCATCCGCTCGAAGCCCGAGACTTTTCAAATAGGGAAGAACGATTTTCGTTTTCACCTCCTCCTCGTTCATAGGCATTGATTGGAGCCGATCCTTCAGTATCGGGCGATGAAACAATTCAAGGGCGCGATTTGCGCCAACAACGCTAGGGCCGGGACTACCCCCGTCGTAGCGGAGCGAGCAGAATTGCGGAATGAAATCGCCTGCTTTTCGCAACCGTCGTATCGCGAATGGAACTCGCAAGACGACTCGTCACTACCGGCGATGTCTGGAACAGCTGGATCGGGTAGCACAAATAGAAGCTGACAAGCCGCCAATTTCGTAGCCGGGCATGTCTGCCGCCCTCGCAGCTCAGAAAACGGGCCATGAACCAGGCGGACTGCCAAATAGCGGCGGGTGCTCATAATCGAAATCATAAAACTCAAGACGTTCTCGGAGAAACGCCCGCACTTTGTCTCCAATAAGATGATGCGAGCGCGGGCGGAGTTGGTAAGAACCAAGCGCACTTATTTCGAAGATCGTAATCATGCGATCGAAGTTCTCGCCGAGGAAAGACGTGGTCGGCAGCACGCACCCTTTCACGGCTTCCACCATCTCATCAGGTGACATTTGCTTGGGCACTGGTCGACCGGGAAGCGGAATAAGGTCACGCTCGCGCATCATTTCGTTGGCGAGTCCGTTAACGATTGCGCTCACAAGCACCCAGTCTTTGTAGCCGCGAGTATACCACTGACGCGCTTCTGCAAGAAAGGCCGCGTCTTTCTGAAGCTCGGCAACCTGTGCGCCGGCTGCGATGCGCCCCCGAACATAACGGTTGCGCACGGCCTCACGCTGATCCGCGCTACGTGCACGGTGGTGCAACGGAAGCTTACTTTTCGGATAGGCCATAGCGTTCGGCGCCGAGCAGTTCGCGAATCGCAACCCGGACGAAGTTGAAGCGAAAGGCGAGTTGGATCGCGTCAGCCTTACAGAGATTCTCCCACTCGGAAAGAATATCTTCAGGCGGGTCCATGGTGCTGCAAAGCAGGGCGCGCAACACGAAGTCGCGCACCGGCCAATCCGGCGAGTCGCGATTGGCGTCCATCCATTGGCCGAGGTCGGGGCCGCAGGTCAGCCGAGGATGTGAATCGAAATCGTCGCTGTCCCAAGTCGGGGCACCGTTGTGCGAATCCTGTCGCACTACCGTGCATTCAAAATCCGAGCCGAGGAAAGCCAGCTTCTCCGGACGGAGGAAAGCCGCCACACACTCAAGTGAGGCGAGCATTTCTTCCGCCAGCCAAACAAACTCCGGAAGGTTCTGGCATTTGATCGAGAACCTAATTCCGAAAAGCTCGGTCGCCATCGTCCGGAAGCCGCCCATTTCGCCATCGAGTCGAGTCGGCAAAACGCCGATGTCGGGAATCTTTCGCATGTGCTCGATCACTTCGCTTATCGGGTGCGTCAGCTGAGCCGTTAGATCCCGGATCAACTCCGAGGTCTCGGCAGTCTCGCCACGCCGGAACGCAAGAATTCCCGCAGGAAGTTGCAAACCCTGTTCCACCAGTCGCGGTTCGATGGCCGCGAGTTCGTTGACCGTTCCATCATCAAGCACCGCGAACCAAGCCGTCAGGCGGCTGGCGATTTCATCGATTTCATCGCTGATCTCTTTCGTTACCGGCCGCAAGGCCGGCAACGAGGCCATCCCAAGCCAAGCAAGCAGCGGTCCGAGACGAGCCAAACGGAGTTCAATGTTTGCCAATGTGCAGAACAATTCGAACCCGAACGACGAATTGCGGGCCAGGTCCTCGGGTTTGCGTATCGCCACGTGAACCGCCGCGATGAAGTAAGCACGCGCCGCCCAAAATAGGCCCATCGCATGGAAGCAACTCCCCGCGCCGCCCAGGGCGCGGACAAGTTCGTCCTTAGTTTCATCGTGCAATGACCGGGCGGCGGCCCGAGAGAAGCGAAGCAATGCTTCGCTGTGTTGCTCATTCTCGAGAAGTTGAAAACCAAGCGCAACCGAGGCCCGAGCTCCTTCCGTCTCGCCAACGCGTGCAACAATGACTGGCTCCAACGCGTCCATGAGCTTTAGATAAGCTGGCTCCTTACAAAAAAATTCACCCATCCGCCGAAGATTATCGGCAAAATCCATGAACGGATATTGGCCAAGATGCTTTGCCGCCATGAGACAATGGCCGAGTTCGGAGAATATGCGTTCGGATTCAGCCTTGTCGCCAAACGCAAATGCAAGGCGATGAAACGCGAGTGATGTCCGTGCGTGAAAGGCGTTGTTGGGGCGCGAAGAATCCGACGCCATTGATTCCAACTTCGCGCGCACTGATTCATTCCACGCTTCGGATTTTCCTTCTGGCAATTCCAGCTGGTCGGTAAGTTCTCCTGTCCTAAGACAGTTGTAGAGATTACTGTAAAGTGTAACCGTCTCCGAATCCATGACCGCGGAGAGGAGGGGAAGCATGTCGTCATACAGAACGGCGGCGCCGACGAAATCGTCATACCACCAATACGCAGTCCACGCCTTATGGTAGAGCGCCTCTACAATCATAGTCGTGTGTTCGATCCGCCGGGCAACCGCGGCTGACTGATCGAAAAATGATTCAACTTCTGCGCGCGGTCGTTCGAGGCGTGCAGCCAATTTGCCGGCACGAAGGTAGTCCGAGGCGAGTTCGTAGCGCGTGGTGTAGGATTCATGCGGCTTTGCGAACTTCTTCACCAGCTCGTCCAGCTTTTGCTGATTTGCCGTGTCGCGCGGACCGCTGCGTCTGCTGCGGGTCTCTGGAATATCCAACCGAAGCGCCTCGCGCAGAAGATCGACGTGATCGTTCTGCATCACCTTCTCAACGATCCACGTCCGGTCGAGGATGCGGATTTCCTTGAAGCCATGCACTTGTTTTAGCTCCTCCTCGATTTTACGGCGCTGTTTATCCGAAACCGGTTGGTTGGTAATGAAAAACACCTGGTCGAACTTTCGCCCAAGTGCGGCGATCTTCGCGCCATCTTCACGAATTTTCGAAGCGAAGGCTTTCTTTGCGCTAAACGCGAATGCCCAGTTTTCACCGGTAACGGCCGGGGTATTGCCCCAATACCGTTCCGTGGCAAGATCGGCACTTACCGGCACTGTCTCCGAATCCGTGTGACTATCGCCACCGCCCACGGGTCCGGTTTGGGGAAGTAGGTTCGGGCAGACCTCGCGTTGCGCGAGCCTCCGCGCGAAATCCTCGAACTCGGTTTCTTTTCGGTTGGTCGTCAATTCGGCGAGTTGGAACTCCAGCATCGAACGCGACACAGGATGCTGCCCCTCCACCACCGAGTCGGAGAAATTATACGGGTGCCATTTCCGAGCCATCTCGCTCGGCTTCGGCATTCGACGTTCCGCATTGGCAGATTCATCCATCTCTTATTTGGCTAGTGCCAGCGACTGAATCGGACGAGCTTATTGCAGTTCGGTAGGTCTATTCTGGGCGCGCCGATATTCCGCTCGAATTGAAGCGCAGTTCTCAACGGCGGTTGATCCGGCCGGTGGCGCCATAGATGCCGGCGAACTTTTCTGGACCGCACGGCTCGCGGGTAATCCAAACGCTGCGATTGCCGGGCTCGGCGTAGGCGATTGAGATCGCGTAAGCTTGGTTTGGGTCCACGAACCCAATCTGGGGCGGGCGGTAGGTCAATTGCGCCAGCATCGAGGCCGAAGGACACGCGAGCAACAACCGCATTTCCAGACCGCCGAGCGTTACTGTGACGCCGGCCACCTCGTTTCCCAGCATGCTCAACGCCGCGGTGACAGCACCCTCCGTCGTGAACTGGCCCAGAGACGAACCACACCGGATGTAGAGGCCGTAGGGGCGGGGCAAAGTGTAGCGGAAAAGGTCTAGGTAACCCGTCGGCAGTCGGGCTGAGCGCGGATTGATCTCCGAAGCCCCGCTGTAGTAGGTCATCACCATCGTCTTGATCAGCCAGCGCTCGAGATCCGTGCCATGAAAGAGAAAAAGGCGCTGTGTCGGCGATCGACCGGTCATCGCGTCGTTGGTCGCCCCGAACGCGCTGAAAAACCGACCGGCCTCGACATCGATCGGAGAAAGCGCCGTGTTGTGGCGACGGCAGAGTCGTTTCGTCTTCAGGGAATCGGAATCAAGAGAAGGGGTGCGGGTGCCGTGCGCACCCGAGATGCCGACCTTGGTCGGAGAAAGGACTTTCAGAACCGAGCGGGAGATGAAATGATCACCGCTCATCTGTCCGCAGCAGTCGTTCTCCGAGGCGAACAGACATTTTGGGCAAGATATCCCCGTCTTTGCGCCGGGAGGAAACAGTGACTTTTTGCCCGTTGCGACCGGGGCCGATTGCGATCTGCTCACAAGGGAACGCGACTGAACGCTGCGGCGAAAATCAGCGCGTGTTCTTACACACGGGGCGCAAGATCTCGTAACCTCAGATCGTTCGAGCGAGCCCCGACCGAAGCGACTCGCCGGGCGATCGTCACGCGGCAGACTGGTTGTCGGTGATTTGTGGGGTTCGTGAAAGCCTCCGCATTCACGTTTTTTGCCGACGGCGGAAGGTTGGGACTGCTCATGTCCTACCCTAACAAGCAGAATTGCGGCATGAAGCATCTCGGCGTTCATCTTCATTTGTGTAGTCCTCGCACGCTGCATGCGCTTCAGAAAGCCGCTAAATTTGATAGCGATTTCGCGCCGCTAGAGCGGGCAATCCGATACGCCGCCTTGATCAACGGCGATGTGCTGACGCCCGAGCAGATGGTAATCGAACTAGATCTCACACCGGCGCGCCTCAGAGAGATGGAAATGCGAACAAACTTAAGGTTCGGCTGCCTCGCGTCCGCTTACGAAATACTGGCGCGACATTCGTTGTTTCCCGCAGCACGGACGACGTGGGGCGAATGGTTGGTGAAATATCGCGACGCGCGACGAAAGCACGCTCGTGCGCGTTCGAAATTTCAACAGGCGAATCTCCGAGCACAAAGCGTGTGGTCGACCCAACGCGCAGCACGATACCTGCGCGTCACCTCCCAGACCATCGTGTCGTGGTATTGGGAGCGTCGGCTCTGCGGATTGCGCAGACTTGGGGAGCACCGCATCGTGTTCCCGTCTTGGCAGTTTGATGCGCAAAAGCGTTGTGTGCGGCGAGGTGTTCTCACCGCTCTCTCGCAAATGCACCGCGATGGATCGGTCGATGATTGGGTAGTCTGCGCGTTCTTCCTGACAAAGCTTCCAGTCTTGGCAGGCCGCGCACCAATCAGTCTGCCAGACGACAAAAATGGCGTCCAGATGCTCGCCCGACTTCCTGTTCCGCACCTGTGAATCGCCAACCTATGTAGCACATGTGACGAAGGTTCAGTTTCAATCTCGGCACCTATCACGGTTCAGCAGTCGAGGCAATTTTCTGTCAAAAACTATGCGCTTCTCCCAATCATGAAAATAAAATCCCACCTTGGTTTTCCGTTTTCGCTCATCAGATCGCCTTGGATACGTGCTGATATCATCGCAATATTTGCCGTCATCCTAAGTGTCGCTTTCCCTCTGGCTATGCGCTGGTGGGACGCGCGCTACGTCACATCGATTGATATCACCCGAGATATCGTGATGGATCTTCAACGGCGCGGCGGTGACTTCGATCGCGTCGTGTTCAAGGTGAGTTGCCGCAACCTTGGCAGCGCGGCGCGGCAGGTCTCTGCAATCCATCTTCGGTTCACGAGTCATGACGATCGAAATCATGTTTTGGTTTTCCCGGTAGATCCGCGCGAAGGCACAATCGTCGCACCATTGACGACCCGCCTACTCACTGGGGGCATTTCGTTACCCGAGTATAATACTTTGTCTCAAAAACAGTGGAAGGTAGTGGCATTTGAAATCCGATTTGGTGACGGGGGAAAAGATGTCGTCGAAGCCGCAGATATCGTCTTTGGCCGAGGCAATCTGATTATCCCACGACTTGCTTCAGTCGCCAGCACGCTAGAATCGGATTAACGCGGCGAGCCTCCACTTATTTGAGCACGATCGCATTACGGCAAACGCCGTTACGGCGTTTGCCGTAATGGTTTTTACAGATCGCGCCGCGTCGACTGCCCTCATTCGCAAGATGCAACGTGCAACAAAGTCGCTCCACGCTCCACCTCTTCATCGGCGGGGATGCCGGGCCGTAACCGCCCCAAGAATTCCGGTGACATGCGACGCGCTGCCGTTGCATACGCCGATCGCGCGTCGATCGCGGCAGGCAAAGACGCCGAAAACAGATCTCACCGCGGCACCCGCATCTCGCGCTACAACGTTCTTCGAAAAGAGAAAGCCGGGTAGCAGTGTTGGCCGACGGATAAAAATTGGGATTAAATCCGGCCCTCACTACCAGTTCTCTATCGATGGCACCGCTGGGAACCTAAGGTCACGCAGGTCCTTTGGATGTGCACTTTTCAGGTTCCTCCAGCAGTCGATACAGTAGGAATGGCTCTCCCAAAGTGGGGCGCGCGCAATTCGCTCATATCGCCGCGATCTAGTTCGCTGAACACGCACATCTCTCGATATGCAACAGTGATGATCCGCGTGCCGTCTACCATCCGGTGGTTTAGAGTTGGCGAGTTGCCTCGGATTCATGCCCAGTGCACACGCCGCAATAAGGAAATGCATGGGAAACGAGCGAGCACGGCCAAAGAGAACCCACTCCCACTCGAGCAGACCATCCGCTGTAGCCGCGGCGGATACTCCCAAACGCGCGCGCAAAACTTCGAAAAAGGATTCAGCATTCATCTTGCAGCCCATCGGTATTCCTTGATCCCATAAAGCCAGCCGAATCTTGCGGCCAATTGCGGGCGGCAGGTCGAGTTTAGGGAACGAGATGATGTGCTTCGCAAGATAGTGCTGAAGGCCATCGAGCTGAAGCACGTGAGCGGCACCGTCCAGGTGTTCCGCTTTCAGCGCTGAATACCGCCAGTTGTAGGGACCAGGCATCGTAACCCGCGTGGCTACGAGCGGAGCGCCATCATGTGGACATTCGCTCAGTCCCTCGAATTGGTGCACAAGGTGCCAATAGGGAACTCCAAACCGTGCGGTGTCTCTTGCGAAACATACTCGACATGCCTTCAGCTGTCCTCCGAGCGAGAGCTCCGCAAATTCCACAAAAGGATGATAACGCGAAAAGCGACTCGATGGCGACGGGCTTTCCTTGCGCAACTCTGTTACCGATATAACCTGATATTCCCGAAAGGGGCGAACCCATGGCCAATACGTGTGGTGATCTAAAAATTCTTCCCATTCATTGCCGTATCCGAAGACCTCCGCCCAGCGCTTCACTGGCAGTGGAAAAGCAAAGTGAATGCCTTTTCGAGCGACCTTTGGAAACAGATTACTCAACGTAGCCAGCGTCAGTGAAGGAAACCTTTCGATGGCGCGGCTCACCCCGCTCCATACAGGTTCATCGGGGAACAAGGGCCCTAAGAGAGGGCGCATCGAGTGTGGGTTAGGTGCGCTGTTGGTGAACTGAATTCTCGATACGTAGTCACAATTTATGAAGGAACAAGAAAGTTTCGTGCTCTCGAATAATCCTTCGGCCTAGTCTAGAGAACTTCCCCTCCGCATTCCCTGACGAAAGGGATGTTCCCTTTTGGGTTGACTCAACTCCTCAGTCCGCCTACTGGTCGGTTCCATGGACAGTAACCTAGCCGGCGCATTGGCAACCTTGCGGACGAAGAGGACGGCTTTGGTTGAGGCTGTTCGAGAGCTGGATGCTCTAATTGAGGGAATTCAGCGCTTCGAAAGCATCCCGGTCGGAAACACGATCCCGACTGTAGCGTCGCAAAATGAGCCTGCTCCGCGCTCTTCAAGGAGGCCGGGGCTCCCGACCAAGCCGTCACGGCGGCCTTCCCGTGCGCCCCGCGGTATGGTCCGCAACATGGCGCTGGAGGCGTTCCACGGCCAGCCCGCGCGCTTTTCGGTCAGGGAAATTGGCGCATTCATCCGAGAGCGTCACCCCGACGACAAATGGCGAATCACCGTTCACCGTCTATCCAACGAAATGAACAAGGCCGAAAAGCGGCACTGGATCAAACGGGTTGGACTCGAGGGAAAACGAATTATTTATGAGAAGTTCAAACTCCCCCCCTTAAAGTAAAAACCAGCGACTCAGATTTGAAGAGGGCCGCTGGTTTTTAAATAGCCAATCCTTTCGGATTAGTCTGCCGCAGTTGGACCTGCGGCACCTGAGACGATGGGATAAGCGCAGCCGTAGTCAAGCTACGACTGCTTAAATTGCGCCTTTGCGCTGCAAGGCAGCTAGTTAAGGCGCCTCTATCCTTGGCGGGCAAACCCAACACGCCCGCGACTATCAACCATCGTCTCACCATGTCTGATATCCAAATCGACTCTATTCGCGTTCGACTGCCGTTCGACGCGTTCAGCCCCCGTATGCTTCGCGCGGAGTTCGCGCAATCCCGACAAAAGGAGCAACCGGAGAGCCCCGTCTTCCCGCAATCTCACCTGAACGCCCTTACGGCCCGGCGCTCTTTGCGGACCCGTCGGCCCTTACGCCATGGCCCGCTATCCTGATTTCTGCACGCCGGAAGGAATTCAGCGCCGATTCGCCGAAGGACGTGGCCAAGGCGTCGGCGCTACCTACCGCCCCTACTTCACTCGCTTCGATGTGCGGTCCCGTGGAGAGCGGCGTGAAACTTTCTCTGCGAAATGCGGCAGAAGTATTCATCTCCTGAGTCGGCTTGAATACCATCTCTTTTTGACCGCCGAGTTCGATCCAAACGTGATCGAGATAAGAGAACAGTTCCCGCTTCCGCCCGAGGAGACAAGGGCGCTAGCTCAAGAACTCGGAATACGGCATCCCCGCTACTGGCGCACAAAGTGCGACGTCGTGATGACTACCGATTTCATTCTCACGAGGCGCGGCAGCAACGGAACAATGTTCTCCGAGGCGTGGAGTGGGAAGTATTTAGATTCACTCCGGAGTTGGCGAACCGTTGAGAAACAATTCCTCGAGCGCGAGTGGCACCTTCGAGCAGGACACAAATGGTTTCTGAAGACGGAGCACGATGTCCCTGAGCCTTATGTCAGCAACCTCAGGTGGCTTCATCCTCTTCAGCGGCGCGATGCAGTTTTGGGGTATTCGAGCGATCTAGTGCGAACTGTCGAAGAAACCATGCGCCGTCTTCTGGCCGACGCCGACGGTCTCTTATGGCAGGTCGCGCTACGCTGCGACCACCTACTCGGCTTCGAGGCGCATCCGGTATCACTGTATCTCTGTCGGTATTTTCTCGCGACGCAGCAATGGCGGACGGACCTGCGAACCTGGAATCGTGCGAACCAACCACTACTCCTACTCCAATGAACAACGTCTCCTTTGTCAGATGGCAGGTTCTCGCGGAGATACGCGGGAAGAAAATCGACTCGGATGAACCACTGCTGGTCTATCATCGCATCGTTGGCTTAGATACTCACGACGGCGAGACGCGATGGATGGCGCTACTTAACCTCACCGAGAAGTCCAAGACTCCCGTCGTGCAGTCACTCGCTGAGGTGGAATTATCGCTGAAAGAGGGGCGCTGGCTTAAATCCACCTTTGACCCCTGCGTTCCGAAGATCCGTTCGGTTGAAGAAATCGCCGAAGAACACCGCACAAATGCGCTAGTGCATATGAAGGCAAGGTTGAAGACGGTGCGCGCGGTGGATGACGCCGGATGGCGAGTTTTCTATCCTAGAGAACGTTCCACGCTCATTCGGCGAGCCGCTGTCCAGCATTCCGCAAGTTGGGTTCGAGAGCTGTTGTTCCGGTTCTGGCGCTACGGTGGCAGCAGTTACGCGTTGCTCCCGGGATATATGTTTAACGGTAGTCTTTCGCGCGACGAACAGCTAAAAATCGCCGAGGCGAAGGGTGAACAACCACGATTCTCACGAAAGCGCGGGCGAAAACCAAAGTCACTCGAGGCCGCCGCCAACGCTGGACCTGAAATCGATCCCGAATTGTTCCGTCGGATAAAGCGGCAGTTCCTCGCACTGCTCGACGACAAGGATCTACAACCTGTTCTGGCTCGAAGCTTCGACCTGCGTCGGGCTATTCCGTGGCAGCTTATTACCGACAAACTCAACGAACGACTGTCACCCAAGATTGTTGCGTGGGGCATCGCCGGCGCGTCTCCAAGAAACTACTCGGACGTCCGCTTATTGACTCGGATACAAATAAAGTCCGTCGGAAAAAGCATTCTGAACGTGGGAGACTTCGTGCTGCGAGTGAAAGACTGGAAGCAAATTGCCTTGGACCACCATACCCCTCGCGGAGACGTGCGCGATATCGCGACCCGCCCCGGCGAGCGTTACGAAATCGACATCGCCGAAGTGGATGCGTTTTTCATTAACGACCACACCCTGCTGCCGCTCGGTCGGCTCTTCGTCACTTTCGTCGTGGATTGCTTCTCGCGTATGATCGCCGCAGCTTACCCATGGGCCGGCGAACCCGATGTCCGTATGATATCCTATGGACTCATCGCCGCGGCCATGCCGAAGTCGGAATGGGGACGTATTATTGGCGAGCCTTTTACCGATGACGAGTGGCCGTGCCAAGGACTGCCAGAAACGGTAGCTTGCGACAACGGCGAGGCCGCAACACACGGGGGAGATCACCTTGCCGAAGTTGCCTTCGATGTGATCCCCAATCCACCTTTCCTCGCTTATCTGAAGCAGGCGGTGGAAACGTCGTTTCGATTGGCGAACGTCGGCCACATAGACTTGCTTCCCGCCTCCACGAAGGGCCCGCGCGAGCGGGGCAGCCCCGATCGTCAGAAGGAAGCGAAGATCAACGTCGCGACATTCACGCGGCAGATAAACCGTTGGGCTTGCCACGTGGCGAATCACCGCTCGATGGACCGCTATCCCGAACACGAAGAGTTTTTGAAGGAGAAGGTTCGTCTTACCCCAATCGACTTGTGGCGTGAAGGTAGCCGCATCCGTGGAGGAGTATGTCGACTCTACGTGCCTGAGCGCCATTTGCCGGCACTCCTCGAATCTCGAACGGCACGCATTGCGGCGCAGGGCATCGATCTTGACGGGGTGTTCTATGACTTTACAGACGCGGATAGGCCCGACTGGTTCGACCGGCTGAAGCGTGCGGCGACCGCCGGGCCGGCGCACGAAATCCGGGTGCATTATGACCGTATGACGCTTAATCGCATCTTCCTTGTGCCGCGGGATCCAACGAAACCCGTCCAAGAGATTCCGCTGTCGCGATTGTCGCGACAATGGGAAGACTATAGCAAAAAAGAGTATGATGATGTTCGCGCGTTCCGCCTGAAACAGAATGCTACCGTCATCCGCGAATATAAAATACGTAAGGTCGCATTTGGTCAGTCTGTCAGTGACGATGCAGTCGCTGCTGAAAAAGCAATCACCTCCAAGTTCGGAAAAATGTCGGACCGGACCGCGCTTGCGCGTGCCTTGGGCAGGGAGTCCCAAATCGCCGAGCAGAAACTGACCGACACCGTGCGTGATCAAAATATCCTGCAACCCAAGAAGGTCCCAGTTGAGGAACAATCCATATCGTTACAGAGGGAACTCTCTTATGACGACCTCCTCGGTCTTAATTGAAATGCAGGCGCGAGAACTTGCTGAACACCGTCGCCGCGAATTCCACAAGACGATCCGCGCCATTCGGAACACCGGAACGATCGAGCGACGCCGTGCTCGCGCAGCCATCCGCCAAGAGATAGACGCCCTCATTGAGGGCCCGGGAGCCACGGACCTGATTGGCGCGGAAGCGCCCCGAGCAAACAACCAAGCGGTCGCAGCCGATCACGCGCCGGGGAAGAAGTGAACCATGCTCGCTCCACTCATTTATCCAGCACCGCCCCGTGAGACTGTGCCAAGCATGGCCGCTCGCTACCGTGCTTCTTTAAGAGCAGGGACAGTTGGCGCAGGCGATTTTTTCGGCGGCCCATCAAACACAGCATCAAGTTTGTTGCCCACCGGCCTTGGTCGACTGTTCGATCGCCTGCCGGAGAGCATTCTAGGAAGCCGCGGGAGTTTCATCAAAGACCATACGGCCGTCCGTTTCTTTTTGCCTTTTCTGGATTCCCGCCGAGCTGCGCTAGCGCAGACCGCGCTGTGGACTGGCGGCAATCTCCATCTATTGCTCGGCTTGGTGCCGCACGGCACGTTCGAGGCGGAGCGGCCGCGCACGTGTCCACATTGCCTGCGCGAAGACGTAATTAGGTACGGATTCGCTTACTGGCACCTCGAGCACCAGTTTCGATTCTTAGCTCATTGCACTGTGCACCAGGTGCTCCTTCGAGAAGCACTAATCTCGCGGCGCCCGTCGATCTGCAGCGCCAACTATCCCTTGCTTACGGCTCAAACTGAGACTCAGAGGATCATGGTACCACCGGATCCGGCAGGCGCGCTCACCGAGCTGGCAACGGACACAGCGTGGCTGATGGATCGACCGCTGATTACCGTCGGCCTCGATCTAATACACGCAGCCTTATACGGCACTATGAGGCAGCGAGGCTTTGTCCGACTCGACGGAAGCGTAAAGATTCGCCGACTAACTGCTTCCTTGGTGGAGTATTTTGGAAACGAGTTTCTAAAATGGGCGGGCTGCTTGCCGACTGGAGCGGTCCATGCCAATTGGATTGCGCAGATTAGTCGTCGACCCCGCTGCCTTACGTCGCCGATCAAAGTCCTATTGGTTGCTCACTATTTTGGACTCAATGCTAAAGCGCTTTTGAAGAGCGCCGGCGCAGTTTCACCCAGGGAAGTTCGCGTCCCCGCACGTAGCCATCGGTTCAAGGTTAGATCGTCGGATCGCCTGCGGGATTTATTGCCTAAAAAGCGGGCGCAGTGGCTGATTCTTCGAGAACGCCCAATGACCGCACTTAAAATGCGGATATACAGTTGGCTATGGCGCAACGACCGCGAATGGGTGCATTGCAATCGTTGCACTATTGCGCGGAAAAGCACGTGCCGACGCGCATGGGGCTCAATAGACCGCAGGTTGGCTCGAAAAATTATGGCCACCGGCAAGGAACTGCGCCGGTTATGGCCTCCGGTTCGCGCTTCACGACATCGACTGGCGTCACTGACCAAACACGCACACTACCTTCTACGCGGCGACATGCGACGATTGCCTAAATCTGTCCACGCATTGAAGTGTTCACAAGAACTAGTTGTAGATTATGCATGTCGGCGTATCCGCATGGTCGCTAAACAGTATCCAGGCGTCAGACGCCGTAAACCTTGGCGGTTACTCGTCGCCGCAGGCATCGGCGGAACTCAAAGGGGAGATCCCCGAATTCGTTGGACTCTATCAGAATTATATCAGCGCCACGATTTATAAAGCCTTATTCATTTCACAAAAGCGCGGAACAGAGGTAAACACCGCAATCAATCGCGGCACAGACGCTTCAAATTTTTTGTTTTCCTTTCGCCGACGTCGTGGCGCGAAGCAAGGCAGGGGCAGCGACCCATTGCACCAGCGTGGCCCTAGTTGCATTACAGTGGCAGAAAAAACTTTTTAGCTGTAAGCGTCCGGCCGGCGTCATCCTAGGCGCGGATGATTGAACGCGGAAAAGTGACGGGGTGGGAACAATTTGGGCGGAGTTCGTCGATGTAGGAGAGCGCGATTCGCGTGGCCGGCGTCGGATCTCGGTGGCGCACCGTGCCGGTTACGTGCGGACGCATCGCGCAAGCGGCTTGAACCAGATGGCGTTCGCGAAGCGGGAGAGGCTGCGCTACTCGACGTTTGCGCACCGGGTACAGAAGTGATGGGTAAGGCTACTTAGTAAGACCGCTTTGTGTTGCAGAGCGAAATGCGCCATAGGACACTACTTTCACTCAGCACGCGCCGCCCCAACTTCTCATCTCCTCGTGGGAAAACCATTCGCAAAAGAACTTCTTCATCTGCCGAGCACATTCGAGTGGGCCGCTGCCGTCGAAATCGCTGCGCTGGAACGATTCTTCGCGGCGGCGAAAGGACATCCGCTGGTCATCGTCGGGGCAGGCGGTTCTTACACTGCCGCCGAGTTTGCGCGGCAGTTGCATGAAGATCGTGGAGGTTTGGCCGTCGCGTATACCCCGCTCTCATTTCTTGAGTCGAAGACAGATCTTCGCCGCACATTTGTACTGATCTATACCGCGGGCGGCAGCAATCCGGACGTGTTGTCGACCTTCGATGCCGCGGTTGCTCGTGAACCTCTCGGCGTCTTTGTTCTCTGTGCCCGCCGAAAATCAAAAGTGGAGTTGCGGGTCGCGGACGCGGAACGCGCGACGGTCATGGTCGCTCCGTTGCCAACGGGAAAAGACGGCTATCTGGCCACCAACTCGTTGGCCAGTTTCCTAGCGCTGACTTTGCGTGCGTTTGGACACACACTCCCGAGTTCCGACGCGATACAGCAGGCGCTCAAAACCTCTTGGACTCCGAAGCTGCCCAACACGAGCCCCGTCTCCTTTCTCGCGCTGTATGGTGACTGGGCGAGGCCGGCAGCTGTCGATCTCGAGTCGAAGCTATCGGAAGCCGCCTTGGGCGGGGCGATGCTCGCCGACTACCGACATTTTGCCCATGGTCGTCACAATTGGATTAACAAACGCGGCGCGGGCAGCGTGATCGTTGCCTTCATCACTCCCGGATCGCGGACGCTAGCGGAGCGCACTCTGGCGCTGTTGCCCAAATCCACCCACATCATTCGGCTGATGTCGCCGGTGGAGGGCGCGGGTGCCGTGCTACCCCTCGTGTGCCAAGTGTTCGCTTTCATCTCGTGGATCGGATCCGTGGTCGGCATCGACCCCGGAAGGCCCGGCATCCCCTCGTACGGCAGTCGTATCTATCATTTGGGACCGCAACGTCCACGAACCCGCATTGATACCCGGCTTGCCAGCGTCGGTCGCAAGCTTGCCGCGCGCGGAACGTTAGGCAGTAGCGCCGACAGCGAGGTCGTCGCCGAAGCATGTGATCGCTATCGGCGCAAGTTATCCGGCGCTGCCTTCCGCGCGCTCATCGCGGATTTCGACGGGACGATAATATCGCCCGGCCAGAGTCACACGGCGATTCTCCCGCCGACGGTAAAAGCGTTCCTCACTGGGTTGCTGCGAAAACAGATTCCGCTCTATTTCGCGACCGGCCGTGGCGACTCGATCGCCAAAGTACTGCGTAACTCTCTTGATCGAAAATTTCACGATCGAGTGGTGGTTTCATACTACAACGGCGGGCTTACGCAGTCGTTGACGGCGGATGTTCCTGCTCCGGAGGAGGTACCATCCTATTCCGAATTAGAGGCGCTGCGGCGGGATTTGCTCCAAGATCCGGTCCTTGCAAAGCAGGCGGTGCCGGAGAACAAAGGCTATCAACTGACGCTGAAAGCGAAAGGCGCGCCCAACTACGCGGCCGCGGCGGCTGTGGTGCGAGAACTCGTGGCGAGTGCTTTTCCGGGCAAGATGAAGGTTGTAGAATCGAGTCATTCCCTCGACGTCATTCCCCAAGGGAGCAACAAACTGAACTGTCTGTCCTTCGCGCGGGGACAATTCGGAGTCGAAGGCGAGTTCTTAACCTTGGGGGACCGCGGGGCACTTGGGGGTAATGATTTCGACCTGCTATCACACCCTTTCTCGCTGAGCGTCGACACGGTTTCAGCTCAATTGACGAGTTGCTGGAACCTTCTGCCACCCGGCTGCCGCAACGTCGCTGGCTTGTTGCACTACGCAGAATGGTTCAAAATCGCTACTGGCCGGTTTGAGCTTTCCATATCGTGAGACCATGATTGGGTAGAAGGTGTAGCGCGGGCCAACGCTACCCATCCCCAGAACTGAATGAAGGAAGCCCTAGCGGAACGGTTGCTCGCGCGCGTGATGAACTGGCAGGCGGAAGACGTGGCCCGTGAGCGGCCGACGCTCCAAGCGATGGCCGCCTACAAATACGACGAATATCAACAGTTCTCTCCCGGACTGCGATTCGTCGAGAGCTTGGCCCTCTGGCTCAACGACCTGAAAGATCCGGCACACAAAAAAGAGGCATTCCGCTTCGTGAAAGAGCGGCTGGTGTTCTTCTCCGCGCCAGAGATCAACCACCTGGTGAATATCGCGTATCCGGACTTCATCCGTCCGCGCCTGCTGGCTCGCGTTGCGCAGGATCACGGGATGAATCCGCATCATCTCGGCCGTATCCTTTCGAGCCGCGAGTTTCAAATCCGGCAACGCTCCTGCCTTTTTCTGGGACTAAGCGACGGTGCGCGCACTGACGTCTTCCGACGCGCTAACGAAGACGCGATCAACCACGAGCAGGTGCTGCAGACCTACGAGATCAAGGCGCAGCGTGTGGACAAGTTGCTCGACAAGCTACGCAGCCAACTGGCGAAGTCGATAGCCCCCGGAGTCCAGGGATTGGATAAAGCTCAGTTCCGTTCGCTGGTTCTGCTGGATGATTTCTCGGCCAGCGGGACCAGTTATTTGCGGGAGGATAAAGACTCCCCTGGCGGATATGAAGGCAAGCTCCACGAGCTCGCGCTGAACATTCTGAAGCGCGAGGATGAAACGGCGCGCCTGTTGGACTGCGCGCAGGTGCAGGTGCTGGTGGTCCTGTACATCGCCACCGAGCAAGCCCTGCGGCACATCCGCGAAGCGCTCGCGAAAATCTGGACCGGGCACACGGTCAACTTCGAGGTCATCGCGGTGCATCCATTGCCCGAAGCCATCCGCATTAAGCCGGGCGACGCCCTCGAATCACTGCTGGATGAATACTACGACGGCAAACTGATGGAAGACTCTCACACGGCGAAGGGCGGCAAAAGCGTGAAATACGGTTACGGCGACTGTGGCCTGCCGGTCGTACTGGCGCACAATTCACCGAACAATTCGATCTTCCCGATTTGGAACGGCAAGGGACGGCTGCGTGCGTTATTCCCGCGCGTCAGTCGGCACAAGCAGCCATGAAGGAACAACGTAACCCTTTCCTACTCCGGACGGCCGAATACATCGACACCGATCCCGCGTTCGTCCGCTTCTTCGGGCCTGGGGCACTCGAGCTGCTAAAAAAGAATCAGCCGCTGGTCACCCGCATGTTCCAGAGTGCGCCGGGCGGCGGCAAGACTTCGCTCATGCGCCTGTTCACGCCGGGCCCGCTGTTGGAGCTACACAAAAACAAGGAAGTCGACGGCTACGACGATCTCTACGAGACGATGAAAGGATTCGGTGTCGTGGCCGAGGATGGCCCGCATCTACTCGGCGTGCCGCTGTCCATAAACCGGAGCTACGGCACGCTGGCGGACATCGGTTTGGACGCCACCCAGCAGATCCGGCTTTTCTACGCTCTTCTTGACGCCCGCATCATCCTGTCCGCGCTCCGGCACGCGCTGATTCTTCGTCGCATCAAGTCGGACGCCGAATTTTCCCGTTTCACTCTGGAGAAACCCGCCACACCGGTGGATCTACCGGGTCTCACGCTGCCGTGCACGGGCGATGCGCTCTACAACTGGGCTAAGAACCGCGAGGACGAGATCTGTGCCACGCTCGACAGTTTCGCTCCCCGTCAAATCACCTTAGGGGGGGGCGACGGCCTCCAAGTGCTCGATCTGCTGAAGCCGAGTGCGTTCCGTTTGGACGGCAAGCCAGTGGCGGAGCACATCCTGATCATGATCGACGACGCGCAGTACCTTACCGAGCTGCAGCGCGACCGCCTCGTGACGTTCATTTTGGAAAAACGCAGCACCACGCCGGTATGGGTGGCGGAACGGTTGCAGGCACTGAAATCCCACGAGCTTTTGAGTCTCGGCGCGGTTGGTGCGATCGAGGGCCGGGATTACGAACGCGTTTACCTCGAGTCGTACTGGCGCGAGTATCCGAAGCGATTTGAAACGGTCGTGAACAGCATCGCGGATCGGCGGGCACGCGGGTCCCGCACCGTCGAGGTGTTTCATTTCGACAAATGTTTGGAGGACACTCTCGAGAGCGAGGAGTGGGAAAAGCAGCACGCGGACGCGCTAGCGACGATCACAGCCCGCATTCGGGCCAAGGCCAAACAGAGTCAGTTGTTCGACGTTTGGATCGCCGAACGCGAAGCAATCAAAGGGTCCACTCGCGCCAAAGCGTTGGCTTGGCGCGAACTCGAAATCCTCATGGAGCGGGAATTCCGCAAGAATCAGGGCAGCCTCGGCATTCCGTTGGAGACGGAAGTGCTCGCTGAAAAAAGCGACAACTCGCTCACCGCCGCGGCGGAGTTGTTCCTCGCGACCGAGTTCGACCTCCCCTACTATTTCGGCGCGGCCACGCTCGCCAAACTGTCCTCCTCGAACATCCAGCAATACCTCGGCCTGGCGGCCCAGCAATTCGAGGAAATCATCTCTGCGGTTCTCGTCAACCCCTCGCAGCCCCCGCTGTTGCCGGCGGCGCGCCAACAGCAAATTGTGCTCCGTGCCTCGCGGGAGATGTGGAAGGAAATTCCCCGACGTGCCACCCACGGGGCGCGGGTCCGCAACCTGCTCGAGGCGATCGGCGCCTTCTCGCATTGGTACACCGATCGTCCGACCGCTCCGAACGATCCCGGCGTCAACGCGATCGCGATCTCGATGGCGGACCGCGAAAAGCTCATGGATCGCAAATGGACAAGCTTGCGGCCGGACCATGCCATGTTGGCCGAGGTGCTCGCCTCTGCACTGGCGCTCAACTATCTCGATCCACAGCCCAATTATCGCTGCAAAGGTCAAACCTGGCTGATCCTGAATCTGAATCGCCTGCTATGCGTGCGATACAATCTCCCGTTAAACTATGGGAAGTTCAAGGAGCAGAAGCTGGACGAGCTGGTGCGGTGGATGGAGCGAGGATTTGAACCCCGCCGCGAATCCGTGGAGGACGAGCTGCTATGATGACATCTCGCATTTTGCCACAACGCTGGAATCAGGCGGTACTGGCTCAGGGATCGGAACTCCGCCGATTTTGGGCCGACCACTTGAAGGAGCGGCCGCGCAAACTTCTATTTATCCTCGCGAAGGGTTTCGATCCGCGGATGTGTCTCGCGCTAGAGATGCTCTTGGAGTTACACGGTAAGGCGCCGATCGATGTCGCGCTGATCGAATTCAGCGAGGGGCCGAACTCGCCCTCCACCCTCTACCTCAATCAGGTCGCTGCCAATCACGAGCGTCTGGAAAAAGCGATGGCCGGGCGCGGAACGGTCAAGACACACTCCCTACCGCTGCGGACCGCCGAAGGACGCCGCATTTCCTCTCAGAATGCGCTGCGCTTGTTCGCCAGCCGCGACGACTTCGCGACCTATACCGATGTCATCCTCGATGTGAGCGCCGCCCCGCGCGGGATCTATCTTCCGCTCGCGGCCAAAATCCTCCACCTGCTCGAGCCACAAGCCGGCCAAACGCCGACGAATTTCCACATCCTGGTGGCGGAAGACAGCAGCTTCGACGCCCATATTCATGACGAAGGCGTCGAGGAGCGGGCCGATTTTATCTCACCGTTCAAAGGAGCTATGGATCGCGAAGCCACGGCCGGGCTGCCGCGAGTGTGGCTACCACTGCTTGGCGAGAACCAACAAATCCAGTTGGAGCGCATCCATGAGCTGATCCAGCCCGATGAAATCTGCCCGGTGCTGCCGTCGCCGGCACGCGATCCCCGGCGCGGCGACAAGCTGGTGCAAGCCTATCACCACCTGCTGTTCGACAATTGGCGCATTGAACCCCGCAACTTCATCTACGGATCGGAGCGAAATCCGTTCGAAGTTTATCGCCAACTGACGCGGGCGATTGCCGCCTACCGCGAATCGTTCGAACCGCTCGGAGGAGCGAAGTTCGTGCTTTCGGCGGTGTCATCGAAGCTCCTCTCCATCTCGGCCCTGCTGGTCGCCTACGATTTTCGGGCCCATCAGGTCGAAATCGGCATTGCGCACGTGGATTGCCATGGCTACAGAATCGACCAGCAAGCCCCCGTGAACTCCGAGCTTTCCGGCCTTTGGCTGACCGGCGAGTGGGAATCACTTCCCGCGATGGCTGCGGCACCGGCACAGGGGAACAATTCGGCCGCCGAGGAGACGAAAATTCCAGCCGCCGCGAAATAGCTCGACTCAACGTAGCTCGGATTTGCTACAACAGCACGTTTTTCGCCCATGCCCGCCGCTCTCCGCAATAAAACCCCTCTCCGCGAGGCGCCGATATCCGTCGGCACCGGCTTCCTCGCGTTGGACATGCTTCTCCTCGGCAAGGACCGTGTGGAAGCCGACGGCCTCTATGCCGGCGGTTCCTGCGGCAACGTACTAAGCATCCTCGCTCACCTCGATTGGGAGTCCTATCCGGTCGCGAGACTGGGCACGGACCGCCTCGCGCGCGACGTTCTGGACGATCTCACCGAGTCTGGGGTGCGCACGGATTTTGTCCTGCAATCGAAAACCGGGAAGACTCCGGTGGTGGTGGTTCGAATCGCCGAGCGGCGTGACGGCACGGTCGGGCCGCGTTTCGAATGGAAACATCCGGCCTCGAAGAAGTGGCTCCCGAGCTATCGCCCGTTTCCGAAGACGATTGCGGAAGAGGTTACACATGGATTGCCGGAAGCCCGCGTATTCTATTTTGACCGTCCCGAACCCAGTGCCTTGGTGATGGCCGAGGCAATGCGAGAGCAAGGGGCCGTGGTCTTCTTTGAGCCCTCTTCGTGCAAGCACGACGATCTCTTCACCGCCTGCCTAGCGGTTTCCGACATTGTCAAATACTCGTCAGATCGGATTCCGAGCATTCCACGCAATCCGGTATCCAAGTCTCCGAGGTTGGAGATCCAGACGCTCGGACGCACAGGTCTTCGTTATCGGCTCAAATCGGGTAGCACCTCGCCCGGAGCTTGGCGCCGCCTCGCCGCCTACACGGTGGCAACAAGCGTGGATTCCACCGGCTGCGGTGACTGGTGTAGCGCCGGAATCATCCACAAACTTTGTCAGGAAGGTCGCACGTCCTTCTTGGAGCGAGACGAAGCAGATATCATTGATGCGTTGAACTACGGACAGGCGCTGGCGGCGGTGAACTGCCAGTTCCATGGGGCGCGTGGGCCCATGTATGAGCTGACTCGGCGTGCACTGGACGAACGCGTGAACGCCATCATTTCTCTCCGCAAGTCCGCCTAGGTGAGGACGACGTCGCAGCTGTGATCGGAGCACTGCTACGCGGGGAGTGTTGCCCATGGTCGATGCGGCGCGCGAGCGACCGGGTGCACCCAAATTTTACGCGTCGTCAACTACGATGGAGTTTGCTCAGTGAGTAAACTCTATGGTCGTTGCCGGTAACGCACCGGTGAACGTTCCGACGCGCTTCGCGCCCAGGGGCGACGAAATCCTCCGAGTTTGTCGCCGCTGCATTGAGGACGATCTCGCGACGACTGGTGATTCCTACTACCGCTGCCATCACCAGATTCGTGAGGTGTGCGAGTGCTCGAAACACCGCGTGCCGCTGATTTCCACGGCGTGTCCGTGGGAGAGCGCAACTACATCCCCCCGCATGTCGCCCAACTGCGACTGCGCTGCACTCCACAATCCGTCGTATTGTTTTCTCATGTCCACCGGCTCCACTGCCACGAAGATCCGGACCGACCGTGGGAAGGCCAGCATCGCACCGATTCCGCCGCGGGCAGGCCCGCACCAGCTCGCTTCGCCGCGCGCTGCGTCCAGTTGCAGAACGTCGTATACCGGATGCCCTCGCGCCGCGCGAACGCCCGACGCGTCAACCCGCTCTCCCCAAACGCCGCCACCAACTGCTCGCGCCGCTCTCGCGGCACACGCTGTCGTCCCGCTCGGTCTCGTCTCTCCCCGTGATGCACCAACTCCGTAGTTACCGTAGTTCCCATCCCACCACTTTATCAGCCCCCACGGCTGTCCAGTTAAGGACTGGGGTGAGGTTTGCATAGTGCCTAAATTCATTGAGTAGCGACGCAGACGGGCTGTCTTCGAGCTGGACCAAGACGGGGCGTTTCGTGCCGTTCTGGCTCGAAGAT
>JAYRJE010000017.1:0-123829 GCA_041906465.1 Candidatus Didemnitutus sp. | reverse complement strand
CGCCTCGGACGACTCGATCTCCGGCACGCTCACCTCCGCCCCGCCGCTCAACTCCGGTTCCGGAAAGGGAGGGAGCAAAGCCCCCTCCCTTAAGCCCTCCCCCGCTTTGCTCAGCGAAACCGATCCCCAAAGTGTCAGCGATTAATTGGCAGAAAGTGTCAGCGATTTATGGCAGAGTGCCGGGACAAGCGCCCCTACCGATTTTGTCAGCTGACGAGCCAGATCGAGCGGCGACCACCGGACGGCTGCGGCCTCGTAGCCGCGCTTGAGGCCGCAGGCCGAAAGCGTGGCCGAGGGCCCGCGTGCGCCACGCTGCGGCCACGCTGTCGCTGCGCTCCAGCGCGGCTACTGTTGCGTCGGGAGCGTCGGGCTCGCGCCTACTTCAGCGCCAGCTCCCGCACGAGCCACGCGGCGCGATCCTCGATTACGCTCGCGAGGTGCATGTCGTGGTTTGTGTCGTAGGTCGCCATGACTTTCCGCGGCAGCGCCGCGGCGTAATACTCGGCGGCGTGCCGCGCGGGCACGTAGCGATCGTTGGAGGCGAACTGGAAGAACACCGGCTTCGGTGCGAGCTTCGCGATCCATTCGGCAGGATCGATGGGGCGCAGTTCCGCCTTGTAGGCGGCGAGCGCGGCGGGCTCGAGCTTGCGGCCGAGCAGATACCAGTTGCTCATGCGCGGCGTCGGCGCAGCGAACACGAAGGTCTTCGCCCGGCCGTCCAGCGCGCTCGCGATGCTGGCATACATCGCGCCGAAATCATGACCCACCACCGCGAAGCGCGCCGCGTCGACATTCGGCTGGCTCAGCAGCAGGTCCATGGCGCGACGCAGCTCGATGACTTGATTGATGCCCTCGGCGAGATCCGTCTCGAGCTTGCGGCCGTCCCACCATTTCGGATTCGCCCACATGCCCTCGACGAGCAGCGAAACGACACCGCGCGAGGCGAGTGCCACAGCTTCCGGAAGGAATTGGGTGCGGTTGGTCGTCTCCGGTTCGCCGAGCCAGTGCACCCACAGGATCGCGGCCTGCGGATCGGAGCCGCCGCTCGCCGGCGCGACGAGGTAGGCTTTGATCGGCGTCTTCGTGCCGACAAACGTGAGGTCGTGCACCACGGCGCCGCCGCGCGTCTCGACGCCCATTTCCTTCACGTCGAACGGCGCGTTCCGGTCGTAGTCGAACAGCGTCGGATCGATCGGCGTTGCGGTCGGAACAGCCACGGGGGTCGCGGTGGCGGCCGCGTCTGCGGCATGCAGCGCGAGCGCGGGAAACAACAGGAAGAAAACACGCAGGATCAGTTGCGATTTCATGGGGGTGGTCGAACCAACCCGAGACCCCGACCCGTCGCAACGACCGAACGCCTACCGACCAACCGCGCGAGCCATGCGACGCGTAGCGCACGACCAACGCGCGTCGAAGGCAGGGCCGGTTTCAGCCGGGCCCTGCCGAGCGGACCTACTGAACTTCCCGCCCTCGCTCGAACCGCTCGTAAAGCGCCGGCAGCAGCACGAGCGTCAGGAACGTGGCGCTGATAATGCCGCCGATGACGACCGTCGCGAGCGGACGCTGCACCTCGGCGCCGGCGCCGCTGGCCAGCGCCATCGGCAGGAAGCCGAGCGAGGCCACGAGCGCGGTCATCAACACCGGCCGCAGGCGCGTCAGCGCACCCTCGACGACGGCGTCGCGCACGTCGCGGCCGGCCTCGCGGAGCTGGTTGAACGTGCTCACGAGCATCAGGCCGTTGAGCACGGCGACGCCGCTGAGCGCGATGAAGCCGATGCCCGCGGAGATCGAGAACGGCAGCCCGCGCGCCCAGAGCGCGAACACGCCGCCAGTCACCGCGAGCGGGATGCCGGAGAACACCAGCAGCGCCTGACGCAGGCTGCCGAACGCGGCGAAGATCAGCAGGAAGATCACCGCCAGCGCCGCCGGCACGATGACCGCCAAGCGCGCGCGCGCCTCCTGCAGGTTCTTGAACTGTCCGCCGAACTCGATCGCGTAGCCTTGCGGCAGTTTGATCCCGGCGGCGATGCGCTCCTTCGCCTCGCGCACGAAACTCTCCACGTCGCGGCCGCGCAAGTTGACCATGATCGCGGCGCGCCGCTGGCCGGACTCGCGCGTGATCGTGTTCACCTTTTCCGTGACGACGAAATCCGCGACCTGTCCGAGCGTGAGAATGCCTTCCTCGTGCGAGGAGCGCAGCGGCAGGTGTTTCAGCTCGTCGAACGCTGCGCGCAGGTTCTCCGGCAGGCGCACGACGATCGGATAACGGCGGTTGCCGTCGACGATCACGCCCGCCTCGGCACCGGCGAGCGCGGTGGCGACGGTGGCGTTCACCTCGGCGGCGTGGACGTTGTAGCGCGTCATGGCGTCGCGCCGGAGTTTGATCTCGAGCATCGGCGCCTTGCCGAGCGCATCGAATTCCACGTCGGCCGCGCCGGGCACGCGCTCGAGGATCTCGCGCGCCTCGGCGGCAATGCGCTCGATTTCCGCGTAGTCGTCGCCGAAGACCTTCACCGCGATGTCGGCACGCGTGCCTTCGAGGATTTCGTTGAAGCGCATCTCGATCGGTTGGGAGAACAGATATGCCTGCGCCGGGAAGCGCTTCGCGAGCTCCGCGGTCATCTGCGCGGCGAATTCGTCCTTGGTCGGCGTGTCGCCGCGCGCGTCCTTCGGCCACTCCTCGCGCGGGCGGTAGAAAATGTAGGTGTCGGCGACGTTCACGCCCATCGGGTCGGTCGCGACCTCCGCCGTGCCGATCCGGGAGAACGTGTGCTCGATCTGCGGAAATTTCTCGCGCAGCACGCGCTCGGTTTGTTCCTGCATCGTCACGGCCGCGTCGAGGCCGATGCTGGTCGTGCGGATCATGTGCGCGGCGAACGAGCCTTCGTCGAGCTGCGGCACGAACTCCGCGCCGAGGCGCGTGAACACGAACGCCGCCAGCGCGAACAGCGCGACCGCGCCGCCGACGAACAGCCAGCGCGCGCGCAACGCCAGCACGAGCACCGGACGGTAGGCCGCCTTGGCCGCGCGCAGCGCGAAGTTGTCGTGCTCGGCGATCCGGCCGCGCAGCAGGTAGGCGCAGAGCACGGGCATGAGCGTGAGCGACAGCAGCAACGCGCCGACGAGGGCGAAGATCACGGTGAGCGCCATCGGTTGAAACATTTTTCCCTCGATGCCGGTAAGCGTGAGGATCGGCACGTAGACGATCGTGATGATGAACACGCCGAAGAACGTCGGGCGTCCGACCTCCTTGGCCGCCGTGAGCACGGTCTCGAGGCGCTCGCGGAAATTCAACAGTCGCCCGACGGCATGTTGCCGCTCGCCGAGACGGCGGACGATGTTTTCCACCATCACGACGGCCCCGTCGATGATCAGGCCGAAGTCAACCGCGCCGAGGCTCATCAGGTTGCCCGACACCCCGAAGCGCACCATGCCCGTGATCGCGAAGAGGAACGACAGCGGAATCGCCAGCGAAACGATCAGCGCCGCGCGCCAGTTGCCGAGCAGCGCCAGCAGGACCGCGACGACGAAGATCGCACCCTCGAACAGGTTTTTCTCGACGGTGGCGATGGTGCGGTCGACGAGGTCGGTGCGATCGTAGACGGTCGTCAGCGTCACGCCGGCAGGCAGGCGCGGCTTGATTTCCTCGAGTTGCGCGGCGACGCGGCGCGCGACGACGCGCGGGTTCTCACCGGCGAGCATGAGGGCCGCGCCGAGCACGGCTTCGCGGCCGTCGTGGGTTGCGGAACCGGTGCGCAGGCTTGAGCCGATGCCGACCTCGGCGACGTCGCGCACGAGCAGTGGCGCGGCCGCGGCGCCGCGGAACTTCAGCGGCAGCTGCGCGATCTCGGCGGCGGTTTGCACGCGGCCGTCCGTGCGGATGGCGATCTGTTCGCCGCCGATCTGCACGGCGCCGCCGCCGGCGTTCTCGACGTTTTCCGCGATGACGGCTGCGAGGTCCGCGAACGTGATGCCGGTGGCGAGCAGGGCGTCGGGGCGCGGCAGGACGACGATCTGTTTCTCGTAGCCGCCGGAGGCGTTGACTTCGGCGATGCCCGGCACGGTGCGCAGCGCGGGCTTCACGACGAAGTCATGCAGGAGCTTCAGCTCCATCAACTGCTCCGCGCGCGTGGCGGGCTTGTTCGCCGCGTCGGGCGCGTAGTCGATCACGTAGTAGAAAATCTCGCCGAGGCCGGTGGTGATCGGGGCGAGCTTCGGTGCGAGGCCGGGTGGGAGTTCTTCGACGGCGTTCTGCAACCGCTCGCTCACGAGCTGGCGTGCGCGGTAGACGTCGGTGCCGTCGGCGAACACGAGCGTGAGTTGCGAGAGGCCGGTCTTGGAGAGCGAGCGCAGCTCGGTCATCCCGGGCACGCCGCTCATCTCGGTCTCGAGCGGGAAGGTGACGAGTTTCTCGATTTCCTCGGGCGCGAGGCCTTTCACCTCGGTGTTGATCTGAACCTGGGTGTTGGTGATGTCCGGCGTCGCGTCGATCGGGAGGTGAAACGCGGCCCAGATGCCTGCGCCGAGCAGCGCGAGCGTGCCCAGCAGCACAAACACACGCTGGTGCAGGGAAAAATTCAGGAGACGGTCGATCATGGCAGGGCTCCGGTTAATGGCTGTGGCCGCCGCCTTTGGTGAGGCGGAGCTCGGTGAGCCAGAGGTGCTCGACGGCGGTGGTCGCGACGACTTCGCCGTTTTTCACGCCGCCCAGAATCGCGACGAACGCTCCGTCGTCGCCGCCGGTCTCGACCGGCGTGCGGCGCCAGAACTCTCCGGCGCGCACGTAGACGAAGGTTCCTGTCGCGGTGCGCAGGACCGCGGAGCGCGGCAAGCCCGGCAGCTCGCGCGGCGCAGTCGCGAGCGTGAGCACGACCGCCTGACCGACAACCGCGCCCGACGGTGCGGCGAGGATGAGTTCCGCCTGGCCGAGTGCGGGAGCGGTGGCGCGATGCACGGCGAGCAGAGTCGGATCCCGCGACTCGGCGCCCGCCAAGGCGTCGCCTACGGTTGCCGGCACCAGCGCACTCGCGCGCGCGGGCGGACCAGCGTCGAAGACAGCGGCGGTCACCTCGAACTGTGCGGCGATCGTGCGCGGTGCGACGGCGGCGGTTTGCACGCCGAGCGCGGCGACCGTTTCGGGTGCCAGCTGGAGTCCGTGATCGGCGTCGAAGCGGGCGGTGGCGCCGGGCGCCTCTTCACCGTGATCGTCGTCATGATCGTGGCCGTGATCGTGACCATGATCGTGCGCTTCGGATTTCGCCGCCTTGCTGGAGGCGGAGGCCGGCGGCTTCGAGCAACCGGTGAAAATCAACACTGCCGCGAGAGCGACGACGCGGGTGAACGAGAGGCAGGTAGTCACGGCTGCACCTCCGCTCCGATGAGCGCGCGCCCCGTGAGCAACTCGAGCGTGCCAGCGGCTTCGAGGGCGTCCTGCTCTGTCTGGCAGAGCGCGTCGATGGCCTCGAGGTAGGAGGTCTGCAACTCGACGTAGGTTGAGATCGGCACGGCGCCGAGGCGGTAGTGGCGGTCGGCGAGTTCGGCGGCATCGCGGAATTTCTGTGCGGCGTCGGGCGACCACGCGGCGGCTTCGGCGACCTTGGCCGCGTAGCGCTGCGCGGCGAGGAGGACGTCGCGCTCCAGCGTGCGCTGGGTGACGAGGACGGCGGTCTCCGCTTGGCGGCGGCGCGCCTCGGCGGCGGCGACACCGGCCTTCGCGCGACCGGTGACGGGCAGCGGCAGCGACACGCCGACGCCCACGGTGCGCTCGCGGTCGCCCGCGCGCTCCTCCGAAAAATACGGACTGACGGTGAACGACGGGCGGCGTTCGTGGCGGGCGAGCGCGACGGTGTAGCCTTGTTGCTCCAGCTCGATCTTCGCGGCGCGAAACTCGAAGCTGTTCTCCCGTGCGGCGGCGAGCAGCGCGTCCGGTTCGGGAGCGTTTGCGAAACGCAGCGGCTCGGCCGCGATCGCGATGGCCGCATCGAGCGGTTGACCGAGCAACTGGTTCAGTTCCGTCTGCGCGGCGCGGAGGGCGAGCTGGGCGTCGGTGGCGCGGTGTTGCAGCGCGAGTTCCTGCGCCTCGATCACACGGGTTTCCAGCAGCGGCGTGATGCCGCCCGGATCGCGGGCGAGGAACAGCTCGCGCAGTGCGCGGTAGCGCGTGGCGACATCGGCGGTGGCGGCGGCGCGTTCCTGCGCGGCGCGGAGCGAGTGCGCGAGCGTGCGGGTGCGCTGCGTCAGCGCGGCGCGGAAGCGCGTGAGGCCGAGCTCGGCGAGTGCGACATCGCGGTTGGCGATGGCCTTGCGCAGCGCGAGACGGCCGGGCCACTCGAAGGGTTGGGCGAGCGACACCGACCAGGCGGTGCCTTCGTCGGCGAGGGCACCGGTGGAGTCGGTGACGCGTTTGCGGCCGACCTCGACGGAGAGCGACGGGCTTTCACGCGTGCCGGCGGCGGCGCGCGCGGCGCGCGCGGCGTCGAGTTCGGCGGAGTAGAAGGCGAGTTCGGGATTATGCGCCAGGACCTCGGACACGAGGTCATCGACCCGGCGCGGTGCGGCGGTTTGCGTTTGCGCACTCGCGAGGGACGCGGCGACGGAAGCGAAAAGGAAAAGACGAAGGAGTTTCATGGACAGGATTGGGTGAGGCGCGCCGTGCGGGCATGGCACGGCCAGGCGAGGGAGAAGCGCGCCGCGATGTGCGCGGACGCGAGGAGCGGGCCTATCCGTCCGCGCGGGGACGGATCAGGCGAGCAGCGAGGGCGCGCGCGGTGGCTGGGCCGTCCGGCGCGCGAAGTGCCACCGGGGCACCCAATTCAAATCGCGGGCGACGGGCGTCTCCGTCGCGAAACAAACCGGCTCCTCCGCCATCGGCACGAGGAGCGCGAGAAAGAGGCAGCAATCCGAGCAAATCGCCTCGGGTGCGGGCACGTCGACAGTGGAGTCGCTGAGGCGATATGCGCCGTTCTCCACGGTGTCGCAGCCATCAGCGACGCAATGACCACCGCCATCCGTGTTACAGGCGGAAGTGGTTTCCGACGAGTGATCGAGCACGCCGGCCGCTTCCAGCGTGCAATGCTGCGTGCCCCACAGCCACAGCGCGAGGGCGAGGCAGGCGAGCGGAAGTTGGCGGAAGCGGCGCACTGTGCGGGAAGATTCGCGAGCGAGGGCGGAAGTCAAGGCGCGCAGCGTGGCGCTTTTGGCTCAAGCTGCGGCGGCGCGGGTTTGCTCGGTCTCGTGGCCCTATGACGTGCGGCGGAGGTTGTCGCACACGATGGCGGCGGCGACGGCGGCGTTGAGCGACTCGGCGCCGCCGAACTTCGGGATCGTCACGCGGCGCGTCACGCAGGCGGCGACGGCGGGGGAAAGTCCGCGGCCTTCGCTGCCGATCACGACGACGGCGTTGCGCAGGGGCGAGAGCGTGTGGACGTTGTCGCCGGCGAGATCGCAGCCGAGCACGAGGGCGGTGCAGCCGGCGAGCGCGGCGGCGAGCGGCGCGGTGTGCGCGGTCACGCGGGCGAAGGAGCCCATGCTGGCGTTGATCACTTTCTGCGAAAAAAGATCGGCGCAATCCGGCGAAAGCACCACGCGGTCGAAGGCGAACCAGTCGGCGATGCGCAAGAGCGTGCCGACATTGCCCGGGTCCTGGATGCCGTCGAGCGCGAGCGTGAGCCCGCGATTGAGCGCGCCCGGCGCGAGCGTCGCGCGCGTGATGCGGCCGACGGCAAGGACGGACGACGGAGTGGGGTAGTGGCTGATGCGGGCCATCTCGGCGGCGGAGATTTCGTGGTAGGGCGCGGACTCCGTTCCGCGCCGAACGGCGGCGAGCGGAGTCGCCGCCCTGCCTTCCCACGCTTCCGTCGCGTAGAGTTCGATAAAGGGGAACTTCGCCGCGAGGAGCTCGCCGACCACCTTTTCGCCTTCGACCACGAACAGGCCGAGCGCTTCGCGGTGCTTCTTGTCCTGCAGCGAGCGGAGGCGGGCGATGTCGGCCTTGGTGAGCGGCATGGCGCGAGGAGAACAACGGCGCAGCGCGCGCGCAACAGAGTAGCGCGGGCGAGGAGAAACGCGGGCGAACCGCCGGCCGCGGGCCTTGTCGCCGCTGGGGCCGGCGGCGACCACCGGCGTTTCTGTGGCCGACGGGCGTTTCCCTGAGGGAATTGTGACGACCGCGTTTCGGCGCGGTGACATCTCGGCAACGCGACCGGTCGCGCGTTGACCGAGCGGCGCGGCGCGGTTCGGGTGCGCGCGCTTTTGTTTCGCACACCATGACCTCACGCCCGTTCCTTCGCGTTCTCACCACCCTCGTTTGCGTTTGTGCCGCGCTCGCCGCGGCGCGCGCCGGCACGATCAGCGGCCGCGTCACCGACGGTTTCACGAAGCTCGCCCTCGGCGGCGCGCGCGTGACCGCCGGCGGCGTCGAGACGTATTCCGAAACCACCGGCGAGTTCACGCTGAGTGGCGTGCCCGCCGGCGCGCAGCTCGTCGAGGTGAACTACGTCGGGTATGCGCCGATGCAGGTGTCGCTCGACGTAGCGGCGGAAGGGGTGACGCGGCTCGATCCGGTGTTCAACCGCGACGTCGTCAAACTGCAGGAGTTCGTCATCGCTGGCTCCAGTGTCGGCACGGCGCGCGCGATCAATCAGCAGCGCGCGGCGGAGACGCTGCGCAATGTCGTCGCGGCGGACGAGATCGGCAGCTTCCCCGACCAGAACGCGGCGGAGTCGATCCAGCGCATTCCCGGCGTGTCGCTCTACCGCGACCAGGGCGAGGGCCGCTACATCGTGCTCCGCGGGCTGAATTACACGTTCACTTCGGTGAAGGTGAACGGCGGCTCGTTCGCCGGCGCCGATCTGGGCGAGCGCGCGACCGCGCTCGACGTCATCCCGACCGACGCGCTCGCGAGCATCGAAGTGACCAAGGTCCCGACGCCCGACATGGACGGCGAAGGTCTCGGCGGTCAGGTCGACATCAAGACCAAGAGCCCGTTCGACGCGGACGGTCTCGCGGCGAGCGTCACCGCCCAGGGCCAATACGCGAACCAGAGCGGCGAGTTCAGCAGCAAGTTCAACGGCTACGTCTCGCAGCGTTTCGGCGACGCGCAGCAGTTCGGTGTCCTGATTTCGCCGACGTGGCAGGAGCGCAAATTCGGTTCCTATAATTTCGAGACGGGTGGCGCGTGGGTGTCGCCCGCGGACAACGGCACGGCGTTCTACACGCCCGAAGCGCTCGAGTTTCGCGACTACGTGATCGACCGCGAGCGCTACGGCCTGAACGCCGCCTTCGAGGCGCGGCCGGACAGCACGACGTCGTTCTACGTGCGCGGCGGCTACAACCGCTTCACCGACACCGAGAGCCGTCACCTCACGATCTTCGATTTCACCGAGGGCACGCTGGACAAGGCGTCGGTCACGGCCGACGCGGCGACATTCACCGGCCTGCGTCGCTACGGCCGCCGGCTGCGCATCCGGGAGAAAGATCAGGAAGTCACCTCGATCGTCGCCGGGGGTGACAAGCGTTTCGGCTCCTGGACGGTCGACGCGCAGGCCGTCTACACCGAGGGCAACGAAAAGCGCCCGGACGAACTCACCGCCCGCTTCCGCCGCAACACGCGCGATGCGACGATCCGCTACACGGCGAGCGGCCCTTACACCGTGAACGTTGCACAACTCGCCGGTGCGAGCTTCGCCGATCCGGCGTCGTATAATTTCCAGCGCGTCGACCTCGCGAATGATCGCGGCACCGAGAAGGAATCCGATTTCGGCTTCAATGCGCGCTACGATTTCGCCGCCGCGGTGCGTCCGACTTACGTGAAATTCGGCGCGCTGTTCCGCGGCAAGGACAAGTCGGCCGAGAGCGAAGCGTATGAGCTCACCAGCGGGCCGTCGTCGTTCACCTTCGCCAACCTCGCGGAAGCCGCCAGCGATTATCCGTTCCTGCGCGTGCCGCGGCTCAGCACGGAGGCGGTGAAGCAGGCGTTCTACGGCAGCCGCAGCTCCTTCACCGGCGCGCGCGTCTTCGAGGACAGCGAATACGAGGACTTCTCGCTGAGCGAGGATGTGCTCGCGGCTTACGCGATGGGCGGCACGACGCGGGGCAAACTCAACCTCATCGCCGGTCTGCGCATGGAGCGGACGAAGTTCTCCACCACCGGCAAGGAACTCGATCTCGTCAACGAAATCGCCACGCCCCGCACCGCTTCGCGCCGCTACACGAACTGGCTGCCCGGTGTCTATCTGCGCTACGACGCGTCGCAAAATCTCGTGCTGCGCGCGTCGTGGTCCAACAGTCTCGCGCGGCCCTCGTTCGGCGACACGGCTTTCCGTTCCCTCGTCAACAGCGACGACCTGGAAGTCACGCGTGGCAATCCCGCCCTCGCGGCGCTGGAGGCGACGAACTGGGATGCGTCGATCGAATACTACCTGCCCTCGCTCGGTGTGCTCTCCGCCTCGGTGTTCCGCAAGGAGATCGAAAATTTTTCCTACGAATACAAATCGCCCACGCCGCTCGTCATCAACGGCGAGAGCTACGCGCTCACCACCTACGCCAACGGCTCCGACGGCACCATCACCGGCCTCGAGCTCGCCTATCAGCAGCAGCTCACGAGACTCCCCGCGCCCCTCGACGGCCTCGGCGTGATGGCGAACGTCACGTTCCTCGACAGCGAGGCGACCTATCCGACGCGCCCCGGCGAGACGGTGCCTTTCATCGGGCAGAGCGACCTGACCGGCAACGTCGGCCTCAGCTACGAGAAGGCCGGCCTGTTCGTCCGCCTCGCGATGAATTTCCGCTCCGAGCGCCTGCGCGAAGACGAGCCGCTCGGCGGCGCGGCGTGGCAGGACCTCTACGTCGACGACTTCAAACAGCTCGATCTCACTGCGCGTTACCAGATTTCGCGGCAGTGGGAGGTCTTCGCCGAAGTGCTCAACCTCACCAATGAGCCCTTCCGCGTGTTCCTCCAGAGTCCGGGCGCGAACCAGGGCGCCCGCCTCGGCCAGTTCGAGGAATACGGCTGGAGCGCGAACTGCGGCGTGCGGTGGAAACTGTGAGACGATTTCCGAACCTGAGAACCACGAATGGACACCAATGGACTCGCCTGCACAGTGACCGATCGCGTGTGGCCGCCCGGCGATTCGCGTGAATTCGTGTCTATTCGTGGTTAACTCCGATCGGATTACTTCAAACTTGGGTCTGTGTTGTGTGCTAGGTCCGGGCTGCCTCGTGTGAGGCAGCCCGGCAATTTTCCCCGATGAAGACTCTCTCCCTTCTTTTTCTGCTGCTCGTGCCTGGCCTCGTCGCGAGCGAGCGCGCCGCGCCCGTTTACGCGCCGTTCCGCGCTGACATGGTGGCGGGCGACGCTTACACGATCGACGCACGCCGGCTGCACCCGACGCAGTTCTCCCTCGGTTGGCGCGAGGTCGTCGCGAAGCGCGAGAAAATCGACGCGAAGGACGCGGCCGCGCTCGCGGCTTACCTGAAAGACAAGGACGTGCCCGTCGTGATCGGCCCGGGCGGCGTGCCGTTCATGACCGATGGTCACCACACGATTCGCGCGCTGCTCGAGTCGAAGCACGCCGACAAGACGGTTTACGGCCACGTGTTCGCCAACTGGTCGGCGCTCGCGCCCGAGGAGTTCTGGTCGCGCATGCGGGCGGGCAACTACACTTACCTGAAAGACGCGACGGGTCGCGACGCGGCGCCGGAGCAACTGCCGCCGACGTTGCTCGAGATGCAGCGCGATCCCTGGCGCGGCATGGCATGGGCGCTGATGGAGGCCGGCGCCTTCACCGAGTTGAAGGGCGTCTTTTTTCAGGAGTTTCGCTGGGCGGATTTCCTTCGTCCGCAAGTGACGTGGAACGAGGCCGACGACGCGGATTTCGAACGCGCGCTCGCGCAGGCGCGCCTCCTCGCGGCTTCCCCCGCGGCGGCTTCGCTGCCCGGGTTTCGCCCCGGCGTGCTGCTGCCGCGCGTCGTCACCGAGCCCGTCAAACACGACACCGACGATCCCGCGATCTGGATCAACCCTGACGATCCCGCACAAAGCCTGGTCATCGGAACGGACAAGGACACCGATGGCGCGCTCTACGTGTTCGATCTGCACGGAAAAATCGTCTGCACGGTGCCCGGACTGAAGCGGCCCAACAACGTCGACCTCGTCACCGGCGTCCGACTCGGCGGCCGAGACGTGGCCATCGCGGTGACAACCGAACGCGAGGAGAAGCGCCTGCGTGTCTTCACGCTCCCGGAGATGACGTGCGTCGACCGCGGCGATCTCGTGGTGTTCGAGGGCGACCCGAATCGCGCGCCGATGGGAGTGGCGCTTTATCGCCGTCCGCGCGACGGCGCGGTGTTCGCGATCGTCGGCGGCAAAGCCGGTCCGGCCGACGGTTATCTCGGCCAATACCGCCTCGAGGACGACGGCACCGGCCACGTGAAGATGACGCTCGTCCGCCAGTTCGGCGCCTACAGCGGCCAAAAGGAAATCGAGGCCATCGCGGTCGATGCCGAGCTCGGCTATGTCTATTACTCCGACGAGCGGTGCGGCGTGCGCAAATACGCGGCCGATCCCGACACGCCCGATGCGAACCGCGAACTCGCGCTCTTTGCGACCAGCGGCTTTGCCGGCGACCACGAAGGCATCTCGGTCTGGAAACGCCCGGACGGCACCGGTTACGTGATCGTGTCGGACCAGCAGGCGAACAAGTTCTGGCTCTTTCCGCGCGAGGGCGTGCCGGGCCACCCGCACGAGCACCGCGCGGTGAAGGTGGTCGACGTCAGCACGCTCGAAAGCGATGGCAGCGACGTCACGGCGCAGCCGCTTGGGGAGCAGTTCCCGCGCGGGCTCTTCGTCGCGATGTCTGAGGGTCGCGTTTTTCATTTCTACGGCTGGGAGCAGCTCGCGGGCGCGGAGCTGAAGTGAGTTTGACCGCCATCGTTCTCCGACGACGGCGGCAGGGGCGGTTGTCCCCAACCGCCCTCGATGTGTGGCGCGTCCGCCGCAGGGCCGTTGGGACAACGGCCCCTACCTGCGCGACCGTCGCATCTGCGGACTTCCCAACGGACCGCGTCCGGCTATCTTCTCGCCGCATGAAGCGAATCACCCCTCTGATCGCGTTGCTGTGTGTGCTGAGCGTGATGGCACTGCCGCTGTGGGCGGCCTCGACGAAGAAAAGCGCCGGCAAGGACGGCGAAGTGCCGAGCGCGGGGCTCGAGCTGGCCAAGGTCGCCACGCAGATCACCGGCGTGGCGATCTCGCCGCTGCTGGGCGTCAGCGCGATCGGCGCCTACGAATGGTGGGGCGCGAGCACCGACGCCGAGAAGGCCGCGCTGCCGTGGTTCGCCAACCCGCTGGTGTGGATCGGTGGTTTCCTACTGGTCGGCGCTTCGGCGGCGAAGGATGCGTTCGGTGCCACGACGCCGCCGGGCTGGAAAAAGCCGCTCGATGTGCTCGATGCGACGGAAAACAAAATCAGCGGACTCGTCGCGACCGGCGCAGTCATCCCCGTGCTCGTGGCGGCCGCTTCGAAAGTCATGGCGGCGCGCGGCACGCCGACCGCGGGCCTCGATCTCCACTTGGGTAACCTCGCGATGGTCCACCTCGGCGCGATGGATTTCTCGTGGCTGCTGACGATCCTCATGGTGCCGCTCGCGATCGCGGTGCACGTCGTCGTCTGGATCGCGTCACACGCCATCAACGTTCTGATCCTGCTCAGCCCGTGGGGCGCGGTCGACGCGGCGCTCAAGGCCTCCCGCACCGCGGTGCTCGGGCTTGTGACGGGGCTGGCGTTCATCGATCCGGTGGTGGGCGCGACGCTGTCGGTGGCGATCATCGTGCTCGCATATTTTCTGTCGGGCTGGGCGTTCCGCCTGACGGTGTTTGGCACAGTGTTCTGCTGGGATTTTTTCACCCGGCGTTGCAAGCGCTTCGAGCTGCTCGCGGACGGCAACAAGCTCTTCCTCGGTCGCCCGCTCGAGGGCGTGCCGGTGCGCACTTACGGGCGGCTCTATCAGGCGAAGGACGGCGCGCTGACATTCAAGTTCAAGCCCTGGCTCGTGCTCGCCGAGCGTGAGGTCGCCGTGCCGCGCGAAGGCCTCGTGGTCGGTCGCGGCGTGTTCTACTCCGAAGTGCTCGGGCACAACACGGCGACGGACAAAACGGAAACGCTGTTCCTGCTCCCGCCACGCTATGTCGGCCACGAGGAACTTTTCGCGCGCACGTATCGCATCAGTGGCACGTGTGAAGTCGGTCTGCGCAAAGCCTGGAGCTGGCTGAAGGAAGCGCTCGGTTTCGGCAAGAAAGCCGCTGCGGCCGCCGCGCTCCCGGCGTGAGTGCCGCGACGCGCATTGCCAACCACGTCCGCCTCGGCGCGTTTCCGGTCGCCTACGGGTTGAGCGGCGTGCTGATCGGCGGGACGTTGAACCGCGTGATGATTGCGGAGCTGAAACTGCCCGCGACGCTCGTGGCGCTGCTGTTCACGCTCCCGCTGCTGGTCTCGCCGCTGCGGCTGTGGTTCGGCTACCGCTCGGACGGATTCCCGATTTTCGGGCGCCGGCGCGAACCGTATATGGTGCTCGGTGCGCTGTTGATCGGTGGCGGCGTGGCGGCGATCGCGAACTGGACGGTGCGCACGGCGGGCACGCCGGCGGTGTTCGTGCCGGGCGCGGTGCTGGCGTTTTTGCTCTACGGCGTCGGGCGCAATCTCGCGCACAACACTTATCAGGCGTTGCTCGCGGAGAAGTTCACCGGCTCGGTGCGTGCGCGCGCGGTGACGCTCTACGAAGTCGTGACGCTGCTCGGCTCCGTGATGGGAGCGGGGGCGCTGGGCAAGGCGCTCGAGCATTACGATCCGGCGCGCCTCGTCGCGGTGGCGAACGTCGTTGGCCTCGTGATCGTGGCGCTCGCCTGCCTGGCGGTGCCGGGTCAGGAAGCGCGCGCGGCAGGGGCGGCGAATGCCGAGACGGCGCGCGGCAAGCCGTTTGGCGAGGTCGTGCGCGACTACGTGTGGGCCGACCCGCAGGTGCGGCGGCTGTTCATTGTCGTGATCTGCACTTTCATCGGCACGCTCGCGCAGGACGTGCTGCTCGAGCCTTACGGTGCGCTCGTGCTTGGGATGAGCGTGGGCGCGACGACGCGGCTGACGATGTTCTGGGGACTTGGCGTGCTCGCGGCGATGTTGCTGTCGGGCTTGTGGCTGCTGCGCGTGCTCGGGCCGTTGCGGCTGATGCGCATCGGGCTCGGAGTGAGCATTGCGGTTTTCAGCGCGGTGGCGGCGGTGGGGCTCGCCGGGGCGCCGGAGCTTTTTCGCTGGCTGGTGCTCGTGATGGGCTTCGGCACCGGTCTCGCAGGCGCGGGCATGCTGGGCAGCGTGGTGGAATTCACGACGCCCGTGCGCGCGGGGCTGCTGATGGGCGTGTGGGGTGTGGCGAACATGCTCGGCCACGCCGCGGGCAGCCTGATGGGCGGCATCGTGGTCGACACGATGCGGCTCGCGACGGGCAGCGCGCTCGCGGCGTATTCGGCGCTTTTTGCGTTCGAGGTGGCGATGCTGTGCGTCGCGTTTGCACTGACGCTGCGTTTGCGGCCGGCGGCGATGCAGGCGAGTGGGGAAGTGGCGGATCTCGCCGCCCGTTGAGCGCGATCTCGGTCGGCCGGACGGCGCAGTTTGCCGGCGGCCATCCTTCGAGGGCAAAAACCACCTGAAAAGTGGTTGTTTGATGGGTTCCGCTGGTGGATTCGCGTGGCTACGTCTTGCCGATATGCTGCGGTTGTCGACGGCGCTCGTCGGATTGATGGTCTCCCTCTTGCTCGTGCCGTTTGCACACGGGCAGGTTACCGCTCATCTGGCGAGCGGCACGATCGGGTCCACGGCGGCGCAGGGAACCCCCGTGGTGGGAGGAAGCACGAGCTTCACTTCGACGATGACAGTGCGCATCACCAACAACACGCAGATGGCCCAGACGGTGCGCGTGCAGGTGTTGATCGTGAATCCGGAGACGAACCGCGTCGTCGGAACGGGCTCTTCCGATGAGATCAGCCTGCCGGCCGGGAGCAGTGCCGACTACAACGTGACCGTTCAGTCGGCGAACAGCACGGCCGAGAGTGCCACCGGCACGAAGTCGATGAGCGCGACGATGAACGTGCGCCAGGGCGCTACGATCCTGAATCCGCCCGAGTCTTGGGGATTCAGCTACCAGGTCGCGTCGCCCGAGGATGGTGGCCGCAACTACTACGAATTTTAGACCATGAAAAACTCTCTGCTCCTGCTCCTGTTCATCGGAGCCGCAACATTGGCCGGCGCGAAATCGGTCGTCATCTACACCGAGAAAGACTTCGTCGACGGGGCGAAGGCGTATTTGCGCACGCAGCCGGTCGCCGCCGATCACGTGGCGCTCCTGCTCGTGAACCTGGTTTCCGATGAGCCACCGCAGGTGACGTTGCTCAAGGATTGGTCGCCGCGTGAACTCGCGGCCGGCGTGAGTTTCGATTCCTCGTCGGCGGGGCTCGATTTTCGAGGAGACCTCATGCGCACGCCGGAGGCGCCGGAGTCGTCGGGCTTGGCTCGGCTGCGCGGCAGCATTTTTCTGGAAATCGCCACGGTCGTGCGCGACGGCGCCGAGATTCCGGGCGCCCGCATCGAATGGAAGATCAACAACACGCTCCGGCTGCGGACGTTGATGACGAGCGGAGACTCCGCGCGCGAAAAGAACGGGATCAAGATGGGGGCCAGTCTGGTGCTCGTGCGCGGCGGATAACCTGCCGGTCGGGTGCCACACCGGTGCGCGCAGGACCGCCCGTCGCTCGCGCCCGGCAGCCTGCGCCGCATCCAGTCCGGTTACCGTCCGGGCGCGCGCGGGCGCGGACGGCGCACGTCGCGGGGCGGCGGCTCAGCCCTTGGCAGGATTGCCGGCGGGGCGGCGATTTTCGGGTGGCAGCGCTTCGATCAACTCGTTGGACCGGCCGGCGCGCTTTTTCAGCGTGAAGGTGTCGTAGAGGCGATTCACGGCCGTGCGGGCTTCGTAACGGAGCTCGTCGCCGTCGACCGTGATGAGTTGGAAAAGTTGCGTGTCCTCCGCGCGGCGCGCGGCCCACTTCGCGTCGGCCGCATACATTTTCGGCCCGCTGACGGAGACAACGTAGACCGTGCCGATCGCGGGATCGTAAACCTGGCCGAAACCGGCGGGGACGTTCTGCGTGCCGACGACGCCACTGCGCGCGTAGCTGTGGTCGTGGCCGGTGAGGACGAGGTCGACTTTGAACTCGTCGAACACGGGCTTCCACAGGTCGCGCAGCTTCGTGTTGTCGCGATCGGCCGCCGGCGAAAAAATCGGGTGGTGAAAGGTGAGGATCGTCCACCGCTGCGGATCGCGGGAAAGGACGTCGCGCAGCCACGCGACCTGCTCGGGCTGGCGCTCGTTGGAGTTGAGCACGACGATGCGGGCGCCCTGGTAGTCGAAGAAATAGCAGGTTTCCTCGAGACCCGCGGGACCGTGCGTCGGCAGCGTGAACTGCGTGCGCCAATGCCGCGAGAGCAGGCGCGGGCCGGCGGCGGTTTCGCGGAAATACTCGTGGTTGCCGGCGGCGGGCACGACCGGAATGGTGCCGTTCACCCAGGCCGGCGCGCCGAACCATTCGCCCCACTCGGCGTCGCGTTGCGCGCGGTTGATGAGGTCACCGGCGTGGAGAGTGAATGCCGCGCGCGGGGCCTCGCGAAACGCTTCGCGAAAGACGCGGGACCAGTGCGCCTTGATGTCGACTTGGGCGTCACCGAAATAGACGAACGTGAAAGGCTTCGCCTCGCGGCTCGCGGTGCGGAAGTGGAACCACTCACTCCAGTTCACGCCATCGCCCACGCGGTAGGCGTAGAGGGAATCCGGCGACAGGTCCGTGAACTCGACGCTGTGGAAGTGGGCGGGTCCGAGGTCGGAAACGAACTTGATGGTGCTCGCGGCGACTCGTGCGCCTTTGAGATCTTTGCCGTTTTCGTTGGCGGGCGCGATTTCGGCGACGGCGTGCGTGACGCTCTCGTCGGTGCGCCAGGTGACCGCTTGCGTTGTCGTGGGATCGCCCGACCAGGTGAGGACGATGCGGTCCGGCAGCGGACGCGGTGCGTGGGCGAGGGCCTCGGGAAGCGGTTGCGCGGTAGCGTGGTCTTCGAGGTGAGCGAAAGCGGCCGGCCCGAGCAGGAGCAACAGCGCGGGAAGGGCGCGGCAAAGCGAGAGCATGGGCATCGAATTACGCGAGATCGCGGCGGAGGCAACGCCTCGCCACGTTAAATTCCGGTGGCGCGCCGGCGCGTGATGATCCAGTTCGCCGCTGCGAGGAGCGCGACGAGCGCGATGACCCACGCATACGAGAGGTCGATGAAGCGGACCATGATGAAACAAATCGCCAGCCCGAGCGCCGCCACGAGCGTGCCGCCGGGCACGCGAAACGCGGACACCTCCGGCCGCAGGCGGCGCAAGCGGATCATTGCCGCGCACGCGAGGCCGTAGGTCAGCAGGCGCGCGGCGCCGGAGAGACTGACGTTCCAAAGAAAGTTGCCGAACAGCGCGAGAGCGAACGTCAGCACGCCCCAGACGGCGATCGAAACGTAAGGCGTGCGGAATTTCTCGTGCACGTAGCCGAACGCCCGTGGAAAATCGCCGCGCTGCGCCAACGCAAAGGTCAGGCGCGGCACGCCGATGAGTTGCGCGCTGAGATAGCCCGAGGTGGACACCATCGCGCCGATCGCGATGAGCGCCGCGCCCAGCGGACCGACGAGCGAACGGGCCGCGTCAGCGAGTGGCCGCGCGCTGTCGGGCAGATTCGGCACCGTGCGCATCGCGACCAGTTGCAGGAGCACGTAGATCGTGGTGATGACGCCGAGGCCGGTGAAAAGCGCGAACGGCAGGTCGCGCCGCGTGTCCTTGCACTCGCCGGCCGGGATCAGCGCCATGTCGAAGCCGCCGTAGGTGAACAGCAGCACGATGAACGCGCTCATCCATTTCGTCTCCGCGAGCGGCGCCGGCGGCGCGGGTGGGGGCACGATGCGCGCGAAGGCGATGCCGACGAGGATCAGGAGCGCGAGCGGCAGGAGCTTGGCGACGGTAAAGACGTTCGACAGCCGGGCCGCGCCGGTGACGCCGAGAAAATTAATGAACGTCAGCGTGCCGAGGAGCCCGGCGAGCAACAGCGCGCGGGGCAGCGGCAGCGTGGCCTCGGGCCAGAATTCGCCGAGGTAGATGACAAAGAGATTTGCGTTCGCCGCCGCGGCAGTGAGGCGCACGAGCCAGGTGAACCAGCCCATCTCCACGCCCCAGAAACGTCCGAACGCCTCGCGCGCGTAAAGATACGGCCCGCCCGCCTCGTGGAACTGCGAGCTCAGCTCGGCGAACACCGCGATGAACACCAGCATCGCGGCCGCCGCGAGCAAGTAGGCGAGAGGCGCGGCGTGGCCGACAAGGCGCACGATGTCGTCGGGCAAGCCGAAGATCGCGGAGCCGATCACGCCGTTGACGACGAGCGCCGTCATGGTCCAACGCCCGAGAGCGCGCACGAGCGGGGGCGACGCGTGGTTCGTCATGCGCGGCGACGTTGGGCGGGGCGCGCGTCGGAGTCAACGGGCACGGCGGACGCGCGCTTGGTATCAGCGCCCCGAAAAGCATCCGTCGACGTGGCGGGTGCGGCTCCCGCCGCGCCGCGAAAGAGGTATCGTGCCGTCGCGCGTTCCCCGGCTCGCGGGAGACGAGCCCCCTCATCGTTCCGCTGAAATGTCTACGCCGTAACGGTCGGACGGACGGCGAGCACGCGGGGCTCGTGCGTGCGGTGCCGGAGCGCCGTGACGATCAACTCCGCCGCGGCACGGGCGCTGAGGTGGTCGGTGTTGAGCACGAGGTCGTAGGCGTGCGGGTCGTCGAGGTCGGCGTCGAAGTTTTGCCGCACGAAGCGCCGGCGCGCCTCGTCGTGCCGGTCGACGTGTTCCGCGGCGGCGGTGCGGTTGAGATGCATCTCGGCCGCGATCCGCCCGATGCGGACATCGCGCGAGGCGACCAGCCGCACGTGCAGCCCGCCTGGCAGTGAGCGCGTGATGAGGTGCGCGGCGCGGCCGGCGAGGATCACGTGGCCGACGTGGGCGAGTTGGAGGACGGCCTCGGCGACCTTTTGCTCGAGTTGCCAGAGCGACGGGTGCAGGCCGACGAGTTCGCCAATCGTGGCGCGGATCTCCGACACGCGGTCTTCCGGCAGATACTCGGCGAGCGTGGCCGGCAGGCGGTGATGTTTCAGCGCCTGATCGAGCAGATCGCGATCGAGCAGCACCCAGCGGACGCTCTCGTCCGCGAACTCGTGATCGAGGAGCGGCACCAGTTCCTGGCCAACCGTGGTGGCGCCGGCACCGGTTTCGCGCGACAGCGTGACGAACGGATGCAGATCGGCCGGCGAGATGAGGCTCGCGGGAGCGCGCGGCGTGCGGAGCCGCGCGTGCAGAACGGACAAGCCGTGTTCGAGGTAGGTGTGGGGAGTCATGGCGCGAGGGGTTGGACGCGGTTGACGGACGCGGCGGGCGACGTGCACCGCCGCGAGCGTAGTTTACCCGCCCGGAGCCGGGCGGCCAGCGCGCGGATTGGAACGGGCGATCCGGAAAAAGTGCAACCTGATGGGTTGCACTTCGCGGGGCGGCGGAGTGATTGCCGCGCCATGGCCACCTGATGATTGTGCCGATCAACTCCGAAAGCTTCGTGCTTTGGCGATGCTCTGCAATTCATATCGAACGACGCAGAGAAATTTGCGTCTACACGCGCAGAGACCGATTGTTCCTATATGCTGAGATAACTAAAACCGGTTGAAGTTAATTCTCCCGGATAGCTCGATCCGCTAAAAGACCATATTTCAACATGAATTCGTCAGTCGGTGACTTTTCCTCCCAGAAGGAATTGTAGCTCCCGCGTTCATCATGTCTGAGCACTGTCGTTCGGGTATCTACTATCTGTGTATTGGCTAGCGATTTCTCGGAACTATCGAACTCATATATTAATGGAAAAATGCCGAAGAATTCGAAAGCGGCCTCGAATTTTGCGGTATTCACGAGGGATGAGAACTCAGTCAGCCGGTTTGCGTTGATGATCGAACCCAGCTTTCTATAGAATGTTTCTCGTTCACTTTCGGCCACGGCCTTAGGAAGTGTAACCGTCCACCTCGCGGATTTCTCATCAAGGCGCTCAAATTTGCCATGGCGAGCGAGCAAGGTAGTCATTGACGATCGCGTCTCGGACAATAGCGCCTTGATGGCGGCTATTTGATCAATTGATAATCGCATAGATTTGGATACTTCCGGTAAATCAACATACATTTCAAAAGCCATCATTGGCTTCGATGCAGCGGAATAGTCGTTCGGGCGGTTGGCCGTTCTTGCGCTCGGGAGTGGATTTTCTCGGTTTTCAGCCGAGCGATGGGTATCGACACCATGCCTGATGGTTTGGCCATTACGGCTCCAGATCGAGATCGCGACGATTGCGGCGAAACCAGCCATCGTGATGAGAATATATTTCTTCATGATGGCCTATTCCTCCAGAACATTTCCCCTACCGTTTCCATCAGATACCCATACAGTAACAGTTTGGCTGCATCCGATCACATATAATTTCCAATTTGTTGGGTCCCAGATTGCGACTGTGTAGTAAAACGTCTGCGTCTCCCAATGTCCCGAACCGCCTCCTCCCGGCAGCGTGATGTTGGACGTAGTATTTCGTTGTTCGGTTGGAGGGTTCGCTGGGGGACTGTCTGTCGAATTACTGATTTCTCCGAGTTCGCTTTGTAGGATTCGGCCAACTGGTGTGAGTCCGCTTTCTATCTGCCCAGTGACAGATCGGCGAGACCACTCAATTGCTATCTGGGCCTTACCGGTATCTAGCTGAATCACTTTAACTGAGTAGGTGTATTCCCATGCAACCGAGCTAGTATTGCCATTGCTCCAGCCGCCGGTCAGCGAGCCGCTGAAAATAACAGCCTCGCCGTTTGTATTCCAATAAACGTTTACCGATAGATTTGGCTGAGCCTGTAGTCTGAATAGGCCCGCGTAATCGCCACCGTTAAGGAACATTGAGGGGCTTATCTGATAGGCGCCCGGCCAGTGATTTTGAGCGTGGACAGCTGGAGCGATCCCTAGCGCGACAATCAGCAGCGGAAGAGAGCGGAATAGCGCGGTAAAGCGGGGCATAGACCCGACGCTTTTATTTAATGTGCGTGGCATAGATTTTACTTATCTTGATGAGACGCTATGTGGCCCACGCACGGCGTCTCCTTTGGGGTTTCGAAGCGGAGGTGGTTCTGTTAACGGATAATAAAGCGTCAAGCGAAAATGTTGGCGTGCAATGAAGACTGTGCGGCAGATATGTCGCACAGTCAGCTGGGCATATGCATAATTGGACGCGATTCCCGATTGACGGTGCCGACGATTAGGTGGTCGCCGCCGTCCCGATGGCGACCGGCTCACCACGGACGCTGGCAACTCGTGGTGCCGCGGGAGATCGCGGTGGGCGCGGTAAAAGCCGCGCTGCGGACGCCGACGGCGACGAAGCCGTGACGTGCGGCGAGTAGGTCGCGCCCTCAGGTCGCGCGGGCAGCCGGTTGCGCGGATTGCGCTTCGTCGAGGGAGCGGCGCAGGGTTTCGATCGTGAAGGGCTTGGCGAGCGCGCTGCGGAAACCGAAGCGGCGGTAGTCGCGGAGAACCTCGTTGTCGGCGTAGCCGCTGATGACGATGGCGGCGACGTGGGAATCGACCTGCTGGATTCCCTGCAAAGCTTCCAAGCCGCCCATCCCACCGCGGACGGTGAGATCGAGGACCACGAGATCGGGCGGCTCTTGCCGGCAGTGAGCGCGACGGTAGGCCTCGATCGCGGCCTGGCCGTCTTCCGTCTCTTCGACGAGGTAGCCGAGTCGTTGCAGGCAGGCAACGAGGCCGAGGCGAACGCCTTCGTCGTCGTCCATGACGAGAATGCGTCCGCGGGGCGGGCTGGCCTCTTTTGCCGCGGGAGCGCCGGGGGCGGCGGGGATTGTCGCCGCGGGGGCGACGGCGGGCAGATAAATGTGGAACGTGGTGCCTTGGCCGGCGGTGGATTCCACGGTGATGGTGCCGCGGTGTCGCGTGACCACGGACAGGCTGATGGTGAGGCCGAGTCCCATGCCTTTTTGTTCGCCACGCTGTTTGGTGGAGAAATACGGATCGAAGATGCGCAGCAGGATATCTGGCGGGATGCCGGGGCCGTTGTCGGCGAGGGAGAGGCAGAGGTAGTGGCCGGCGGGCAGGCCGCGCACGGCGTTGGCGGCGAGGGTGAGGTTCTCGGCGCGGATCGTGAGGGTTCCCGCGGCGGTCATGGCTTCGCGGGCGTTGAGCACGAGGTTGCGGATGACCTGGCCGATCTGACCGACGTCGACCTCGGCGGGCCAGAGGTCGGGCGGAAAATCGAAACGGGCGGCCAGGGTCGAGCCGCTCAGGGCGGGTTGGGTGGATTCCCGCACGATTTCCGGCAAGGCGGTGAGGCGCCGGACGGGAGCGCCGCCGCGCGCGAAGGTGATGAGTTGCTGCGTGAGCTGGTGGGCGGCGACGGCGGCTTTTTTGATGTCCTGAAGGTGTTTGTTCACCGCGGTGGCGTTGTTCCCGGACCAGAGCGCCATGTCGACGTTGAGAAACACGGTCGTGAGCAGGTTGTTGAAATCGTGGGCGATGCCACCGGCGAGGATGCCGGTCGACTCCAGCTTGCCCAACACGAGGCGGTCTTCCTCGGCCTGCTTGAGCAGCGTGAGGTCGGAGCAAGTGCCGATCATGCGCGTGGCGCGGCCCTGCGGGTCGCGCTCGACGACCATGCCGCGATTTTGCACCCATTTCCACGTGTCGTTTTTGCACCGCATGCGGTGTTCGACGAGGAAGGGTTGGTCGGTCTGGCGCTGATGGGTTTCGAGGGCGGTCTGGAGTTTCGGGAGGTCGTCGGGATGGACGAGCCGCGTCGCGGCGTCGGGGGTCGCGCCGACCTCGTGGTCGGCGTAGCCGAACATGCGTTTCCAGACCGACGAATAGAACGCGCGCTTCTGGGTCAGGTCCCAGTCCCACACGGCGGCGCCGGAACCGTCGAGGGCGAAGCGCCAGCGCTGCTCGCTGACGCGCAAAGCCTGCGTGTGCTCGCGCAGCTGGCGCAGGAGGTGGCGCTGCCAGAGGATGAAAGCGGTGATGGCGGCGAGGGCGAGGCTGAGCGGGAGCAGGTAGGGCTTCAGATCGGTGAAGCGAATCTGCCGGGGTTCGATGGGACCGATCCACTTCGCGTAGAGGCGGTCGAACTCGCCGTTGCGCATGAGTTGGGCGAGCGTCTCGTTGAGCAGGGCCAGCGTCTGCGGATCGTCCTTTTGCACGGCGAAATGGTAGGCGTAGAACATGTCCTCCACGAAGTGCCGGGTGAGGTTGTGTTTCGCGCCGGTGGCGGGGTAGAGCTGGTTGGAGAAGATCGTGCCGTCGCACTCGCCGCGCTCGGTGGCGGCGAGGGCGTCCTGGGCGGATTTATAGGTCACGATTTTCGTCCGCAGACTGGCCTGCTGGGGGAGCAGGCGGGCGTTGGCGGCGGTGCCGGAGACGGTGGCGATGGTTTTCCCGGCAAAATCCGCGACGCGGAGCAGGGGCGGGCGATCCGGGCGCACGTAGATGACCGCGTGCATGCGGGCATGACCGATGGACAGGGCGAGTTCCTGACGATTGGTCGGGGTGTCGGCGATGTTGCCGAGCACTTCAATCCGCCGCGCGTCGAAATTGGAGAAATGGTCCCGCCAATAGCCGGACACCGGCCGCATTTCGACGCCGCTGACGCGCGACATCTCCTGCAGGAGATCGATCATGAAGCCGGTGTGGCGCCCCTGTTCGTCGGCAAAGGCGAGCGGCGGATTGTTGTTCTCGACTGCCACGCGCAGGGCGGGGGCAGCGGGCGAACTCAGGGGGCCGATCAGCCCGAGGAGGGCGGCGGCAAACAGAACGCGCGAAGCAAAATTCAAGGGGAGCGAGGGGGCTGGAGACTGACGCTTTGTTTCATGCACGAGTGGTGGGCGATTGTCATCGTCCAATTCTCGCGTTCGTGTCCGGCCGCGGGGATGGCGGAACTCCAGCTTTGACGCGCGGGGCGGGGCGGGTTCCCTGACGGTGTGCTCGACGAATTCCTGCTCGACCGCGCGGCGCTCTACGTGTCCGGCTCCCTGACGGAGACGGAGCGGCAGGGTTTCGAGGTGTTGATGGAGTTCAACGGGGAGCTGGCTGCGCACGTCGCCGGGCTGCGCGACGCGGTCACGACGGCGTTGATGCAGCGGGTCCAGCTCAGCGAGGTGCCCGCAGGATTGCGTGAGCGCATCCTCGCGGCGGCGGACGCCACGCCGCAGGCGAAGGAGCCGGATGCTCTCGTGGTCACCGATGCGGCCGGTCGTGTGATCTGGGTCAACGCGGCCTTCGAAAAACTGTGCGGTCGCCCGCTCGTGGATATGGCCGGCCGCAAGCCCGGCCAGGTGTTGCAGGGGCCGCAGACCGATCCGGCCACGGTGGCGAAGATCCGCGCGGCACTCGCGGCGCGTCAGCCGTGCCGCGCGGAGCTGGTCAATTACCACGCTGATGGGTCGCGCTACCGCGTCGATGCGCAGATCGTGCCGGTGCTCGATGACGAGGGTCGGCCGCTGTGGTTTGTGGCGCGCGAGCGACGGATCGGCGACGATTGAGCGGGCGAGCGGCGCGGCGTGGATCGCCGGGGTGGCCCGGGCGCAGCTCAGCGCTGATGGCGCGGCGGTGACTGGATGGGGCCGGGGAAAGGCACGCCCCAGAGCGCCGGCGTGGCTTGGCGCCTGGGATCGGCGTCCGGCGCCAGGTGGCGGAAGACGTCCTCGAAGCGGATCGAGCACTGGAGGCGTCGCTGACGCGCATCGATCTTCGGGTTGACCTGGATGACGGCGGAGTTGAAAGGCGGGGAGTTCTTGGTCTTCAACGCGAGCTTGCGCGTTTCCTCGATCGGCCGCGCCGGGTCCTTGATGAGCTCGTCGAGCTTGAGCAAATCGGCGTAGGTGATGTCGCCCCAGAGCGCCATCCACCGGTCGTGCGTGATGAGAGGCGCGACGATGTTGACGAAGCGTTTTTCCTCGCCGTGCTGCTCCCAGAAACCGAGCACGAGAATGAACGGCTCGTTGATTTCATATTGGCGCAAGGCGTCGCCGAGGTCGACGGGCGTGCCGAATTTCACGGCCTTCGGGTTCACGGGCACGCCGCCGTGATGCTTGTTGGCGTCGGCCGGGATGTCCCAGCGTTGGGTGTAGCTCGCGGGCTTGTAGCCGTCGAAAAACGTGTCGCGCACCCAGCGTTCGAACATCAGGCCGTGCACCTGCACCTCTTGCGCCAGCGCGCTCGTGAGCATGCCAGCGGCGAGGACGGCAGCGAGGAATGTGCGGCGAAGACCCATCCTGCTACTGCGCCGCGCGCCCGGCGCACGGGCAAGCGGGAAAAATCGCTCGGCGAAATGGACCTGCTGGAGCCGCGGCCGGTGACCGCCGAAAGAGGACGGCAGCGGGACTGCGCCCGGCCGTCGCCGGCCGCCGCTCCAGCGCCACCGAATCCGGGCCGAAAACCCGAGCTGCGTTGTCCCGCTCCGCCGACCCTCAGGGCTTCGGCTCGAGAAACGCGCCGAGGACGTCGAGCTGCGTCGTCCAGAACGCCTTCATCTTCTCGGCGGCCGCGGCATCGGGCAACTTGCCGTGCTGCGGCACGACCTGACATTTCAGCGGGCCCTTCGGCCAGAAATTCACGGACAGCGTCGTCTCATCCGGCCACACGATGCGAATGGATTTGTGCGGCGTGGCTTTGCGGACGGAAAGCGGCGTGCGCGGCAGCCAGCGCTCGCGGATCGCCGCGTCCTTCCACGCCTCGAACGCCACGGCCACCGGAGCCGCGATGGTTTTGCTCACGCTGATTTCGAAACCGTCCGTCTTCTGATTCTTCACGCGGCGGCCGGTGACTTGTTCGTAGCCGACCGTCACCATCTGGCTCCACCAGTCGTTGACCTTGTGTTTCTTCTGCAACCACTGCGCGATCTCGGCGTGCGGCCAGGACTTCGCGCCGGCCTTGTCGAGGAGGTCGACCCAGTCGGCCCACGAGCGAGCGGTGGCTTTTTCCACCGCGGCCGTGGTGATGCCGGCGATCTTAGCGGGCAACTTTTTCATGGGTCTGAGGGGTAGGCGACGCCAGACCGGCGCCAACTCGCACGAGGTGCGGGCAGCGGCCGGCGATTTCCTCTATGAACAGTTCCCGGTCGTCTGGCGAGACGAGGATGAAGCCATCTGCAAAATCCAGCCGCACCCGCCGGAGCGACCACGCCGGCGCGGCGAGCGGGTTGCGCGAGGGCGCCACCGCGCGCAAGGCCGCGTAAGGCACCTCCCAATCGAGCCAGCCGCTCTGGATGTGCAGGCGGTCGGCCCGCAGCGTGTAGCGCAAGGGCCAGCTCAACGCCGCGCCGACCGCCACCATCGTCGTGCCCCAGCACGCCAGCAGCAGCACTCCGCGCGCGTGGCCATGCAGCCCGAGCCAGATGGCCGCGCCGATCGGGACCGCCGCCGCTGCGACGGCGAGCAGCACCAGCCACACATCCACGCGCGAGCGAAACGTTCTGTCCGGCGGCATGCGCGCATGCTGTGAAAAGCCCGGAAATTGTCACGCCTGCCGGGAATTTTGTGTTTCTCCGTCCGGCAAATCGGTTAACCACACCGCATGAGTGACGACAACGCCCCGAAGCTCCGCCTGAAGCCGCGTTTGTCCGGCGAAAGCCCGGCCTCGTCCACTCCGCCGACACCGGTCTCCGGCGAGACGGCGCCTCCCACCGCGGTTCCGATTTCTCCCGCTCCCGAAAGCCCCGCGCCTCCCGCGCCGGTGCGTTTGCGTCCGCGTTTGGGCAGTGATTCGGCGCCCGCCACGCCCGCAGCGGTCGAGCCGGCCACGCCGCCCGCGCCTGCGGTCGAAAGCACCGCGACGGAAGCGACTCCGGCCACCGCGCCCGTGCCTGCCGCTCAGGAGCCGGTCGTTTCCGTGTCACCGCCTGCGCCACCGGAAACCGCGCCTTCCTTGCCGGCCGCCGCTGTCGATGGAACCGCGGCGCGCCCGAAAATCGCCTTCAAACCGCGCGAGGCCGCGGTCGTGCCGATGACACCAGCGGTCTCTCCGCAACCGTCCGCTCCGCCGCCGGAAGCTCCGCCGCCGGCTGGACCGGTGTCGGACGCACCGACTTCCCGCGCATCAAACGGCGCGCCTGTTCCCGCTCCGGCCGCGGCTCCATTTCCACCGCCGCCCGGTGCCGCGAAATTTCCGCCGCCGCCCGGACTGAAAAAGGCCAACGCACCGGTCGCGACCCCGAGTGATGCCGAAGCGAAGGAACTGAAAGCCGCCGCCACCGCGACGAATCCGCGCCGGCGACTTTTCGTTCTCGCCGGCGCCGGCGTCGGCCTGCTCGCGCTCGTCGCCGCGGGCTGGTTTTATTTCACCCACGAGGAGCCTCCGCCGCCGTTGAAGCCACGCCCTGCCGCGTCGGCACCGAAAACCGCTGCGTCCACCGCAATCACGCCAGCTCCGAAGGCCGGTGTCGCCCCGGCACCGGCTGCTGGCCCGACGACAGCGCTGGGCCAGGCTGTGGCCAAAGCCAGGAACACCACCGCCAACGTCGCGGCGGATCAGTCCGCGGCCATCGATGAAGTGCTCGGCGGCGACAACCCGAAACCGGCCCCCGCTTCTTCGGTCACGACGGCGGCGCCCGGCGATTCCGCCGGCAAATCCGCGGCTGCGCCCGCGAATTCCGCCGCGGTCGGCAGTGCGGCGTCGCAGGGAAGCGGCCCCACACCCGAGACCAGCCCGGCCGTGGCCAAATCCGCGCCCCCACCGCCGCCGAGCGTGGCGTTCAAAGCCTGGGTCCAGAACCTGCGCATCAGCGGCGTGCGCGGCGGCGCCAGTCCGCGCGTGTTCATCGAGCGCACCGCCTACGCGCCGGGCGATCTCGTGAACCCGCAGCTCGGCGTCCTCTTCGAGACCTACAACGCGGAGACGCGCATGATCGTCTTCAAGGACAAGTCCGGCGCGATCGTCGAGCGACGTCACTGAGTGCCCGGCGGTGGCGCCGCGAGGTGTGGCCGCCGGCGCGTTTCGCGTCCCCGCTGGGAAATCGACGAACGCCTACTGGCGAGCGACGAGCGCGCCGCGTCGTTCGCTGGAGTCCGCGTTCGCTGCGCCGGGCGGACGGCAACGCATCATGGCGGGGCTTGCATTTTCTAGCGCCCGCGCGCACGGAAAAGCCGTGCCGCCTCGTCCGCCCATTCGCTGGTCATTGCTCTTCGCCGTCTGGACCGGCATCGGCTTGGTCCTCGTGGCGCAGACCTTTGCGACCGTGCCGATGGAGGTGCCGCCCGGCGGGAATCGGACCATGGTCAATGTCTGGTTCGCCTACCTCCAGATCATGCGGGCGTGGCTGTGGGGCTTGCTCACGCCGCTGATCTTCGAGTTGCGACGGCGCATTCCCATTCATGGATGGTGGCTGCCCGGGGGGCTGTTCCTGCACTTCGCCTTCTGCGCGGTGTTGACCGGTTGGGTCATGGTCACGCGCATTTGGATCTGGGCCGCGATCCCCTGGGAGGGACTGTGGTCGATGCCGCTCGTCAGTTTGCACGAGATGACGGCACAGTTCGGCGCGCGTCAGCTCCTCGACGTGCTCGCCTACGTCGGAACGCTCGCGGCCGGCTACACCGTCGACCTGCTCTACGAGCGCCAGCAATCGCTGATCCGGGAAAACGAACTCCGCCTCAAACTGAGCGCGACCGAGCTCCAGCAGGAGCAACTCCGCTCCGAACTCGTGCAGGCGGAGATGAAGGCGCTGAAGCAACAGCTCCACCCGCACTTTCTCTTCAACGCCCTCAATGCCGTCTCGGGCCTCGTGCGCCTCGGCGAGAACGCGCAGGCGGTCGAGGCGCTTTCACGCGTCAGCGCGCTGCTGCGCGCGCTCATCGGCAGCACCGGGCGACCGATCGTGACCCTCGCCGAGGAACTGGCGTATTGCCGCACCTACCTCGAAATCGAGAAAATGCGCTTCGATGCGCGGTTGAGTTTTGCGATCGACGCGTCCCCCGACGCGCTCGTCGCCGAGGTGCCGACGCTGTTGCTGCAGCCGATGGTGGAGAACGCCATCAAGCACGGCATCGCCCGCCGTCGCACGCCGGGCTGGGTGCGCATTCGCGCCACGGTGCAGGATGCCCAGCTGCATCTCGAAGTGGTCAACGATCCCGCCGAAATGCCGCGCGGCGAGGCGCCGCCTGCGAGTCACGGCATCGGCCTCGCCACCACGCGCCAGCGCATGGAGCGCGCATTCGGGGCCGACTTCACGCTCGATTGCCAGGTGAACACACCCGTCGGCACCGTCGTGCACCTCGCCTTGCCGTTCAAGGTCGCTGAGTCCGCCGTGCCGGTGCGCGCCTGAAAATTTCCCCATGCAAACCATCAAGACGCTCATCGCTGACGACGAAAAGATCGCGCGCCGCATGTTGCGCGACCTGCTTCGCACCGATCCTGAAATCGAAATCGTCGGTGAGACGGGCGATGGCGAGGCCGTGCTTGAGGCGGTGAAGACGCAGCGACCGGCCCTCGTGCTGCTCGATATTCAGATGCCAATCATGACCGGCATCGAGGCGCTCCTTCATCTGAAGCCTTCCGAACGCCCCGAAGTCGTTTTCATCACGGCGTTCGACGAACACGCGATCCAGGCCTTTGAGCTGCACGCGGTCGACTACGTGGTGAAGCCGTTTTCCGACGACCGTTTCCATCAAGCGATGGATCGGGCGAAGCGCCGCGTGCGCGGGGACTCGCTGGAAGGCACGGAGCGCGCCGTCGACCGCCTGCTCGCGCATCTGGCCAAAAAACCAGAGCTCGCGGCTTCTTCGCCTCCCGTCGCGCCGCCGCCGACGCCGGCGCCCGCGGCCGGCAAGGACGCCCCGTTTGTGCTCAAGGTCGACGGCGAGCACCACTTCGTGAACCAAGCCGACATCCGGTGGATCGAGGCGCAAGGCGACTACATCCGCGTCCACACCACGCAGCGCAATCTGCTCACACGGATGACGCTGACGCATGCCCTCGAGCAGCTCAGCCCCGCGCGCTTTGTCCGCATCCACAAATCCTGCGTCGTGAACACCGCTTATGTGCGGCGGCTGAAGCCGACGACCGCCTGGGGGCGACCGCTCGAACTCGACAACGGCACGACCCTGAACATCAGCCGCAGCTATCGCGGCGCGGTGGAACAGCTGCTGTAGCGCGAAGTAGAACCGCCCCAGGCCGATGGCAAACGGCCCACGGCGGCCCGCGCGGTGACGCCAGATTTATCGGCGTTCGCCGCAGCGCACTAGCACCACGCCGCTGGTTCTTTGCGACGAAACGGAATCGTCGCTGCGTTTGCCGTGCCACCCAGCCTGAACCGCCGGGCGGTGCCGCCGGCTCGCTTGCCGCGGCTACCCTCACGCAAACCATGAACCAAACACATCCGCAGATGCGGAAGCATCGGCGCGTTTTCGCGGCCGCGTTGCTTCCTTTGCTGGCCGTGGGCGCCTACGCCCAGCAATCGTCCGCCCCGGCCTCGGCCGACGGCGAGACCGTGAAAATGGAAAAATTCGTCGTCACCGGCTCCTACATTCCCGTCGCCGCCGGCGAGCCCGCGAATCCCGTCACCACCATCTCCGCTGCGTCGATTGCCGACAGCGGCGTGAGCACCAGCCTTCTGGAAGTGCTCCGCAAAACCATGCCGCAATTCACCGGCGGCTTGAATCTCGGCTCCACCAACGCCGACACCGGCTCCGGCACCACCGGCGGCGGTTCGTCGCTCGCGCTCCGCAACACCCAGACGCTCGTCCTCATCAACGGTCGCCGCGCCGCCTACGCGCCCATCCTCGCGTCCGGCGGATTTCAGTTCGTCGACCTCAACCTCATTCCGATCGCCGCGGTCGAGCGCGTCGAAGTGCTGCACGACGGCGCCTCGGCGCTCTACGGCACCGACGCGGTCGCGGGCGTCGTGAACATCATCCTCAAAAAGGATTTCACCGGCTTCGAGGCGAACGCCCGCTACGCGTTCTCCAACCGGAAGGGTCACTACTCCGAGCGCAAGTTCTCGCTCGTCGGCGGCGCGAGCACCGACAAGACCACGGTGACAATCGGCGGCGAGTGGGCGAAGACCGACCCGCTCTTCCAATACGAGCGCGGCTACTCCGCCGAGAGCTACGGCACGCCGACGTTCGCCGGCGTCGTGACCGACGACGCCACCGGCCAGTATTACGTGCTCAAGCCCGGCCTGAACGCCCCGCCGCTCAACCAGAACCTCACGCTCGCGCAACTCGTCGCCAACGGCACCTACATCCCCGTCGACGGCAGCAACCTCACCTACGGCCTCGGCAGCGAGAAACAATACGCCTTCAACCTCGCTGACTACGTCACGCTCCTCCTCGGCAACGAACGTTCGTCCGCGCTGATGAACTTCGAACACCGCTTCACCGACCAGGTGACGCTGTTCGGCGACTTCCTCTACACGAAGACGAAGACCTACAGCCAGCTCAACGCGCAGCCGATCAGCTCCAGCCGCTCCGCGTCCGACGCGACGAATCCCTCCGACGTCACGCTGCGCGCACGCAACCGCTTCACCGCGTATCCGCGCCAGTATTTCTACGACTCCACCTCCATGCGCGGCGTCGTCGGCCTGCGCGGCGAACTCGCCAACGGCTACACCTGGGAATTCGCGGCCGACAAGAACGTCATCGACCAGAGCTACCGCAATCAGAACGTCGTCAACACCGCCGCCCGCATCGCCGCCGTCGCCGCCGGCACGATCAACATGTTCGCGCGCGAGCAGGCGCCGGGCGCCATCGAGGCTTCCGGCATGTTCGGCACCGCCTTCGGCTTCGCCACCAGCACGATCGAGAACTACGACGGCCGCATCACCGGCAAGCTGATGGACCTGCCCGCGGGCGAAGTCGGCTTCGCCGTCGGCGCCGAGCACCGTGTCGAGACGCTGGTGCAGAACTCCGACGTCTACTCGCAGTCCGCCACCTTCGGCTGGGACTCCGCCACCACGCTCGACCCGCTCAACACCGACCGCTCGGTCACCTCGGCGTTCGTCAACGTCCGCGTGCCGATCTTCGGCGGCAATCACACCGCCCCGGGCTTCCACCTGCTCGAAGTCGAAGGCGCGCTCCGCACCGAGAAATACAGCGACACCGACGACCCGACGGTCCCGAAACTCACGCTGCGCTGGCTGCCGTTCAGCGACGAGTTCGCGCTCCGCGGCACGTATTCGGAATCGTTCGCCGCGCCGACGCTCTTCCAGCTGTTCGGACCCACCGCCAGCGGCTCCACGCCCTCGCTCTCGCTCGAACGCTTCGGTGGCGGCGCCCCGATCACCGGTCAGGGCAACCAGCAGAACCCGTCCAACGCCAACCTGAAGCCGACGACGTCGGACAACTTCACGCTCGGCTTCGTCTATTCGCCGCGCGCGCTGAAGGGTTTTTCGATGAGCGTCGATTACTTCAGCATCAATCAGCAGGACCTCGTCGGCCTCTACGGCGCGACACTCATTCTGCAGGACGTCGAACTCCGCGGCACCGCGTCGCCGTTCGCCAATCGCGTGCGCTTCGGTCCGGCGGACGACTTCTCGCAATTCACCAACGGCACGCCCGTCACCGCGCCCGGTCAGATCGGCAACCGTCCGATCGACAACGTCTATCTCCGCGATGCGTATGAGAACATCAGCACGGTCAAGCTCTCCGGCCTCGACGTGAAGCTCGATTACACATGGAAGATGGAAACGCTCGGCCAGGTCGACCTCACCCTCGCGGCCAGTTACTTCGACAAATACCAGTTCGAGCCGTATCCCGGTGCCGGCTTCAGCGAGACGGCCGGTTACGCGTCGAGCTTCAACGGCACGATTCCGAAGTGGCAGACCATCCTCTCCGGCAGCTGGAATCGCGGTCCGTGGAGCGCCTCGTTCTCGTGGCAGCACATCCCGTCCGTGGACGACCAGAACGCCTACGACCAGGACGATGTCGGCGCCGACACCCATGTTGAAGTGTTTGACTCCGTCGACATCGGCGTGGGCTACACCTTCGGCAAAAACACGCCCTGGCTCAACGGCATGTCGCTGCGCGTCGGTGCAAACAACGTGTTCGACGCGCAACCGTCCGTTGCGAAGGGCACTTTCTCGAACGGCAACGCTGACATCGCCACCTACGGCGCCGTCGGCCGCCTGATCTTCGTCGAGGCCCGCTACAAGTTCTGAAGAAGTAGCGCAGGCGTCCCCGCCTGCGTCGTAGCCGCGTTGGAGCGAAGCGACAACGTGGCCGCGCCAGATGCAGGCTGGAAGCCTGCGCTACTCAACCAGGCGGCCGGAAATCCCGGCCGCCTTTTCTATTTTTGTTCACGCCCCCACCGCGGTGATCCCCGCTCGCGCTCGTCAGTGCGCGAGCGTGGCCTTGATGCCGCGCAGCAGCTCGGGATCGGTGGCGACGCCAAGGATGCCGTTCACCACGAACTGCACGCCGATGCACATGATCAGGAAGCCCATGATCTTCGTCATCGCGCTCACGCCCACCGGGCCGATGAGCGTCACGATCCGGCCCGAAAGGCGCAACGTCACCCACGTGATGAACGCCACCACGAGGATGCCGGCGATGATCGCGATGTAGTCGACCGGGCCGGTCGCGAGCGAGGTGAAGCCGAGTGTCACCGCGATCGAACCAGGGCCGCTCAACATCGGCATCGCGAGCGGCGAGAACGACACGTCGACCTTCTTCAACGCCGCTTCGCGCTCCTCCTTTTCGTTGTCGGTGGCGCGGTGCGTCGCGAGCATGTTCATGCCGATGCCGGTCAGCATGATTCCGCCCGCGATGCGCAGGCCGGGAATCGAAATGCCGAAGAAATTCATGATGAACGTGCCGCCGATGAGGAAGCTCACGAGGATGCCCACCATGTAGAGGCAGCCCTTCAGCGCCTGCTCGCGCCGGCGCGCCTCGCTGTCGCCCTCCGTGATGGCGAGGAACGTAGGCGCAGCCGCCAGCGGATTAATGAGCGGCAGCAGGCCGACCACCGTGCCGAGGAAGATGCTCCATAGATGGAGGAAATTCGACATGCGTGAATGAAGCGAAGGTTGCGCGACGCGGCCCCGCGTGGCGAGCCCGCATCCTCGGATCACCAGACGTCCACCGGACCCTTGGGCACCGGGATCGACTCGCGCTGCGTCACCGCCGGATCGTCATCCTCGCGCATGAACGACGCCACCATCGCACCGGGTTGGAAGCGCGGCAGCAGTTCGCCGCGCTCGTCGCAGAACTGCGCGCGCCATTGCGCGTAGCGGGCGAGAATCTCGTCGAACTCCGCGCGCGTGCGCAGACCCACGACGGACTTCTTGAACTCCTTCGCCGGTCCGAGTCGCTTCGCATACCACGCGGCCGGTTTGCGGAAGAGGCGGCAGCCGAGCTCTTCACCGAACACCTCGCACGCGAGATCGAGATGCCGCCGCATCACGTGCACGCGCTCCGCGTAACTCGCTTCGCCCGGCATCACGCCCGTGTGCAGGTAGTCGAGCGTATGCCGGAAAATCCACGGATTATAGAACGCGCCGCGCCCGATGCTCACGCCGGCGCAGCCGGTCTCGTCGAACATCTTTTTCGCGGCGTCGGGGGTGGTGACGTCGCCGTTGCCGATCACCGGAATCGTCTTCACCGCCTGCACCACGCTGCGGATGCCCGCGAGATTGACCGTGCCGGAAAAACCCTGCGCGCGCGTGCGGCCATGGACAAAGATCGCGGCGACACCGACGTCTTCGAGCGCGCGAGCGAGATCGGGCGCGGTGAGATTGTTCTCGTCCCAGCCGAGGCGCATCTTCGCCGTGATCGGAATTTTCACCGCCTCGACCATGCCGCGCACCAGCGCCTGGGTTTTTTTCAACTCGGTCATCATGGCCGATCCGCCGCCCACGCCCACGACCTTGCGGACCGGACAGCCCATGTTGATGTCGACGGCGGCGATACCCATCGACTCGACCATCGCCGCGGCATCGCGCATCTCTTCGGGCACGGAGCCGAAGAGTTGCACGGAGAGGAGCTTTTCGGCCGGCGCGGTCTGCGCGAGTTGCAGGGCTTTGTGATTTCGCTCGAGTAGCGAACGGGCGTTGATCAGGTCGGTCGTGACCCAGTCGAGCCCGCCGATTTCGCGCACCACCAGCCGAAACGGCAGGTTCGTGTAACCCGCCAGCGGCGAGAGACACAAGTTCGACGGAAATTCATACGGCCCGATGCGCACGCCCGCATGGTTGGCCGCTCGCGTCCCAGCGCAAATCAGAACGCGAGGCCTCTCGCGCCGCTCACCCCGCGGACGGGAGCGTTCGCGCCAACCGAGTAACCTAATAGGTTGCTCGACGGGCTACAGCGATAGGTCGCGCCCGGCGCGTTTCTCGGCCAGCCAGTAAAGCATCCGGAGAGTCAGTTCCGCGTCGGGCATCCGGCGGCCGCCGGTCAGAAAGTCAGTGAGTCGCTGTTTCGGCACGCCGAGGTAGCGCGCGAGTCGCACTTTTGCACCGACCTGACGCAGCTCGCTCTTGAGTTGTCCGGCGAGGAGGTTCCAGAGCGGCGTGGCAGGCCCCGGGCGAACGGTCGCGTATGAGGCCGACCGGCGTTTGCGCGTGTGTTTCCGCGCCTCATCCACGAGCTTTTCGCCGAGTTCGAACAGGTCGCCGCCGATATCGAGCCACATCCTCAACCGCGGGTGAACAGGCATGCTCATGAGTAACCTAATAGGTTACTCCGATAGACACGTCACGAGTGAAAACGACCAACGGGCATCCGCCTGCAGTAACCTATTAGGTTACTCGACTGCTTCGAACACTACGCGGGGGTAGTGTGGGCACCGCGCTGCGGTTTTACGGCGCGTGGGGCTGCTTAACGCGCGGCCGCGACGGCGCGCTGGAGGCGCGCGAGGGCTTCGTGGAGGGTCGCGCGGGTGCAGCCGAAATTCAGGCGGACATGCGTGTTCGGCGCGGCGCCGAAGGGGGCGCCGTCGGAGAAGCCGAGGCCGTGCTGCTCGAAGAAGGCGTGCGCCTGCGGGAGGTGCAGCGCGGAGATGTCGAGCCACGCGAGGTAGGTGGCTTCGACGTGCGTCAGCGTGACGCCGGGCAGTTGGCCGCTGGCCACGGTTTGTTCGATGAGATCGCGGTTGCCGCGGAGATACGCGAGCAGTGCCTGGCGCCACGGTTCGCCGTGGCGGAACGCCGCCTCGCACGCGACGAGGCCGAGAACGTTCGCGTCGGGCACGATGCCGGCGGCGGCGCGGGTGAAGGCGGCGCGGAGCTTCGCGTCGGGAATGATCGCGAGGGAAGTGCCGAGGCCGGGAACGTTGTAGGTCTTGCTCGGCGCCATCAGCGTGATGCTGCGCGCGCCGATCTCGGGCGAGAGCGTGGCGGTCGGGAGGTGCGCGACGTCGTCGAGGATCAGGTCGCAGTGGATTTCGTCGGAAACGAGCGTGAGATTGTGACGGACGCAGAAGTCGGCGAGCTGCGTGAGTTCGGTGCGCGTGAACGCGCGCCCGACCGGATTGTGCGGGCTGCAGAGGAAAAACGCGCGGCTGCGCGGCGTGAGGGCGCGTTCGAGTGCGGCGAGGTCCATTTCCCAGCGTGCGCCGTTCTTCGCCATCGGCACCGCGACCGTGCGGCGGCGCTGATTGGTCGGCGAACTCATGAATGGCGGATAGACCGGCGTGGCGCAGAGGATTTCGTCGCCTTCTTCGCCGAGAGAGCGCGCGGCGACGTTGAGGCCGGTGACAAGGCCCGGCAGCCAGACGAGCCAGCTGGGATCGACCTGCCAGCCGTAACGGCGGGCGCAGTAGGCGATGGTGGCTTCCGCGAGCGAAGGCATCGGCTTGGCGTAACCGAGCACGCCGTGCGCGACGCGGGCCTGCAGGGCCTCGAGCACCGCGGGCGGCGCCGCGAAGTCCATGTCGGCGACCCAGAGTGGCAGGATGTCCTTGCCGGCGTATTTCTGCCATTTCTGGCTGTCGCTGTGGGCGCGGTCGATGGGCGTGTCGAAGTCGAAGGTCATCGGAAAAAGCGAGCGTGATGCAGCTGCCGCGGCGCTGGCCACGGGAAAATTGACCGCCGGTCACAATCGCCGTCCACTGTGCCGGTGAAGTCCACGCTTCCCTTGCAAGTCCGCCGCGCCGTGCCGAGCGATGCACCGGCGTTGACGACGCTGTGCCGCGCGGCGAAACGCCACTGGGGTTATCCGGAAGAGTGGATGGAAGCGTGGGCGGACACCGTGTGCGTGACACCGAACGTGATTCGCACGCAGCAGATCCTCGTGGTGTCCCGGCCCGGCGAGGGCGGCCCGGTCGGGTTTTTCGGGCTGCGTCGCGACGGGTCGCAATGGTGGCTCGAGCATTTCTGGGTGGTGCCGGAGCAGATTGGCCGCGGCGTGGGGCGCGCGATGTTCGGCGTGGCGCTGGACGCGGCGCGCCGGAATGGGGTGCGCGCGTTACACATCAAATCCGACCCGAACGCGGAAGGCTTTTATCGGCGAATGGGCGCCCGACGTGTGGGCGAGGAGCGGTATGTATTGCTCGAAAAACACCCGCGCGAGCTGCCGTTGCTCGTGATCGATGTGCCTGCCGCCGGGTAGCGGGTCGGAGTTTCTCAGGCGGGCTGTCTCACCTCTGCCAGGCTGCCCCACTGGATTTTAGGCACGAAAACTAAGTCGCGATTTTGTCGCGGTTTGCGTCGTGGCACCGCGCGGCACGTCGGCTGCACAAGGGTGGCACAACCTACTTTAAAAAGGAGAACCACCACCATGTATCGCATCGTTCGTTATACCCAACCACGCGCGGGCCTCTATCGCGGGTCTGCTTTTCAGAATCCGTGGACCGGTCTGGAGTCGGAAATCGATCGTCTGTTTGAGACCGCTCTGGCGGACGTCGCCACGCCGGCGGCGCCGCGGTTCCCGGTCGATCTCTACGAGGACAAGGACAACACCTACGTCCGCGCTGAACTTCCGGGCGTGAAGCGCGAGGACATCGCCGTCGAAATGATCGAGGATTATCTGACGATCAACGCCACCCGCAAGGAGGGCGAGCAGGCGTTCAGTTTCAGTCGCTCCATCGCGATTCCCGAGGGCGTGCAGGCCGACAAGGTCGCCGCGTCGCTCGAGAACGGCGTGCTCACCGTCACGCTCCCCAAGCAGGAGCAGGCGAAGCCGCGCAAGATCGCCATCAACGTCAACTAACCCCCTTTCAACGGAGGACCACTTACCATGACTCTCTTCAATCAACTCGTTCCACGTCTCTCCCGCGCGCTCTCGCGTCGTGAGGAAAACGGCGGCACCGCCACCGAATCCGAGTTCACCGTGAAGCCCGTTTACGAGCTGAAGGAAAACGCGGACGCATGGGGCCTGACGGTTTACCTGCCTGGTGTCGCCAAGGACGGCCTCGAGCTGTCCGCGGAGGACAACACGATCGCCATCCGCGGCCGCCGCACCTGGCAGAAGCCCGAGGGCTGGACGCAACTCTATCGCGAGTCGGTCGACGCACCCTTTGCGCTGTCGCTCGAGCACGACAACTCGGTCGACGTGGACAAGATCCACGCCGAGCTGAAGGACGGCGTGCTCCGCGTCTCGCTGCCGAAGGCTGAGGCCGTGAAGCCGCGCAAGATCGCGGTGAGCTGATCGCGCCCGCTCTGATTTCAGGGGTAACGCTCGGAGCTTGTGTGTGCCCGAGCTGCCGCCGGAGTCCGCTTAGCGGCTCCGGCGGCTTCATTCTTGTCGGAGCAGGAAACGGGTTCTCGCTCGCCCGTTTGTCCGGTGTGCCATTTCCTGCCGCATGCAAGCGTTCGTGATCGTCGTTCTCGGGATCGCCGTGATGGCGGGCATCATCGCCGTGAGCGTCCGTTCGCACCGGCGCGGACTGGCGAACCTGGCTGGGCTCGCTGAGCGGCTTGGGATGCAGGTCGTGCGGGGGAAGCGGGTCCTCGGGCTTGAGCAGCACCGGATCGAAGGACGCTGGCTGGGGCGGCAGGTGCGCTTTTGGACCTACAGCACCGGGACGGGCAAATCGCGCCGGCAGTGGATTGCCGCCGGGGTCGAGACGCCCGCGGCCGGCGAGGTGGCGTTCGAACTGCGCCGGCAAGGCGTGTTGACCCGGGTCAGCGAGCTTTTCGGGGCGAAAGAGATTCGCGTGGGCGAGGCGCGGTTCGATGCCGAGTGGTTTATCACGACGAATCGCCCGGTGGAGTTCGCCGCCGCGTTGCTGCCGGAAATCCAGCAGAAGCTCTCCGCGTTGCGCGCGGCGGGCGCGCCCGGGGTTTTCACGCGCCGCGACGGCTGGGTCTGCTACGTGGAGCAGGGGGCGTTTTCCAATGACGCGGCGCTGGCGCGGCTGGAAGCGTCCTTGCCGGTGATCGTGGACCTCGCCGACGTGGTGGACGTGTGCGCGGCACCCCGGCGCGCCTGACTTACTTTTCCTTCCGCGCCTGCGGGATCATCACCGAGGCGAGGATCGAAGCGGCGAGCACCGCGCCGATGATGCCGAGCGACAGGTGGATCGGCACGGAAACGTAGCCGGAGGCAATCATCTTGAAGCCCACGAACACGAGGATGACCGCGAGCCCGATGTTCAAGTAGCGGAAAAGTTGCATCACGCCGGACACGGCGAAGTAGAGCGAACGCAAGCCGAGGATCGCGAAGATGTTTGACGTGAAAACGATGAACTCGTTGCGCGTGATCGCGATCACGGCGGGAATGGAGTCGAGCGCGAACATCACGTCCGTCGTCTCCACGATCACGAGCACGAGAAACAGTGGCGTGGCGAAGAGCCGGCCCTCCCGGCGCACGAAGAAATGGCCGCCCTCGAAATGGGGCGTCACGGGGAACAGCCGGCGCGCGAGCTTCACCATCGGATTCTTTTCGGGCTCGAAGCCGTCGTCCTTCTTCGGGATCGCCAGCTTGATGCCGGTGTAGACGAGGAACGCGCCGAAGACGTAGATGATCCAGTGGAACGCGTTGATGAGGCTGATGCCGGCGAAGATGAACAGCGCGCGCATCACCACCGCGCCGACGATGCCCCAGAACAGCACGCGATGCTGGAAGCGCGGCTCGACGCGGAAGTATTGGAAAATGACGATGAAGACGAAGACGTTGTCGACGCTCAGGCACAGCTCGATGATGTAGCCGGTGAAGAACTCGAGTCCCGCCTGCGGGCCCATTTTCTGCGAGACGAGGAGATTGAATGCCATCGCCAGACCGAACCAGACGGCGCACCACGCCAGCGCCTCCTTCAGCGTGACCACGTGGTTCTTCCGGTTGAACACACCCAGATCCAGAGCGAGCATCACGGTGATGAAGGCCAGGAATCCGATCCAGGCCCACCAGGGCATGGAGCTGAAGAGTGCGAACGGGAAGGACATTGGGGCCGGCAATGTGCGGGCTATCCGCACCGGGGCAAGCGGCTAAAGCATCGCGCTGCCGGGCTAAATCTTTGACAAGAGCGAGGGCGCCCCTTTCTACGAGAAACTTCGCATGAATTTACACTGCCGTTCCCTGATCCGTTCCCTCCCGCTGGCCGTGCCGGTCTGCGCGCTCGCCCAGGAGGCGGCGAAAACTGATGCGCCACAGCAAACCGTGGCTGCCGCCGCCGTGGTCGTTCAGTCCGAGCGCACGCCGGACCTGCTCGAGCACCTCGTCGACGTCATTCTCAAAGCGCTCCATGTGCCCACGGACGGCACGAACACGCTGACGCACTACGTCATCGCGTCCGCTTTTCTCGTGTTCGGCGTCCTGCTCCGCCACGTCGTCACGAATATTTTCTTTCACTACCTGAAGCGACTGGCCTCGAAGACGGAAACCACGCTCGACGACAAACTCTTCCCGGCGATGGAAGCGCCGACGGCGACGTTTGTCATGCTGTTGGGCATTTTCTCGTCGTTGAAGGTGCTGAAGCTCTCCGAGAACACCGACCACTACATCTCGCTCGGTTCCACGATCGCGTTTTCGGCGGCGATTTTCTGGGGGCTCTATCGCGGCTTCTCCGCCGTGCTGGAGCACGCGCACGAGGTCGCGCTGGAAAGGCAGATGGGCGTCGCGGCATTCATGCCGTGGATCAAGAAGACGCTCATCACGCTGTTCGTCATTCTCGGCATTCTGGTCACGGTCCAGAGCCTCGGTTACGACGTGAAGGCGGCCCTCGGCGCCCTCGGTATCGGTGGTTTGGCCTTCGCGCTCGCGGCCCAGGACACCATCGCGAACATCTTCGGCTCCGTGGTGGTGGCGACCGACCAACCGTTCCGCATCGGCGAAACCGTCACGATCGGCGCGCACACCGGCACCGTCGAGGACATCGGTCTGCGCTCCACGAAAATCCGCAAACCGGACCGCTCGCTGGTCACGGTCCCGAACCGCACGGTCGCCAACGAATCGATCGTCAATCTCTCGCGCTTCACCGCCCGCCGCGTCGAACAGGTGCTCGGTCTGACCTATGATGCGCGCGCCGAGCAACTCGAGGCCATCGTGGCCGATCTGCGTCGCATCATTGAAAGCGAGCCGGCGGTCAATGCGCCCGACACCCATGTTTACTTCCGCGATTTCGGAGCCTCCTCGATGGACATCTGGATCGTCTACGTGATCAAGGACGCCGATTTCACCAAGCACATGCAGGTGCGCCAACGCCTGAACCTCGCCTTCATGCGTGCCGTCGAGGCGCGCGGGCTGTCGTTCGCGTTCCCGACGCAGACGGTGCACGTCGCCTCGCTGCCGGCGTTCGCCGCCAAGGCTTGATCGACCTGCGGGCCCCCGTTGCATGCATGGGCTCGTGTTGCGCATTGCGCGCTCCGGTGCGGCGGGTAGCTTCCCGCCGTGCCGTCGCCCGCCAGTCAGTTGCGCGCCGAATTCTCGGCGCTGATCGACAATAAAAACTTCGCCGCTCTCAAGGCGAAGCTCGCACCGTGGCTGGCGGCGGATCTTGCGCCGATCCTGGCCGAACTGCCGGTCGAGCAACTCGGCATTCTCTTTCGCCATAGCTCGCCCGAGCTCGCGGGCGCGACGTTCGCCTATCTCGAGCATCCGGCGAAGCACAAGCTGTTGAAAACGCTGACGCAGCCGCAGGCCGCCGCCCTGCTCAACGAGCTTCCGCCCGACGACCGCACGGCGTTCCTCAACCAGCTCCCGCTCGATCTCGCCATGCAGATGCTGTGCTGGCTGTCGCCGGAGGAGCGGAAGATCGCGCAGGACCTGCTCGCGTATCCCGAGCACAGCGTGGGCCGCATGATGACGCTCGACTTCGTCGCGATCCGCCCGAGCTGGACCGTGCGTGAAGCGCTCGAATACATCCGCGAGCACGGCTACGACCGCGAAACGCTCAACATGGTCTACGTGACCGACGCGGAAGGCATCCTGCTGGATGACGTTCGCGTGCGCCGTTTCCTGCTCGCGGCGCCGGACACGAAAGTCAGCGCGCTGCTGGATGGCAATTACGCCACGCTGCATCCCGGGGATGATCGCGAGCGCGCACTCCAGATTTTCCGCCAATACGATCGCGTGGCGCTGCCCGTGACCGACGCGGCGGGCAAGCTCATCGGCATCGTGACCGCTGACGACATGCTCGACGTCGCCGCCGAAGAAGCCACCGAGGACATCCAGAAGCTCGGCGGCAGCGAGGCGTTGGATGAACCCTACACGACCATCGCGCTCGGCAAAATGGTGCGGAAACGCGCCGGCTGGCTCGTCGTGCTTTTTCTCGGTGAAATGCTCACGGCGACAGCGATGAGCTACTTCGAGGACGAGATCGCGAAGGCCGTCGTGCTCGCGCTGTTCGTGCCGTTGATCATCAGCTCCGGCGGCAACGCCGGCTCGCAGGCCGCCACGCTCGTCATTCGCGCGCTGGCGTTGGGCGAGTTCAAGCTGCGCGATTGGTGGCGCGTGATGCGGCGCGAACTCGCGGCCGGTCTCCTGCTCGGCGTCATCCTCGGCGCGATCGGCTTCCTGCGCATTTTGATCTGGGCCCAGTTCACCGACATCTACGGGCCGCATTACCTGCTGGTCGCGGCGACGGTCGGCGCGTCGCTCGTCGGCATCGTGTTGTGGGGTTCCCTCATGGGCTCGATGTTGCCGCTGTTGTTGAAAAAAATCGGCTTCGATCCGGCCACGTCGAGCGCACCCTTCGTGGCGACGCTCGTGGACGTGACGGGGCTCGTCATCTACTTCACGGTCGCGTTCCTGATCCTGCGCGGGACGCTGTTGTAGGCGGTGAAGGGCGCGCTCCGATCGCGCCGGGCGGCGCTGACTCAGAGGATGTTCGCGCGCCTCGCCCTCCAGGCGGCCCCCGTTCAAGAGAGGTTTTTGTGGAAGCGGCGCACGGCGAAAAACATCACCGCCGTCCCGAGCGCGAGCAGCGCGGCGAGTTGCGGCCAGAGCACGTCGAAGCCCACGCCCTTCAGGAACACACCGCGAATCACGACCAGCATGAACCGCAGCGGATCGAGCAGGCTGAGCCATTGGATCACCGTCGGCATCGCCGCGATCGGGAAGATGAACCCGGAGAAGAGCATCGCGGGAAAAAAGAAGAAGAACGTCGTCATCATCGCCTGCTGCTGCGTCTGGCTGACGGTGGAGATGAACAGGCCGATGCCCAGCGTGCTGAGGAGGAACAGCGCCACGCCGGCCAGCAACAGGAGAAAGTTGCCGCGGAACGGGATGTCGAACCAGAGCAGCGCCACCGCGGAAACCATGGCGGTGTTGATGAAGCCGATGACCGCGAACGGCGCGCATTTGCCGAGGATGAATTCAATCGGCCGGATCGGGGTGACCATGATCTGCTCGATCGTGCCGGCTTCCTTCTCCCGCACGATGGCCATGCTCGTCAGCATCAGCCCGATCAACATGACGAGCATGGCGATGATGCCCGGCACGTAGAAGTTGCGGCTCTCGAGATCGGCGTTGAACCACGCGCGCGGCTGGAGGTCGACGCGACCGCTCGTCGGCGCGCGTCCGCTCAGCGTCTCCGCGCGGGCGGCGAGCAACTCCGTGTTGGCCGCGTTGGCGATCACGGTCGCGTAGTTCACCATGAAGCGCGCGGTGTTCGAATCCGATCCGTCGACGATCAGCTGGACCTGCGCCGTGCGTCCGCCGTGCAGCGTGCGCTCGTAGCCGGAGTGGATCTCGAGGAGGGCGGAGGCCTTCGCCGCATCGATCAGCGCGCGGGCCGCGTCGGCATCTTGGGTGCGCTGCACGACGTCGAAGTAGGCCGAGCCGGCGAAGCGCGCGACGAGCGCACGGCTGGCCGGTGTGCCGTCGCGATCGACGACGACGAGCTTTACGTGCTTCACATCGAGCGACACGGCGTAGCCGAAGATGAGCGTCTGGATCAGTGGCAGGCCGAAGATGACCATGCGCATCCGCGGGTCGCGGAGAATGGACCGGAATTCCTTGCGCAGGATGGTGAGGATGCGTTCCCACATATCAGCCGAGCGTTTTGCGGGTTTTGCGGATCGAGAGACCGATCAGCAGCACGGCGAACACGACGAGCAGCAGCGCGTCGCGCCACAGGGTTTCGAGGCCGACGCCGCGCAGGAAGATGCCTTTGACCAACGACACGAAGTAACGCGCCGGCACGATGTGCGTCACGCCCTGCACGGGGAGCGGCATGTTGGCGATGGCGAAGGCGAAGCCCGAGAGCAGGAACGCGGGCAGGAACGTGGAAATCATCGCCAGCTGGCTGGCCAGCAGCTGCGCGCGCGCGATCGTGCTGATGAAGATGCCCTGGGCGAGCGTCGCGATGACGAAGATCATGCCGACCCCGAAGAGCAATGCCACGCTGCCGCGCAGCGGCACCTGAAAGAAAAACACGGCCATCAGCACCGCGATCGCCATGTTCACCAGGCCAAGCACGACATACGGGACGAGTTTGCCGAGGATGAGTTCGGCGGGTTTCACCGGCGTGGAGATGAGCTGCTCCATCGTGCCGCGCTCCCACTCGCGCGCGATCGTCAGCGACGTGAGGAGCGCGGCGATGAGTCCCATGATGACAGCCATGATGCCGGGCACGATGAAGTTGCGGCTCTCGAGATCGGCGTTGAACCAGACGCGCGGGCGCAGCTCGAGCGCCGGCTCGGGCGCGCGGCCCATCGTGCGGCGCAGTTGCTCCAAAGACAGCTGCTGGTTGAAACCCGAGACGATCGCCTGCGTGTAGCCGAGCACCAGGCCGGCGGTGTTCGAATCGGAGCCGTCGACGATGGCCTGCACGCCCGCCGCGCGACCGGCGCCGAGCTCCGCACCGAAATCAGCCGGCACCACCAACGCGAGCATCGCCTCGCGCGTGTCGATCGATCGCTCCACCTCGCGATAACTCGTCACCGCGCCGCGGAAATCGAAATAGCGCGTGGCCGTGAACCGCGCCACCAAGGCGCGGCTCTCGACCGTGCGATTCTGATCCCAGACGACAAACGGCACGCGATCCACGTCCAGCGTCAGCGCCTCGCCGAACATCACGAGCATGAACATCGGAATGCCGATCGCGAGGATCAGGCTGCGCGGATCACGGCGGATGTGCAGCGCCTCCTTGCGGGCGACGGCCCAGAGTCGACGCAGGTTCATGGCTCGAAGGGGTGGCGGAACGCGTGAGCGTCTCGCAGTTCGGCGAAAGCCTCACGGCTTCCGCTACGGGGGGGCCGAGCTTTCATCGGCGCACCTCCTGCTGCGCGCCCGCGGCGGCATCGCGCGCTTCGATCAGCGAAACGAAAACGTCCTCCAGCGTCGGCACGATGCGCTCGAGCCGCGCGACACGAAAACCCTCGCGCGCGAGCCCATTGCGGATGGCGGACTCGGCGGCGGCCGGATCGGGCGCCACGATGTGCAGACCGCGGCCGAAGAGCGCGACCTCCTTTACGTGAGGAAGGCGTTCGAGCACGAGCATCGCGTCGGTGGGCCGATCGCAATCGAGCTCGAGCACCGCTTCGGACATGTGCTCCGTCTTCAGCTCGCGCGGCGTGCCGAGTGCGATCAGTTCGCCGCGATAGATGACGCCGAGGCGGTCGCAGTATTCCGACTCCTCCATGTAGTGCGTCGTCACGAATACGGTCACGCCCTGCTCCGAGAGCGAGTAGATGAGGTCCCAAAATTGGCGGCGGCTGTTCGGGTCGACGCCGGATGTTGGTTCATCGAGGAAGAGAATCGGCGGCTCGTGCAACACCGCGCAACCGAGCGCAAGGCGCTGCTTCCAGCCGCCGGATAATTCCGCAGTGCGCGCGCGGCGGTGCTCGCGCAGGCCGGCCATCGCGAGCACCCAGTCTTTGCGCGCGGCCTTCTTCTCGCGCGGCAGGCGGTAGATGCCGCTGTAGAAATCGATGTTCTCCTCGACCGTGAGTTCGTCGTAGAGCGAGAACTTCTGGCTCATGTAACCGATGCGCGTGCGGATTTTCTCCGTGTCGCGCACGATGTCGAAGCCCGCGACGGTGCCCGTCCCGCCGGTCGGCGTGAGCAGGCCGCAGAGCAGACGAATGGTGGTGGACTTGCCCGCGCCGTTGGGGCCGAGGAAGCCGAAGATCTCGCCGCGGTGCACCGTGAAGCTCACGCCGGCGACCGCCTTGAACGCACCGAAGTGCTTCTCGAGGTTCTGCACCTCGACGATGTTTTCCGTGGCGGTGGGAGCGGCGCGCATACGATCAATCGGTGTCGGATTCGGTCGCGACGAGCAGCGTGAGCAGAGCGATGACGATCAGTGCGGCGGTCATGGCGCGGCGACGGTTTTGCGCTCGGCGAGCACGGCGACGAATACGTCTTCGAGGGACGGTTCGATCGGACGGATGGATTCAACTGCGATGCCGGCGGCCACGAGCACCGTGCGCCCGCGTGACTCGGCGTCGGCCATGTTGCGCGCGGCGACGTGAACGCGGTCGCCGAAGAGAGCGACGGACGCGTCGCGCAACTGCTCGCGCAAGAGTGCCGCGGTGCGGCGCGGGGCTTCGGTGCGAAATTCGAGCAGCGCGCCGGGCATCATCGCCTTGATCTCGTCCGGCGTGCCGAGGCCGAGCAGGCGGCCTTCGTGCAGGAGCGCGAGCCGGTTGCAGCGCTCGGCCTCGTCAAGATACGCGGTGGAGACGAAGATCGTCACGCCGTCGCGCACGAGTTGGTAGAGAATGCGCCAGAAATCCCGGCGCGAGACCGGATCGACGCCGTTGGTCGGCTCGTCGAGGAACAGCACGCGCGGCGTGTGGATGAGCGCGCAGGCGAGGCCGAGTTTTTGTTTCATGCCGCCGGAAAGATTGCCGGCGAGGCGGTGCTTGAAGGGCGTGAGATTGCTGAAGGCGAGCAGGCGCTCCGTGCGCTCGGCGCGGGTGGCGGCGGGCACCGTGTAGATGTCGGCGTAGAAAGCGATGTTCTCCGCGACGGTGAGATCGGGGTAGAGACCGAAGCGCTGGCTCATGTAGCCGATGTGCTCTTTCAACGCTTCGCGATCACGCGCCACGTCGCAGCCCGCCACCTGTGCCGTGCCCGCAGTGGGCGCGAGGATGCCGGTGAGCATGCGCATCGTCGTCGTCTTGCCCGAGCCGTCCGGCCCGACGAGGCCGAAGATTTCGCCCCCGGCGACGTCGAGGTCGAGCGCGTCGACGGCGGTGAGTTCGCCGAAGGTGCGTCGCAAACCACGGGCGTGGATGATCGGAGCGGACATGCGAGTGCGGCGGATCAGTTTGCGGCCGGGATGATCACGTCGGCCGGCATGCCGGGCTTGAGCTCGTCCTTTGGGTTGGCGACGTCGATTTTCAGCCGGAAAACGAGTTTCACGCGCTCCTTCGGCGTTTGCACGGTCTTCGGCGTGAACTCGGCTTCGGAGGCGATGAAGCCGACGACACCTTCGAAATCGCGGCCCGGAAAACTGTCGGTGCGCACGACGACTTTTTGGCCGTGGCGCACGCGGCCGAGATCGGGTTGATCGAGGTATGCCCGCACCCACAGATGCGTGGTTTCGGCCACGGTGACCACCGGTGTGCCTGCGGAGACGAATTCTCCGGGCTCGATGTTATGCGAGAGCACGACGCCGGCGAGGGGCGAGGTGAGTCGCGTGTTTTCCAGCTGCGTCGTCGCGAGCGCGACGGCGGCCCGGGCTTGCTCGGTGCGCGCGCGGGCCTGGCGGATGGTTTCGGCGCGCGGGCCCTCCTGGATCAGCTTGAGGCGCTCCGCGGCTTCCGTGGCGCGCGCTTCGGCGACTTGGAGTTGCGCCTGCGCGGCTTCGAAATCGCGGTCGGAGATGACCTGTTTTTTGCGCAACTCGTCGGAACGCGCGAAGTCGAGCCGCACCCGGTCGCGATCCGCTTCGGCGCTGCGCAGCGTGGCGGCGGCGGCGGCGATTTCCTGCGGGCGTGAGCCGGCTTCGAGTTCGGCCAGCTGGGCTTCGGCGGCGGCGAGTTCCGCGCGACGCAACGCGAGCTGGGATTGTTGCTCGGCGTCGTCGAGGCGCGCGATGAGCTGGCCGGATGGCACGCGATCGCCTTCGCGCACGATGCGCTCGATGACGCGGCCCGGGGTCTTGAAGCCGAGCTGCGCATCGTCGACTTCGAAGTTGCCGGAGAGAACGAGTTCGCCGGACCGAGGACCCGAGCGCGAGCAGGCCGCGAGCAGGAGCGCGGTGAGGGCGAGCAGGATAAGTTTAGCTGGGAAACGATTTTTCATAGTCTTTCCGGCCGGCGGGCGTGAGCAGTCCGCCGAAGTAGAGGCTCACGGCTTTTTCGAAGGCTTGGTGAGGGGCGAGATGGAGATGCTCCAGCGTGGCGGGGTGCATGATGCCTTGCATGGCGTGGAGGAGAAACTCGGCCGCGAAGGGCGCATCGAGTTCCGGACGCACCTTGCCGGTGAGTTGCCCCTGCTCGAGCAGGCGCCCGAAAATATAGGGCACGTTGCGGCGACGCATCTCAAAGGTGAACTCGTGCAACCGGGGCGCGAAGCGCTGCAGGTCGCGCATGACATGCGGTGTGAGCAGCGACAGACGCTGATGCATGCCACCGGTGAGACCGCGGAGTTTTTCGGCGAAGGTCAGGGTGCGGTCCGCGATGATCGAGTCGGCTTCGGCGCGGACTTCGGCGGCGAACTGCTCCAGCGCGGCCTGCACCAGTTCCTCTTTGCCGGGGAAGTGCTGGTAGAGCGTTTTCTTGCTCATGCCCAGCTCGGTGGCCAGGTCATCCATCGTCCACGCGCTGTAGCCGTGGGCGAACAGCTGCGCGCGGGCCGCGCGCACCATGCGCGCCGCGGTGTCGTCAGCGGGCGGCGGAACAGGCGGGCGGGAGGAGGAAGCGGAGCGGGCGGGCATTGGAATCGTAGGAAACTATAAACGTATTACGAGTTTCCTTGGCAAGCCTCAACCGGCGCGCCGGTGGTGGCCGGTCGGCCCGGAAGCAAAACAAAGCCGGACCCGCGGGTCCGGCTTGATCGGGGAAAGACGGGGCCGCCCGGGCCTCAGTCGCGGTCGCGGAATCCCCCGCGGTCGCCGCAATCTCCCCCGCGTCCGCCCCGGAATCCGCCGCCGCCGAAGCGGCGCGGCCCGCCGCGTCCGCCGCCAAAACCGCCACGGCCCCCGCGGTCGCCGCCGGCTCCGCCCGAACCGCCTTCGCGGGGCGGGCGCTCTTCGCGCGGGCGCGCCACGCTCACGCCGAGCTTGCGTCCGCCGATATCGTGACCGTTGAGCTGCTCGACCGCCTGTTGCGCGTCCTGGGCGCTGCTCATGGTGACGAACGCGAAGCCGCGTGACCGCCCGGTGAATTTGTCGAAGACGATTTCGACGACGCTGACGGTGCCGGCCTGACTGAAGAGTGCTTCGAGTTCCTGCGCGGTGGTGGCGAACGGGAGGTTCCCCACGTAGAGTTTCGTGTTTTCCATGGGTGCGGCTGCGGCCGGTGCTGCGGTCCCCGTGTCCGCTCCCGACGACCGGGATTCGAATCAGCACCGGACGCGGCAGGGCCGTTCCTCTGACGATTCTGCGTGACGCGGATGTCTCACAAACAACGGGCCCGACACCGGCAAGATGTCGCGTGGGCCGACGGTCGCAAGAGCGGAACTGGCTCGCCGCCGGGGCCGTTCAGCTCTGGGCAAATGGGACGGCGCTCCCCAGCCCGAGCCAATCGCGCCGCAGCACGCCGTAGAAAACCACGTCTTCAAACCGCCCGTTTTTCAGCATCATCTTCGGGCTCGTGCCCTCGCGCTTCAGGCCGACTTTCAGCAGCACGCGGCCGGAGGCGGGATTGCTCGCGTAGTGGTGCGCCTGCACGCGATTGAGTCCGATCACGCGGAAGCCGAAGTCCGTCAGCGCGGTCGCCGCCTCCGTCGCGAAGCCGTGCCGCCAGAAGGGCACGCCGATCCAATAGCCGAGCTCGGCGCGTGCGTGCGCCTCGGCGAAGGTCAGGCCGATGGCGCCGATGAGTTCGCCGGTGGGTTTGAGCGTGATGGCGAGGGAGAGCACGCGGTGCGCCGCCCATTCGGTGGCGTGCGTCGCGATCCACTGCTCGGCGACGCCGTCCGGATACGGGTGCGGAATGAGCGCGGTGGCGTGCGCGACTTCCTTCGCGCCGGCGAGCCGCCGGACGATCGGTGCATCGGTGAGATCGAACGCGCGCAGGGCGAGGCGCGGCGTCTCGATCAGCGGAAACTCGGCGGGAAAATGCATCGCGGCGGGGAAACTGCACCGCGCCCTGTCGGGCGGCCAGTTGATTTTCAAGCGAGTTCTCCTCTGAAAAATATCATTTTCCCCTCTAGAAAATCGTTGCGTCGCTCGGGACGCGTTCTAATACGGGAGCCACTATGGCAAAGAAATCTGCTCGCAAACCCAACGCTAAGTTCATGGCCCCGGTCACGCCGGACGCCACCCTCGCCGCGGTCGTCGGTGCCAAGCCGATGCCCCGCACCGAAATGACCAAGAAGCTCTGGGCCTACATCAAGAAGAACGGCCTCCAGGACAAGAAGAACAAGCGCATGATCAACGCGGACGATGCCCTCAAGGCCGTCTTCGGTGGCAAGGCGCAGGTCTCGATGTTCGACATGACGAAGCTCGTGTCGAAGCACGTCTCGTCCTAACGCAGAGCAAAATCGCTTTTCCCAAACCGCCGCGGAGATCTCCGCGGCGGTTTTGTTTTGCTGGGTCGAGTGGGGCGGCGTTTGCTGACTTCGCCTGCTCGTGAGCATTTCCCGGCCCACTCTCCGCTTCGCCGCCCTTTGGTTGTTGATTGCCGCGTTCGGCATCGCGGCGGCGTGGTGGCGGGGGCGCCAACATCAGCAGGCGCTCCGGCAGGAGATGATCGATCGGGCGCAGCACTGTGCGGTGGCCTTCCTTGCGGACGACGTGGCCACGCTCACCGGTTCCATTGCGGACCTGTCGCATCCGGAGTATCAGGCGGTCAAGGATCGGTTGCGTCGCCTCCGCGCGGCGATTCCCGGCATCCGCTTTGTGTATCTGTTTCGCTCCACGGATCGACCGGGGCAGGTGGTCTTCCTGGCTGATTCCGAGCCCGAGACGTCGCCGGATATGTCGAAGCCGGGGGACGATTATCCGGAGGCGCTGCACTCGCCCGGGTTGCAGTCCATCCTCCGCACCCACCAACCGGCGACGGAGGGGCCCTTGCGCGATTCCTTCGGCGAGTGGGTGACCGCGTATGCCCCGGTGGGCGATCGTCCGCCGCCCGGTGCGCCGCGCACGATCCTCGGTCTCGATGCCGATTCCTCGGCGTGGCGCCGCGAGATCTGGCTCGAGCGCCTGTCGGCTTTTGGTCTGGTCGCCTTGTTGCTCGGCGTGCCCTGCAGCGCGTGGCTTTATCGGCGGCGTGAGCAGGAGCACACGCGCGAAGTGGAGCGATTCTCCGCGGCGATCCAGCAAAGCCACTCGGCGGTGATCATCACCAATCTCGATCGCGTCATTGAATACGTGAACGACGGCTGCACGGCGATCACCGGTTATGCGCGCGAGGAATTGATCGGACGCCCCACGCGGCAGTTGCTGCCGTCGAGCGTCGACGAGGCTGGCCGCAACGAACTGTATCGCAGCCTCCTGGCCGGCGAGCGCTGGTCGGGCGAGAAGCAGATGCGCCGTCGCAATGGCGAGCTCTTCACTGTCCACGCGGTCTTCTCTCCGGTGCGTGGACCGGGGGGCGCGATTCGCGGCCTGGTCGCGATCATCGACGACATCACCGAGCTGAAGCGGGTGGAGAACGACCTGCGGGTCGCGCGCGACCAAGCGGAGGCGGCGGATCGCGCGAAGGGCGAGTTTCTCGCCGTCATGAGCCATGAACTCCGCACCCCGCTCAACGGCATCATCGGTTTCGCCGAGTTGTTGCGGGACACGCCGCTGTCCACGGAGCAGAAGGATTACGTCGAGACCGTGCGGAAGAGCGGCGAGGCGCTGCTGGCGCTCACGAATGAGCTGCTCGACTATTCGCGGATCGACGCCGGCCGGATGCAGCTTGATCCGCAAGCGTGCGCGCCCCGCGTCCTCGTGGAGGAGGCGGTCGAGTTGCTTTCCGCCCGCGCGGCGGAGAAGCATCTGGAGTTGCTCGTCGCGATTTCGCCGCGGGTGCCGGCGCATGTGCTGGCCGATCCGGGACGGTTGCGGCAGGTGCTGGTCAACCTGATCGGCAACGCCATCAAGTTCACGCCGGTGGGTGAAGTCGAAGTCGAGGTGGACGCGATGCCCTGGGCGGAAGGCGGCGGCGAGACCCGCGTGAAACTGGAATTTACGGTGCGGGATACGGGCATTGGCATCGCGCCGGAAAAGCAGGACCGCCTCTTTCAACCCTTCAGCCAGATCGATGCCTCGACCACGCGAAAGCACGGCGGCACCGGCCTCGGCCTGGCCATCAGCCGCAATTTGGTGCGGTTGATGGATGGCGATATCGAAGTCACGAGCGCGGCCGGGGCCGGGGCGGAATTTCGCTTTCACCTGCCGGTGCGAGTGCTGGAGAACAACGAGGGACTGGGGCTGTTGCCGCGACGCCGGGCGGCGCTCGTCTCCGCCAACCATCGTGCCCGCGCACATTATGCGGCGCTGCTCCGGGGCTGGGGGCTGGAGGTGGTCGTGTTCGAGCAGTTGATGAAGCTGCCGGCGGAGCGCGACTACGACGTGCTCATCGTCGACATGCTGGTGCGGGATGCGGCGCTCTGGCCCGAGTTTCTCCGGTCGTTCCCGGAGATCGCGAAAGGCCCCGTGATCGGGCTGGTCTCGGTGAGCATGCCGCCGGCGCAGCGCGATGCGTTGCGCGACAGCTTCCGCGCGGTGCTGAAAAAGCCACTGCGCGATTCGCTCTTTCACGCGGTGCTCAAGAGCGTGCTGCGCGAATGAGCACCGCGATCCGGCGTGCCGTGCCGGCTTTGCGCTTGGAGTGCGCCGCGCGCCGCCTACGCTGCGCGACTTTGCCCGATGAACGCCCGTGCCACGCACCACACCGCGCTGCTGATGCTGCTCCTGACGAATTTGTTCTGGGGCCTGAGCTTTCCGCTCATCAAGGCGATCGTGCTCCTCCACGAACGGCTGGTGCCGGGCAGCGGCAACTGGTTCATCACGGCGATGACGCTGGCGCCGCGCTTTTTGCTCGGCGCTGCGTTCATGCTGGTCATCGCGTGGCCGCAGACGTCGCGGGCCACGTCGTCGGAGTGGAAACAGGGCCTCCTGCTCGGAATCGCGTCGTCGTTGGGCATGGTGTTTCAGATCGACGGCCTGCAGTTCATCAGCGCTTCGACCTCCGCGTTTCTGACGCAGCTTTACGCGATCCTCATCCCGCTGTATGTGGCGCTGCGGGCGCGGCGCTGGCCGGGCGGCACAGTGTGGGTTGCCTGCGCGCTCGTGCTGGCGGGCGTGGCGGTGCTGGCGCAGTTCGACTTTCGCAGCTTCCACCTCGGCCGCGGCGAACTCGAGACGCTCGTCGCCTCGCTGTTCTTCATGTGGCAAATTCTCACGCTCGAGCGAAAGGAGTTCGCGGGCAACCGCGTCATGCCCGTCACGACGCTGATGTTCGTGACCCAGGCGGTCGTCTTCTCCGCCATGGCCGCGGTCACCGCGCCGGACGCGGCGGCTCTCGTCACGCCGTGGACGTCGGCGCCGTGGCTGACGTTTACCGTCACGCTCACGGCCGTGTGCACCATCGCGGCCTATCTGCTGATGAACCGGTTTCAGCCCGCCATCACCGCGACCGAGGCCGGCTTGATCTACTGCACGGAACCACTGTTTGCCTCCATGCAGGCGCTGTTTCTGCCGGCGCTGTTGTCGGCGTGGGCGGGATTCCATTACGCCAACGAGACACTCACCTGGCGGTTGCTCGTGGGCGGCGGCCTGATCACGGCCGCGAATCTGCTGATCCAGTTCCGCCCGCCGCCGAAAGCGGCTGGGTAACCTATTAGGTTACTCCTTCGCTCCCACTGACGCCGTTTTTCCCGGTGAGCGCGGCGTGACGAGTAACCTAATAGGTTACCGGGCGGGGAGACGGATGGTCCCCGGAAGTGCTGGAAGGCTCACGGCTGGTGCGGTGACGCGAATTTGCCGGTGCGCAGGAAGGCGCGCACGTCGTTGATGACGGTGCGGCGCCAGAGCATCACGGTGTGGGAATGCGGCACGACGCGGAAATCGCGCATGCCTTCCAGCTGCGCCGATTCGACCGTGACGACGCCGTCGTGCGTGCCGGGCATGGCGCCTTTGAACATCGGATTCAACAGGCTCGATCCGGCGATGATGCCGACTTCGAAATTCGCCGGCCCCAAGGTGCGTGCGATGCCGTCATCGCCGGTCGTGAGGCGGGGGAGGTTCACACCCATCACTGCGCGCATCCAGCCACGCTGCACCGCGCGGTCCGCCGCCTGGCTGCCGTGATTCGGCGGGCCGATCATGACCACGCGTCCGAGGTTCGCCGGGCGGCGATCGCGCGCGTAGAGCCGGAGCAGGATCGAACCCATCGAATGCGTGACGAAATGCAGGCGCGGCGCCGCGAGTGCGCCGTGGCGTGCGAGTTCACGCGGCAGGTAGTCGTGCGCGAGTTCCTCCAGCGGCATCCGGCGCGACGGATAGCTGAGATTGACGACGCGATAGCCTTCGCGCTCCAGCGCACGCGCGAGGGGGCTCATCACCCAGCTGGACATGGCCACGCCGTGCAGCAGCACGACGCATTCGCGGACATCGCGCGGCGCGGTGGCCGATGGCGCGGCGGAGAGGGGGGCCGTCACGACCAGGCAGACGAGGCAGAGCAGGAGTGCGCGCATGCGTTCAACTGGTCAGCACCTCCGGGGGCGGGCGCCGGATCGAGGCGGTGGCGCGCCACGTGACCGCGCCGAGCACGATGGCGCCCCCGAGCAACGCGAGCGCGCTGGGTTTTTCGCCCAACACGAGCATGACCCAGATCGGATTGAGGATCGGTTCGATCACGGGAATCAGGACGGCCTCGAGGGCGGTGACGTGTTTGATCGCGCGCGCATAGATGAGGTAGGCGAGTCCGAGTTGCACCGTGCCGAGCAACAGCAGGGCGACGACACTTTTTGTGTCCGGCGAAGGGGCCGCGACGATCGCCGGCAGGCCGATGAGGAAGCTCAGAAAATTGCCGAGGATGATCGAACCCAGCGAGGAATGGTCCTTCTGCATCCGCAACAGCACGATCATCACTGCGAAGGCCACGCCGCTCGCGATGGACAGCGTGATGCCGAGGAGGTCGTTCAGTCGGAGACCATCGTAGAGAAAAATCGCGAGGCCCACGAACACGATGCCGATCGTCATCCAATCCGCGCGTGTCGGGCGCTCCTTGAGCAGCCACGCGCCCAGCAACGCCACGTAGGCGGGCGCGGTGTATTGGAGCAGGATGGCGTTGGCGGCGGTGGTGAACTTGTTCGCGGCGGCGAAAAGCAGCGTGCATGCGGTGTAGGCGACGGCAGTCGCCAGCGGCAGCCAGCCCCAGCGGAACGGCCGGCTGCGCCACGTGATGGCGAGGAGAAAAAACGCCGCGACGAGACCGCGTCCGCCGCCGACGGCGAGCGGCGGCCAGTTCACGGACTTGAGCAGGACGCCGCCCGGCTCCAGCAGAGCGCCGCGCCGAGGAGCAGGGTGACCGATTTGGTATGCGCCGGATCTCTCACAAGCGTTCATCTGTGACGGTTTTGCCGGGTCTTGTGAACTGCGAACACGCGGGGGACGCGCCCGGAGTGAACACACTCCGCGTTTGCGCCGGGCGGTGCAGTGGCAAGGCTGTATCTCCCACGCATGTCGACGTCTGATGTTCCGAATTCGTCCACTCTTGGCCCGCCGCTCAGCAGCGGGCGGATCGTGCGGCGCCTGTTCGGGCTGGCGTGGCGCTACCGCGGACCGTGGCTCGGCGTCATCGCGATTCAGCTGGTATTGCTCACGCTCGGCGTGTCCGGCCTCAGCCTGACGGGGGTCGGCATCGACTATATCCGTCACGTCTTGCAGGGCACGCCGGTGCCGCACCTGCCGTTCGGGCTCGCCCTGCCGGCGTGGGGGCCGATGGCGGTGCTCTCGCTCGTGGCCGGTGGCATCCTGTTGTTCGCCGGCCTGCGCTCGGCGCTCAACTACCTCTACGCGATCCGCGTCAATCACCTCACGCAGCAGGAAATCGTGCCGTGGCTGCGCGGTCGCGTTTACGACAAGCTCCAGCAGCTCAGCTTCCGCTTCTTCGACGAGAACTCGACCGGCTCGATCATCAACCGTGTGACGGGCGACGTGCAGGCGGTGCGCATGTTCCTCGATCAAGTGCTCGTGCAAAGCGTAATCATGGCCGTGTCGCTCGCCGTCTACGTCGCCTACATGGCGAGCCTCGCACCGGGGTTGACGCTCGCGTGTCTCGCGACGACGCCGATCCTCTGGACGTCGGCGGCGCTGTTCACGCGGCGCATGCTGCCGCTGTATGCGAAGAACCGCGAGCTGGCCGACGACATGGTGCGCGCGCTGGCGGAGAGCGTGCAGGGCGCACCGGTGGTGAAGGCGTTCGGTCGCGAGACGGAGAACCGCGCGGATTTTTTCCGGCGCAACGACGCCGTGCTCCACCAGCAGCGGGCGATCTTCTGGCGCGTGAGCCTGTTCTCGCCGTTCGTCGGTTTCCTGACGCGCGTGAACATCGCGGTGTTGCTCGGCTACGGCGGCTGGCTCGTCATCCGCGGCGAACTGGCGTTCGGCACGGGCCTCGTGGTGTTTGCGGGTTTGCTGGAGCAGTTCTCCGGGCAGGTGAACAACGTCGCGAGCATCGTGAACTCGATGCAGAACTCGCTCATCGGCGCGCGCCGCGTCTTCGAGATCCTCGATGCACCGGTGGAAATCAAGTCGCCGGCGGACGCGGTGCAACCGACGCGCCTGCGCGGACAGGTGCGCTTCGAGAAAGTGTATTTCGGCTACGCGCCGGGACGGCTCGTGTTGCACGGCATCGATCTCGAGGTGCAACCCGGCCAGTGTGTCGCGATCCTCGGTGCGACCGGCGCGGGCAAGAGTGCGCTGATGAGTCTCGTGCCGCGTTTCTACGACGCCACGGCCGGGCGCGTGACGATCGACGGCACGGACGTGCGGCGCTTCGACGTGGAGGCGCTGCGGCGCAACATCGGCCTGGTTTTCCAGGAGAGTTTTCTCTTCAGCCACACGGTCGCGGCGAACATTGCCTTCGGCCAGCCGCACGCCACGCGGGCGCAGATCGAGCGCGCGGCACGCATTGCTTCCGCGCACGATTTCATCACCGCGCTGCCGCAGGGCTACGACACCGTGCTCGGCGAGAGCGGCAACAACCTCTCCGGCGGCCAGCGGCAGCGGCTCGCGCTCGCGCGGGCCATCCTGCTCGAACCACCCATTCTGCTGCTCGATGACCCGACCGCCGCGATCGATCCCGAGACGGAGCACGAAATCTTCGCCGCGCTCGATCGCGCCATCGCGGGCCGCACGACGTTCATTGTCGCGCACCGGCTGAGCACGCTGCGCCGCGCGGACTTCATCGTGGTGATGGAGAACGGCCGCATCGTGCAGCGGGGCACGCACGAGGAGTTGATGCGGCAGAACGGGCCGTATGTGCGCGTGGCCGACCTGCAACTCGTCGACGCCGGCGCGTTGCACCCGGAAGAGGGAGGCACGCCATGAAGCCGGTGAAACCGGCGCCCGCGGCGGATTTGCTCGTGCTCGCGCGCCGCGAAGCCGACGAGGAGGAAGAGGCGCAATTCAAGCCGCTCGAATGGGGCCTGATCCGCCGGCTTTGGAGTTACACGAGCGTCGCGCGGGCCAAGCGCAACTGGCTCGTCGCGCTGACGATCATCCGCTCGGTGCAGATTTCGCTGCTGACCTGGACGATGGCGCTCATCATCGGCGGGCCGATCGCGCGGCACGACGGCTCGCAGCTGGCGTGGGCCGTGGCGGGTTATCTCGCCCTCGCGCTCATCACCGACGTGATGTTCCACTACCGGCAGCGCTTTGCGCTGGAGCTGGGCGAGACCGTCGTAAACACGCTGCGCGCGGACATCTTCAAGCGCGTGCAGTCGATGCCGCTGAGCTTTTTCAATCGCGTGAAAGCCGGCCGCATCATCGGGCGCGTGACGTCAGACGTGGAGTCGGTGCGGGTGGGCATCCAGGACGTGCTGTTTGTCAGCACAGTGCAGTTCGGCCAGATGCTGGTCGCTGCGGCGCTGATGATTTGGACCGACTGGAAAATGTTCCTCGTGGTCCTCGCGCTCGCGCCGGTGTTGTGGATCATCAATCGCAATTTTCGCGGTAAACTCAGCCGGCTGAGTCGCGCGGCGTCGGAGAGCTTCAGCCGCGTCACCGCCACGCTCGCGGAGTCGGTCAACGGCATCCGCGTGACCCAGGGCTTTGCGCGGCAGGCGACGAATGCCGGCCTTTTCCGCGGCCTGCTCGCCGACCACGCGCGCTACAACATCGCGCTCGCACGCACCTCGGCGATCCTGACGCCGCTGCTCGAGCTCAATTCGCAGTTCTTCATCTCCGCACTGCTGCTGCTCGGCGGCTGGCGGGCGCTGCACGGCGACATGGAGATGGACACGCTCATCAAGTTTTTCCTCCTCGCGAACACGTTCTTCGCGCCGATCCAGATCATCGGCAATCAATACAACCAGGCGCTCGTCTCGATGGCCGGCGCGGAACGCGTTTTCCGCCTGCTCGATGCGAAGCCGGATTGGGAGGATGCGCCGGAGGCGACGGCGCTGCCTGACCCGCGACGGGACGAGGTAAGGCCGGACCGCCGGGCCGGCCGCGATGATTCCAGCGGCGCGCCCTGCGGTCGCGCCCTGCCTCCGGGCCACGGCGTGCGCGTGGAGTTTCGCGAGGTCGTCTTCGGTTACGATCCGGCCCGCCCGGTGGTGCACGGGTTGAACTTCGTCGCGGAACCGGGACAGGCGGTCGCGCTGGTCGGCCACACCGGCAGCGGCAAGAGCACCATCATCAGTCTCGCGGCAAAGTTCTACCTGCCGACTCTCGGCGAAGTCCGGATCGACGGTCGCGAGATTCGCACGATCACGAGTCATTCGTTGCACCGGCAGATGGGACTCGTGCAGCAGCAGAATTTTCTCTTCAGCGGCACGGTCGCGCAAAATATCCGGCTCGGCCGCCCGGAGGCGACGGACGCCGAGGTGATCGAGGCGTTGCGCCGGCTCGACTGCCTGGACTTGATCGAGGCGCTTCCCGGCGGCATTCACGCGGAGGTCGGTGAAAAAGGCAGCGCGCTCTCGCTCGGGCAGCGGCAGCTGGTGTGTTTTGCGCGGGCGTTGCTGGCGGATCCGCGGCTGCTGATCTTCGACGAGGCGACGAGCGCGATCGACACGCTGACGGAAGCGCGATTGCAGAAGGCGCTCGTCACGCTGTTGCGCGGGCGCACGAGTTTCATCGTGGCGCACCGGTTGAGCACGATCCGGCAGGCGGATCTGATCCTGGTGCTCGATCACGGGCGCATCGTCGAACGCGGTAAGCACGCCGAGTTGCTTCAGCGCGACGGCGTGTATGCGAAGCTGCATCGGCAGTTTGTGCAGCTGGACAACGAGTAGAGCGAGTGCACTGCCGCGCTTTGGCTACGTTGTGGAGAAGGTGGCCGTCGCTGTCCCCAGCGACGGGGTGAGCGCGCTCGATGCCCTGTCGCCGCTGGGACCGCGGCGACCACCTTGAGCCGGTTCTACTTTGCGTCGAGCGTCAGCACGAAGCCGCCGTTGGGCGCGAGCGTCAGCGGCAGGCGCGCGCCGGCTTTCCAAGTGACGCGGCGTTGCTCGAAGCCGCCGTGGAGATCGTCGAGGATGAGCGTGGCGCTCCCGCTGGCGGCGATGCGGCTGAGGTCGAGGTCGAGTTTCTTTTCCGTGGCTTCGCCATTGATGCCGGCGACGAGCCAGCGACGGTCGCCCTGGCGGGCGAGCACGGCGAATTTTCCCGGATAGCCGTCGAGCAGTTTCACATCGTTCCAGATGGACGGCACGTGGCGCATGAAGTCGCGCACGTAGTCCGGCATTTTCGCCATGCCTTCCGGAATCTCCGGATAATGCTGGATGCCCGACGTGAAGAGCACGGCGAGTGCGAGTTCGAACGGCACGGTGGTGCGGCGAATGCCCTTGCCGGGCAGGCGATCGAGACACACGGGCGTGAAATCCATCGCTTCGAAGAGATTCCGCGTGAACGGCAGCATCGCGCAATGCGCCGGCTGGGCATCGGCGTTCTCCTGTGTGAACGTGATGAACTCAAATCCCTTGATCGACTCCATCGTCATCAGGTGCGGATACGTGCGCGTCCAGCCGCGCGGCAGCGTGGCGCCATGGAAATTGATGAGCAGGCCGAACGGTTCCGCATCGCGGAGGATGTCGTGGTAAAACTCCATCACCGCCTGACCGTCGCCGCCGAAGAAGTCGATTTTCAGACCCTTGATGCCCATGGCGCGCAGGCGTTCGAACTCGGCGACGCGCTTCTCGTGCGTGCCCATGCGGTGCTGCGGCGTCTGCGGGGCGTCGTTCCAGTTGCCGTTGGAGTTATACCAGAGGAGCAGGCCGACGTGCTTCGTCGCGGCGTAATCGGAGAGCTCCTGGATCTTTTCGTAGCCGATCTGCTGGTCCCACATCGAATCGATCAGGCAATACGCCCAGCCCATCTCGGCGGCGAAATCGATGAAGCGCTTCTGCACGTCGTAGACAGTCCGGTCGTCGCCGAGCAGCGGCCAGCTCCACGAGGCCTTGCCGGGGCGAATTTCGGCCGCAATCGGCGGCGTGCGCGCCGGGGCGGCGAGGTCGGTGCCGAGCGTGGATTCGGCAATCGTCGCGAGCGAACCGATGGCGATGACACGCCACGGCGTTGTCCACGGCAGCGTCGACGACGGCACGACGGGCCGGCCGCGCATCGTCTCGCGCGGATCGGGGAAACCGATGCGATACTCGCCCTCCGGCGATTCGTGGCGCAGGCGCGCGCCGCAATAGTTCGGGTCCACGTTGGTTTCGGTGAGCGCGACCCAGACATCGTCGCTGACGCGGAACAACGCGGGGAAAACCCAGCCGGCCCCGAGCGTCGATGGCGTGCCGACGTCGATCTCGCGCTGGTAGTGTTCCTCGTAGGACGGATTCGTGTTCTTCCAGCCGGTTTTCGCGACGGACATCGGTTGCAGCCAGGCCTTCGTGCCGGTGGGAAAATGAAACGAGCTCCGCTCCTCGGTGATGGTGCGTTTCCCGGCGGCGGGTTCGGGGAAAACGTAGCGAAACGCGACGCCGTCGTTCGAGACTTGGAACTCGAGGTCGAGTTTCCGGCCATCCGCGGTTGCGAGGTGGTGCACCTGACGGTTGGCGCGATAGACGTTCACGCGGCGCTTGCCGGTGAGGAGTTCGTAGCGGTCCTCGACGCTCGTGACCGCGGAGGAAGAGATTCGCTTCAGTCCGCGGGAGAAATCCGCGTCGTCGCGCACAAGGCCGAGTTGGGAGTCGCGCACGACGAGCGCCGCATCGTGGTGGACGCGGTAGATTGCGGTGCCGTCGGTGGGGCGGAGTTCGAATGCGACGGCGATTTTCCCGTCGGGTGAGCGCAGCGGCTCGGAGGCGAATGCGGCGGACAGCAACCACGCGAGGGCGAAGACGGAACGAAACGCCATTTTCATGGGGAGGGGTGGGGCTCGACGTTCGGACGCGAACGCGGCACCGTCAAACCGCGCCGGGCTTTACCGTTCGATTCCGGAGCGGCGCGGAAACTTCCGCCCCGGGGACACCGTGTTCACCGAGCGAGCGCACAGGTGCTCCGGCGCTTCTGCACGTTGTGCGGAAAGAGATCGCTGCGCCCGGGTGCGAGATAGAGCCCGCGCCCGGGACGGGGATTTGGTCGTTGGCTGCGGCCCGTGGGTTTTGCGATCCAACGCCACCCCGGCGCAACGCGCTCAAGTGATCGCGGATTCGGTTTCGGTCGGGATGCGCTCGACGCGGACGCGGCGGGGACGCTCGAGGTTGGCTTCGAGAATGGTGAGGCGGTATTCGCCGACGGTGATGATGTCGTCGCGTTTCGGCACCCGGCCGAACTGGCGGATGGTCCACGTGGCGACGGTGTCGCGCGGCTGCCATTCGAGCGGCCAGCCGGTCTCGGCTTGGAGCTCGCGCATGGTGAACTGGCCGCTGACCGTGATGGCGTATTCGTTGCGCTCGTAGATGGGGCCGCTCTCGATGTCGAACTCGTCGCGGATGTCGCCGACGATCTCCTCGAGCACGTCTTCGAAGGTGATGACGCCGGCGAGCTTGCCTTCCGCGTCGTGCACGACGGCGAGGTGGCTGCGGGAGTTGCGAAAGCGCTCGATCATGGTGTGGAGCGGGGTCGTGAGTTCGAATTTCACGATGTCGCGCACGAGCGGCTGGAAGGAGGTGTCGGGTCCGAGCAGGGTCATTTGCCAGAGCCACTCCCGGACGAGAAGGAGGCCCTCGACCTTGTCCAGGGAGCCGTTGCAGACCGGGAAGCGGCTGTGGCCGCTGGTTTGGGCGATGCGAAGGTTTTCCGTGATCGGGCGATCCAGCCAGAGGGCGACGACTTGTTCGCGGGCGCGCATGATGTGCTGGGCCTGCGTCTGGCGGGCGCGCAGGGATTGCACCATGAGCTTGTTGATGAGCGCGTCGCCGGGGTGGGAGTGGCGGGCGTGGCTGAAAACGTATTCGAGTTCCTCGGACGAGAAGGCGTGTTCGCTCTCGGAGGCGGCGCGGAGACCGACGAAGCGGAGGAAGAAGTTCGCGGTGCCGTTGAGCGCCCAGATGAAGGGGAGGAACAGGTAGTAGAACACCATCAACGGTCCGGCCGTCCAGATCGAGACGCCCTTGGCGCGCTGGATCGCGAGGGACTTGGGCGCGAGTTCGCCGAAGACGATGTGGAGAAAGGTGATGACGGCGAACGCCAGGGCGATCGAGACGGAGGAAACCGCCGCAGGTTCGGTGATGCCGACCCGGGCGAGGACGGGCGCGAGGCGGTGGGCGAGGAAGGGTTCGCCGACCCAGCCCAAGGCCAGCGAGGTGAGCGTGATGCCGAGCTGCGTGGCGGACAGGGCGGCATCGAGATGGTGAGTGGCTTTGATCGCCATGCGCAGCCGCCAACCGGCGCGGCCTTTCTTGGCCAACGGTCGCAGTTGGCTGGCGCGCACCTTCACCAACGCAAACTCCGCCGCGACAAAGAAGCCATTCGCGAAAACCAGCGCGACGATCACGAGGATTTCGAGCGAAGCTTGGAGGAAAGTGTTCATGAGTGGAAAAGGCCGGCTCGGCGGGCCGGGATGGCGGGACGGCCGAGTGTAGGGTGGGGGCGGACGCTAACCAGCGGGAAATGCGATGCAAACGCCTGCTCCACGGCGACGGATTGGGCTTTCGCGCTCGCCAGCGAACTTTCGCCACCTAGGTTGCCCGGCCAACGCATACCCCTCATGGCGAGTTCTTCCGACCCGAAACTGGCAAACCGTATTCTGCGCGGCCTCGTAATCGGCATGGCGGCTGGCGTCCTGACGCTGCTGCTCGGCCCGAAGATTCCCCTGCCGGAAGGATTGCAGGCGCTCGTGGGGCACATCGGCATCAAATCCGCCCCCAATGTCCTCGAGCTGATGCGTGGGCTGTCGACGGTGGCGCTCGACCCGTTTGGCAAAACATTCCTGCGGCTGCTGTTTTTCGTGATCATGCCGCTGGTGTTCGCATCGCTCGCGACCGGCGTCGTGCAACTCGGCCGGCCGGAAAAGCTCGGCCCGCTGGCGGGGCGGACCTTCTTTTTCTTTTTCCTCAACATGGCGATCGGCGTCGGCCTCGGGCTCGTGATGATGAACGTGCTCCAGCCCGGGAATCACCTCGACGAGGCGACGAAGCAGCGCTTGCTCGCCGAGTTCGGCAGCGCGGCCCAGAAACACGTGCAAACGCAAGCGACACAGACGGGACTGTCGTTGAACGTGATCGTGGAGATGTTCATGCCGGCCAACCTGCTCGCGGCGGTCGTAGGCTCGAGCACGGCGCGGATCGGCGACGTGCTGCCGTTGATTCTGTTCGCGATTCTGGTGGGTGTCGTCGGCACGACCTTGGGAGATGCGCGGCGCAAGCAGTTGCAGAGCGCGCTCGAACTGGTGACGGAGCTCATGACCGGCATCGTGCACCTCGCGCTCCGGCTCGCGCCCTATGCCGTGCCGTGTCTGATCTACAGCGTCATCGTGAAGTCAGGCCTCGATATCATCGTGGCGCTCGCGGTGTTCGTGCTGGGGTGCGCGGGCGTGATGGCGTTGCACCTGTTCGGCACGATGTCGATCTGGCTGCGGCTTTGGACGTCGTGGCGGCCGCGCGCGTATTTCGCGGCCATCAAGGACGTGCTGGTGACGGCGTTTTCGACGAGTTCGAGCAACGCCACGCTGCCGGCCGCGCTGGAGAACGCCACGGAGAAGCTGAAAATCTCGCCCAGCACGGCCGGGTTCGTGCTCCCGCTCGGCACGACGATGAATATGAGCGGCACGGCGCTCTACGAAGGCTGCGTGGTGCTGTTCGTGGCGCAGGTCTTCGGCGTCGATCTGACAATCGGGCAGCAGGTCACGCTGCTCCTGCTCTCGGTGCTCAGTGCGGTGGCCGTGGCCGGGATTCCGGGCGGGTCGCTGCCGTTGATCGCGGGTTTGCTCATCACCTTTGGCATTCCGCCGGAAGGGATTGGCATCATTCTCGGCACCGACCGCATTCTCGACATGTGCCGCACGGCCACGAACGTCGGTTGCGACGTCACCACGGCGGTGGTGGTCGACGAACTCGTCAAGAAGGGCGAGGCGAAGGCGGCAGCGCGGTCGTAGTCTCCCGTTGAGTCACGGGAGCCGAGGCGGCTTTCACGCCTTTGGGCGCGGTCCAGGCGGTGACCTCTCCGCGCGTAAACTGCACTTCGCAGCCGGCGTCGTAGACCCAGCGTTCATAGCCGCGGGCGGCGTTGCGCATCAGGGGCTCGCCGAGGAGGTCGCTGACCTGTTCGCGGGAGATGCCGATGCGCACCTGCGCCCAGCGCACCGACTCCGCCGGAAGGGCGGGAGTGTGGGTGCCGAGCACCGCGAGCAAGACGACGGCAGCGAACATGGTCTTCTTATCGCCGCGTTCGGCCGGGGCGGGAACGTTAATCGCGGGAACGGGGGCTATTTACCGTTTCTTCGCGAGAGAGCTGCGCATTTGTTGCTTTGGCGTGATGAAGGAAATGTATGCGAGATCACGCATTTCCCTGCTACCTGTGCGCAGATTTTGCCTCAGCATTGCGCGGGGCTATCAAATTCTTTCGCTAGCCCGCGTAGTGAATTCATCGGACGAAACCCGCCGCAGCCGTGAGCTCGTGAAACAGCTCAAAGAGTCGCAGATCTACCGCGACTACGAAGCGGCGTTTCGCGAGACGACCGGCTTGCCGATCACGCTCCGTCCGCTCGAAGCGTTCGACCTGCCGCACCACGGCGATCCGAACGAGAGTCCGTTCTGCTCGCTGATGGCGACGACGAACCACACGTGCTCGGCCTGCCTCCAGTTGCAGAAGCGCGTCGAGGAAGAATCGAAAATGGAGCCGAAGACGCTCAAGTGTTTCGCCGGACTCTGCGATTCGGCCGTGCCGGTGCGCGTGGGGGAGAACCTGGTGGCGTTCCTCCAGACCGGCCAGGTGCTGCTGCACAAGCCGAATTCCAAGGAGTTCAACAAGCTCGCGCGCGAAGTCATCAACTGGGGCGTGCAGGCCGACCTGAAGAAGCTCGAGGAAGCCTACTACCAGTCGCGCATCCTCGACCGGAAGCAATACGAGGCCGTGTTGCGGCTGCTCACGATTTTCGCCCAGCACCTGTCATCGTTGAGCAATCAGCTCATGCTCGCGGCGAAGCAGGCCGAGTCGCCGATGATCACGCGCGCCAAGGCCTTCATCGCGGAGCACCAGCACGAGGAAATTTCGCTGCGACAGGTCGCGGCGTCGGTGAACACGAGCGCGTTTTATTTCTGCAAGATGTTCAAGCAGGCCACCGGCCTGACGTTCACCGATTATCTGGCGCGCGTGCGCATCGAGAAGGTGAAGAATCTCCTGCTGAATCCGCACAAGCGCATCAGCGAGGCGGCCTACGAGACCGGTTTCCAGTCGCTGTCGCAGTTCAACCGCGTGTTCCGCAAGATCGTCGGCGAATCGCCGACGACCTGGCGTGCGAAGCTGAAGCAGGGCTGATTCGCCTGCGCGGATACGGCCCCGCTGCGCGCCGCGCGCGCAGATCAGGCCAGCTTCGCGCGCCGCGTCCGATGATGGTGCGTCGAGTGCACCGCCGGCGTCTGGCAGGCCGACGACGTGCGGTTCAGGCACACGGAGCAAAGGGTGTCGATTTCCTGCTGGGCGAGCAGGTGAAAGCTGGTCAGCAGCGCGTCGAGCATGGGCTGCGGCAGGCTTTTGGCGGCGACGAGGTGCACGGCCAGCTCTCCCGTTGCATAATAATTCAGCAGGGGATTCAGCCCGCAGCCGCAGTGCCGTTGGAGCGGAACGAGCAGTGCCGAGGATTTGCGCAGGACGGCGTCGAGGGGATGTTCCGCGAGCGCGTGGAACACCTGGGTCAGCGTCTCATCCATGAGGTAGAGCAGCGTGTCCGGGTTGCCCAGCGGCGACGGCGCCGGCTCGGCGCGCAAGAGAGACTCCCATTCCTTTTTAATGGCGGGTCGAATTCCCTCTAATTGCGCTGACTCGGGGGCGTCCACGGGCGCCATTTTGCCACGCCCTAGTTGCGCTCGCTTTGCAGGGCTTGGTCATCCGTGCGCATATCTTGGAGAAAGGGCGGCATGGTCGGCCAAGAACTGGGCGCTTAAAGGCAACGCGTGCGCAGCGGGATAGGGAAAAATCCGGATAGTAACAGCGACATTCCTCCACGCCATGTCTGTCATCCCGATTACGGTCTTCTTCAGCCTGTTATTGGCTGCGTTTTTCGTCGTGCTGTTTTTCCGCGAACAACGCCGCCACCGCTTTGCCAGCGCGGAGCGCGATTCGCTCCTGCCGCTCGCCGACGAGCGCCCGGCGAGCGCGAAGAATTTACCCGCCATTGCTGTGTCGCCCGACGCGCCCGCGCCGGGCGACCTCTATTTCTAACCCCCTCCTCCGTTCGCACACACCATGACGACAGGACAAAAAACCACCATTGAGTTCAACGACAAGGTCGTCCGCCAGTTCCTCATCGCGTCGATTATCTTCGGCGTGGTCGGCATGCTGGTCGGCGTCCTCATCGCGACTCAGCTCAATTTCTGGCAGGCCAACTTCGGCCTGTCGTTCACGAGCTTCGGCCGCCTGCGCCCGCTGCACACCAACGCGGTGATCTTCGCGTTCGTCGGCAACATGATGTTCGCCGGCATCTACTACTCGACGCAGCGCCTGGTGAAGGCGCGCCTCGCGAGCGATTTCCTCTCCGCGCTCCACTTCTGGGGCTGGCAGGCGATCATCGTCGCCGCAGCGATCACACTCCCGCTCGGTCTCACGCGCGGCAAGGAATACGCCGAGCTCATCTGGCCCATCAACGTCGCCGTCGCGCTCATCTGGGTCGTGTTCGCGGTGAACTTTTTCTGGACGCTCGCGAAGCGCAACGAGAAGTCCCTCTACGTCGCCATCTGGTTCTACATCGCGACGATCATCACCGTGGCGATGCTCTACATCGTCAACCACCTCTCGATCCCGACCTCGTGGATCCACTCCTACGGCGTGTTCGCCGGCGCGCAGGACGGCCTCGTGCAATGGTGGTATGGGCACAACGCCGTGGCGTTCTTCCTCACCACGCCGATCCTCGGCATCATGTATTACTTCCTGCCGAAGGCGGCGGAGCGTCCGGTGTATTCGTATCGCCTCTCGGTCGTGCACTTCTGGTCGCTGGTGTTCCTCTACATCTGGGCCGGCCCGCACCACCTGCTGAACACCGCACTGCCGAACTGGCTGCAGCTGCTCGGCATGACCTTCTCGCTCATGCTCTGGGCGCCGTCGTGGGGCGGCATGCTCAACGGCCTGCTCACGCTCCGCGGCGCGTGGGACAAGCTCCGCACCGATCCGGTGATCAAGTTCTTCGCCGCGGGCGTGACGTTCTACGGCATGGCGACCTTCGAAGGACCGCTCCTGTCGATCAAAGCGGTCAACGCGCTCGGTCACTACACGGACTGGATCATCGGTCACGTGCACGGCGGCGCGCTCGGTTGGAACGGCTTCATGGCCGCCGGCATGTTCTACTGGCTCGTCCCGCGCCTCTGGAACAAGCCGCTGCACTCGCAATCGCTCGCGAACCTTCACTTCTGGTTGGGGACGTTCGGCATTCTCCTCTACATGGGCGCCATGTGGGCGTCCGGCATCGGCCAGGGCCTGATGCTCAACGCCACGGCCGAGGGCGGCACGATCCTGAAGTATCCGAACTTCCTCGAGACCGTGAACGCGATCCGTCCGCTCATGGCGCTGCGCATCGTCGGCGGCGCGCTTTATCTGACCGGCTTCGTGCTGATGGCCTACAATATTTTCCGCTCCATTTCCGGCGCGAAGGCCGTCAACGGCTCGATGGAAGTCTACGTCGAGAAGTTCGAGGAAAACGAAAAGCTCTCCGTCTCCGGCACCTTCCTCAACGCACCGGTTGTCTACACCACGCTCGGCTGCGTCGCCGCGTGCGTGTGGATGTTCACCAGCGGCTGGGTCAATCTCCTCGGCCTCTTCGCCACCGTCATGGCGACGCTGATGGCCATCGGCCACTTCCAAACCCGCGGCACCGCCTGGGGCGAGTGGTATGACAAGCTCCTCCTCAACGCGATGCCGTTCACCGTGCTCACGTTCCTCGCCGTGGCCGCCGGCGGTTTGATCCAGATCGTGCCGATGCTCACGATCGACAAGCAGCTCCAGACCGAGGACCGCAAAGCCGACGTCTACACGCCGCTCGAACTCGCCGGCCGCGACATCTACGTCCGCGAAGGTTGCTACACCTGCCACTCGCAGATGATCCGCACGCTCGTGCCTGACGTCATGCGCTACGGCGATTACTCGCGCCTCGGCGAATCCATCTGGGATCACCCGTATCAATGGGGCTCGAAGCGCAACGGCCCGGACCTCGCCCGCGTCGGCGGAAAATACAACCACGCCTGGCACTTCGATCACATGAAGGATCCGCGCTCGATCTCGACCGGCTCCAACATGCCGACCTACGGCAACCTCCACGAGAACGACACCGACTACGCCTCGCTCCCGAAGAAAATAGCCGTCCAGAAAATGCTGGGCGTGCCGTTCCCGGCCTGGTCCGACTCCATGATCCAGACCCTCGCCAAAGCGCAGGCCGAGGAAATCGCCAAGGATCTCCAGGCCCAGGGGCGCTACGTCGCGCCCGACAAGGAGATCGTCGCGCTGATCAGCTACCTCCAATCGCTCGGCAAGAAGTGGACGCCCGTCCCGGCCGCGGCCGCTGCCACGCCCTAACCCTTAACCGCTCCCGCCCATGCTCCGCCGCATCATCTACGAAGACTGGCAGCTGATCTTCCCCGTCGTCGCCCTCGCGGTCGCGTCGCTCGTCTACCTGGCCGCCGCCTGGCGTGCCACGAAGATGAAACCCGCGCAGATCGATCGCCTCGCGAACCTGCCCTTCGAAAAAGAATAACCTCTCCGCCGCACACGCACATGAATCCCCAGCCTCCCGCCGATCACGACGAGAAACTGCGTCCGCACACCTACGACGGCATCCAGGAATACGACAAGCGCCTGCCGAACTGGTGGCTCTACACGCTCTACGGCGCGATCGCGTTCTGGATCTTCTATTGGTTCGCGAACCAGATCGCGCACATCGTCCCCGCCGACGGTGCCCAGGTCGACACCGCGATGGCCAAGATCAACGCCGTGAAGATGGCGTCCTCGATCGACGTCAACAACGACGACCTTTTCTGGCAGATGAGCCAGAACCCGGAGTTCATCAACGCCGGCAAGCAAACCTTCGACTCGCTCTGCGTGCAATGCCACCTGCCGAGCATGAAGGGCAAGGGCGAGAATCCCGCCGCCGTCGGCCCGAATCTCGTCGACACCGCGTGGATCCACGGCGGCACGCCGAAGGAAGTCTACGCCACCATCTCCAAGGGCGTCCTCGCGAAAGGCATGCCCTCCTGGGAGCCGGTGCTCGGCCAGAAGAAGGTCGCCGAAGTCGCCGCCTACATCCTCTCCAAGCACAAAAAAGGCGAAGAGATCACCGTCGAAGTTTCCAAGTAATCATTCACAGGCGCGCGCCACGCCATGGGCGCCGCCACCCGCCTCCGCTCAACCCACGACATGAGCGCAGATCCCAAACCCAACACGCCTCCTCCGTCGGCGCCGTCCTCCCGGCCGACTCCCCCGAAGCCCGCGACCCCCGCGCGCCACATCCCGTCGCGCGACTCCGTCACGACCATCAACGACGACGGCTCGCGGTATTTCCTGCATCCGGCCGACGTTCACGGCTGGTTCACCCGCTGGCGGCGTTTCCTGGGCTTGTTCCTGATCGGCGTTTATCTGCTGCTGCCGTGGATTCCAATCGACGGTTATCCCGCGGTGTTTCTCGACCTGGCGGAGCGCCGTTTCCATTTCTTCGGTTACACGCTGGCAGCGCAGGACACCTGGCTGCTGTTTTTCGCCCTGACCGGCGTCGGCTTCAGCCTGTTTTTCATTACCGCGCTGCTGGGTCGCGTCTGGTGCGGTTATGCGTGTCCGCAGACCGTGTTCCTCGAACACATCTACCGCCGCATCGAGCGCATGGTCGAGGGCGACGCTCCGACGCGCCGCAAGCTCGACGCCGCGCCGATGAGCGGCACCAAATTCGCCCGTCGTGTGCTCAAGCACGCGCTCTATCTTCTCACCACGCTCGCCATCACGCACCTGTTCCTCGCCTACTTCGTCAGCTGGCCCGAAGTCTGGCACATGATGTCGTCTGCGCCGCGCGAGAACTGGGCGGCCTTCGTGTTCATGGCGATCGCCACGGGCATTCTTTATTTCAACTTCGCCTGGTTCCGCGAACAGCTCTGCATCGTCATCTGCCCCTACGGCCGCCTTCAGTCGGCGCTCTCCGACGACCACACCGTCACGATCGGCTACGACGCCAAGCGCGGTGAGCCGCGGGGCAAGCTCGGCACGCCGGACGCCGGCTCGTGCATCGACTGCAATCGCTGCGTGCAGGTTTGCCCCACGGGCATCGACATCCGCCACGCCAGCCTCCAGCTCGAGTGCATCGCCTGCGCAGCGTGCGTCGACGCCTGCGACGAGGTGATGACCAAGATCAAACGCCCGACGGGCCTCATCCGCTACGATTCGCACACGGCGTTCGCCGGCGGCAAGACCCGCTGGGTGCGCCCGCGCACGATCGTCTACTTCGTGCTCCTGCTGATCGGCATCGCGGTGGCGTCGTTCGCATTTTCGTCCGTGAAACCGGCGAGCATGATCGTATTTCGCATGACCGGCGCTGCCTACTTCGTCGACCACGACGACGTCCGGAATCAGTTCATGCTGCGCATCGTCAACAAGCGCAATGTGCCGGTGACTTATCGCGTGCACCTCGACGGCGTCCCCGAACACGTGGAGCAAAACGGCTTCACCGCCCCGGTCACCGTCGCACCGCTGGCCGAGCACGTGTCGCCGCTCGTGCTGACGATTGATCGCAAGCACTACGTCGGCCCCTTCAAGTTCACCGTCTCCGTCCAAAACGAGCCGCAGTCCTTCACGCTGTCGCGGCAAATCGAATTCCTCGGGCCCGACGCCCGCCTCCTCGAAAACGAGGATCGGGAAAGAGGCATCAAACGCTGAACGCCATGGACGCCTCCACGCCATCGTCCACCGGCGCTCAGCCGGGCGAGAACAAGTCCGGCCGCGGTCTCTGGCTCTGGGTCGCGCTGATCTTCGCCTTCAGCGCGATGCTCTGGGCTGTCCTGTTCACCGCTTCTCGCTACATCGACACGCGTGAGGTGCCGCTCGCCACGAAGGGAGCGAAGCCATGAGGGTGAAACCCGAGTCGTCGCCGTTGTGGCATGAAGGCAGGGCGGCGAGTCCCTTCGCCGCCGTGGAACCGCGGCGCGGGGCGGAGTCCGCGCCCCACCTGCGCCAAAGGAGCCGCACATGACCGAACTCGCCGGCATTTCCGGTCCGGGCACAGCCTTCCTCGCTGGCCTCGTCACCAGCCTGCACTGCGCCGGCATGTGCGGACCGCTCGCGTGTGCGGTGATGCCGGCCGCGCGCGACGACGCGGACCCGCAGACCGTCAGCACCGTCTATCACGGGTCGCGCCTGCTCGGTTACGGCGCGCTCGGCGCCCTGGCGGGCGGTGTCGGCCGGCTGCCGCTGAATTTCCTGAGCGACGACGTCGTGCGCTACCTGCCGTGGCTGCTCGTGCTCTTCTTCATCGCCGTCGCGATTCGCTTCGACCAGCGCCTGCCGCGGCTGCCGATCCTCGGTCGCGCCTACGGTTGGGTGGCGGCTCACTTGCGCGGTTCGCAAAACCGTTCGCGCGTGCGCGCCGCGGCTGCGCTCGGCCTCGCGACGCCGCTGCTGCCGTGCGGTCCGCTGTATTTCCTGGTGTCGCTCGCGCTGCTTTCCGGCTCGGCGCTGCGCGGGGCGGAGACGCTGCTGGCGTTCGGCCTCGGCACAGTGCCGCTGCTGTGGTTCGCGCAGACGAATTACCACTGGCTGCGTCTGAAGCTCGGTCCGGTGTGGATGGCGCGCGCGCAGACGACGCTCGCGCTCGTGATCGCGGGCGTCCTCGCCTGGCGCCTGCGCTCGACGCTCGGGTTCGCCGGGCCCGACGTGAACAATTTTGTCTGTCACTGAGATGGCCCGTTCGCGGACATCTCGCACGGATTGGGTGGACGGGGGCGCAGCCCCGACGGAGGTGCGTGGACCTCGTGTCGGCAGGACTTCCTCCGTCCACTCTTGCCGCCACTGCGGCGCGCCGCTGACGACCGCGGCGGCGCAGGAGTCCGGCTTCTGTTGCTCGGGCTGCACCTACGTCCACCGGCTCGTGCACGAGCAGGGGCTCGAAGGCTACTACAAGATCCGCGATTCCGTGATCGCGCCGGTCGACCAGACGGTATTTCAGCCGCGCGATTTCACCTGGCTGGCCGAGCTCCAGCAGAACGCGGAAAAGGCGCCTGTGCCGGAGCTGACGCTCGAGCTCCAGGGCATCTCGTGCGCGGGCTGCGTCTGGCTGATCGAGAAAATTTTCCACAAGCACGCCGGTGCGCTGTTCATCGAGACCGACGCGCAACTCGGCCGCATGCGCTTCCGCTGGGAGCGCGGCCAGTTCGACGCCACGGCGTTCGCGCGCGCGCTGCAGTCGTTCAACTATCTCGTTGGTCCGCCGGGCGAGGAGCCCGCGGTGCCGGAGAGCAAGTTTCTCATTCGCCGCATCGGCCTGTGCGCGGCGTTTGCGATGAACATCATGCTGTTCGCCCTCCCGGCGTATTTCGGCATGGAGCGGACGTTCGCCTACGCGCAGCTCTTCGACACGCTGGCGATGGCCTGCGCGACCCTGAGCGTGCTGGCGGGCGGCACGTATTTCATCGGCCGCGCCGTGCGCGCGCTGCGCGACCGCGTGATGCACATCGATCTGCCGATCGCGGTCGGCATCATCGGCTCCTACGCCGGCTCGATCTACGGCTGGCTGACGGGCAACCACTCGATCGTCTACTTCGATTTCGTCGGCACGTTCATCGTGCTGATGCTGTTCGGCCGCTGGGCGCAGGTCGTTGCGGTCGAGCGCAACCGCCGGCGCCTGCTCACTACCAACGCGCGCCCGCAAAAAGTGGCCGTCGACACGCCGCGCGGCGCGGTGGATCGACCGGTCGAAGAACTCGCCGTCGGCGACATCTACACGGTGCGCTCGGGCCAGGTGATTCCGGTCGAATCGCACCTGGAATCCACCGCGGCGACGCTCGGCACCGCGTGGATCAGTGGCGAGGCGGACCCGCGCGAGGCTCGTGCCGGCGCGCGCGTGCAGTCCGGCGCACTGAATCTTTCGCGCGGTGCGATCCGCCTGCGTGCGCTGCAACCCTGGCACGCCTCGCTGCTCGCGCAGCTGTTGCGCCCGACCGGGCGCGATCAGTTCCGCCATCGCCTGCTCGAGCGCGTGGTGACCGGTTATCTCGTCGGCATCTTCGTGGTCGCGACCGCGACGGCGATCGGCTGGTGGGTCGCGAAGCACGACGTGGCGCTGATGTGGTCGGCGGTCACCGCGGTGCTCGTGGTTTCCTGCCCGTGCGCCATTGGTCTCGCTTATCCGTTGGCCGACGAAATGGCGACGGTCGCGCTGCGCCGTTTCGGTGTCTTCGTGCGCGAGAACGATCTGTTCCCGCGCCTCACGCGTCTGCGCAAAATCATTTTCGACAAGACCGGCACGCTCACGCTCGAGACGCCCGTGCTTTCGAATCCCGATGCCCTGCACAGCCTCTCCGCGCCGGCCCGCGCTGCGTTGCTCGCGCTCGTGCGCGACAATCCGCATCCGATCAGCCAATGCCTGAACGAAAACTTGCTCGCGGATGGTCTTGTCAACGGACTCGAGCCCGCGTCCGGCGAGGTGCACGAAGAGACCGGCTACGGCGTCACGCTGCGGACCGAACTTGGCCAGTGGTCGCTCGGCCGCCCGGGCTGGCGGGGCGAAGAAAAGTGTAACCTATTAGGTTACACTTCCGGCGAGGGGCACGACACCGAGCTGGCGTGCGATGGCGTCGTGCTGGCGCGGTTTCACTTCACGGACTCGGTGCGGCCGGGGGCGCGCGAGGAGATCGCGGCGCTGCACGCGGCGGGTTTCGAGACGTTCATCTTGAGTGGCGACCGGCGCGAAAAGGTTTCGGCGATGGCGGAGGCGTTGGCGATCCCGGCGCAGAACGCCGTGGCGCAGGCTTCGCCGACCGAGAAGGCACAGTGGGTGCAGCGCACGGACCGGCAGGACACGTTGATGCTCGGCGACGGTGCCAACGATTCGCTGGCGTTCGATGCGGCGTTCGTGCGCGGCACGCCGGTCGTGCATCGCGGCGTGCTCGAGGGAAAGGCGGATTTCTATTATCTCGGCCGCGGGCTCGACGGGCTGCGCCGGATGTTCGCGGTGAACGAAACGCGCCGTCGCACCCAGCTCGTGTTGATCATTTTCTCCGTCGCCTACAACTGCACCACGGTCGCGATCGCGGCGCTGGGCCATATGAACCCGCTCATCGCCGCGGTGATCATGCCGGCGAGTTCGCTGCTGAGCCTCTTGGTCGTCGGCGTGGGCATGCGACGGTGGACGGTGCGGCAGGGCTGAGCGATCGTTCGCTCGCAGGATGCGGTAGCAGCGCTTGAGCGTGGCGTGCGAAAGCGTGGCTAAGCGAGGCCGCGTTGTGGCTGCGCCCCAACGCGGCTGCGTGGCACGGCAGGCTTTACGGTTGCGCGGCGAGCGCGTTCACGACGGCCTGGGAGAAAGCCTCGTGCCCGAGCGGGCCGACGTGGACGAGATCGTGGGCAATCTCGGTCGGGGCGTGTTGCGTGAGCAACCGGTTGATGATGGCTTGCGTGTCGACGAAGATGGCGCCGTGGCGAGGAGCGAGGTGAGCGACGATCGCGCCGAACTCGTCCATGCGGCGACGCATCGGGTCGTCGCGGTTCGGCTCGACGTAGAACGGGGTCAGCACGAGCAGCGCACGCACGCGCGGACGTGCCGCGGCGAGCAATTGACCGAGGGTGTGTTCGTATTCGGCGTGCGGCACGGCCTCGTGTTTTCGCTGCGGGTCGAAATAGCGCCACACGTCGTTGATGCCGATCATCACCGAGAGCCAGTCGGGTTTCGGGTCGAGGGCGTCGCGTTGCCAGCGTGAAGAAAGGTCGCGGACGGTGTGCCCGCCGATGCCGCGGTTCAGCACCTCGAACGGGCGCTCGGGAAAACGCGCGGCGAGTTTTTGCGCGGTGAGCGCGACGTAGCCGTGGCCGAGGGCGGTGGCGTAGTCGGGTGAGTCGGGGCTCGGCCGACCCCATTCAGTGATGGAGTCGCCGATCATGACGAGGCGAGTGGGGCTCATTGGGGCGATAACAGCGGGGTTGGGGAGCCGCCATTTCTAGGCGCGAGGCGCGCGAAAGCCACGACAAAGCTGCCGCGATCCCTGCCGCACGGAAAAAGATCAGAGCTGCCGCGTGAGCACGATGGCGGCGTGGCGGAGAACGGGACGAGTCTCGAGCAGCAACGTCCCGCCGGCATGTTGCACGGTGGCGGAATGATTCACCGCTCCCTTGGCGGTGTCCCACCACGTGACGCTCCAGGTGCCGGCGGGAACATCGTCCAACACGAGTGTGCCGCTCGCGGGCGCTTCAGGTGCGAGGGTGTAGAGATTGGTGCGATGGCGCAGCCAGAGCGCGATGAAGCGATCGTTGCGGCGGCCGATCGCGGCGAGCGCGGGCACGCTGACGCCGGGATCAATTTCCTCCACTTGCACCCAGTCGGCCGTGCCGGTGTTTTCGACCGTGATCGCGTGCGCTCCCGCGCGAAGCGGAACGGCGAGCGTCGCGGGAAATGGATCGCTGGGTGACCAGGCGGCTTCGGCGGCGGATTGGCCATCGACGAGCACGCGCAGTGCGCCGCCTTTTTCGGCGACGGCGGAAATGATGAGGCGCAGCGTGGTTTCCTTCGGCAAATCGACGTGAAACGTGCCGCGGGCCGGGAAGCCGTCTTTTGCTTCCGATTCGGCGGTGACAAAGACGGCGGGCCAGTCGCCGAGTTCGAGTGGCTCGCGTCCGTCGAGTGGCAGCGTGAACTCCTTCGCGGGGCGGCGCTGCCAGTGTTGCGTGCCGGCGAGTTTGAGCGGCACGCGGGTATCGCACATGACAGCGGCAGAGAACGGCTGCAGGTCGTGATGCCGCGTCCAGCCGGAGAGAGCGACGAAGCGGTGCACGGCGCCGATCTCGGACAGGCGGCTCAGTTCGCGGAATTTCCAACCTTCCCAGACTTGAGCGGGCGATCGGCCGATGCCCATGAGACTGGCCCAAACGGCGGGCGGCTCGATGAGACCGGATTTCTTTACATCAGCGCTCACGCGCAGGTGATCGTCGCCGAACTCGCCGTAGAAGACCGGACGCGTGTCGTCGGCGTGGCGCGGAGCGAAGGTGCGCGCGGCGGAGATGAGATTGGTGCTGTAGAGATGCGGCTGGAGGAAATCCATCGACGCGTAGATCGGACTGCGCAGGTCCTCCGTGCTCGTGGTGATCGGGTGCGCGTAGATGTCGACGGAGCGGATGAATTTCGCCATGTCGTCGTGCCAGCGGGCGACGGCGGCTTCGTTGCGGTCGAGCTTCAGGGCGTCGACCCAGTGGACTTCGTTGAAGAGTTCCCACGCGAAGAGGGCCGGCGACCAGCTCCAGCGTGCCACGATGTAACGGTATTTCAGCGCGGTGAGCAGACGGGCGGTGGGGTCGGTAAAGAAATCGGACGGCGACTTGAGAAAGCCGCCGGGGTGCGCGGTGCTCCACGGGTTGTCGGTCCAGTTCGGGTTCACGGTCGTGCTGAACTGCCCGTGATGTTGGAGGACGAGCTGGACATAGACGCCGTGTTCCTCGGCGGCAGCGAGCAGAGCATCCCAGCGGGCGGCGACGGCGGGGTCGATGCCGCCCGGCGGCACTGCGGCGCCGTCTCCGGCATTGACCCAGTCGAGATTGGTGCGGCCCCAGTGAGCCATCCACACGCGCATCCAATTCAAATTCGCGGCGGCGAAGGCGGCGAAGGTTTCGCGGTAGTAGCCGACAACATCCGGGGCGTGCGACCACGCGACATTGGCGCCGATGGGCAGAAAGGCGCGGCCGTCAGCGCGCGCGAACCCGGTAATGAGACGAGGATCGACGTGGACGGAAGGGAGGCGCAGCCGGGTTTTGTTTTCGAAGGCCACCTCGGAGCGTGGGGTGGCGGCGATGGGCGCGGCGGTTTGGCCGCGGGAGCTTTCGAGAATGTTGCCGAGACGGTAGGTGCCGATCTCGTCGGGGCGGGCGTGGACGGCGTAGACTTGCTGGCCGACGTAGAACACCGGGAGCAGGTGCGTGCGGCCGGATGGCGCGATGATCTCGGCCCAGAGCTCGCGCGCGAACGGATTGGTGATTTGCGGCGAGGGCGGAACGGCGAATTCGAAGCGCACGGGGCCGGCGCGGAGCAGCGCGGCGAAACCGAGAAACACGAGCAGCGCGAGCCGCGCGCGGAGGGTAGTCAGGCGGGGCAACATGGGGAAGAAGCGGGCGAACTATCGCACAGAGCAAAGGGGAAGGGAAATGAGTTTGGTTGGACGGAAATTGAGAGGACGGACGTGGGACACGTGGTCGCTCAGAGGTGCCGCGCTTCTCGGTGCCGCAAAAACAAAGAGGCGCCGGAATTGCTTCCGACGCCTCTTGCAACCTGCGACCTGCGCTCAACCCCAGTAGAGCGCAGGCCTCTGTATGAACCTCAGAACGAGAACGTGTTCGTGACCTGCCACATCATGCCTTCCTGGATGCGGGACAGGGCCGTGGTGCCGTCGGGCTGGATGTTGACCGGCACGAGGTGGGTCTTCTCGAACGCATTGCGGACGTTGACCTGCACGCGCCAGCCGACTTTTTCGGACAGCTTGCGCTGGTAACCGACCCAGAAGTCGAAGTGGTCATCGGTCGGGCCGTAGAAGGGCTTCTGGATGTCGAGGACGTCCTTGGTTTTGTCGTAGGCGTAACCGAGGACGCGCTTGTCTTCCCAACGGTAGGCGAGGCCGACGTTGACGTCCTTCAGCCAGCCTTCACGGAAGTTGTAATTCGTGACGGTGTTGAAGCGCCACGGAGCGACTTCGGGAACCTGACTGCCGATCTGCGCTTGGAGCACGGCGTAGGGCGCGAGGATGTTATCGGCCCAGACCTTGCGGGCGGTGTCGCCGCCCCAGATGCGGATGAGGCCTGCGTCACCAGCGAGGAACTTGGTGTAGGTGTCGATCCAGGTTTGGATCGTCGGGCTGATGGCGTCGCGGGTGGCTTCGGTCTTGGAGAAGTTCACGGCCACGGACCAATTCTTGGTGGGCTGGGCGGTGATTTCGAACTCGAGACCCTTGGAGGTGGTGTCGACGGAAGCGACGGGGCCGCCGCCGAAGCTCTTCAAACGACCGGCGTAGGCCGGCTGGAGGCCGAGGTTGATGGCACCCTGACCGTCCACGCCGTAGGTCGGAACCGACGCGTAACGCTGGGCATTGGTGGTGGCAGCGCGCATGGCCGCGACGTTCAGGCCGAGGCCGTATTCGTCGGCGAAGCCCTGCGTGAGCGGGAAGTTTTTGAAGAAATCATTCACGATCGCCTGAATGCGGACGGGGTCCGGATTGCCGGAGGCGTCCGTCGCGATGCCGTTCCACGGCCAGCCCCAGTTGCCCTGGCGGAGCTGCGGGTCGGCGATACCGTCGAGGGCGGCGAGCGCGTGGGTGGCGCCCCAATAGGGGAGCGCCCAAGCGTAGTAGAGATTGCCGGAGAAGCCCGCGCTGTCGGCTTGGAGCGAGGCGTTCTGCATCTTGGTCTCATACTTCGTGACCTTGAAGGTCAGGCGATCGTCGAGCGTGCTGATGACAATACCGTAGTCCTTCGTTTCGGCCTTCGGGTTATCGATGGCGTTGCCGAAGATGTCACCGCGCGGAGCGTCGGCCTTGAAGTTTTCGGACTTGTTGGCGAAGACGCTGAGGCTGGTGCCGAGCGGCATCTTGGCGCGAATGCCGCGCGGAGTGTGGACGACAACGCCCCAGCTCTTGGTTTCGCCGGCGACGTCGCGGAGATTCGCGGTCGCCTTGCTGTAGTCGGTGCTCGAGACGTTGTTCGTGAGCTTCACACCGGAGCGGTTGTCGGTCGAAACTTCGTCGCGGCGCCAGCCAAAGGTCGGCACGATGTTGCCGTCCCAGAGGTAGCCCTGCCAGATGAACGCCTTCGACTCGATGTCGAACTTCTGGAACTGGGTGTCAGAATAGAGCAGCGCGCGATCGCCCGGATTGTCGTAGTTGAGGACACGGTAGGTGCCGTTGCGCCAGCCGACGTAGTTGGAGGGAACATCGCCTTGCGTCCCGGTGGTGACGACGGGGTTACCGCTGGCGTCGTAGTCGATGTAGGTGCCAGGAGCGGCCGGATCGACGTTCGAGTTCCAGTGCGGATCGAAGAAGCGGATCGCGAGATTGCCGTTCGGATCGATGACGGTGTTGACCGGGGTGAGGCCGGCGCCAGAGGCGGTGGTGCGGCTGAGCAGGGAGGGCCCGAGATAGGCGATCCAGTCGTATTGGCGCTCGCCCGTGGTGATGCTGGCGTTCAGGCCTTGCGAGGTGTTGAACGCGGGATCGGAGGCCCAGCGGGCGAAGCTGCGCTGGTCCGTTTCCTTGCTTTCCTTGGACCACAGGCCGGTGAAGACGTGGCGACCGAGGAGTTTGGAAGCCCAGTTCTTGCCGAGATAATCTTCGGAGTTGATGTCGGCGAACGCGGTGAGGCGCTTGTTGTCGCGTTCGATGTAGTTCTCCTGGTTGCCGTATTGGCCGGAGTTGCCAACGTAGGGGCGGCCGACGTTCGGGTTGGCCGTGCCGTCCATGCGGTGCGTATTGATGTCGACGCCGATGATGTATTGGTCGCCGTTGAGGAAGGCGAGTTGGCCGTCGTTGTATTCCTGCCGGTCGTAGACGAACTCGAAGCCGACGCGGTCGTTGAGGAAGGTCTGGGCGATGGCGAGGTTGGCGGCGTTCCAGTCCTGCCACTCGCGCTTGTTGTTTCCGTCGATCAGATTGTTGTAGAAGTCGTAAATCGAGGGATCGGAGAGGGAGACGTTCGAGTAGTATTTGCCACCGGGAACGGCGACGCGGGCGAAGTTGTTGTAGGTGGTGATCGCCCACAGTTTGGCGAATTCGATTCCGGCGATCGGAGTGGTCTTGCTGCCGGCGCCGATCGGGGTGCCGTTGGCCTTCGGCGTCATGCTATAGAGGAGGCCGGTGCCGTCGTAGAACGAGGCGAGATTCGGGTTGCCCATGCGACCGAAGGAGCCTTCGCGGAACCACGGATACATGGTGTTGGCGGCGCCGCCGTAGTTGTTGCCCCAGAGATCCCAAGTGATGAGAGGATTGAGCGTCAGCTTGTTGGGGTTGGCGACGCCGTTGGTCGTGCCGGACTTGAACCAGGGCGTGATGCCGTCGATCGGCGGCAGCGAGCGCGGGCGGTTGGCGTTGACGTTGCCGTTCTCGAAGTTGGCGCGGATCGTGGTGTGCGAGCCTTCACCGAAGAGCTTCGGCTCATAGCGCATCGCAGCGAACAGGCGCTTGTCGTGATTATACGCCGGCTTCTGCTGGTATTTTGTTTCGTCGTCGAGGAGGGCGACGCGGAAGGCCAGTTCGTTCTTCTTGGCGACGTAGTTGAAGTCGCCCGTGGTGCGGAACGAGCCATAACGGCCGATGCGGTTCTCGATCTTGTTCTGATTCTTGAACGACGCCGTGTTGATGCTCGTGTTGATGATACCGGCAGGGCTGCCGACGCCGAAGAGGATCGAGTTCGGGCCGCGCTGAAGGTCGACGCGGTCGACGATGTAGCCGTCCCACGGAATCTCGGTCAGGAAGTAGTCGCGGGTGTTGTCGGCCGCATCGAGGCCGCGGACGCGGGTGTTGTTGCTGGGGCGGAGAAGGTTGCCGTTTTCGTTGTAGGTGGCGGCACCGCCGGCGGCGGAGAAGTTACCGCGCACGCCGGCAACTTCGGTGTTGGTGGTGTAGACGAGCAGGTCCTGCTGGTTCTTTGAGCCGGTGTCCTGCAGGAACTGTGACGTGACCACGCTGATGGCGGAAGCGACGTCCTTCAATTCGGTGCGCACGCGCGTGCCGGCGAGAGTGCTGGTGGCGGTGTAGCCCACGTCTTCGTCAGCGGTGACGACAAAGGGCGACAGCACCAGGGTTTCTTCTTTATTCGTGTCGCCCGAAGCGGGCGGCGCGGCGGGCGGTGTGCTCTGCGCAGTGGCAGTGTGCACCGCCGCGATAGTCAGCGCGGACGTGAGCCAAAGCGCACGCAGCCGCAATTGATGGCGGGTCATGATCATCGGGGTTTGAGGGGTGTAGGAGTTGGGGGAGGCGCACGTGTTGGGCCGTGCGGCTGAGCCGCTCCCAAGGACGGGAATGCGCGCAGCATCCCGACTATACCTTTGTCGCCTCATCCGGTGAATGAGTTCACTTGCACCGGAATTAAGTCTTATTGCCGGTCTGATTTAACGCTATTCTCCCCTAGGATGGGTCGGCCAGCTCGTGGGTCATTGAATTCTCTTTGCTTCGGTCTTCCGCCGGAATTCGCCGGGAGAGTCACCCGTCAGACGCTTGAAAACCACGCACATATACTCGACATGCTCGAACCCAGCGAGTTCGGCGATGCGCTTCAGCGGGAAGTCGGTTTCCATCAGGAGCTGGCGGATCTTCTGCACTTGCACGCGCCGAATCTCAGCTTGCGGCGAGCGGCCGAGGTGGCGGCGGAATTTCTTTTCCAGTTGGCTGCGGGAAGCGTGTGCGTGTTTCACCACGTCTTCGACGGTGAGGCCCTGGGTGGCGCGTTCGCGGATGATGCTGAGGGCCGCAGCGACATTGCGGTCGTCGATCGCAAGCACGTCGCTGGAGGGCCGGGTGACCACGCCGATCGGCTCGATGCGCTCATCGAGATCGGGATAGCGTTCGCCGGCGAGCATGGAGGCCAGGACCTCCGCGGCGCGGTAGCCGGATTGAAAGGCGTTGGGGGCCACGCTGCTCAACGGCGGGTAAGCGAGTTCGCAGCGGATCGGATCGTTGTTCGAGCCGATGACGGCGAGTTCCTCCGGCACAAGCATGCCGTGGGCGTGTGCGGCGGTGAGGATCTGCTGCGCGCGCAGGTCGAAGCAGGCCATGACGCCGCAGGGTTTGGGGAGGCGTTTCAGCCAGTCGGAGAGGCCGGAAATCTGCTCGATGTCCCACGCGGGAGTGACGTCGCCGGGATAGTTGACGTCATGGAGATGGCATTCGCGGCCGGCGAGTTGCAGTGCTTCGACGAAACCATCGCGGCGCTCGCAGGACCAACCGTCGTTGGAAAACCCGGTGAAGCCGAAATGCTGGAAGCCGCGCTCGAGGAAATGCTCCGCGGCGAGATGTCCGATCGCGACGTTGTCGGGGCGAATCTTCGGGACGCCGGGGAAACGCGGGATGTCGTTGAGGTCGACAAGCGGGATGCGCTGTCGGCGGCATGTCTCCACGAGGCCCGGAGTGGTGTGCCGGCTGATCACGCCGTCCCATTGCTTGCTCTCGAGCCAGCGCGGATCGATCTCGGCCCGCGCCTGGTCGTCGTGGAACGCGGTCCAGATCTGGTGTGTGCGCTCGTAATGCACGACGCCCCGGAGCATGGCCATGCTCTCCTCGAAGCGGGTCAGGAAAACGAGCAGCACTTGCGGGCGCACGGGCGAACGGTGGAAACCGGCACCGTCCGTGGCAAGCGCGCAGGCGCTCGCGGCGCAATCGGTGCAGCGGCATTCTGATAAACTGCGCGCCGCACGCGCCGTTGGCATCGGTCGTGCGCCCGGCGCACGACGCAGCAATCAGGTCGCCGACGGCTCGCGTTGGGCGCGGCGCGCGGTGAGCTCGGTGTTGATCGCGGCCATCCGGGCCTCGTTGAGCGGATAGAACAGGAAGATCGCGATCGAAAGCACGCCGAGCGCGGCGGGATAAATGCTCATGAGGCGGACAAGGCTTTCCTTCACCGTGTCAGTCGGAAGCACGTTGGCTTGGAAGCCGACGAACTGGAGCAACTGAAACGCGAGATAGGCCGCGAGCGCCCAGCCGAATTTCTGGCTCATGGTCGAGGCGGAGAACACCAGCGCCGTCGTGCGGCGACCGCTCTGCCATTCGCCGTAGTCGGCGGTGTCGGCATACATCGCCCACATCAACACCGGCAATGGCGCGCCGAGAAAACTGCCGACGATCTCGAGCACGAAGATCGCGCCGAGCTGGCCGGGTTGCAAAAAGAGATAGGCGGCCGTCGTGAAAATCTGCAGCGTGAAGAGCGTGATGAAGAGGCCCTTTTTCGGGAAGCGGCCGACGATGAAGCTGACGAGCAGCACGCCCGCCACGGAGGCGGCCTGACCGAGCGTGTTGAAGGCGGAGAGCAATCCATCGAGCGCGAACGGGCGGCCGAGGAAGGTGAGCGGCGTGTCGGGCGCGCCGTTGTAGAGGTAGTATTTGAAATAGTGCGCGGAGACGGAGCTGCGCAGCGCGACGAACAGAATCCAGGTGAGCGTCGTGCAGAGCAGGAGCACCCAGGCGCGGTTCGCGAGGAGGAACTTGATGTCGCGCGCGACCGAGGTGTTTTCCTCGGGGGCCGGCTTGATGCGCTCCTTCGTGCCGAAGACGGTGATGAGGAAAAAGCCGATCGCGACCACGCCGACGATGGCGAACGCGAGCTGCCAGCCGAGCTGGGGATTCTTGTCGCCACCGAGTGCCGAGACCATCGGAAGCAGCGTGGCGGAGATGACCATGCCGGCGGAGAACGCGCAGATGAACTTGATCGACGAGAGCCGCGTGCGTTCGACGGCGTCGTTGGTCATGACGCCCATCAACGCGGTGTAGGGAATGTTCACCGTCGTGTAGAGCATCATGAGGCCGTTGTAGGTGAGGTAGGCCCAGATGAGTTTGCCGGTCGGTCCGAAGCCCGGGGTCGTGAAGGTGAGCACGCCGAAGATCGCGAACGGCACGCAGCCGAACAGGATGAACGGGCGGAATTTTCCCCAGCGCGTCTCGGTGCGATCGGCGAACATGCCGATGATGGGGTCGTTCACGCCGTCCCAGATGCGGCTCACGAGCAGCATCGTGCCCAGCGCGCCCGCCGTGATGCCGAACACCTCCGTGTAGAAGAACGGCAGGTATTTCATGAACGTCTGCCAATAGAGCACCGACGCAAAATCGCCGGCGCCGAACGCGAGCATTTCGCGCAGCGGGAGTTTCTTGAAACCGGGGGAGGAGGACATGGGAGAGGGGCGGCGCGAGCGTGGGCGAAGATCAGACTTTGCCGCGGCGCGCTTCGAGTGTCGCGCGCACTTCGGCCATTTTTTCCTGTGTGAGACCGAGCCGCGCGAGGAGGATGAAGGCGAGCACGAGGCCGGCGATCGGCACGGCGGCGAGGAGGAAGCGGATGGTGAAGATCGCGTCGGGGTTCTGGTTGCCGCCGAGCGCGGCGTCGAAGCCGGTCTTCGCCAGCACTTCGCTCGTCAGCCAGCCGGCGATGGCCATGCCGAACTTCATGATCCACGAGCCGCACGCGGAGAACGCGCCCTCGCGGCGCTTGCCCGTCTCCATCTCGTCGTAGTCCATCACATCCGCGCTGATCGAGCCGTAGATCATCCAGAAGCCGGCGCTGGTGAAGGCGATCAGGCCCGAGGCGAACACCTGCAGCCAGCGCACGTTCGGGTTGTAGAGCCACCACGTGGCGACGAACACGGCCATGGCCGAGAGTTGCACGGCCATCATGCCGTGCTTCTTGCCGAGACGCCGGGCGAGCGTCGCGTAAACCGGAATGCCGAGGAAGCCGAAGAACATGCCCGATAGCCCCATCCAGAAATTCCACGTGCCGGCCGCGGCGAGGTCGCCTTGGCAGACGTAGTAAACCGTCGCGTAGTAACCGAACGTGCCGACGAGATTCGTGCCCGCGCCGTAGGCGAGCGCCATCGAGAGGTTTGCGCGGAACGGCCGGCATTTCAGCGCGAGGATGATCGTTTCGAGAATGGAAACCTTCTCCTGTTTGCGCCCGACGACGAGTTTCTCGTAGTAGCGCTCGCGGAGCAGGAAAAACATCAGGATGCCCGCGACGATCATGATCGAGCCGAGCATCACCGTATAGACCTGCGCGCCGAGGAGGATGTTGGTCTTCTCGCCCGCGGCCGGCGGCTGCCAGCCGAAGAGCGTCTGCGCGAGCTTGCCGATGCGCGGGAAATCGAGCGAGAAGATGCCGCCAAAGAGATTCGCGAACCACGAACCCGTTTGCTGCGCGAGCGCGCCGAGTCGCGCCGGCACGTCGCTCCACGTCGCCGAAACCCACACGCCTGCCGTCGTGAACGCCGCGGCGGCGAACATGGCGACTTCGGGCACCTTCTGACAGACGCTGCGGAACGCCGCGAGCGCCGTGCGCTCGTGATAATCCGGAGTGAGCTCGGCGCCGATGCTGAGGAACGGCATGTAGAAGCAGCTCATGATCGGCACGAACAACCCGAGCGTCGCCACCATGAACCAGAAATACGTCACTTCGTTCCAGCCCGGTTGCGCGGCGAAGAGCACCGGCAGCGCGAGGCCCGACATCACCGAGCCCACGAGAATGAACGGCCGGCGGCGGCCGTAGCGTGTGCGAGTGTTGTCCGACCACCAGCCGAACACCGAATCCCAGAACGCTTCGAAGAACAGCTTCACGAGCAGCGCGCGGCCGATCCACGCCGGCGAGACGCCGAGGTAGATGTTGAACACCTGGTAGGCCATGCCGACGTAGAGCCAGTGGCCCCACATGTCGTGGACGGAGCCGAGCCCCATGCCGAATTTCTGTGCGAGCGGCACTTTGTCGGACAGCTCGGGGGTTTGGTTCTGACTCATGGGGCGAAGACGAAGAAGGGGGAACTAAAGGCTGTCCGAAAACCGGTCGCTACTTTCGAAACGGGGAGGGCGGGGCCCCGTCGTCGCCGAGAATTTCCGCGGCGCTGACGGAGCCGCGCCCTCCAAACGGTGTTCGGTTGGCCCCCGCAAGCGGCGATCAGCGTCGGTTGAATTCATGCAGGCGGCGCCGCTCAATACGTGTCGGCGAGCGAGCGCCACTGCAGCGTCTCGCGCAGGCGGCCGAGCGTGACGGGACGCGCGAAGTCGAGCGTCACCGTCTTCGTCTCGCTTGGATACAACTCGAAGTAGTTGTCGCTGGCGCGATGTGCGAGGCCGGGCAGTTCGAAGGCGAAGCGATGTTGGAAAACCGGCGACGTGAACGTGACGCGCGCCTGCTTGGAGTGCACGAGTTCGGTTTGGACCTTCGTTTTACCCTTCGGCAAATTGAGAAAACGCGGTGGCGTGAGGAAAACAGTGTCCTGACTGACCAGCGCGCCCTCGACGTCGAGCGCGACACGCAGGAAAAGCTGGTCGCGGCCGTGCTTCGCGATGGGCTCGGCGAGATTGAGGGTTTGCTGCATCACGCTCTCGCCGTAGCGGAGTGTGACCTGCTTGCTGCCGTGCTGCACGACGGAGCCGTCGAGTTTGAACAAATCCCAGCGCAGCGTGCCGCGGGCGGACTGCGGCGCGTCGTAGACGGTGTAGAGGTGCGCCTCGCGGACGGTGGAGCGGCGATAGTTGCCGATGCCGGCGATCTCGTCGCCAGGCAGTTGCGCGCTGACGAGCGCGGGGGCGAAGAACCGGCGCGCCACAAAATGCAGCGCGCGCCAGCGGCCGGTGAACTCGATCGAGCTCCACGACGCGACCGGCCAGCAGTCGTTCAACTGCCAGTAAAGCGCGCCCTGGCAATGTGGCATCAGACGGCGGTAGTGCTCGACGCCGGTCTGCATGCAGTAGGCCTGATTCAGCTGCGAGAGATAGATAAGATCGTCCTGCGTGCGCGGGAAGCGGTAGCGGCGCGACACGTAGTCGAGGATCACCTGATTGCCGCCGCGGTTCTTCTGATGGTTCTCCATCGCGGCGCCGAAGACGTTGCGATCTTCCGGCGGGCAGAATGTCGCCTGCGTCTCCGGCGAGCAGTAGCTTTGCATGCCGAACTCCGAGACGAAGCGGAAGCGCCACTTCTCGTAATCCTTCACCGGATTGCGCGCGTGCCAGACGTCCCAGTAATGCGTGTCGCCGTGCTTCTCGCCGTCGGCGTGTTTGACGCCGCCGTCGGGGCGATGCGGCGAGGACGGCCAGTAAGGCGTGATGCCGTCGAATTTGGCGACGACGGCAGGAAGGGCTTTGTCGAACAGCGCCGCGTAGGCCGCGCGATTCGCGGCCTTGGTGAGCAGCGGCGGGTTGCCCTGCGCCGGATCGTTGTTGAGCGCCTCGATTTCGTTGTTGCCGCACCAGAGGGCGAGGCACGCGCGGTGGCGCAGGCGGCGAATTTGCTGTTCGGCTTCGAGCTGCACGCTGCGCACGAACGCGCGGTCGCCGGGATAGATCGCGCAGGCGAACATGAAATCCTGCCAGACGAGCAGGCCGAGTTCGTCACACAGATCGTAGAAATCCTCGCTCTCGTAGATGCCGCCGCCCCAGACGCGGATCATGTTCATGTGCGCCTCGACGGCGCTGCGCAGGTCGCGCTCGTAGTCGCCGCGCTTGAGCGTGGTGACGAACGCGTGGGCGGGAATCCAGTTGGCGCCCTTCGCGAAGATCACGCGGCCGTTGACCTTGAACTGAAACGTTTCACCCGCGGCGTCGGCGTGGCGGTCGAGTTCGATCGTGCGCAGGCCCAGACGGTGGACGCGCGTGCCGATGGGCGTGCCGTCGCCGCGGCGGACTTCGATCGCGAGTGTGTAGAGCGGTTGGGCGCCGTGGCCGTTGGGCCACCACAGCTGCGGATGATCGATGGCGATCTCGGTGCCGACGCCTTCGGCGACGACGATGCCGCCGAGCTTCACGCGGTAATGGCACGTCGCCGCGCGGTCGGCGCGGGCGAGTTCGGGCGCGAGGTGCAGCGTGACGCTGCCGTCCTGCGCATGCTCCTGCGCGATGCGCACGCCGAGGAGGCGGTTCTTCGTCCAGCCTTCGAGGCGGATGTCGCGCCAGATGCCGGCGGTGACGAAGCGCGGACCCCAGTCCCAGCCGAATTGGCACTGCTCTTTGCGGATGACCTGGCTGCGGCCGACGGGATCGTTGAACTCCTTCGGCGCGTGGTCGCGGCGATGCGTGCGAATGTAGCGCAGCGCGCTGTCGAAGCGGATCGTGAGCTCGTTCGTGCCGGCGCGGAGCAGTTTCTTCACGTCCCAGCGGTGCGCGACGAACATGTTGTCCGTCGTGCCGATCTTGCGGCCGTTGAGTGTGACGGTGGCGACGGTGTCGAGGCCATCGGCGACGAGTTCGACGGTTTCCTCGTCGAGGAGGGAGGCGGGGACGTCGATCTTTGCCGTGTATTCCCAGTCGTGCTCCTCGATCCATTGCAGATCGAGTTCGTTCGTGCCCCAGAACGGATCAGGAATCGCGTCGTGCCGGCGCAGGTCCGTGTGCACGCAGCCCGGCACGACGGCCTCGCGCCAGGGTCCGCCGCCCGTTGCATCACGAAAGCGCCAGGGTGCGGAGTTGAGCGGGAGGTGCTGCATGGGGACGGAGGAAAGCAGAGGAACCACGGATGGATACAGATTCACACAAATGTGCGGCGCGCGGAGTGGCGCGCAGCAGGTGGGAGAATCATCTGTGTCTCTCTGTGTTCATCTGTGGTTTTCTGAATGGGGGGCGTTCGACGTCAGCGTTTCAGTGGATTCTCTTTGATGAACTGAATGACGTCTTGCGCCGTGGTGAAGCAGAGCGCGGAGAACGTGTCCGCCGCGCCGTAGTAGATCGCGATGCGGCCGGTCGCGGAGTCGCACAGGCAGCCGACGGGGAAGCAGACACCGGGCACGAAGCCGCTGAGTTCGTAGGGCGCTTCGGGGCAGAGGAGGGCTTGGTTGGCGGAGGCGATGACTTTCGAGGGTTGCTCGAGGTCGAGGAGCATCGCGCTCATCGAGTAGACGAAGCCGTTGCAGGTGCTCGTGACCGCGTGGTAGAACAGCAGCCAGCCTTCGCTCGTCTCGATGGGCGAAGGGCCGGCGCCGATCTTGACGCCTTGGAACCACGGCCAGCCGCGGCCCATGACGTGGCGGTGCTTGCCCCAGTAAACCATGTCGGGCGACTCGCTGAGGAAGATGTCGCCGAAGGGCGTGTGCGCCGTGTCGGAGGGGCGCGAGAGCATGAGGAACTTGCCGTTGACCTTGCGGGGGAACAGCACGCCGTTGCGGTTGTAGGGCAGGAACGCGTTCTCGAGTTGCTCGAAATGGACGAAGTCCTTCGTGCGCGCGACGCCGATGGTGGGGCCGTGATAGCCGTTGCACCAAGTGATGTAGTGCGTGTCGTCGATCAGCGTGACGCGCGGATCGTAGGCGTATTCGTGGCGGCGGACTTCCTCGTCCTCGCATTTGAAGTCGATCGGCTTGGGCTCGAAGGTGAACTTGAAACCGTCCGCGCTGCGGCCGACGTGCAAGTGCGGCAGGCGGTCCATGCCCTCGGTGCGGAACACGCCGATGAAGCCGCCCTGCCACGGGACGACAGCGCTGTTGTAGATGCCGGTGACGCGCGGGAGCGGGCGGCGGCCGACGACGGGGTTGGCATCATAGCGCCAGACGACGTCTGGATTCCCGGCGGGGCGTGGCTGCCACGGAATGTTAGGGAGAGCAGGGCCGACGATCTTGAGTTGCATAGCGGGGCGAAGAGGGCGCATCGCGAGCGGGGTGAACGACGCGCGGGGGCGAACAGGGAAGAGGAGGGAGCGAGTTTACGCGGCGCGAGGTCCGACGTTAATGAGTTCTGTTGTTCGCGACTTGAGAGCGGACGGAGTGGAATTCGGCGGGTAGGGCGGGACCGTTGGGCAGCGAGCACTGGATCGAGGTGGTCGTCGCCGGGACGGCGACGACGAGCCGAGTGCCGCGAGTGGTTCGGGATGGAACGGGGTGACCTCAACCCGTTCCGAGCGCGTTGAGGTCAACGCGCTCCACCTGCGGGCCGAGCGGCTTTTCTACTTCGCGAACGACAGACGGTAGAGCGCCACGCCGTGCGAATCGACGCGGACGGTGAGCGGCTTGGTGGTGTCGCCGGCCGCCTGTTTGGCCCAGACGTCGCGCACTTGATACGTGCGGCGGTCGAGCGTCCAGAGGCGGTCCCACTCGATCGTGAGATCGGCGGTGAAGGTGGCGGTGTTGAGCGCGCAGACGGCCCAATCGCCGTCGCTGAGCGGCTTGATCCAGAGCTCGATGTTCTTCGACGGATCGGCGAGCGCGCGGAAGCCTTGCTTGCCGAGTTTGTCCTGGTTGATGGCGATGACGTCTTTGTCGGTCAGGATGGCGCGGATCTCGGGCGTCATCTCGCGCACGTCGTTGCCGGCCATGAGCGGTGCGGCGAGCATGCACCAGAGCGAGAAATGCGCGCGCGACTCGGCGAGCGAGAGGCCGTGGTTGCCGACTTCGAGCATGTCGGGGTCGTTCCAGTGGCCGGGGCCGGCGAACTTGTTGAGGCCGTCGGCGCCGACGTTTTCGACGAGACTGTGCTGGAGATCGAGGATGCGCTTCCATCCCATCTCCCAGCCCTTGCGGCCGTCGTAGGAGTCGTAGATGTCGCCGGTGGTGCGCCAGAGGTGGCCGATGTCGGCGGCCCATTCCCAGGGTTTGTTCTGACCCCATTCGCAGATGCTCAGGATCATGGGACGGCCGGCGGCGCGAATGGCGGCGCTGATGCGCGAGTAGGCGTCGCGCGCGTCGGCGGTGCCGCGGTTGCACCAGTCGTATTTCAGGTAGTCGATGCCCCAGGAGGCGAAGAGGCGCGCGTCTTGGAACTCGTGGCCCCAGCTGCCGGGGTAGTCGGCGCAGGTGCGCGGGCCGGCGCAGGAATAGATGCCGAGCTTGAAGCCGCGTTCGTGCAGGTAGTCGGCGAGCGCCTTCATGCCGCTGGGGAATTTGTCGGGGTCGGCCACGAGGCTGCCGTTTTCGTCGCGCTCCTTCTTCGACCACGTGTCGTCGATGACGATGTAGGTGTAGCCGGCGTCGCGCATGCCGTTCGCGATCATGGCGTCGGCGGTCTGCTTGATGAGCGACTCGTGGATGTCGCCGGCGAACGTGTTCCACGTGTTCCAGCCCATCGGCGGAGTGGGGGCGAGGTTGTCGAATTTCTTGGCCATGGCGGTGAGGGCGAGCGCCGAGGAGAGCGCGAGGGCGGCGAGGGTTTTCATGGGGAAGAGCAGCGAGACGGAAAAAGAGTTGGGGCGTGGCTTGGCCGCGGCCACGGGCGGATGCGCGCGAGGCGCGTCATTACGAAAGAACATCAAATCGGCAGATTCGCGCCGTTGGTGCGGATGACGTCGCGATACCAGTGATACGAATCCTTCGGCGTGCGCTTCTGCGTTTGGTAGTCGACGTGGATGAGGCCGAAGCGGTCCTTGTAGCCTTCCTTCCACTCGAAGTTGTCCATGACGGACCAGTAGAAATAGCCGGCGACGGGCACGCCCTCGGCGACGGCGCGCTTCATCGCCCCGAGGTAGCGCGCGAGGAAGTCGATGCGTTGTGGGTCGTGGACCTGGCCGTCGAGGTGGACGAAGTCGGTGTTGCAGAAACCGTTTTCGGTGAAAACGACGGGCAGCTGGTAGCGCTCGTGAATGAAGCGCGCCGCCCAATACGTGGCGTCGGGCGCGACGTGGAGCCACGGCAGCGTGCCGCGGGCGTTGCCGATGCCCCACGAGCCGGGGACGTTTTCCGGCGAGCCATCGGGTCGCGCGCGCACGAGCCAGCCGGAGTAGCAGTTGTAGCCGGTGAAATCGATCGGCTGCGCGATCAGTTTCAGGTCCGCGTCGGTGACTTTCGGCATGTCGGCGCCGAAAGCCTCGGCGGCGTCGTGCGGGTAATGACCGAGGTGCACGGGGTCCATCCACCACGAGAGGTTCCACATGTCTTTCTTCGTGCAGGCGAAGTAGCCGCGGCGCGCGGCTTCGATGTCGGCGGCCGAATTGGTGGCGGGAATGCGCTCGCGGCTGGTGTGGGCGAGAGAGACTTGGATCGGACCCTTGCACCGCGCGCGCAGCACCTGCGTCGCGCGCCCGTGGGCCATCAGCAGGTGATGCGAGCCGAGGAGGCATTCGCGGTAAGGAAGTTTGTGACCGGGCGCGAACACGCCCTCTTGATAACCGAGACCGATGACGACGGGCGGCTCGTTGATCGTCATCCAATGCTTCACGCGGTCGCCGAGCCGATCGGCGACGACGGCAGCGTAGTCACCGAACCACTCGACAATCTCGCGGTTCAGCCACGCGCCGCGCATCTGCAGAGCGTGCGGCAGATCCCAGTGAAACAGCGTCACCCATGGCGTGACGCCGGCGGCGAGCAACGAGTCGACGAGGCGATCGTAGAACGCGAGGCCCTGCTCATTCACGCGGCCGGTGCCGTCGGGCATGATGCGCGGCCAGGCGAGCGAGAGGCGGTAGGCCTTGGCGCCGAGATCGCGCATCAGCGCGACGTCTTCCGCGTAGCGGTGGTAGTGGTCGCAGGCGACGTCGCCGGTGTGGTTTTCGAAGATGTTGCCGGGCTCGTGCGTGAACACGTCCCAGATGGAGAGGCCGCGGCCGTCGGTCGCGTAGGCGCCTTCGATTTGGTAGGCGGCGGCGGCGACGCCCCAGGTGAAATCTTGCGGGAAGGACATGAGCGAGGAGGTGAAAGGATTAAGTTTGGCAGGAGAAACGGAAAGGACGGCCCAATATTTTTGGTTCTGTCATCGCGAGGAGCGGAGCGACGAAGCGATCCAGCGCGCTGGATCGCCACGCCCGACTACGTCGGACTCGCGATGACAATCCGGGGTGGAATATTCAGAGCGATTTCGTCGGTCCGCATCAGAGATCGTTCGTTTGCGTCGCCTCCGTTCTCTCGGTTTCCTCCTGTGAAAACTCCGCTCACTTCAGCCCCAGGAACTGGCGCACGTGCGCGTTGATCGCTTCGCCCTGCTCGGGCGTGTAGCTGTGGGCGAGTTCGAGCGTGAGGCCGAGAATCTTGGGTGCTTTGATGACGTTGAACGCGGCGTAGATCGACGTCGGCGTGCAGACGTCGTCGTTGTAGCCCCAGTTGTAGTAGCCGGGCACTTTGATGCGCTTGGCAAAGTTCACGCCGTCGTAGTAGGCGCTCGTCGCGATCTTCGCGGGCGTGGCGTGCGGGGCCGGCGCGGGCGGATTCCACTCGCGGAACGGCCACGGCCAACCGGAAGCGCGACCGTGCAGATCGCCCGTCAGGTCGCAGCCGGCCGGATGGGTGACCGCGATGCCGGTCACGCGCGAGTCCAGCGCGCCCGCGACGAGCGAGAGCCAGCCGCCCTGGCTGGCGCCGGCGACGACGAGCTGTTTGCCGTTCCAAGCTTCACGCGAGGTGAGGAAATCGTTCGCGCGGAGCACGCCGAGGAAGACGCGGCGGTAGTAATAGGTCTCCTTGTCGTCGAAATTGAAGAAGCAGTAGTCGTTCAACGCGCCGGCGCTGAGCGAGTCGTAGACTTCCTGCGGCAGATTCACCGGGATGCCGTGGATGCCGATCTCGAGCGTGATCGCGCCTTCGGCGGCGAAGCCCTTGTCGCCCGTATACGGCCGCACGCCGGCGCCGGGGACGCGGAGCAGCGCGGGATATTTTCCGGGCGCCTTCGGCTCGCAATAGATGCCGTAGAGGCGGCCCTTGTTCACGTTCCACTCGGGGCTGACCACGCGGAAGCTCACGTGATAGACGTTCACCTTGTCGGTGCACTGGTCGGGGAGGAGCGTGAGCTTCGCTTCCATCGGGACCTTCGCGAGGTCCTCGCGGCCCTTTTGCCAGAACGCATCAAAGTCCGCCGGCTCGGTCTGCGTGGGCACGATCTTCTCGGGTTCGAACGCGGCCGTGGCGACGCCCTTCACCTCGCGGCCCGCGACCTTGGCGGTGACGATGCAGCGGAGGAAGCCGGGTTGCTTGAGCGTGCCGCCATCGATGACGAGGCCTTCGAGTGGGACGACGGCGGTTTTCGTTTCAGCGGGGCGCAGTTCCTGGCCTGCTTGGTAGCTGATGGCGACGTTCTCGATCGGTTCGTTGTCGGCGACGACGCTGACGCGGAACTTGGCGGGCTCGCCAAGCTTGTAGGTCCAATCGCGGTGATCGGGCGAGACGCGGACCTGCACAGAGGCGACGCGGAATTGCGCCTGGGGCGGCACGGGCGTGATGGGTGAGTTGGCGAGCGGTTCGCCGGCAAAGAGACTCATGGAGGCGAGAAGGAGGGCGCTCGCGGACAGAAAACGACGAGGCGTGTTCATGGGGGTGGCAGGGATGGGGAGGGTGAGTGTAAGCCAATGCGCCGCCCAGCGGAATGAGGTCGTTTGTCGTTCGATTGAGAATGCGCGACCGCCGCGTCCGGGCCGTTTCGGGCCGTCTCCCGCAAATCCGGCGGATAACAATTCTCGAACAAAAGAACTAAAGTCCCCGCCGTTGCGCGCGCCGCGGCCCCTCCGCACGCTCCCCCGGTTCACCCCATGAAATTCGGTTATTTCGACGACGCGGCCAAGGAATACGTGATCTCGCGCCCCGACACCCCACGCGCCTGGTCCAACTACCTCGGTTCCCGCCGCTACGGCGCCATCATCACCAACAACGCCGGCGGCTACTCGTTCACGCGCTCGCCCGCGTCTGGTCGCTTCCTGCGTCATCGTTACAACGCCGTGCCGATGGACATGCCCGGCCGCCAGTTCTACCTGCGCGACCGCGCGAGCGGCGACTACTGGTCGGCCGCGTGGCAGCCCGTCGGCAAGCCGCTCGAGCAGTTCAAGACCGAGACGCGCTTCGGCGCCGGCTATGCCGTGATCGCGAGCGACTACGCCGGCATCAAGACCGCCGCGACCTACTTCGTGCCGCTCGACCAGGACTTCGAATACTGGCACCTGCGCATCACCAACACCGGCCCGACGCCGCGCGCACTCAGCGTGTTTTCGTTCTGCGAATTCACCACCGAGTGGGGGCTCACGCAGGACACGTTCAACCTCCAATACGCCCAATACATTTCCGACGCCGTCTGGCGTGACGGCACGATCCTCGCCTCGTCTTGCAAGCGTCTGCCGGAGGACCCGGCCAACTTCGCCAACGGCGACCAGTCGCGCTGGTGGTGGATGACGCAGGTCGGCGGCGAGATCGCGGGCTTCGACTGCGAGCGCGAAAAATTTCTCGGCATCTATCGCAGCTACGATCGCCCCGAGGCCGTCGAGCGCGGCGCGTTGGGCAACCACGAGCACTTCTCCGACAACGGCTGCGGCTCGATCCAGAGCAACCTCGAGCTCGCGCCGGGCGAGTCGGCCGACGTCATCGTGCTCCTCGGCATCGGCAAAGAGCCGGTCGCGAAGCGCACGCGCGCGAAGTTCGCCAACCTCGCCGCCGTCGAACGCGAGTTCGCGAAACTCAAAAAACACTGGCACGCGCTGCTCGACACGATGCAGGTGCAGACGCCCGACGCCGACTTCGACCACATGACCAACGTCTGGGGCGCCTACAACGCGCTCATGACCTTCGAGTGGTCGCGCTCGTGCTCGCTCGTCTACACCGGCGACCAGCGCGACGGCTTCGGTTTCCGCGACACCGTGCAGGATTTCCTCGGCGTCACGACGATGATTCCCGCCCTCGTGCGCGAGCGCATGATCCTGATGCTCTCCGCGCAGGACTCGACCGGTGGCGCGCAGCCCGAGGTCCGCCCGTGGTCGCACGTCCCCGGCAAGATGAAGCCGACGCCGCCGAGTCACTACCGCTCGGACGATTGCCAGTGGTTCTTCAACGCTGTGCCCGCCTACGTCGCGGAGACCGGCGACGTCGCGTTCTACGACCTCGTCGTCCCCTACGCCGACCAGGGCAAGGCCACCGTCCTCGGCCACCTGCGTCGCGCGCTGGAGTTCAACCTCGAACGCACCGGCAAACACGGCCTGCCTTGCGGCCTGCTCGCCGACTGGAACGACTGCCTCAAGCTCGGCTACAAGGGCGAGTCCGTCTTCGTCGCGTTCCAGCTTCGTCTCGGGCTGAAAACCTACGCCGAGATTGCGGAACAACTCCGCAAGCCTGCCGAAGCCAAGTGGGCCCGCGCCGAACTTGCGAAGCTCGACCGAAAAATCGCGAAGGTCTGCTGGGACGGCGGCTGGTTCATCTGGGCCATCAGCGAAGACGGCGTCGTCTTCGGCACCAAGAAGGCGAAGGAGGGAAAAATCTACCTCAACACGCAGGTGTGGGCCGTCCTCTCCGGCGCCGCCACGCCCGCGCAGACCGACAAAGCGCTCGCGGCCGTGAAATCGCAGCTCGCCTCCGACTACGGCATCGCGCTCTGCAATCCGCCGTTCGCGAAGACGCCGGTGAAGGTGATGCGCGCCGTGCTCTTCAATCCGGGCAACAAGGAGAACGGCGGCATCTTCTCGCACACGCAAAGCTGGGCCGTGCTCGCCGAGATCGCCCGCGGCAACGGCGATCAAGCCTATGCCTACTACCGGGCCTTCATGCCGTCCGCGCAGAACGACCAGGCCGAGATCCGCGAGATCGAGCCCTTCGTCCACTGCCAGAGCACGCACGCGCCCGCCTCGAAAAAATACGGCCGCTCCCGCGTGCCGTGGCTCTCCGGCACGGCGTCGTGGTCGCACTTCACCGCGACCAACCACATCCTCGGCATCCGCCCGGAAATCGACGGCCTGCGCATTGATCCGTGCATCCCGAAGGCGTGGCCCGGCTTCACCGTGCGACGTGTCTTCCGCGGCAAGACGCTGCACATCGAGGTGAAAAACCCCGCCGGTGTGAACCGCGGCGTGAAGTCGCTCACGCTCGACGGTCAACCGCTCGCCGGAAGTCTCATTCCCGCCGCGAAGCTGAAAAGCGGCGCCAAAATCGTTGCCGAACTCGGCTGAGGGCTCTGGTAGGGACGCCTCTCCGAGGCGTCCGTCGCGCTCTGCATTCATCTCAACCTAACGCGGACGGCTCGGAGAGCCGTCCCTACCAATATACCAATGAGCACCGTCTACTGCTTCGGCCACGTCAGCACCGGACAAATCCTCCGGCTGCGCGGACGCTATCCCGCGCCCGACGGCTACGCCGAGATCTCCGAGGCGCTCGACAATCACGCTGGCGAGGCCACCGGCAGTGCGCTCGTCCTCGCCGCGCTCGGCGTCGACGTCGCTCTCGAGGGGAACTGGATCGGCGACACTCCCGCCTGCCGCCGCACGCTCGAGTTTCTCCGCTCGCGCGGTATCGACGTGTCCGGTCTCGTCGTGAAACCCGGCTACGCGGGCGTGAACGAAATCGTCGTCTCCGACGGCGACACGCGCACCGTCTTCGGCCGCTACATCGACTTGCTCTTCACCACGCCGCAGTGGGAGCCGCCGTCGGCTGACCGCATCCGCGCGGCGAAATTCGTCTGCGTCGATCCGTCCTTCGGCGAGACCACTCTGCTCGTCGCTCGCACCGCGCACGCCGCCGGCCTGCCCGTCGTCACCTGCGATACCCGCGCGGATTCGCCACTCGCAGCGCTCGCGAGCGTCGCCGTGATCTCCAACGAATTTCTCCGCCGCGAGTATCCCGCTGCCGTGCCGGTCGGACCGGCGCGGGAGCAGCTCTTCGTCGATTACCTCGCGCGGGTGCCCGGTCTCGTCGTTTTCACCGACGGCTCGCGGCCGGCGTGGTTCGGTCGCGGCGCCGGCGGCGCGCGCCACGAGCAGCCGCCGTTCCCTGTCGACATGGTCGACAGCGCCGGGGCAGGGGACAGCTTCCGTGGCGGCCTGATCTACGGCCTGTTGCGCGGCTGGTCCGACGCCGAGGCCGTGCGCTTCGCGAGCGCCGTCGCCGCTCTCATCTGCACCACCGCGCCCGGTTGCGTGCACCCGCCCTCGCTCACGCAGGTGCGCGACTTCCTCGCCGCGCGCGGCGCACCGCTTCCGCTTTCCTGAACTCGCTTCCCATTTCTCTATGCAATTCGGCCATTTCGACGACCAAGCCCGCGAATACGTCATCACGCGCCCGGACACGCCGCGCCCGTGGTCCAACTACCTCGGCTCGACCGAATACGGCGCGATCATCACCAACCACGCCGGCGGCTACTCGTTCTACAAGAGCGGTGCCACCGGCCGATTCCTGCGCATGCGGTTCAACAGCATCCCGGCCGACCAGCCCGGCCGCCTGTTCTACCTGCGCGATCAGGAGGACGGCGATTTCTGGTCGGCGTCGTGGCAGCCCGTCGGCAAGCCGCTCGCCAAATACAAGAGCACCTGCCGCCACGGCATGGCCTACACTGCGATCGAGAGCCGCTACGCCGGCATCGCGACGGAAGCCACCTACTTCGTCCCGCTCGGGCAGACGTTCGAATACTGGCGCCTCAAGGTCACCAACAAGACGAAGCGCGAGCGCCGTCTGTCCGTCTTCACCTACTGCGAGTTCGCGAACCTCTGGCACACGTTCCAGGATCTCACGAATCTCCAATACTCGCTCTTCATCACGCGCGCGACGCTGGAGGACGGCATCCTCGGCATCACCTGCAACCCGAACTACGATTTCGACGGCAAGGACCTCACCGGCTGCGCGCGCACCTGGATGGCGCTCACCGGCGCGCCGCTCGCCGGCGTCGAGACCGTCCGCGAAAAATTCTGTGGCAGCTACGGTGGCTACGCGGCGCCCAAGGTCGTCGTCGAGGGCAAGTGCTCCAACTTCCTCGCCGAGGGCGACAACGTCGTCGGCGGCCAGCAGGCCGATCTCGTCCTCGCGCCCGGTGAGACGCGTGAGATCATCGTCCTCCTCGGCCTCGGCACCGTCGGTTCGCACGGCAGGAAGACCGTCGCCGAGTTCGGCAATCCCGAGCGCTGCGAAGCCGAGCTGCAGAAGCTCAAGGCCGCGTGGCACGCGCCGCTGGCTTCGCTCCAGATCAGGACGCCCGATGCCGAGTTCGACTCGATGATCAACGTCTGGAACGCCTACAACGCGATGATCACCTACGCGTGGTCGCGCTCCGCCTCGCTCGTCTACAACGGCGAGCGCGACGGCCTCGGCTTCCGCGACACCGTGCAGGACATGCTCGGCGCGATCCCACTGCTCGGCGCCGCCGTGCAGCCGCGCCTCGAACTCATGCTCACCGGCCAGCTCGCCAACGGCGGTGCGATCCCGGTCATCAAGCCGTTCTCGCACAAGCCCGGTCACGAAGCGCCGCCGCCCGACGAGGAGTATCGCTCCGACGACTGCCTGTGGTTCTTCAACGCCATCCCGGCCTTCGTCGCCGAGACGGGCGATGTCGGTTTCTACAACAAGGTGCTGCCTTACGCCGACCGCGGCGAAGCGACCGTCCTCGGCCACCTGCGCCGCGCGCTGGAGTTCAACCTCGAGCGCACCGGCCGCAACGGACTGCCCTGCGGTCTCGCCGCCGATTGGAACGACTGCATCCGCCTCGGCTATCACGGCGAGAGCGTGTTCGTCGCGTTTCAGGTTCGCCTCGGCCTCGATGTCTACGCCGGCATCGCCGACAAGTTGAGCCAAGCCGACGAAGCCGCCTGGGCGCGCGCCGAACTCGCGAAACTCGACGAAAAAATCCAGCGCGTGTGCTGGGACGGCGAGTGGTTCATCTGGGCCATCGGCCAGGACGGAACGATCTACGGCACGAAGAATTTCGCCGAAGGCCAGGTCTACATGAACACGCAGGTGTGGGCCGTCATGTCCGGCGCCGCGACGCCCGCGCAGGCGAAGCAAGCGCTGCTCACGATGAAGCAGAAACTCGCCACGCCCTACGGCGTGATGCTGTGCGCGCCGCCGTTCATCAAGGCCAACCCCGAGATCATGAAGGCGACGCTCTTCAATGCGGGCATCAAGGAGAACGCCGGCATCTTCTCGCACACCCAAAGCTGGGGCGTGATCGCCGAGTGTCTCCAAGGCAACGGCGACCAGGCGTGGGAGTATTACCGCGCGTTCATGCCGGCCGCCTACAACGACCGCGCCGAGCTCCGCGAGGTCGAGCCCTACGTCCACTGCCAGACGACTTACTCGACCTTCAACGTCAACCAGGGCGCCTCGCGCGTGCCGTGGCTATCGGGCACGGCGTCGTGGGCGTATTACTCCGCCACGCACTGGCTGCTCGGCGTCCGTCCCGAGGTCGAGGGCCTGCGCATCGATCCCTGCATTCCGAAAAACTGGCCGGGTTTCGCGATGACGCGCGTGTTCCGCGGTAAGAAGCTCAAGATCGAGGTGAGAAATTCCGCCGGCGTGAACCGCGGCGTGAAAACGCTCACGCTCAACGGTCAGCCGCTCGCCGGGAATCTCGTGCCGGTCGAAACGCTCACGGACGGCGCGAGGATCGTGGTGGAGTTGGGGTGAGTAAGTGGCACCGGTTTCCGACCGGCTGCGGGAGAGCGCGTTTCTCGCAACGCGCCCGCGCTAGAATGCGTTGAGGTCGACGCGTTCTACCTGCGGCGGCGACCACCTCTAACGCGTCGGTCGCGTGCGGTAGGGCGCGGACTCCATTCCGCGCCGGGCATCGGCGGCGAAGGGACTCGCCGCCCTACCTACACCGCGGCGCTCACCCGAGCGTCACTTGCACTTTGACGACCTTGCGGTCGCTGCTGGCGAGCGGGATTAGGTTTCCTTCGACCGTCTTGCCGTCGACGACGAGCGATTTCACGCCCTTCGAGACGCCAGCCGGATTTTTCACATCGATCTTGTAGGTCGTGCCGCGGAAAACGCGTTCGACGGTGAAGCCGGGCCAACTCTTCGGGATGCACGGATCGATGCGCAGGCCGTCGAGTTCCGGGCGGACGCCGAGGATCCATTGCAGCGCGGTGTGGTGCGACCACGACGCGGTGCCCGAGAGCCATGGCACGCGGGACTTGCCGGCGTTGCGGTTGCACGTCGCGTAAGTCGTCTGGCAGTGGACGTAGGGCTCGATCTCGCGCAGCTCGGCGCGGGTGTTGTAGGCCGACGGCATGAACGAGCGGTAATACTCGTAGGCCTGGTCGCCGTTGCCGAGGAGCGCTTCGGCGATGACCGCCCAGCTTTGCGTGTGGCAGAAGATGCCGGCGTTTTCCTTGATGCCGTGATTGTAGATAACGCCGCCCATGACGGTCGGCGGCGTGTGCGTGAACGGCGGCGCGCTGAGCATGATGCCGTAGGGCGTGGCGAGTTCGCGCTTGAGGGCGTCCATCGCGCTGCGGCCCTGCGCGGGCGACGCGGCGCCGGACATCACGGCCCAGACCTGCGTGTTGATGTAGATGCGGCCCTCGGTTTCGGCCTTCGCGCCGTAGCGGTGGCCGTCGTCGCCGATGGCCCAGAGGAACCACTCGCCGTCCCAAGTCGCCTGTTGGATCGCGGCTTCGAGCTTCGCGAGTTCGCCGCGCGCCCAGGCGGCTTCGGCACGGTAGGGCGAGGCGTCGGGTGGCGCAGTCATCTTGCCGGCTTCCGAGGGCAGGCAGGATGCCTGCGCTACGGTGGCCAGTTTGTCCGCGATTTGCGCGTAGGTCGCGAGGCCGTAGCGGAGCTGGAAGGCGACCATCACGGATTCGCCATTGTAGCCCATCTTCACGCAGTCGTTCCAATCGGCGTGGAGGCCGCAGGGCAGGCCGTTTTTGCCCGAGCGCTCGAGGTTGAACTCCAGCGCGCGGCGCAGGTGGCCGAGCACGGTGGCCTCGCCTTGGTCCGCGTAAGGCAGAACCTTTTTGTAGAAATCGATGTCGCCGGTCTCCGCGACGTAGTCGGGGATCGCGTTGAAGAACCATTGGCAATCGTCGGAGCGATACTCCTCGCGCTTCGGCGGCGGCATTTTGCCGGGCGTGTGGCTGAACGGCGCGACGACGGGCATGGCACCGCCGTTCGAGACCTGGCCGGTGAGCATCAGCTCGAGGCGCTCGCGGATCTGGTCTTTCAGCATCGGCATGGCGCCGAGGAAATCCTGCACGGTGTCGCGGAAGCCGAGGCCGTCGCGCTCGCCGTTGTAGATGAGCGAGGCGTGGCGCGACCACGTGTAGGTGATGAGCGCGTTGTAGGCGCCCCAGACGTTGGCCATCGAGTCGAACTCGGCGTCGGGCGTTTTCACTTTCACGCCGGCGAGCAAGCCGTGCCAGTGCGCGATGAGTTTCTGGAGTTCCGCTTCGCAACGCTCCGAGGTGCCGAATTCGGCGCGAGTGGCGTAGCCGTGCGACTCGGGCGTGCCGAGGCCGAGCATGACGATGAGTTCGCGCGTTTCGCCCGGCTGGAGTTCGATTTCGACCTGGAGCGTGCCGCAGGCGTTTTCGCCTTCGGCGAGGAAGTTCGAGCACTGGCCGTCGATCACGGCCTGCGGGTTGGCGTAAGTGTTGTAACAGGTGCCGAGAAAACGGTCGCGGACCGTCTCGTAACCGGCGAGCGGCGCGCCCGCGAGTGCCATCCAGAGGCGGTGGCAGCCCATGAGGTCCTTCTTCGGATCGAAGGCGTGATACGGATGCACGGCCAGGCCGAGCATCTCCTGCTCGACGGTGGCTTTCGTGATGAACTGCGAATACTGGAGATTCGTCAGGTCGTTCGGCATGTGCCACGGGCTGGCCATCTCGCAGTAGGTGAAGACGGCGAGCTTGCGCGGCTGCTTCGACTTGTTCGTGACCTTGAGGCGCCAGTATTCGAAGGCCTGGCCGAGCGGAACGAAGTAGGTGCTCTCGGTCTCGATCGCGGAGTAGCGCGAGGTGATCGTCGTGTAAGCGGTGCCGTGGCGGCAGGTGGATTTGTATTTCGCGAGCGGCTTGCCGACGGGTTGCCACGACGACGACCAGTAGTCGCCGCTCTCCTGATCGCGCAGGTAGAAATAGCGGCCGGGCTGGTCGAGCGGCACCGAGTTGGAGCGCAGGCGCAGGAAGCGGCTGCCGAGCGCGCTCTTGTAGAAGGAATAGCCGCCGGCGTTGTTCGTGATGATCGCGCCGTAGTCGAGCGAACCGAGGTAATTGCTCCACGGACGCGGAGTGTCCGGGCGCGTGATGACGTATTCGCGGGCTTTGTCGTCGAAATGACCGTATTGCATGACGAGAGGAATGGAGACGGAGGGGAAATTAACGTGCGCTCACACTTTGCCGCGGCGCGCTTCGAGTTGGCGGCGGATGTCGGCCATCTTTTCCTGCGAGAGCGGGAAGCGCGCGAGCGCCACCAGGGCGCAGCTGAGGCCGATGATCGGAATCACGGCGAGCAGGATGCGGATCATGAACAGCGTGTGCGCGGTTTGGCCGCCCTCGAGTTTCGCGTCGAAGCCGATCCAGCCGAGGATGAACATCGAGATGCCGCCGCCGAGCGCCATGCCGACCTTCGTGATCCACGAGTTGCAGCCGGCGAACGCGCCTTCGCGCCGCTTGCCGGTCTGGAGTTCGTCGTAGTCGACGACGTCGGCGAGGATCGAGTAGAGCAGCGTCCAGAAACCGGCGCCGGTGAACGCGATCATGCCGGACGCGAACACTTGCAGCCAGCGCACCTGCGGCGTGTAGAGCCACCACGTGGCGACGAAGACGAGGATCGCGGTCGAGAATACCGCGGCCATTGCGTGGCGCTTGCCGAAATGCCGTGCAACCCACGCGAACGTCGGGATGCCGAGGAAACCGAACACCATGCCCGAGACGCCCATCCAGAAATTCCACACGTTGCCCTCCGACAGGTTGCCCTGGCACACGTAGTAAAGCGTCGCCGAGAGACCGAGCGTGCCGACCATGCTGAGGCCGAGGCTGTAGGAGAGATTCATCACGACCTGAATGCGGAACGGCTGGCACTTCAGCGTTTCCCACAGCGTCTCGCGCAGGGAGATTTTCTCCTGTTTGCCGGCGACGAGCTTTTGGAAATACCGCTCGCGCACGAGCAGCGCGGACGTGAGGCCCATCATCAACACCACCGCGCCGGCGATGGTGCAGAACACCTGCGCGCCGAGCAGCATGTTGGGCTTCGAACCGTCGGCCGCCGGCGCCCACGCGGCCGTGGTTGTGAAGAGCTGGCCGAGTTTCTCCCACAGATTGCCCGGGGTGGCACCGACCCAGACGGACATCGTGAAGAACTGACCCGCGAAGAAGAGGCCGACTTCGGGGATTTTTTGCACGGCGTTCTTCACCGAGAACAGGCGCGTGCGCTCGTGGTAGTCCGGCGTCAGCTCGTTGCCCAGGCTGATGTAGGGCATGTTGAAGCAGCTCACGACCGGCAGATAGAGCGCCGACGACACGAGCATGAACCAGAAGTAATTCGAGACCTCGTAACCGAGGAACATCGAGCTGCCCCAGCCGGGCGCGACGCCCACCAGGAGCGGCAGGCCGAGACCGGCGAGCACGGCGCCGACCAGCATGTAGGGCCGACGACGACCGAAGCGCGTGCGGGTGTTGTCCGAAAGCCAGCCGAAGAGCGGATCGGAGAGCGCGTCGAAGAGCCGGTTCGCGATTAACGCAAGACCCACGAGCTCGGGTTTCACGCCGAGGAAAAGCGCGAATACCTGGAAGCCGATGTTCGGATAGAGCCAGTGGCCCCACATGTCGACGAAGGTGCCGAGGCCGTAGCCGAATTTCTGGAGAAACGGCACGCGGTCCTCGGGCGCGGTGGCGTGCGAGTGGGCGCTGGTCGGCGCGGCGGGGGGGACGGATTCGCTCATGGGGAAGGGGGGCGGAGGTTGGTCGGTCAATCGGCGCGCGGAGGAGAATTCTGCTCGGGGAACCCGCGGCACCGCCGACGGGTGCCGACGGGATTCTTCGCTGCGCTCATACGGGGGCAGAGGAGCGGAGTGAAATCGCGAAGCTCAGCGCGCGGGCGAATGCGGCGGCACCTCCGGCGCGATGGTTGCTTCGGCCGAGGCGAGGCCGTCGGCTTGCGCGGTGAGCCTCAGCGCGCCGCCGTCGCGCGGGGCCTGCACGATGACCTGCGCGTAGCCGTTGAACAGGCTGCGCTCGCTCGCGCGGTCCGCCTCGTGCGAGCCGGGATCGCCGTTGCCCACGCCGAGGATGCGGCCGCCGGTGACGGTGAACTTCACACGATTGCTCGCGACGGGGACGTGGCGGCCTTGCGCGTCGACGGATGAGACGGCGAACACGATCACGTCGCCGCCGGCGGGCGCGTTCGCGCCGGTGCGCAGGCTCGTGCGGTCGGGCGTGAGCACGAGCTTCGTCGGCGCGCCGGTGGTCTCGACGCGCGTGGTCTGGACGACCTGGCCGCCGCGATAGCCGCGGGCCTCGAGCACGCCGGGTTGATAGGCGACCGACCAGTCGAGGTGGCTGTTGCGCGGCATGTCCTTTTTGCCGAGCGAAGTGCCGTTGAGGAAGAGTTCGACGGCCTCGTGATTGCTGTAGCACGTGACCTTCAGCTCCTGGCCGACGCGGTCTGGCCAGTTCCAGTGCGGCGCCACGTGCAGCACGGGTTGCTCGGTCCACCACGATTGCAGGTAATAGAAGCTGTCCTTCGGGAAGCCGCAGGTGTCGAGGATGCCGAACTGCGTGCTGTGCGTGGGCCACGAGAGCGGCGTGGACTCGCCGCGGTAATCGAAGCCGGTCCAGAAGAAGATGCCGGCGAGGAACGGGCGCTCGGCGTAGTATTTCCAGCCCTTCTCGCAATTGCCGCCGGTGTCGCCTTTCTCCATCGGCGCGAGATGGCCGCGCGCCTTGTCGTCGAAATAGATCCCGCGCGTGCCTTGCGTCGTGGTTTCCTCGGTGCCGACGCCGGGCTGGTGCGGGAACTCGGCGTGCTGTTTGTCGGGATTGGATTGGTTGATGTAGTTGTAGCCGACGACGTCGGTCGTCGTGGAACTACCGCCCCAGCCGCCGCTGATCGCGACGGTGGTGCGGCGCGTGGGATCGAGGCGGCGGGCGTGTGCCTGCATTGTCGCGGTGAGGCGGGCGCCGAGGACGTTGCCTTCGATGCGCCACTCCTCATTGCCGACGGACCAGAGGATGACGCTCGGGTGATTGCGATCGCGGCGGATCATGGTTTCGAGCGCGCCCAACTGGTCGGGGCTCGCGCCCATGAGGCGGTTTTCGTCGATGACGAGGAAGCCGAGGCGGTCGCACGCATCGAGGAACGCCGGGCTGGGCGGCTCGTGCGAGGTGCGGATGGCGTTGCAACCCATCTCGCGCAAGCGGCGCAGGCGAAACTCGGCCAGCGCATCCGGGACCGCGACGCCGACGCCGGCGTGGTCCTGGTGCAGATTCACGCCCTTCAACTTCACGTGCTGGCCGTTGAGGAAGAATCCCTGGTTGGGATCGAAGCGGATCGTGCGGATGCCGAACGGCGTCTCGTAACGATCGACCGTCACGCCGGCGGCGTCGCGCACGAGCGTGACGAGGCGGTGCAGCGCGGGCGTTTCGACTGACCAGAGCTGCGGCTGTGCGACGGCCAGCGTGCACGCAATCTCCTGCTGTGCTCCGGCGTCGATCTTCGTTGTGGTGCTGAGGAAGGTGGCGGCGGTGCTGCCGTCGGGGCGGAGCACGATTTGCTCCAGCTGAAACTCCGCTGGCGCGGCGCCGGCGTTGACGATCGTCGCGCGCGCCGTGACGTCGGCGGCACCGTCGGCGCGCATTTCGGTCGTGACGAAGGTGCCCCAGTGTCCGACGTGCACGGGTGCGGTTCTCGTGAGCCAGACGTGGCGATGGATGCCGGCGCCCTCGTAATACCAGCCTTCCTCCATGGTCACGTCGACGCGCACGGCGACGACGTTTTCGCCGCCGTAGTTCAGGTAGTCGGTGATGTCGTAGCGGAAGCTCGTCGAGCCGCGATGCTCGCGACCGAGGTAGAAGCCGTTGACAAAAACGACCGCGTCGCGATGCGCGCCGTCGAACTCGAGCGCGATGCGCCGGCCGAGATCGCTCTCGGGAACTGTGAAAGTTTTCCGATACCAGCCGACGCTGCGCTCGGGGAAATTGCGTCCGATGGCCTTGTAGCCGTGGCTGTGGCTGCCCTTGCCGTCGAACGGCGCCTCGACCGCCCAGTCGTGCGGCAAATCGAGCTCGCGCCACGCGCTGGCGTCGAACTTCGGGTCGGCGGGGCCGTCGCCGAAGCCGGCTTTGGCGAGATACGAGAAGTAGCCCGTGCCGTGGTTGAAGTCTTTGGCGGCGTCGAAGGGATGGCCGAAGGCGAAACGCCAGCCGGCGTTGAAGTTCGCGCGTTCGCGAGGGGCGAGATTGTCGGCGGCGAATCCAGCCACACCGCAGAGTGCGGCGGCCAGCACCGAGAGGAGCAGTCGCTTCATGGGATGAGGGGCTTGGGCAGCAAAGTGAACGCGCCGAGTGCTTCGGCCGTCTTTGTCGTCGCGAAGGGCGCGAAGCGCGTCGTGGCGATCCAGCGGGATGGCTCCGGCGCTGCGCTCCTCGCAATGACCCCTGAGTGTGTGGGAGAACCGGGCGAAGGAGGCAAGTTTTTCGTTAAATCAGGCTTTTCACGCAGCTTTTCCGGCGCATGTTGACGTTTTTCATCTCCCGCGTCCCCTCTCCACCATGTTGCCTTCCTCGCCGAGTGTCTCCGCCTTTCCCGCCCATTTCGTTTGGGGCGTCGCCACCGCCGCGCCGCAAATCGAGGGAGCCGCTCAAGAAGACGGCAAGGGCGAGTCGGTGTGGGATCGCTTCTCCCGCGTGCCGGGCAAGACGCACAACGGCGACACGCTCGACGTGGCGTGCGATCACTATCACCGCTTCGCCGAGGATTTCGCGCTGATGCGCTCGCTCGGCATTCGGAACTACCGCCTCTCGCTGGCCTGGCCGCGCATTTTCCCGCAGGGCGACGGCGAGGTGAACCGCGCCGGCCTCGATTTTTATCACCGGCTGTTTGCGGCCATGAAAGCGCACGGCATCACGCCGTGGGTGACGCTGTTTCACTGGGATCTGCCGCAGGCGCTCGAGGATCGCGGCGGGTGGGCGAGTCGCGTGACGGTCGAGGCGTTCGCGCGCTACGCGGACACGGTGGTGCGTGAGTTCGCCGGCGACGTGAAGCACTGGATCACGCTGAACGAGATCCGCTGCTTCACGCAGTTCGGCTACGATTTCTGCCGGAAGGCGCCGGGGCGGAAGCTGCCGCCCGCCGAGGTGAACCAGACTTACCATCACGCGCTGCTGTGCCACGGCCACGCGGTGCGGGCGGTGCGGCAGTTCGGCGGACCCGGTGCGCAGGTGGGCCTGACCGACAACAGCGACATCTGCATGCCTGTGACGGAAACGGAGGCCGATATCGCGGCGGCGCGCGCGTGGTTCGCCCGGAGCAACGCGCACCTGCTCGGCGTCATCTACACCGGCAGCTACTCCGCGGAATATCTCGCGCGCTGCGGCGCCGACGCGCCGCGCGTGCAGGATGGCGATCTGGCGCTCATCAGCGCGCCGACGGATTTTCTCGGGTTGAATCTCTACACCGGCACGTTCGTGCGGGCGGGGCGGGATGGCGTGCCCGAGGAGATTCCGCTGCCGACGAATTATCCGCGGGCCGACAGCGCGTGGCTGAACCTGACGCCGCAAGTGATGTATTGGGGCACGCGGCTGGCGTTCGAGGTCTATGGCGCGCGGCCGATCTACATCACGGAAAACGGCTGCGGCTACACGCACGAGCCGGTGGTGAACGGCGAAGTGGCCGACCTGCACCGTCGCGACTATCTGCGTGGACACCTGCGCGAACTCGAGCGGGCGATCCGCGACGGCGTGCCGGTGGCGGGCTATTTCCTCTGGTCGTTCATGGACAACTTCGAGTGGGAAGACGGCTACGCGCGACGCTTCGGCATCGTGCACGTCGACTACGCGACGCAGCAGCGCACCCCAAAACTCTCTGCGCGCTACTACGCCGAAGTGATCGCGCGAAACGCGATCGTCTGAACGTCTACGGTTTATTTTCGTCAACCCGACCGCAAAGTTTGCGCACCATGAAGCTCATCTTGTCGCTCGCGTTCGCCTGTGCGGTCTGTGTTCGCCTTTGGGCTGTCCAGCCGATGCACGTCGTCACGCTGAAGAGTTGTCCGGAGTTCGAGTTGGTCGAGGGGAACGGACGAGTTTTCGTTTATCCGGTTTCGGATGCCATGAAGCAGATCGTGAAGAAAGGGAGCCGCCCCGCGCTCACCGCCGCTTCCTACGATGTTGGCGTCACGCTGAGAACGCCGACGCCCAGCCTGGCGCTCCAGGCAGTTGTGCAGCAGATCGCGGAACAGACCGATCGCAAGCTGGCGAAGTTCTACGATACACGGCTCTCGACCATGAAGCCCGCGACGATGCTCATGGCCGTTGATGGCAACTCCGTCTGGTGCCTCGTGCTGACGCCGAAGGCAGAGCAGCCGGATACTTACCTGCTCAGCTGCGGTTACGTGATCGACGAGGAGCCCAAGGGGGCGCCCGCTCCAGCAGCGAAGTGATCGCGCGCAGCGCGTTGATCTCAACGCGCTCGGAACGGATTGACCTCAACCCGTTCCACCCAAGCCGGCGCTACTTCGGCAACGGTTCGCCGACGAAGATGCCGCGGCCACTCGTGCCGAGATAGACGCGGCCGTGCACGCGCGGGTCGCCGCTGAGGCAGCGCAGCCAGCCGAGGCGGAGGCGTGCGTCGTTCAGGCGAACCCAGGTGTCGCCACCGTCGTCGCTGCGGAAGAACGCGTCTTCGTTGCGCACGGTGCCATCGAGAAAAATCGCCGCCTCGGAGCGGCCCGGGGCGGGCGCGCCGAAACCGACCTGGCGCGCGGCGCTGACACCAGCGAGCGGACGGAAGGTCTTCCCGCCGTCGCGCGAGACGAGCAGCGCCTCCTCTGTTGGCAGCCAGAGACTGCCTTCGACGCCGGGCTCGGCGCGGAGTTTGCCGGCTTTGGCGGGCAACCCGCGGATGCGCTCGAAGCTGACGCCGCCGTCGGCGCTCGCGTGGAGTGCGCCGACCATCGGGTCGTAGAGGTAGAAACGAAGCGGATTCACGCGGTCCGCGACGGGACCGTAAGATTCCCATGAGGTCGTGGCCACGAGGCTCGCACGGCTTTCGTGCCAGGTGGCGCCCCCGTCGGTCGAGTAGAACGGCTTGCCGCCCTTCGGGAGCCAGACCAAGCGCGTGCCGTCGGCGGAGAGTGCGGCGATGCCGGGACCGTGTTTCGTCGCCGGCTCGGGGGCGGTGGCGAAGTTCTCCCAAGTCGCGCCACCATCGCGCGAGAGCGCGCCGCGCGTCGGGCCCCAGTGCGTGCGCACCATCAGGTGTGGCGCACGTTCGGCGAAGGCGATGCCGGGGTTGTGGCTATGATGCGGTTGGAAAAATCCATTGGCCGGTGAGACGGCGAGGTTGTCGTGGCGGAAGCCGCCGAGGTCGGGCATTGCGCTGAGCAATGGCGCGCCTTGCGGCGGGCTGATGAGTTCGTCGACGACGGTCTCTTCGAGGCCCTTGTTGGGAAACATCCAGACGATCGGTTTTCCGGTGTCGACATCGGCGTTGGCCCGGTCGGTGGCCCACACGCCGTAACCGGTGACGAACCACAGGCGCTCGGTGTGCGCGGGGTCGATGGCGAGGTCGCTGATCCAATGCGGCTTCAGGTGCTTCACGTAGGGCGCGCCGGCGGGATTGAATTGCGAGTGCGCCAGCAGCGGCACCCAGGAGCCGCCATTGTCGGTGGAGCGGAAAATCTCGTCGCCCTTCGTCCAGCGATTGAGCGTGGAGACGTAGAGCGTGCCGGGCAGGCGTGGATCGAGCGCGAGGCCGGCGTAACCGAACGTGTCGTTTTGCGCCGCGTCCGGACGGACGGGGCTGATGTCGGTCCATCGACCGTTGGCCGGCTCAAATTTCCAGACGGCGCCGGTGGTGACTCCGTTGGGTCCGAGGCCGTCGCCGCCGGCGAGGAAGAGCACGCCGCGGTCATCGATGGCGGCGTGATGCCAGAGCAGTCCGCGCGGCTGTCCGGCGACGGGCGTCCACGTCTTGCCACCGTCCGCCGAGCGGTAAAGTGTTTCCTTGGCGGTGTCGGCCGCTCCGGCGTAAACGACGGGCGTCGCCCGACCGTCCTGTCCGCTCGTCGCATCGAACAGCACGAACGTCGCGCCGCTTGGCGAAAATCCCGGCACCTGCATCCAGGTGCGTCCGCTGTCGCGACTCCGCCAGAGGCCGTCGTGATTCGTGCCGAGCAACAAGTGGCGGCCGTCGTGCGGATCGACCTGCAGGCGCTCGCCCGTGCCGCGTCCGTCTTGGTTGCCGCCGAGCTTGAGGGGCAACTCGGCGATTTCCCACGTGGCACCGCGATCGCTGGAGCTCAGCACCGCGGCCGTGCGGGCCCACTCGGCGAAATACGCGCCGCAGGCGAGGTAGACCTTCGCCGGATCGTGCGGATCGAGCGCCACGCTGAGGACGGCGAAGAGATCGTTGTGCGCGCGGTCGAAGCTGTCGTTGAGCGGCAGCCAGGCGCGCCGCGCCGCATCCCAGCGGTAGGCTCCGCCGACGTCGGTGCGCGCGTAGAGCAGATCGGCTTCGCGCGGGTGAAACGTCAGGCCGGTGACGTAGCCGCCGCCGCGCACGGCGACGTTGCGCCACGCGTAGGGCGCGGAGGGCACGGCCGCAGGCGCGACCAGGCAACTACCAGCCAACAGCACGCTCGCCGACAACGCGGCGAACCAAGAGCAGCGAAAGGCACTCATCGGGGCGAGGGGACGCGCTGATTGAGAGGAAATTTCGGGTTGCCTTGCAAGATTTAACGCTACATCACAGCACTCCCGCTCTATTTTGCCCCTGCCATGAAATTCACTGACGGCGCCTGGCTGCTCCAGCCGGGTGTGCAAGCCCACTATCCTGCGGAAGCCCACACCGTCGCGCGCGACGGCGACATGCTCGTGATCGACGCGCCGACGCGACCGATTCGCCATCGCGGCGACACGTTGCAAGGCCCGCTGCTGACGATCCGGCTGAGCTCTCCACTGGAGAACGTCATTCGCGTGCGCATCGAACATTTCCGCGGTGCGCTTCAGCGCGGCCCGTTCCTGCCCCTGGCGGAGACCAATCCGGCGGTGAGGATCGTCGCGGATGCCGCGGTCGCCTCGCTCACCAGCGGCGGACTCACGGCCAGCGTCACGCGCGAAGGCGGCTACGCATTGACCTTCACGAGCGGCGATCGCGTGCTCACGCGCAGCGGCTGGCGTGGCGCGGCCTACATGCAGTGCACAGGTGGGGCGAACCACGTGGTCGAAGGCTTGACCCTCGGGGTCGGTGAAAATGTTTACGGACTCGGCGAGCGCTTCACGAGTTTCGTGAAGAACGGCCAGTCGATCGAGATTGCCAACAAGGACGGCGGCACGGGCAGCGATCAGGCCTACAAGAACGTGCCGTTCTATCTCACGAATCGCGGCTACGGCGTGCTCGTAAACGAGACGGGGCACGTGTCGTTCGAGATCGCGACGGAAAAAGTCTCGCGCGTGCAGTTCTCGATTCCGGGCGAGAGCCTGGAGTATTTCGTGATCGCGGGGCCGCACCCGAAGGATGTGCTGCGGCGCCTGACGGCGCTTACGGGCAAGCCTGCGCTGCCGCCGCCGTGGTCGTTCGGGTTGTGGCTCTCGACGTCGTTCACGACGAACTACGACGAGGCGACCGTCACGAGCTTCATCGACGGCATGAAGCAGCGCGACCTGCCGCTGCACGTGTTCCACTTCGACTGTTTCTGGATGCGCGAGTTCGACTGGTGCAGCTTTGAATGGGACGCGCGCGTGTTTCCTGATCCGATCGGGTTGCTGCGCCGGTTGCACGAGCGCGGACTCCGTGTCTGCGTGTGGATCAACTCCTACATCGCGCAGCGTTCGGCGCTCTTCGCCGAGGCCGCGAAAAAGGGTTATCTGCTCAAGCGCACGGACGGTTCCGTCTGGCAGACCGATCTCTGGCAGCCGGGCATGGGCATCGTGGACTTCACGAATCCGGCCGCGGCGGAGTGGTTCGCGGGACACATCACGCGCCTGCTCGAGACGGGCGTCGATGCGATCAAGACCGACTTCGGCGAGCGCATCCCGACGGAAGGCGTCGTCTATCACGACGGCTCCGATCCGGTGAAGATGCACAACTTCTACCCGATTCTCTACAACGAGTGCGTTTTCAAAGCCATCGAGGCCAAGCGCGGCCGCGGTGAAGCGGTGCTCTTTGCGCGCTCGAGCTACGCGACGGGGCAGCGGCTGCCGGTGCACTGGGGCGGCGATTGCTGGTCGACGATGGAGTCGATGGCCGAGTCGTTGCGCGGTGGACTCTCGCTCAGCCTGTGCGGCTTCGGGTTCTGGAGTCACGACATCGGCGGCTTCGAAGGCACGGCGCCCGCCTACATCTACAAGCGTTGGGCGGCGTTCGGCCTGCTCTCGTCGCACAGCCGGCTGCACGGCAGCACCAGCTACCGCGTGCCGTGGGCTTACGACGAAGAAGCAAGCGACGTCGTGCGGTTCTTCACGAAACTGAAGTGCCGCCTCATGCCCTATCTCTGGGCCGCGGCCGTCGAGGCGCATCGCGACGGCGTGCCCACGATGCGCGCGATGACGCTCGAGTTTCCCGACGATCCTGCGTGCGATCCGCTCGATCGCCAATACCTGCTCGGCGGCGCGCTGCTGGTCGCGCCGGTGTTCACGGAGGACGGCTCGGTCGACTACTACCTGCCGGCCGGACGCTGGACGCATCTGCTCAGCGGTGAAGTGCAGGAGGGCGGCCGCTGGCACCGCGCGCGCCACGGTTTCCTCAGCCTGCCGTTGTTCGTGCGTCCGGGCAGCATCATCGCTCTCGGCGCGACGGATGACCGGCCGGACTACGATCTCGTTGACGGCGTGACGCTGCGGATCTTCGAACTCGCCGATGGTGCCAGCGCGATGGCGGAATTTTTCGCTCCGACCGGCGAGAGCCGCGCGCGCGCTACCGCGCGGCGTCATGGCGCGCGGGTGGAGATTGTCTGGCAAGGCGCCGCGCCCGCGAGGTGGTCCGGGCAGGTTGGCGCCGGCCCGGTGGTCGCCGCCGCGCCGGGGGCGACGATGCTCGCGCTACCGGTCGCATGAGCCCTTCCGGCGGAGCCGTGGCTTGCCCTCGGCGCCGTCGCGCGTGAGATTGCGCCATTCCGCCATGCCGCGTCCCGCCAAGAAAAAAACCAAACACGTTCGCGCCGCCACGCTCGCCGACGTCGGCCGGATCGCCGGCGTGTCCGCCATGGCCGCGTCCGCCGTGCTCAACGGCGCGCGCACGTCATCGCGCATCTCGCCGGAAACGCGCGAGCGCATCCTCGCCGCGGCGAACAAACTGGCTTATCGGCCCAACGCCGCTGCGCGCGCGCTGGCGAATCGCCGCATGGACACCATCGGCGTCGCGGCGGTCATCGCGGACGGCGAGTTGAACCACTACTTTCTCGAGGTGTTCAACGGCATTCTCGAAGGCGCGGCGCGGCATAATCAGAACACCACCGTGTTCGCCTTGCACGACTGGGCCAAGGACCCCGAGCGCCTGCATCGTTTCTGCGACGGACGCATCGACGGCCTCATTCTGCTCGCGCCGACCTTCCACGAGGACCACGTCCCGTTGCCGAGCCACACGCCATTCGTCTCGATTCACGCGAACATCGCATTGCCCGGCGTGCTCAACATCGAGAGCGACGAAGAGCGCGGCGCCTACGAGATCACGCGGCGCCTGCTCGTGCAGGGACACCGTCGGATCATGCACCTCGCGGGCCCGAGCGATCTCATCGGGCCGCAGCGACGCATCCGCGGTTACCAGCGCGCGCTGGCTTCGCTGCGCCAGACCTTCGACCCCGATTTACTCGTGACGACGGGTTTCAATGCGAACGAAGGCGTGGCCGCCTTGCGGGCGTGGTTGCGGCGTCACGCGGGGCAGCCGTTGCCCGATGCGATCTTCTGCGTGAACGATGGCGTGGCGATCGGCTGCATCGAGGCGCTCGCCGAACTCGGCTTGCGCGTGCCGGACGACGTTTCCGTGGCCGGTTTCGACGACTCGCTCGCCGCGCGCATGTGCGTGCCGCAACTTTCGACCGTGCGCCAGCCGCTGCGGGCCATGGGCGCGCGCGCGGTCGACGTGTTGCTCAATCGGATCGAGAAGCCCGAAACGAGTGCCGGATCGACCGACAAGCCGATCATTTTCCCTGTCGAACTCATCCAGCGTGCTTCCGTGGCGCCGCCAGGCGGGGCGGAACGCTTGGTGCCCAAGGTGCGCTGAAGCCATGGCCGCGCTCCGGCGCTGGCGGGCGGTTGTTGGCCTCACTTCAGCGAGGCCATGTCGATGACGAAGCGATATTTCACGTCGCTCTTCAGCATGCGTTCGTAGGCGTCGTTGATCTGATCCATGCGGATCATTTCGACGTCGCTGGTGATTCGGTGCTGACCGCAAAAATCGAGCATCTCCTGCGTCTCGGGCAGGCCGCCGATCAGCGAACCGGAAAACGAGCGCCGGCGCATGATCAGCGGGAACGCGGCCACGGCGAGCGGCTTCTCGGGCGCGCCGACGAGCGTGAGATTGCCGTCGCGCTTGAGGAGATTGAGGTAGGCGTTGAGATCATGCGGCGCGGACACGCAGTCGAGGATGAAGTCGAAGCTGCCGGCGTGCGCGGCCATCTGCGCCTCGTCTTTCGAGACGACGACCTCGTGCGCGCCGAGCCGGAGCGCGTCGGCCGTTTTGCCGGGCGAAGTGGTGAACAGCACGACGTGAGCGCCGAAGGCCCGGGCGAACTTCACGCCCATGTGGCCGAGACCGCCGAGACCAACGACGCCGACCTTCTGACCGGGACCGACTTTCCAGTGGCGCAGCGGCGAGTAGGTCGTGATGCCAGCGCAGAGCAGCGGTGCCGCGGCGGCGGGGTTGAGGTTTTCCGGAATGCGCAGCACGAAGTCCTCCGTCACCACAATCCCCTGTGCATAACCGCCGAGCGTGCCGCCGCCGAGCACCGGGTCGGTGCTGCCGTAGGTCATCACCATTCCCGGGCAGAATTGCTCGAAGCCATCGCGACAATCGGGACAGGTGCGGCACGAGTCGACGAGGCAGCCGACGCCCACGAGGTCGCCCGCCTTGAATTTCTTCACGCCGGCACCGACCGATGCGACCCGGCCGATGATCTCGTGCCCAGGCACGGCCGGGTATTGCGTGAAGCTCCATTCATTGCGCGCGAAATGGAGATCGGAGTGGCAGACGCCACAGTAGAGAATGTCGATTTTTACGTCCGTCGCGCCGGGTTCGCGGCGCGAGATGGTCGTGGGAGCAAGCGGCGATTTCGCGCTGGCGGTGGAGTAGGCTTTGACGGAGTAGGCGCGGGGAGTGGGCATGGAGAAAGGCGGGTTGAGGGAGGGAAGTGAGGACTGAGAGTGGAGAATGGAGGCGTTCAGCGACCGACGAGTTTTTGCAGATGCGCTGGGTAACGCGCGCCGTGGACCACGATCTTGTTGGCCGCGGTGGTGATCTCGCGCAGGTCGTCCGATGACAGCACGAGGGAGGCGCCACCGAGATTTTCCTCGAGGCGGGGCCGCTTAGTCGTGCCGGGAATCGGCACGATCCACGGCTTCTGCGCGAGCAGCCAGGCGAGCGCCACTTGGGCGGGCGTCGCGTGCAGGCGTGCGGCGGTCGTGCCGAGCAGGTCGACGACGGCTTGGTTGGCCTGACGGGCTGCGGGTGTGAAGCGCGGCACGACATTGCGGAAGTCATCCGCGGCGAACGACGTCGCCGCGTCGATCTTGCCAGTGAGGAAACCCTTTCCGAGCGGGCTGAACGGCACGAAGCCGATGCCGAGTTCCTCGAGCGTTGGCAGGATTTCCGCCTCGGGCTCGCGCCACCAGAGCGAGTATTCGCTCTGCAGTGCGGTGACGGGTTGCACGGCGTGCGCGCGACGGATGGTTTTCGCGCTGGCTTCGGAAAGGCCGAAGTGCTTCACCTTCCCTTCGCGAATCAGATCCTGCACGGTGCCGGCGACGTCCTCGATCGGCACCTCGGGATCGACGCGGTGCTGGTAAAACAGATCGATCACGTCGACCCGCAGTCGTTTTAGCGAAGCTTCGGCGACCGCGCGGATGTGCGCGGGCCGGCTGTCGAGGCCATCGAGGCGAGCGCCCTCCGGTCCGATGCGAAAGCCGAATTTCGTGGCGATCACCACGCGGTCGCGGAAGGGCGCGAGCGCTTCGCCGACAATTTCCTCGTTCACCCACGGGCCGTAGACTTCCGCGGTGTCGAAGAAGGTCACGCCGCGCTCGACGGCGGCGCGGATGAGCGCGATGGCTTGCGATTTCTCGACGGCGGGGCCCAGGCCGAAGCTCAGGCCCATGCAGCCGAGACCGAGGGCGGAGACTTCGAGATTACTTTTTCCGAGGCGGCGGGTTTGCATGGGAGCGGATGGTTCGGGGATCGAACCCAGTCTAGCGGAGGATGCGTCGCGCGTCGCCCGGGGCTTTGCGCGACCTGTTGTCGGATTGCTCAAAAGCGCGGACGCGGGCGAATCGCGCGCGGGGTTGTCAGGCGCGGGCGCTTGCGTTTAGTCGGAGCTCCGCATGCCCAAGCCGGTTCCGCACACCACCTCCGCCGAAGCGCTCGATCGCTACGCGATCGGACAGCGCATCCTCGTGGGGGAGGGCCCGGCGTGGCAGGACGTGCGGCTCACCGTGCTGGCTCTTCCGCCGGTGTCCGGGATTTTCACGATGCCGGCGATCACGGAGCCGTTTCTGGCGTGGACTTCGTCCGGCGAAGCCGAGGCGCAGGAGCGCGAGCCCGGCGGTCCCTGGCTCACGAGCCGGCTGAAAAAAGGCTCGTTGTTCCTGACGACCGGTGGCGCGCCTTATGAATTCCGCTGGCGCACGCTGTCGGCCGAGCGGTTTGAAACGACGCTGATCGTGCTGAGCTTGCCGCTGTTCACCGAGGCGCTGACGGAGGTGTTCGGGCCCGACGCGCCGCGGGCTCGCATGCGCGATCTTTCCGGCTTCGAAGACACGCCGTTGACGGCGTTGCTGCAGCAGCTGCGGGAAGAGGCCACGCGGCGCACCGCCAGCCGGATGTTCATTCGCGGACTGGCGCAGGCGATCGCGATCCACTTGGCGCGAAACTACGCGGAACTCACCGACGCGCGTGGCGACACGCCGTCGCTGCCCGGTTTCAAGCTGCGCCGCATCACTGAGTGGATGGCGGCGCACCTCGCCGAGGAGTTCAGCCTGGCGCGATTGGCAGAGCAGGCAGGGCTGAGCGAATTTCATTTCAACCGTCTCTTCAAGCGCGCCACCGGCTTGCCGCCGTCGCGCTACCTCATCCAGCTGCGGCTTGAGGCGGCGAAGCGCTTGCTGCGCGAAACCTCGCGCAGCGTGATCGCGATCGCCAACGACGTCGGCTATTCAAATCCCAGCCACTTCGCGCAGCTCTTCCGCAAGGTCACGGGCCTTTCACCGAGTGACTACCGGCGGCGGCGGTGAGCGGGCGGCGAGCCGACCGAAATTGGCTCGCGCGGCTCGCAGCGGGTTGCACTGTCGAACGCAGCAGCGAAAAAAATCGGGGGCCTGTAGCTCAACGGTCAGAGCAGGGGACTCATAATCCCTTGGCTGCGGGTTCGAATCCCGCCGGGCCCACCACTCTGGGGGCGAGACCCCACGCCGGGCGATGTCGACCTACCGACTAGTTGGCCAAGAGGGACGCTTGATGCGTCCAAACTAGTTTGGCCATCAGACGCGTTCGGATTTTCGTAAATCGTTAGCGTGACGGAAACAAACTCGTCACCGGCACCTTCAAAGCGGCCGCGATCGCGATCATCTCGACGTCGGTGACTTTTCTAAGGGCACCAGCCCGGCGCCGAAGCCTGCAACACCGCCCAAACCAAACAACGTCGCACAGTTTCCGAGCGGCAAGCTGCTCGAGGACACCTCTCATCCACTTCCCTTGGACGTGAACCTCGACTGCGAACTCGTGATGGAGGACTGAGCCATGGCCGAGCACAGATATTTAAGTCTGATTTCTCCCGCCGCCCAGAAGGTGATGTTCGAAGCCCGCGATAGGCTCGAGCGGGGTCTGGTTACCCACCAGCGCTTCAACGAGGCGCTCACCCTCATTCGCAATCGCATCCTTTACCCAGCGGATTCGAACCTGCTTTTCATCGTCGGCCCCACCGGGGTTGGAAAGTCGCGCCTGGTGTCGACCGCTCAAAGGATGGTTCTTGAGATGTTTAAGGACGAACTCATCGCAGATCGTTCGCGCGTTCCCTCGGTAGCCTTCGAGGTGCAGGCGACCAACGTCGGCAATTTCGCCTGGGCTCCGTTCTACGCCGATTATCAGGCCGAACTCAAAGTCGCGGTCCCGCCATCCAAGGAATTCATGAGCACGCTGCCACACGTTCCTCGGTCGCAAGGCGCCCACCAAGCAGTCCTTTCCGCCATCGCCCATCGCCGCCCGGTGGTGACCTTCTTGGATGAAGCCAACCACCTCTGCCAAGTATCCAACGCCCGTCTGCTTCCTCAACAATTGGACAAGATCAAGTCCATCGCCAACCGGTCGAAGACCCTTCACGTCATGTTCGGCACCTATGAGCTTGCTGCGTTACTCGACGCTTCGGCGCAACTCGCACGTCGTGGCAACACCTTCCACTTTTCCCGCTATCGTTGGGAAAAACAGGGTGAGCTGAATGCCTTCATGCTTATGGTGAAAAAATTCGGGAGTAATCTGCCGCTCGACCACACCCTGGACCTCCCGTCCCGAGCGAACTTCATTTACGAACGCACCCTGGGCTGCGCTGGCATTCTGAAAAACTGGCTCATGGAGGCCCTAGGTCGTGCATGCCGCGACGGTCACACCTTCATCAAGCTCCAAGACCTCGAGGCGACCGCCATGCCCAGCTCAAAACTTCGGCGACTGCTCCTAGAGGCACAATCCAAGGAGCCTATTATGGATGAGCGAGATAACGATGGCGATTCCTTGCGTGAGCTTCTGCGTTCTCCGTTCTCGGAGCAGGCGGAGCTTCAGCTTCAAGCATTTCGCGGAGGGAACCAATCGCCAGGGACGCCCAATCCCCGCTCCGACCCCACCGGCGGTGCCTTCCGTGACCTCACGTCGGCTGAACGTGCAAGCTGATGAAGGCCTCGGAGATACCTCCGCGCTCATGGCTGTTCAAAGTGCCGCTACTCGGTTGCGGAACTGGGCAAGTCGAGAGCCTAGCAAGCTTTGTTGCGCGCGTTTCGGAAGAGCACTTCCACAGGCCCTCGGGTCTCCTCCACCGCGGCCTCGAATGGCACGCCATCGGGCAGCCGGAGAACACTGGCCGTTGGCTCCGCAGCACCAAGGAGCTCAAAATGGGCTGGGCAATCAACGGCCACCGCAACGCCACGCGTTGGATCGAGATCCTTGAGGCGCTGATGATGGTTTCAAACCTGCAGGAGGCCACGATCGTGCGCTGGGCGCACCTGTTCCCGAAACTGCGGCTTCTTCGTCGCAGTCACTGCTGGTGTCCGGAGTGCCACAAAGAAGGTATCCCAACAAGCTTCGCCGAGTTTGCTGGCACCGCGCTCGGTACTCTGGGCGGAGCCTTTCGTTCAGCTGGGGAGGCGAGTGTTGTTGCACGGACCCAACCGGGCTGAGGGTGTTTCTCAATGGCGTCGTAGATTGCTGTCTTCACCTTCGAGGCCAGTTCGTGCGCGTTCGACCAATGATCACAGATTCGTCCTTTCCGAACCTTATCGTAGAAGGCTTGGAGCTTTTGCCGACCGAGGTCGCTCTTCTCGGAAAGATTTAGCGGAATGGTGCCTACATCGTGGTGGCACATCACGATCACATAAGTAATTGTTCGGCTTGTCGGCCGGATTTTGTCAACAGGACACCGCCGATCCGAAGCTCGTAGATGTTGCCCTGGCTCGATGAGTTCTCGATTAGGTGGTCACTCTTAAGTTCTCCCCTTGCAGACATTACGCGTGCCTTTTCGAAGCGACTGTGAACTGCCCAAGTGGTCGGCCATTCGCGATGGACGGAATAGTGGTCCCAAATCGAATCAAGAAGCTCATAAGCAAATGCTGAGATCGAAACAGGAAACAGAGCACTTGGACCTGCCGCCGGTGCGGCGACTGGCGGCGTTGTTGGGATCGTGATTGCTGATTTTAGTTGTTTCTTGAGCTCGCGCATATGTCGGCGGCCGGTCGCAGTCATCTTTACCCGTTCGACCATGGTGAGAGGAGCGTCGTGAGTATCAGGACCGATTTGTCCGACAATGAATCCAGACGTCTCTAATTCCTCGAAAAGAGGAAATTCCGCTGGAGATACTGTCGCCGAATACCCGGGCTTCGCAGCAAGGCGCTCAAGAATTTGGAGAATCAGCTGGTCGGCGTCGGATTCCATAGCGAGGGGAAAAATTCTGAATCACCAATCCAGCGGGTCAATGCCACGTGGGAACGCAGGTTACTCGACCAACGACAAAGTGCCGAGCACATGACACCAGCGTTTTTCGGCCGTGACTCATTCATTCATGATATTGAAACTGGGCACCAATGCGCAACCCCGCGAGTGTTGGAGGCAAAGCTGCTGCCCTGGGCGTCGACTTTGAAGAGCGAGTCGCGGCTTGGGCATTCGCCCAGTTGATGGCAAGCGGAAGCCTGCAACGTTTCGGCGCGCCCCCTGATTGGCGCGCCACAGCTGTGTGGATGCAGGTGACGTGACCTCGAATTTTTAAGCCGCTCTGGGAGTTAGTCTGGGCCAAGAAAGGACCCAGACATGAAAGGCAAGAAGTTCAAAACTGAGGAGAAGATCCGCATCCTGCGCGAAGCCGATGCCGGCG